>NZ_JAMBON010000001.1 GCF_023715655.1 Oceanobacillus luteolus | reverse complement strand
GGGAGGGTGGTCGCATTCAAAACTGGGCCATGGTTATGAACCAGCTTCTTCTTCATGATGAACTGAAAGATAGGGTGTTAAAGTACCTTGAATAAATGGGAACTTACACACTTTATTTGACAAGCCCGATTATTATTTGAAACTCATTCGTAAGTCCGCAGCCCGGAAATATTGAGATTTGGAGTATTGTATCATTATGGGAAGAAAAAGTTATTATTCTTGGCATCAGAACAACAAACATAATCTTAAAAATAGTGATTTACGTATAATAATTTATTTAATTATTGACTATATGATTTCAAGGCACTTATTTAGATACCTTCTTGCTATTGCATGTTTGAGGTTTCTAATCAAATGATAAATAAATTATAGATGAAATAACTGTAGTGTTCGAGGCAAATGTATAAATATTTAATTCAATGCTCTAATTATAGGGCTTGCTATGAGAAGCCCCCGGTACTCCGTAGACTCCTGTGGGAGCAGAGGCATCGGTGAGACCCTGCAGTGGGCTTGCCCACGAGGAGGCTCACCAGCCGCCCACGGAAAGCGAAGGGGTATCGGGGGCTACGGGACCAGAGAAGGAAATATTCACCTGAATTTCAGTTAGTTAGCAATCTTTGGTGCTTATTATTTATTTCATTAACGTAATGATTTGTAAAAAAATAGTGAAGCAAAGTTTAATTATTATTAAATTTATGATAGGATTATGTCGAATCGTCGAATTGGGGTGACGTCATGAGAGTGATTGCTGGTGTCCGAAAGGGACAGGCTTTGAAAGCTGTACCTGGGAGTGCAACTAGGCCAACTACAGATAAAATTAAAGAAGCCGTTTTCCAGTCTATGGGTCCATTTTTTGATGGAGGCAATGTTTTAGATTTATTTGCCGGAAGCGGCTCACTCGGTATAGAAGCACTTAGCCGTGGGATGGAACAAGCTGTTTTTGTGGATAAGCAGGGAAAGGCAATACATACCATTAAAGAGAATTTAAAAACGGTGAGAATGGAGGACAGGGCAGAGGTCTTTCGTACAGATGCATACCGTGCTATCAAAGCTGCTGCTAAGAGAGAGTTGATATTTGATTTAATTCTTCTCGATCCGCCCTATAAAAAAGTCAGTTATACAAAACTCATCGAAGAGATAATTGAAAACAATCTCATTAAAAATGATGGTATTATTTACTGTGAACATGATCCGAATGATGAATTGCCGGATCAAAATGCTGATTTAACTATAATGAAAAAGGAAAATTACAGTAATACAATTGCAGTAACCATCTACCGTTTTAACACACAACTATAGTCCAATAACTGAGATGAGAAACTTACATACGAAAGTGGAAGGAAAAACTTCCTATATCCTTATCTCAGTTCAACTAACATTCAGTGGGGGAGGGTCTTGCGACTGAATGGGTTTCATAACATTTAGAGAGGGGTAAAATAATGTCAAAATTAGCCATTGTTCCTGGAAGCTTCGATCCATTTACTAATGGACATTTAGATATTGTAGAACGAGCTGCTAAAATCTTTGGCAGAGTGATAGTAACTGTATTCAATAATCAAGCAAAATCTCCGTTATTTTCAGTAGAGGAACGTGTACGATTGATTAAAGAATCGACCAAGCATTTACCGAATGTTGAAGTGGATTCATCCAATTTTCTGTTGATGCATTATGCTACTGAAAAAAATGCCGATGTTGTTATACGAGGATTGAGAGCTGTAACCGACTTTGAATACGAGATGCAGATTACTTCTATGAACCGGACCTTAAACAAAGATATTGAAACATTCTTTATCATGACGAACAACCAATTTTCATTTTTGAGTTCTAGTATGATTAAAGAAGTGGCTCAGTATAATGGAAATATATCGGGGCTGGTACCGGAGGTTGTTGAGCAAGCATTAAAAAAGAAATTTAATTATGCATAGCTTAAAAGAGATGGCTTTAACCATCTCTTTTGCTTTTTTGGTACAGTATAATAGAACTTATCGATAAAAACAGTAGCGTAATCCAAGGGCCAATCGTAGTTAGATACATATACAATTGGTTGATCAGAGGTACGGAGGAATCCGTTATGGCCGGTACTTCTACTGTTCCCTCTGTCATTCGATTTAAATAGAGAGGTTTATAAAGAATTATGGTAAGAACACTTGCGATAATACCGTGTAAAAATCTTGCAAAAAGATAAGGAGTAAAGCGGATATCAGTTTTTGCTAAAATACTGGCAACCTGAGCTTGGATGGAAAAACCGTTGAACCCTAAAATAAAGCTAACTAAAATCAATTTTGGTAGTAGAGAATTTATTTCTATATTTGATATTAAAGTAGCGCCAAGAGTAATCTCAAATAACCCAGAGAAAAAAGGTAGTCCAAGAGCTGTTGGGATGCCTAACAAATGGAATATAACTTCAATTATTTTACTGATCCAAACGGATATGTTTACGAGATGGAGTAACTGGACAACAACCGAAAAAAGAATGATGAATCCACCGACCATCACTAACGTTTTAATAGATTGTAAAACCGCATCACCCAATACTTCGCCAAGCGGACGAGATTCTTTCATTCTAGTTTCATGCATTTGCTTCAGCGCATGAATAAAGATTGGTGAATTATGCTTTTTTTCATATTTCACTATATCTTTCTTACTTTCGCGTAGTTTGTAAAATCGCATCAATATACCGACAAACATATTACTGACATAGTGGGAAACAGCTAATAATACTCCTAGTGCAGCGTTATGGAACAATCCAACGGATATTGCTCCAAAAATAAAAAGCGGACTGGAGTTATTTGTAAAAGATACTAATCTTTCAGCTTCAATTTTAGTTAGTTGTTTTTCTTCTCGGAGTCTTGCTGCAATTTTGGCACCTGTAGGATAACCACTTGCCATACCCATCATCCAACCAAAGCTGCCGGCGCCGGGAACATTGAACAACGGACGCATAATCGGCTCAAATAAGACGCCAAGAAATTTAACTACACCAAAGGCAAGCAAAAGTTCAGCTGTAATAAAGAACGGTAGGAGGGAAGGGAATACAACTTCTGCCCACATTTTTAAACCACGTATGCTGGCGGCTAATGCTTCATCGGGAAATTGAATGAGTAATATCGTTAAACAAATTGTTACTCCGGATAACAAAATGGTTTTTAAAAATGAATTCAATCGGAAGCCCCCTAGAGACGTGCTATCTGTACAAGAGATTTTGGAAGGTGTAAAATTAATGCTAGAATAGACTATGTTTAAGTGTACAGGCTTAGTGTTCCTTATCAATATACGCAGCTCAGGGCTTTGAATATGACAAATACTTTTAGAATAGAAATAACTGTCAGGAAGGGGCGGGATAGATGAAGCTTTCAAAAAAACGAATTATTTTCTATGTGATTATATTGGTCTGCGTTTACTTTTTCGCAGTATATCGAATACCATATTACATACAAAAACCTGGAAATACCGAACCACTCAATCCGATTGTAGAAGTGGATGGTGGACATGCTAGTGAAGGAGAAATGCATTTAGTGACGGTTAGTGGACTGCAGGCTACACCTTTACAATACGTTCTTGCTAAAGTACTTCCCCATAATGAGGTTAGGCCTCTCCATGAAGTGATTCCCGAAGGTATTACACCTGATGATTACATGCATGGACAACTTCAGGTGATGGAGAGTTCTCAAGAAGCATCGCTTGTCGTTGCGTATGAATCCGCTGGGAAAGATATTACCATCGACTATGTCGGCGTATATGTTGTTGGAGTCGTAGAAAATATGCCTTCCTTTGGTAAGTTGGAGATGGGTGACCGGATAATAAGTTTAGATGGAAATGAAATTGAGGAGTCATCTGATTTAGTCAGTTATGTGGAGGGAAAACAGGCAGGAGATACGATAGCAGTTGACTTTATTAGGGAGAATGAAACGTTAAGTACTGAAATTACATTGGATTATTTCCCGAATGATGAATCGAGAGTTGGTATGGGAATCAGTCTTGTTACTGATCGGGAAGTTACAGTTGATCCAGAAGTTAACTTTTCCAGTGGAAATATAGGTGGTCCAAGTGCGGGTTTAATGTTTGCTTTGGAAATCTATGACCAATTGACGGAAGAAGATATTACGAAAGGTTATAAAATAGCTGGAACAGGTGAAATTGATTACGATGGAAATATTTATCGAATTGGTGGTGTCGACAAAAAGGTCGTATCTGCTGATCGTGAAGGAATTGACATTTTCTTCGTCCCAAATGAAAATGGTAGAGCGGATTCCAATTATGAAATTGCTAAACAAACAGCAGAAGAAATTGATAGTGAAATGGAAATCGTACCTGTAGATACATTTGATGATGCTTTAAACTATTTGGAAGAACTCCAATAACAAAAATAAAAGCTTGCGATAGGGCCACTTATGGCATGATCGCAAGCTTTTTCATTAAATACGCAAAGGTGTTCTCAGCTCTTGCTTGGATAATGACAATCTTGTTTCTGGTGAGAGGATACTATAATATGCTGCTGTTGCTCTCTCCTCCAATTGAAGCATTGGATGCATATCTTTACTGAAATTAGTAATGATAGGGACTTCCACCGTTTTTTTCATTTTGTTCAAGTATCTCTGACCTCTTTCCGTCATTCCGAGTAGACGAACGTAAGGTACTCCAGTAGATTCTTTTAGATAGGAATCCAATTCACTTTTTCTTGTATTGGTTAACAAGTGGACAAATAGCCGCTGAATTCTTGTCCAAGTATATCTTTTTGTTTTAATCGATTCCATCCATTCCTGCATACTTCGAGCATATTTTGCTGTTTTACTCAATCGGTATTCTAGGCCCTCCACAACTCCGTGGATATCACGTAATTCGGAATGTGTCATCGTTTGAACTCGATAATTTAAGATTTGGAAATAATTTTCCCATTGGTGCCAAAGCGTAGTTTTTCGTTTATATTCTTGGAGTTGATGTAGTGTCACATCTGGAATGGCAGCTATAACTTTTGAAGTTAAATTGCCTGATTGTATCATCTCATTTCGAATACTCGTTGCACTCGCGATGGCGTTTGTTATTTCAGGTTCGTGAAAGTGATTATTAATCCGCTTAATTGTATGTATTTCAATGGGGAATTTATTTTCCATTATTGTTTTCACATAGCTCATGCCTAATATATTGTTTGGCTGGGAAAGGTCCATTGCTTCAGTTGTTAATCCAATTGCTCCATATGCATGCATACTAGCTTCTGGGAAAGATAAACCCTTGTTCAACCAATGCTTTAATTCTTTTTCATAAACATCTTTTTGCTCAAGGAAACTGGTAAAACTGGTTTTAAACTGTGCTGCATCACCTGCTTCACTTCCGAAACAAATCGATGATACACCCATTTTATGGAGTGTATTTACAGCACCTTTTGCAAATAAATCACTATTTTGCACAGCAAATGCATAAGGTAACTCCAAGACAAGGTCAATGCCTGATGAGAGCGCTGCTTCAGCCCGATGATATTTATCTATTATTGCTGGTTCTCCTCGTTGAAGAAAGTTGCCACTCATTACAGCAATAACCGTATCAGCTCCGGTTACTTTTTTTGCTTCTTGGATATGATAAGCATGTCCATTATGAAATGGATTGTATTCAACAATGACACCACAGGACTTCATATACTTCAACTCCTAGGATTAATGTGCTATTATTGTAACAAACATTGTGATCGACAGGAAATTATTATTTTATTCCTGACTGTAAAGAAAAGATATTGACAAATTAGCTTTTTTCTTTTAAAATTACTCTTGTTGCCTAGAGGTGATAAACATGAAAATTACTGTATCACAAATTCGTCAAAAGAGTTTTGAACAACCTTTCGAATTTGAAGAAACAGTTGATGTTTCAGAATTGGAAACGATGAACAATGATATCCGCCGGATAAGACCGGCACATGTTAGAGCTTCATTCACAACGGATAACGAAGAAATTATTGTTTCTTTGAAAATTACAGGTGAGATGATTTTACCATGTGCTAGAACGCTTGTCGATGTTCCATATCAGTACGATATCACAGCAGATGAAATATTTTCCACTTCTCCATATTTAACTGAGGATGATTTGGAAAATGATATCCATCCAGTTGAAGGAGAAGTACTTGATTTGAAGCCACATATTCTGGAGAATATTTTATTAGAAATCCCATTCCGGGTATTTTCTGATGAAGCTAATCCAGAAGGAGCTGCACCGACAGAAGGTGAAGGTTGGAGCTTTGTTCAGGAAGAAACCAAGGAAAAGACGATTGATCCACGTTTGAAAAAATTGGAGTCTTTACTTAAAAATAATAAGAAAGAAAATGAATAGTTTGTAGAACTGTCTTTTCATTTTGAAGGAGGTGTAGGTCATGGCAGTACCTAAGCGTAAAACATCGAAAAAGGTTAAAAACCAACGTCGTACTCATAAAAAACTTCTAGTACCTGGCATGGTAGAATGCCCAAACTGTGGTGAATTAACTAAGCCACACCACGTGTGCAAATCATGTGGTCATTACAAAGGGGACGAAGTAGTTAACAACTAAACTTGTCCAATCTATAGAAACAGATCACTACTATGTGGTCTGTTTTTTATATTAAACAATATGAAGGGGGCATTCAAAGTTGGGAGAATTAATTACATACGAAAGACACATGGACGACTATGGTATTATCCGGTTAAATAGACCGGAAAAACGTAATGCAATTTCTATGGAAATGACAGCGCTTTTAAAAGATAAAATACAAAAAGCGGAAAAGGACAATTTGAAGTTTTTAATTATTACGGGAGCAGGTAACACTATGTTTGCAGCAGGTGGAGATTTATCTGAGCTGCACGGTGAGCTATCTAGTGAAGAAGCATACTTCCGGTTATTTCCTATGATGGAAGTTTTAGAAAGTATTCTCTACTTCCCGGTTCCAGTTATCGCTAAGTTAAATGGCAACGCTTTAGGTGGCGGATGTGAGCTGGCTACAGCCTGTGATATCAGAATTGCTAAAGAAAATACTAAGTTTGGATATATTCAGTCTACAATCGGGATTTTACCTGGTTGGGGAGGTGGAGCTCTACTTTATGAAAAAGTCCAACCAAGTTTTGCTCTGGATTGGATCACAAGGGGAGATGTTTTGTCGGTACAAGAACTGAAGGACAGAGGGTGGATTCACCAGATTATTGAAGAAGAAAGCTGGGAGGATGAAAAATATCTTTCTCCCTATATTGAAAAATCGGCGCAACAGATGCGTCTACTAAAAGCGCAATATAGAGCTGTTATTCAACCGGAAGAACTTCGTCGACGGATGGTTGAAGAAGTGAAGGCTTCTGCTAGTTTATGGGAGTCAGAGGCCCATAAAAAAGCACTTGAAAACTTTTCATTGAGAAAAAAGTAAACAGAGATTCTATCAATCCTCGTTATTGCATACATTGATAGCAAAGTAACACGAGGAGGAGTGCTATGAAAGAGACAAGACAGGATGCATGGACGAAAGAAGAGGATGATTTATTAGCTGAAACTGTCCTGCAATATATTAGAAATGGAAATACGCAATTAGAAGCTTTTAAAGAAGTGGCGGCTAAGCTTGCTAGAACACCAGCAGCTTGCGGTTTCCGCTGGAATGCAACGATTCGAAAACAATATGAATCAGCAATTTCTTATGCGAAAGAAGAGAGAAAAAAGATTAGTAGCCAGGCTTTAAGAGCGTTGCAGACAACTAACGATCCAGAAAAAAACGCGATTGAATCTGCTATTCAGTTACTGGAAAAGTTGAAGAGTAATGTTTCTGAAGAAATGGCTGATGAACAGGCAAAAATCATCGAAGGACTTCAAAAAGAAAATCAACAATTATTACAACAAGTGCAGCGATACCAAAACGCCTGGGCCGAAATGGAGAAGTTATGGCAATGGGTTAATAGTTCATCTGAAAGTAAAGCAGAGGTTTGAAAAAAGATTCCCATCTTGGAGAACTAATAGTTCTCTTCAAGTAGGGAATCTTTTTCATGTTTTATTTAAGTAAATGTCTATATCAGTACAAACAATCTCCTAGAAAAGCGAAACTTTAATTCGATGACTCTTCCGTTTGGTGCGTGTCTTTTTCTTGTACACCTTCAGGCAACCAAATGAGCGGATTTTCTCCCAAATCCCTTTCTAAGTCATAATGAGCTTTTTGGAAGCCCATTTTTTCCCAAAAACCATGGGAATTGATTCGTGGGCTTGTCTTGATTGGTAAATTAAAGCTTTTGGCATAGTCGACCATCATTTTACCATAACCCTGCCCCTGATAGTCTGGTAAAACTTCAAGTTTCCAAAGTGCCAAATAGTCCTGTGGCGGATCGAAGTAGTTATCGTATTTGCTCTTTATCCTGTAGAGGCTCATCCTTGCAATTAAACTTTCCCCCATATAAATACCGTAAAAGGGTGACTCACTATTGTTTTCAATAAAATTGTTCTCCAAGTCCTCGAGCATAGAAAGTTCCTGGTTTCCATATTCTCTGAAGTTCTTAAACTTCTCTAATGTCTTATAATTGATTAATAGGTTTTCCACTTTTACTTTATTCATTTCAATACCCCCTTGATCATCATGAAAAAACTTTTGCTTAATAAGTGATAGTTCTTTCTTTTTTTAATTATACCCCAATTGATAGTATTTTTAAAATCTTGTGGGTGTGAAAAAGAAGAGATGTAAATATAGTAGAGTCAAATAGGGAGTATTTTGGTACAATAAAAATTATACCTTTCGATTATGCTCGGAAAATTAATAAAGGAGAATTTCCGGAATGATAGATATTATAATTTATTTATTTTCATTTTTTATTACAATTCCGATTCTTGCAAGCTTTATAGTATATATTGGCAGTATGATTATGGAACGGAATAAGATAAAAGCAATTCATAAAATGGTTACATGGACGACGCTTTTTTACATCATTGCAGTAACAATTATGCTTGCACTGATTTTTGATAAAAGCTTTCTCGGTATCGTTTTAATTTTCTTATTAAGTGTTTTGTCTATTATTATCTTTATCCAATGGAAAACAAGACGCGATGTACAATTAAAAAAAGCAACTAAATTATTATGGAGGATTTCTTTCCTGCTCTTCTTCGTCCTATATGGTTGTTTAGCAATTGCAGGAGTCATCAAATATTTAGTGGCATAAAAAACATCGCACAAGCAAATCAAGAAAAGTGATATTTTCTTCAGGATTAGATACAATACACTTGGACTGATTCAAATTAAAGGAGTAGACATTAGATGCGAATCGACGCAATGCATATGAAGAATGAAAGTCAGTTGATCGCTGATTACAAAAATGGAAAAGAGATTAGAAAGTTTTTTGATTACGACCCTTTTAAGTCGTTTGGAGTTCGGGCGGAAGAATTAAAGATGAGACAATTCAAACGCAATGAACTGGCTCCTATACTCGAAGAATGCAATACGCGTTGGGGCGCTGGCGAAGAGACGTTGAAGCAAATTGAGAAACTAAAAAACCCTGATTCCGTCGTAGTTGTTGGTGGCCAGCAGGCTGGTTTGTTGACGGGGCCGTTATATACAATCAACAAAGTCATTTCCATTATACAACTGGCGAGGGAACAAGAGGAAATATTGGGTACACCAGTACTGCCAGTTTTTTGGATTGCTGGTGAAGATCATGATTATGAAGAAATCAATCATGTTTTTTTACCTGAGAAACAACGATTAAAAAAGTTCAAGTTTAATCAATCACATTATAAGAAGAAACCAATTTCTGAGATTAAGTTGGATAAATCATTAGCTGAAAAATGGATCAATGAGTTATTCTCAACATTAGAAGAAACAATTCACACAAAAAAAAATTATAACATGATCCTAAAAGCGATCCACGATTCAGAAAGTTTTACGGACTTCTTTGCTACACTTATACATAGGTTATTTGAAAAAGAAGGATTGATTTTACTGGACGCAGCAGATAAACGTGTTCGGAAAATCGAAAATGACTATTTCATTCGGTTAATTGAAAATCAACCAAAAATAAGTGAGGGAGTTACTCAAGCTTCCAAAGAGTTGGCGAATATGGATTATACCACCTCACTTGAAGATCTCGATCCGTCAGACGGTCATCTCTTCTATCATCAAGATGAGGAGCGAATCCTGCTTAAGCGAACAGAAGAGGGAGATTGGATAGGTAAGCAAGAGGAGATCAATCTTTCGACAGAAGAGTTATTGAAGATCGCGAACGAACAACCTGAAAAGCTTAGCAATAATGTGGTGACTCGTCCCATTATGCAGGAACTTCTGCTACCGACATTAGCCTTTATTGGGGGACCTGGGGAAATTGGTTATTGGTCAATCTTAAAGCCGGCATTTCACTCCTTAGATCTGAAAATGCCGCCTGTAGTACCAAGATTATCATTCACATTTATTCCAGAACGAACAAAGAAGGCCTTAGTTGCAACTGGAATTTCACTGGAGACAGCCCTTCACCACGGAAGCGCGGACGAAAAAGAAAAATGGTTATTGAGTAAGCAACAGCCTCCTATTACTCAATTAGCTGATGATCTAAAAAAGGTAATTGAACAAGCACATCAGCCTATTCGAAGAGTCGCTGAAGACATCCGGGATGACATCGGAGCTCTCGCTGAAAAGAATTTATTTTATTTACATCGAGAAATCGATTATCTGACAAATCGGATGGAACAGGCGTTAGAGGAGAAGTACGAAAAGGAGATTTCACAATTCGAATTAATCCAGATGATGCTGAATCCGGAAGGTGGATTACAGGAACGTACCTGGAGTGTACTTCCATTTCTTAATGAATATGGAACTGAGTTCATTTCAAAACTTGCTCGCTCCTCATGTTCTTTTAAAAATCAACATTATATTGTGGAACTATAATTTGGGATTACCCACCCATTCCTCCACCTTTCACCACTTATAAAAAATTAAAGAAGAAAGCTGTTAAACGTTGATTTAACAGCTTTCTTCTTTTTTGTATTACCATTTTTATCCTTAGTGAAATAAAAAATGAATGATAAACGAAAAAATTAGTGGAGGATAGTGGAGGGTTGTGGTAATATAATATTACGAAAGTGGGGAGAAAGAAATGTTCATGGGTGAATACAAGCATAACGTAGATACGAAGGGAAGAATGATTGTACCCGCCAAGTTCCGTGAAGAGCTTGGGGAGACTTTTGTTGTGACTCGTGGTCTTGATAAATGCTTATTCGCTTACCCAATGAACGAATGGAAGGTAATAGAAGAGAAACTAAAACAACTCCCCTTAACTAAAAAAGATGCTAGAGCTTTCACTCGTTTTTTCTTTTCCGGCGCAGTTGAATGCGAAGTGGATAAGCAGGGCAGAATAAATATCCCAGCGAACTTACGAACATATGCAGAACTTGAAAAGGAATGTGTAGTTATCGGAGTTTCGGAACGAGTTGAGATTTGGGCTAACGAAAAATGGGAAGACTACGTGGAGGAATCTGAAGAATCCTTCTCTGAAATCGCAGAAAACCTATTGGACTTTGATATTTAATACGAAAAGCGCATACGCGTGCACAAAATCAAGCTAAAAAACGAATCAGGAAATAACCATAGACATTTTACAAACATGAGAATAAAGCAGGTGAGGGCTTGTTTGAACATTATAGTGTATTAAAAGAGGAAACAATTGAGGGATTAAATATTAAGCCTGACGGTACATACGTTGATTGTACAGTTGGTGGCGGTGGCCATTCACTGGAAATAGCATCTAGATTAAATGAAAATGGCTTACTGATTGCGTTTGATCAGGATGTTGATGCTTTGGAAGCAGCTAAGAAGAGGTTGGAAGAATACCATGACCGAATCCAATTCATCCATGCCAACTTTCGTGAGTTGGAAAATGAGCTGGAGAAACATGGAACCCAAGAAGTGGATGGGATCATCTTTGATTTAGGTGTATCTTCTCCCCAATTAGACCGAGGAGAAAGAGGATTTAGTTATCATCAGGATGCAGAATTAGACATGCGTATGAATCAAGAAAATGAATTGACCGCTAAAGAAATTGTGAACACATGGCCTTATGAAAAGCTGGTCGGGATCTTTTTCCAATATGGTGAGGAAAAGTTTTCTAAGCAAATCGCCCGCAAGATAGAGGAATATCGGGCTACATCAGAAATAACCACAACCTCACAATTGGTGGAAATCATTAAAGAAGCTATTCCTGCACCGGCCAGGAGAAAAGGTGGGCATCCTGCTAAACGAATCTTTCAGGCCTTGCGAATTGCAGTGAATGACGAATTATTTGCATTCAATGACGCATTACATCAGGCAGCAAAGCGTGTTCGTATTGGCGGGAGAGTGGTAGTAATTACATTCCATTCACTGGAAGATCGAATTTGTAAACAAGCGTTTAAGAAGTGGAGTACACCGAAAGAGACACCACGTCATTTACCTGTTATTCCACAAGAGCATGAAGCGCCATTTAAATTGATTACACGAAAACCAATTATTCCCCAAGATGATGAACTGGAAGAAAATCGCAGATCACGCTCGGCGAAACTAAGGATTGCTGAAAAAACAAAAACTTGGAATGAAGAATTCACATATGAGGAAGGATGGAGACGGAAATGAGTGCTAATCAAGCGAGAAACTGGGAAGTAAATACGAGACCAAGTCAAAATCAGGTTCCAAAAGTTTCAGTAAAAGTTAAGAAACAAGGCTGGATAACTAAAGGAGAAAAGATTATCTATTCTATTGTTGCAGCTGGCTTGATCGCAGCGGGGATTTTTATGGTATCCATTTCTTCCCAAACGGATACTTTAAATCGAGAAGTACAACAACTTGAGAGAACAGTTGAACAACAAAAAATTGCAAACGAGGGGTTAGCATTTGAAGTAAAGGAATTATCACGTCCTGAACGGATCATTTCCATTGCAGAATCTCATGGATTAAAAATTCAAAATGCTGAGGTCAAACAGGCACAAGCAGTGGAGAATGAGTAAGAAGGTATTATATGAGAAAAAATAGAACAACTCATATGATGGCGGGGATATTAATCATTGTCTTCGTTGCAATTTTTGTTGTATTAACTGGCAGGTTTATTTATATTCAAGCAACAGGTGAAGTGAATGGCGTTTCTTTAGAAGAATGGGCAGAACAAAAGCGCACATCCTCTTATATATTGCCTGCTGAGCGAGGTAAAATACTTGATAAAAATGGTATGATATTAGCCTATGACAGGCCAACGTACCGTATGTATGCAATTATCGACGAGACCTATTCAGAAGACCCTGAAAACCCTCGACATGTAGTAGATGTTGATAGGACTGCGGAGGAACTTGCAAAGGTGTTTGAAACCGAACCGGAAGTTTTCAGAGACTCATTGCAGGCAGGTCTTCAGGCAGAACCACCACGGTTCCAAGTGGAGTTTGGCAATATTGGTAAGCAGTTGACACAAAAACAAAAGGAAGAAATCGAAGCACTGGGCCTTCCAGGTATTTATTTTGATGAGTCTCCAATGCGCTTCTACCCGAACGGAATGTTTGCTTCCCATATTATCGGCTTTGCTAGAGAAACCGAAATAGAAACGGAAGATGGAGTAAAAACAGAAGTTACAGGAATAGCGGGTATGGAACGGCAAATGGATGAATACCTACGTGGGACGAATGGCTATATTTCATATCAAAGAGATTTATATAATTCAAAGCTATTAGATCCGAATGAAATAATCAAAGAACCAGAGCATGGCGATGATGTGTATTTAACTCTCGATCAGAAAATCCAGACTTTAGTGGATGAAGCACTAACTACAGTTGAAAAAAAGTATGATCCTGAGCGGATGACAGCTGTTGTAATGCATGCGAAAACTGGCGAAGTCCTTGCGATGAGCAGTCGTCCAAGTTACAACCCAAATAACCCTGCGAATGTTGAGAACTGGTATAACGATGTAGTATCCACCCCAATTGAGCCTGGTTCGACAGTTAAGATGTTTACTTGGGCTGCAGCTATTGAAGAAGGGTTATATGATGGCAATGAACTCTTTAAATCTGGAACATATAACGTAAATGAGAAAATTATCCCTATTCGTGACGTTAACGAAGGAAAAGGCTGGGGTCTAATCTCTTACGATGAAGGATTTGAACGATCTTCAAACGTTGCCGCATCCAAACTAGTATGGGAAAAGATTGGTACAGAAAAGTTCCTGGATTATCTTCACGCTTTTGATGTTGATAAGAAAACAGGTATTGACTTGCCGGGAGAAGTAACAGGAGAGATTTTATATAATTGGCCAAGGGAAAAATTAACTGCCTCCTTTGGACAAGGAAGTACGGTTACTCCGATTCAAATGATGAAGGCTGCAACTTCGATTGCAAATGATGGTAAAATGGTGAAGCCTTATGTGATTAGTAGAATTGTAGATTCTACTAGCGGTGAAGTCATAGAGCAAAATAAACCTGAAGTTGTTTCTGAACCGATTTCTAAAGAGACGGCCGAACAAGTCCGTGGTTTATTAAGACGAGCTGTCGAAGGTGAGCATGCAACAGGAAAAAGATTCAAGCTCGAAGATTATTCTATTGGCGGAAAGACAGGTACTGCACAAATAGTAGGACCGGATGGCAAATATATGAAAGGTAGAGAAAACATGATTTTCTCATTCCTAGGTATGGCACCAATTGAAGATCCTGAGCTAGTCATCTTCGTTTCTGTACAGCAGCCGAATTTAGAGATTGGTGAATATGGCTCGATGCCAGTTTCATTTATTGTTAAAAATGTGATGGAAAATAGCCTGCATTATTTAAATATCGATCCGGATGAAAGTGAAGTTGAAGAAATTGAACGATTCGAAGTGCCGGATTTTAATGGTGAAGAACCTGAAAAAATCGCACAAAGTATGAATGAGAACGGTATTAAAGTTACAGTGGTTGGTGAGGGAAATACTGTAACACAAGCGAATGTAGAGCCGGGTGATAAGATTCTACCTACGAAGCATGTTATTTTAGTCACAGATGAACCGTCAATGCCAGATGTGACAGGATGGTCAAAACGGGAAGTTGTTCAACTGGCAGAGATGCTAGATTTACAACTTGAGAGTTTTGGCAGCGGGTTTGTTGTTCTTCAAAGTGTGGAACCGAACACTCCACTAAGGGAAGGTTCTTATCTAGGAATAGAATTGCTACCGCCTAATGAAGAAAGAGATCCTGTTGAAGAAACCGAGGAAAATGGTTCTACAGAAGATGAGCAGATTGACGGAGAAAATGAGAATCAAGATGAAACAAACTAATCGTGACAAAGGATAAACAGTGTTCTATTCGTTTTTTAAAACTCATATAGTGGATACAAGCCTATCTATGAAGAGGAGTGCAAGTATGAGACGCGTATCCACCACTAGGGTTAAAAGACGAATAGTTGCTGTTTTTCTTTTTGCTTTACTTATTCTAATTACAATTACAATCAGACTGGCTTATGTACAATTTGTCATCGGAGACAAGTTGTTTGTAGAAGCTAACGAATTGTGGACGAGAGATATTGTCTTCGCTCCGGAACGGGGAAAAATTCTAGATATGAATGGAGTGCCGTTAGCGGAAAATGTAACTGCACCTACTGTAACTATTGTACCGAGACAAATTATCGACCCCGAATTAACTGCTGAACAATTGGCAGTTATTTTGGATGCTTCAGAAGAAAAAGTCTTCCAAACAATCACAAAATCTGCTTCCAGTGTGACGATACGTCCAGAAGGCATTAAAATTTCTGAAGAGCAAGAACGTGCAATCCGCACACTGAATCTTCCTGGTGTCTATTTGGCTAAAGACTCCAAGCGACATTACCCATATGATACGTATTTATCCCATGTGCTTGGCTTTACTGGAATTGATAATCAAGGTCTAATGGGTCTTGAACAATATTATGACGATAAATTGCAGGGCAAACCTGGAAGTTTATCGTTTTATTCAGATGCGAAAGGTAACCGCTTAGATACTCTTGCTGATGTCTACACACAACCTCGGGATGGATTGCATTTGAAAACGACAATAAATTCACAGGTACAAGCAATTATGGAACGTGAACTTGATCTTGCTGTATTAAAATACAATCCGGATGGTGCGATGGCAATTGCTGTTAACCCAAAAACTGGTGGTATCCTCGGTATGACAACACGTCCCAATTTCCATCCTGAGAATTACCAAGAGGTGGACTCCAAAGTGTTCGACCGTAACCTCCCGATTTGGAGTACGTACGAGCCTGGGTCAACCTTTAAGATTATAACCTTAGCAGCTGCACTAGAAGAAGATATTGTTAATCTCGAAAACGATCACTTTCATGATGATGGTGATGTCACTGTATCGGGTACACGAATTCGTTGCTGGAAAAGTGGAGGGCACGGTGATCAAACATTTTTAGAAGTCGTGCAAAACTCCTGTAACCCTGGTTTCGTTGATTTAGGTCAAGAACTTGGAACGGAGCGGCTATTCTCTTATATTGATGCTTTTGGATTTGGTAAAAAAACAGGGGTCGATTTAAGTGGAGAAGGGAATGGAATTCTATTTAAACCTGAAAATGTAGGTCCGTTAGAGCTAGCCACCACTGCTTTTGGTCAAGGTGTATCAGTTACTCCGATTCAACAGGTGATGGCAGTTGCTGCAGCAGTAAATGGCGGGTATCTATATGAACCATATATAGCTTCTGAATGGATTGATCCTGTTACGGAGGAAGTTGTGGAGAAGAATGAACCGACAATCAAGAAAAATGTCATCTCCAAGGAAACATCTGATGAATTGAAATACGCACTGGAATCCGTAGTTGCACAAGGGACAGGTCGCCCTGCATATGTTGAAGGGTACCGAGTGGGAGGAAAGACTGGAACTGCTCAAAAAGTTGGCCCTGACGGCAGGTATATGCAGAATAACTATATAGTTTCATTTATTGGCTTTGCTCCAGCTGATGATCCAGAAATTGTAGTATATGTCGCAGTCGATAACCCAAAAAATACGGTTCAATTTGGTGGAGTAGTTGCTGCTCCAATTGTAGGGAGAATTATTGGAGACAGCTTACCTGTTATGGGTGTAGAAAAGCGTAAAGATGGAATAGAAAAAGAATATATGTGGCCTGAAGAGCCATTGGTCGAAGTTCCTGATCTCGTTGGTCTTAAACCACAAAAGTTAGCAGAGTATATGTTGAATTTGTCTGTGGAAGTCAGTGGGGATGGAGAACGAATAATTGATCAAGAACCGAAGCCTGGCGAGAAAGTTATACCAGGTTCCAAAATTAGAATATTTTTGAGTGATTGATGATATGTGTATAAGTCATCCTTTTCCCATCGGTATAGATTTATTGGAGAAGGGTGTTCCGATGAAATTAAATGATTTGATATCCAAATTGCCTTTCGTTTCAAGTCCTGCCGAAGATTTTGAGGTGGAAATTAGTTCCATTGAAACGGATTCGAGAAAGGTGAAGCCTGGCAGCTTGTTTATTTGCATAAAGGGTCACCAAACGGACGGTCACCTATATGTACAGGAAGCAACTCAAAAAGGAGCTGCGGCAATCATTGCAGAAACTGAAATAGAAAGCAGTGTACCTGTCGTTTACGTAAAAGATTCATCACGAGCACTTGCAATCATTGCAAATACATTTTATGACTATCCTACGGCCAATTTCCCGTTGATAGGGGTGACGGGAACAAATGGTAAAACTACAGTCAGTTATCTTCTTGATTCCATATATCAAAACTTTGGTAAAAACACGGGTCTGATTGGAACAATACAAAATAAAGTTGGCAACAGTTATAGAGAGACGAGTAATACAACACCGGATGCACTTGTGCTGCAGCGTCTCTTTCGCGAAATGAAAGACATTGGCGTTGATCAAGTGATTATGGAGGTTTCTTCACATGCATTAGATTTGGGAAGAGCCTATGGATGTGATTTCAACACTGTAATATTTACCAATTTGACTCAGGACCATTTGGATTACCATCACGATGAAGTGAACTATTTCCTTGCTAAAAGTTTATTATTCTCACAGCTGGGAAACAGCTATCATCATGGGAGTAAATATGCAGTCATAAATATCGACGATAAATATGGTAAGAATTTACAACAGATGACAGCACAGCCGGTTGTGACTTATGGAATCAATTGTTCTGCAGATGTTATGGCTGATGATATACAACTTTTTGCGAATAAGACTATTTTCAGATTGAAAACACCTGTAGGAACAGTTAAAATTACGAGTAGGCTTACTGGTATATTTAATGTATACAATATGCTCGCGGCAACTGCTGCAGCTATTCTCGATCATATTCCATTAGAAATCATACAGGATACGTTGAAAGTAATCCCTTCAATACCAGGCAGGTTTGAAGCCGTCGATGAAGGTCAGTCATTTGGCGTCATTGTAGACTACGCACATACACCTAATGCCCTCCAAAACGTATTGGAGACATGTAGAGGTTTGACGACTGGTCGATTGTATTGTGTCATCGGTTGTGGCGGTGACCGGGATCCTAGTAAACGGCCTCTAATGGCAAAAGAAGCTGTAAACTTGGCGGATTATGCTATTTTCACATCCGATAATCCGAGAACTGAAGACCCCGCAGCAATTATTGAGGATATGATTCAAGTATTTGATGATAATGTAACAAATTATGAAAGTATACTAGATAGGAAAAAGGCGATAGAGAAGGCTGTATTTTATGCGGAAGAAGGGGATTTAATCCTTATCGCCGGTAAAGGACATGAAACTTATCAAGAGGTAAGCGGGAAAAAATATCCGTTTGATGATCGAATTGTCGCTAAAAATGCTATTCTTACTAAGGAGATTTAAACATGTTATTTTCATTCCACGATTTAGAAAAAATATTTAAAAACCATCATCATATCAATCATCTACCACCGATAGAAAGAGTAACGACGGATAGCCGTGTGAAAGCTCCAAACTCACTGTTCATTCCAATTGTTGGTGAAAATTTTAATGGCCATGATTATGTGGAGCAGGCGATTGAAAATGGTGCAATTGCAGTAATATGGGATGAGAAGGAGCAGCTGCCTGCTTCCATCCCGAATGATTTCCCTGTTTTTTTCACCACTGATACGACGAAAGGTTTACAAGACTTGGCTGCTGAATACCGGAATCGAATTGATCCTATAGTAATTGGAATTACAGGTTCTAATGGGAAAACAACTACGAAGGATCTTGTTTCCGCTATTGTGAAAACCACTTATCGTACGCATGCCACTTTGGGGAATTTTAATAATCAAATTGGTTTACCTTTAACCATTCTAGATATGCCAGAAGACACAGAAGTCCTTGTTCTTGAACTTGGAATGAGTGGCTTTGGCGAAATAGATTTGTTGACTAATATTGCGAAGCCAGATTATGCCATAATCACGAATATTGGTGAATCCCATATAGAATTTCTTGGATCAAGACAGGGGATTGCTAAAGCTAAACTTGAAATTGTCAATGGCTTGAAAGAAGATGGCTGTCTTATCGTTGATGGAGACGAACAGCTATTACAAGAGATACAACCTGCAGGGTTCCGTATGTTGCGCTGTGGCTTTTCCGACGATAATGACATGCAAGTGACGCGTGCAGAAGTAACATTGGAAGGAACTTCATTCAGCCTTTCCAATGGAAGTGAATTTCAAGTCCCTCTATTTGGTGAGCATCATGCAAAAAATGCGGCATATGCTATTCAAATTGGAGAACAGCTAAAAATTCCACTTGAAAAACAAAAAGCTGGAATATCTTCTTTGGCTTATACTTCCATGCGTTTTGAGTTATTACAAGCAGAGAACGGAGCAACGGTTGTGAATGATTCCTACAATGCGTCTCCTACTTCCATGAAGGCTGCAATTGAAGTAATTAAACAAATGGATGGTTTCGCAACAAGAATTCTAGTGCTTGGAGACGTTCTTGAACTTGGCACATTTGCGGATGAGATGCACCGTTCGATAGCAACTGTCATTTCCTCGCCGATCACTCACCTTTATACATACGGTAATCACGCGAAGCTAATCAAAGATAATGTAAACAACCGCGCTATCACGTGTCAGCACTTTGAAACGAAAACCGAATTAGTTGTTGAACTGAAAAAACAACTGACCGAAGACTGTCTTGTATTATTTAAAGCTTCACGAGGGCTTGAATTTGAGTCGATGGTCAATGAAATAGTTATTGAACATAAAAATGAGGAGCAGTAATTAAGGGGGAATTAGACTTGAATACAACAATTTTATTTATGACAATAGGAATAGCATTTCTAATTACTGTTCTTTTTTCGCCACTATTTATTCCATTTTTGAGACGATTAAAGTTTGGACAAAGTATTCGCGAAGAAGGACCACAGTCACATCAGAAGAAGAGCGGTACACCGACAATGGGTGGAATCATGATTATTTTAAGCATCGTCATCACTTCACTCATTATGGTTGGGAAAGTTAGTGGAGGAATCGGTTATGAACTATGGCTGTTATTACTTGTTCTCATTGGCTATGGATTGTTAGGATTCCTTGATGACTTTATTAAAGTTGTAATGAAAAGAAATCTTGGTCTTACTTCCTTGCAGAAGTTGCTAGGACAAATTTTGATAGCAGTTATATTCTTTTTCATTCTAAAAGCTAACGACTTTTCTACTTTTGTTCAGCTTCCTGGAACGAATATCCAATGGGAATTGGGTTGGTTCTATGCAATCTTAGTTATTTTTATGCTTGTTGGTTCGTCAAATGCGGTGAACTTAACAGATGGACTTGACGGACTGCTTGCTGGAACTGCGACTATTGCATTTGGTGCATTTGCAATTTTAGCTTGGTATGGTATGCCACAGGATGATATTGCGATTTATTCATTAGCTTCTGTTGGAGCTTTACTAGGATTCCTCGTTTTCAACGCCCACCCCGCGAAAGTATTTATGGGAGATACCGGATCTTTAGCGCTCGGGGGCTCGATAGCTGCAGTAGCCATCCTGACGAAAATGGAAATACTTCTAGTGATTATTGGCGGTGTTTTCGTCATTGAAACATTATCTGTCATTATCCAAGTAATTTCCTTTAAGACAACCGGTAAACGAGTATTTAAAATGAGTCCATTGCATCATCATTACGAGCTTTTAGGCTGGTCAGAATGGCGTGTCGTCACAACATTTTGGTTGGTTGGCCTCGTATGTGCAGCATTGGGGATATATATTGAGGTGGGCCTAAATTGAGAAAACTAGAGAATTTTCCATATCAACAAGTGCTTGTCCTTGGATTGGCGAAGAGCGGTACAGCAGCTGCCAAAACCTTGTTGAGGAACGGAATGAAAGTCCGTGTGAATGACAAGCAATTAAGTGAAAAATCGACTATTGTGCAAGACCTGGTTGCTCTTGGCGCTGAAATGGTATTAGGTTCACATCCGTTATCTGTACTTGAAGGTATAGAAATAGTTGTAAAGAATCCAGGAATCTCATATGAGAATCCAGTACTTGTAGAAGCAATGAAACGAAAAATTCCAATTGTGACAGAGATAGAAATTGCATATCAACTTGTTCCTGAGTTGCTGATAGGAATTACAGGATCGAACGGGAAGACGACGACGACAACATTAACAACTTCGATGTTGCAGGAAAGTAATCGACCAGTGAAAGTAGCTGGAAATATTGGAATCGTCGCTACTGAAGCAGCTGAAAATTTAGCAGAACAGGAAGCTCTTGTTTTGGAACTCTCCTCATTCCAACTCCAAGGCACCATCGCGTTTCGACCTAATATTGCGGTCATCCTTAATGTATTTCAAGCGCATCTTGATTACCATAAAACATTGGAAAATTATAAACAAGCGAAGTTCAACATCTTCCGAAATCAAACGGAAGAGGACTTTTTAATTTATAATGCCGATGACGATGAAATTGAAGAACAGGTTAAAACTGCAAGAGCTAAGCTAATCCCTTTCTCCACTACTAAAAAATTGGAGGAGGGTGTTTGGACAGATGGAACATCGGTATATTTCTTAGATGAAAAAGTAATAAACTTAGAAAAAATTGTACTTGTAGGTAACCATAATCTAGAGAATATATTAGCTGCAGTAGCTGCAGCAAAATTAGCAGGTGCAACGAATGAAGGCATTGAACGTGTACTAACAACTTTTACAGGTGTGAAACATCGCCTGCAATTTGTTGATAAGGTACATGGTCGTCTTTTCTACAATGATTCAAAAGCAACTAATATGCTTGCTACTGAGAAAGCTTTAGCGGCTTTTAAACAACCGACGATTCTGCTAGCTGGTGGACTGGATCGTGGTGATGATCTGAGTGAATTAATCCCTCATTTCAAGCATGTTAAAGGCTTAGTCAGCTTCGGAGAAACGAAGGAGAAACTGGAAAAAGTTGCAGAAGAAGCCAATGTTCCAATTATTTTAAATGCAGAAAATGTAGAAGAAGCAGTAAAGGTAGCTTACGAGCATTCAGAAGAAAACGATGTGATTCTGTTGTCTCCCGCTTGTGCTAGCTGGGACCAATACCGCACCTTTGAAGAAAGAGGAGACATGTTTATCCAAGCCGTGCATAAACTATTATAGGGGCTTGGACAAACAATAAATTAATAGATATTTTGCCCCTATTCTTAAACGAAAGAAAGGGGTTTTTTCATGCTTAGAAATCTCACAAAAGCTGAAAATAGACCGGATATGCTTTTGTTTACCGTTATTATTGCGTTACTGATCATCGGCATAATTATGGTGTATAGTGCTTCACATGTATGGTCCTTGTATAAATTCGATGATGAGTTTTACTATGTTAAAAGACAACTTTTATTTGCTGGGGCTGGAATAATCGCTATGATATTTTTCATGTTTGTTCCCTATACTACTTGGAAAAAGTATTCAAACTTCATCTTGATTGGATGTTTTATTTTACTTCTTCTCGTTTTGATTCCCGGTATTGGAATGGTAAGGGGTGGGGCGAGGAGCTGGATTGGTGTAGGAGCATTCAGTATTCAGCCTTCTGAATTTATGAAACTTGGGTTAATTATCTTCCTGGCAGCTTTATTATCCGAAAAGCAAAAGTATATCACTTCTCTGACGAAAGGCTTTCTACCGTGCTTGTTGCTCATTTTCACTGCTTTTGGATTAATTATGCTCCAACCTGATTTAGGAACAGGTCTAGTGTTAGTCTTAACCTGTGTCACAATGATTTTTATTGCCGGAGCAAGGATTTCTCATTTTGTTAGTCTTGGGATAATAGGGTTGATTGGTTTCGCTTTATTAATAATATCTGCGCCATATCGAATAAATCGGATTACTGCATTTCTGAATCCGTGGGAAGACCCGCTTGGAGACGGTTTTCAAATTATCCAGTCTCTTTATGCAATTGGTCCAGGAGGTTTGATGGGACTTGGTTTAGGTAATAGCTTACAGAAATACTTTTATTTGCCTGAACCGCAAACTGATTTTATCTTTGCCATCCTTGCTGAAGAACTTGGATTCATCGGCGGACTCGGCCTGATTACCTTATTATTTTTATTACTCTGGCGGGGAATTAAAGTAGCACTAGAATCTGCCGATCCTTTTGCCAGATATTTAGCTTTAGGCATCGTATCGATGCTGATTATCCAGGCAATGATCAATATCAGCGTTGTCATCGGCTTAATCCCAGTAACAGGCATTACCCTCCCGTTCTTAAGCTATGGAGGCTCATCATTAACCTTAACACTATGTTCTGTTGGGATATTATTAAATTTAAGCATTCACTCTAGGATTTAGATAAATAGAACCAAGGTCTAAACTTTGAATTAAGAATAGAACCTGAAGTCCGCAGTGCAAATACCTCTCTCTTTCCGCCGGCGGCCCGTGAGCCTCTGATGCAAAGGACATGGCGTTCTTATTCAGCTTCGCTATGCTGTGGGATCCCAATCCGACCTATTCTTCTGCAGAAGTCAAAAGTATTTGGACTATCCCAGAAGATCAGTTAGTTTAGTTTGTGGATGTTTTATCTGCATTAAATAAAGATAATATAAAATGATTGTGCAAAGGAAATTCAGGATTCAAATTAAAGTGGCCTTTTACTGATTTTGTTAATTTTTTGCTGACATAAATAAAAATACAATGTATCAACTTTAGTTTTGCTCGGAGCAGCCCCGATACACCGAAGACTCCTGTGGGAGCAAAGGCATCGGTGAGACCCCGCAAGGCGCTTGTGCCTGAGGAGGCTCACCAGCCGCCACGGAAAGCGAAGGTGTATCGGGGGCTGCGAACATGAAAAGAAGGTAACTGAATTCGAATATCAGTAATTTATGTTGATGTTAATATCAATTAATTCATCTAAAATCCATCATTTTAAATCAATTACTTTTTTTACCAATAAAAACTTACATTTCTATGGTAAGTATACTATCTGTTAACTACTAATCTATGATATAATTCTAATAACTAGATATAAACGGCATTTTTATTGCCGTTTTTAAATTTTACTATAATCTATATAAAAATTAGACTTAGTCTGCTGATAAAGGAAGAAATGGAGATGAATAAAGACAATAAGAATATCGTTTCCATCGAGGATCGTATTCCTAAATTAAAAGAAGCTCGAAAGAAAAAAGCAAATCGACGTTTGGTTTTTTACATGACAATCTTTTTCTTCTTAATTTCTATTATCGTTTATCTGCAATCACCATTAAGCGAGGTAAAAACAATTACTGTACATAACAATTCCTTTATAACTGATGAAGAGATTACAGAGTTGTCAGGCTTATTGGATAAACCAAATATCTGGGCTATTGACTTTGCTGATATTGAGAGCAAACTGAAAGACAATCCAGTGATTGAAGAAGTGGATGTAGAAAGAAAGCTGCCTAATACGGTAGCAATCACAGTCGAAGAAAAAGAAATTATTGGTATTATTGAAGATGGAACGAATTACTTACCAGTTCTACACACTGGTGAAGTTTTAGACTCAGTCGAATATCAATCCTTTACTGGAGAAGCTCCGTTATTAATAGGTTTCACCGATGAGGAGTTTTTAAAAAAGATGGCTGATGAGCTCTATCAATTGCCTCCTGATATTTTGGATTTAATTTCTGAAGTTTATTGGAAGCCTGAAGAAGGAAATCAAAACAACATCTTACTCTTTATGAATGATGGATTTGTAGTGAAAGGAACAATTATGGATTTTGCCGAAGGGATGGCTGTTTATCCTTCAGTAGTTTCCCAGCTTGACCCAAATACTAAGGGTATCATACATATAGGTGTTGGTGTTTATTTTGAATCCTTTGAATCAGATGCCGATATAGAAGAAGAGGAAGAAATAGAGGAGTCGCTAGAATAGGGCGGAATGATGTTAATATGATTGGGAACGACTTAAAATAAAAAGGCAATACGAAAAGTATAGAAGCAGACAGGATTATTTTCTATAAATAAAGGGAAATGTACTGCTTATGTTGAATTAATTAATGATACTGTTAGAAAAAATATTAATGCTAGACTGCTATGTTTAGATAATTATAACTGGAATGTAATGTAATTTTTGGGGGTGCCATTCTTTGAATAATAGTGAAATTCTCGTGAGCCTTGATATAGGTACATCGAAAATTAAAGTGATAATTGGAGAAGTACTAGATGATTCATTGAATATAATCGGAGTCGGAACAGCAAAATCCCTTGGTATGAAAAAAGGTGCCATTGTTGATATTGATCAGACGGTACAATCGATTCGTAGTGCGATTGAGCAGGCAGAGAGAATGGTAGGCATGCAAATCAATCGTGTTGTTGTAGGAATCAATGGAAATCATATATGGCTCCAACCTTGCCATGGCGTTGTTGCTGTCCAAAATGAAAGTAGAGAAATTGATGATGAAGATGTGACTCGTGTGATTGACGGTGCACAGGTAGTTTCAATTCCTCCAGAAAGGGAAATTATAGATGTGGTTCCAGAACAATTTATTGTAGATGGTCTGGATGGAATCACGGATCCACGAGGAATGATTGGTGTTCGTCTTGAGATGGAAGGTACATTGATTACTTGCTCAAAGACGGTATTACATAACACTTTGAAATGTGTTGAACGGGCAGGACTTGAGGTTTCTGATATCTGTCTTTCACCTTTAGCTTCTGGTTCAGTCGCTTTATCCAGTGACGAGAAAAATATGGGTGTGGCACTGATTGACGTTGGTGGTGGATGTACAACGGTCTCCATATTTGAAAATGACTATTTAGTTGCCACAAGTACAATCGCACTTGGTGGAGATAACATTACGAAAGATTTATCCATCGGTCTCCGGACCTCAACGGAAGAAGCAGAAGATATTAAACTGAATTATGGTCATGCTTTTTACGATGACGCGGATGAAAATGAAACTTTCGAAGTCTCCATTATTGGCAGCAATAATAGACAAACATATAACCAATTGCAAATTTCTGATATGATTGAGGCAAGAATGGAAGAAATCTTTGAATTCACGGCAAGGGAAATTAAGCGGATGGGCTACAACGAACTGCCAGGAGGCTTTGTGTTGACTGGTGGTACGATGGCAATGCCGGGTGTGAGTGAGTTGGCACAAAGTCTGTTTTATTCCAATGTCCGTATTGCGATCCCTGATTATATAGGGGTGCGTGAGCCACTTTATACGACAGGAGTCGGTATATTGCAATTTGCTTATCGGAATGCGAAAATTCAAGGTAAGCAGTTATATCCGGCGATTAGTGAAGTTGAACATGAATCTAAGCCGAAACGTAATCCGAAACAATCCCAAACGAAACCTAGAGAAACAAAGGAAAATAAAAAGAAAAAGGAATCTGGAATTGCTAATTTATTTAAATATTTCTTTGATTAATTGAAGGAATTTGTTGTGCCGGAACAATTTGTTCAAATGGCATTTTCTATAATTAGCTTCTAGAACGCTTGTAATTTTGCAAATTAGGAGGAACTGAGTATGTTGGAGTTTGATACTGGTATGGAGGAATTAGCGAAAATAAAAGTTATTGGCGTTGGCGGAGGCGGTAATAATGCTGTTAACCGTATGATTGAAGATGGTGTTGAAGGAGTAGAATTCATCACTGTCAATACAGACGCACAAGCTTTAAACTTATCAAAAGCAGAAATAAAAGTTCAAATCGGAACAAAATTGACTCGTGGATTAGGTGCGGGAGCTAATCCGGAAGTTGGTAAAAAAGCTGCCGAGGAAAGTAAAGAACAATTGGAAGAAGTGCTTTCTGGAGCGGATATGATATTTGTAACTGCTGGAATGGGTGGTGGCACTGGTACAGGTGCGGCACCAGTTATTGCACAAATTGCAAAAGAACTTGGAGCGCTTACTGTGGGTGTAGTAACCCGTCCGTTCTCTTTCGAAGGAAGAAGAAGGCAGAACCAAGCGGTTAATGGTATTGATACATTGAAAAGCAATGTAGATACATTAATTACTATCCCAAATGACAGATTACTAGAGATTGTTGATAAGAATACACCGATGTTAGAAGCATTCCGTGAGGCGGATAATATCCTTCGCCAAGGGGTTCAAGGGATTTCCGATTTAATTGCTAAACCAGGTCTGATCAACGTCGACTTTGCTGATGTGAAGACCATTATGTATGACAAAGGTTCAGCACTTATGGGAATCGGGATTGCTACGGGTGAAACAAGAGCAACAGAGGCAGCGAAAAAAGCTATCTCCAGCCCGTTGCTTGAAACTTCGATTGATGGTGCGCATGGTATCCTCATGAATATTACTGGTGGCGCCAACTTAAGTTTATATGAAGTTCAAGAGGCAGCTGATCTTGTGACAAATGCAGCAGACGAAGAGGTTAACGTTATCTTCGGTTCAGTAATCAATGAAAACCTTAATGATGAAATTGTCGTTACAGTAATTGCAACAGGTTTTGATGAAACAGTTAAAAAACCTACAACAACTGTAAAAAGGGATAGCAGACCTGCTATTGCAGAAAGACAGCACGCAGCTACACGTGCTCCTGAAGAGCAACAACAACCGAAACGGGAAACTAATATTCCTAGACCAAAAGTGGAAGAGGACGAATTAGATATTCCTACATTCTTAAGAAATCGCAACCGGAACCGCTAATTAAATCATGTTTAATATAAACAGAGCAGATAATATTCTGCTCTGTTTTTTATTTTTTACTCTATAAACCTAGTTGAAAGTCGTATTTTAGCATATTTCCTATTCCGACAAACCCCGAATATTTTAGTGAAAAGTAGTTGTTTATCGCATACAAGAACTGACAGACTTTTTTTGGAGCTTGAGCTATACTTCAATTTACATCTGGAGATTACTATTTTTTTATAAGAAGTAGAAAGGGAGAGAAAGTTGACTATCTATCTTGATGCAATATGGCTACTAAATTTTCTATTGGACTTTATGCTGCTTTTGCTGACTGACAAGCTGGCACGTTTACATACTAGTCGATTGCGATTGGCATTTGGTGCATTTGTAGCTTCATTAATCGTACCAATAACCATCCTTTTCCCGGACTCTTTTTTCACAAGTATTATTGGAAAATTACTTTTTTCCATGTTAATTATTTTAGCTAGCTTTGGGTTTAATAAGATCTCTCAGGTGTTGAAGTTATTGGCTTTGTTTTACATGATGAGCTTTTCAGTTGGTGGTGGATTGATTGCTATCCATTTTATAGCCGAACAGCCCTTTACCATCTCGCAATCCGGATTTTTAACGTATAACACAGGATATGGGGATCCGATTAGTTGGTTATTCGTTGTAGTATTTTTCCCTGTTGTTTGGATATTTACGAAACAGCGTATGGACAAGCACGTTCAAGACAAAATCCGTTATGATATGAAAATACCTGTCTCTATAAAGATAAAAGGTGAAAGCCACTATACTAATGGATTTATTGACAGTGGTAATCAGCTTATTGATCCCTTCACTAAAAAACCGGTTATTATTTGCGATGAAGAATTTCTATCTGACTGGTTTGAGCAGTCAGAGTGGGATCAATTGGAGAAGGCTTATCATCACCTGGATATGGATCAAATTCCTAAAGCATGGATTGATTACTTAAGAATTATTCCATATCAGGGGGTTGAAGGGGGGAATGGCTTTATTTTTACTATCGTTCCAGATGAAATGATTATTCACTATGATAGCAAAGAGATCTATACACGTAATTTTCTAGTTGGGATTCAATTTGGAAATTTAACGAAAGATGGAAATTATAATTGTTTATTGCAGCCGGAACTCATTCAATCGGCGATAACTTATTCAGCATAAAAAGAGAGGGTTGATGAGCATGTGGAAAATTCGATTGAGATTATATTGGTATCGCTTACTAATTAAATTAAAGATTAAATCCCCCGAAATATATTATATTGGTGGAAAAGAAGCACTGCCTCCTCCACTTAATAAAGAGGAAGAGGAGGAGCTGTTGAACTTACTTACTAAGGGAGATCAATCAGCAAGGGCTTTATTAATTGAGCGGAATCTACGTTTGGTGGTATATATTGCCCGGAAGTTTGAGAACACCGGTATTAACATAGAAGACCTGATCAGCATTGGAACAATTGGATTAATTAAAGCTGTGAATACATTTAAGCCAGAAAAGAAAATAAAGTTGGCAACATATGCATCACGTTGTATTGAAAATGAAATACTTATGTATTTGCGAAGAACCAATAAGCTCAAGTCGGAAATTTCCTTCGATGAGCCACTGAATATTGATTGGGACGGCAACGAACTGCTATTATCTGATGTTCTTGGCACAGAGGAAGATATCATTACAAAAAACCTTGAATCCACAGTAGATAAAAATCTGTTGAAAGATGCGCTATCGCAACTGAATAAACGGGAACAACAAATTATGACTTTGCGTTTCGGATTACACGGTCAAGAAGAAAAAACCCAAAAAGATGTTGCAGATATGTTAGGTATATCCCAATCTTATATATCCAGATTAGAAAAGAAAATTATTCGTAGGCTTCAAAAAGAATTTAATAAAATGTTGTAAGTTCTACATCCACGTGGCTTGATTACGTTTTACCAAATTCTGACTCTTTTCAGGTTGCATAAAAACCCTTTTGGAGGGAGATACTGTCCTTGAACAGCATCGACATCTGGGAGGGTTGAGCAGATATGGCTAGACATAAAGTAGAGATTTGTGGTGTAGATACATCCAAACTACCAGTATTGAAAAATGAAGAAATGAAAAAGTTATTCATACGACTCCAGGAAGATGGTGATCTCTCAGCAAGGGAAGAGTTGGTGAATGGAAATTTACGTCTTGTGTTAAGTGTGATACAACGTTTTAATAATCGAGGAGAATATGTTGATGATCTGTTTCAAGTTGGTTGTATCGGGCTTATGAAATCGATTGATAATTTTGATTTAGGACATAATGTAAGGTTTTCCACATATGCAGTACCAATGATTATTGGAGAGATACGACGGTATTTGCGTGATAATAATCCAATTCGTGTATCTCGATCATTACGTGATATAGCTTATAAATCATTACAGGCGCGAGAATTGCTGATGAGTAAAACTTCGCGTGAACCGACACATAAAGAAATAGCTGAAGAGACTGGAATCCCAGAGGAAGATATAGTCTTTGCTTTGGACGCTATCCAAGAACCGGTTTCTTTATTTGAACCGATTTACAACGATGGAGGCGATCCGATTTATGTAGTTGATCAAATTAGTGATGAAAAGGATAAAGCAACAAATTGGGATGACAAAATATCACTTAAAGAGGGAATGGTCCAGCTAAACGAGCGAGAAAAACTTATCTTAAATAAGCGATTTTTCCAAGGAAAAACCCAAATGGAAGTAGCAGAAGAAATCGGAATTTCTCAGGCTCAAGTTTCAAGGTTGGAAAAGGCCGCAATCAAACAAATGAATAAGCGAATGTTTGAATGAATACAATAGGGCAGTCGTTCAGTTAGTGACATACAGATTAAGAAAGTCCAATAGTCACTGGGCGCCTGTGCTTGATTAAGAAGCAGGTATATACCTGCTTTTTTATTTTGTCTTAAAAAGGTATAGGACCTGCATATAGTGTATAAAGAGGTGATAAAATGATACGCTTATCGGATTTGCAAATGAAGGAAGTCATTTCAGTTGTTGATGGAAGGAGATTAGGATTTATTGTTGATTTGGAGATTGATGTGAAGACGGGTAAAATTGTTGCATTGATTTTAGCGGATAGAGATTCGAAAGGTGGGTTTTTCAGTAAAGCTGAAGAGATCCAAGTGCTTTGGAAACAAATTCTACGCATCGGGGAGGACGTTATCCTTGTTAAGGAATCCATTGACCAGCGTACTTTGATGTTACCTTAATATGAAGGACAAAATAGGTTATCTACTAGACAAAATATGATAAAATGAAACAAGATAAAGGAGGCGGACTTGAAGTGGAACCATTTCATTTGGAACAGGAACAGATTTTACAATTAAAAGGATGGCAACAATCATCAACAAATCTAGTTGCAGGCATGACGACAAAGAATGGCGGTGTAAGTAAAGGCAATTTCTCCACCTTTAATTGTGGTCTCCATGTTCAAGACGTTATTGACGATGTGCTTGAAAATAGAGAACGTCTAGCAGCGTTAACAGGTTTCCCTCTAGAGGATTGGGTAGCGGCTGAACAAGTTCATGGGAAAAAAGTACAGCTTGTGTCTGGATTGGATAAAGGTAAGGGAGCATTTTCAACTGAATCTGCTTTATCCGGGATTGACGGAATATTGACAAAGGAGAAAGGTGTATTACTAATAGCATTTTATGCTGATTGTATCCCACTTTACTTCTATGATCCTGAAGAAGAAATCATTGGGATTGCCCATGCCGGATGGAAAGGCACAGTAAACCAAATTGGAAAAGAAATGATTACTCGTTTTAAGGAAAATGGGTCCAAGCTGGAAAACATCCAGGTCACAATCGGCCCAGGAATTTCTCAGGAACACTATGAAGTGGATGAGCGGGTTGTCTCCCATATTGACCAACAGTATCGGGATAAAGTATTAAAATCTAAAGGAAATCAACGCTTTCTTTTAAACCTAAAAGAGTTGAATAAAGAAATCCTTTTACATTCCGGAATATTAAGGCATAATATAGATATGACAAATTACTGTACGTATCGAGATAAAGATTTATTTTTTTCATACAGACGTGACCAGGGAAAGACAGGCAGAATGCTTGGTTTCATAGGTATGCGGGTATAAAGAAATTAAAGGGGATTGTTTGAGAATGGTTGTAACAACGAACTTAGAAGAAATCAGAAAAAACATGGAAGCAGCATGTAAACGGAGTAATCGAAATGTAAAGGATATTACATTAATTGCTGTAACGAAATATGTTACAATTGAACGAAATAACGAGCTGTTGGAAGCTGGAATCCAACATTTTGGCGAAAACCGAAATGAAGGATTCTTGGAGAAGTACGAAGCAATTGGTGAGAAAGCAAAGTGGCATTTTATCGGTACTTTACAATCCAGAAAAGTTAAAGATATTATTGACAAGGTAGACATGATTCACTCCCTGGATCGTAAATCCTTAGCGAAAGAAATAAATAAACGGGCTTCTAAGACAATAGAATGTTTTGTTCAAGTCAATGTAAGCGGAGAAGAAACAAAGCATGGGCTATCCGTCGAGGAAGTAGAATCTTTCATTGAACAAATTGCTCAATATGACAAAATTAAAGTAGTCGGGTTAATGACCATGGCTCCTCATATCGAAGACCAGGAAGAAATACGTAGTGTTTTCCAGCAACTTGCCCAACTAAGGAATAAAATCAAGGATAAAAATTTAGCCCATGCACCTTGTCATTATTTATCCATGGGGATGAGTAATGATTATAAAATTGCTATTGAAGAAGGAGCAACACATATCCGTATAGGTTCAAAACTAGTTGGTGAATAAAACTACCCTTTATAAGAGGTGAAGGAAATGAGCTTTAAAAACAAAATTAAGAACTACTTTACAATGGACGAAGAATATGAATACGAGTATATTGAAGAGGACGATCTACCTGAGAAGGCTGCTCCAAAACCAAAGAATCAAAATGTTGTAAGTTTGCAGAGTGTACAGCAACCTGCTCAAAAGGTAGTCCTTTGTGAGCCGCGTTCTTATAATGAGGCACAAGAGATAGCGGATAATATTGTTAATAAACGTGCAGTTGTCATAAACCTGCAAAGGGTGGAAAGTCATCAAGCTAAACGGATAGTTGATTTTCTAAGTGGGACTGTTTATGCATTGAATGGAGATATTCAAAAGCTGGGTGCTGAAACATTTTTGTGTACTCCTGATAATGTAGATGTGACTGGTTCCATCACAGAATCATTCACTTATGAAGATGAATATTAAAAAGGATGGTCGTATTTAATGTATCAACTCTTATACTTTTTGCAATTAGCATTATCTATCTATTCATGGGCACTCATTATTTATATTTTAATGTCCTGGTTCCCAGGAGCTCGTGAATCTTCGTTTGGGGAGATGCTCGGAAGAATTTGTGAGCCTTATTTAGAAATCTTCCGCAGGTTCATTCCACCTCTAGGAATGATTGACATCTCTCCAATCGTAGCCATTATCGTACTTTCATTAGCTAGAACGGGATTAGTTTCATTTTTCCAGATGTTCCTGTTATAAAATGATATTTTGGAACAGTTCTGTTCTATGGAACTTCCATTACATAGAGAATGAATAGTATTAGATTTAAAAGGAAGTTATAGATGGATATTTACCAGCACTTTCGGAAAGAAGAAGAACCGTTTATTGACCAGGTATTCTCATGGAAAGAACAAGTTGAACGAACGTATGTTGCAAGATTGACAGACTTTTTAGATCCGCGGGAACAGCAAATTGTACAAATGTTAGTAAGTGAAAGTAAGGATGAACTACAACTTGCTGATTCAGGCGGTTCTCCAAATTCTGAGAGAAAGAGAATGATTATTGCACCTTATTATGAAGAAATCACATCAGATCATTATCAGATCACTCTTTTAGAAGCAGATTACCATGAAAAGTTTGTGACGCTGACACATCGTGATGTGATGGGAGCATTTTTATCTTTAGGTGTAAAACGGGAAAAACTTGGTGATATTTTTGTTTCGGATGGCATCGTGCAAATTTTTGTGGCATCTGAAATAAGCAATTTCGTTTCCATGAATCTAACATCAATAAAACATGCTAAGATTCATTTAAAAGAAGTGGATATCGAAAAAGCACTTCTACCTAAATCAAATTGGGTTGAATCCAGTAAAACAGTATCTTCTCTTAGATTAGATACTGTTTTAAAAGAAATTTACCGTATGTCACGTAAGGATGCACAAACAGCAATTGAGAAGCAATTGGTTAAAGTCAATCACAAAATTGTTCATGACAATAAATTCCCGTTGGAAGAAGGGGACTTATTATCTTTGCGTGGGAAAGGCCGAAGTAAGCTTGTCCGTATTGAAGGACAGACAAAGAAAGAGAAATATCGTATTATTACAGCAATATTGCAATAAGTTTAAATTTACTTAGACTTGCAGGAGTTTTAGACTTTATGTCGAAATATAAAGATAACTCATTTTATGATATATTAATATTATCAGCATTAAGGAGGTGGCCTAAGTGCCATTAACACCGTTAGATATTCATAACAAGGAATTTTCCAGTAAATTTCGTGGTTATGATGAAGATGAAGTTAACGAGTTTCTAGATCAGGTAGTGAAAGATTATGAAATGGTCATTCGGGAAAAAAAGAATCTAGAAGAAAAGGTTGCCCAACTTGAAGAGAAATTAGGACACTTCACAAATATTGAAGAAACGTTGAATAAATCAATACTTGTAGCACAAGAAACAGCCGAAGAAGTTAAAGGGAATGCTGCGAAAGAATCCAAATTAATCATTAAAGAAGCTGAGAAGAATGCTGATCGTATCATCAATGAAGCATTAAGCAAATCTCGAAGAATTTCCATGGATGTGGAAGAGCTTAAAAAACAAGCAAAAGTATTCCGTACACGTCTAAAAATGCTGGTTGAAGCTCAACTCGAGATGATCGAAAATGATGATTGGGAAAATCTTTTTGATACAGAAATCGGCGACGAAGATGAATTGATTGAAAATAATGCATAGTAGTGCTTGACGGCTAGAGGATTTTTACATATAATTCATACAAGTAAAGTTTTTTCGCTAAAATACGATGACGGAGACAGTATAAAAGTATATTCTGGTTAAGCGAGTCAGAGGATGGTGGAAGTCTGACACAGATAGCTTTTAGAAAATCACTCCCGATGTATCCATTATGAATTGACAGTAATAGTGGACGGTTCATCCCCGTTAAAAGATCTTCGAGTGAATTTGAATTTTATAATTTAAATTTATAAGGGTGGTACCGCGAGTCTTCTCGTCCCTTTCTAGGGATGAAGAGGGCTTTTTTTATATAAAAAATTGTTTGAAAGAAAGTAATTAAGGAGGAAGTGCAGGATGGATTATAAAGATACATTATTAATGCCAAAAACTGAATTCCCTATGCGCGGGAATTTACCTAATAAAGAGCCACAAAGGCAGAAGCAGTGGGAAGAAGAGAGAATTTATGAAAAGGTTCAAGAGCGAACGAAAGGTCGTCCTTTGTTCATTCTTCATGATGGACCGCCATACGCAAATGGTGATTTGCATATTGGGCATGCTCTTAATAAAGTATTGAAAGATTTTATTGTGCGCTACAAATCAATGACAGGCTATCATGCACCTTATATTCCAGGTTGGGACACACATGGTTTGCCAATTGAAACGGCTTTAACTAAGAAAAAGAAGATTAATCGGAAGGAAATTCCAATTCCAGAGTTCCGTAAAATGTGTGAAGAATATGCCTTAGAACAAATTGATAATCAACGAACTCAATTTAAAGCATTAGGTGTGCGTGGTGATTGGGATAACCCATACATCACATTGACGAAAGAATTTGAAGCTGCGCAAATTAAAGTATTTGGTGAAATGGCGAAAAAAGGTTATATCTATAAAGGATTAAAGCCTGTCAATTGGTCACCTTCTTCGGAATCAGCTCTTGCAGAAGCGGAGATCGAGTACTATGATAAACGCTCTCCATCCATCTATGTATCATTTGAAGTGACGGACGGAAAAGGCGTACTTGAAACTGGTGAGAAAATAGTCATTTGGACGACGACACCATGGACAATACCTGCAAACCTTGCAATCACTGTCCATCCAGATCTTGAATATGTCGTTGTGAAAGTGAAAGAAGAGAAATATGTTATTGCAGAGTCTCTGCTTGAAACAGTATCCGAAGAACTTGAATGGGAAAATCCTGAAGTTGTAAAACAAGTGAAGGGTCAAGATTTGGAACGCGTTGTGACTAAACATCCATTTTACGACCGGGATTCACTAGTTATTCTTGGTGAACATGTAACGACAGACGCTGGTACTGGTTGTGTCCATACTGCACCAGGCCACGGGGAAGATGACTTTTATGTTGCTCAACGTTACGGCTTAGAGGCCCTATCACCAATTGATGACAAAGGGGTATTCACAGATGAAGCACCAGGATTTGAAGGAATGTTTTATGATAAAGCAAATAAAGCCATCACTGAGAAATTAGAAGAAGTTGGCGCACTATTAAAATTAGACTTTATCACTCACTCTTATCCACATGACTGGCGTACGAAAAAACCGACGATTTTCCGAGCTACACCACAGTGGTTTGCGTCAATCAAAGATTTTCGTCAAGATATCCTTAATGAAATCAAAAATGTAGATTGGTATCCAAATTGGGGCGAAACGCGACTATACAATATGGTACGTGATCGCGAAGACTGGGTAATTTCTAGACAACGTACTTGGGGTGTACCAATTCCAGTATTTTATGGAGAAGACGGCACACCAATCATTACTGAAGAAACAATCAATCATGTGTCTGAACTGTTTAGAGAATACGGTTCTAATGTTTGGTTTGAAAGAGAAGCAGAAGACCTGCTCCCTGAAGGTTTTACTTCAGAACACAGCCCTAATGGAAAGTTTACAAAAGAAACGGATATTATGGACGTTTGGTTTGACTCCGGGTCTACTCATGAAGGTGTATTGATGAATCGAGAAGATCATCGCCGCCCTGCAGATATTTACCTTGAAGGTAGTGACCAATATCGCGGTTGGTTTAACTCTTCCATCTCTACAGCGGTTGCTGTTACTGGAAAAGCACCATATAAGGGAGTCATCAGTCATGGCTTTGTGCTTGATGGTGAAGGAAGAAAGATGAGTAAATCTATTGGAAACGTAATTGTACCAAGTAAAGTTCAAAAGCAGTTGGGATCAGATATTCTCCGTTTATGGGTAGCCTCTGTAGACTATCAGGCAGACGTAAGAATATCGGATGATATTTTGAAACAAACATCCGAAGCTTACCGTAAAATCAGAAATACCTTCCGTTTTATCCTAGGTAATTTAGCTGATTTCGACCCTGTTAAAGATAAGGTAGCCGAGTCGGATATGGAAGAAGTTGATTTGTTCATGCTAAATCGACTTCAAGAACTGTTACGTAATTCACGGAACCATTATGAAGTATATGAATACTCACCAATCTTCCATGATATTCATAATTTCTGCTCGGTTGATTTAAGTGCGTTTTACTTGGATTTCGCCAAGGACATTCTGTACATTGAGAATCCAAATCACAAACGTCGTCGCAGCATCCAAACAGCATACTATGAAATCTTGACAACACTCGTCAAACTCTTAACGCCTATCATTCCTCATACAACAGAAGAAGTATGGGAGTATATTCCAGGTGTAGAGGAAAGTAGTGTTCAACTGACTGATATTCCTGAACCGAGAGAAATCAATGGTTTTGATAAAGAAAAATGGAATCATTTCATGCAAGTCCGTGATGATGTCTTAAAGGCATTAGAAGAAGCTAGAAATGAAAAGTTGATCGGTAAACCATTAGAAGCAAAAGTAACATTAGTACCACGTGATGAAGAAACGAAAAAAGTTCTGCATGATATGGAATATCTGCATCAATTCTTAATCGTTTCGGAAGCCGTAGTAAAAGATGAAGAACCGGAAGCAAAAGAATACCGTTATGTAAATGTATTAGTTGAAGTGCATCCAGGTGAAAAATGTGAGCGCTGCTGGGTGTCATCAGAAACTGTTGGAGAAGACAACGATCATCCTACATTGTGTACTCGTTGTGCATCAGTTGTTAAAGAACATTATCAAGCTTAAAGGTATAAGTTCTCTGAGCTAGATGTAAAGAAAGACTGTCCTTTCCTAAAGAAGGGGCAGTCTTTTCATTTTTACTTAGGTTCGTTCTTGTAATTCACTTGTTTAAAGGATAAGATAAATAAAGACAAAGACTATAAATTGGAAGCTGTAAATTCGGAGGACTTGTATGTTAAGATATTATCTTATTGCAATTATTATTATTTTAATTGACCAGTTTACAAAATGGCTTGTTGTTGCCAATATGGAATTGGGTGAAAGTATCCGCATAATTGATGGATTCTTTTATCTCACTTCACACCGGAACAGCGGGGCTGCATGGGGAATCCTTCAAGGGCAAATGTTGTTCTTTTATATTGTAACTGTAATATTTATTGCTGTGGCCGTTTATTATATGCAGAAGTACGCACGTAATAATAAATTGCTTGGAGTATCCTTAGGAATTATTCTCGGCGGTGCAATCGGAAACTTTATCGATCGCATATTTAGACAAGAAGTAGTGGATTTTTTTAATTTTTATATCTTTAATTATAATTTCCCTATCTTTAATATAGCAGATTCTGCATTGACAATTGGTGTCATTTTAATTGTTATTGTAACGATTATGGATGAAAGAAATGAAAAAAGGAAGGAAAGTAAAAAAGCATGAGTTCTTTTACACATATAGTGACTTCAGAACAGAGTAAACAGAGGATTGATAAGCTGCTTGCAGATATCAATCCAGAAAGATCTCGTTCGCAAATCCAATCTTGGATTGCTGATGGATATGTTTCAGTAAATGACGAAAGCGTAAAAGCGAATTACAAATGTCAACTAGGTGATCGAATTGAATGGCACATACCTGAAGTGAAACCTCTCGAAATAGAGGCTGAAGATATTCCACTAGATATTATTTATGAAGATAATGATTTATTGGTTGTAAATAAGCCTCGGGGAATGGTAGTACATCCATCGGCCGGACATGGTTCCGGCACGCTTGTTAATGCGTTGTTATACCATTGCAACGACCTATCAGGAATTAATGGTGTAGAACGACCAGGTATTGTACATCGACTTGATAAAGATACTAGTGGACTTTTAATCGTTGCGAAAAATGACCAAGCACATGTGGGTTTATCAGAGCAGCTAGCAAATCGTGAAGTGGACAGAAAATATATAGCTCTTGTCCATGGGGAAATCCCGCATGAAACAGGGATGGTCGATGCACCAATTGCAAGGGATCCTAAAAATAGACAGCGTATGGCTGTAGTGGATAATGGAAAAAAAGCAATCACTCATTTCCGAGTATTAAAGAGATTTCCTGATTACTCTTATGTGGAATGTAAATTAGAAACTGGTAGAACCCACCAGATACGTGTCCATATGAGATATATCGGTTACCCATTAGTAGGTGATCCTTTATATGGACCTAGAAAAACATTGGATTTAAATGGTCAGGCTTTACACGCTAAAGAAGTTGGATTTATACATCCGATAACAGGCAAATATATGCAGTTCAGTTCCGACATTCCAGAATTTTTTACGGAAGCATTGGAAACAATTGAAAAAATGTATTGACATTTATCATGTCATTTGAAATAATGTATGGAGATGAACGACCTTTAATTATAGTCCCGTGAGGCTAAAAAGGAACGGTAAACATTGGATACATTTGTGTCTAAATCCCTTTTTTCCTCTGGAGAAAAGGGATTATTTTGTTGGAAAATGTTAGGAGGAAAACATAGCCAATGAAGAAAAAGACAGTAGTTCTTGACGCACCAGCAATCAATCGAGCACTTACACGCATGGCCCATGAAATTTTAGAAAGAAATAAAGGGGCAGATGATTTAATTCTTGTAGGAATTAAAACGCGTGGTGTTCCGTTAGCAAAACGCCTCCAGGAAAAAATTAAACAAATTGAAAATATTACAGTACCAATTGGAGAACTCGATATTACGCTTTACCGTGACGATTTAGAGAAGGTCACAGAGAACAATGACCCAGAAGTTAAATCATCGAGTATCGATGAAGAAATCACTGGAAAACTAGTCGTTTTGGTTGACGATGTATTATTCACAGGTAGAACTGTCCGAGCCGCGATGGATGCGGTCATAGACATAGGCAGGCCATCGCAAATTCAATTAGGTGTCCTGATTGATCGCGGTCATCGAGAATTACCGATTCGTGCAGACTATGTAGGGAAAAATATCCCTACTTCAGAAAAGGAAGTAATTGTTGTACGTTTGAATGAAGTGGATAAAAATGATCAAGTGTCCATCTTTGAAAAATAATATAGGAAACAACTTTTAATTAAATCCGAGAGATTTAAAAGGTTGCAAGTGTCATGTCCGTCATGGGGCATGTCTATCTTCCTGCAATCTTTTGCAGGAAGATTTTTTTTGGAAAGTTAAATCATAAATCGCTATCCAGGTGCTACACCTAGCCAACAGCCAATTCAAGGAAAGTGGAGGGAGAATGACATGAGACACTTTATTTCTGTAGACCAATTAACCACGGGGGAGATTTACAACCTACTGCAGACAGCTGAGGAATTTCGGAAAAATAAATATCAGGTCAACGAGCAAGTTTTTGGTGCGAATCTCTTTTTTGAACCAAGCACGAGAACAAAAATGAGCTTTGTCGTCGCAGAGAAGAAACTTGGTATAGAAAGTCTTGATTTTAACGCTAAGAATTCAGCCGTATTAAAAGGTGAATCATTATACGACACTGCAAAGACTTTTGAAGCGATAGGTGCGAATTTCTTAGTCATTCGACATGAATCTGACACTTGGTATGAAGCACTTGAAGGAAAGTTCTCCATTCCAATCATTAATGCAGGGGCTGGGGCGAAAGAACATCCTACACAAACAATGCTTGATTTATTGACGATCTACCAAGAGTTTGGCAAATTTGAAGGAATAAAAATTGCGATATGTGGCGATATCAAACATAGCCGGGTAGCAAGATCCAATGCAATTGCATTAAGAAAACTGGGCGCAGAAGTTTATCTTAGTGCGGCACAAGGATTTGAAAGAAATACACTGGAATTCCCTTATATGCCAATTGATGAAGCAGTAGAAGAATGTGATGTAGTCATGTTGTTGAGAATTCAACATGAACGACATGAATACTCCGTGAATACGTATGACTATCTAGAACGGTACGGCTTAACGAAGGAAAGAGAAAGCAGGATGAAAGATGATGCGATCATTATGCATCCAGCGCCGATAAATCGTGGTGTAGAGATTGATACAGACCTCGTTGAATGCAAAAAATCGCGAATCTTTGCTCAGATGGAAAATGGGGTTTATGTAAGAATGGCGATTATCACTACGCTACTAAAAGAATGGGGGATCATCAATGAGAACGTTATTAAAAAATATCAAACTGCTATCTAAAGCGGGTGAACAGTTACCACATGAAATATTAATAGAAGAAGGTCAAATCGTAAAAATTGCACAAAAAATAGATGAAACTGTGTGTGAAGAAATCGATGGCCGTGGAAAGTTAGCGTTACCTGGATTTATTGATTTGCATATCCATCTTAGAGAACCAGGTGGAGAGCATAAAGAAACAATTGAGACCGGAACGAAAGCTGCCGCAAGAGGTGGATTCACAACTGTCGCTGCAATGCCTAATACAAACCCTGTTCCGGATCATCAAGAAATACTTGATACACTCTTTGAAAAGATAGAAAAAGATGCAGTTGTACGGGTTCTTCCATACGCTTCCATCACAAAAGGCCTTGAAGGTAAAGAGCTAACTGACATGGAAAGTATGAAACATGCTTTTGCCTTTACAGATGATGGTGTTGGAATCCAAACTGCAGATATGATGTTACAAGCGATGAAACGTGCAGCAAAATTAAATAAAGCAGTTGTTGCTCATTGTGAGGATAACTCGATAGTATACGGGGGAGTCGTCCATGATGGTGAGGTAAGTGAACGTCTCGACTTACCAGGATTACCCGGTATAAGTGAATCTGTACAGATTGCAAGAGATGTTTTACTCGCTGAAGCTGCAGGTTGTCACTATCATGTTTGTCATGTAAGTACGAAAGAATCGGTACGTGTCATTCGGGATGCTAAACGAGCAGGGATTCGAGTGACTGCAGAGGTTACACCACATCACTTATTATTGAACGAAGAAGATATCATTTCAGATGACCCTAATTACAAAATGAATCCACCTTTACGTGCAAAGGAAGATCAAAAGGCATTACTTGAGGGGTTATTGGATGGCACGATTGATTTTATTGCCACGGATCATGCACCACATGCTGAAGAAGAAAAGGCTCAAGGATTCTTACATGCACCATTTGGAATTGTAGGGTTGGAAACAGCATTTCCACTTCTATACACTCACTTAGTGAAAACAGGAACCCTAAGTTTGAATCAGCTTGTGGATTATTTAACGGTAATTCCGGCAAATGTATTCAATTTACCATATGGTAGATTAGAAGAAAATCTACCAGCTGATATTGTACTTGTTGATTTAGAAAATGAAACGATTATTGATAAACATGATTTCTTATCGAAAGGCAAAAACACACCTTTCCATGATTGGAAAGTTTTTGGAGAACCAGTGTTAACGATTGTTCATGGAAAGGTAGTCTTTCAGAAAGAGTTAGTACAAGAAATTATAAATTAATAGTATAAGTGAAAATGGGGTCTTTACAATGCGAAAAGTAGAAATGAAGCTGGTTTATGCACGACAAATTGCAGAAGATACGATTGAGATGAAGTTAGAAGATAATTATATAACACAAATTGCGGAGCCCGGGCAATTTATCTACATTGCCCTACCGAACTTTACGTTGAGAAGACCAATTTCAATCGCGGATGTAGACAGAGAGCAGAAACAATTGACGATTTTATTTAAAATTTTTGGCAGAGGAACAGCATCGTTTGCTGCATATGAACCTGGTATGATTGTCGATTGTATAGGCCCAAATGGAAATGGATTTCCGTTCGATACAGACAAAATGGAAAAAGTGTTATTAATTGGGGGCGGAATAGGTGTTCCTCCTCTATATTATCTAGGGAAGAAACTTAAAAGTAAGGGAATTGAAGTCACATCTATTCTAGGATATCAAACAGCAGCCCAAGTCTTCTATGAGGAAGAATTCAATCAACTTGGAGAAACAATTGTTGTAACGGATGATGGATCTTATGGTGAGAAAGGTTATGTTACAGATATAATAACAGACTCTTTTAATTTTGATCTCTATTATTCTTGCGGGCCAACCGGAATGTTGCGTGCACTCACAAGCAAGCTCCAAGACAAGAAGGGCTATATTTCTTTAGAAGAGAGAATGGGTTGTGGTGTCGGTGCTTGTGCTGCCTGTGTAGTGTCAACAAAGAATGAACAAGGATATCTGAAGATTTGTCACGATGGTCCTGTCTTTCCAGCCAAGGAGGTCATCTTATGATGGATTTACAAGTGAAATTGCCAGGATTGAATTTGAAAAACCCTGTTATGCCCGCATCCGGTTGTTTTGGTTTCGGGAAAGAATATAGCAGGTTTTATGATCTTAGTTTACTCGGCGCTGTAATGATGAAAGCCGCGACTGGTACGGAGAGGTTAGGAAACCCCACCCCTCGAGTAGCAGAAACAAGTAGTGGGATGTTGAACGCCATCGGCTTGCAAAATCCAGGTGTAGATAAAATTATTGCAGAAGAAGTACCTTTTCTTGCTCAATATGATACAGAAATCATTGCAAATATAGCTGGAAGTACAATTGAAGAATATAAAGAGGTTGCTAAAAAGTTCAACGATGCACCTGAGGTTAAAGCGTTTGAATTAAATATTTCATGTCCTAATGTGAAAGAGGGCGGCATTCAATTTGGTACGGATCCGGACATGGCAAAAGAAGTAACAACTATCGTAAAACGTGCTAGTGATAAACCTGTATATGTGAAGCTTTCCCCGAACGTGTCCAACATTGTGGCAATGGCAAAGGCTGTAGAAGAGGCTGGAGCGGATGGTTTAACGATGATTAATACATTGACTGGGATGCAAATTCATCTTCCAAGTAGACGACCTCTAATTGCGAATAAAACCGGTGGACTTTCAGGGGCTGCTATTAAACCTATAGCAATTCGAATGATTTATGAAGTAAGGGAACAAGTTAATTTGCCGATTATCGGTATGGGTGGCATTGAAACGGCAGAGGATGTGCTGGAATTTTTACTAGCGGGTGCAAATGCAGTGGCAGTTGGAACAGCAAACTTTCAGAATCCTTTAGTCATGCCTGAAATTATTAATGAGTTACCTAAAACCTTGGAGAAATATGGATTTTCATCAGTCCATGATGCAATAGGAAAGGCGGTGTTTGTGTAATGAACCAGATTTACTTAGCACTTGATTTTCCCGACTGGGAAACTACCGATGCATTTCTCAGAAACAACGAATTACATGGTGTACCGGTAAAAATCGGTATGGAATTATTTTATCGTGAAGGTCCAGACTTGATTGAGAAGCTGAAAATGAGGGAGCATCCTATATTCTTGGATTTAAAGCTTCATGATATTCCAACTACTGTTGAACGGGCTATGCAGAATCTAGCTAAATTGAATGTTGACATGGTCAATGTTCATGCCTTCGGTGGAAGAGGAATGATAGAAAGAGCAAAAGAGGGGTTGTTGTCTGGTGGAGGAAATCGTACAAAACTATTAGCCGTTACGATACTAACTTCGATGAACGAGAGAACGTTATATCATGATTTAAATATACAGCAACCTTTGGAAGAGCAAGTCAGTCATCTAGCAAGTCTATCCAAACAAAGTGGAGCAGATGGAGTTGTATGTTCTGTTCATGAAGTGAGACATATTAAGCATCACTGTGGAGATGATTTTCTGACGGTAACACCAGGAATTCGTTTGAAGGAATCTGATGCTAATGATCAAAAGAGAGTGGCTACTCCGAGTGAAGCAGTATCTCTTGGTGCAGATTATTTAGTAATTGGACGAAGTATCACACAAGCTCATGAACCAAAAGCCGCCTATGAAAATGCGATAAAGGAGATTGCTGTACATGGTAATTGAAAAAGAATTAGTACATGATTTACTTGAAATTCAGGCAGTACAGATTAATGCTGACAATTATTTTACTTGGACCTCAGGGGTCAAGTCACCTATATATTGCGATAACCGCCTCATTATGTCATACCCTCAAATTCGAAAAAAGATAATCAATGGATTTATCGAAATCATAAATGAGAAAAAATGGCAGCCAGAAGTAATTGCAGGTTGTGCAACTGCTGGAATTCCTCACGCGGCCTGGTTGAGCGGGGCATTGGATCTTCCTATGGTTTACGTCCGATCCAAACCAAAAGGTCATGGTAAAGGAAACCAAATAGAAGGTAAAGTGTTACCTGGTCAACGGGTACTTGTCATCGAGGATCTTATCTCTACTGGTGGATCGAGCATAGAAGCAGCAAAGGCTCTTTCAGCTGAAGGTGCAGAAGTGATTAGTATAATGGCGATCTTCTCATATGGATTACCAAAAGCAAAGAAAAATTTTGAGCTTGCAGGATATATATATGATACGATTACTAATTTCGATAGATTACTTGATGCGTTAGTGGAGACAAGTCAACTTACGATTGATGAAAAAAATGGGATGATAGAGTGGAGAAATACATTATAATCACTTTTATTATGGTAGTGACCGAATGGATTTATGGTATCCATTCGGTCTTATTTTTTTGAAATTCATTGAAATGTAAATTTTTACTACTTTCCAGTGGCTGATTATTAAAGATTATTGCTATATAATAAAAGTATCTGATGAAGTAAGGGAGTTAGCTATGAAAATAAGTGATTATGAGCTCTTAATTAAATTAGATGAGATAGGCACGATTAGAGGTACAGCTAAAGTTGTTCTAATTTCCCAACCGGCGGTTACTCAAAGGTTAAAATACATAGAAGAATACTTTGGTGAACAAATATTTTTAAGAACGGCGAAGAGGTTGAAACTCACTCCGGCTGGAGAAATTATTCTTTCTCATGCGAGGGAAGTAATTAAGCGGGAGGAGGAACTTTTGAATCGGCTTGCTCAGTCAAGCGAAGAAGTACAAGGAACATTATCGATTGCTTGTTCCTCACTCATTAGCCAACGATTCTTACCAAAGATTTTAGGTGAATATACTACCAAGTTTCCTAAAGTTGCAATTAACCTCGTGACAGGGATAAGTGAAGATATACGCCAAGATCATAAGAAGTATGATGTATGTATTATCCGCGGAGAGAAATTGAAGGAAAGTGCCTGTGTCCGATTGTTTGCTGACCCATTATATATTTTTGATACAGAACCTTTTCCTGATGATGAAGTGAAAAAGAGACCATTGATATCTTTTAAAAGCGATGACAGTATGCATGAGTTAGTGGAAAATTGGCTTTATTATCATCAGGATTCGATTAAAACAATAAAGACCATGACAGTTGACCAAATTGAAACCTGTAAACAGTTTATGAAGCAAGGGATTGGTATGGCAGTTTTGCCTAAGAGTGTTTCTGACTCCATGATGAATGAGTATCCACATTTGCCTCTTATGTTAGATGGTGAGAGTGTTACAAGAGATACTTGGGTTTGTTACCAAGAGGAATCAAAACAATTGCCACAAGTAAATCATTTTATCGATGCGCTTACATCCACAAAGTTTCTTTAATGTTTTCTTTTCCTCAAAAGGGGTACAAGACTACTAGAAGAGAAAAGGAGTGGTAGTTAGTGAGTGATGTACTCTTTACTTCAAGTGCAACTGCAAAAAATGGCCGAGACGGATATGTGGAATCTTCAGACGGTACTCTTAAATTTGAGCTTGTAAACCCTCTGAAAGATAAGGAAAAAACCGGTACAAATCCAGAACAACTTTTTGCTGCTGGTTATGCAGCATGTTTCGATGGTGCATTAAATCTAGTAGCATCCAAGAAAAATAAACAAATTGAATCTGAGACAACTGCAGAAGTCAGTTTTTTAAATGATGAAGCAGATGGAGGCTATAAAATAGCCGTTACTCTAAAAATAGAAATGAACGGAGTCAGCCCTGAAGAGGCAGAAGAATTAACTCAAGCTGCACATGAGGCGTGTCCGTATTCTAAAGCAACAAGAAACAATATTGATGTTACCCTGCTTCCACAAGCTGTTGAATAGAGAACAAAGGCGTAAGCGCCCGTTTAGGTTCGTGAAGTTGGCAGTCCCTGGGCGCTGGAGCCGGACGCAAAAAGGATCATTCCACTCTCCCCTTGGAATGATCCTTTTTTAGTTTTATTTTAAATACACGTGTTGAATAATTGTAATCAGGATACTTTTCTTCCTAGAATCGCAGTCCAAATACTTTGAGACTCCTGCGGGAGGACAGGCCTAGTGGAAAACCCAAAGGGAACTTGTGCCCGAGGCAGACCGCTGTGCGTCGAAGGCTCCCCAGCCGCCCGCGGAAAGCGAAAGGTATTTGGACTGCGGACCACAGTAAGGAGTGTTTCTATACTAAACTCAATATATTAGCAGCTTGTATCAATTATATAAAGGATAGAATTATTTTTTCCTACGTTCTTTAACAAAGTCAGCTGATGGAGTGACATAGATGGTTTTTTGATTGTCATAAATGACATAGCCTGGTTTGGCACCATTTGGCTTTTTCACATGGCGAATTGCTGTATAGTCCACAGGAACGGAAGAGGAATTCTGTGATTTACTGAAATACGCAGCAAGTGTCGCTGCTTCCATTAACGTTTGTTCACTCGGTTTTGAATCGCGGATAACAACATGCGATCCTGGAATATCTTTTGTGTGGAGCCAAATTTCGTTTTTCCTTGCAAGTTTCATCGTTAAGTATTCATTTTGCTTGTTATTCTTTCCAACTAATATAATTGTTCCGTCTGAAGCGATATATGTTTCAGGATTAGGTTTTTGAACTTTGTTCTTTTGGTTTTTTCCACGTTGTTTTTTTAAGTAGCCTTCTTCACGCAGTTCCTCTCGTATTTCCTCAATGTCTTCTACGCTTGCTACTTCTATTTGTTGCAATAGTTGGTCAAGATAATCAATTTCTTCTCTTGTCTTTTCAATTTCTTTTTCAACGATTTTTCTCGAGTTCTTTAGCTTTTGATAAGTTTTATAAAAACGTTGTGCGTTCTCACTAGGAGAAAGTTGTGGATTCAATTCAATCTCCATTTCTCTCTGTTCTGGATCATAGTAATCCACTACCAAGACTTTTTTGTCTCCTGGTTGAACCAAGTGGAGATGAGCTGTTAATAACTCCCCACGTTTTTGATATTCTTCTGCTTTTTCTGCTCTTTTTAATGTTTGGTAATGTTTCTTTAATTTTCTTTCGTTTTTATTTAATTCATTTTTAATGAATCGGGATAGGTCTTTGGCTTGTTGTTTCACTCTGTCGCGTTCTGCTTTACCAGAATAAAATGTATCCAGCATTTCACTTACGGATTCAAATAGCTGTTTTTGTGAGGTTCGAGAAATCATTTCGATTACATGGAAATCTTCTCTTCCATTAGTGTATATTGTAGGCTGGTAGATATTTTCTATCACCTGATGATTTACTTCTTCGAACTTTTCTCTGTAAGTGGAAATATCACCTAAATTAGCACGATGGACAATTTCCTTAGTTATAAAGGGTGAATAACCGTTAAGGATTTGAACAAGTTGTAGATCAATTTTTCCAGCGTTGAAATCAATTCTCTTGATCACTTCTTCACCGTCTGTAAACAACGGATTCAATTTATCCTGTTCAGGCGGTTTAATGTAATCTGCCCCAGGTAAAATAGTGCGATGGCGGTTTTGCGACATGGAGATATGTTTCATGCTGTCGATGATTTTCTCTGTATCTTTATTAATGAGAATAATATTACTATGCTTTCCCATCAATTCTACTATTAATTGTTTTTCACTTTCATCACCAATTTCATTTCTCGTAAGGAATGTGAAAATTATAATTCGTTCCAACTTATCCTGTTCGATGGATCGGATGCTTGCTCCACCTAAATGTTTGCGTAACACCATACAAAACATAGGGGGTTCTTTTGGATTAACATAAGTATCCTCCGTTAAATGGATACGAGCATATGATGGGTGAATAGAAAACAATAAGGAATGGTTTTTCCCTTGACTTCGAACTGTAAAAACCAGCTCTGTAGTTGTCGGTTGATAGATTTTTGAAATTCTTCCAGATTGCAGCAACTCCTGTAATTCTTGCGTTACTGCTCGTGTTACGATTCCGTCAAATGGCATATGATCACCTCTCTTAAGCATTATAGCATTATTTACAAATCGACGGCATATATATGGGTGTAGTATCGGATCATGCAATGTTGGAGGAATGCGGATGAATTGGTATCAATTAGATGTTGATAAAGTAGAAGACGAGCTACAAGTTAGTATAGTTGAAGGGTTATCGGAAAAAGAGGTACAAGCCCGCAAAAATAAGTTCGGTGAAAATGAACTGGATGCGCAAAAAAAACAACCTCGTTGGCTTTTGTTCCTGAAACAATTTCAAGATTTTATGGTTCTTGTATTATTAGGTGCTACCTTAATAGCTGGCTTATTGGGGGAGTACATTGATGCAATTGCGATTATGATCATCGTTTTAGTGAATGGTTGTATTGGATACTTCCAAGAGCAAAAAGCAGAGAATTCTCTAGAAAAAATAAAACAGCTCTCTGCACCCATCAGTAATGTAAAACGGGATGGTAGATGGGAGAAAGTTAATTCTCGTGATCTTGTCATCGGAGACGTGATTAAAATAAAAAGCGGAGACCGCGTCCCTGCAGACATTAGAATTGTTGAAGCAAGCAGCTTAGAGTTAGAAGAGTCCGCGCTAACTGGTGAATCTTTACCTGTAGCAAAAACTGGACGGGCCATACATCAGAATGACCTTGACCCGCAGGACCAACTCAATATGGGGTTTATGGGTACACTGGTCACTAAAGGAAACGGGATTGGAATTGTCGTTAAAACTGGCATGAACACAGAAATGGGAAAAATCGCATCTTTAATGATGACGACTAAAAAAATCATTACTCCGCTGGAACGGAAATTGGCTGAATTAGGCAAAATATTGATTGTCGTGGCTTTAGCACTCACTGCATTGGTTGTCGTGCTGGGGGTATTACAAGGTAGACCACTCTACGATATGTTCTTGGCCGGTGTGTCATTGGCAGTGGCTGCTATTCCGGAAGGATTACCAGCAATTGTTACCGTTGCTTTATCACTTGGCGTTCAGCGGATGATAAAAAGAAAGGCGATTGTCCGCAAACTTTCTTCTGTAGAAACGTTAGGATCCGCTTCTGTCATTTGTTCAGATAAAACCGGAACGATGACAGAAAATCAGATGACAGTTAAGAAGATTTTTCTTAATGATAATTTCCTTACCTTGAGCGGAGAAGGCTATCAAATTAATGGTGACATTTTACTTGGTGATAGAAAGGTTGGAGCAAACTACCCTAATTTAGATGCTATGTTACGTTATGGTGTGCTTTGTAATCAAGCTACTTTGAAATCTATCAATGGTCAATATGTTATCGATGGTGATCCTGTAGATGGTGCACTTATTGTTGCTGCAAGGAAGTTTGGAATGGCTGAAGATATAAAAAATGAATATCAGTTGCTAAAAGAATTCCCATTTGATTCTGAAAGAAAACGGATGAGTGTAATTGTGGAAGATGAAAATGGCAGGCGGTTCCTGATTGTAAAAGGAGCGCCGGATGTTTTACTTCCTAGATCAAGTTTTTATCTTGCCAAAGACGGCAGAAAACAATTAACTGCTTCTGATCGGGAACGGTTTAATCAAGCACTTGAAAATATGGCTAGCCAAGCACTGCGTATTATTGGAATTGGCATTAAACCATTAGGGAAAGAGCCAATTAATGATGAAGATAGATTGGAAATGGATATTACCTTCATCGGTTTGTATGGAATGATCGATCCCCCACGTAAAGAAGTTAAACCAGCCATCCTCGCTTGTAGGCAAGCTGGGATAAAAACAGTGATGATTACTGGTGACCATATCAATACAGCAACCGCAATCGCTAAGGAATTGGAACTGTTGCCGGAATCAGGACAAGTTGTTTCAGGCAGTGAACTGAATCAGATGAATCAACAAGAATTGGAAAAGAAAATAGAAGATATCTATGTGTTTGCACGGGTGACCCCGGAGCATAAACTTCGGATTGTTAAAGCTTTTCAAAGTAGAGGTCATGTTGTAGCAATGACAGGCGATGGAGTAAATGATGCACCATCTATCAAGGCAGCGGATATTGGAATTAGTATGGGAATCAGCGGGACGGATGTCACGAAGGAAGCCTCTTCGCTTATATTAATGGATGATAATTTTGCTACGATTAAAGCTGCCATTGACGAGGGAAGAAATATATATGAAAATATCCGGAAATTTATCCGTTACTTGCTCGCCTCCAATGTAGGAGAAATTCTAGTGATGTTATTTGCAGTTATGCTTAAATTGCCTTTGCCTCTAGTTCCTGTGCAAATTCTTTGGGTGAATCTTGTAACGGATGGTCTGCCAGCGATGGCCTTGGGCATGGATACATCCGAAGAAGATGTTATGAAGCGAAAACCGAGGAATCCTATGGAAGGAATTTTCGCCCGTGGTCTCGGTTATAAAATAGTCAGTCGTGGAATTATGATTGGAGTTGTATCATTAATCGCGTTCATGATAGCTTTCCAAAACAATCCAGACAATCTTATTTATGCACAAACAATGACTTTTTCTACATTAGTCATGGCGCAGTTAATCCATGTATTTGATTGTAGAAGTGAAAAATCCATTTTCTCTAGAAATCCATTCGAAAATAAGTATTTACTATTTGCAGTAATTTCGTCTATTCTCCTTTTATTGATTGTTGTTTATTGGCCACCGTTACAACCTATTTTCCATACTACTGCTCTAGGTTTATTTGATTGGATTCTAGTTTTAGGATTAAGCCTCATACCAACTGTTTTATTTGCCATAACAAAGAAATAAAAGTCTTGCCCAGCTAAATGTTTATTGTAACAATAGGCTGGGCTTTTTTTGTCTATATAAATCAAATATTTATGATACAATTAAGTACCAATATACATATTTTAAGAAGACGACAGAAGGTTGTGATCGTATGCTTTCAAGTATGACTGGATATGGAAGACAAATTGTGGAAAGAGACAGCTATCGGATTGTAGTGGAGATGCGTTCCGTCAACAATCGCTTTCTTGATATTTCTTTAAAGATGCCTAGGAGCTTATTGCATCTGGAAGATAAAATTAGAAGGATTATTAAAAATTATTTTTCACGAGGCAAATTTGAAATATATATTTCCATTACCGGCCAAGGAAATATAACTAAAAAATTACATGTCGATTGGGAGTTATTAGGACAATACATAGAACAAATTGAAGAAATAAAAAAACGGCATCAAGTAAAAGGTGAAGTTGCTGTTGATGATTTACTTAAGTTAGAAGAAATTTTTAATGTAGATGAAGAAGAAAAGCAGGATGAGGCTCTAAAGGATCTATTATTTCAAGCAGTAGAAAATTCTTGTGAGGAACTTCAGGAGATGAGGCAGACGGAAGGTACTTACCTTAAAAATGATTTGTTACTACGATTAAACAAAATGGAGGAACTAACTGAGTCTTTACAAGCGATGAGATCAAAAGTCGTACAAAGTTACCGTGAACGAATAAGAAATCGGATAAATGAGCACCTTGCACAATACGCACAAATTGAAGATGGTAGAATTATTCAAGAAGTTGCAGTGCTCGCAGAAAAAGGTGATATCACAGAGGAATTGACTCGTTTGAGTAGTCATATCAGCCAGATGAGGAAGGTAATAGATAAAGCTGGGAGCGTAGGACGTAAACTTGATTTCATTTGCCAAGAAATGCACCGTGAAGCGAATACAATTGGCTCCAAATCAACAGCCGCAGAAATTAATGAGATAGATGTATTATTAAAAACAGAAATAGAAAAAATCAAAGAGCAAGTACAAAATATTGAGTAATCCAGAATTCGATTGGATATCTTTATAAATTTTTGTTATTCTAAAGTATAGTATAGTTATGAAGTCTGTCTGGCTGAAGTTAGGGGGAGCGAAGTTGAATCTTACGCTTATAAACATAGGATTTGGCAATGTTGTTTCAGCTAACCGAATCATTTCGATTGTATCACCGGAGTCAGCTCCGATTAAACGGATTATTACGGTTGCGAGGGATAACAATAAATTAGTTGATGCTACATACGGGAGAAGAACTAGAGCAGTAATTATAACAGATAGTGATCATGTGATTCTTTCTGCTGTTCAACCAGAAACAGTAGGTCAAAGGGTCATGAACCATGAAGAAGTGACAGAAGAATCATAAGTCTGTTGCTTCGCCTTTTGGAAGGCTAATTGTGATTTTAGGAGGATATTCAATTGAAAGACGAGTCAGGTATTTTATTTGTCCTTTCTGGTCCATCTGGAGTTGGGAAAGGCACTGTTCGTCAAAGACTTTTTGAAGAACAGACCGAGTTGCAGTATTCCATTTCCATGACGACAAGAGCAATGCGTCCAGGTGAAAGAGAGGGCGTTGACTATTTTTACCGCTCAAATGAAGAATTTGAGCAAATGATTGCTAATAACGAGCTTTTAGAATATGCAAAATATGTCAATAATTATTATGGGACACCGAGAGCGTTCGTAGAGGAAACGTTGGCAAAAGGAAAAGATGTGTTCTTGGAGATTGAAGTTCAGGGAGCATTACAGGTGAAAAATAATTTTCCTCAAGGAGTTTTCATTTTTCTATTTCCTCCTAGCTTAGAAGAGCTGAAGAATCGAATTGTCGGCCGAGGGACAGAAACAGAAGAATTGGTTATCAATCGATTAAAAGAAGCTCGAAAAGAGATTGAAATGATGCACGCATATGATTATGTGGTCGTAAATGACGATGTGGATAAAGCTGTCCAACGTGTTAAATCAATTATTCAAAGTGAGCATTTGAAGAGAGAACGGGTAGAAAAGCAATATAAAAGGATATTGGAGGTAGAATAATATGATGTTGGAACCATCCATCGACCAACTACAAGAAAAAATCAATTCAAAATATGAACTTGTTACATTGTCAGCACGACGAGCTAGAACGCTTGCGGATGAGCAGAAACCATTAGTGGATGACCCGAAGTCCCATAAACTTGTCGGAGTGGCCCTAGAGGAAATCGCGGCTGGTAAATTATTCATTGCAAATGCACAAGCATAAAGTAGACCTCGCTTTTAGACAGCGAGGTCTTTTTATTTGCAAGAGGCTATTCAAATTTCAACGGCCTATAGTCGATAAGTCGAGATCTTCTCCTAGCGTTGTCCTGTCTCTTTTATCTCCTTTTGATTAAAAGGGAAGTTTGACTAAAAAGACCACATCCTGTGCGGGGCAGTTTGGAAGTCCCTAACCGCTTGCTTCCGCTTTTGGTTCGTTTAACTCCAGCAAGCAGGGACCGTCCAAACTTCCTGCACCTCCAGTCGAAAAGTCAACATCAGCTCCCTATGGTCGCTGTGTTTCCTTTATCTCCTTGCGCCGCAGTCCAGTTTGAAAGTCCCTAACCGCTTGCTTCCGCTTTTGGTATCGTCTAGCTCCAGCGTGCAGGGACTGGCAAACTTCGTACTCCTTCAATCGATAAGTCAACATCGGTTCGTCCCTCACCGTGTTTCCTTTATCTCATTCAGTAGTACTCCAGTTTGTACGTCCCTAAGCGCACGCTTCCGCTTTTGATGTAAAATATGTTAAACTTGATTCATTAGGAAAGGGGTTTGTTGTATGGTTAGTGGAAAGAATATTCTGCTGGGTGTGTCTGGTGGGATTGCTGTTTATAAGGCATGTGCTTTGACTAGTAAACTTACACAAAAAGGTGCGAATGTGAAAGTAGTCATGACTGAAAATGCTAGTAAATTTGTTTCCCCACTTACATTTCAGGCGCTATCCAGAAATCCAGTTTACATAGATACTTTTGATGAAAAAGATCCTGAGAAGATTGCCCATATCGACCTTGCTGATTGGGCGGATATTGCAATTATTGCTCCAGCTACGGCAAATATTATAGGCAAATTGGCAAACGGAATTGCTGATGATATGCTCTCTACTACACTATTAGCAACTCGGGCGGATGTCTACATCGCTCCTGCTATGAATGTACATATGTATGCACATCCTGCGGTAGTTGATAATATGAACCGATTGGATGAATTTGGTTATCATTTTATTGAACCAGGTGCAGGTTATTTAGCTTGTGGCTATGTTGGAAAAGGGAGATTGGAGGAACCTGAGACAATTATTGAAGTAGTTGAAAATCATCAACAAAAGGACGAACCATTAAAAGGAAAGAAAGTTTTGATCTCTGCCGGTCCGACCCGTGAAGTGTTGGATCCGGTCCGATTCTTTTCCAACCGTTCGTCAGGAAAAATGGGTTTTGCACTAGCAGATGCTGCTGCTGAACTAGGCGCGGAGGTGACGGTTGTAGCGGGCCCGACAGATGTTCAATTGGAATATGCTCGTATCAAACGAGTAGATGTCGTATCCGCTGAGGACATGTATACTGCGATTCATGAAGAATTTCCTCACAGTGATATTGTAATTAAAGCGGCAGCAGTCGCTGATTACCGTCCGAAACAAACCTTTACAGAGAAGATGAAGAAAACTGGAAGTGATCTCCTCGTTGAAATGGAACGTACGAAAGACATCCTAAAGTCTCTCGGGGAAGAAAAGAGCAATCAATTTTTAGTAGGATTTGCAGCAGAGACACAAACGCCTTTGGAATATGGTAAAGGCAAACTGGAAAAGAAAAAACTAGATGCTATTGTAATAAATAATGTGGCTGTTGACGGAGCAGGTTTTGCCGGAGATACAAATATTGTTACCTATTTGAACAAATCTCTTCAACAGGAGAATTTACCGTTGGCTTCAAAGAAAGATATTGCTAAAAAGCTATGGGAGTTTATTATCCGTGATATGAAGGATGAGAACAAGTGAATGTAGCAAAAGTAATCGTTGATGTGCCTTCAGCGGCCATTGACCAAACATTTGATTATGAAATCCCAGAACGTTTTATGGATATACTTACACCAGGCATGCGTGTAATTGTTCCTTTTGGTCCAAGAAAGATCATGGGATTTGTTGTTCAAATTACAGATCAATCGTCGTTTAATAAGTTAAAGCCGATTCTGGAAGTATTGGATTTAGTCCCCGTTCTTACAGAAGAATTACTTAACTTGGGAAGATGGCTGGCAAATGAAACACTCTCTCTATCAATCAATGCGTTACAGGTTATGTTACCACAAGTATTAAAATCAAAATACAAAAAAGAGATTGTCCGTTCAACCGAAGAAAATCTTCCTTTAGAACTGGAAGATTTATTTCAAGGACGGGATGTTATTCCTTTTGAGGAATTTGAAAACTCACCTCTTACATATAACCAACTAAAAAAGGCGGTAGATGCGGGTGACGTGTCCATTGATTATGTAGTGCAATCGAGAATTACCAAAAAATATATTACCATGGTTGCTCCGTTAAAGGAGATCCACTTATTAGAAGAAGCTTTACAAGACTTGCCGAAGTCAGCAAAAAAACAACGGGCAATAATTGAATATTTTATTGAACAACCAGAAGAAATTTCACAAAAACTACTCTTAAGCAAATTGCAAACAACGAGTAGTACGATTAAATCTCTAGTTGAAAAAGGCTTAATAGAGACATACCGGAAAGAAGTCTATCGAAACCCTTATGACGACGATGCAATTGAAAGGACAGCGCCTCTAACTCTAAATGCAGAACAACAGTCAGCAATTGAGCCGATATTAGAAAGTATTGAGAATGAAAAGCATGAGGTATTCCTGTTGCACGGTGTAACAGGAAGTGGAAAAACAGAAGTGTACCTTCAAGCGATACAAGAGGTTATTAATAAAGGACAAGAAGCAATTGTGCTTGTTCCAGAAATTTCGTTGACTCCACAAATGGTCAACCGTTTTAAGAGCAGGTTTGGAAAAAGTGTAGCTGTTATGCATAGTGCTTTATCAGCTGGAGAAAAGTTTGATGAATGGCGAAAAATTCAGCGTAGAGAAGTACAAGTAGTTGTCGGGGCACGTTCAGCAATATTTTCACCGTTTGAAAATCTAGGAATCATCATTATTGATGAGGAGCATGAAAATAGTTATAAACAGGAAGAACAACCACGCTATCATGCAAGAGATGTGGCTATTGAGAGAGGGAAAAATAATAGTATCCCTGTCATTCTCGGTAGTGCAACTCCTACCCTGGAATCGTTCGCTCGAGCGTCAAAAGGAGTCTATAAACTGGCAACACTTAAAAATAGAACGAATAACAAGCCGATGCCTGAAGTCATAACGGTTGATATGAGGGAGGAGCTACATGCAGGGAATCGGACCATGTTCTCCAGGTTATTGATGGATAAAACCAGGAACTGCTTGGAAAAGGGCGAACAAATAGTTTTGCTTTTGAATAGAAGAGGATACTCCACTTTTATCATGTGTCGTGATTGTGGACATGTAAAAGAATGTCCACACTGTGACATCGCCTTGACTTATCATAAAAACAATCAGACATTAAAATGCCATTATTGTTCATACGAGGAGCTTGTACCACATAGTTGTACGGAGTGCTCCAGTGATTCCATAAGATATTTTGGTACCGGTACTCAGCGGGTGGAGGAGGCATTAGCCCAAATTATTCCCGAGGCAAGAGTTATCCGTATGGATGTGGATACAACGAGGAAAAAAGGTGCTCATGAAAAGCTGCTTCGAGATTTTGCGGAGAAAAAGGGAGATATCCTCTTAGGGACTCAGATGATTGCTAAGGGATTGGATTTTGAAAATGTAACATTAGTTGGCGTACTTACCGCAGACTCTATGTTACATATACCTGACTTCCGCTCTTCAGAAAAAACTTTTCAACTTTTAACACAGGTTAGTGGTCGTGCAGGAAGACATGAGTTGACAGGGGAGGTTATTGTTCAGACCTATACCCCCGAGCACTATAGCATAGAACTTGCGAGTAAGTATAATTTTGAAGAATTTTATAAAAAAGAAATGGCTATGCGGAGGGCTTTTCAATACCCGCCTTATTATTATTTAGCATTGATTACGATTACCCATCCTAATCAAGTAGTGGTTGTACAGAGTGCACAGCAGATGGTCAAACAACTGCAGCAGATCGTCCAACCAGGATCGATAATACTAGGCCCAACCCCTTCGCCAATACCTCGCATCAAAGATAGATATCGCTATCAATGCATGATAAAATACAAACACGAACCTAACTTGCGTAAAAATATTCAAGCAGTCATGAATTATTTCAAAGACCAAATTCAAAAAAATGATTTACAAATTATAGTTGATATGCAACCTTATCAAATGATGTAACAACTTAGATGGTAAGTAAAGAAAGTAGGTAAGATTTAATGAAAAAAATCGTATTTATGGGAACGCCAGATTTTTCGGTGCCAGTTCTTGAATCACTGGCCAAGTCAGATTATGAAGTTGTTTTAGTCGTTACCCAGCCTGACAGGCCAAAGGGAAGAAAACGTATCATTACTCCATCTCCAGTGAAGCAGAAGGCAGTAGAACTAGGATTGCCAGTATTCCAACCAGAGCGCTTAAGAGATAACTTTGAAGAAATTTTACAAGTAAAACCAGATTTAATTGTAACCGCTGCGTATGGTCAATTACTACCCACTAATTTGCTAGAAGCGCCTCCGTTCGGTTGTATTAATGTGCATGCGTCGCTCCTGCCGGAATTACGAGGTGGTGCACCGATACATCATGCGATTATTCAAGGAAAAAAAGATACAGGTATAACCATTATGTATATGGTAGAGAAACTAGATGCTGGTGATATCTTAACGAAGGTTAATGTACCTATTGAAGCGGAAGATCATGTTGGGACTTTACATGATAAACTATCAGTCGCTGGGGCAAGCTTGTTAATAGAAACATTGCCTAAGTTATTTAATGAAGAGCTCACCCCGATAAAACAAGATGAGGAAAAGGCTACATTCGCTGCAAATATAAAGCGTGAGGATGAATGGATTGATTGGAGTAAAGACAACACTGATATTTATAACCAAATCCGTGGTTTACATCCATGGCCCGTTGCTTATACCACCTATCTTGGAAAGACGTTAAAAATCTGGTGGGGTGAATTGGATAACAGCGAATATGATGGGAAACCTGGAGAAATCGTAAAGAAAAATGAACAGGATGACTTTGTTGTTTTGTGCGGAAATAAGCGAGGTATTCGAATTACAGAGATTCAACCAGCAGGTAAAAAGCGGATGTCGGTGAAAGATTATTTACAAGGATCCAGTGATAGAATTAAAGTCGGTGTTATACTAGGAGAATAATATGAAAACAGCACAGTTGAGAATGTTAATTTTAGAACTATTACTCCGGATTGAAAAAGATCGCAGCTTCAGTCATCTTTTAATAAATCGGGAAATACAAAAAAGTAACCTTACAACAAAAGATGAGGCTCTCCTTACACAAATTGTATATGGAACACTTGAGAGGAAGCTGACGTTGGATTATTATCTCTCAAGCTATGTTGATCCAACAAAAAAACTCGACCTTTGGGTGAAAGTGTTACTGCGGATGTCTGTTTATCAAATGATTTTCTTGGATAAAATCCCGGATCATGCAATTATCCATGAAGCGGTAGAAATCGCTAAGCAAAAGGGGCATAGAGGAACTCAAGGGTTTATTAACGGAGTATTACGAAATGTCCAAAGAAAGGGAGTACGAGACATTTCTGAGATTAGTGATCCGGTTGAAAGATTATCGATAGAAACAAGTCATCCCCTTTGGCTGGTAAAGCGTTGGATAGAGCAATACGGTTTTCAGACCACACAAGAAATCTGTCTGGCAAATCTTGAAGAAAAACCTATATCCGTACGAATTCAACCCCTGCGAATAGCAAGGGGGGAAGCGATACAATATTTGGAGAATGAAGGCTTCCAAGTCAAACCTTCCATCTTCTCTGAACAGGGAATTATTATTGAAAAAGGAAATATTTTAACTAATAATCTATTTAAACAAGGCATGCTAACCATTCAGGATCAAAGTTCCATGTTAGTTGCTGAAGTGTTGAAACCTGAACCAGGAATGACGGTTCTTGATGCTTGTAGCGCACCAGGAGGCAAAGCAACGCATATTGCTGAGAAAATGAAAAATGATGGCATTGTTTATGCACATGATTTGCATAAAAAGAAGGTAAATCTTATAGAAGAAAAGCAAAGAAACCTTCAACTATCCATTATCGAAGCAACAGCTTATGATGCGCGTAAGCTACAAGATAAATATAAGAATACCAGCTTTGATAGAATTCTTGTTGATGCTCCTTGTTCAGGCCTTGGAGTTATTACAAGTAAGCCAGAAATTAAATACGAAAAAACTGCCGAAGACATTGAGCGGTTACAATCGGTTCAATCGGACATCTTGAATCATGCAGCACAACTTCTAAAAGACGATGGATTATTGGTCTATAGTACATGTACGATTGAGAAAACAGAAAATGAAGAGGTAATTCATCAGTTTCTAGAAAAAAATCCAGAATTTATCGTAGATACAAGCTTTTTCAACGAGTTGCCAGAAGTCCTCCAATCTTCTATAGGAATAACTGAATTTGGGGTACAACTATTTCCGCAAAGTTTCAAGACAGATGGTTTTTTCCTGACTCGTTTGAAAAAAGTTAAATAAACTATTCTTTATTATTTCTTATTATGCAATAATCAAAGAAGAATGGAATGGAAATGTTTGGATTAGGGGGGGCAATATGAAGGCTTGTTTTATGACTGATGTAGGAAAAGTAAGGAGTAATAACGAAGATTCTGGTGGAATTTTTCGCAATAAAAGTAAACAAGTGTTGGCCGTTGTTGCTGATGGGATGGGTGGCCATGCTGGTGGAGAAATCGCTAGCCAGTTAGCAACGCAAATTGTTCAGGATAAATGGGAAAAAACAGAAGTTTTTCAAACTGCAGCTAACATTGAACAATGGATCTCGGAGACGGTTTCAGAAGCAAACCAAATCGTTTATAAGGAATCTAAGGAGAAAGCAGATTTGGAAGGAATGGGCACCACACTTGTTCTAGCTGCTTGTATGGAAGAATTTATAACGGTTGCACATATTGGAGATAGCCGTTGTTACCTTTCGAACGAAGGGGGATTAAAGCAGCTTACTGAGGATCACTCGTTAGTTAACGAGCTCCTTCGCGCTGGTCAAATCTCACCCGATGATGCTGCATATCATCCAAGGAAAAATGTCGTATCCCGGGCATTAGGCACGGATAAAGCAGTGAAAACCGATATTCAGACAATTGGTTGGGAATATGGTGACAAGATACTGCTTTGCTCTGACGGACTAACGGATAAAGTCCATGCTGATGAACTGGCAGAATTTTTGGGTAAGGATGAAGCGATTAGCGAAATAGGGGAGCAATTAGTAGATCTTGCCAATGGCCGTGGTGGAGAAGACAATATTTCATTGGCAATTGTACATTATGACTGGACAGCGAGAGCAGGTGAGAATGAATGAGAAAAGGCCATCTTTTGAATGAACGCTACAAGATAATAAGAAAAATAGGTAGCGGCGGAATGGCTGAAGTTTATCTTGCAAGAGATACAATTTTGGAAAGAGATGTAGCAATAAAGGCTCTTAAAAGTGAATATATCAATGACCATGAATTTACGACTCGCTTTGATCGTGAAGCTCAAGCTGCAACCAGTTTAAGTCATCCAAACATTGTAAGTATATATGATGTCGGGGAAGAAGAAGACATCCTATATATGGTTATGGAATATGTAGACGGCTTAACGTTGAAGGAATACATACAACAGTACGGTCCAATTAATGTTAATGATGCGATCGATATTATGAAGCAGGTCACTTCTGCTATTGCTCATGCTCATGATAATGACATTGTTCATCGTGATATTAAGCCACAAAATATACTAATGAATAACTTTGGAGAAGTGAAGGTCACAGACTTTGGAATTGCTATTGCGTTGAGTGCAACTGCACTTACTCAAACGAATTCGATTTTGGGTTCCGTCCATTATTTATCACCAGAACAAGCAAGAGGTGGGATGGCTACTAAAAAATCGGATATATACTCAATTGGCATCTTATTTTATGAATTATTAACAGGAAGACTACCTTTTTCTGGCCAGTCTCCCGTTTCCATAGCTTTAAAACATTTGCAAAATGAGACCCCTTCGATAAGGAAACATAATCCAAGCATCCCACAGAGTGTAGAAAATATTGTTCTAAAGGCGACTGCGAAAGACCCATTCCATCGTTATGATTCGATTTATGATTTGGAAGATACAATTAACAGTGCATTAGATCCTGAACGGCTAAACGAAGAACCATATGAGCCTCCGATAGAAGTTGGTGAGGAGACCAAGGCAATCCCTATCATTACGGATGATCAATTTTCTGGATCAGAAAATGAAGATACGATAATAAGTAACACAGGTACTGTAAATAAGACAAAGGCCTACCCACCAAATAAAAAGGCCAAAAAGAAAAAAACAAAAGAAAAAAAGAAAAAAGGTAAGAAGAAAAAATTCTTAGTTATATTCAGTATTTTGTTTATACTTCTTGCAGCAGGTATTACAGCATTGTTCTTCATCCCCGGATTACTGCAACCAAAGGACGTTGAGTTGATGGATGTTGTGGGCATGGAATATGAAGAGGCAAAAGAAGCACTCGAAAGTTTGAATCTGGTCGTTGAAGAGGAATTGACCTATTCTGAAGATGTGGAAGAAGGGTATGTTGTTTCCATGAGTCCATCTGCGGGAAGAACTGTAAAAGAAGAATCAACAGTCACATTAGTAGTTAGTGAGGGTAAGGAACGGATTGTCGTAGACGACTACGTTGGACAGGATATAAATCAAGTTGTGAAGATTCTAGAAGGGCTTGGTTTTGAGTCGGATAGTATTATAACGATTGAGAAGTATTCAGATCAGCCGAACGGTGAAATTTTAAACCAACTTCAACCTTCACCGGAAACAGAGGTTATTCCGAGCGAGAGTAAGGTCATATTTGAAGTTAGTATGGGACCTGAAAAGATAAGCTTGAATAATTTAACCGGTATGACAGAATCACAAGCGCGCGACTATTTGGATGAAAATAATCTCGTATTCAGGAAACATGAGGAACATTCTGATACGGTGGAAGAAGGAAAGGTAATCCGGCAATCTCCAGATTCAGGCACTGAATTACAAGAAGGGGATGCTGTAGATGTATACATTTCCATCGGTCCTGAGGAAGTCCGCCCGGCTTCCCATCGAATAACTCATACAGTCCTCTACACAGGTGATGAAGGGGAAGAGGAAGCTGATGATGGAAATGAAGAAGAAAGTTCCGAACCTGTTGAGCAAATCGTGCGGATATATATTAGGGATGTCAACAATGATATTGCTGATGTCTATGAGGAAATACCTATTACAGAAGATACTCCGGTTACTTTCACATTGCTTATACCTCCCAACGGAGATGCGGAGTATATAATTAAAAGAGACGATGAGACCGTAGCAAATGATGTAATATCTTACGAAGAAGGTGACTAAATGGCAGAAGGCAGAATTATTAAGGCGTTGAGTGGTTTTTATTATGTTAAAACTGATGAAGGTCTGATAGTCCAATGCCGTGGTAGAGGGGTATTCCGTAATCAGAAGATAACCCCTCTAGTTGGGGATCTTGTTGTCTTTGAATATGACGATCCTAATGAAGGATATATCATGGAAATTAAAAACCGTTCAAATGAACTAATACGTCCACCTATATCCAATATAACCCAGGCAATTATTGTGACTTCTGCAAAAGCGCCAGATTTTAATCATTCTTTATTAGATCGTTTTCTTGTACTGATTGAATCTATGGATATCAAGCCTGTGATTTTTATTACAAAAATGGACTTGGTATCACTGGAAGAAAGGAAGGAAATCGAATCTTACCAAGAGGCTTATGAAAAGATTGGATATAGCGTGGAATTATTATCGAAAAAAGATAAACCCTCTTTTGAAGAATTAAAGAATTATTTTAAAGACCACATTACTGTCATTGCAGGTCAATCAGGAGTCGGAAAATCTTCCATACTTAATATGCTGGATAGCAACCTCGATTTAAAAACTGGCGAAATATCGGAAAGCCTAGGCAGGGGGAAACATACAACACGTCATGTTGAATTGATTGAGATTCATGGCGGGCTTGTCGCTGATACTCCCGGGTTTAGTTCGCTGGATCTTGAAACATTAGAAGCGGATGAATTGTCTTACTGTTTTCCAGAATTCCGCAATCGAATGCAGGGTTGCAAATTTAGGGGTTGCATGCATGTGAAAGAACCGAAATGTGCTGTGAAAGCTGCTGTTTCTGACAAAGAGATAGCGTCCTTTCGCTATGATAATTATCAAAGGTTTTTAGAAGAAATAATGTTAAGAAAGCCGAGGTATTAATATGGTAAAAATTGCACCATCTATATTATCAGCTGACTTTGCAAAATTAGGAGAGGAAATCAAGGAAGTAGAAGCTCATGGTGCCGATTATATTCATGTAGACGTGATGGATGGTCATTTTGTTCCCAATATAACAATTGGTCCTTTAATTGTCGAAGCAATCAGACCTGTGACCAGCCTTCCTCTTGATGTACATCTAATGGTTGAGAATCCTGATGAGTTTATTCCGGAATTTGCAAAAACCGGGGCTGATATCCTTACTGTTCATCAAGAGGCTTGTGTACACCTTGATCGAACCATACAACTGATTAAAGATAACGATGTAAAAGCGGGGGTCGTGATTAATCCTGCTACACCTGCCGAACTTTTGAAGCCTATTCTTCCAAACGTAGATCTTGTCCTTGTTATGACTGTGAACCCAGGATTTGGTGGTCAAAAGTTTATTGAGGGAGCTGTAGAGAAAATTAGGCAACTCCGCACATGGAGAGAGGAAATGAGCCTTTCATATGAGATTGAGGTAGATGGCGGAGTTAATGTGGAAACTATTAAGTTATGCACCGATGCAGGAGCGGACGTCCTTGTAGCCGGCAGTGCTATCTTTGATAAGTCAGATAGGAAGCAAGCTATCCAGGATCTGCTACATGCAATAAGGGATTAAGCATGGAAAAGATAACAATTGGAATTGTCGGGAGCGGTCCAGAAGGGGCAATTCCCGATCTCCTCCCTTACGATAAAAATATCGACTTATGGATCGGTGCAGACAGAGGTGCTTTATATTTATTGAAACACAAGCTCAACATCGATTATGCCGTTGGGGATTTCGATTCGGTCACAGCTGATGAAATAGCGAAAATCAGGGAGAATACAAAAGAAATGATTCGGATGCCCAGCGAGAAAGATGAAACGGATCTTGAATTGGCAATAAACCTCGCGTGTAAGTTGAAGCCTGAGACCATTTGCTTGTTCGGAGTAACGGCAGGACGGAAAGATCATGAATTAATCAATATCCAATTGCTATACCGATTGTTAGAGCAAGGGATTACAGGTAAGATAATTGATGAACAAAATGAAATCATAATGACGAAACCAGGTTCCTATCTGATTACTAGAAATCCCGAATTCCCGTATATTTCTTTTATTCCGTTTACTGAAAAAGTGGAAGGTATCCATTTGGAAGGATTTTATTATCCGTTGAATAATGCTGATATATCTTGGGGATCCACACTTTGCATATCAAATGAACTATCTTCAGAAAGTGGGAATTTTTCGTACAGACGAGGCATATTATTATTAATAAAGAGTCGAGATTCCTTTAAAATGTAAAGCCTTGTTTTACGAAGGAGGGGGAACCTATTAAATTCTATACGATTAAGCTCCCAAGGTTTATCGGTGGTTTTGTCAAAGTAGTCATGGGTGTTTTTAAAAAAGATAAATAAAGAACACAGCTTTTGTCCCTTCCGTGGCAGAAGCTGTGTTTTTTGTGCATGTCCAGGAATAATATTATTTGAACTATAAATCCTTCAGTTCTCACAAGATTGTTAGTATCTTGGAGAAGCCAAAATACGACGGGCAATAGGCTTCACTCACCACAGGAAGTCTTGAGTAAGTAGATTTTACGCTCGTCGTATTTCCCTTAAAATAAAAAAAGCACTCGTTAATAGAGTACTTTTTTGATCGTAAATTCATACGATTGAGTCTTGTAGTTGTGTAGATTATACACGTTCTACTTTTCCTGATTTTAGTGCACGAGCTGATACATATACGCGTTTTGGCTTACCATCTACCATGATACGTACTTTTTGTACATTAGCTTTCCATTTACGTTTGTTGGAGTTCATAGCGTGAGAACGTAGATTTCCTGTGCTAGTTTTACGTCCAGTTACAACACATTTTCTAGCCATGACAGTCCCTCCTTACTTTACCAAATATCGTTTTTCATACTTATACAATTTACCATAAGTTCGTTAAGAATGCAATTAAACTTTTCTGTTGAGAAGAACGTTAAGTTGTAGAATAATTTCTGTATTCAATCATGCAAAGAAGATATACTTGACAGATGGAATAAATTCCGCCATTCTTATAAGAGAAAATTACTAGTAAGGAATTCAGTAGCCGCTTTTAAATTATGTCGGGATGTAGTAGAATAACCTTATGCTTTATATGTTATAGGATGGACTTATAAAAAAGTGTTTTTTATTTATATTGAATGAGATGAAGGAGGATGCTCATGTCCATTGAACTTCACACCAATGACGGTCAAGTGACAATTACAAATGATGTGATTGCAACAATTGCTGGTGGAACTGCGGTTGAATGTTATGGAATCGTAGGAATGGCATCAAAAAGTCAAATACGCGATGGTATCGCAGAAATACTTAGAAAAGAGAATTATTCTCGTGGAATAGTAGTACGTCAGGAAAATGACGAGCTGCACATTGATTTATATATTATTGTCAGTTACGGTACAAAAATTTCTGAGGTTGCAAGTAACGTACAATCCCAGGTGAAGTACACGTTAGAGCAATCTCTAGGTCTATCCATTGACTCGGTAAATATATACATTCAAGGTGTTAGGGTATCTAAAGATTAATGAGTCTATTAAAGAATGCCTGTCTTAGCACTTCACTATAAACTGTTCGGTAAAAATTACTGAACAGTTCTTGGTGCGTAATAACAAATGAAGACAGGCTTGGTTTAATTAAGGAGGAAATATGGTGTCTATACATAGTGTGAATGGTAGTCTTTTAACACAAATGATCCTCTCTGGAGCTCATCACTTATCTAATAATGCGGATAAGATTGATGCATTAAATGTCTTTCCGGTTCCAGATGGAGATACAGGAACAAATATGAATCTTTCCATGACTTCAGGCGTTAATGAAGTGAAACAAAATGAATCGGATAATGCTTCCGCAGTAGCTAATGCACTTGCAAAAGGTTTATTGATGGGTGCAAGAGGTAATTCAGGGGTAATCTTATCACAAATATTCCGTGGCTTTGCTAAAGGGATGGGGAGCAAGGAAACTCTTGATGCGAAAGACTTTGCCGAAGCGTTTGATGCAGGAGTTGCGACTGCTTATAAAGCAGTGATGAAACCGGTGGAGGGTACAATCCTTACGGTAGCAAAAGATGCTGCACGTGCAGCAGTTGAAGCGGCAGAAACAGAGACAGAAATCATTGCGTTGATGGAGAAGATACTATCAGAGGCAAAAGCTTCTCTAAAGCGTACACCAGATTTACTTCCTGTTCTAAAAGAAGTGGGAGTAGTCGATTCAGGAGGGCAAGGTCTTGTAACCATTTACGAAGGTTTTCTTGCAGCGTTAAAAGGTGAAGAACTTCCTGAAGACACAGGAATTGAAATGGAAGAACTCATAAATGCTGAACATCACAAAGTAACCCAAGATTTTATGGATACTTCAGAAATTGTCTATGGTTACTGTACGGAGTTTATGGTTAAGTTTGAAGATGATAAATTACAGAATAACCCATACGATGAAGAAAAATTCCGCCAAGAGTTAAGTGAATTTGGTGATTCATTACTAGTCGTTTCTGACGATGAAATTGTTAAGGTTCACGTCCATTCAGAAAGGCCAGGAGATTGCTTGACGCTAGGCCAGCGTTTTGGAAGTTTAATCAATATGAAAATAGAAAATATGCGTGAACAGCATAGTGCAATCGTTGGTAAGAAAGAGAAGGATAATAAACCAAAGCAAAAATCTGAGTATGCTGTAGTTACTGTTGCTATGGGGAATGGCCTCAAAACCTTATTTGAAAGTTTGGGTGTGACCGTCGTTATTGAAGGTGGACAAACCATGAATCCTAGTACACAGGACATTGCGGATGCAATTACATCAGCTAATGCGAAAAAAGTCATTGTGCTACCTAATAATAAAAATATTCAAATGGCAGCAGAGCAAGCTGCTGAATTATCTGAAGCAGATGTCGCAGTGGTTCCGACTCGTACCATTCCTCAAGGTATAAGTGCGATGCTTGTATTTGATCCAGAAGTTGATCTTGTTTCAAATCAGCAGACAATGGAATCTGCAAGTAAGGAAGTTAAAACTGGTCAAATAACTTATGCTGTACGAGATACTCAAATAGATGGCATCACAATTGAAAAAGATCATTTCATGGGAATTGAAGATGGTAAAATCATTACCTCCCATGAGAGTAAACAAGAAGCCGTCAAATTATTACTGAATAAATTGATTACTGAAGATGATGAAATATTAACTATTCTTTATGGTGAGGATATCAGTCAAGAAGAAGTAGATGAAATCGAAGCTTTTGTTGAAGAAAACTTCGAAGACGTCGAAATTGAGATTCACAATGGAGAACAGCCAATCTATTCTTATATCTTCTCAGTAGAATAATCATAACCGCATCAACCAATCAATGGTCTGATGCGGTTATTTTGTTTTCTATATGAAATTAGTCTTACATTCTTCCTGAGGTTCGCAGACCCCGATACACCTTCGCTCCCAGAGGAGTCTCTGGTGTATCGGGGCTGCGGACTACCAGGAGCAATTCATTTTTATGTATTTATCATTTGCTCAAACAATTTTCTTTATAATAATTCAAATGATTCAGTCTCTTGTCAGTGAATTAATGCAGATTCTTGCTATTTTTGATATACTTATAGAGAAATTTACTAGTCTGTAAAGGCGGTGCTAAAATGAAGTATAATTCCGTTTTTGATATAATCGGTCCGGTTATGATAGGACCTTCCAGTTCACATACTGCGGGAGCAGCACGAATCGGACTTGCTGCACGTAATCTATTTGGTAAGCAGCCTAGTTGGGCAAAAATCTATCTATATGAATCCTTTGCGAAAACATATAAAGGCCATGGGACGGATTTTGCACTAGCTGGAGGTCTATTAGGATTTGCTACTGATGATCTTCGTATGAGTAAGGCACTAGATATAGCAAAAGAAGCTGGTTTAAAAATAGAATTTATTGAAGACAATTCTGGAGTCGATCATCCAAATACAGCTAGGCTTGTAATTGGTGATGAGAATGACCAATTAGAATTGGTCGGAATTTCCATAGGTGGTGGAAAAGTCGAGATAACAGAATTAAACGGTTTTGAACTCCGATTATCTGGAAATCATCCAGCAATACTTATCATGCATAATGATAGGTTCGGAGCGATTGCTTCCGTGACAAGAATACTGGCTAAACATGAAATAAATATCGGCCACATGGAAGTGAATCGTAAAGATGTTGGTAAGGAAGCGTTGATGGTCATTGAAGTCGACCAAAATGTTGGAGATGATATATTACAAGAACTGCAATATGCTGACCATATCATTCAAATTTCGAAAATAGATAGTTAGAAGGGGGTAAAATAATGTTTCGTACAATCGCTGAATTAGTTGAAATTGCAGAAACGAAAGAAATACCGATTTCAGAAGTAATGATTCTACAAGAAATGGATGTTAAAGAAAAAACTCGTGAAGAAGTATTTGCTGAAATGGAAAAAAATCTGCAAGTTATGGAAGATGCAATAGAGAGGGCGCTTCAAGGAGTCCAGTCTGTAACAGGGCTTACTGGGGGAGATGCTGTGCGCGTCCAACAATATATGAAAGAAAAAACCCCTTTATCAGGACCGATTTTACTTGACGCGGTAAGTAAAGCGATGGGGACTAATGAAGTAAATGCAGCTATGGGTGTCATTTGTGCCACACCTACGGCAGGAAGTGCAGGATGTGTACCTGGTACCCTATTTGCTGTGAAAAATCAGCTCAACCCGACTAGAGAACAGATGATCCGTTATTTGTTTACAGCAGGTGCGTTTGGTTTTGTTGTGGCCAATAATGCATTCATCTCAGGTGCTGCGGGAGGATGTCAGGCTGAAGTTGGTTCAGCTGGTGCAATGGCTGCAGCCGCGATCGTTGAGATGGCTGGCGGGACACCACAGCAATCAGCTGATGCTTTTGCCATCACATTAAAAAACATGCTCGGATTAGTATGTGACCCTGTTGCAGGTTTAGTTGAAGTACCTTGTGTGAAACGTAATGCATTAGGTTCCTCACAAGCTATTGTTTCTGCAGACCTTGCTTTGGCAGGTGTTACTAGCCGTATTCCTGCTGATGAAGTAGTGGGTGCAATGTATCGTATAGGCAGACAGATGCCTCCAAGTCTACGTGAAACAGGTGAAGGTGGACTTGCTGACACACCTACTGGGAGACTTCTGAAAGAAAAAATATTTGGCGTATCTGTTTAGAAGAGAAAGAGTGATTTTGTGCTTAATCAACCCGTATTACAAGTCAAAGGTATTGGAGAAAAATTCGCTGAAGACTTAGCCAATATGCGTATCTTCACGATTGAAGATTTACTTCATTATTTACCGTATAAATATAATGTGCTGGAAATCTTACCACTGAGCGAACTTATTCATGATGATAAAGTAACCATTATGGGAAGGGTTTTATACGAGCCTTCCCTTACTTTTTATGGACGTAAAAAGTCCCGATTAGTATTGACGGTAGAAGTGGAAAATGTTGCGATTAAGGCGGTGATGTTTAATCGTTCGTTCGCCAAGAAACAATTAAAGCCAGGTGATATAGTGACGCTCACTGGGAAGTGGGATGCACATCGTCTGCAGATTACGGTAAGTAACTATCGAAAAGGTGCTCAAGAGGAGAGTACTGATATCCAACCAATTTATTCCGTAAAAGGTGATGTGACATCTTATAAATTAAAAAAAGTTATTTCTCAGGCATTCAAAGATTATGGAGACGAAATAACCGAGATTCTACCATCATCTTATTTGAAGTCGTATAAACTTCCGACGAGAAAGGACACTCTTCGGATGTTGCATTTTCCACAAAACAACCTCGAATTGAAGCATTCCCGCAGAAGGTATATTTATGAAGAACTACTACTTTTTCAATTGAAAATGCAATTACTACGGAAAAAACATCGAGAAGCGACGGATGGAAATACCCAAAACTATGATGAAGATAAACTTGAACAGTTCATTCAACGTTTTCCGTTTCAATTAACGAATGCACAAAAATCATCATTAGAACAAATTTTGAGGGATATGCGTTCTCCATACCGTATGAACCGTTTACTTCAAGGTGATGTAGGTTCAGGAAAAACAGCAGTTGCTGCCGTTTCGTTATACGCTTCTGTTACAGCTGGAAAACAGGGTGCATTAATGGTTCCAACAGAAATTCTTGCCGAACAGCATTATCAATCATTGAAGGAATTATTTGGAGATTTGGCGAGCGTTCATTTGCTTACAGGATCAACAAAGACAAAAGAGAGAAGGACTATTCTTGAAGGCCTTGAAAATGGTGAGGTAGACATCATCATCGGCACACATGCCTTAATACAAGATGATGTAAAATTTAATGATTTGGGTCTTGTGATTGTTGATGAACAACATAGATTTGGAGTGGAACAGAGACGCACACTTAGGGATAAAGGCCTCCAACCCGATGTCCTGTTTATGACCGCAACGCCTATACCAAGAACCCTTGCGATTACGGCATTTGGTGATATGGACGTTTCAGCCATCAATGAGATGCCAGCTGGGAGAAAAGCAGTGGAGACGCTTTGGGTTAAAGAGAATATGTTTGAGCGAATTCTCAAGTTTATTGAAAAACATGTAAATAATGGCGAGCAAGCATATCTCATTAGCCCACTTATTGAGGAATCGGATAAATTGGATATCCAAAATGCCGTAGATTTATATCATACTCTATTAGAGTTTTTCCCGCCGGAAATCAAAGTTGGTTTAATGCACGGTCGGCTTCCGTCCGATGAAAAAGAATCAGTTATGAAAGAATTCGCAGAAAATAATATTCAAGTTTTAGTATCTACGACTGTTGTCGAAGTAGGTGTTAATGTTCCAAATGCTACAATTATGGTCATCTATGATGCAGAAAGGTTTGGGCTGTCTCAGCTTCATCAACTTCGTGGAAGAGTAGGTAGAGGTGATAAGCAGAGTTACTGTATTTTAATAGCCGAACCTAAAAATGAAGTTGGAAAAGAACGAATGAGTATTATGACTGAAACCAATAACGGTTTTGAATTGGCGGAAAGAGATTTGCAACTTAGAGGTCCAGGGGATTTCTTTGGCAGAAAACAAAGTGGAGTTCCCGAGTTCAAATTGGCAGACATGGTTCATGATTATCGAGCTTTGGAGACAGCGAGACAAGATGCTGAAGATATCGTGCAAAATGGTCTGCTTTACAATGATCCTTCTTATGAGAATCTACGTAAACTTCTAGAAAAAGATCCAAGTCTTCAGACAAAAATGGATTAATTCTTTTGGAGAATTGCTTGCATAATTATTTTTCGTATTATATATTACTATTAGTACCAAGTCATAAAATGATGTTATATGGTGGACGGTGCATACATTGAAAATAACAAAAGCAGAGAGGCAACAACTATTAAAGGGAAAGATAGAGGAAATTCCTTTTGTAACAGATGAACAATTAGCTAAAGAATTCGGAGTGAGTATCCAAACAATCCGTTTAGATAGGATGGAACTAGGAATACCTGAAATGCGTGAGCGGATAAAATCTGTTGCAAAGGACCAATGGAACGAGACGTTACGGACTTTACAAATCGATGAAGTAATTGGTGAAATCATAGATTTAGAGCTTGATCAACGAGCCATATCTATCCTGGATATTACTGGAGATCTTGTTTTTTCAAGAAATAAAATTGCCAGAGGGCATCATTTGTTTGCACAGGCAAATTCACTTGCTGTTGCTGTAATAAATGATGAACTGGCTTTAACGGCAAAGTCTGAAATCACTTTTACCCGTCAGGTAAAAGAAGGTGAAAGGGTTATCGCCAAGGCAATAGTTGCTGGTAAAAATGATAAAGGGCTTACTGTTGTTGAAGTGGAAAGTTTTGTAGATAAAGAAATTGTATTTACTGGGACATTCCAGATGTACCAATCCAATGAAGAGATAGGTGACAACTAAATGAAACTAGCAATAGATGCAATGGGTGGCGACCATGCCCCTAAGGAAATTGTATTAGGGGCGATGGAAGCCATTTCGCAATTTGATGACTTAACAATCACCTTAGTGGGTGACGAATCGAAAATTAGACAGCATTTAACAAACCCAAAAAATATTTCTATTATACATACAGAAGAGGTAATTACAGGAGAAGATGAACCTGTACGAGCAGTACGTCGCAAAAAAAATGCATCCCTCGTCCTAATGGCAAAAGAAGTTAAAGAGGGTAGGGCTGATGCTTGTATCTCAGCAGGGAATACAGGTGCTTTAATGAGTGCGGGATTGTTTATTGTTGGCCGAATACCAGGCATTGCCCGCCCGGCCTTAAGTCCAACACTGCCGACGATCAACGAGAAAGGCTTTTTATTTTTAGATGTTGGTGCCAATGTAGAGGCAAAACCGAGTCATCTTTTACAATACGGCATCATGGGTTCTGTCTATTCGGAAAAGGTTAGAGGCATTCCTAATCCTCGCGTGGCCCTGCTAAACGTAGGTACTGAAGATTCGAAAGGAAACGACCTGACAAAAAATGCCTTTGAATTACTAAAAAATGCACCAATTAATTTTGTAGGAAATGTGGAAGCAAGGGACTTGTTTGATCATGTTGCTGATGTTGTTGTAACAGATGGTTATAGCGGAAATGTTGCACTTAAAACAATCGAGGGAACTGCCCAAACGGTATTCTCGTTACTGAAAGAAACATTTTCCTCGTCATTGAAAACAAAATTGGCTGCTGGTCTTGTAATGAATGATTTGCGTGCTTTGAAAAATCGCCTTGATTATTCCGAGTATGGTGGAGCCGGATTATTTGGCTTAGCTGCTCCAGTTATTAAAGCTCATGGTTCGTCTAAAGCAAAAGCGATCGTCAGTGCGATTCGTCAGGCGAAGCATATGGTGGATCATGATGTAACGGAAACAATCCGCAAAACAGTTGAAACTATGAATATTGAGGAGTGAACGTCGTGAAACGTGTTGCATTTATGTTCCCTGGTCAAGGCTCTCAAGCAGTCGGGATGGGAAAGGAATTTTATGATGCTTATCCGCAGGTTCAGGAGCTATTTCATCAAGCAAATGATTATTTAAATAAAGATATAAAAGAAATTATGTTTTCTGGTCCAGAGGAAACGTTGACAGAAACTGAAAATGCACAACCTGCACTATTACTTACAAGTGCGGCTATCCAACAAGTGTTGATATCTGAAGGCATTCAACCTGTTATGACTGTTGGTCATAGTTTAGGTGAATATAGTGCATTAGTTGCTGCAGGATCCATTTCAGTTGATGATGCTTTGCCTCTTGTCGCAACTCGTGGGCGTTTAATGGAACAAGCTTTTCCAAAAGGGCAGGGAACGATGGCGGCTGTCCTTGGTCTCAAAGAAGCAGAAATTACTGAAGTGCTAGAAGGCATCACAGATGAAGTTGTCGACCTTGCCAACTTGAATTGCCCAGGACAAATTGTCATCTCCGGCTCACAAGCAGGAGTGGAGATAGCATCGGAACAGTTGAAACAAAAAGGTGCAAAGCGGGTTATCCCTTTAAATGTCAGTGGCCCGTTCCATTCAAGACTGATGAAAGCTGCTAATAAGGAATTTGCAAATTATTTGGATAGAATAACGATTAACAATGCCAGTATTCCTGTTTACGCAAATGTTTCGGCTTCTCCTGTAACAGAAAAGGAGCAAATTAAAGAATTGCTCATTAAGCAACTTTATTCTCCAGTTCGCTTTGAAGAATCCATTCGTGCGATGATGGAAGAAGAAGTTGATGCATTCGTAGAAGTCGGCAATGGGAAAGTCCTCTCCGGTCTATTAAGAAAAATTGATAGGAAGACAAAAACCTTTGCCGTGCAAGATATAAAATCATTACAAGAATTTGTCGCGTGGTTTAAGGGAGATGAGTAAATGTTAAAAGGAAAAAATGTCCTGGTCACCGGTGCTTCAAGAGGTATTGGTAGAACAATTGCTATTGAGTTTGCGAAACAGGGAGCAAACGTAGCGGTTAACTATGCAGGAAGTGAGGCGAAAGCTAAGGAAGTAGTGGAGGAGCTTATCAGTTATGACGTTAAAGCATTCCCTATTCAAGCTGATGTCTCTGATGAAAATAGTGTAAAAGCAATGGTGAAAGAAGTTATTGGTCAATTTGGAAGTTTAGATATCCTTGTGAATAATGCTGGAGTTACGAGAGATAATTTATTAATGCGTATGAAAGAAGACGAATTTGACGAAGTGATCAATACGAATTTAAAAGGTGTGTTCCTATGCACTAAAGCTGTAACAAGACAAATGATGAAGCAACGTGCTGGTCGAATTATTAATGTTGCTTCAATTGTCGGTGTGAGTGGAAATCCAGGACAAGCCAACTATGTTGCTGCAAAAGCAGGGGTAATTGGATTGACAAAGACAACTGCGAAAGAGCTTGCAACAAGAAATATTTTAGTCAATGCTGTTGCACCAGGTTTCATTTCTACGGATATGACCGATGCACTTACAGATGAACAAAAAGAAGCAATGCTTGCCATGATTCCACTTGAAAGATTTGGCGCGCCTGAAGATGTGGCAAAAGTTGTCCGCTTTTTGGCTTCAGACGATGCAAGCTATATTACTGGCCAAACGATACATATCGACGGTGGAATGGTAATGTAGATTATTATCCTTTTGAAGGGAGGTGAACGGTGTGGCCGATGTTTTTGACCGTGTTAAAGCAATCATTGTCGATCGTCTAGATGTAGATGAGGAAAAAGTAACATTAGAAGCATCTTTTAAAGATGACCTGGAAGCTGATTCTCTTGACGTTGTTGAGCTTGTAATGGAGCTTGAGGACGAATTCGATATGGAAATTGCTGATGAAGAAGCTGAAAAGATTAATACAGTTGGTGATGCTGTAAATTATATCAACAGTGTTAAATAATAAGGGAAGTCTCGCTTGATGCGAGACTTTCAACTATTTATACGAGGTGAGCTGTATGGACATAAGTGAATTAGAAAAACAGCTGAACATAGAATTTAAGCAGAAAGAATTACTCGTCCAGGCTTTTACCCATTCATCTTATGTGAATGAGCATCGTCAGGAACAATTTGAAGACAATGAGAGGCTAGAGTTTCTTGGAGATGCGGTTCTAGAATTAGGAGTCTCACAATACCTATTCAATACGTATAAGCAGCTACCTGAGGGAGAATTGACAAAATTACGGGCAGCCATTGTTTGTGAACCGTCTTTAATGAACTTTGCCCAGGAATTAGACTTCGGTAAGTTTCTTTTACTTGGAAAAGGTGAGGCGCAAACTGGCGGAAGAGAACGTCCTGCTATCTTGGCAGACGTATTCGAATCTTTCTTAGGAGCTCTTTATCTCGATCAAGGGTATGAAAAGGTGATTCAATTTCTAGAGAAGCATGTCTTCCCGAAAATCAACACTGGCGCTTTTTCGCATGGGATGGATTATAAAAGTCAACTGCAAGAAATTATCCAACAAGATAAAAATCAAAAGGTGACCTATAAAGTAATCGAAGAGAAGGGTCCTTCGCATGACAAGGAATTCCTGGTTCGTGTTTATATTAATGATGATGCTGCAGGAGAAGGGGTTGGCCGTTCCAAAAAAGAAGCGGAACAACATGCGGCAAAAATCGCTTTAGGTAAGATTAATGCATCAAATTAAAAAAACAGTGGGGCTATACCCCACTGAATTTATTTCTTGCGGATTGCCGCTAATTCATCAACGAATGCTTGTGTCTCTGACGCACTTAATCTTCCTTTGTCTACAACTACTTGATAAAGAAATTTCAAATCTTTATATTTACTTAAATCATAGTCTTCGACATCAAATAGCCCACGATTAGCAACATTCATACGATCTGCCAGTTCATTCAGCATCAATGCCAGATTTGTTTTGTTTGCATCCTCTAAATTCATGAAAACTCTCCCCTAACTCATTTATTTATAAGCCTGTAAGAAATGAAAATATACCTCTAAATATATCAATATAACGAGCTACATGCAAGACAACCTGAAAATATTGGCCAGACTTCTTTTGGCTGTTAGATTATGATAAAATGAATAGGTTGAAAACCCTGTATGCACAATCATTTAATGCAGGTTGATCTAGCAAATCAATTTTAACCGAAACATCATTCAACGGGAATTCCATTCAAAATGTTTTTTAACTCCCGTTGTAAGAAAGCCCAAGTGGTTTTGGATCGTCCGTTTTTTATTATTTATTCTTGTAAACATCTGTTTTTATGGACGGTTGCACTTTGGTATATAGGAGAATGTGTATGTATTTGAAAAAATTAGACAGTGTCGGCTTTAAATCATTTGCCGAACGTATTTCTATTGAATTCGTTCCAGGAGTAACTGCAGTTGTAGGACCCAATGGAAGTGGCAAAAGTAATATTACAGATGCGATCCGTTGGGTACTCGGTGAACAATCTGCTAAATCTTTACGTGGCTCCAAAATGGAGGATATTATTTTTCAGGGTAGTGATACACGTAAAGCATTGAATGTTGCTGAAGTTACCTTGGTCTTGGATAACCAAGACAAATCACTGCCGCTTGATTATGAAGAGGTTAGTGTAACTAGAAGAGTATATCGTTCAGGAGAAAGTGAGTTTTATATTAATAAACAATCTTGTCGTTTAAAGGATATCATTGATTTATTTATGGACTCCGGTCTAGGTAGAGAAGCTTTCTCCATCATCAGCCAAGGTAAAGTGGAAGAAATTTTGAGTTCAAAAGCCGAAGAACGGCGTACAATCTTTGAAGAAGCGGCTGGTGTCCTTAAATATAAGCAAAGAAAGAAAAAATCTGAATATAAGTTAGCTGAAACCCAAGAGAACCTCAACCGTGTAGAGGATATCCTGTACGAATTGGAATCACAGCTGGGTCCTTTGGAAAGACAAAAAAATATTGCTAATCAGTATTTAGAGTTGAAGGAGCAATTGAAGGAAAAAGAAATCTCACTGCTCATTGCTGAAATTGAAACGTTGCATATTAAATGGGAACGGATAAAACAAGAGATTGAAAAAGAAAGACAAAAGCAAATTGCCCTTTCCACGAGTATCCAAAAGCGGGAAGCGTGGATTGAAGAGCAAAAACAAGCAAATTTAAAACTTGATCAACAAATTGAGGAAATGCAAGGAAAGCTACTTAAATCAACCGAACAGCTTGAAAAATTAGAAGGAAAGAAGCAGCTGTTCTCGGAGCGTTCTAAGCATTTTGGGGAGAATAAACAAAAGTTAATTGAAGAGAAAAAACAGACTGAAATCCAGCTGGCTAATCATGAAAATGAATTGGCCGAAGAAAAAGAGAAACTGGAACAGCTTAAACATGAAAAGGAAAAAACGAAAGCTAGTATTAAAGAATTGGAGACGAAGCTTCAACGAAATGAAGAGGCCATAGCCGATCAGATTGAGGATTTAAAATCGGAATACATTGAGCAGTTAAATGTTCAAGCAGCATCACGTAATGAGAAGCAATCCATTGAAAAACAGCTTGAACAGCTCTACTCTAAGAATTCGAGACAGTCTGAAAGGTTTCAAGCGTCATTAGAAGAACGTAAGAAACTAGAAGAAGAAAAACAAAAATTGCAAGAAAGACTTTCCTCGCATAAAGAAATCTGTTCAAACAGTGAGCAACATATAAAACAATTGAAATCCGATATTGAAAGAGATCGAAAACAGTTTCAAGAAATGCAGACCAAGTTATATCAAGGATATCAATATATTGAGAAGTTAAAATCAAGAAAAGAAATGCTCGAGGAAATGAAAGAAGACTTCCAAGGATTCTTCCATGGTGTAAAAGCTGTTTTGAAAGCGCGGGAAAATGGCAGTTTACAGCAGATTGCTGGAGCAGTCATTGAATTGATTGATGTTCCAAAACAGTTTATACCCGCTATAGAAGTTGTACTAGGTGGGCAAGCGCAACACATTGTTGTCCAGGATGAGAGTACAGCGCGGACTGCTATTTCCTGGTTAAAGAAAACGAATAATGGAAGAGCAACTTTTCTACCGCTAAACACAATCCAAGAGCGTTTTATCCCTGATCATCTTATTGAACGGATAAAAAGTCATCACGGATTTGTAGGAGTAGCTGCTGACTTAGTATCAACTGAAACGGAGTATCAACGAGCTGTTAATCATTTGATGGGACATGTATTAATTACCGAAACACTAAAGGATGCCAATGAAATTGCCGCCATAACGGGCCGGAAATACCGTATTGTTACACTTGAAGGTGATGTCGTTGCCCCTGGTGGAGCTATGACGGGCGGAGCCAATAGAAAAACAAACCAATCATTGTTTACGAGAGAAAAAGAATTGGAAGAAATCCGTGAAAAGTTAACGAACTATGAAGAACGAGCAAATATGTTTGCGGAGAAAGTAAAAGAACAACAATCAATCATAGATGATAGAGAGAATCAACTCGAAATGTCGGAGATAAAATTTGCAAAAGAACAACAAGACCTTCAGGAGTTGCAAACATCCTTCCATGAGATTGAACTGAACTTAAAATCATTAAATGACAGCCTTTCAATCTATGATCAAGAGGAAAAATTATATCAAGAAGATACAAACTATCTGAAACAAAGAAAAGCTGAACTTGATGACCAACTCACTGCACTTCAAGAGAAGCTTAATGAGATTGAGCAACACATACAAAAGCTGACGGAAGAAGAAGCCGCTGTGAAAGAAAATAAAGCGTTATTGCAAGAGAAATATCATGAACAGAAACTAATCTTTGCTAAACAAGAAGAGCGTTATCGTAATCAGTATGACAGGGTTAAAAGCCTCGAGGAGCTCGTACAAACAACAAAAAACTTGTTGGCTGAAGAAGCTCAAAAGCTAATGGATTTGGCTGAATTTGCTGCTAATATAGAATCCGAAGAAACAATTGATCAATCAATAGCGGAAGAAAAAACAAAGAAAACCGAATACACACAAGTAATTCAGGAATTGCGTAATGAACGAAGCAGGATAACCCATGAAATTAGTGATGAAGAAATGGAACTGAAGGAAGAAAATAAACGCAGCCAGATCCTACTTGCTGAGATCCAAGATAAAGAAGTACAAATAACCCGTTTAGATGTAGGATTAGAAAATCGTCTAAACCATCTTCAGACCGAGTATACAATCACGTATGAAAGAGCAAGGAAAGAATATGAAAAAACTGATGATGTGGACAAATCACAACAAGAAGTACAGGAATTAAAACGTAAAATCACTGATTTAGGCACGGTCAACCTCGGATCCATCGATGAATATGACCGGATCCACGAAAGGTATACGTTTTTAAGTGAGCAACAACAAGATTTGCTTAATGCAAAGAACACACTGTTCAATGTAATCAGTGAACTGGATAAAGAGATGATTGAGCGCTTTGAAACAACCTTTGAAGCGATTAAAAAAGAGTTTACAATTGTATTTAAAGAACTTTTTGGTGGAGGTAAGGCTGAGCTGAAGCTTACTGATCCAAGCCATTTGTTAGAAACCGGAGTAGAAATTATTGCACAACCGCCTGGTAAGAAATTGCAGCATTTAGGTCTTCTCTCAGGTGGTGAACGGGCTTTGACAGCGATAGCGTTATTGTTCGCCATTTTAAGGGTGCGTCCTGTTCCGTTTTGTATCCTTGATGAGGTCGAAGCTGCGCTGGATGAAGCGAATGTCAGCCGGTTTGCTAAATATGTAAAACTTTATAGCAAACATACGCAGTTTATTGTAATTACCCACCGAAAAGGGACGATGGAAGAGGCTGATGTATTATATGGGGTTACGATGCAAGAATCGGGCGTCAGCCGTTTGGTATCTGTAAAATTAGAGGAAACTGCTACATTAATTGAATCATAAGGAGGCTAGGAAAATGAGTTTTTTTGAAAAAATTAAGCAACGTTTTAAACAAGATGAAAAGACAGAACAAGTCCAAGAAACATATAAAGAAGGTATGAAAAAGACCCGGGGAGCATTTTCAGGGAGAATCAATGATTTAATTGCAAGGTATCGAAAAGTGGATGAGGACTTTTTCGAGGAGCTGGAAGAAGTTCTAATTTCAGCCGACGTCGGTGTCACCACTGTGATGGATTTAGTGGATGAATTGAAACTGGAAGTCAAACGCCGGAATATAAAGGACACAGAAGAAGTAAAGGAAGTCATTTCTGAAAAACTTGTTGAGATTTATTACGGCGATGATAGCGGTGAAGTTGAGAAGTTAAATATCCAAGAAAATGCAATGACGGTTATTCTTGTTGTAGGAGTTAATGGTGTAGGTAAAACAACTTCCATCGGTAAACTTGCTCATCGATTTAAGCAGGAAGGGAAGAAAGTCATGCTTGCTGCTGGAGACACATTCAGAGCTGGTGCGATCGAGCAATTGGAAGAATGGGGTAAGCGTGCTGACGTTGAAGTGATTAAACAAAGTGCTGGAAGTGATCCAGCTGCAGTTATCTATGATGGAATCCGGGCTGCCAAATCTCGTGAAGCGGATGTATTGCTTTGTGATACTGCAGGAAGATTGCAAAATAAAGTGAACTTGATGAAAGAACTGGAAAAAATTAAACGGGTAATTGAAAGAGAAATTCCCGGGGCGCCACATGAGGTGCTGCTTGTGTTGGATGCTACTACTGGACAAAACGCTCTTAATCAAGCGAAAACTTTTTCGCAAGCTACAGATGTCTCCGGAATCGTATTAACAAAGCTTGACGGTACAGCAAAAGGTGGAATTGTACTTGCGATTCGAAAAGACTTGGATATTCCAGTGAAATTTGTAGGGTTAGGAGAAAAGATGGAAGATCTTCAAGAATTCGATGCTTCCCTTTTCGTTTATGGCCTGTTTGCTGACATGTTGGAAGAAGAAGCTTAATATAAACCTTTCTTGACATAGAAGCAACTGATTCGTTATGATGTTTTGTAAAGAGATTTCACTTAACAAGGGGCGTTTTCATTGCTGGAAAAGACAATGCGCATTAACTTTTTATTTGATTTTTATCAGGATCTCTTAACCGAAAAACAACAGAAATACATGAAAATGTATTATTTGGAGGATCTTTCACTTAGTGAGATATCTGAGGAGTTTTCCGTTTCACGTCAGGCTGTCTATGACAATATTAAACGTACTGAATCTATGCTTGAATCCTATGAGGATAAGTTGAATCTATACGAGAAATTTACAAGACGCCAAGAGATTATTGAAGAATTGGAAAAAAATGCTCCGAACAAAGAAATAAAGCAATTGCTAAATAAACTAAAAGAATTAGATTAGGAGGTTACCTTCTATGGCATTTGAAGGGTTAGCCGAACGCCTGCAAAGTACGATTAAAAAAATTACTGGGAAGGGAAAAGTCTCGGAACAAGATATTAAAGAAATGTCCCGTGAAATTAGACTTGCTCTTCTAGAAGCTGATGTTAACTTTAAAGTAGTAAAAGACTTGATCAACCGTATTAAAGAACGAGCGGTAGGTCAGGAAGTAATGGAAAGTCTTACTCCTGGACAACAAGTTATTAAAATTGTCCGTGATGAATTAACCGAACTAATGGGTGGGGAAAACAGCAAGATTGCTGTAGCAGACCGTCCACCTACTGTAATCATGATGGTTGGATTGCAAGGGGCAGGTAAAACAACGACAACTGGGAAACTGGCAAATTTACTGAGAAAAAAGCATAATCGCAAACCATTGCTTGTTGCCTGTGACGTATATCGTCCTGCTGCGATCCAGCAATTGGAAACATTAGGTACACAATTGAATATGCCTGTGTTTTCCCTAGGTACAGAAGCAAATCCTGTTGATATTGCAAAACAAGCGATGGATAAAGCGAAAGAAGAACATCATGACTATGTCATCATTGATACTGCTGGTCGCTTACATGTCGACTCTGACTTAATGAATGAATTAGCGGAAATAAAAGCAGCTGTTTCCCCGGACGAAATTTTCCTTGTTGTGGATGCGATGACGGGTCAAGATGCAGTAAACGTAGCGGAAAGCTTCAATGAACAACTCGATATCACTGGTGTAGTACTGACGAAGCTTGATGGGGATACGCGGGGTGGAGCTGCACTATCCATTAAAGCGGTAACGGATAAACCTATAAAATTTGCTGGTATGGGTGAGAAACTCGATCAGCTAGAAGCCTTCCACCCTGAACGGATGGCCTCCCGGATTCTTGGTATGGGTGATGTACTATCGTTAATAGAAAAGGCACAAACTAACGTAGATGAACAACAAGCCAAAGCTTTGGAAGAAAAAATGCGTTCGATGTCATTTACTTTTGATGACTTTCTTGAACAAATGGCCCAAGTCAAACAGATGGGTCCACTTGATGAGCTGCTTGATATGCTTCCGGGTGCTGGAAAGATGAAAGGCTTGAAAAATGTACAAGTAGATGAAAAACAATTAGGTCAAGTTGAAGCAATTGTAAAATCTATGACAAAACAAGAGCGCCAAGAACCAAGTATCATTAACGCAAGCAGGAAGAAGCGGATTGCAAAGGGATCAGGTACGACTGTATCCCAAGTAAATAGATTGCTGAAGCAGTTCGAAGACATGAAGAAAATGATGAAACAAATGACGAATATGCAAAAAGGCAAGGGTAAAAAAGGTAGAGGTGGCTTTAAACTGCCGTTTATGTAAAATGTTTTTTCTTTGTAATGTAAAAACACTTTACAGACCTATTATTTTCTGTTAGAATTTAAACTTGTGAATAACTATTAATTGGAGGTGCAATTTACATGGCTGTTAAAATTCGTTTAAAACGTATGGGTTCTAAAAGAAATCCATTTTATCGTATCGTTGTAGCAGATTCTCGTTCTCCACGTGACGGACGTCAAATCGAACAAATCGGAACATATAACCCGGTATCTAACCCGGTTGAAGTGAAGATTGATGAAGAAAAAGCTCTTAAATGGTTAGCTGATGGTGCTAAACCAAGTGATACAGTACGTAATCTATTTTCAACTGAAGGCATCATGAAGAAATTCCACGAACAGAAAAATCAAGCAAAGTAGTGTGATACCATGAAAGCCCTAATTGAAACTATTGTCACTTCTCTTGTCGATCATCCAGAGGATATCGTAGTTACAGAAAGAGAAGAGGAAACAAAAGTTGTTTACCATCTTCAAGTTCATGAAGAAGATGTTGGCAAAGTTATCGGCAAAAATGGACGTATTGCAAAAGCGATCCGAACCGTTGTATACGCAGCGAAAACGGATGAGAACAAGCGAATCTACTTAGATATTATGTAAAAGGGAAAGGAGCCAATGGTTCTTCTTTCCCTTTTTATACATTCTCACCGAATCACCTGAAGATAATGGGAGCTCAAGAATACAACTATTGATACTCGAGAGTGGGGGAACATGGTGAAAATTATTAAAAAAGTTGAAATTAAGCAGGTAATTACCGAACAAAGTAAAGCCAAAATAAAATCCAATTTCTTTGAACAAAAAATGCGACTTGAACAAGAGTGTCAACAACTCCTATTTGAAAAGCGAAAAATGCTGAATAAAAAAGGTGTGCCGAAGCAGGAGATAGAGTTGAGGTTCCAAAAGGAAATCAGTAAACGTAAGGATGAAATTGAACTGATTACATTTAAAGAGGAACAACTAGAAATATTGGAAGACGGAAGTGAAATTGTCGAGGGGGAAGTTGAATCTCTTGTTGAAGTAAGTATTGGTGCAAATTGGGAACAATTAATGAAGAGACAAGCGATTGTGATTAAAGATGACATCGTTGTGCGAATAGACGAATAGGTAGGTGGAAGTAATGGCGAATAAAATGTTTAATATCGGTAAAATTGTAAATACCCATGGGATTCGTGGAGAAGTGAAAGTAAAAAGAATTACAGACTTTGAAGAACGGTTTGCAAGCGGTGAAACAGTTTATATTAAGGATGAAAATCATACAGTACCCTTGATTATTGAAAGTCATCGAATACATAAAGGTTTTGACCTTTTAAAGTTCAAGAACCTGAACAACATCAATGATGTCGAAAAATATAAGGGACTCTACTTGCAAATTCATGAAGAACAACAATTAGAGTTACCAGAGGATGAATTCTATTACCATGAGATTATTGGATGTGAAGTATTCGATCTCAATGGTGAAAAGTTAGGCGATATTAAAGAAATACTAGCCCCCGGTGCGAATGATGTATGGGTGTTGAGCCGTCATGGAAAAAAAGATGCTTATATCCCTTATATAGAGCCTGTTGTAAAAAAAGTTGACATTGAAAATAAGAAAATTTTTATTGAACTGATGGAAGGACTGCTGGATTAATGCATATAGATATTTTAACGTTATTTCCCGAAATGATGGAAGGGGTATTTCAATCGTCCATATTAAAAAAAGCTCAAGAAAAAGATAAATTTTCATATAATCTAGTGAATTTCAGAGATTATACAGAAAATAAACATAGAAAAGTTGATGATTATCCCTATGGCGGAGGAGCCGGGATGGTTCTCACTCCCCAGCCTGTATTTGATGCTGTAGATGCCCTGCTTGAAGAGAAAGATACGAAGCCGCGGATTGTTCTACTTTGCCCTCAAGGGGAACAGTATACACAAAAAAAGGCTGAGGAATTGGCAAAAGAGGATCATCTCATTTTTATTTGTGGACATTATGAAGGTTATGATGAACGTATTCGCTTAGGATTAGCAACGGATGAAATTTCGATTGGGGATTATGTATTGACTGGTGGCGAGCTGGGAGCAATGGTGATTGTTGACAGTGTTGTCCGTTTGTTGCCTGATGTATTAGGAAATGAAGAGTCCGCGGTAGAAGATTCGTTTTCAACTGGTCTACTGGAACATCCTCATTATACAAGACCAGCAACTTATCGCAATATGAGCGTGCCTGATGTTCTGCTCTCTGGAGACCATGCTAAAATTGCCAAATGGAGAAAAACACAATCCCTAAAACGCACACTTGAACGCAGACCCGATCTCCTAGAAACCTATCCACTCACAGAAGAAGAAAAACAAATCATACAAGAACTAAAACGAATAGAATAAAAAACATTTCCATATGAAGTCCGCAGTCCAAATACCTCTCGCTTTCGGCGAGCGGTTGGGGGAGCCTCCGTGGGCATAAATGCCCTATGGGGTCTCCCCCCTAGGCCTTTCCTTCCGCAGGAGTTACGAGGTATTTGGACTGCTCCCTGCTATACATTTATTAGTTCAGTGGATTATGGGTATTGTATATAGCGACAATTATTTCATTACATTTCTATTAATTGTTAATTTATAATATATATTAGTAAGTAAAAGCTTATATATTAATTAATACCATTCAAAGATCCAACTAATAGATTTTTCTGGGAGCGGCTCGGATACACCGAAGACTCCTGCGGGAAGAGAGGCATCGATGAGACCCCGCGGGGCGTAGCCCGAGGAGGCTCATCAGCCGCCCGCGGAAAGCGAAGGTGTATCCGGACTGCGGACCTTGGAGCGGAGTTGCCTCGCATAAAAAGAAATCATTAATTATTATACAATCTATGTAAGCTACAAAATTTACAAAGATTATTTTTAAAAATAAGTTGAATATGTTGTTTGTTTATGCTATATTTAAACTTGTGTTTATGCACGTATAAACGATGTTCCGCTGTTCCTATAGAGAATGATGAACATTGGTTTGGAAGGAGTGAAGCAAATGCAAGAACTAATTGCAGAAATTACTAAAGATCAGCTTCGTACAGATCACCCAGAATTCAGAGCTGGAGATACGGTAAAAGTTCACGTGAAAGTTGTTGAAGGAACTCGTGAGCGTATCCAGATTTTTGAGGGTGTAGTAATCAAACGTCAAAACGGTGGTATCAGTGAAACATTCACAGTAAGAAAAATCTCTTACGGTGTAGGTGTGGAACGTACTTTCCCAGTACACTCACCACGTGTTGACAAAATTGAAGTTACTCGTCGTGGTATTGTACGTCGTGCTAAGCTTTACTATCTACGTAATCTACGTGGAAAAGCTGCACGTATTAAAGAACGTCGCTAATTTCAAAACAGATCAAATAAAACACGAAAGGAGCTTGAGCAATTGTTCAAGCTCCTTTTATAATTTTATAGTTAGTCGTTAAATGTTATAATGTACATACTTATTGATTAAACTTATGAATGGATAAGGAAATGTGAGTGTCGGAGGAGAACTATGGCGAAAAAGAAGAAGAATGAATGGTTAGAATGGATGAAAGCTTTATTGGTCGCGCTTGGTATAGCTTTTATCGTTCGGATGTTTTTATTCGCTCCAATCATTGTAGACGGTCCATCCATGTTGCCAACATTACATGACCGGGATCAGATGATTGTGAATAAGTTCAGTTATAACTTTAAAGATCCAGAGCGATTCGATATTGTGGTTTTTCATGCGGACGCCCAAAAAGATTTCATTAAGCGTGTAGTTGGTCTACCTGGTGAGCATGTAGCAGTGGTCGATAATGTTCTCCACATAAACGGTGAGCCTGTTGAAGAGGAATTTTTACCGGAAAATAAGCAATCGGCTACATTCCAGTCTGTAAAGAATGATTTTACTCTCGAAGAACTACCAGGCAATCATGAAGTAATCCCAGAGGGTTATGTATTGGTACTAGGTGACAATCGTGGGAATTCCACTGATAGTCGAATGATCGGATTAATAGATATGGATCAAATTGTAGGAAAAGCCAGTCTGATTTATTGGCCATTTGATCGTATTCAATTTGTGGGAGAATAGGTGATATAGATGCAAGTACAATGGTTTCCAGGCCATATGGCCAAAGCTAGACGAGAAGTCGAACAAAACTTAAAACTAGTTGACTTTGTAATAGAACTCTTGGATGCTCGGGCACCACAGTCGTCAGAGAACCCCTTACTGCACCAGATTATCCAGAATAAAGATAAAATGGTAGTTCTAATGAAGCGGGATCTCGCTGACCCAAAAGTAACAGAAAAATGGTTATCTTATTATAAAGACAACGATATACCAGCAGTGGCTGTGGATGTGAACAATAAAGAAGATATAAAACAAGTTATATCATTAGCGAAAAAAATCGGTCAAAAGAAAATTGATAAGTTAGTGGCTAAGGGGGTAAAACCCAGGGCACATCGCGCAATGATACTTGGTATACCTAATGTAGGGAAATCCACTTTAATCAATCGATTAGCCAATAGAAAAGCAGCTAAAACGGGTGACCGTCCAGGAATAACTAAACAACAGTTATGGATTAAAATAAAAAAAGATTTTGAACTGCTAGATACTCCAGGTATTCTATGGCCAAAATTTGAAGATCAAACGGTAGGATATCGTCTTGCAGCCATTGGCACTATTAAAGATACAATCTTATCTTTACAAGATATTACAGTATATGTGATCCGCTTTCTGCAAGTACATTATCCTAATGAGCTTTTTGATCGTTTTTCAGTACCGGCAGAATTAGACGATATGTTGGAAGTGTTTGAAATTATCGGCAAAAAGCGTGGTGCATTGGAAAGCGGAGGAGAAGTTGATTTCGATAAAGTCTCTGAGTTACTCCTACGCGATCTTCGTGCTGGCAGAATAGGGCGGATTTCACTAGAAGAACCGGAACAACTAGAATCATGAACAAGATGTGTGCGGGGGAAATGTTGAATATGAATACTAAATCGATTGCTGTTATAAGACAGATGTTTGAACATAATGAAATCACGGAGGAATTAATAGAGCAATTAAAGCGGGATGAACGCAAAGGGGTTCAAGTTCTCCTTCATAAATATGAGAAAGAAAAATTAAAGAAAGAGCAACAGCTTGCTAACTTTGAAGAAATGTTGACATATGAGAAACATGCTAAGAATAACGGTCATCAATATATAGCGGGTGTAGATGAAGCTGGGCGTGGTCCTTTAGCGGGGCCTGTAGTCGCGGCTTCTGTTATTTTACCGGATGATTTTGTCCTGCTTGGCTTGAATGATTCCAAACAACTTACGGAAAAAGAAAGAGAGAATTTCTTTGACATCATCATAGAACAAGCTGTTAGTTATAATGTGGCAGTGATTTCCAACGAACAAATTGACCATTTAAATATACTGGAAGCTACAAAGCTTGCTATGTATCAAGCGGTTGATGGTTTATCGCAAAAGCCTGATCATGTGCTTCTTGACGCAGTTGCCTTACCTCAATTGACTATGTCGTTTGATGTAATCGTTAAGGGTGATGCAAAAAGTATTACTATTGCAGCTGCAAGTATATTGGCTAAGGTGACACGTGATCGTTTAATGAGAAAAATACATAATGAATACCCGATGTATGACTTTAATTCTAATATGGGTTACGGTACAAAAAAACATATGGAAAGCTTAGAAAGGTATGGTGCGTCTCCATATCATCGTAGATCTTTCGCACCAGTCCGGAAATTCATTGGTCAATAAAGGAGGTTTCACCATTGCATTTTTCCAAAGTATCAAACATGCCCTCTTTAAATCCAATACGCAATGGTCCAGTACCACTCCGTTCAGGTCAAATCATTCAGGGGAAAGTACTAAAACTTTATCCGGAAAATAAGGCTGAAATCAGTCTTGGTGGAAACCGTTTTGTTGCCAAGCTAGAGGTTGGATTAGAGCTTGGAGCAAGATATCATTTTCAGGTTACTGCAAATGCAAGTATGCTGCAATTAAGAGTGCTTGGAGACCAATTGAAAAGAGAAGAAACAACCAATTTAGCCAAACTATTAAAAAGTCTTGGAATTAAGAGCTCAAAGCAAAATTTGCAGTTGCTGCAACTGCTTACAAATTATGCTATACCTTTTGATAAAGCTGAGCTTCAATCCGCTATTCAACTCCTAAAGGGGGAGAAAAATAGTGGATTGGTTTCCATGGTTTTATTTGAAATGATTTTAAAAAAGTTGCCGATTACTGAATCTACTTTTCAGTCTCTTTTAGCTAGCAAGTCGACAAGTATTAGTGAGGAATTGACTGCCTTAAAGGAGCATTCCTCTTCTAACTTGAACTTTCTTACTAGTGAAAATAGGAGGAATTTAGACAGACATTTTGTCAACACGGAGCGGCAACTGCTTGAAATGATTGATAAATTAACTGAAAAGCCAGTGAGCTTTCGGGATGGATTATTACAATATATCAACACCCAAAATAAATCTAATAACGATGCGATGTATCGGATCTTAAAAGGTTTAGGCTTTATTTCACATAAGGTGGACTTTACAACATGGGTCAAAGAATGGAGTCATTTTACGGGAAAAAATCTAACTAATCCCACTAATCAACTCCCTATTCAATTGAATGACCGAGATATTCTGCGGGTATTTTATCATATCGATTCACGAAGAAACGAATTTACGAAAGCAGTGCAATTATTCCTAGATAAATGGACTCCGAGAATCATGCTTCAACAAGCAACAGGAAACGCATTATCAGGTGAGTTATTGAATTCATTGCAAAGCGAGTTGAAACAGCACATTTTTCCTTTTATTCCGCAAAACCACCATCAAACTTTAAATTCTCTACTTCAATCACAGCAAAATATTTTAGCTGTATACCGAGGGTTGCAAGCATTAAATAATGGGGAGCATCTGGATCATATATTACGCTTAGCAAGGACCACGATGGAACAAGAGAACTTTTTGGAACTCTCTACGAAAGAGAAGTTTATTGAGCATATCCGCCAATCATATACAATGTTGGGTTTGGACTATGAACATCGCTTGGTAACTGAGAAGGTTCCCAGTAACTTACAACAGACGATAAAAGGATTGTTACTCCAGCTAATAGGAGGACAGGAGTATATCAGCCAGGATCAGTATTCAAGATTACTTAACGTCATTCAAGGAGTACAAATACAAAGCGTCAATGATACGGCAACTTTTGTACAGGCTGCTCTGCAGCTTCCTGCAGAAAGATTGGGGCTCGTCAATGATCTCGCCCTTGAATTCGAAGGTAAGAAAAATGAAGATGGAGAAATTGACCCTGATTACTGTCGAATCATTTTTTACCTAGAATTAGAGAAGCTTAAAGAGACGGTGATTGATGTAAACATCCAACAACGGGCTGTGGCAATTACTGTTTTTAATAATACAAAAGGTCTTCCAGTCATTTCGAAACAATTTAAAGAAAAACTTGAAACAGGTCTGGACGCTTTAAATTATCGGCTATCTTCTATTCAATTTAGAAAGTTGAAAGAGAAGGAGAAGCATTCTATCGGTCAAGAAGCATATCGCAGGGATGATAGCCAGGGGGTGGATTTTCGTATATGATGGAAAGCCAAAGGAAGGCCGTGAGCCTACGTTATAACAAAGATAAGGACTCCGCTCCATTTGTAAGTGCAGCTGGAAAAGGATATATCGCTGAAGAAATTATTAAACTTGCTGATCAGCATGATATCCCAGTCGTTGAAGATTCCTCATTAGTAGAGCTATTGGCTGAATTGAATGTGAATGAATATATACCTGAGGAACTTTATCAAGTTGTCGCTGAAGTATTCGCTTTTATCTATGAAACAGATAAACAATTGGAAGATAAAGAGTGAATGAATAAAAGATTTACAATCTCATATCTCTTATCTCTTGTGAAAACGGTTTTAATTTAATACAATGGAATTGCATTTAATATGTTGGGGAGGATGAAAGATGAACATTCACGAATATCAAGCTAAAGAATTACTGCGCGATTTTGGTGTGAAAGTTCCTAGAGGGCATGTAGCTTATTCCGTTGATGAAGCGGTAGAGGCTGCTGAAAAGCTTGGAACTGATGTAACTGTAGTAAAGGCGCAGATTCACGCAGGGGGACGTGGAAAAGCCGGAGGAGTCAAAGTAGCTAAAGGTTTGGATGAGGTTCGTACATATGCTGATGAAATACTAGGCAAAGTACTTGTTACGCATCAAACTGGGCCGGAAGGTAAAGAAGTTAAAAGACTCTTGATTGAAGAAGGCTGCGATATTAAAAAAGAATATTACATAGGTGTGGTTCTTGATAGAGCAACATCCCGTGTCGTGCTAATGGGTTCCGAAGAAGGAGGAACCGAAATTGAAGAGGTTGCAGCGGCAACACCTGAGAAAATCTTTAAAGAGGTTGTTGATCCTGTAGTTGGACTAGCACCTTACCAAGCTAGAAGATTGGCATTCAATATGAATATCCCGCATGAATTAATAAATAAAGCAGTCGGATTTATGACTTCATTATATGAAGCGTTTGTCGCTAAAGATTGCTCGATTGCTGAAATTAACCCACTCGTTACAACTGGTGACGGAGAAGTATTGGCATTGGACGCAAAGTTGAACTTTGATGATAATGCGTTATATCGTCACCCAGACATTGTCGAATTACGTGACTTAGATGAAGAAGATGAAAAAGAAATCGAAGCTTCCAAACATGACTTAAGCTATGTTTCGCTTGACGGAAACATTGGTTGTATGGTTAATGGGGCAGGTCTTGCCATGTCAACGATGGATATCATCAAATATTATGGTGGCGATCCGGCAAACTTCCTTGATGTTGGAGGTGGCGCTACGGCTGAGAAAGTTACGGAAGCGTTTAAGATCATCCTTTCAGATCCAAATGTTAAAGGGATTTTTGTTAATATATTCGGTGGAATTATGAAATGTGATGTTATTGCTGAGGGAGTTGTTGCCGCTACAAAAGAGGTTGGCTTACAAATTCCGTTAGTAGTCCGTTTAGAAGGAACAAACGTAGATTTAGGTAAGAAAATTCTAAACGAATCTGGTTTAGATATCACACCAGCGAACTCCATGGCTGATGGGGCACAGAAAATTGTTTCTCTAGTAAAATAACTCAAATTAGAAATCAGAAAAACGTAATTTTGGAGAAAGGGCGGACGAAACGATATGGGCGTATTTGTTGATAAAGATACAAAAGTAATTGTCCAAGGTATTACCGGGGGAACTGCTAGATTTCATACGAAGCAAATGCTAGAATACGGGACAAAAATTGTTGGAGGTACCTCTCCGAAAAAAGGTGGAACAGAAGTCGAAGGTGTACCGGTGTTTAACACTGTTCAGGAAGCGGTGGAGGCTACGGGTGCTACAGCATCTGTAATCTACGTACCTGCTCCATTCGCTGCGGATGCAATCATCGAAGCTACAGATGCGGAGCTAGATCTTGTCATCTGTATTACCGAGCATATACCAGTATTAGATATGGTAAAAGTAAAACGATATATGGAAGGTAAGAAAACGCGATTAATTGGTCCAAACTGCCCAGGTGTCATTACGGCTGATGAATGTAAAATCGGTATTATGCCTGGATATATCCATAAAAAAGGTCATATTGGGGTTGTTTCCCGTTCAGGTACATTGACATATGAAGCTGTACATCAATTGACTGAAGCAGGATACGGGCAAACTACCGCAGTAGGGATCGGTGGCGACCCTGTTAACGGTACAAACTTTATTGATGTGTTGGATGCATTCAATAAAGACCCTGAAACTGAAGCAGTTATCATGATTGGTGAAATCGGTGGAACAGCCGAAGAAGAAGCTGCACAATGGGTAAAAGAGAATATGACAAAACCTGTAGTTGGATTCATTGGCGGAGCAACAGCACCTCCAGGTAAAAGAATGGGGCATGCTGGTGCAATCATTTCTGGCGGCGAAGGAACTGCTGAAGCGAAAAATCGTGTGATGAAGGAATGTGGAATTGCGGTTGCAGAAACTCCTTCCGTCATGGGCGAAACAATGATCAAACTCCTTAAAGAAAAAGGATTGGCGGAAAAGTGTAAGACACATTAAGCTATAAATCATACAATGAGCTTAAATGATGATTTTTGCACGGTATGACTTATGTGATACCTGTAGTAAAAGGGCTAAAAGTGCTGACTTTTGGCCCTTTTTTCTAATAAATATAAGAGGAAGTGAGTAAATGAAACGAACCCGTTACCGATTAATCCATCTCTCCATGACTAACCTTTTAAGCAGACGGTTATTACGTCAATTTTTGTCGAAGGATCCCACTTTATCATCGATATATGAATTTAGCCCTGCGGAACTGAATCTCCATTACTCTATACCAATGAAAACAGCAACCCATCTGTATCAAACCCTCCGTGACCCACACCTCAGAAAAATTGTTATCGATGCACTTAACACATACAAAATAATTACAATAGTTGACGAAACCTATCCAGCTGTGTTAAGAACGATAAAGGATGCTCCAATGGTATTATACTGTCTTGGCGACATAGAAATACTAAAGCAGAATAAATTGCTTAGTGTGATAGGTTCTAGAAAACCATCAATGGAAGCAAGGCCAAAAATGGATTATATTCTTACGCCACTGGTGAAGGAGCATTGGGTTATTGTCAGTGGGATGGCAAGAGGAATTGATGGTTATGCACATGAGCTCGCTTTAAAGTTAAAAGGTAGGACAATTGCAATTTTAGGTGGCGGATTCGAATATATTTATCCGTCAGAACATATTCCATTATTTAAAGAGATTGTTCAAACAGGTCTCGTTATTAGCGAGTACCCTCCTTTTACAAAACCTGCGAGGTACCATTTCCCCGAGCGCAATCGAATTATTAGTGGCCTATCATTTGGTACACTTGTGATTGAAGCAATGGAAAAAAGTGGAACAATGATTACCGTTGACCAAGCGTTGGAGCAGGGTAGGGAAGTTTTTGCTGTACCAGGATCCCCTCTGATTCAACAAACGAAAGGTTGCCATCTCCTGATACAAGAAGGTGCAAAATTGACCCACCATGCCAATGATATACGTGAAGAATGGTTGAGGCAGCAGGAGTATGGGAAAGAAAATACAGCAGTTAGCACATCTAACTAAAAGACTTCAATTATTGATGAGATAAATAGTTATTTTAGATAATAAGTTTGACAAAACAAGATTAAGTCATTAGTATAAGTGAGGATTTCACTTTTAACAGTTTGCTTGAAATCTTTACTTTTAAAAAACTTCGAGGAAATAATGTAAATCCTAAAGGTATAAGTTTATACCTTCATTCATTCAATTGGAAAATTGATGGCTTGGACAAGATTGTCCTCGTCAATCAATTCAATTTATCAGAACTTGTTTTACAACCTCATTTTAGGAGGAAACAGTATGGCAGATTATTTAGTGATTGTAGAGTCGCCTGCTAAGGCCAAAACAATCGAACGTTATTTAGGAAAAAAATATGAAGTTAAAGCTTCCATGGGTCATGTTCGTGACTTGCCTAAGAGCCAAATGGGCGTTGATATAGAGAATGGTTACGAGCCAAAATACATTACCATCCGTGGTAAAGGTGAAGTGTTGAAAGAACTTCGCAAGTCTGCAAAAAAGGCGAAGAAAATCTATCTTGCAGCTGACCCGGATCGCGAAGGTGAAGCAATTGCTTGGCATTTGGCCCATGCACTCAATGTTGACGGGGATTCCGATTGTCGGGTCGTTTTCAACGAGATTACCAAGGATGCTATCAAAGAATCGTTTAAACATCCACGATCCATTAATCATGACTTAGTAGATGCCCAACAAGCGAGGAGAATACTTGATCGATTAGTCGGCTACAATATTAGTCCTCTGCTTTGGAAAAAAGTGAAAAAAGGACTAAGTGCTGGTAGGGTGCAATCTGTTGCACTTAAGATGATCATCGACCGAGAAAAAGAAATTGAAAATTTCAAACCAGAAGAGTATTGGTCAATTGAAGCTGTTTTTGAAAAGGAAAAAGAAATTTTTGAAGGAGCTTTTTACGGAGTAGGCGGTAAAAAACAAGAATTGAAATCAGAAGAAGATGTCAAAAAGATTCAACAACAAATGAAGGGAAATAGTTTCCTTATCGATAAGGTAAATAAACGAGAAAGAAAACGTAATCCCGCAAAACCGTTCATTACTTCTTCGCTACAACAAGAAGCAGCTAGGAAATTAAATTTCCGAGCAAGAAAAACAATGATGGTGGCTCAGCAACTTTATGAAGGTATTGATCTTGGAAGAGGAGCAGGAGGCATTACCGGTTTAATTACCTACATGCGTACAGATTCTACACGAATCTCTGAAACTGCAAAAAAAGAAGCGAAGGAATATATTGAGAGTAAATATGGAAATAAATACGTAGGCTCTCAAAAGGATACTGCGAATAAGCAAGGAGCCCAAGACGCCCACGAGGCTATTCGTCCGACTTCCGCCTTACGTGACCCACGTTCTTTGAAAGATGTTCTGAGCAATGATCAATATCGACTGTATAAACTGATTTGGGAGAGGTTCATTGCGAGCCAAATGGCACCAGCTATTATGGACACGGTAACTGTACATCTCAAAAATAATGAGGTGGAGTTTAGAGCTACCGGTTCGCAGGTGAAATTTAGTGGATTTATGAAGGTTTACGTTGAAGGTACCGACGACAATAAAAAAGTGGAAGATAAACTGCTTCCTGAACTGGAAGAAGGAACAGTAGTAACTTCAAAAGAAATTAACCCGAATCAACATTTTACTCAACCTCCACCACGTTTTACAGAAGCAAGACTAGTCCGTGCGATGGAAGAATTGGGAATCGGAAGGCCATCCACTTATGCGCCGACATTAGATACCATTCAACGAAGAGGCTATGTTTCTATCGATAACAAAAGATTTATTCCAACAGAATTAGGAACAATTGTAAGTGAAGCCGTAGAAGAGTATTTTCCTGAAATCATCGATGTGGATTTTACTGCATCAATGGAAAAAGATTTAGACACAATTGAAGAAGGAAAAACAGAATGGGTAAAAGTTATTGATGAGTTTTATCAAGACTTTAAAAAACGGTTAAGTTTTGCGGAAGAAGAGATGGAAAAAATCGAAATTAAAGATGAACCTGCTGGCATAGATTGTGAAAAGTGTGGACATGAAATGGTCTATAAGCTTGGTCGGTATGGTACATTTATGGCTTGCTCCAATTTCCCGGATTGCCGCAATACAAAACCGATATTGAAAGAAATTGGTGTAGATTGCCCGAAATGTAAAGAAGGCAATATAGTTGAACGTAAATCGAAAAAACGCCGAGTGTTCTATGGTTGCGATCGCTTTCCGGAATGTGATTTCGTATCATGGGATAAACCAATTGCGCGTCCTTGTCCAAAATGCGAATCACTTTTAGTGGAGAAGAAAGTCAAAAAGGCAACTCAAGTCCAATGTACCAATTGTGACTATAAAGAAGTAGAACAAAGCTAGCTGTTCCATGATACGAACGGCTAGTTTTATTTTGCCGTGGTTTTAACGTAATTATAATTCATTTGGATTGTTCGCTATTTCTTAAAAATTCTTTCAAAGCATGAATATATATGGAATAGAATGGCAATATTGATAATAATATAATTGATAGTATTGTTTTGTTTGGTAATTTTCCTGAAATATGAGATACTAATCAACGGAATTTTTGTACTGCTGCTCGTCAATGTAAAAATATATTCACAAAATGTTCACCAAATTGTATTTTTCTAAGAAAAATCTAATATATTCTGATTGACTCGAGTATTACAAATGAATATAATTACCAGGTGGTGGGTAAAATAACAAACTAGACCGAGTGAATAAGTCGAATTATTTTGATATGCCATAATGTAGACCGATTCTGAATTTTGTTTTAATTTTGGTAAATCAATTGATTTTGAAGATAGGCTATGTTATTATTTATTCAGGAAAAATATGGGGTGAAGAATTGGAGAATTTTGTACAAAATTGTCAAGGATTTGTAGCTTATTTACAAATTGAAAAAAATGCTTCCCCTTATACTATCAAATATTATCAAGACGATCTTCACTCCTTTCACCAATTTCTGAAAGGAGAAGGAATTACTGATCTTTCCAATGTGGATGCACAAGTAGTCCGCTTATATCTTACTCAACTATATGATCAACAATTATCGAGAAAATCCGTTTCCAGAAAAATTTCATCTCTTCGTAGCTTTTTCAAGTATTTGGAGAGAGAGGATGATGCGATAGTCAATCCGTTCATTCATATCCATTTGCCAAAACAAGAACGAAACGTTCCTGGTTTTCTTTATGAAGAGGAATTGGAAAAGCTTTTTGAGGTGAATGACATGACGCAGCCTCTTGGTCAAAGAGATCAAGCATTGTTGGAAGTTCTTTACGGAACGGGAATCCGTGTAAGTGAATGTCAGGGATTGCGGCTAGGTGACATCGACTTTACTATTGGAACCATTTTTGTTAGAGGGAAAGGCAGAAAAGAAAGATATGTACCTTTTGGGAGATTTGCAGAGATAGCTCTTGAAACATATATTAATGAAGGTCGTTTAAGTTTAGTTGAAAAATCAAATCAACAAACGGATGCCTTATTTCTGAATGCAAGGGGAAATCCGCTCACTACAAGAGGAATCAGACTCATCCTGAATAAGATGGTAGAAACCGCTGCTCTTACAATAAACCTCCATCCACATAAATTACGTCATACATTTGCTACCCACTTATTGAATGAAGGAGCAGATTTACGTACTGTGCAAGAGTTATTAGGGCATGAAAATCTATCTTCCACGCAAATCTATACCCACGTTACAAAAGATCATTTGCGTGAGGTTTATATGAAGACACACCCGAGGGCAAATGATAATTAGTTAAATCAGATGCGAGGTGATGGGAATTGACCCAAGAGATGCATGCCACAACGATATTCGCTATTCAACATGATGGTGCATGTGCCATGTGTGGTGACGGTCAAGTCACAATGGGGAATGCAGTAGTGATGAAACACCGAGCAAAAAAAGTACGAAAACTGTATAACGGCCAAGTTTTAGCAGGTTTTGCCGGTTCTGTTGCAGATGCATTCACACTTTTTGAAAAGTTTGAGAGCAATTTGAATGCATATAATGGGAACTTGGCCCGCGCGGCCGTTGAACTGGCTAAGGAATGGCGCAGTGACCGAGTGCTCAGGAAGCTGGAAGCGATGTTGATCGTCATGAACAAGGAAAGTATGTATCTTGTTTCCGGAACAGGGGAAGTAATAGAACCTGATGACGGAATTCTCGCTATCGGTTCGGGTGGGAATTACGCCTTGAGTGCAGGTAGAGCACTTGTCAAACATGCAAATAGTTTGTCTGCCGAACAAATAGCGCGAACTGCTCTGGAAATCGCTGGAGAGATTGATGTTTATACAAATAATCAGCTGACTGTAGAGGTACTTAATTAATAGGAGGTATTTCCAAAATATGGGGATGGAGCTTACTCCAAGACAAATTGTTGAACAATTAGATAAGTACGTTGTCGGGCAGAAGAATGCCAAACGCTCTGTAGCAGTAGCCCTAAGAAACAGATACCGACGGATGAAGCTGGATGAGCAAATCAAAGATGAAATTGTACCGAAAAACATTTTGATGATCGGACCAACTGGTGTAGGTAAGACTGAGATTGCAAGGAGACTTGCTAAGTTGGTAAAAGCACCATTTGTAAAAGTTGAAGCAACAAAGTTTACTGAAGTTGGGTATGTCGGCAGAGATGTAGAATCCATGGTTCGAGACTTGGTTGAGATGTCGGTTCGAATGGTAAAAGAGGAGAAGTTGGCAAAAGTCCAAGATGCTGCGAAAAAAGAAGCAGATAAACGTTTAGTCAACTTACTCGTACCTCAGACTAAAAAGCAGACATCCATTAAAAATCCGTTTGAGATGCTCTTCAATCAAACTCCTCATGATAGTGAAACACAGAATGACACGCAGGATGAGGAAGTTAGAAATAAACGTCAACAAGTAGAGCGTATGCTTGCACTTGGAGAGTTGGAGGATAAGATAGTAACGGTTGAAATTACCGAAACTCCGCCCTCCATGTTTGACTTGCTGCAGGGTTCGGGTATGGAACAAATGGGGATGAATATGCAAGATGCATTTGGACAATTCATGCCAACTAAAAAGAAAAAACGAAAGGTCCCTGTTCGGGAAGCTAGAAAAATATTGACTCAACAAGAAGCACAGAAATTAGTCGATATGGAAGAGGTTTCCCAGGAGGCTACTGAGCGTGCTGAACAAGCGGGTATCATCTTCATTGATGAAATCGATAAGGTTGCCGGTGGTGCAAAAGAGCAGGCGAATGTTTCTCGGGAAGGTGTTCAACGCGATATCTTGCCGATAGTGGAAGGTTCTACCGTTGTGACCAAACATGGGCCGGTAAAAACAGATCACATTCTTTTTATAGCTGCCGGTGCATTTCATATGTCAAAACCATCCGACTTAATACCTGAATTACAAGGAAGATTTCCGATTCGTGTCGAATTGGAGAAATTGTCCGTAGAGGACTTTAAACTAATACTGACCGATCCTTCGAATGCTCTAACAAAACAATATGAGGCTCTTTTAAGGACGGAAGGAATAGAAGTTGTATTTAAAGAAGATTCCATTGAACGTATTGCGGAAGTAGCATACCAAGTGAATCAGGATACTGACAATATTGGTGCACGTAGACTCCATACAATTTTGGAAAAATTACTCGAAGATTTATTGTTCGAGGCACCGGATATTACCCTGGAAAGAATTGATATCACTTCTGCTTACGTGGATCAAAAACTAGGAAATATAGTAAAGAACAAGGACTTAAGTCAATTTATATTATAAAAATTCAAATGCAAATGGAGGATTATCATGAAACTATTAGATCGAGCAAGAAAAATTAATGCAATGTTACAAAAAGCGGCAGGTAAATCAGTTAACTTCAACGAAATGTCCGCAACTCTACGAGATGTAATTGGCGGTAACGTATATATCGTCAGCAGGAGAGGTAAGCTTTTAGGAGTTGCAGTAAGCCAAGAAATTCAAAATGAGCGCATGAAGAATATGCTGGAGCAAAGACAGTTCCCAGAGGATTATACTCAAGGTTTATATAACGTATATGAGACAACAGCTAACTTAGATATAAATAGTCCGCAAACTGTGTTTCCGGTAGAGAACAAAGAACTATTTCAGAATGGTTTAACGACTATTGTTCCGATTCTTGGCGGTGGAGAACGTCTTGGTACGTTAATCCTAGGCCGTGTGGAAGAGGCTTTTAATGATGATGATTTATTACTTGCAGAATATGGTGCAACTGTTGTAGGTATGGAAATCTTACAAGAAAAAACAGAAGAGATCGAGATGGAGGCAAGAAGTAAAGCAGTTGTTCAGATGGCTATCAGCTCTCTATCTTACAGTGAACTTGAGGCAATTGATCATATTTTCGAAGAGCTTAATGGTAATGAAGGCCTGCTTGTTGCAAGTAAAATTGCAGACCGTGTAGGTATTACACGTTCAGTTATTGTAAATGCACTTCGTAAGCTAGAAAGTGCGGGTGTCATCGAATCTCGTTCTCTAGGTATGAAAGGGACGTATATTAAAGTATTGAATGACAAGTTCCTTGTAGAATTAGAAAAATTACGTTCTAGATAAGAAGTTACAAGCTGAGAGGTTTGATTATCTTGGGCTGCTGAATAATGTGATCAGCGTTTAGCTGATGCTTATATATTAAATTGGAAAACATTCAAATGAGTGTTTTCCAATTTTTTTTGGGGAAAAACTTAGTTATATTAATAAGGATTTATACCCCTACAAAATTTACTAGATAACAAATCTATGGTATAATATGGAAATGTTGGTACCAAAAACAGCAAAATAACCATTTTTCAGCCAAAATTCAAATAATTAAAACTGAAATTTAGTGCTAAAGAACTGGTATTTTATAATTATTTTGTCGAAAGTTGGAGTAAATTAGCGAAAAAGATAGACTTTGATAATGAATTAACATACAATGTTCGTAGGAGTTAGCTATTATATGTCCGTAGGAATGATACTTTTTAATTAGGAGGAAGTTGACATGGACTTGTTTGGAGGAACTATATCCAACTTAGAGCAGTCGCTGAATTACTCAGCTACGAAAAACCGTACGATTTCTAGCAATATAGCAAACGTAGACACACCAAATTACAAGTCGAAAGAAGTGGTTTTTAAAGAAGTATTGAACGATACCCTCAGTAATTCTTTTCATGCAAAGCGTACAAATCCACGGCATATCCCCTTTAACAGTTCTAAAGGAGCGGGCCATCAAATAATTACAAACAACCGTACGACTTACAACCATAATGGAAATAATGTTGATATTGATAAAGAAATGTCTGAGTTAGCTAAAAACCAAATCTATTATAATAGTTTAATTGATCGAATCAATGGAAAGTTCGGAAGTCTTCAAACTGTAATTAAAGGAGGGAGATAGGGATGTCTATTTTCCATAGTATGAATATTAGTTCTAGTGCACTTACCGCACAACGTCTACGTATGGATGTCGTATCCTCAAATATTGCGAATAGCGAGTCTACACGCGCTAGAGTGAATGAAAATGGAGAGTGGGAGCCTTATCGTAGAAAGTTAGTTTCTTTTAACAGCGATGGAAGCAGCTTTAAATCACATTTTAATGCTGCAAGAAATAACGGGATCGAGACATCAGGTGTGAAAGCTTCAGTTATCACGGAAGCTCAGACACCTTTTAAAATGGTCTTTAATCCAAACCACCCAGATGCTAACGAGACTGGTTACGTACAAATGCCTAATGTGGACCCTTTACAAGAAATGGTTGACCTTATGAGCGCAACCAGGTCCTATGAAGCGAATATTACTGCATTAAATGCTAGTAAAGGGATGCTCATGAAGGCACTAGAGATTGGTAAATAACGGGAGTAAGGAGTTGCCATAATGAATATTAATTTAAATCCTAACGTTGGGACTGAAAGGATACTTACATCTACAAACAAGTCTACCCCAGCTGAAGCACAATCAAACTTTGCAAACACACTAAAAGGGGCAATTGAAAAACTAAATGAAGCTCAAAATAAATCGGATCAAATGACTAATATGTTAGCGACAGGACAAGTGAAGGATTTACATAACGTTATGATTACAGCTCAAAAAGCGAGTATTACACTTGAAATGACTGTTCAGGTCCAACAAAAAGTAATCGATGCTTATAATGAGGTAATGAGGATGCAAGTCTAGTTTAATAATTGGTATATTGCGATATAGAGAAAAATAATCGCTTTAGCGTACACATTGGTGGAGGATGCTATGAAGGAAAAGTTATTACATTGGAAAGATTCATCTAAGGACTTTTGGAAAAGGCAATCAAAAAAAAATCAAAAAATATATATTGGGACGGCAGTTGCAAGCATCCTAGTTATCATTGCCATCTCTTTTTTTACGTTTAATTCCAAAGAGAAATTGGTTCCATTGTATTCGGATTTATCCGTGCAGGAAGCAAGTCAAATAAAAGCGGAATTGGATTCTAGAGGTGTTGCGTATGAATTGAAGGACGGTGGTACAACCATTACCGTTCCAGAAAATCAAGTGGACACTTTGCTGGTGGAATTGGCAGGTAAAGGTCTACCGAATAATGGTAATATCGATTATTCCATATTTAGCGAGAATTCGTCTTTCGGTATCACTGATAATGAATTCAATATGATGAAACTTGATGCAATGCAGTCAGAACTTGCTAATCTAATCACTAGCATCGAAGGTATTCAAAAAGCAGAAGTTATGATCAATCTTCCGGAAGAAACGGTGTTTGTTGGCGACAATGCAGGAGAAACATCAGCTGCCATTGTACTGCATACTCAACCAGGTTATCAATTTGAGGAACATCAAATACGTGCGCTCTATCATTTGGTTTCAAAAGCAGTTCCTAATCTTACGGAAGAAAATATCGGGATTATGAACCAATACTTTGAGTACTTTGATCTGAATAGCACATCTCAATATGCAACACAAAATTCACATACATATCAACAAACCGTGAAGAAGGATGTTGAGCGAGATATTCAACGTAGACTGCAACAAATGCTAGGTGCGATGGTAGGACTAGATAACATTATTGTATCGGTTACCGCAGATATTGATTTTACACAAGAAAACCGAGTTGAAGAACTAGTTGAGCCGGTAGATATTGAAAATATGGAAGGGTTGCCTGTCAGTTTAGAAACTATCCAAGAATCTTACACTGGGAATCCTCCAGAAGGTGGTACAGTAGGCGCGGGAGAGGATGATGTACCAAATTATCCTGGTGCGGCTTCTGGCGATAATGGAGATTATGAATTTGACAAAGAGATGATCAATTATGAATTCAATCGTATACGGAAAGAAATTGTAGAAAGTCCGTACAAAATTCGTGACTTGGGAATTCAAGTTGCCGTGGACAACGTGAAAGATGTTAACGGGGAAGAAACTGAGTTCTTAACTTTACAGGAACAGAGTGATGTAGAAGAAGGCATAGGATCTATTCTAGAATCTATTGTCAGCACGTCAATTGACACAACTTATGGAGAAGTGGAAACAGATAATAAGTATTCAATCGTATTTCAAGAATTTAGTGGTAATCCGGTTATGGAAGAAACGGAATCGCCGGCCATACCGACATGGGTATATATAGTGGCAGGGATATTACTAGTACTTATCATTCTATTAATCTTCCTTCTTATTCGTAGTCGCCGAGGGGAGACTGAGGAAGTAGTTGAAGAAATTTCACTTAATGAGTTTTCGGAAGATGTGCCAGATTTACCTCAACAAAAAGAGGATGAGTCAATTGTCCGAAGAAAACAATTAGAAAAAATTGCTCAGGAGAAACCGGAAGACTTTGCGAAGTTATTAAGAAGTTGGATTGGTGAAGATTAGGGAGGAAATTGTTAATGGCAAGACATAAACTCAGTGGGAAACAGAAAGCGGCGATTTTATTAGTTTCCCTTGGTCCCGATGTCTCCGCACAAGTGTATAAGCATTTGACGGATGAAGAAATTGAAAAATTAAGTTTAGAAATTTCTTCTGTGAAAAAAGTGGATTCAGTGATGAAGGACGAGATCATTGAGCAATTTCATCAAATTGCAGTTGCTCAAGATTTTATCACTCAAGGCGGGATCGGATACGCAAAAACGGTGCTGGAAAAAGCGTTTGGCAAACAGGAGGCTGCCTCCATCATTAACCGTCTTACCTCTTCTTTACAAGTAAGACCATTCGACTTTGCAAGAAAAGCTGATCCACAACAAGTACTTAATTTTATCCAAAATGAACATCCTCAAACCATTGCACTAGTATTATCTTACTTGGACGCTGAACAAGCAGGTCAGATTCTTTCTGAATTACCACAAGAAATGCAAGCTGATGTAGCAAAAAGAATCGCAACAATGGATTCTACTTCACCTGAAATCATCAGTCAGGTAGAGCGTGTACTTGAAAGTAATTTGTCAGCATCATTAACAGAGGATTACACACAGACTGGTGGAATCCAAGCGGTTGTCGAAGTGTTGAATGGAGTCGACCGTAGTACAGAAAGAACCATTCTTGATACTTTAGAAGTCCAAGATCCAGATCTTGCTGAGGAGATCAAGAAGCGGATGTTCGTGTTTGAAGATATCGTCATTCTCGATAACCGGGCTATTCAACGAGTGATTCGTGAAGTGGAAAATGATGACTTACGTCTCGCACTAAAAGTTGCTAGTGAAGAAGTTAAAGATATTATATTTAATAACATGTCACAACGAATGGCGGAAACATTTAAAGAAGAAATGGAATATATGGGACCAGTCCGTTTACGAGATGTGGAAGAAGCACAAACCAATATTGTATCAACCATCCGCAGATTAGAAGATATCGGTGAAATTGTTATCGCAAGGGGTGGGGGGGACGATATCATTGTCTAAATTGAGAAACAATGAGCTCCCTCGTAGAGAAATAAAAATCAAACCGATTGAACAAATCAGAAAAAGTATGAATGAAACAAACCCTGAGGATGAAATAAAAAAGACTTCAGCTGAACTTGAACAACTAAAAAGAGAACTCCTACAAATTGAACAACAGCAGAAAGCATTGCTTGAGAATGTTCAATCTGAAATAGAAGCGGAAAAAGAAAATTGGCATATCGAGAAAAGTCAGTTGATTGATAAAGCAAGAGAACAGGGGTTCCAAATTGGCTATCAAGAAGGAGTGCGATCTGGCAGGGAAGTATACCAGAATTTAATTACAGAGGTAAATGACATCGTCGACCTTGTAAAAGTGGACTATCAACGAACACTGGAACAAACGGAGAATGTGATTATTGACCTGGCTATTTATACAGCGGAAAAGATTCTAGTTGATAAATTACGAGATGACCCAAGCAGCTTCGTGCCAATTGTACAAGCTGCCCTACGAGAAATTAAAAATCAACCAGTAGTATCAATATATTTACATCCTGTAAATTACCACACAGTTTTAGAACAAAAGGAAGAGCTTAAACGGTCATTAGGCAAAGAGACGAAGCTATCATTATATATTAATGATGAATTAAAAGAACATAGTTGTGTGATAGAACATCCATTTGGTAAAGTTGATGCTTCTGTTGACACTCAACTTGAAGAAATCCGTCTCGCATTGAAAGAATTTGTACGGGAGAAAGAACAATGATGATAGAAGATTATCTTCTCACAATTGACAAAACAGACCCTTATAAACGATACGGTAAAGTCTCGCAAGTTGTCGGAATTATGATTGAGTCCCAAGGACCAGAGGCAAATATTGGTGAAGTATGTCTTATTCATTCAGCTACTAAAAAACGGAAACCAATACTGGCAGAAGTTGTTGGCTTTAATAATGAAAATATCATACTAATGCCTTATAGCGATGTAACCGAGATTGGTCCAGGTTGTTTAGTTGAATCAACCGGTAAGCCTTTAACAATTAAAGTAGGTAGAGGCTTGATAGGACAGGTTGTGGATTCTTTAGGGAAGCCTCTGGATGGTTCTACATTGCCTAGTGGCTTATCTACATATATGACAGAGCAAACCCCGCCAAACCCTTTGGAACGCCCTCCCATATATGAAGTAAATCAAGTAGGCGTAAAAGTTATTGATACGTTACTAACGATGGGGAAAGGTCAGAGGGTTGGTTTGTTTGCTGGGAGTGGTGTAGGTAAGAGTACATTACTTGGAATGATTGCTCGCAATAGTAATGCAGATATAAATGTTATTGCGTTAATCGGTGAACGGGGCAGGGAAGTACGTGAGTTTATTGAGAAAGACTTGGGACCGGAAGGATTAAAAAAATCAATTGTAGTAGTTGCTACTTCGGATCAACCCGCACTAATGCGCATAAAAGGAGCTTATACTGCCACAGCAATCAGTGAGTACTTCCGTGATCTTGGGTTGCAAGTGAACATATTGATGGATTCTGTGACTAGAGTAGCGATGGCACAAAGGGAGGTTGGTCTTGCAGTTGGCGAACCACCAACAACAAAGGGATATACCCCTTCTGTTTTTTCAATCCTACCCAAATTACTGGAACGGACTGGAACAAATAAAAATGGTGCTATTTCAGCTTTTTATACTGTCCTTGTGGATGGTGATGATATGAATGAACCGATTGCTGATGCGGTGCGAGGAATACTGGATGGTCACTTTGTAATGGACCGTAAACTTGCCGAACGCGGCCAGTATCCAGCAATAAATGTATTAAAATCCATTAGTCGTGTAATGAATCAAATAGCAAATGCAGAGCATAAAGAGATTGCAAAAGAAATACGAGCGATAATGGCAGTGTATGAAGAGAATAGTGAATTAATAAATATCGGTGCCTACAAAAAAGGTTCGAACCAAGAAATTGATCGAGCAATAAACTATTATCCCAAAATCCTACATTTCTTACAGCAGGATATTCATGAATTTATCACTTTAGAGGAAGCGATAGACAAGTTGTATCGTCTAATTAATGGAGGAATGACCTAATGTCACAAACAGTTTCGTTAACTAAAGTGCTGCACCTTCGGGAAAACGAGAAAAAAATTGCGCAGAAAGCATTTTTATCTTCCCAAGAAGCTTTTGAAGAGGTCGCTACAAAACTATATCACTTGTTGAAAAAAAAGGAGTTTGCTGAGGCGTCATACGATGAGTTTATCCAACAAGCGACACCGATTGAGAGAATCAAAGAACAAATCGCATACATTGAAAAATTAAATAATGAAATAAATATGCTTCAACGGGAAGTTCAATTTGCTAGAAACCAGATGGAAAAGAAGCAACAGGTTTTATCTGATGCATACATAGAAGTAAAAAAATTTGAAACGATTATTGATAAACGAAAGCAAGACGAACTTCATGAACTGGCTAAAAAGGAAAAAGCCTTTTTAGACGAGATTTCGATTAATCAATATTTAAGTAATAAAAATAGGTGAACAGAATGACGTCGAAAAAGCAAACAGAAAAAAAGAAAATGAACCCGATACTATGGTTTTTATTTGCGATTGTTATACCACTGATTATAGTGTTGATTATTATTGCAGTTATCTTAAGTTTTTCAGGGTTCAATATCGTAGACTGGGTAAAGAAAACAGGGAGCAATACACCAGTAATCTCTCATTTGATCACGAGTCAAGAAGAAGACCAATTAGAGGAAGAGCTGGAGCGTTTGAACCAAGAACTACAATCGAGAAATGAAGAGCTTGATCAATTGAACACGCTCAAGACAAACTTAGAGGCAACAATTGAAGAGTTAGAGACTGAATTATCCAAACAAGAGGCAACCATTTCCCGCTATGAGTCTGAGAATCATGTAGACAGTGATAGTGAGGAAATTGAAAGTGAAGTATCGCTTAAAAACCTTGCAAAAACCTTTGAGGAAATGAAACCAGTTAGAGCAGCAGATATACTCAGCAATATGACTCAAGAAGAAGTTATACTCATTCTTAAAGAACTTTCCGACGACGTGCGTGGTGGTATTTTAGAAGCGATGGATGCTGAACTTGCAGCTAATATTGCAAGTGAAATGCTAAATTAACTGAATGAATTTTGAGGGGAGGTGAATACAATTCAAGCGAAAATGTTATTATGGCCAATGGGAGAGATGAACACTCCTATAGGTAAAAAAAAGCAAGCGACAACGACTGCAGAAAGTGGCTCCCAAACGTCAAACTTTCATCATCTACTTGATGAAAAGTTAACTAAAAAAAATAGTAATGAACCTATATCACGAGTTGCTACTAATACGGTTGAGGCAGAATCATTAAGCAACGTCCGTTCAAAGTTAATGGAGCTTGAGGAAGCGGAATTTCTATTATTTTTATCAGAGTTGAAGGAAGTAATGGGAGAATCTTATAGTGAGTCTATAGAGAATGTTAATCACCTACTTAGTATAATAGAGTCTTATTTGTCTTCAGAGAAAATGGAAGAAGAAAGCCTATCTGAAGTTAATAAAGGGGAGCTAGTAGAACAAATTCTAACTTATTTCAGATCGATACCTGAGGTAGAGCAGGAAGATTTTATTAACCCAATCGAGCAGTTCTCCAGTCTATTCAATGATAGTAGCAAAAACGGTATGGATGATAGTCTTCTAATACCGTTAAGTATGAGTCAGATTAATAGTCAAGCTATAGGAATACCAAATGAGGAAAGTGTGGCTCAATTTTTAACACAAATCGAGCAGGCTTTAAGTCAGATTAGGGACGATTCTGATATTGAAACTCTTGCACCTAAGTTACTTCGATATTTGGAAGCTTGGCAACAAATAGACGGTAAAAGTGGTATTTCTCAGTTGTCGTTGAAAGAGAGCAATACTCCATTGAGGAGTGTTTGGCAAGAACTTGTCCAACTATACCAACAAAAAACTAATCTACATACTAAGAATATATATGCATTGGAATCAGAGGTAACAACCACAGATGTGATTCGTTGGTTAGGGAAAATTTTAGGTGCCTATAGCCAAAAGGTTGCAAATTCCTACATAGTACCTGCTCAACTTCCAATATCCAACGTTGAACAACATGTCATCCAACTTCCACAAGCGGTTGGAAGTCAAAGTAAGTTAGGTTCTGAATCGTTTATGGAGCAATTTAATCGTTTGATTGATGTGAATAAGGTTGCTCTTCAACAGCCAAAGGGACAATTAGCTATTATGTTAAGACCTGCTAATCTTGGGGAAATGATGGTGCGATTTACACAAGTAAACGGCGAAATCATTGTTAAAATTATGGTTACAACTAAAGTTGCAAAAGAGATGTTAGAGGGCAACATGCAGCAATTAAGGCATATGTTTGCACCACATCAGGTCGTCGTTGAAAGGCAAGATAATGTGACTCAACAAGCACAGAATCAATATGATGAAGATAATCAACATCAAGAACAGTCATCGAGTCACCAATCTGCATCTGAAGGTGAAGATAAAGATGAAGAACAATCTTTCTCTCAAATGTTTGAAGAATTAATTCTCAATGAAAAAGTGTAGGTGAAAACCATGAATAAAATTGATCCGTCATTATTCTTAACTAATCAAACGAAAACAAGGGAACCAAATCCACAACTTGATAAAGAAGGTTTTCTGAAAATATTGATGGCTCAAATGCAGCAACAGGATCCAACCGATCCAATGAATAGTAAAGAAATGGTAGCTCAGATGACACAACTTTCTTCCCTTGAGCAAATCATGAATATGACGAATTCGATTGAAATGCTAGTGCAAAGTCAATTGATTTCACCAGTAATTGAATATAGCCATATGATTGGAAAAGTTGTTTCTTATGAAAAGGAAAATCTAGCATCTCCAGAAGAAGCTTCAGAAAACAAAACAAGTGAAGTGATAGCTGTGAGCCAAAAGGATGGTTGGGCTATTCTAGAATTAGAGAACGGTGATAAGATTTACGCGGATGCAGTGATAACAGTGAAAAGCAAGGGAAACGAATAAGAATTAAAAGGATGTGAATGGTATGGACCATCGGATACATCAAGTACCAAAGCATGCAGTACAATTTCCCACTTCCATTCCGCCAAAGCAAAAAAAACCGAGTATTACATTTAGGGAAGTTCTAAATGAACAACATCCACTTAAAATAAGCAAGCATGCATCAGAGCGGATTCGTGAGCGGAATATCGATATTCCTGAAAAGCTTTGGCACACGATTGGCGAAAAAGTAAATGAAGCTAGACAGAAAGGCGTCACTGATTCACTGGTTGTTTTGAATAATGCAACTCTATTAATCAGTGCAAAAAATAATACAGTGGTAACCGCTATGGACCGTGGAGAGAATGATAGCCGAATATTCACGAATATTAACGGTACCATTCTAATTGATGAGTAGGCTGGACCTGTAAAGGAAGCCTTCATAGCTATGGACAGATAGAAATAGCTAATCAAATTGACAACAATTAAAGGAGAAATGAAAAATGTTACGATCAATGTATGCTGGAATTTCAGGTATGAAAAACTTCCAAACTAAATTGGATGTCATCGGGAACAACATTGCAAACGTTAGTACAGTAGGTTTTAAGAAAGGACAAGTTACGTTCCAAGAAATGATGAGTCAAACAGCATCGGGTGCACAAGGATCGACTGGTGCGCGTGGTGGTGTGAACGCCTCTCAGATTGGACTAGGGGCACAATTAGGTACGATTAATAACATTCATACACAAGGGTTTCGTCAAACAACAAACAATCCACTAGACCTTTCCATTCAGGGAGATGGGATGTTTGAAGTTGTGCTTGTTGAAACCCCAAATGGTGAGGGAAATACTTTTGTTCCGATTAATTTTGATGCTGCCGGCGGTGGAAATGCAGCACAAGTAGAAGACCGTTTCTATACAAGAGCTGGTAACTTTTACTTGGATGACCGTGGGTTTATTGTAAACTCAGAAGGTATGTATTTAGTAGGTTTCGAATATGTGGATGGGAATCCTGTCGACAGTAACGCTCCGGGTGTGCTTCGTATTCCGTTAGATGCACAAAGTTTCAATATTTCAACAAATGGAACGGTTAATTACATTGATGCCAACGGGGAGAATCAAGTAGCAGGGCAAATTGGACTTGCCAACTTCGCGAACCCAACTGGCCTAACGAAAGAAGGAAATAATTTATATAGAGAGTCGCAAAACTCTGGTGGAGTTGAAAGAGTACTGCCTGAAGAAAGTACTTCATCACAAATAATCAGCAATTCTTTAGAAATGTCCAATGTTGATTTAGCAGAAGAGTTTACAGAGATGATCTCTGCACAACGTGGTTTCCAAGCGAATTCGAGAATAATTACCACGTCTGATGAAATTCTACAAGAACTAGTAAATCTAAAACGATAATAAGGAGGTAGGGAGTGCTTGAACTGTATAGGCACTCCCGCCCAAATCTATGATTCAATTGAAGAAGTTGAACGGCGATTTATTTTCTTTAAACGCACTTTTAATTGAGCAGGTCCAGGCGATGCCAGATACGACGATCACCTTAATCAATGGCAAGAAAGTAATCGTTCAAAATCCGCCTGAAGAAGTGCTCGTATTGATTCAAAATTATTATAAAGAAATTGGCCTGCAACAGGTATATAAACAAGTAGGTGACCAGAATGAGTAAATTAGTAAAGATTATGATGACATCGTTAGCTATCCTATTAATTGCTGCCATTGCATTCATTATTGTTATTCTTAATGTAGAAGGGGCAGATGACGAAAAAGAATTGACGATTGATGAGATTGTCGAATATTCCTATCAAACCCCGGAAATTACTACAGACTTGCAGGACGGTACTTTTGTCAGAATTCAATTTCAGATTTTGACAGATGGAAAAGACGCTCACGCTGAAGTTAGTAAACGGGACTTTCAATTAGTAAATATTTTAATTAAAGAGTTAGCCGTTATGAACGAAGAAGATTTCAAAGAAGGTTTAACAGGACTTGAAGCAACTATTAAAGATAGACTTAATGAAGTGATGGTTGATGGTGCCGTTACGGAAGTCTATACCATTAATAAGATATTGCAGTAAAAGGCTCCTGCTTGGAGGTGAGGTTACAAGATGGAGGAAATTCTTTCTCAAAATGAAATTGATGTATTACTTTCTGCAATCACATCAGGTGAAATGGATGCAGAAGAATTAAAAAAAGAAGAAGAGGAAAAGAAAATCCGTGTATATGACTTTAAACGGGCGTTACGGTTTTCAAAGGATCAGATTCGCAGTATTTCAAGAATCCATGAAAACTATGCGAGAATGTTGACAACTTTCCTATCTTCACAGTTACGCACTTACGTACATATTGGTGTAGAATCGGTGGACCAAGTGCCATATGAGGAATTTATCCGCTCGATTTCATCTTTAACCGTGTTGAACATTTATAGTATGTCACCACTTAAAGGGAGCATGGTCATTGAAATCAACCCTAATGTTGCATACGCATTGCTAGACCGTATCCTTGGTGGTAAGGGGACTTCAGTGACAAAAACGGAAAGCCTCACTGAAATTGAAAAGATACTATTAAATCAGATATTTGAAAAGGCAACAGGGACGTTAAAAGAGGCATGGTCCTCACTCGTAGATGTATCCCCAGTACTCGAAGAATTTGAAGAAAATCCACAATTTATTCAAATGGTGGCACCTAATGACACAGTAGTTGTCGTATCTATGTCTGCCGAAATCGGAGAAGCTTCAGGAATGATTAATTTATGTATTCCACACACATTATTAGAGCCAATCATTCCTAAATTATCTGCCCACTATTGGATGGATAACACGACTGATGAACGAGATGAGGAAGCTTTTCAAAAGCTTAGCAGCAATCTCCAAACAACGAAAGTAGATGTTCAAGCAATATTAGGCGAAACAAGAATAACCATTAATGAATTTTTAAAGCTGGGCATAAATGATGTTGTTTCTCTAGAGCAACAAATTGGTGACCCACTAACTTTGACGATTAATCAAGAACCTAAGTTTTATGTACAACCTGGTCAACTAAAGAAAAAAATAGCCGTACAAATATTGGAAGAAATTGAAAAGGGGGTAAACACCCATGAATGACGGTATGTTATCTCAAGATGAAATTGATGCATTATTAAATATAAGTACAGAAAATGATAAAAACCACGAAGCAGAACCATCTATACACTTATCAGACATAGAGATTGATACAATCGGTGAAATTGGGAATATTTCATTTGGAAGTTCTGCTACTGCACTTTCCACTTTACTTAACCAGAAAGTCGAAATCACTACTCCTTCCGTTAGTATTATTGAAAAGGATGAATTAGCAGGTGAATTAACTTTTCAACCTGTTAGTATTCAGGTCGATTATACAAAAGGATTCAGTGGAAGAAATGTACTCGTTATAAAAGCTAGAGATGCTGCAATAATTGCAGATATTATGCTCGGAGGAGATGGCACAAACCCAGATGAATCTTTACCAGAAATATATTTGAGTGCAGTTCAAGAAGCGATGAATCAGATGATGGGAACTGCAGCAACAAGTATGTCGACCGTGTTTAATAAAACAGTCGATATTTCTCCACCAACAATTATTGAAGGTACAATTGAAAGTGATGCAAAAGAAATATTTCAAGAAGATGTATATGTAAAAGTGTTTTTCAGGCTTATCGTAGGTGACCTGATTGATTCAAATATGATGCAGTTGATTCCTCTTAGCTTTGCTAAAGAATTAGTGAATCAGTTGTTGGATACAGGAGATTCGGAGCCGATCGACATACCTGTGCAAGAGGAAACTGCAGCTACAACTATTGTAGAAAATCCTGTCAAAATACCAGATAGATCAATAGAATCCAATGAACAAGTTGATTCCACGTTTATGGATCGGGAATCCTTTGATGATCGTGTTGATAACAAGAGGAATCAACCTCAATTTCTAGGTAATACATACAATCAGCAAGATGCATCAATTGAACAGGCGACATTCGCAGAATTTGAACCAACACAATTATCCAGCAACGAACAAAGTAATTTGAACATGTTATTGGATATTCCTCTTAAAGTGACGGTCGAACTAGGCAGGACAAAGAAAACCATCAAAGATATTCTTGACTTATCTCAAGGATCCATTGTTGAGTTAGATAAACTTGCAGGTGAACCAGTTGATATCTTGGTTAATGGCAAGTTGATTGCAGAAGGCGAAGTCGTTGTCATTGAGGAAAATTTCGGAGTACGGGTAACAGATATTATTAGTCAATCTGATCGAATAATGAAATTAAAATAACTTGATTTTTAGGAGGAATTTAGATGTCTAAGAAAATTTTAATTGTCGATGATGCAGCATTTATGCGTATGATGATAAAAGATATACTTACAAAAAATGGCTATGAGGTTGTAGGAGAGGCTCAAGATGGAAGAGAAGCAGTGGAGAAATTCAAGGAACTGCAGCCAGATTTAGTGACGATGGATATTACCATGCCTGAAATGGATGGAATTTCAGCTTTAAAGGAAATTAAAACAATCAACCCAGATGCAGTTGTCATCATGTGTTCTGCTATGGGACAGCAAGCAATGGTAATTGATGCAATCCAAGCTGGTGCGAAAGACTTTATTGTTAAACCATTCCAGGCAGATCGTGTATTGGAAGCTATTCAAAAGGCATTAGGATAGAGATCACTGTTAAATGAAGAATGTATTAAAGCTTTTTGTAATTTTATTGGCTGTAAGTTTTTTGTCTTTCATTGAGCCCGTCTCTATCCAAGCTGAGGTAGATTATGTAAATGAATGTTTAGAGCAACCGGAATCTTGTGAAGAACCACTCATCGATGAGGAAGAACAAGATCAGACAGTTGTTTTACAGGAGGAGGAGCCCGGCTCCTTGTTTTTTGAGCTCGTAAGGTTAGTATTCGCTTTATTGCTCGTACTTGGTCTAATTTATGCATCATTGTACTTCTTAAAACGGAGAAATAAGATTGGTAACCAAATCAATAGTCTAGAAAATGTTGGCGGAATTTCTGTCGGTCAAAATAAATCTGTACAATTAGTCCGGTTAGGCGACCGAATCTATTTAATTGGTGTTGGAGAAAATGTCACTTTATTAGAAGAAGTTGAAGATCAAAGTATTATAAAAGAAATTATGCAGGCGAGGCAGGCTAGGGAAGAACAATCTTTGGAAATGAGTGCTAAGAATATAGTTTCTTCAGTATTTCAACATAAAAAGACTAGTGGTAATAAAGAAAAGCCTTTTAATAAGCTTTTTCAACAGGAGCTGAATCGCCTGCAAAAAAATCGTAGAACTATCATTGATAGGCGCAAGGAAGATCGAGAATGAATGAATTCATAGATATATTTTCAAGTTCGGACCCAACGAATGTAGCTACATCCGTTAAATTAATCCTCTTACTGACTATTTTTTCTTTAGCTCCTGGAATTCTAATATTAATGACCAGTTTTACAAGGATTATCATTGTTCTATCATTCGTCCGAACGAGTCTTGCTACTCAACAAATGCCACCCAATCAAGTATTGATTGGTTTGGCATTGTTTCTGACCTTTTTTATTATGGCACCTACTTTTTCTGAAGTATATGATGACGCCCTTGATCCCTTATTTTCTGAAGAAATTTCTTTGGATGAGGCATACGAGAATGCTAGTGTACCGATGAAGGAGTTTATGGCGCAACATACTCGTCAAAAGGATCTTGCTTTATTTCTAAACTATTCCGGTGCTGAACCACCGGAGACCATTCAGGATATACCATTAACTACATTAATTCCTGCTTTTGCAATAAGTGAATTGAAAACAGCATTTCAAATGGGTTTTATGATTTTCATCCCATTTTTAGTTATTGATATGGCAGTTGCGAGTATATTGATGTCAATGGGGATGATGATGCTGCCACCTGTAATGATATCACTACCCTTTAAGATATTGTTATTTGTACTGGTAGATGGATGGTATCTCATTACGCATTCCTTGTTAAGTGGATTTTAGCTTGTATATTTCTAAAAGAAGGTGTTTCAAATGTCGAGCGAACTTGTTTTAGCGTTGGCTGAGCGAGGCATTTATACGGTATTACTTGTTACAGGGCCGTTGCTCATCCTTGCTTTAGCGGTTGGGCTTTTGGTCAGTATCTTTCAGGCGACAACACAAATACAGGAACAAACGTTAGCATTTATACCAAAAATAGTGGCAGTTTTGATTGGACTCATATTTTTTGGTCCCTGGATGTTATCAACCATGGTTGAATTTGCTGCCGACATATTTCAAAATTTAAATGCATTAGTAGGTTAGAAGATGTTGTTAGAATTGATAGATATAAATCGGTTACCGATATTTTTACTCGTGTTTGTGCGATTATTGTCGTTTTTCTTAGTTGTTCCATTGTTTTCTTATCGGACGATTCCATTACCATTCCGTATTGGTTTCAGTTTCTTTTTAGCATTAATTTTGTTCCAAACAATAGATTCAACTTTATTTGTACTTGACCATACATATATTTTTTTGATTGTTAAGGAAGCACTTGTGGGGCTGCTCGTAGGACTGCTTGCATTCATTATTGTGTCCGCCATTCAAGTTGCGGGTGGGTTTGTTGACTTTCAAATGGGGTTTGCGATTGCGAATGTGGTCGATCCCCAGACTGGTGCACAAAGTCCACTGACTGGACAATACTTCTATATGATTGCTTTATTATTTTTATTAGCAGTGGATGGTCATCACTTAATAATTGATGGGATATTTACAAGTTATCAGTTTATTTCAATCGATGCGTTCATCCCGTTTGAAGATGGCTCGATTACAGAATTCATTATACAATCTTTCAACTATATGTTTATTATTGCTTTTCAAATGGCAATCCCTATTGTTGGTACATTATTTCTTGTTGATATCGCTCTAGGGATTATTGCTCGTACTGTCCCACAACTGAATGTGTTTGTTGTTGGTTTGCCATTGAAAATACTAGTGAGCTTTGTAGCGATTTTAATTTTCCTATCTTTATACATTACTGCGATAGAGAATTTATTCGGAACAATGTTTCGAGCAATGCGCGGATTACTGCAAATATTCGGGGGTGCTTGATAGATGCAATTGAAGATGGATCTACAGTTTTTTTCAGGTGAAAAAACCGAAAAAGCGACCCCGAAAAAACGGCAGGATGAGCGGAGAAAAGGAAGAGTCGCAAAAAGTCAGGATATAAATACCGTTATCTTGTTGACATTTTGTTTGTTTGCTCTGTTCATTTTTGGCGGTTTTATGTTGGAGACGATGACATTATTATTTATTGAAGCATTCACGAACTTGATACACTGGGATGTTACGAGTGAATCTGTTGCTTATGTATTCAATGGGGCAAGTTTGGAGGCAGCAAAAATCCTTGCGCCTATTATGCTGCTTGCAATCATTGCCGGAATCAGTTCAAATTTAATTCAAACCAGGGGCTTCTTATTGTCGACGGAGCCGCTTAAATTTGATTTGAAGAGATTGGATCCAATTCAAGGTGCTAAGCGGATTTTTTCTGTAAGAGCGTTAGTGGAATTGTTAAAATCATTATTAAAAATCACGTTTATTGGTACAATCACCTTTGTTGTCATTTGGTTGTATAAAGATGAAGTGCTCATGCTTATATTTAAAAATGCTGAGAATGCTTTGTCATTATTTGGCCGGATAGCTATCATTATGGGGTTTGCTGCTACGGCGGCACTTTTATTTTTGGCAGTACTCGATTATTTATATCAGCGCTATGACTTTGAAAAAAATATGCGTATGTCAAAACAGGATATAAAGGATGAGTATAAAAATATGGAGGGTGACCCACTCATCAAATCTAAGATTAAAGAACAACAGCGTATGATGGCTACCAGACGTATGATGGCTGAAGTGCCAGAAGCTGATGTAGTCATCACCAACCCGACCCATTATGCAATAGCGTTAAAATATGATGAAGAAAAGGCATTAGCACCATATGTAGTAGCTAAAGGTATGGATAGAACCGCACTTAAAATTAGAGAAATTGCTGAAAAGCATCAAGTCGTTACCGTAGAGGATAAACCACTTGCCAGGTCTCTATACGGCATGGTTGAAATCGGGGAATCTATACCCGAAGAATTTTATCAAGCTGTAGCAGAAGTTCTGGCTTATGTTTACCAATTAGAGAATAAAGTGTAATTTTTGGAGGAGAGACATCACACATGAAGGCACGTGATTTAACCGTATTAATGGGTGTTATTTTAATAATTTTAATCCTAGTTATCCCGCTTCCGGGAGGAGTTTTAAGTGTACTTATCCTTACGAATATCAGTATTTCGCTTTTAGTAATTTTAGTGGCGATGAATACGACGCATGTCCTTCAATTCTCCGTCTTTCCAACCCTCCTCTTACTGGTGACTTTGTTCAGGTTAGGTTTGAATGTTTCCACTACAAGAGCAATCCTTTCTGAAGGGGATGCTGGTGGAGTGGTCGAAACATTTGGTTCTTTCGTAATCGGAGATAATCCGCTTGTTGGTTTTGTGGTGTTCATTATCCTTGTTATTATCAACTTTATTGTAATTACTAAGGGTGCCGAACGTGTTTCTGAGGTAGGAGCAAGGTTTTCTCTTGATTCGATGCCTGGTAAACAGATGAGTGTCGATGCAGATCTAAATGCTGGTCTTATTACGGAGCAAGAGGCTAAAGAGCGTCGTAAAACAATTGAAAAAGAAGCGGATTTCCATGGGTCAATGGATGGTGCGAGTAAATTCGTTAAGGGAGATGCAATTGCATCCATTATCACTGTTTTAATCAATATTATCGTTGGAATAATAATTGGTATGGTTCAGATGGGACTCTCAATAGGTGAATCCGTTGAATTATTTACCCGACTGACAGTAGGTGACGGATTAGTTAGTCAAATTCCTGCATTGCTCATGTCAACAGCAACAGCAATCGTTGTAACACGATCGAGTGACGGAAGTAATCTAAGTGCGGATGTTGTTACTCAAATGACTCAATATCCTAAGCTATTATATGTAGCGGCCGGAACGATTTTTCTACTTGGGTTAACACCGATTAATTTCTTTCTAACAACAACGATAGCAGGTGTCCTAGCATTTACAGCTTATATGCTGCAAAGAGAACCTGATATTCCAACTGATTTGGATGAAGATGAGCTGGATGAAGCAGAAAGCTCAGAACTGCGTGCCCCCGAAAATGTGGTCAGCTTAATTAACCTGGATCCGATTGAATTTGAGTTTGGTTATGCACTAATTCCGCTTGCCGATGCAAATCAGGGTGGGGACCTATTGGAAAGGATTATTATGATTCGCAGACAGTTGGCCATTGAACTAGGAATGGTTATACCTGTTGTACGAATCAGAGATAATATCCAATTGAACCCAAATGAGTATCGCCTGAAAATTAAGGGAAATGAAGTTGCTGGTGGTGAATTGATGCTGGATCACTATTTGGCAATGGCACCTGATATGGAGGACGACGGGATTGAAGGCATTGACACGGAGGAGCCTGCATTTGGCTTGCCTGCAAAGTGGATTAACGAGGAATTTAAAGATGAGGCTGAACTTTCAGGTTATACGGTCGTTGATCCTCCATCAGTAGTTTCTACACATATAACAGAGGTAATCAAACGTCATGCTCATACATTGCTCGGCCGTGAAGAAACAAAACAACTTATTGACCACTTGAAAGAAAGTCATCCGATACTAGTCGAAGAGGTTACGCCTGAGCCTCTCGCAGTTGGTGATGTACAAAAAGTACTTGCCAAGTTACTGAGAGAAAATGTTTCCATCCGCAATCTTCCAGTTATATTCGAGACGTTAGCTGACTTTTCGAAAATGACGAATGATACAGATTTACTGGCTGAGTATGTGAGACAATCCTTATCTGCACAAATTACGAAACAGTACATGAAACAAGATAAGACGCTGCCGGTGATCACTGTTTCAGGAAAGGTAGAGAAACTGATTGCCGAGAACATTCAGCAGACCGAACATGGTAATTTTTTATCATTAGATCCAGATAAGCAGCAAGAAATTATTACAACCATACATCAGGAAGCTGAGAAAGTTTCACTACAGGAAGAAACAGCAATTGTACTATGCTCACCAGCAGTTCGAATGTACTTGAAACAGTTGCTTGACCGTTTTCTTCCTCATGTTATTGTTTTATCCTATAATGAACTAGAACCAGATGTGCAGGTTCAAAGTCTAGGGGTGGTGAATATTGCGTGAAGGTAAAAAAATATATCTCAGATTCCATGCCTGAAGCAATGAATGAGGTTAGAAAAGATCTTGGATCGGATGCGGTTATTCTTCAATCGAAAGAAATAAAACAAAAAGGTTTTCTTGGCTTGTTTCAAAAGAAAAAAATAGAAGTCATCGCAGCTAAAGATCCTGACTTAATAAAAGATGCGAAGAACGAACCAACGCATCGGAAAACAGATACAGTTCCAATAAATCCTGTAGTAAAAGAAGAGGTAGATTCTAACCTTGCCATTCTTCAAGAAATCAGAAGCTTAAAGGAAGTTATTAAACTTGAAACGGCTGACAATGAATTAAACATACCGGTAGATTATAAGCTAGCCTATCATCAGCTCATTGACCAAGAAGTCAATCCGAAGCTTGCTGATGAAATTATTCAACATACAGTCCGACTGTTGGCAAGTAAAAAAGAAGAAGTGACCCAACACGAAATAAAAGCAGAGGTTAAACGAGTAATTGCTGAAAAATATAGAGACAAGGAGTCTGAGGGGATTAACGGAAAACACAAAATTGTACAATTTGTGGGACCGACAGGAGTTGGCAAAACAACAACGATTGCGAAAGTTGCCGCTAAACTTATGCTGAAAAAGCAGAAGAAAGTGGCGTTCATTACTACTGATACGTATCGAATTGCTGCTATTGAGCAATTAAAAATTTATGCCAGGATTCTTAATATCCCGGTTGAGGTTGCTTATAATGTGGATGATTACAAACAAGCCATTCAAAAACTTTCTAACTATGATGTTATCCTTGTCGACACAGCAGGTAGGAACTTCCGTAATCCTGTCTATATCAAACAACTGAAAGAACTGATGGGAAACGTAGACCATATCGCCACTTATTTGGTGTTATCTCTTACTGCGAAGCCAAAGGATTTACAAGATATTTTCATACAGTTCGAGGAGATTCCACTGAAGGAAATAATCTTTACCAAACTCGATGAAACCAGCCAATACGGTAGTATTCTAAATATAAGTTTGATGAACAATATCGGTATAGCCTATATGACAAATGGACAAGATGTTCCAGATGATTTGGTTCAACCAACTGCTGCAAGTATAAGCGAATGGATAATGGAGAATGGAAAATGACTGATCAGGCAGAAAATTTACGAAGAAAAATGGGTGTTTCATTTTCATATAGAAAGAGTCAGGCGAAGACGATTGCTGTCATTAGTGGAAAAGGTGGAGTCGGAAAATCGAATTTCGCCTTGAATTTCTCTTTGGAATTGATAAATCGGGATAAGAAAGTAGTTATTGTGGATTTGGATGTTGGTATGGGAAATATCAATATTCTACTTGGATTGCAGCCGAAAAGAACAATCGTGGATCTTTTTAATGACCAGCTATCTATCTTTGAGATTTTAGAAAAAGGTCCAAGAAATTTATCATATATTGCTGGCGGGACTGGATTAAGTCAATTCATTACAATGGGTGACCAACAGAAGGAATTCTTTTTTGAACAATACAGGCAACTGGTAGAGGTGTACGATTATATAATATTTGACATGGGGGCAGGGGTTACTGAAGAAAGCTTATACTTCATTCTTGCCGCTGATGAATGCATCACTATCACAACTGGTGAACCGACCTCGATTACAGATGCTTACAGCATGATAAAGCAAGTTGTAATCAATGGGGGGGAAATGCCAATACATGTTATTTTAAACCGTGCCCGATCCCGTAATGAATGGAGCGGTTTAAAACAATTTCAGCAAGTTGTCCAACAGTTTTTGCAAATTAGAGTTCATCCTTTAGGGATCATTCCGGAAGATAAAAATGTAACAGAAGCAGTAATTCGTCAAATTCCATATATTTTATTAAATAAAAAAGCGCCGTCTGCAAAGTCCTTAAGGCAATTGACTGACAACTATCTTATCAATAGTGATGAAATTCAATTAACCTATCAACCGGCATTTTTAGACCGGTTTAAAAATCTATTAAGAGGTAAAATTTAATGAATCCAATTCGTGTACTAGTTATTGATGATTCTGCTTTTATGCGAAAAATGCTTACAGATATTCTAGAAGGTGACCCACGTGTGATAGTCGTTGGCACAGCAAGGAATGGCGAGGATGGTATTAGTAAAGTAAAAGAACTGGCTCCTGATGTTGTAACGATGGATGTTAATATGCCTGTATTAGATGGTATAACTGCACTTGAAGAAATAATGCGTACGACACCTGTACCTGTAATCATGTTATCAAGTGAGGTTCGTAGTGGCACCGAAAATACAATTAGAGCTATTGAAAACGGAGCGGTTGATTTTATCATGAAACCATCCGGGGAAATCTCCTTAGATATCGAATCGATTAAGGAAGAAATTATCTCTAAAGTAATTGCGGCAAAAGATGCAACTCTTCAGTCCCCTCAAAGTAAAATGAATAAACGTTTCGTTAATCCTGATCGTTTAACGATACAATCATCACCAAATATAACCAAAGATGCTTTCGTTGTAATCGGTACGTCAACTGGAGGACCAAGAGCGCTCCAACGTATCTTGAAGGATTTACCAGCGGATTATCCAATGCCAATTCTCATTGTGCAACATATGCCGCCGCATTTCACAAAATCACTGGCTGACCGATTGGACGCTTTATCAGGTATTCATGTAAAGGAAGCTGTAAACGGAGAAATTATCAGGGCAGGTACGGCTTATATCGCTCCTGGTGATTTTCATATGACTGTTGTAAAAGCTGGCACAAGTTATGTCATCAAGTTAAACAAGGAACAACCTATAAATAATCATCGTCCATCGGTGGATGCTTTATTCGATTCTGTTGCAACTTTAAATCGGACTTGTAAAATAGCGATCGTTCTGACAGGAATGGGTAGTGACGGAGCCGAGGGTATCAGAAGTATTAAACGGATGGACAAGGATGCGATCACCATCTCCGAGTCGGAGGAAACAGCAGTTATTTATGGTATGCCTAAAGCTGCAAAGGAAACCGAATTCGTGGATGAAGTAATGCCGTTAAACCAAATCGGTCACTACTTGAAAGGTTTGAGCTAGTTAGCTGTATTTGGTGCCGGTAAAAGCATAGAGAGGACAGATAAAGATGGAAGATACGTTATTAGAAAATCAAAAGGTAATAGTATTTCAATTACAAAATGAGGAATATGCGCTTCCTGTAGAATACGTTGGTGCGATTGAAAGAATGCATCCGATAACAAGAGTTCCCCAGACAGCTAGCTTTGTAAAAGGGGTCATTAATTTGCGGGGTGTCGTTATTCCTATCATCGACCTTCGATTACGATTTGGAATTGCAGAAAAGGAAGTGTCGGAAGAGCAGCGGATGATTATCGTATCAGTGAATGGGGTGGAAGTAGGTATAATTGTAGATGCGGCTAGTGATGTCATCGATTTGCCGGTTGACAGTATCGAACCGAATCCTGAAGTTGTAGGTTCTGCAGCAGTAGATTATATTGATGGTGTCGTAAAAATAAATGACCGACTGATCATCCTTTTAAACCTGGAAAAGGTTCTTATTTCTGAACAACATCAATTGACTGTTAAAGCGGAAGGATAAGAGCGATATGACCTATGAAAATTTATCTCCAATACAATTTGATGCCTTAAGGGAAATTGGAAATATAGGAGCTGGTAATGCTGCCACGGCTTTATCACAGCTGTTAGATCAGAAGGTCAATATGGTTATTCCAACAGTAAAGATTGTAACATTTGATGAAATGATGGATTTAATCGGTGGTCCAGATGCTTCGGTGGTGGCGATTCTTTTTAGAGTTTTTGGTGATGCTCCTCTGCATGTATTCTTTGTTCTTTCCATTGAAGAAGCAGAAGTACTAGTGCAAACCATGACACATAATTCTACATTTTCCTTAATGGATGAAAATAGCGCAAATAAAATTAACTATTCTGTACTTGAAGAAGTGGGGAATATAGTTGCTGGATCTTATATTTCTGCTCTTTCTGATTTTACAAACCTGAATTTTCAACCATCTGTTCCGCACTTGGGTATAGATATGGCTGCAGCGATTCTTACATATGGTTTAATTGATATTTCGCAGGTTTCAGACTATGCAATTGTAATTGACTCAAAAGTTAATAGTGAAGATAGTGACAATACCATGAAAGGTAATCTTTTTTTGTTACCTCATCCAGAATCACTGCAAACAATATTTTCATCGCTAGGAATCAAAGAATATGTATAAGGTCGGAACGGTTGTTAGAGTTGGGATAGCTGATTTGAATACGGTCAGGGAACCAAATACGATACGTACTTTAGGACTTGGATCTTGTGTAGGAATTGTCATCTATGATGAACAAAAGAGAGTTGCGGGATTAGCCCATATTTTGTTGCCAGATTCCAGTGTTACAAAACAAAAATCAATAAATGAATATAAGTATGCAGATACAGCTATACCGGTACTGGTGGACCGTTTATTAGAAATAGGTGCTAGAAAGCATGCCTTGAAGGCGAAAATTGCTGGTGGTGCCGAAATGTTTAAGTTCAGTTCTGGTTCTGATTTATTGCGTATTGGCCCTCGAAATATCGATGCGTCCTTAAATGAGTTGAATAAGTTGAAGATTCCAGTCATCGCTCAAGATGTTGGAGGGAATATTGGGAGAACAATAGAATTCGATCCAGCAACTGCAAAACTTAAAATCCGAAGAGTAAACAGGGAAGAAATAATAATTTGATTCCTGTTTTGATCAATCCATGAATTTAGGAAGGAGTGGAGAGCCATGAGTTCAAAATCATCATATGAACAGTTACTTTGGCAACGGTGGCAAGAAAAAGAAGATGAAGCGACATTAAATGAAATCATTCATTACTATACATATTTAGTTGATTATCATGTAGAGCGTATTTCCAGCCATTTACCAAACAATGTGAGTAAGGATGATATTAGAAGCTTTGGTCTCCTCGGCCTATATGATGCAATTAAAAAGTTTGAGTTCGAGCGAAACTTAAAATTCGATACATATGCTTCCTTCCGAATAAAAGGAACAATAATTGATGGTTTAAGGAAGGAAGACTGGCTTCCGCGCTCTTTAAGGGAAAAAGCGAAAAAAGTTGAACGGGTTTCTCAGGAATTGGAACAAGAATTACAACGGATACCTACATCAAAAGAAATTGGCAATCGTTTAGAGATGTCTGAAGATGAAGTGGAATCCGTTGTCAGAGATGCTCTATTTTCAAATGTATTATCAATTGAAGAAAAACCGAAAAAAGAACAAGAATTCAGTGAAGGTATTGGTTACACCATTCCCGATGTAAATGCAGCTTCTCCAGAAGAGAACATGACTAAAGACGAATTAAAACAAGAACTGATAGAAGGTTTGAAGAGTCTAAATAAAAATGAACAAATGGTTATCAGTCTTTTTTATTACGATGAATTGACATTGACCGAAATAGGAGAAGTATTAAATTTAACTACCTCTAGAATTTCACAAATACATAAAAAAGCAATTTATAAACTGAAAGATATTCTAGCGAAGGTTGCAGAGCATTAACGTTATCTTGGGGGAATCAATTTGGAAAGATTACGGCAGTATTTTCGAATTCATTTTAGAGAGAAAGACATGATAGCGGAAGTGGATTGTAGGGAACCGTTTTTGGAGCTTGAGGAAAAGTTGGAAGTTGATATCGATATCTGGAAGAGTTTTTTAACTGCATCAAATGTTAGGTTCGGTATCCAATATCAAGCAATCGCGCAGTTGGCAGAGGACCCGACGGACATGGAATACCCTATTGTCGTTGCGAAAGGATTATCCCCTGTAAACGGTATAGACGGTAAAATTGAATATCTTGTGGATATAGAGCAAGAAATGCAGATAAGTGAAAACTGGAACTTTCGAGAAGTAATGAAAATTCCTTCGGTGATGAAAGGTCAAAAGCTGGCTAAAATTTCAGAACCCACTTCAGGTATTGATGGTAAGAACGTAATGGGGGAGGTCGTAAAAGCACCTCCCGGGAAATCTGTAGTATTAAGACCAGGGAAGAATGTTGTATTTAATGCTCTGGATAATTGTTATTATGCTACAGAAGATGGGCAATTCAGTATAAAGGGGAAGCATATTCAAGTACTACCTGAATTTCATGTGAACGAAACGGTATCGATGAAGACCGGTAATATTGACTTTATAGGGACCGTGATTATTCATGGAGATGTGCCAACTGGTTACACAGTTAAAGCTGCAGGCGATATAAAAATTTTCGGCATGGTGGAAGCGGCAACAATTATTGCTGGAGGATCGATATATGTTGCTGAGGGCATTGCCGGCCAAGATAAAGGGGTCCTGCAGGCAGGGGATAACCTAAAGATAGGATATATCAATCAGGCGAAAGTATCAGTTGGAAAGGACCTATACGTCGAGAATTCCATCCTTCATAGCGAGTGTGTAGTATGCGGTCATGTTTATTCCCAAAAAGGGAATATTATAGGCGGAATATTATCTGCTGGTAAAACAATTGAAGCTAGAGATATCGGATCTAGATTAAATACGAAGACGGAAATTCATCTAGGGATAAATAAAATAATGGCAGATACGATAGAATCCCTAAATAAAAAGCATCGAGAATTGGAAGAGAAGCAATTAAAACTTAAATTACTCGGTGACAAGCTGGCTGTAAAAGACCCAATGAATCCAAGGGTCCGGATTTCGAAGTTGCGGCAAAAGCACTCTATGAAGCTGGTTGCAGAGGAGCTTGATCGTGTAAAGGAAAGACTTTCTGAATTGGACGCTGATATAGGAGACGAAAATAAATCAAGCTTAACTGTAAGAAATAATATTTACGAAAATGTTATTGTGGCTTTCGGGAAATATAAGCGAATCATGCATTCCAATTATCATTATGTTCAGTTAAGTTTATATCAGAAAGAAATAGAACTTCAGCAATTGTTCTAAACGATTTGTTCAGTAAGTGGAAAGGATCGGTGGAGGAATGGGGCTAAAATCGATTGAAATGCAAGTAGCATTACCACGTACGCAGGATTCAGGTAAGATTCAAGAACAAGTGCATAAACAAGGAGAACATGTTCAGAGTACCCTAACAGCTTCGCAACTCAAGGAGGATAAAATCAAACGGAACAGGATACAGGAATTAGAAAACACCAATTCTTTTTTAGAAAAGAATTCTGATACTTTAAAGCAAGATGTATACGGAAAGCAAAGTGGAGGGGCAACATCCAGGCATCCTTTTCTTGGAAAACGTATCGACTATAACGGTTAAAGGGGCGTTGATATGGTTTCATTTCTTTTAATCATAAGTTTTTTATTACATTTAATCACATTGGCGGCAATTTTCCAGTTGGTCAAAAAAATCCCGGCATCAGAATCCGACACTGCTTCTGATGAAATTGTCCAAGCTCTGGAACGCTCCTTAGCGGAAATTAAAGAGGAAAATAATCGTCTGCAAGCATTATTAGATCACAAGGAACCTGTGTCAGAGAAGAAAATTCAATCAAAAATCAAGAAAGAATCAACTTCGGATAAGCAGAGGGTACCTGTAAAAAATGAGAAGCCACAAGATGATATAGATCGTCTATTGGGTACAGATTCTGGTTATAAAGTGGAAGCGTCCCTAGAATCTCGAGTTTTGCAATTATATGCCGCAGGAAAAAATGTGGAGGAAATCGCAAAAACCTTAAATTGTGGTAAAACGGAGGCGGAATTGATTATAAAGCTTTATAATCAGTAAATTTATTTTATAGATAAACTTGCTTCCGCGCCCCAGTTATGATATATTAATTTCTGGTGTAAAACTCTTGTCGAATGAAGGCAAGGCAAAACACACGATTGGGGATTCACTTGTAAGGTGCCACTGCCAATGGTCTATAAGTGGAAATGAACTGGTCGGAGGAAAATATAAAACCCTTAGGAGGAATTTAAAATGGCAGCAATTTCAATGAAGCAATTACTTGAAGCTGGTGTACATTTCGGTCACCAGACACGCCGTTGGAATCCAAAGATGAAGAAATACATCTTCACTGAGCGTAACGGCATCTACATCATCGACTTGCAAAAAACAGTTAAAAAGGTTGATGAAGCATACAACTATGTAAGAGAATTAGCGGCTAATGGCGGAACAGTTCTTTTCGTAGGTACAAAGAAACAAGCACAGGATTCTGTTCGTGATGAAGCAATCCGTTCAGGAATGTTCTATGTTAACCAACGTTGGTTAGGTGGAACACTTACTAACTTCGAGACTATCCGTAAACGTATCGAACGATTAAAACAAATTGAAAGAATGGAAGAAGACGGTACATTTGAAGTACTTCCTAAAAAAGAAGTAACACTTCTTCTAAAAGAAAAAGAACGTCTTGTAAAATTCTTAGGTGGAATCAAAGAAATGAAGAAGCTTCCAGATGCTTTATTCGTTATTGACCCACGTAAAGAGCGTATTGCAATTGCAGAAGCGCACAAATTAAATATACCGATCATTGGTATTGTTGATACAAACTGTGACCCGGATGAAATTGATTATGTGATCCCAGCTAACGATGATGCAATTCGTGCAGTTAAATTGTTGACTGGTAAAATCGCTGATGCTATTTTAGAAGGTAAACAAGGTGAAGAAACTGCAGAAGTTGAAGCTCCAGTTGAAGAAGCAACAGAAAAAGAAACTGAAGTGGAAGCTGAAGTAGAAGCCTCAACTCAAGAGTAATTTTTAAAATGATGAGGGTGATAAGAGGATAATTACCTTTTATCACCTTTTTTTAAAGAAAAAGCTTTGTTTCAGGTGAACTGGCTGTAAGTTCCAAATATATTTGGAGATGCTACAAATACATAGTAGCCACAGCATTCAGTATTGCCCGTTAATACGGGGAAGTAGAACCTGGTTAAAAGAAGATTCACTTTATGATTTGAAGGAGGATATAACAATGGCAATTACAGCTAAAATGGTTAAAGAACTTCGTGAAAAAACTGGTGCAGGTATGATGGATTGTAAGAAAGCACTACAAGAGACAAATGGTGATATTGATAAAGCTATTGATTTTCTACGTGAAAAAGGTATGGCATCTGCTGCTAAAAAAGCAGATCGTATTGCAGCTGAAGGTCTTACACATGTTGAAATCGATGGCAACACAGCAGTTTTACTTGAAGTAAACTGTGAAACAGACTTCGTTACGAAAAATGAAATGTTCCTTGAGTTACTTGGAAAAATTGGTAAAGCACTATTAAATAAAAAGCCTGAAACAGTTGAAGAAGCACTAGAAACTAAAGTTGAAGGTGACGAAACACTAGAAGCAGTCATCACTCGTGCTATCTCTACAATTGGTGAAAAAATCTCTCTACGTCGTTTCACAATTTTTGAGAAAACCGATAATGATGTTTTCGGTTCTTACTTGCATATGGGAGGAAGAATTGGTGTAGTTGCTGTATTGGAAAACACAAATGATGAAGCAGTTGCTAGAGATGTAGCAATGCATGCAGCAGCAATCAACCCTCGTTATGTAAACCGTGAAGATGTTCCGGAAAATGAAGTGAATCACGAACGTGAAGTTCTAAAACAACAAGCACTAAATGAAGGTAAGCCAGAGAAAATCGTTGAGAAAATGGTTGAAGGCCGTCTTGGTAAATTCTTTGAGCAAATCGTTCTAGTTGAACAAGCATTTGTTAAAGATCCAGATGTTAAAGTGAAGAAATTTGTAGCAGATAAAGGTGCAACTGTTAAGACGTTTGTCCGTTATGAAGTAGGCGAAGGTATGGAGAAACGTGAAGAAAACTTTGCTGAAGAAGTTATGAGCCAAATTAAAAAGTAAACTAAAATAGGGAACGTATCGTTCCCTATTTTACCATGTTTTTATACAACACCGTATGAATTAGAGTAATTCATTCATAATAATATCGATTGCTATGGAGGTTACTATGACAACAGCAAAGTACCGAAGAATTGTGTTGAAATTAAGTGGAGAAGCATTGAGTGGAGACCAAGGTAATGGAATAGATCCAAAGGTTATCCGGTCAATTGCGAGACAAGTAAAAGAGGTTGTAGACCTTGGGGTAGAAGTTGCCATCGTTGTTGGAGGGGGCAATATTTGGAGAGGAAAAGTCGGTAGTGAAGTAGGAATGGACCGTGCGTCTGCAGACTATATGGGGATGCTAGCTACGGTTATGAACTCACTTGCATTACAGGACGGCCTAGAGACAATTGGAATTCCAACAAGAGTCCAGACATCCATTGAGATGCGCCAGGTTGCAGAGCCGTACATAAGAAGAAAAGCAATTCGCCACTTGGAGAAAAAGCGTGTTGTCATTTTTGCCGCTGGTACAGGAAATCCTTATTTTTCTACAGATACAACTGCTGCACTTAGAGCTGCTGAAATTGAAGCGGAAGTAATTTTAATGGCTAAAAACAATGTGGATGGTGTCTACTCCGATGACCCATTGATTAATAAAGATGCAGTTAAATATGATACACTATCTTATATGGACATGTTAAATGAAGGGCTTGGGGTAATGGATTCCACAGCTTCATCATTATGCATGGATAATAATATTCCTTTAATCGTCTTCTCTATTACAGAAGAAGGGAACATCCTGAAAGTTGTAGAAGGCGAAACAATTGGAACAACAATAAGGGGGAAATAAGACGATGTCAAATACTGTTTTCACAGAAATGAAAGAAAAAATGGAACAGGCTGTTCAAGCATTCTCCAGAAACTTGGCTACTGTAAGAGCTGGAAGAGCGAATCCCAGCCTATTGGACAGTGTGTTTGTTGATTATTATGGTGCTTCTACCCCATTGAATCAACTTGCATCTGTCGGAGCACCGGAAGCTCGTCTGCTAGTTGTAACGCCTTATGATAAAACAGCGCTTGGAGAAATCGAGAAAGCAATTCAAAAGGCAGATCTTGGACTTACACCATCCAATGATGGAAATGTCATTCGAATCAATATTCCTGCACTAACAGAAGAACGAAGAAAAGAACTGGTGAAAGTTGTCGGGAAATTTGCTGAGGAATCACGGGTTCAAGTTCGAAATATTCGCAGAGATGCAAATGACCAATTAAAAGCTTTAGAAAAGCAATCTGAGATTACCGAAGATGAACTACGTAAACTACAAGATGATGTGCAAAAAGAAACCGATCAGTTCATCGGAAAAATTGAACAGCTTGCAAAAGAAAAAGAAAAAGAAATAATGGAAGTTTAACGCAATAACACTTTATTATTAGTTGCAAAACGTGTAAAATTTGAAATAGCCCTCTTTTGATAAAGGGGGCTTTTGTATTCTTATGAGTAAACCGTTATAATGAGAATGATTTACATAATATATCGAAACGCTTCTTTCTGATATGAATAATGAAATAGGCTATACTCGCATATAATTGGTAAATAAAGTTCAAAATATGAAATGTCTTTTCTTTCCTTTACATTATGCATCTAAAAGGATATGACGAAATCAAGAAATTCGGAGGACCTGAGATGTCTATGAAAATACCTTTTATTAAAAGCAAGCAGCAAAGAAACCCAATGGTGAGTTTTTCCGATAATGTCCCAAACCATGTAGCCATTATAATGGATGGAAATGGACGTTGGGCAGAGCAACGCGGATTACCTAGGGTAGCTGGGCATAAAGAAGGTGTGAAAGCAGTCATGAAAGTCGTTCGGGCTGCAAATCAATCAAAGGTTAAAATATTAACTTTGTATGCCTTTTCCACAGAAAATTGGAATCGCCCCAAATCAGAAATCGACTTCATCATGAAGTTACCAAAAGAATTTCTACATGTTTATCTTCCTGAGTTGATGGAAAATAACGTTCGTGTGGAAACGATTGGAGATTTCGACGCACTCCCTGCACATACACAGAAAGCAGTACAATATGCAAAAAACAAAACAAAAGATAATGATGGTCTTTTGCTGAATTTCGCCTTGAATTACGGTAGCAGATACGAAATAATGCAAGCAATTAAACAAATAATGGACGATATTTATGGAAACAAAGTTACACTTGATTCATTAAATGAGGAAATGTTTTCAAAATATCTTTACACGGATGGTTTATCTGATCCAGATTTACTAATACGTACAAGTGGCGAGAAACGATTAAGCAATTTCTTGCTTTGGCAATTGGCATATAGTGAATTTTGGTTCACGGATGTACTTTGGCCTGATATGGATGAAAATATATTTAACGAAGCTATACAGGATTATCAAAAAAGGAAACGACGTTACGGAGGTATTTAAGGTGATGAAAGGTATATGAAGCAACGCATTATAACTGCAATACTAGCATTAATTGTATTCCTGCCAATTGTAATCATTGGAGACCTGCCGTTCACACTATTTATTTATTTGATTGCAACGATAGGATTAATGGAGCTGCTCCGGATGAGACACATCCCGCTCGTTTCTATTCCGGGACTTATAGGGATGATAGGATTATGGCTTATCCTTTTACCGGACCAGTCAGCTATATTTCCAATAGGTTTTCTATCGATAACTGACATATATACTGTCATTATTTTATTTCTACTCGCTTATACTGTATTAGTCCGCAATAAATTCACGTTTGATGAAGCAGGATTTGTTCTGTTGACAACATTATATGTTGGAATAGGCTTTTATTTCTTGGTTGAGACAAGACTGGGAACACAAGGCTTCAGCAATATTCTATTTGCATTTTTTATTATATGGGCAACAGATACAGGTGCATATTTTGTAGGTAGGGCATTGGGGAAAAGGAAACTTTGGCCAGACATTAGTCCGAACAAAACGGTAGAGGGTGCAATTGGTGGTATCCTTGCTGCTGTAATAGTTGCAGTTATTTTCCATTTGATACAGCCATTTCCCCATTCACTAGTTATTGTCATCATCGTATCAATTTTCGCCTCGATAGTAGGACAAGTTGGTGACTTAGTGGAATCTGCGTTTAAACGGAATTATGGAGTGAAAGACTCCGGTAAACTACTGCCAGGACACGGTGGTATATTAGATCGTTTCGATAGCCTGCTTTTTGTTCTGCCTTTCTTACATTTAATCCAATTCATTTAGATGAAAAAAATGCAATTAAAGTATAGAGTAAGTTGAAGAAGTAAGAAATAGATTTTAGATTGAGAGAGGTGCTTCATTTGACCACAGTTATCGCATTTATTTTTATGTTTGGCCTGCTTGTGTTTGTCCATGAATGGGGACACTTGATTTTTGCCAAACGGGCCGGAATGTTGGCTCGTGAGTTTGCAATCGGATTTGGTCCTAAAGTCTTTTCTTTTACGAGAAATGAAACATTGTATACCATACGACTCATTCCAGCAGGTGGATATGTGCGTGTTGCAGGTGAAGACCCTGAAATTATTGAATTAAAACCTGGACATCATATTGGAATTGAGTTTAATGAGAACAATAAAATAGACAAGATTATTGTAAATAATAAGGATAAGCATCCACACGCAAGAGTTATTGAAGTTGAACGGGTGGATTTGGATCATGAATTGATCATCGAGGGATATGAACTTGATGATGAAGATACGAAGCTTACATTCCAGGTGGACGAAAAAGCTTTCTTTATTATGGATGAGCGAGAAACTCAAATAGCTCCGTACAACAGACAATTCGCTTCCAAATCACCTGGACAGCGGGCAATGCAATTATTTGCGGGTCCAATGATGAATTTCTTGCTTGCGATCTTTATTTTTATCATTCTTGGTATTGTTCAAGGGACACAGGTGGAAGAAGCTCGAATGGGAGAAATTATTGAGGATTCCCCGGCAGATGAAGCGGGTTTTGTAACTGGAGATGAAGTTGTCCGTATTGATGATACTCCTATTTCAACTTGGGAGGAATTTACTTCCATCATTCGGGAAAATCCATCTACAGAATTGCAAATGACCGTTTTACGAGACAGTCAAGAAGAGCAGATTGTAGTCATTCCGAATGAAGTTGAATCGGTAAACGAAGTTGGTGAGCCGATTCAAATAGGACAGCTAGGTGTATATCCTGCATATGAAAAGTCTGTCATTGGTACAATTACAAATGGGTTTGAACGTACTTTCGATACCACAAAACTAATACTCACAAATTTAATGATGTTAGTTACAGGGCAGGTTTCAATTGAATTATTATCAGGTCCAGTTGGGATTTATGATGCAACTGATCAAATAGTTCAAACCGGCTTTTGGAATTTCTTACTATGGACAGCAATGCTTAGTGTAAACTTAGGGGTCATCAACTTGGTGCCTCTACCGGCGCTTGATGGTGGAAGATTATTGTTTGTGGGAATTGAATTATTACGTGGCAAACCAGTCCCACCTGAAAAAGAAGGACTTTTCCACTTCGTAGGCTTTGTATTCCTCATGCTACTCATGCTTGTCGTAACATGGAATGACATCCAACGCCTATTCTTGTAATTGGTTCTATCACAGTCCGCAGTCCAAATACCTCTCGCTTTCCGCGGGCGGCTGTGGAGCCTCTTCGAGCGCAAGCGCTCTGTGGGTTCCATTAGGCCTCTGCTCCCGCAGGAGTCTCGAGGTATTTGGACTGCTCACAGTTATTCTATTATTAATATGATTGAATTTTATTTGATATAAAGTGACTATGTATTCTAGAGTTTGTTTTAAAAAGTTTATAAGTGAATGGTTATCGCATTATTTAAATTTGGCTATTGTTACATTTCGGAAAAGCCCCGAAACACCAAAGACGCCTGGAGGATGAGAGGCATTGGTGAGGCCCCACAAGGCGATACTTCCAATAGAAAGTTCAAAGCAAAACCCACAAAACGACAAATTCAATTAAAAAGGTACAAAATCAGAAACCCTTGTCTTATAATAGAGAGCAAGGGTTTTATTACGCATTAGTGGGCTATGCAAAACCTCGCTGAAGAAGTGTTACTTTTTATTATATAGAATGGACTATTATCAAAGGGGAGGAGAAGTAATGGATTTATCCAAACGTGAGAAAATGAATATCCTACTTGAGCAGATAGACATGCCTCAAGATATGATGGATCATTTTTCAAATAGTTTTTTAAATAAATTAGTAGTGATAAAAAATACTAGAGCCTGGCATTTTAATATATATTTAGATTCTATCCTTCCTTTTCAAGTATATGAAGTTTTCCGTTTGAAACTAACCGAAGCTTTCCAAGATATCGCAAAAGTGAATCTAACGATAGAAACTGGAAATACAAATATAACGGAAGATAATTTTACAAGCTATTGGAAAGATTTTCTACAAAACCTACCTCCACTATCGCCTGCGTATAGAGAGTTAGTCGCCCAACAAAAACCGGAAGTAAACAATAATAAGATTATGTTAACTGTTAGAAACGAAGCAGAAGCACAGGCTTTAAAAAACCGTTTAAGTGATGCGATGAAAGAATATTTCTCAAGTATTGGTGCTCCTCATTTGCTGCTTGAATTGAAAGTGGACAATAACTTAGTGGAAATTGAACGGTTTAGAGAGCAGACTGCTCAGGAAGATAAACAAATCGTCATGAAAACGGTGAAAGAAAAGGAGAAACGTGATCAAGCCCGTGTAGAGGATGAAAATAAACCTCTGTTGCTTGGATACCGTATCCCTGATGAACCTATGGCGATGGAAGATATTCAGGACGAGGAAAGAAAAGTTACCATACAAGGATATGTCTTCTCCTGTGAAATAAGAGAACTGAGGTCAGGTAGAAGCCTGCTTATCTTGAAAGCGACAGATTATACCGATTCCCTAGAGATTAAAATGTTCTCGCGTGGGGAAGAAGATGCAGAAAAGTTCAAAGCTGCCAAGAAGGGAATGTGGATAAAGGCTCGAGGAAGCATTCAAACAGATATGTACTCCAATGAATTAGCTATGATGGCGAATGATATTCAACAAGTAGAAGTGAAAGAGCGGGAAGATACTGCACCCGAAGATGAAAAAAGGGTGGAATTTCATGCCCATACTACGATGAGTCAAATGGATGCGGTTGTATCGCCAAGTGCATTAGTTGCTCAAGCTGCAAATTGGGGACATAAAGCTGTGGCAATTACAGACCACGCTGGTGTACAAGGCTTTCCTGAAGCTTATGCAGCAAGTAAAAAACACGGTATAAAAGTGATATACGGTGTGGAAGCAAACTTAGTGGATGATGGTGTGCCTATTGCATACAATCCGAAAGATATTGAATTGGAGGAAGCAAGCTTTGTAGTCTTTGACGTAGAGACAACAGGACTTTCAGCTGTATACGATACGATTATTGAGCTGGCTGCCGTCAGGATACAGCAAGGTGAGATTGTCGATCGTTTCGAATCTTTTGCGAATCCCCATCATGCCCTATCAGAAACAACAATTAATCTGACCGGCATTACGGATGAAATGGTCCAAGACGCACCAGAAGTTGACGACGTCTTAAAAGATTTCCACACATGGATGGGCGAAGATATTTTAGTGGCCCATAACGCAACATTTGATATTGGATTCATTAACCAGGGATTCGAGAAAATCGGACTAGGGAAAGTGGAAAATCCTGTTATTGATACATTAGAACTTGCAAGATTTCTACTTCCACAATTGAAAAATCACCGTCTAAATACATTATGTAAGCATTTGGATATCGAATTGACGCAACATCACCGTGCAATTTATGACGCTGAAGCAACTGGATATTTGACATGGAAATTAGTAAATAAATTGCTTGAACAAGGTATAACGAACCACAATAAGTTAAATGATCATATGGGTGAGGGAGATGCCTACCAACGTTCGCGTCCGTTCCATTGTACAATTATCGCTCAAAATGACACAGGTCTTAAAAACTTATATAAGCTTGTTTCTTATGCACATATTAATTATTTCTATCGAGTACCGCGTATCCCGCGTTCTGTTTTAGAAAGTCATCGTGAAGGATTACTGATTGGTACTGCTTGTGACCAAGGCGAGGTTTTCGAAACAATGATGCAAAAATCTGAGGATGAAGCGGAAAAGGTAGCCGAGTTTTACGATTACATTGAAGTGCAGCCACCTGAGAACTTCACACATTTAATTGAAAAAGAATTGGTTCAAAATGAAGCACAAATCATAGATATTATTAAAAAGCTTGTAAATTTAGGAAGTAGATTGAATAAGCCTGTAGTGGCAACTGGTAATGTCCATTATTTGAATGAAAATGACCAGCAATATCGTCAAATTTTAATCCGTTCACAGGCTGGAAACCCATTAAACAGACATTCATTGCCAAATACTCCGTTCCGGACAACGGATGAAATGTTAAATTGTTTTACATTCCTTGGTAAAGAGAAAGCCTATGAAATTGTAGTGAGCAACACTCAAGAATTAGCTGATCGCCTTGAAAATGTCTCTCCAATAAAAGATGGATTATTTGCACCGACGATTGAAGGCGCTGAAGAAGAGATGAGGGAGTTATGTTATACAAAAGCGAAGGAAATCTATGGTGAAGATTTACCAAAGATAGTAACAGACCGCTTAGAGAAAGAATTAGACAGTATTATCGGTAATGGATTTGCGGTTATCTACTTGATTTCCCATAAACTGGTGAAAAAATCATTGGATGATGGTTATCTTGTAGGTTCACGTGGTTCCGTTGGTTCTTCTTTCGTTGCCACGATGACAGAAATTACAGAAGTAAACCCATTAGTGCCACACTATATATGTCCTTCGTGTCAGTATCATGAGTTTATTACCGATGGATCCTATGCGAGTGGGTTTGATTTACCTGATAAAGCATGTCCAGAATGCGGAGAAAATTTAGCTAAAGACGGACAAGATATCCCGTTTGAAACCTTCTTAGGTTTTAAAGGAGACAAAGTGCCTGATATTGATTTGAACTTCTCCGGTATCTATCAACCAAGGGCGCATAACTATACAAAAGAGCTGTTTGGAGAAGACTATGTTTATCGTGCGGGAACAATCGGTACCGTTGCAGAAAAAACAGCTTATGGATATGTGAAAGGTTATGCGAATGATAATAATCTAAAAATTAAACGGGCAGAGATTGACAGGCTTGTTCAGGGCTGTACCGGTGTAAAACGGACAACTGGGCAACATCCGGGAGGAATCATTGTTGTACCTGACGATAAGGAAATATATGATTTTACTCCAATCCAGTATCCAGCTGATGATAGAAAAAGTGAATGGAAGACAACTCACTTTGACTTCCACTCTATTGATGAGAATCTGTTGAAGCTTGATATTCTGGGACATGATGATCCGACCGTAATTCGTATGCTTCAAGACCTCAGTGGTATCGATCCAAAAGACATTCCGACAGATGATCCCGAAGTGATGAAAATATTCTCGGGTACAGAATCTTTAGGAGTGACTCCAGAACAAATCAATTGTAAAACAGGAACTTTAGGGGTGCCTGAATTCGGTACGAAGTTCGTAAGGCAAATGCTGGAAGATACGAAACCTAGCACATTCGCGGAACTTCTGATTATCTCAGGTCTATCGCATGGTACCGATGTATGGTTAGGGAATGCGCAAGAATTGATTAATGATGGTATATGTGAGTTGTCAGATGTAATTGGTTGTCGTGACGACATTATGGTTTATTTAATGCAAAAAGGGTTAGAACCAGCTTTAGCATTTACCATCATGGAGTCCGTACGTAAAGGCAGAGGACTCAAGGATGAATGGATTGAAGAAATGAGAAAGAACGATGTGCCGAATTGGTACGTTGAGTCCTGTAAAAAGATTAAATATATGTTCCCGAAAGCCCACGCAGCTGCATATGTTTTGATGGCGATCCGGATTGCGTACTTCAAGGTACATCATCCAATTCTTTTCTACGCCGCTTACTTCACAGTTAGGGCAAGCGACTTTGAACTTGATACGATGATAAAAGGTTCGGCAGCACTTAGACAACGAATCGAATCCATAACCGTAAAAGGAAATGATGCTTCACCTAAAGAAAAGTCACTTCTAACCGTGTTAGAAGTTGCTTTGGAAATGTGTGAACGTGGATTCTCTTTCCAAAAAGTTGATTTGTACCGCTCAAGTGCTACTGAGTTTATCGTAGATGGTGACTCGCTTCTTCCTCCGTTTAATGCTGTAGATGGACTTGGAACAAACGCTGCATTAAATATAGTTGAAGCAAGAAAAGATGGAGAATTTTTATCCAAGGAAGATTTACAGGAACGTAGCAGGATTGGAAAATCAGTGTTAGAGTATCTAGAACAGCATGGTGCTTTGGAGGGTATGGAAGAGAAGAACCAATTATCTCTGTTTTAACATATTCCAGTAGACTACTTGCAAACATATTTTACCTATGGTATACTAATTTTCGGAAAGTATCGATTGAACGTTTAAGGAGTGGGTGATAACCCACTCCTTCTTCTTAAGAACTTATTCTTTAATTTTTGTCCCTAGCCCCTTTATATTAGGCTAGGGTTTTATATTGTCACTTTAAATATGAAAAAGATTAAACTTGTACATAATAAGGAATATAGGCTTGTAGAAGGAGGATGACGATGGGTTCAAAAGTAATTGAAACAACAGAAGAACTTGTTAAACCAATTTTAGTAGAAAATGACTTGGAATTAGTTGATATTGAATATGTGAAGGAAGGTAAAAACTGGTTCCTTCGTGTGTTTATTGATAAACCAGGTGGTGTAGATATCACAGAGTGTGGGATGGTGTCGGAAAAACTCAGTGAAAAGCTTGATGCAACTGATCCGATTAAAGAGGCCTATTTTCTCGAAGTTTCTTCACCTGGTGCTGAAAGGCCATTAAAAACAAAACAGGATATTGCTGACAGTGTCGGTAAAAACGTCTATGTAACGTTGTATGAACCAATTAATGGTGAGAAATCGTACGAGGGCATTTTAAAAAAACTTGAAGATGATGTGCTCACCATTGAATACAAAGTGAAGACAATGAAAAAACAGATTGACATACCATATGAAAAAATAGCTAAAGCAAGATTAGCTGTAATGTTCTAATAAGGGGGATTATGAAGTGAGTAGTCAGTTGTTTGATGCAATTGAATTTTTGGCAGAGGAAAAAGGCATTGAGAAGGAAATATTGATAGAAGCTCTTGAAGCTGCTTTAATTTCAGCCTATAAGAAAAACTTTAAGTCTGCCACTAATGTGCGCGTAGAGCTTAATGAAGAAAAAGGAACAATGAAGGTATTCTCCAGAAAGACAATTGTCGATGAAGTGGAGGATACACAACAAGAGATTTCACTTTCAGAAGCGAAACAAATTGACCCCAATTATGAAATTGACGATGTAATTGAGGTTGAAGTGACACCGAAGGACTTTGGACGTATTGCCGCTCAAGCAGCTAAACAAGTTGTAACTCAAAGAGTAAGAGAAGCTGAACGCGGTGTGATCTATTCAGAATACGTTGATCGGGAAGATGACGTAATGACAGGCATTATCCAACGTAAAGACCCAAGATTCGTTTACATTAATTTAGGTAAAATTGAAGCAAAACTTGCTGAAGCTGAACAAATGCCTACAGAAGAATACAATATCCATGATCGAATCAAAGTTTATGTCACAAAGGTTGAAAATACAAGCAAAGGTCCACAGATTTATATTTCTAGATCGCATCCTGGACTTTTAAAACGTCTATTTGAAATGGAAGTCCCTGAAATTTACGATGGAGTAGTAGAGATCAAATCGGTTGCAAGAGAAGCTGGTGACCGTTCGAAAATCTCAGTTTATGCAGATAATCCGGACGTAGATGCAGTTGGATCATGTGTCGGACCAAGAGGTCAGCGAGTCCAAGCAATCGTAGATGAATTGAAAGGTGAGAAAATCGACATCGTGGAATGGGATGAAGATCCTGTTGTATATGTCTCTAACGCACTTAGCCCTTCTAAGGTAATTGAAGTGATCGTGAATGAAGAAGAAAAAGCGACAACGGTGATCGTACCTGATTACCAGCTTTCATTGGCTATTGGTAAACGTGGCCAAAATGCGAGATTAGCTGCAAAATTAACCGGTTGGAAAATCGATATTAAGAGTGAAACGGAAGCTAGAAATCAAGGGCTATTAACAGAAGAAACAGATAACACCGTGGAAGACGAAACTTATTCAATGAATGATAATGATTTATTTGAATAGGGGGAAAGAATATGGCAACAAAACGTAAGATTCCAGAAAGAAAATGCGTCGTTACAGGTGAAATGCGGCCGAAGAAAGAATTGATCCGCATCGTACGCAATAAAGAAGGGGAAGTTTTTGTCGATCCGACAGGTAAGAAAAACGGACGGGGTGCTTATTTGACTGGAAGTTTAGAAGTAATTGATAAGGCAGAAAAAACGAACGTCCTATCCCGTGTGTTGAACACAGAAATTGACCCAGTAATCTATGAAGAGTTAAGGAAACTTGTGGGGACAAATGAATGAAAAATTATTTGAATCTACTCGGACTTGCCTTCCGAGCGGGCAAGTGTTCCACTGGTGAAGATGCAATATTAAGAGATGTACGAAGTCAAAAAGCAAAGCTAGTCATCCTTGCAAAAGACACCGGTGAGCAAACGAAAAAGAAATTAACGGATAAATGCACCTATTATAAGGTTCCATATATCATTGTGGATGAGGATCGGGAAACAATAGCCCATGCAATAGGCAAATCCCAGAGGGTTGCGATCGCTATTCTTGATGCAGGATTTGCAAAGAAAATTAAATCGTTCTTTGGGTAATCAATTTCGGGGGTGAATGTATGACTAAAATGCGTGTATATGAATATGCCAAAAAGAATAACTTGACGAGTAAACAAGTAATAAACCATCTGAAAGATATGGAAGTTGAAGTAACAAATCATATGTCTACAATTTCAGAGAATACAATAAAGTTACTCGATAAAAAATTTAACCCGCAAGAAAGCCAAGGAGAAACTAAACAGAAGAGTAATTCACAATCCAATCAGGCTAAATCTGAACGGCCTAAGTCTTCTGAGAAGAAACAAATTAATAAAGGGAGCCAACAAATGACAGGGAAAAAAGAGCAAAACAAGCAAAGTAAACCTAACAACAACAGAAATCGAAATCATAATCAAAAGAGAAGAAAAGGTAATCAGAGAGGCAGACAGCAACAAGTTCAACCTGCACCTGATTTAACACCTGACAAAATCACATATAGCAGCACTTTAACTGTAAGTGATCTTGCAAGCAAGCTGCATAAGAAAGAATCTGAAATCATTAAAAAGCTCATGTTCATGGGAGTAATGGCTACGAAAAACCAGGACTTGGACGACGATACCATTGAATTGATCTGCAGTGAATATGGTGTGGAAGTCGAGAAAGAAATTGTGTTAGAAGATACTGATTTTGAAAAGTATAAAGTAGAAGAAAAAGAAGAGGATCTAAAAGAAAGGCCAGCTGTCGTTACTATTATGGGACACGTTGACCATGGTAAAACTACGACCTTAGATTCTATCCGTCAAACAAAGGTAACTGCAGGAGAAGCTGGGGGAATTACTCAGCATATCGGAGCTTATCAAGTTGAAGTAAATGATAAGAAAATCACATTCCTTGATACACCTGGACACGCAGCTTTCACAAGCATGCGTTCACGTGGTGCACAAGTAACGGATATTGCTATCTTAGTTGTTGCAGCGGATGATGGAGTCATGCCTCAAACCGTTGAAGCAATTAATCACGCGAAGGCTGCAGAGGTTCCAATTATCGTTGCTGTGAATAAAATGGATAAAGAAACAGCGAATCCAGACCGAGTCATGCAAGAATTGACGGAATATGAGTTGATACCTGAGGACTGGGGTGGAGATACAATATTTGTTAATATCTCGGCAATCAAGCACGATGGAATCGATGACCTCCTTGAAATGGTATTACTTGTTGCTGAAGTGGAAGAATTGAAGGCGAATCCTGATGCCAATGCATCTGGTACTGTTATTGACGCAGAGCTTGATAAAGGTAAAGGGCCAGTTGCTACGCTACTTGTACAAAATGGAACGCTGCATGTTGGGGACGCACTCGTAGTTGGAAACACATACGGCCGTGTAAGAGCAATGGTTAATGATGAGGGTAACCGTGTAGAAGTGGCAGGACCATCTACTCCTGTTGAAATTACAGGATTGAATGATGTTCCACAAGCCGGAGATCAATTCCTCGTATTTGAAGATGAGAAAAAAGCAAGACAAATTGGGGAAGCTCGTCAACAAAAATTCATTGTTGAAAATCGTGGTGCCCAATCGAAAGTCAGTCTTGATGATTTGTTCGAACAAATCAAACAAGGTGATATGAAGGATTTAAATATTATCATTAAAGCAGATGTACAAGGATCTGCAGAAGCACTTTCCTCATCCCTGAAGAAGATCGAGGTGGAAGGTGTTAAAGTTAAAATTATCCATACTGGAGTTGGAGCAATAACAGAATCCGATATTATTTTGGCATCAGCATCAAATGCCATCATTATAGGATTCAACGTTAGACCAGATGTGAATGCAAGAAACGCTGCAGAAAGAGAAAAAGTTGATGTGAGATTGCATCGTGTAATTTATAAAGCCATTGAAGAGATAGAAGCAGCGATGAAAGGAATGCTTGATCCAGAGTATGAGGAGAAAGTAATCGGACAAGCGGAAGTTCGTGAAACATTTAAGGTATCCCGTATCGGTACAATTGCTGGAAGTTATGTGACCGATGGTAAAATCACAAGAGATGCCGGTGTTCGGATTATCCGTAACGGAGTAGTCTTATTTGAAGGTGAAATCGAAGCATTGAAACGATTTAAAGATGATGTCCGAGAAGTGGCACAGAACTATGAATGTGGAATTACAATCACTAACTTTAACGATATCAAAGAAGGAGATATCATCGAAGCGTTTATTATGGAGGAAATCAAACGTACATGATTTTATACGCTGAAGTAGAATGTTTTTTCTATGATGGGAATTCGCTGAAGGATAAGCGTTCCATCTTGAAGAGATTGTTTGCAAAATTGACGAATGATCATAATGTGGCTGTAGCTGAATTAGATTATCAAGATTTATGGCAACGGACAAAGTTCGGAATCGTGACTATCTCATCCAATTCGAATCATGCTGAGAAGGTGATTCAACAAGTATTGAGGATTGTAGATCAATTTCCAGAACTGGAGCGCACTATAACTACCGTTGATAAACTATAACTCTTCAAATAATTAAATGATTCACTAATGAGGTGATAACATGTCTGAATTACGTGCCAATCGTGTTGCCGAACAAATGAAGAAAGAACTGGGCGAGATTTTAACAGCAAAAATAAAAGATCCTAGAGTTGGATTTGTTACGGTGACTGATGTAGAAGTTACTGGTGACTTACAACAAGCAACCATTTATATCTCAGTATTAGGGACGGATAAAGAGAAACAAGAAACACTTCTTGGGCTCACGAAAGCTAAGGGATTTATCCGTTCGGAGATTGGTAAAAGAATCCGTCTCAGAAAAACTCCTGAGCTCCTTTTTGAATTTGATGAAGCATATGAATATGGGAACCGGATTGAAACGATTCTCAGGGATCTGAATAAATAATGGAGATTCTGACTCCTCGTTCTTATTTTCTTAAGCAGAGACTGCGAAATGGATTGGTCCTCACCTAAAAGATGGTTTTAGATGAGGATCAACTATTCGATTTGAAGAGTCAGAACTTTTCATTGCCCTTTTTTATTTATATGAGTTATGGGAGTGAATAAAATGGATGGAATCCTTCCATTATGGAAGCCAAGAGGTTGGACTTCCCATGATTGCGTTATGAAAATACGCAAAATCTTTAAAACTAAAAAAGTCGGCCATACCGGAACTTTAGACCCTGAAGTAGAAGGGGTCCTTCCTATTTGTATTGGTCAAGCTACTAAAATTGTGCCTTATTTAATGGATACGAAAAAGGTATATATCGCAGAAGTGCAACTTGGCAAAACAACGGAAACGGAAGACAGCTATGGGGAAGTAGTAGAGACAGCGGAAGTAAATTCCATGCCTTCTCTAGAACAGATCGACAAAGTGCTTCAATCATTCCTTGGTGACACAATACAAATCCCGCCAATGTATTCTGCAGTAAAAGTGAATGGAAAGAAATTATATGAATATGCGCGAGCCAACGAATCGGTCGAACGTCCAAAAAGGACCATCCATATTTATTCGATTGATCGATTACTGGTTAATGAAGAGGACCATAGTATCAAATTTCAGGTAACATGTTCAAAGGGAACTTATATCAGAACGCTTTGTGTTGATATCGGAAAAAAACTCGGTTTTCCCGCACATATGTCTTTTCTTGAAAGAATTAAAACCGGAAGCTTCGATAAAGACGGTTCATACACATTCGATGATATCCATCAGGCTCAGGAGGAAGATAAACTCCAAAAATTATTGCAGCCGATTGTGTCAGGATTGAATCACTTATCACAAATTGAAGTGGATGAATATATAAAACAAAAGATTTCATATGGACAAAAGTTACCGATGCCAGATAAGATTCCGGAGAGCACTCCATTTCTTATGATGCATCAAGATGAATTGTTAGCTATTTATCAACTGCATGAAAAGAATGAGCATGAAATAAAACCGGTCCGGATCTTTAAAGCTTTATAAAAAGTAGGTGAATTGACGTGAGAACATTCGAGTTGACTTATCCACATCATTTTGAAGTGGATGATATGCCCGAAACCGTATGTGCCATAGGTTTTTTTGACGGTATACATAAAGGACATCAGCAAGTCATTGGTAAAGCTGTACAAGTCGCGCAAGAAAACGGCATGGAAAGTGCTGTGATAACTTTTCACCCACATCCATCGGTTGTCTTGAAAAAAGGAACAAGACATGTGCAATACATTACACCTTTACGAGAAAAGCAAGAAATTCTGCAAAAGATGAATGTGGACAGATTATATATAATCGAGTTTAATAAAGAACTATCTGGGCTAAGTCCGCAAGAATTTATCGATCATTTTATTATCGGTTTGAACATAAAACACCTTGTAGCAGGTTTTGATTATAGTTTTGGACATAAAGGGTCAGGGAATATGACGAATATTTCCGACTATACCCGTGGTAAATTTGACTATACTGTTATCGATAAAGTTACCTTGGATGACGAGAAGGTGAGTTCAACACGTATCAGAGAACTGTTGAAACAAGGAAATGTTGAAACAGTTAATAAATTGCTCAAAAGGCCATTGAAGTACACAAGCGTCGTGATACGTGGAGCACAACGAGGAAGAGATCTTGGTTATCCTACTGCAAACCTAAGAATAGTTGAAGATGCTTTACTTCCTAAAATCGGTATATATGCTGTAAGAGTCATTTATAAAAACGCTGTGTATGAAGGTATGGCAAGTATCGGGACAAACCCGACATTCAAAGAGGATCAAGGTAATTTATCAGTTGAAGTGAATATCTTTGATTATAATAACGACTTATATGGGGAAGAATTACAAATAGAATGGCATAAATTTATCCGTGAGGAACAGGTGTTCCCGGATGCTGAAAGCTTAATCGAACAACTAGCCCGTGATGAAGTTGACATTCGAAATTATTTCCACTAATTATTTTTAAGTGTAAAACCTTGATTTTTTTGTCGAGGAAAGATATACTGATAAAGATAAACCATCTCTTGGCAAATCGTAACTCCGACGATTGCTAGGTGACTGGGGTTAATTTTAAGATATAGGAGGTGGACCCAATGGCGATTTCACAAGAACGTAAAAATGAACTGATCAATGAATTTAAAGTTCACGAAACTGATACTGGTTCTCCTGAAGTACAAATTGCTGTACTTACAGAAGAAATCAATCTACTGAATGAGCATCTTCGTGTTCATAAGAAGGATCATCACTCACGCCGCGGTCTGTTTAAAATGGTTGGTAAACGTCGTAACCTATTAAACTACCTACGTAACAAAGATGTTACACGTTACCGCGATTTAATTCAAAAACTTGGTCTACGTCGATAATATTTTTAGAGAAAGCAGGAGAAATCCTGCTTTTTCTTTTAATTAAAATTAGTTGATGGATGGCACATGAATAGACTTACAGTTTGATTCTCATACTACTATCGTTTATTCTAGAGTAAGAATGACTGTTTTTAGGAAAGCGGATGATTTTCCGATTTAATACATTTAAGATGATGTTGTATTGAAAGGAGCACTATATTAGATGGCAGAAGAAAAACAAATTTTTTCCACAGAAATTTCAGGCTCTACGTTCAGAGTAGAAATAGGAGAGCTTGCAAAACAGGCTGGTGGAGCGGCGATGATCCACTATGGAGATACTTCGGTGCTTGCAGTAGCTACAAGTTCAAAGGAACCAAAGGACTTACCTTTCTTTCCTCTAACAGTGAACTATGAAGAACGATTATATGCGGTTGGTAAAATTCCAGGTGGTTTTATTAAACGGGAAGGAAGACCGAGTGAAAAGGCTATTCTTGCATCTCGCCTCATCGACCGTCCAATCCGTCCTCTGTTTCCAGATGGGTATCGTAATGAAGTACAGGTTATCAGTACAGTAATGAGTGTAGACCAAGACTGTTCTTCAGAAATTGCTGCTATGATTGGATCATCAATTGCATTAAGTATATCCAACATTCCTTTTAAAGAACCGATTGCTGGAGTGCAAGTTGGACGAGTTGATGGGAAATTCATTATTAACCCTACTGTTGAGCAACAGGAAAAAAGTGATATTGAACTGACAGTTGCTGGAACAAAAGATGCCGTCAACATGGTTGAAGCAGGAGCTGAAGAAGTATCAGAAGAAGTGATGCTTGAAGCAATCATGTTCGGACATGAAGAAATCAAACGTTTAGTAGCATTTCAGGAAGAAATCATTTCCAAATTGACGATTGAAAAATCTGAAGTGGAGTTATTTGAACTGAATGAAGAGTTGAGTAAGGAACTTGAAAAAGAAGCAAAAGAGAAACTTACTGCAGCTATTCAAGTGAAGGAAAAACATGAACGAGAAGATGCTATTAAAGCGGTGAAGGACGAAATTTTAGCGAAGTATGATGAGGAGACGGAAGCAGAGACCCTTGAACAAGCAAAAAGTATTCTTGATGAAATGGTAAAAGAAGAGGTTCGTCGTCTAATTTCTCAAGAAAAAATTCGTCCTGATGGAAGAAAACCAAATGAGATTCGCCCACTTTCCAGTCGTGTTTCTATATTGCCACGTACTCACGGATCAGGTCTTTTCACACGTGGTCAAACACAAGCATTAAGTGTTTGTACTTTAGGTGCGTTAGGTGACGTGCAAATATTGGATGGGTTGGACTTGGAAGAATCAAAACGATTTATGCACCATTACAACTTCCCACAGTATAGTGTAGGTGAAACTGGTCCAATGCGTGGTCCTGGTAGAAGGGAAATCGGACACGGAGCTTTAGGTGAACGAGCACTAGAAAAAGTGATTCCTTCTGAAAAAGACTTCCCGTATACGATTAGACTTGTATCTGAAGTACTTGAATCTAATGGATCCAGTTCGCAAGCGAGTATTTGCGCAAGCACATTGGCACTAATGGATGCAGGTGTACCTATCAAAGCTCCAGTTGCCGGAATCGCGATGGGCCTTGTAAAAACTGGAGATGACTATACAATTCTTACAGATATTCAAGGGATGGAAGACGCTCTTGGCGATATGGACTTCAAGGTAGCAGGTACCGAGAAAGGGATTACTGCGCTCCAAATGGATATCAAAATTGAAGGATTATCTCAACAAATTTTAGAAGAAGCACTCGAACAAGCGAAAAATGGCCGTATGCAAATTTTAAAATCAATGCTTGAGACGATATCTCAACCTAAGCATGAACTATCACCATTTGCACCTAAAATTATGACCATGTCCATCAACCCTGATAAAATCCGTGATGTGATTGGACCAAGTGGAAAACAAATCAATCAAATCATTGATGAAACGGGAGTTAAAATCGACATTGAACAAGACGGTAAAATTTATATCTCTTCTACCGATCAGACTATGAACGATAAAGCTAAAAAGATTATTGAAGATATTGTTCGTGAAGTTGAAGTAGGACAAATGTATCTTGGTACGGTGAAGCGTATTGAGAAATTCGGCGCCTTCGTTGAATTATTTAAAGGAAAAGATGGATTAGTCCATATATCTGAGCTTCAAATTGAACGGACCAACAAAGTGGAAGACGTCGTATCGATTGGTGATGAAATTCTTGTTAAGGTCAAAGAAATTGATAACCAAGGTCGTGTAAACCTTTCAAGAAAAGCAGTTCTTCTTGAAGAAAAAGAAAGAAAAGAAAAAGCTAATCAAGAATAAACGGAAAATGGGATAGAAATCCCGTTTTCTACCCAAGATAAAAAGAAGCTGATTGATTAATTTCAGTTTCTTTTTTTAGTGTTTGCATACCTTGTCCCATTACAGCATAAATTGAGTGCAGGGGGAGGTATTATGCAAACATATAAAAAGTATGTCAATCTACTATTATTTATTCTCATCATAGTTTCTGCCTTCAGAATAGAACCTCAAGACTTTCAATGGAATGTACTGCCGGTAGTTCAGTTAAGCGCTGACGCATTATATGAAGAACTCGTTGAAAAGGCGGACGATGAACAATATTACGAAGCCCCTTCCGAACCATATATTGACCGTGTCTGGAAAAAGACACCAGGCAGGAACGGAAGGAAAATTAATGTTGAACAATCCTATGAAAAAATGAAGGAAACTGGAGTATTTGATGAGGACTTACTTGTATTTGACCAAATTGAACCGAGTGTGACATTAGCAGATCTAGGTCCATCACCTATTTACCGTGGACATCCAGAGAAGATGATGGTTTCTTTTATGATAAATGTTTCTTGGGGCGGTGAACATATACCCGCTATTTTAAATACCCTTCAGGAACATAAGGTTAAAGCAAACTTTTTTATAGAAGGAAAATGGGCAAGAGAAAATCCTGACCTAGTGAAGATGATTGCTGAGAAAGGTCATTTGATCGGAAATCATGCATACAACCATCCAGATATGGCTAGAATAAATTTATCGGAAATACAGACGCAAATCAAACAAACAAATGAGATCCTTACGGCCATTCTCGATGATACTCCATTATATTTCACCCCGCCTAGCGGTAGCTTTAATGATCAGGTTGTGAAGGTTGCTGCCGAGGAAGGAATGGAGACTGTTCTTTGGACAACAGACACGATAGATTGGAAGAAACCTTCTGTTTCTGTTATGATAAATCGAGTAAGCAACAAAGTTCACCCTGGTGCCATTATTTTAATGCATCCAACACCAGTCATTGCTGAAGGGCTAGGCGAATTAATCACACTCCTTAAAGAGAAGGATTATCGATTAGGGAGGCTCGATACGCTGTTCAGTACGGAAAGATAATTAGGAGGATATATAGGGGGAGTAATATTGATTCAAAAACATCAAAGTAAAAATGGGCTAAGAATTGTGTTGGAAAGTATCCCTACCGTTCGTTCAGTCACAATAGGAATTTGGATACTGACCGGTTCACGAAATGAAAATATAGAAAATAACGGTATCGCCCATTTCATCGAGCATATGTTATTTAAGGGAACAAAGAAACGGACTGCACAGGATATTGCGGAGGCCTTTGATTCTATTGGCGGGCAGATTAATGCATTTACTGCAAAGGAATATACCTGCTTCTATGCAAAGGTTCTCGACACCCATAAGGAGCTGGCTCTAGAGATATTGGCTGATATGTTCTTCAACTCCAAATTCGATGAAGAAGAAATGGAGCGGGAGAAAAAAGTTGTTTATGAAGAAATTAAAATGTATGAGGATACACCAGATGATATTGTTCACGATATCTTAGCGCAAGCAGCCTTTGGTGATCATCCATTAGGATTTCCTATCATAGGTTCAGAAAAACAATTAAAAACATTCAATCCTGAACTATTAAGGGAGTATACACATTCCCACTATACCCCTGAAAATATTGTTATTTCTGTTGCAGGAAATGTTGATGATTCATTTATACACACCATCGATGGATATTTTGGATCTTTTTCTGGTGCCGAACAACATGATAGTAAAGCGGTACCTGTATTTGTTGCGGATTCAATTAATCGCAAGAAAGATACAGAACAAGCGCATTTTTGTTTAGGCTATGAAGGCCTGCCAATTAATGATCCATCAACATATAGTTTGATTATACTCAACAATATATTAGGTGGAAGCATGAGTTCCCGACTGTTTCAAGAGGTTCGTGAAAAGCAAGGACTTGCTTATTCTGTATTCTCTTACCATACTTCTTATCTCGATCAAGGATTGCTGACAATTTATGCTGGTACGGGTAACGATCAATTAAATAAATTAAAACAGACGATTACCGATTCGATAGAACAACTTACGGAAAAAGGGATTACAGATAAAGAATTACATAATAGTAAGGAACAACTGAAGGGAAATCTTGTACTAAGTTTGGAAAGCACAAATAGCAGGATGAGCAGGAATGGCAGAAATGAGCTGCTGTTAAGGAAACATCGTTCTTTGGATGAAATGATTCAAGAAATTGATCGGGTTTCTCAAAGTTCTATACGTTCTGTAATCGACAAGGTGTTTCTAACAAAGCCAGCTACAGCGATTATTGCATCTGATCAAAATTAATAATGTACATATTTACAGCGAGCCTAATATTTGGCTCGCTTTTTTAATGTCTTTCACTTGGTACAGCTAATTTAGTGATAAATGTTCATGAATTACTCAACAAGAGCATAAAATTAATGAGGAGGTCATGGACATGCGCTTTAAGGAAATCAGTGGAAAAGAAATTATTGATGTGAATCAAGGAGTTAAACTAGGGGTGCTTGGCCAATCGGATTTGGAAATCGATGAACAAACCGGACAGATTGAAGCTTTCATCGTACCAAGTTATAAATGGTTCGGATTGAAAAAGGAAAGTGATGAAGTCTTAATCCGATGGAGAAATATCAAAGTGATTGGAGAAGATATGATTGTAGTGGAATCGGATAGTCTCAGCGACTAATTAGGCTGATATCGGCAGATATCAGCCTTTTTTTATTTATTGACTGGTTGGGAATCACTCTAAACTACTATCATCATATTCTATATAGAGAAAATCATGTTTGGAGGTTAGAGGCAATAATGGAGCAACTCATTGCTGTAATTGGTGGTGATGCCCGCTATCTGGAATTAATTCGCCAGATGCAAGCATTGCCAAACGTTTCCATTGTTCTAGTTGGCTACGATAAATTAGAACAAAGCTTTACAGGTTTAAAACAGACTGATTTTAATGAGATCCAGCCTGCTGATCTTGATGTTGTCATTTTACCGATTACTGGTACGGATGAATACGGTAATATAGAGGCTGTTTTTTCTGATCGGCCAATTCAATTGACTGAGGATTGGTTTAAACAATTAGATAAATCAGCAATCATTTTTACAGGTATGGCAAATCCTTATTTAACCGAAGTAACGGAACAAGTTGGATTAGAACTCGTACCCTTGCTCAACCGGGATGACGTAGCAATCTACAATTCCATACCGACAGCAGAAGGTGCGATCATGATGGCGATTGAGCATACAGATTACACGATACATTCTTCAAAAGTGGTGGTGACCGGCTTTGGAAGGATCGGTCATACAATCGCTAACAAATTTTCAAGTCTTGGTGCGAAGGTTAGTGTAGCTTCCCATCATCTAAGTGACCTCGCAAGAATCACAGAAATGAATCTTCATGCTATACCTTTGGACCAATTGACGGAACATCTGGATAATTGTGATATCTTAATCAATACCATACCAGCTCTCGTCATTAAGCAAGAAGCGATAGAGAAGTTGCCTGCCCACACAGTTATTATTGATTTAGCATCAAAACCCGGCGGCACTGATTTTGAATTTGCAAATAAACGGGGGATTAAAGCAATATTGGCAAAGAGTCTTCCAGGAGTCGTCGCACCAAAGACATCAGGAAAAATATTAGCAAATGTAATCATACAGATTTTAGAAGGAAGGAGATTGGCATGACACTGTCAGGAATGAAAATTGGATTTGGTGTTACGGGATCTCATCATTCCCATGTATTTGTGTTTAAGGAACTTACCCGGTTGGTTGAAGAAGGGGCTGAAGTATATCCGTTCATAACTGATGCAGTAAAAGTGACAGATACTGTGCATGGAAAAGCTGAGGATAAAATTAAAAAGCTGGAAGATATTACAGGAAATCCCGTTGTGTCCACGATTGTCGAAGCAGAACCATTCGGACCGAAGAATCCTCTGGATTGTATGGTAATTGCTCCTCTAACAGGAAATTCAATGAGTAAATTTGCGAATGCTCATACCGATAATGCGGTTTTAATGGCTGCTAAATCAACATTAAGAAATGATTCACCTGTCGTTTTAGGAGTTTCCACCAATGATGCTTTGGGTTTGAATGGGATGAATCTCATGAAGTTAATGGCGACAAAAAATATATTTTTTGTTCCATTCGGTCAAGATGATCCTTATAAGAAGCCAAATTCCCTTGTTGCAGACTGGCCATCCCTTATTGATACAGTTGAATATGCTGTAAAAAAACAACAGATTCAACCTGTTCTTATTTCATTTGGTTGAAAATAATGTTATAATTAACAGCTAATAATATAATAATATAATAATTTGTACAATTGAAGGGAGAAACCAGAAATGGCAGTAAAAAATGCTTATAATATAGCTGTTGTTGGGGCGACTGGAGCTGTAGGCACAAAAATTTTAGAAACATTAGAGAAGACTGAATTCCCAGTGAATGAATTGAAGGTTTTAGCATCTAAACGTTCAGCGGGAAAAACTGTCCAATTTGCTAATAATGATTATGTAATTGAGGAAGCTACTCCTGAAAGTTTTTCCGGGGTTGATATTGCATTATTTTCTGCTGGCGGGTCTGTATCTAAAGCTTTGGCTCACGAAGCAGTACAACGTGGAGCGGTTGTCGTAGATAATACGAGTGCATTCAGAATGGCTGAAAATGTACCTCTTGTTGTTCCTGAAGTGAATGAACAAGACATCGAGAGCCACCAAGGAATCATAGCAAACCCGAATTGCTCCACCATTCAAATGGTCGCAGCATTAAAACCGATCAAAGACGCATTTGGACTCTCGAGAATCATTGTTTCCACTTATCAAGCTGTATCGGGTGCAGGGGATCAAGCGATTGCTGAATTGGAAGAGCAAACAGCACAACATCTTAATGGTGATGCAATGGAAGCAAACATATTGCCAGTAAAATCTGAGGCAAAGCATTACCCAATTGCATTTAACGCACTTCCGCAAATCGATGTGTTCTCCGAGGGAGGATACACTCTAGAAGAATGGAAAATGATCAACGAGTCGAAAAAGATTTTGCATGATGAAGATTTATCTGTTGCAGCGACATGTGTTCGTTTACCGGTATTCACTTCACATGCGGAAAGCGTATATATTGAAATTGATAAAGATAATGTTAGAGTTGAAGATTTCTGGAAAGTCCTAGAAACTGCACCAGGTGTAATCTTGGAGGATCGTCCTGCTGAACAAGTATATCCTACTCCGTTATCTTCAGCGGATAAAGATGAAGTCTTTGTTGGACGTGTCAGAAGAGACCCTGATAAATCAAACGGTTTCCACTTATGGATTGTATCTGACAATCTCGTAAAAGGTGCTGCCTTAAACACTGTGCAGATTGCTCATTCATTAGTTAAAAACAATTGGTTATAAAGAACTGAAACGGCAGCTATAATTACATTCATCATATAGACGAAAAGTAATTATAGCTGCGTTATTTAACGAAAGAGGTGTGTCAATGCAAATTGTAGTACAAAAATTCGGTGGTACCTCCTTACAAAGCAAAAAAATACGTAAACATGTAATTTATCACGTGAAAAATGCACTTGAAACTCAAAATAAAGTAATCGTCGTCGTATCAGCCCTCGGTAAACAACCAACACCTTATGCAACAGACTCTCTACTTGGATTAGTAAACTATCCTCATACTAAATCTTCTGATCGTGAACTGGATCTTCTATTATCTTGTGGTGAAATCATTTCCGCCGTAGTTGTAGCAAATGAATTAAAAGAAGCAGGAGTAAACGCAGCAGCATTTACGGGTGCCCAAGCAGGTATTATTACATCAGACACTCATACAAATGCAAAAATAAAAAGTGTAAACCCTAAGCGGATCTTGCAGGCCTTAGATACACATGATTGTATTGTAGTGGCAGGATTTCAAGGGGAAACCGAAAGTGGTGATATCACCACGATAGGAAGGGGAGGCAGTGACACAACAGCTGCAGCATTGGCCGTCGCCACAGGAGCAGTTAAGGCTGAAATATTCACGGATGTAGATGGCATTATGACAGCCGATCCAAAGATTGTGAGTTCTGCACGGGTTTTACCAAACTGCACGTATACAGAAACATGTAATTTAGCATATCAAGGAGCTAAAGTTATTCATCCACAGGCAGTAGAAATTGCCATGCAAGCAAAACTTCCTCTTCATGTCCGTTCTACTTCGAAACGATTTAAGGGTACATTAATCTCAAGTAAGAGGGCATTACAGAAAAGTGCTAAAATCGAGGATAAGCCAATTACAGGAATTGCTCATTTGGCCGGAATTGCTCAAGTAAAAATTAGTAAAAGGGCAAATCCAACATACTCTATGACGGAAATATTTAAAGCATTAGCCGCTCATGGGATTTCAATCGATTTTGTTAATCTATCACCAAATCAAATCGCATTCACCCTCCCGGTGTCCATTTTAAGTCATGCTAAGCAAATCTTTAAAAAGTTGAATATCCACGCTGAGGTGACAGAAGATTGCGCCAAAGTGGCTGCTGTCGGAGCGGGTATGAGTGGGATGCCTGGGATACTTGCCAAGGTAGTATCTGCTCTAGCAAGGAAAGATATTCAAATTTTACAGGCCGCAGACAGCCATACGACGATTTGGGTCTTAGTGCATGAGAATAATTTGGCGACTGCTGTCAACGCTTTACATGACACGTTCAGTTTAAGTGAGGAAATCCCTATTTATCGATAAGGACTTGTGACCTGAAAGGTCATACGTCCTTTTTTAGTTTCTTTGAGGAGTTATACATGGATATGTAATCAATGAACATACTAATGATAATCATTAAAAGGTGGAGGGTGTGTATGAATGAATAAAGAAGAAAATCCAGGAGAAAAACAAAATAACCCATCAGATACGTTAGTGGAAAAGATTCAAGCACTCGGTCAAACAAATGTCCCACAAGCAGGAGATTCGAATATTCATGTATTAACGATTATAGGTCAAGTGGAAGGTCATATGCAGCTGCCTCCACAAAATAAAACAACGAAGTATGAGCATTTGCTGCCTCAGCTTGTAGCAATCGAACAAAACCCAAAGATTGAAGGGTTAATTGTATTATTGAATACAGTGGGTGGGGATGTCGAAGCTGGATTGGCACTGTCAGAAATGATTGCCTCCTTGTCCAAGCCGACTGTTTCTGTTGTACTTGGTGGGGGTCATTCCATTGGGGTACCAATCGCGGTCGCAACCAATTACAGCTTTATTGTACCTACAGCAACAATGACGATCCACCCGGTCCGATTGACTGGATTGGTAATAGGTGTGCCACAAACATTTGAATACTTGGATAAAATGCAAGATCGTGTCATCCAATTTGTTATCAACCACTCCAAAATAGAAGAAGAAACCTTTAAAGAATTAATGTTCGCCAAAGGTAACTTGACGAGAGATATTGGAACAAATGTTATAGGCAAAGAAGCGGTTTCCCATGGGCTCATTGATGAGGTAGGTGGCATAAAAGAAGCACTGGCGAAAATCAATGAATTGATTAAAGAAAATAAACAGGATGAAAAGGGGTTGTTACAGTGATCCTATATACGCCTCTTATGTTAGAAGAAGTGTATGCAAATAAAGATGAAGTTAAACCTGAACGCTCTTATGTTACCCATGAAGGAAAGATGTTCTGTATTGACAAATATCCGAATGGTGAATATAGATTAGCACAGCTGATTTCATCCAACCCTAGCGATTACTTGAATGAAAATTATCAACCTGGAAGTCCGCTTCATTAATCATTCAATCTCTGATAATTAGTAGAGAAATCAATTGGCAAAGTATGCTATAATAGGAAGAGATAATTGATAAGCCCTTACCAAATTTGAGGTAAGGGTTTTATAAATCAGTAAAGCAATGTGGGGTGAAGGAGTTGGCAAAAAGAAAACGCAAGAGAAAAAAGTCAACGAAAAGCTCAAAACTATTAAAATATGAATTATTAGGTCTGTTATATATCTTTTTAGCTATTTTTGGAAGTGGAGCAAGTGCGATTAGTGAAGGAGCTATTCCAGGTTGGTTGGAACACTTTTTCCATTTTTTCTTTGGTATATGGTATTTTGTGGCATCAGTATTTCTATTTGTAACTGGAATTGTTCTGTTGATAAAAAGAAAATATCCTAATTACTTTACAAGAAAAATGGTCGGGTTTTATATATTGTTTGCTGGTGTCTTACTTGTCACACATGTTCAAATATATGAACCAATCATAGGAGAGAATCAAAATATTTCAGTCTTAGCTTCGACTTGGGATTCTTTCCTATCGTATATTGGTGGACAAGTTCCATCCAGTCAAACTGGGGGTGGAATGGTTGGTGCCATATTATTTGCACTTACATATTTCCTGTTTTCTTATACTGGTACCATTATCGTCTCCATCTTTTCGATTATTATTGGCTTATTATTCATTACAGATGTTTCACTTGGAGATTTGGTTTCCAAGTGTCTAGAATTTTTCAAAAAGCATTTTTCTAGTTTGAGAGATAAGCAGCGTACGGTTAATAAGAATAAGAAAGAGAAAAAAGATGAAGCTGTATTGGCTGTTGAACCGCATATAGAAGACGCAACGCCTGATCATGAACCATTTATCAATGATTTTACAGAGATAGCTTATAAAGAGGAGCAAGCTCCACCAGCTGTGAAGGAGACTTCTGAACCGACGGAAGAAGATGAAATTGATGAACCAGCTCTTTCACAGGTGGAAAGTGAAAATCCTGAATATATCTTACCTTCATTAGACCTTCTTAATGAACCAGAACAAACGAGTCAACAATATGATAAATCTCAAGTGCAGGCAACTGTAAGAACTTTGGAGAAGACTTTCCAAAGTTTCGGAGTTAGAGCAAAAGTTACGAAAGTAAATGTAGGCCCTGCTGTCACTAAGTACGAGATTTATCCTGAAGCAGGAGTAAAGGTGAGCAAAATTGTTGGCTTGCATGATGATATCGCTCTTGCTCTAGCAGCTAAGGATATTCGTATTGAAGCACCGATTCCAGGTAAATCAGCAGTCGGGATTGAAGTGCCTAATAAAGATATTGCTATGGTTTCTTTACGTGAAGTTATGGAAGATACATGGGGAAATAAGTCATCGAAACTACTCGTCGCTTTAGGAAGAGATATTTCTGGAGATGCCATTTTGACCGAATTGAACAAGATGCCGCACTTGCTCATTGCAGGATCTACCGGTAGCGGAAAAAGTGTATGTATCAATGGCATTATCACGGCTTTATTAATGCGGACAAAACCTCATGAAGTGAAAATGATGATGATTGATCCGAAAAAAGTGGAGCTGAATGTATATAATGGTATTCCTCACTTACTTGCACCAGTTGTGACGGATCCACAAAAGGCATCTCGCGCATTGAAGAAAGTTGTAGCAGAAATGGAGAGAAGGTATGATTTATTCTCTGAAACAGGAACAAGAAATATCCAAGGTTATAATGAATATATCCGCAAATATAATCAAACTGCTGGAGAAGAAGAGCCGGAACTTCCATTTATTGTTGTCATTGTTGATGAACTTGCTGACTTGATGATGGTTGCTTCCAGTGACGTGGAAGATGCAATAACAAGACTAGCTCAAATGGCCCGTGCTGCTGGTATTCATTTAATCATCGCAACTCAACGTCCATCGGTAGACGTTATTACTGGGGTAATTAAAGCAAATATACCATCTAGAATCGCGTTTAGTGTTTCCTCTCAAACGGACTCTCGGACGATATTGGATACTGGTGGAGCGGAAAAACTATTAGGACGTGGAGATATGCTGTTTCTCCCTGTTGGATCGTCTAAACCAATCCGTGTCCAAGGGGCATTTTTATCAGATTCGGAAGTAGAACGAGTGGTTGATCATTGTATTGATCAGCAGAAAGCTTCCTATCAAGAGGAAATGATTCCTGAGGATACGAATGAAGTCGTCGAAGAGGTGGATGACGAACTATATGACGATGCCGTCCAATTGGTCATCGAAATTCAAAGTGCAAGTGTATCGATGCTTCAGCGTCGATTCCGCATCGGTTATACTCGTGCTGCACGTCTAATTGATGCAATGGAAGCAAGAGGAATTGTAGGGCCTTACGAAGGCAGCAAGCCACGCACGGTCCTAGTGTCGAATACTGAAACCGAGGAACAAGCACCTACAGTGTAAGGACGATAAGAGTCAGGGAGCTGCCCTATTACATCTTTACTCGAATTTAATCGAATGAAGATGTAGTGGAGCTAGCGACCTGATTTTTTATTCTATGGATTCAATATTGATCATTTATAGCAGTTTAATAATAAAATTTAGCATTTCTATTTATTTATTACCTTAATAGTGATATAGTATTTTATGACAAAATCGTCATATGTCATTAGTAGCATGCTCGCAGTTGTAAATGCTTTCAGTATTTCGTTGATTTTTAGGAAAAAGGTCGATATATCACTGAAATAATCGATTGTTGATAAGGGACAGACTGATTTTTTTTACAAAACCTTGAAAGCGTAGTCATAAATAATCAGGTTGTTGCTTATTTTTTGTGTGGAAAACCTTTTCATTTGCAACGTTACTGTGGCATGATACGTATGACATCAAGGGTGAATCGACATAGTATCTTTTCGAGTAATGGTTACGATATCTATTAATCTATTTATAGAAAAAGATATGTGAGTAAATTCATCCATCATGACTGTTTTGTGAGAAAAGAAAGGAATAAGGGGGCATTGCAATGAAAAAGAGTAAGTTGTTTTGGATTACATTGATTGTGGGACTTGTGGCGCTACTTGCCGCTTGCGGAAGTGGTAACGGTGACGAAACCGCCGATACGGACAACAGTAACGCTAATGAAGGTGAAGATTCATCTGATTTTTCCGTTGCGATGGTTACGGACATTGGTGGGGTAGATGACAAATCCTTTAACCAATCCGCTTGGGAAGGAATTAGTGCATGGGGAGAAGAGCATGGTCTATCGAAAGGAAACGGATTTGATTATGCACAATCCAATGCACCAGAGGATTACGTTCCAAATATTACCCGTATGGTTCGTGAAGGCTATAGCTTAATTTACGGTATTGGGTTTGAGTTGAAAGAAGATATTCAAAACTTAGCCAACCAAAACCCAGATGTCTATTTCGGAATAGTTGACGATGTTGTAGAAGGCGATAATACAGTCAGCATTACTTTTAAAGAACATGAAGGATCATTTCTAGTTGGAGTAGCAGCTGCTATGAAAACGGAAACAAATAAACTTGGTTTTGTCGGTGGGATTGACTCCCCATTAATCAATAAATTTGAAGCTGGTTTTATTGCTGGAGCAAAATCAATTAATCCTGACATTGAAGTTGATGTGCAATATGCGGAACATTTCGGGGATGCATCTAAAGGTAAAATGATAGCTAATGATATGTATAACTCTGGAGTAGATATCATTTATCATGCTGCCGGTGGAACTGGTAATGGGGTTTTCAATGAAGCAAAAGACCTTAAAAACGCAGATCCAGAGCGCGCTATCTGGGTAATCGGAGTAGACCGCGACCAACATGATGAAGGGCAAATTGGTGAACATAACGTAACACTTACTTCCATGGTTAAACGTGTAGACGTAGCTGTCCAGGATGTTGCACAACTAGCAATGGATGGTGAATTCCCTGGTGGAGAACAGTTGGAGTTTGGTCTGGAAGAGAATGCGATTTCTGTTGCTACTACTAACGAAGAAGCTATGACAGAAGAAATAATAAACGAAGTCAAAAAATGGGAAGAAAGCATTCTAAATGGTGACATTGAAATTCCTTACACACGTGAAGCTTTAGAAGAATACTTAGACTCACTTTAAAAATGTAGGGAAAAGAGTACAAGCTCTTTTCCCTTCCTTACGATTAAACCTTATTTTCATTCACACCGCATGCTGTTGCCATATCTATTCTCTATCAAGTGAGTGATGAAATAGATATTTCAACAGGATGTGAATCTTAGTTGATTAATCCAATATTTGGCCTGTGTGAACATTAGATAGGCAGCTTTATGTAAAAGGGGTGGAAAGAGAGTGGAATACGTAATAGAAATGCTAAATATACGTAAGGAATTTCCAGGTATAGTTGCAAATGATAATATTACGGTTCAATTAAAGAAAGGTGAAATACATGCTTTACTAGGCGAAAACGGTGCAGGGAAGTCTACTCTGATGAATGTATTATTCGGACTGTATCAGCCTGAACAAGGAGAGATTCGAGTTAATGGCAAGCCTGTTAAAATTACGAATCCGAACATTGCCAACGATCTCGGCATTGGTATGGTTCATCAACATTTTATGTTAGTCGAACCATTTACGGTTACTCAGAATATTATCCTTGGAAGCGAGCCGAAAACTAAATTTGGCACGATAAACCTTAAAAAAGCAGAAAAAGAGATCCAGGAATTATCGGACCGTTATGGTTTGAAAGTAGATCCGACAGCAAAAATACGTGATATATCAGTTGGGATGCAACAGCGTGTTGAAATCTTAAAAACGTTATATCGTGGTGCTGAAGTGCTTATTTTTGATGAACCAACAGCAGTACTTACACCACAGGAAATAACTGAGTTAATTGAAATCATGCAATCTCTAGTCAAAGAAGGTAAATCAATCATCTTGATTACCCACAAGTTGAAAGAAATTATGGAAGCCTGCGATCGTTGTACGGTTATTCGCAAGGGCAAGGGCATTGGAACGGTGGATGTAAAAGAAACAACTGTGAATGAATTGGCATCCCTCATGGTAGGGAGAGATGTGAATTTTCAAGTAAGCAAAACACCTGCTGAGCCGAAGCACGAGGTTCTTGAAGTAAAAGACCTTTATGTAAAGGACTCTAGAAAAGTTGACGTTGTCAAAGGACTTGATTTAAAGGTACGAGCCGGCGAAATTGTTGGAGTTGCAGGGATCGACGGCAATGGTCAAACAGAGCTTATTGAGGCAATTACAGGGCTTACGAAAAGTTATAGAGGAAACATATTACTTAATAAAAAAGATATTACGAATAAAACACCTAGAGAAGTAACTGAAAGCGGACTAGGGCATATACCTCAAGATAGACATAAGTATGGACTTGTCCTTGATTATACTATCGGAGAAAATATTGTGTTGCAAACGTACTACCAGAAACCATATTCAAAAAACACGATTCTCAATCATGATGCTATTTATAAAAAAGCTGAAGAGCTTATCGCGATGTATGATGTTCGCACTCCTAGTGCTTTTACTCCAGCCAGAGCATTATCTGGTGGTAACCAACAAAAAGCAATCATTGCTCGTGAAGTCGAACGCTCGCCTGAATTATTAATTGCAGCACAACCGACCCGAGGGCTTGATGTAGGAGCAATAGAATTTGTACATCAAAAGTTGGTTGAAGAACGAGATAAAGGAAAAGCGATTCTACTAGTATCATTTGAACTGGATGAAATTTTAGATGTAAGTGATCGAATTGTTGTCATCTATGACGGAAGAATTGTAGCAGATTTAGATGCAAAAGAAACAAATGAAAGAGAATTAGGTTTATTGATGGCCGGAAGCGGAACCGATAAGGCAGGTGTTTCAAAATGATATTCAATAAAAAATTTGCACCATTATTAATTCCTGTTATATCCGTGTTACTTGGACTCCTCGTCGGCGGCATTATCATGCTTATATCTGGATATAATCCAATTGCAGGCTATCAAGCTTTATGGTTAGGTGCATTCGGTGATGCCTTTACGATTGGTGAAACAATTAGACGAACAACACCACTTATTTTAACAGGCTTGGCTATTGCTTTTGCATTTCGATCCGGCCTATTCAATATAGGAGCTGAAGGACAAGTAATTGTAGGTTGGTTAGCTTCTGTTTGGGTGGGAATAGGAATTGAAGCACCGATGATCATTCATTTACCACTTGCTATTTTAGCTGGAATGCTTGCTGGTGCTTTATGGGGTTTAGTCCCAGGATTATTGAAAGCAACTCTTGGTGTACACGAAGTTATCGTGACAATTATGATGAACTATATTGCGCTATATGTATCAAACGAAATCATTCGTTCTGTTTTAACCGATCATGCAACGAAGACCGAACAAATCGCTAGCAGTGCATCCCTGTCAGCTGAATGGTTACAATCATTGACCATGTATTCCCGTGTTCACTACGGTATTTTGATTGCAATATTTGCAGCCGCTATCATGTGGTTCTTAATCGAACGGACGACTATTGGATATGAATTAAAGTCTGTCGGGTACAACCAATTTGCATCCAGATATGCGGGGATGAACGTCAAAAAAAATATTATCCTTTCAATGGTGATATCTGGAGGTTTCGCTGGCGTGGCTGGAGCAATGGAAGGCCTCGGTACATATGGAAATATCCATCTTATGTCTGGTTTTACTAATTTAGGATTCGATGGTATTGCAGTAGCTCTATTAGGCAGTAACCATGCACTCGGTGTAGTTATTGCAGCCTTTTTATTTGGTTCTTTAAAAGAGGGTGCAGGACAAATGCCTACATCTGCAGGGGTTCCCATTGAATTGGTAGATATAATCATCGCGTTGATTATATTCTTTGTTGCGTCAAGTTATATCATACGTTTGGCAATCCTTCGCTTTAAAAAGGAGGGGAAATAAATGATTGATTTATTACAATCGATAGTACCCACTATACTGTTCTTCTCCGCACCATTAATATTGACGGCTTTAGGCGGGGTTTTCAGTGAGCGTTCTGGTGTGGTTAATATTGGATTAGAAGGATTAATGGTAATTGGTGCATTTGTTGGTATAGTATTTAGCTTGACTTATCAGAGTACATTCGGTGCTCTAACACCTTGGATCGCCATTGTAGTAGCAGCAATTATTGGAGGAATCTTTTCTATCATCCATGCTGTGGCTTCCGTTTCATTCTACGCAAATCAAGTCGTGAGTGGAGTAGCGATTAATATGCTCGCGCTTGGCATCGGTGTCTATTTGACAAAGCAGTGGTATGATAAAGGGCAAACAGATATGGTGGAAGGTTTTTTCCGCACTGATATACCTGTATTGTCGAATATTCCTGTCATCGGTCCTATTTTCTTTGAACGGGTCTATGCGACTTCTTATTTAGCAATCATTTTAGCTTTTGTTGCTTGGTTTGTTTTATATAAAACGACTTTCGGTCTACGTTTACGTGCTGTTGGTGAACATCCAATGGCGGCAGACACAAACGGAATTAATGTGAAAAAAATACGTTATATTGCAGTTGTTTTATCAGGAATCTTAGGTGGTTTAGGCGGATCCGTATTCGCGCTTACTATCGTTTCTAACTTCTCTCAATCAACAATAGTAGGACAGGGATTCATTTCCCTCGCAGCTGTTATTTTTGGGAAATGGCATCCGCTCGGTGCAATGGGAGCAGCAATCTTCTTCGGATTTGCTCAAAGTCTAAGCATTGTCGGATCTTCTATTCCGGTAATTGAAGATATCCCACAAGTGTTTCTGTTGATAGCCCCTTACGTGTTGACTATCTTGGCACTTGCAGGGCTGATTGGCCGTGCCGATGCGCCAAAGGCAAACGGAGTACCATATATTAAAGGGAGCCGTTAAATAGTACAGGAAAAACTGACTTGATTTTTGAAATCAAGTCAGTTTTTTTCATATCATCCGATAACGGGAACTAAAATAGTCTTAAGCCGTGGAAAATAAGTATCTTTTAATGGATGAACCTATGAAAGATGTGTAGAATATTTAATATGAATAATAAGATATCATTATAGGAGGCCGTGTGATGAATTTAATTGAGGAACAAACCGTTAATAAAAACGGTTATCATATTCATTTTATCCCAACGAAAAAATTTAAGACACTCACTTTTGTTATTAAGTCGAAAGCGCCATTAAACAAAGATACGATAACCAAGCGTGCCCTGTTGCCAAATGTATTAAGAGAGGCAACGAAGAATTATCCAAGTCGGACGGAATTACAATTAAAGTTGGATGATTTATATGGAGCGGTACTATCTGTTGATGGGGCAAAAAAAGGAGAAGATCATATCATCAGCTTCCGTTTGGAAGTGGCCAATCAAAGATATCTCCCAGAGAAAGAAGAAATAACAGAAGAGGCTCTCCAACTTTTATCAGAACTGATTTTTGCTCCACATCTTGAAAATAATTCATTTGCAGAAAGAATTGTAAATCGTGAAAAGGCAACTTTGAAGCAAAGAATTCAAGCAATCCGCGATGACAAAATCCGTTATGCAAATATGCGGTTAATTGAAGAAATGTGTGAAGGTGAAGCTTATTCCATACATGTAAATGGCTATGAAGATGAACTTGAGACCATTACAGGAGCAGATCTATTTGCTTATTATAAGGAAATGGTGAAAACTGACGAAATGGATATTTATGTTGTCGGTGATATGGATCCTCAATATATTGAAGAGGCAATAACTACTATATTTGAACGAGATTCCATAAATAAAGCAGGAGCCAATCAAACTAAAACTGAGAAACAGGTTGATAAACCAAAAGAAATTATAGAAAAAGAACCAATACAACAGGCAAAGCTGCATATCGGTTATAGGACAAATACGGTTTATTCTGATAAAGAATATCCAGCTTTACAAGTTTTTAATGGTCTGTTTGGTGGTTTCCCGAGTTCTAAGCTGTTCATGAATGTAAGGGAAAAAAATAGCCTTGCCTATTATGCTTCTTCTCAAGTAGAAAGTCATAAAGGACTGCTTTTTGTCTTTAGTGGAATCGCACCTGAAGATTATGAAAAAGCACGAGATATTATTAGGGAACAAATGCAGGAAATGAAGGCTGGAAACTTTACGGAACAAGAAATGAATGAGGCGAAAGACATGATCATCCATTATTTGCGTGAGACGATGGATAACAATCATGGACTAGTCGAATTGTTTTATCAGCAAAAACTTGCAAATTATGAGCGGACCCTAGAAGAAATCATTACTAAGATTTCTGCAGTGACAAAAGAAGAAGTTGTTCGTGTTGGAGAAAAAATCCAGGAAGATACGCTATATCTCCTCACTTCAGAAGGAGGGAATTAAATGATGGATAAAAAAATATACCAGGATATTGATGAAGTGATTTATACGAAAAAATTAGAAAATGGCTTATCCGTATTCTTGATGCCGCGGCCTGAAATGGAGAAGACGTATGCAATTTTTACAACGAAGTATGGTTCTATAGACCAGACATTTGTTCCAATTGGCGAATCTGAAATGGTTACGGTTCCGGATGGAGTAGCGCATTTTCTTGAGCATAAGCTGTTTGAAAAAGAAGACGGTGACGTGTTTGCTGACTTTGGAAAGCTGGGAGCTTCAGCTAATGCTTTTACTTCTTTCACAAAAACGGCATATTTATTTACAGCAACCGATCATATTGAAGATAACGTAGAGACATTAATCAATTTTGTGCAAGATCCATATTTTACAGAACAGACCGTCGAGAAAGAAAAAGGGATTATCGCTCAAGAAATAAAAATGTATGATGACCAACCGGATTGGCAGTCGTTTATGGGTACGATTAAAGCTATGTTTAAAAACCATCCTGTCAATATTGACATTGCTGGTACGGTAGATTCTATCATGAAAATTACAAAGGATGATCTATATACATGTTACAATACGTTTTATCATCCCGAAAATATGACTTTATTCATTATTGGTAATTTTAATGTTGAATCTTTATTTACACTGATTGAAAACAACCAAGCTGGAAAGAGCTTTGAAGCAATGGGCGATATTAAACGGAAATTCCCAGACGAGCCAAGGGAAGTTGCGACGAAAAATTTAGAAATTAATATGCCAGTCTCGATACCGAAATGTACGGTTGGAATTAAAGAGTCAAGCAGCGCTTTGGAAAAGGATGAATTTCTTACAAAGGAATTATTGACTACGATGGTGGTCGATCATTATTTTGCAAAAGGCGGAGAGTTTTATCAAGAACTGTATCAGGCGGAATTAATTGACGGAAGTTTTTCGTTTGAAACGAATATTGATTTTAACTTTGGCTATACATTAATTGGCGGTAATACGACAAAACCTACTGAATTTGCTTCAAAAGTAAAAGAGTTGCTCTTATCGACCCGAAATCTGGAAATTACAGAAAAAGAGTTTTCGCGAATGAAGAAAAAGAAAATTGGACGTACGCTCCGAGCAATGAATTCCCTAGAGTATATTGCTAACCAGTTTGTGGACTATCATCGACATGGAATTAATTTCTTTGAAATGACTTCTCGAATTGAAGCTTTGACAATTTCGGATTTCAATAATTTCCTGAAAGAATGGATAGATGAAGATCGACTTGCTGTTTGTACGATTAAGAAAGGCTAGTCAATGAAGCGTACGGTTTTGATTATTGGTGCAAGCAGCGATATTGGATTAGAGATAGCGAAACAAAGAGCGGCAAAAGGGGACCAATTAATTCTCCACTATCATTCGAATAAGACAAGGATTAATGAATTAGCCGACGAAATAGCGATTGATCAAGTTCTCCAAATTATACAGGCAGATTTATCACGAACGGAAGGAATTGAACAACTACTAGCTAATCTTGTGTTTCATGTTGATATTATCATCTTCTCAAGCGGAAAAACTGAATTTGGCTTGTTTCAAGAGATGAGTCACGAATCGATGGACAGTATGCTTAAGCTCCATATTGAAGCACCGTGGAGAATTACACAGCAACTGCTTCCTTCGATGATTAAAAACAGTTTCGGCAACATTATTTTCATTACATCGATTTGGGGGGATATCGGAGCAAGCTATGAAGTGCTGTATTCGACAGTGAAGGGTGCACAAAACAGTTTTATTAAAGCTCTTGCGAAAGAAGTTGCACCAAGTAATATTACAGTAAATGGAATTAGTCCGGGATTCATTGATACGAAGATGAACGCGAGTTTATCTCAAGATGAGAAAAAGGAAATATTTCAAGAAATTCCTTTAAAACGACCTGGCTATCCCCGTGAAGTAGCTGAGGCAGTCGATTTTATATTGAATCATCCTTTTATGAACGGCCAAATCCTTCCGATTACAGGAGGATGGATGATTTAACTTCTTTTTCTAAGTGTATAAAGTAAGTGAAATGTAAAATACTAAACGTATCACTAGAAAAAGGAGGCTTTCTTAATGTCTATTCTCGATAATTTCGATTCATGGAAAGGGTTTCTTGCCAATCGATTACAACAAGCAAAAAACAGTGGGATGGATCATGAAACAATTACAAATGTAGCACATGAAGTGGGAGACTATTTAGCATCAAATATTGATGCTAAAAATAAAGAAGAAGCTGTATTGAAAGAACTTTGGAATGCAGCATCTGAAGAGGAGCAACAAGCAATCGCTAGCTCCATGGTGAGATTGGTGGAAAAACAAGGCAATAATAATGGATAAATAGTGGAAGAAGCTGTATAGTTAAACTATACAGCTTCTTTTCCATTTGTTTTATATTTCGCTTTTCACGGACTAAAAAATGATTTATAGTAGAAATAGAAAACATACGTAAATGCTGCCATTATAAAACAGGTGACCATCAGTCTGAAATATGTAAAACTGAGGCATTAATCCTGTTCCATTTGATTGTCTATTAGTGGGGATTAGAGGACCCCACTACTTGATGTTTCATTATAAAGGAGAATTGTAATGGAAAGAACAGAATGGTATCTCGAATATGAAAACCAAATTAACCGCCCAGGTTTATTAGGTGATATTTCATCTTTATTAGGTATGCTTTCGATAAATATCATCACAATAAACGGGCTTGAAAATTCAAGAAGATGCTTGTTGCTGCTCTCCGAACATGATGAAAACATCAAAAGACTGGAGTCCATTTTAGAGACTGTAGATATTATTAAAGTGTTAAAAATACGTAAACCCAAACTTAAAGACCGTATGGCCGTCAGGCACGGGAAATATATCCATACAGATAATGATGATCGGAAAACAGTTCGGTTCGTGAGGAATGAACTTGGAATTCTTGTCGATTTTATGGCAGAATTATTTAAGCAAGATGGTCATAAATTAATTGGTGTAAGAGGAATGCCCCGTGTTGGAAAGACAGAGTCCATCGTTGCAGCAAGTGTTTCGGCAAATAAACGTTGGCTCTTTGTTTCGAGTACAATGATTAAACAAACCGTAAGGAATAAACTGATTGCCGGTGAATATAATACGGATAATATTTTTATTATTGACGGTGTTGTCTCAAAAAAACGAGCAAATGAAGAACATTGGCGGCTGATTCGTGAAGTGATGCATTTGCCGGCTGTAAAAGTTGTAGAGCATCCTGATATTTTTGTACAGGCGACCGAATATACGTTGGATGATTTTGATTACATTATTGAATTAAGAAGCCACGAAGATGAAGAAATTACATACGACTCAATTGAAAGTCAATCCTTAAGTCAGAATAGTGGTTTTAATATGTTTGATTTCTGAGATGGAAGGTGTTAATTATGGATGTAGGTGCTAGGCTGAAAGAAGCGAGAATCGCAAAAGGCCTTTCATTGGAAAGTGTACAAGAAACAACAAAGATTCAAAAAAGATATTTAGTAGCAATCGAAGAAGGAAATCTTCACTTATTACCTGGTAAATTTTATGCTCGTGCATTTATTAAAGAATATGCATCTGCTGTCGGTATAGATTCTGATGAATTGCTTGAAGAGCATAAAGAAGAAATACCTAAGTCAGAAAGTGATAGTGAAATCCAATATACAAGAGTAGAACGTGCGCAAAGAGAGAATTCAGCCGAACGGTCAAATACCTTTTTCTCGTTACTCCCTAAAATAATAGTTGTTTTGTTGATCGTAGGTATTATTGGTGCTGGTATTTGGTTCTATAATCAAGCGTCATCATCAGATGAACCAGAAAAAATTGAAGAGTCGGATACAGTAATAATAACAGATGATAATAATACTCAAGATAATGGTGAGTCAGCAGTTGGTGACGATGAAAATTCTGACGACACAGCTGAAGAGACTGACGAAGAGAGTACAACTGAAGAAGATTCAAAGGATGAAGAAGGTCAGGAAGTAGTTATTGAAGTGGAAGAGGTTGGCACCGGTTCTACGCCTGAATCCACCATATCCCTAACTAATCCTAATGATGAATTGATATTTACATTCGAATCCAGTACGAATGTGTGGTTGGATGTTAAAAATACCGCAGGGGAGGCTTTCTTCGCTGATTTCGTTACAACAGCTAATTCACCTGTAGAGGTTGATTTGACTGGAGAAGAAGCAATCTATTTGAACATTGGAAGTACCCCTAACTTAGAAATTGATATCAATGGTGTTCCGTTTGAATATCCTGTTGATCCAAATGAAAGAGACCATCAGCGGTTATGGTTCAATGTTAATTAAAGTCTTGAGCATTAACCCTTCCAAATGCATGCGGAAGGGTTTTATTATGGTATAATAAGAAAAATCTGGGACTTGATTAACGAATTTACGGGTAATGCGTGTACGGAGTAGCACGAAAGATTTTTATAATTATGGTCCATTCTTAATAAAATTTCGATATTACAAATTATCATTGGAAAATCAAGGAGGAAAGTCAATGAATTTACCTAACAAACTTACTATTTCTCGTATCATTCTAATTCCGATATTTATCCTTATACTCTCTTTACCACTAGACTTCGGAGCGTGGGATATAGGAAACACTTTATTACCTATCCATCATTTCATCGCGGCAATGATATTCATCATCGCTTCTGCCACAGATTGGGTAGACGGATATTACGCAAGAAAATATAATCTCATCACCAATCTTGGTAAGTTTCTTGATCCATTAGCAGACAAGCTTCTTGTATCTGCGGCATTAATCATGTTGGTTGAAATGGATTTAGCGGCAGCATGGATTGTTATCGTCATTATCAGTAGAGAATTTGCAGTTACTGGCTTAAGACTCGTTGCTGCAGGAGAAGGAATCGTTATGGCTGCGGGGAACATGGGTAAATTAAAGACAGCAACACAGATGATTGCTATTATTTTGTTATTGCTTCATAATTTTCCGTTCTCTTACTTGAACTTTCCTCTAGGAACCATCATGCTTTACTTAGCTTTATTTTTCACTGTTGTATCTGGTATTGAATATTTTTATAAAAACTGGCATGTAATGAGGGATTCGAAGTGAAGAAACAGTACAAAGCTGAAATTGTTGCAGTCGGGACCGAATTACTTTTAGGTCAAATTGCTAATACGAATGCTCAATGGATTTCGCAACAGCTAGCATTATATGGGATCAATGTTTTTAACCATGTGGTTGTTGGTGATAATCTAAAACGTGTGACAGATACATTTAAACAAGCCCATGAGCGTTCGGATATTATCATTGTTACAGGAGGTTTAGGACCGACTGAAGACGATCTGACAAGGGAAGCGTTTCAGGCATTCAGTAATCTTTCCATGACGGAACATGAAGCTTCTATGAAAAAGATAGAGACTTGGTTCCAGAAAACTGGTTGGACGATGACACCGAATAATCGTAAACAGGCTCGTGTATTTGAAACTGCTACTGTTTTAGAGAATAAACAAGGCATGGCACCAGGAATGATTGTTCAATTTGATGAGAGGACTTGGATTTTCCTTCCTGGTGTCCCACGAGAGATGAAGTCCTTATTCAACGATGAGATTTTACCGTATCTTTATAAACTAACAGGTAAAGAACAGATGATCCGATCAACTATTTTAAAATTTCTTGGTATCGGTGAATCGACGTTAGAACATGAATTGCAAGATTTAATTCAGAAGCAAACGAATCCGACGATAGCCCCTTTAGCAACCGATGATGGAATTATCATTCGACTGACTGCCAAAGCAGATTCAAGTGAAGCCTTGGAAAGACTCCTAGCAAAAACTAAAGCAGATATTCTTGACAGGGTAGGAGATTATTTCGTAGCTGAGGGAGAAAAAACAATTGAACAAGTGATTGTTGAGAGATTGAACCACAAGAAAGTATCGATTGCAGCTGCAGAAAGCTTGACTGGTGGCAAGTTTATTGAGCGTCTCGTCACTGTTCCAGGTGCAAGTGCAGTAGTTCAGGGCGGGATTGTATGTTATAGCCCTGACGTGAAGATGAATCTATTGGAAATTCCCAAACAACTCATTGAAGAAAAAGGTACTGTAAGTGAAGAGTGCGCGATTCTGTTAGCTAGAAACGTAAGAGATAAATTAAATTCAGCTATTGGAATCAGTTTCACAGGAGTTGCTGGTCCTGGAGAAATGGAAGGCAAACAAGTGGGAACAGTCCATATCGGATTGTCTATCAAGGGTGAGGAAGATCGAGTTTATAGTTTCCAGTTACAGGGAAATCGTAATGTGATTCGTAACCGTGCACTTTTAAAAGGACTGGAATTAATTTTAAACGCTATAAAACTTTAATATCTATCGGTTTAATCACTTATAGCTTCACCTTTCTAGTCTCCAACTCTATTGAAAACTTAAAAATGACATCTTAATCCAGTATGAAAATTATCGAACGTTTATTCGTTTTTTGCTTGTCAAATGGTGAAAAAAAGCGTATGATGGAGATAGATAATTTGAGGAGGTAAATTCATTGAGTGAGAGAAAACAAGCATTAGATATGGCTTTGAGACAAATAGAGAAACAATTTGGTAAAGGATCGATCATGAAGCTTGGGGAAGAACAAAATCAAAAGATAGCTACCATCCCAAGTGGTTCTTTAGCACTTGATGTTGCGCTAGGAATTGGTGGATATCCAAAAGGTAGAGTAGTAGAGATTTACGGTCCTGAGTCCTCGGGTAAAACAACTTTTGCTTTACATGCAATTGCAGAAGCGCAAAAGCAAGGTGGACAAGCTGCTTTTATCGATGCTGAGCACGCATTGGATCCGAATTATGCTCGTGCACTTGGTGTAAACACTGATGAATTGCTGTTATCCCAGCCTGATACGGGTGAGCAGGCTCTTGAAATCACAGAAGCTCTTGTACGAAGCGGTGCTGTAGATATCATTGTTGTAGACTCAGTTGCGGCTCTTGTACCGAAGGCTGAAATTGAAGGTGAAATGGGAGACTCTCATATGGGTCTACAGGCTCGATTAATGTCACAAGCTCTTCGTAAACTATCAGGTGCAATCAATAAATCGAACGCTACTGCCATTTTCATCAACCAAGTACGTGAAAAAATTGGTGTCATGTTTGGTAACCCTGAAACGACTCCGGGGGGACGAGCATTGAAGTTCTATTCATCCGTCCGTCTAGAAGTGCGCCGAGCGGAAACATTGAAGCAAGGCAATGAAATGATCGGTAACCGAACTCGTGTCAAAGTTGTAAAAAATAAAGTAGCACCGCCATTTAAACAAGCAGAAGTGGATATAATGTATGGTGAAGGTGTTTCTAAAGAAGGCGAGATCATCGATGTGGGTGCTGAGCTGGATATCATCCAAAAAAGTGGAGCTTGGTATTCCTATAAAGGTGAACGTCTAGGTCAAGGTAGGGAAAATGCAAAACAATTTATGAAAGAAAATCCGGAAATCTTTGACGAAGTTAATAGTGAGATCCGTAAACATTATTCTCTTGAAGCAAATGCAAATGTGAATGAGGACGACGTAGCTTCACCAGAAGAGCAAGAAAGTTTAGATATATAATAAGCGAGCTGTCCATCCAATTACATTGGGTGAACAGCTTTTTTTATGTAAAATACTGCCTATGTTTCCTTGACAATAAGTAAATTGACAATTAAAATTAACAATGTATAATTTTATTCAATTATACGTTAATTATTAATCCTTGCATTGATAATGGGTACATGAAGAAAATAATGAATTGTACAACAACTTTATAGCAATAGGAGGTGAAATTATGGACCACCCTTTAATCATCTCCCTTTTGCTAGTATTCATCCTTATCATAGGTCTGTTTGTTGGTTATCTGATTCGTAAATCGATTGCTGAGGCTAAAATTTCCAGTGCAGAAAACTTGGCAAAGCAAATAGTAGAGGAAGCAAATCGAAATGCGGATGCAGCTAAAAAGGAAGCCCTCCTTGAAGCAAGAGACGAGAACCATAAATTACGTCAGCAAGCAGAGGATGAGCTGCGTGAACGTCGTGCGGAACTCCAGAGGCAAGAAAATCGTTTGACTCAAAAAGAAGATCTTCTTGACAAGAAGAGTATCACCCTTGATACACGTGAATTATCACTGGAAAAAAGGGAAGATTCTTTAGCAGAGAGACAACAACAAATTGAAGCATTAGAAAGCAAAGTGGAAGCTTTAAAAGATGAGCAGCAGGCTGAACTTGAACGTATTTCAGGATATACAACGGACCAAGCTAAACAAATTATTTTAGAACGCATTGAAAAAGAAGTTAAGCACGAAGCAGCTATCATGATTAAAGAAGCAGAAAATCAGGCGAAAGAGGAAGCGGACAAGAAAGCGAAAAATATCCTTTCATTAGCTTTACAACGCTGTGCTGCAGATCATGTTGCTGAAACAACCGTATCTGTCGTAAACCTTCCTAATGATGAGATGAAAGGTCGCATCATTGGACGAGAAGGAAGAAATATAAGGACATTAGAAACGTTGACTGGTATTGATTTAATCATTGATGATACACCAGAAGCTGTTATTTTATCTGGATTTGACCCAATTCGCCGGGAAATCGCCCGTATGGCATTAGAAAAACTCGTACAGGACGGTAGAATCCATCCAGCGCGAATTGAAGAAATGGTAGATAAGGCGAGACGTGAGGTTGATGAATATATCCGTGAAGTCGGTGAAGAAACGACATTCGAAGTTGGTGTGCACGGACTGCACCCTGATCTAGTTAAAATACTAGGTCGTCTAAAATATCGTACAAGCTATGGTCAAAACGTATTGAAACATTCAGCGGAAGTTGCTTACTTATCCGGTTTGCTTGCTGCAGAACTAGGAGAAGATGTAATATTAGCAAGAAGAGCTGGTTTACTTCATGATATCGGGAAAGCAGTTGACCATGAAGTTGAAGGCAGTCACGTAGAAATTGGTAAAGAGCTTGCTCAAAAATATAAAGAACATGAGGTTGTTATCAATTCTATCGCTTCACACCACGGTGATGAAGAACCTACCTCAATTATTTCTGTATTAGTCGCTGCAGCTGATGCTTTATCAGCAGCTAGACCTGGTGCAAGAAGTGAAACACTGGAGAATTATATTAAGCGTTTAGAAAAGCTTGAAGAGATTTCCGAGTCCTTTGAAGGAGTAGAGAAATCTTACGCTATTCAGGCGGGACGAGAAATTCGCATTATGGTTAAACCTGATGAAATTGATGATCTTGAATCCGTTCGAGTGGCGAGAGATATTCGAAATCGAATCGAAAGCGAGCTTGATTATCCAGGTCACATTAAAGTGACTGTAATTAGAGAAACAAGAGCAGTTGAATATGCCAAATAAAAGCAGTCATTTCGACTGCTTTTATTTTTTCTATTTGTTTAGTTAAACAGTGGGGATACATTATATAATAAGCTGCAAATTACTTAACTTAAAATATCCCAAGACTACTATTGGTAGTCCGCAGCCGCCGATACACCTTCGCTTTCCGTGGGCGGCTGGTGAGCCTCCTCAGGCGCAAACGCCTTGCGGGGTCTCACCTTTGCCTCTGCTCCCACAGGAGTCTTCGGTGTATCGGCGGCTGCTCCGAGCGAAATCGAAAGTTTGAACTTTGCATTATTGAGTAAAGCTAGCCACATATAGACCGTAATTTAGCATTGAAAATATGGCATTATTATATATTTTTTAGCCAAGTGAATGTTATAGCTCTATGCTGGGTATAGTACGATGTGCCAAATAAACTTAAAGCAGGGAGCAGTTTAAAAACCTCAAGACTCCTGCAGGAGGATGGAAAAGAGCGTGGCCCCGTCAGACTAAGAATGCCACGGCCTTTCCGTCGGAGGCTCACGGGCCGCCTGTTGAAAGCGAAAAGTATTTGGACTCGGACTTTAGATAGTAAGGTTTCTATTCTTAATTTGCAAAGACTATAAATAAATTATTAAAGATTAGGATGATTAAAGAATGAAAATATTATTTATTGGTGATGTGGTTGGTTCTCCAGGACGGGATATGGTGAAGGAATATCTCCCTAAACTAAAAGAAAAATACAGACCAACCATTACGATATTGAATGGTGAAAATGCTGCGGCAGGAAAAGGGATTACCGAAGAGATCTACCGAAACTTCCTTGAATGGGGTGCTCAAGCCATAACGATGGGTAACCATACTTGGGACAAAAAGGAAATATTCGACTTCATTGATGACGCAAAATATCTTATTCGACCAGCGAATTTTCCTGAGAATAACCCTGGGAAAGGTCTGGTATTTTTAACAGTTAACAATATAGAAGTAGCTGTTATTAATCTTCAAGGAAGAACTTTTCTTCCGGCAATTGACGATCCTTTCCAGAAAATCGATGAATTAATTAATGAAGCGAGCAAAAGGACAAATATAATTTTTGTGGATTTTCATGCTGAAGCCACAAGTGAAAAACAAGCTTTTGGTTGGTACGTCGATGGCCGAGTTAGTGCAGTTGTGGGAACGCACACCCATACGCAAACAGCGGATGAACGAATCTTGCCTGAAGGCACCGCATACATAACAGATGTAGGCATGACGGGACCTTATGAGGGAATACTAGGTGTCGAACGAGAAGCGGTATTAAAACGTTTTCTCACCTCCTTACCTGTACGTTTTGAAATTACAAAAAAGGGTAAAAACCAATTAAACGCAGTGCTTGTTTCCGTTGATACAAAAAGTGGGAAGTCAACAAAAATTGAACGGATCATGATCAATGATGACCATCCCTTTTTCAGCTGATTTCTTACTATGAAAGTATCAGAATTTCTTCATTGTCAGCTTTATACAGGTTAAGGGAATAAGCGTACAACTCCAAGAATATAGTAGTGATAGGACCACAAAACTGAGGTAAGGGAGGTACTAGTAATGGAAGTATTAAAAGTTTCATCTAAATCTAACCCAAATTCGGTCGCGGGGGCTCTGGCAAATGTGCTGCGGGAACGAGGAACTGCAGAAATACAAGCAATCGGTGCAGGAGCATTAAATCAATCAATTAAAGCTGTAGCGATTGCCAGAGGGTTTGTTGCGCCTAGTGGAGTAGACCTTATTTGTATACCAGCATTTACAGATATATTAATTGACAATGAAGAAAGAACAGCAATCAAATTAATCATTGAACCGAGGTAATACTGAAGTAGCTTCTACACCTTCCTTATCTGAAAGGAAGGTTTTTATTTGCAGTTTATCTGTATATATTGTTAAATTTATTTAGAAGCCTTATACTAGTATAATGTACCCTTATACATACATGACAATTAGTTGAAAGGAGATCAGTCATGAACGAGGAGCAAAGGAAAGAGCAGGCTCAAATTAGTCCGGAACAAAATGTTGAGCGTATCCGAAATACCTCAAGTGATGAAATGATCGCTAAGTATTTCCATACGAGCTATTCACCTCAAACTCCAGATATAAAGAAAGCTAGAAAAAGAAAAAGAGAAGAAGTTCAATTTAAATATGACTTCACAATTCCGGAAGATATGCAAACAATCGGACAGGGTAAAAAGTTCTTGATCCGGACATATGGTTGTCAAATGAATGAACATGATACGGAAGTGATGGCCGGTATTTTTATAGAAATGGGCTATACCGCAACTGACGATGTAAAGGATGCAGATGTAATTTTACTAAATACTTGTGCCATCCGTGAAAATGCGGAAAATAAAGTGTTTGGTGAAATAGGACATTTAAAACCATTGAAACTGGAAAATCCAGATTTAATCATAGGGATTTGTGGTTGTATGTCTCAAGAAGAGTCCGTAGTCAATAGGATCTTGAAGAAACATCAGCATATTGATCTTATCTTTGGTACCCATAATATCCATCGTCTTCCTCACTTGATTAAAGAAGCGATGTTTGGTAAGGAAATGGTCGTGGAAGTTTGGTCAAAAGAAGGCGATATTATTGAAAACCTGCCAAAAGCCCGTAATGGTAAGATTAAAGCATGGGTTAATATTATGTATGGTTGCGACAAGTTCTGTACGTACTGTATCGTACCGATGACAAGGGGTAAAGAGCGAAGTAGAAGACCTGAGGATATTATCCAAGAAGTGAGACATCTAGTCGCACAAGGATATAAAGAAGTAACTTTGCTAGGTCAAAATGTGAACGCATACGGGAAGGACTTTGAGGACATTGATTATACGTTTGGGGATCTAATGAACGACATCCATAAAATCGATATCCCGAGAGTCCGTTTTACCACGTCTCATCCACGTGATTTCGACGACCATCTAATAGAAGTATTAGCACAAGGTGGAAACTTGTTAGACCATATCCATTTGCCAGTCCAATCTGGGAGCTCTGAAATACTTAAGAAAATGAACCGTAAATATACACGAGAAGATTATCTCGAGTTAGTACGTAAAATCAAAGCTGCTATCCCAAATGTCACATTAACAACAGATATTATCGTCGGTTTCCCGAATGAAACAGAAGAACAGTTCGAGGAGACAATGACATTGATGGAAGAAGTGGGCTTTGAAGCAGCCTATACCTTTATTTATTCTCCTAGAGAGGGAACGCCTGCAGCCATGAAAAAAGACGATGTACCAGAAGAAGTGAAGAAACAACGCTTGTATCGTCTGAATGAGCTAGTAAACAGGCAAGCAGCAGAGTCAATGAAGAAATATAAAGGTAAAACCGTTAAAGTACTGGTTGAAGGTGTAAGTAAAAAGAACCCTGAAATTCTCGCAGGTTATACAGAGAAAAATAAACTTGTGAACTTTAAAGGGCCAAAATCAGCGATTGGACAAATCGTTGATGTAGAAATCACAGAAACAAAAACCTGGTCCTTAGATGGGGTTATGGTAGAAAATAAAATTGAGGTGACATAAATGGCACAATATACGAGAAAAGAAGTGCTTGAAGAAGCAAAGAGATTAGCAGAAATGCTTGCAAATACTGAGGAGATTGATCGTTTCAAAGAACTGGAAGTAAAGATCAATCAAAATATTAAGGTCCAAAGTTTGATTAAAAAGATTAAAGCTTTACAAAAACAAGCTGTAAATTTACAAGCGTATGATAAAAAAGAAGCATTAACTCGTGTCGAAGAAGAACTTGATCGCATGCAGGAAGAGCTGGATGGAATTCCAATCGTTTCTGAATTCAAGGAAATCCAAGTGACTGTAAACGATGTTCTTCAACTCGTATCCGCTACGATTTCCCGTGAAGTAACTAATCGAATTATCGAGTCAACTGGCGGAAATGTTTTAGAAGGCAAAACGGGCAAAACATTAACTAACATATCAGAGTAGTAGAAAAAACCAAGCAGAGGCAACTGCTTGGTTTTTTTTGGATTCTTTTCAAAAAAAATTACGAGAGAAATCTCCCTCGTAATTTGTTAATCTCTTTTCTTCATAAAATCTGTTTTTACATTTTCTAATTCCTCATCTGAAACCTTGTGGCCCCAGATTTCATCATCGTCGTCTTCCAACTTATCCGCTTCCCAACTAGGTACTACTTTTACAAGTAACTTTGTATCACCAATTACTTGAACGACAAATTCCCTTTCAACTTCTACAAGGACTTTATTGCCTTTTTTCTCAATCTTACACTCTAGGCAATTTGGTTGCTGCAATACTTTTGCAATTACATCGAAATCATCATCTATGCAGTTCTCGTCTTTTAAGGAAAGGGGAACGACATCCTGATATTTTACATTTTCTGTAACGACTTGTGTTTTCGTATTATCATTATAGGAATACCAAATATTGATTTCGTAACTTCCATGGATCTCCACGCTATCTGCAGATTTCATTTTAGCATGATATAGGTGATTAATTACCCAGCATCCTAGAATGCTGGATGGACGATTATTTGGAGTTACGGTATGGGTTTCCTTTGTGAATTTACGCCCTTTTCCGATCACTGCTTTAGTAATGATTTCTCTATAATCTTTTTTAAGAAAAGACATAGCTGTATTTACCTCCTCTTTTTTCATAGTCATTTTATGCAGGGCAAACACCTAAAGTGCATACTAAGATTTTTAGAAAAATATAACGTATGAAATTTGTTAATTTATCAGCAAATACAGGTTCCTGATTAATTCAGAGATTCTCTCCTGGCGGTCCGCAGCCCCCGATACACCTTCGCTTCCGTGGGAGGCTCACAGATGCCTTTGCTCCCACAGGAGTCTTCGGTGTATCGGGGGCTGCTCCCAGCAGAGCTGTTTGTTGGAGCATTGATTAATAAAAAAATCATTAATTTTGTGCTAAATCTTTATTCACATAATTGAATAATTTCTTTTAAGTTAAAATTTAATATCAGTTATAATCTTATCCTTTCAATTCACTGTGAAATTAGCCGATTAACAATTAGAAAAAACAGTCTTATAGAGCTAAGTGAATGATGTATGCTATAATTATTGAAGAAGATTAAGGGTTTTTGGAGGCTTATACATGGTAAAACACACACCAATGATGGAACAATATTTGAAAATTAAAGCTGAGCATCAAGATGCTTTTTTATTTTATAGGCTTGGAGATTTTTATGAACTATTTTTTGATGATGCAATCAAAGCAGCGAGAGAATTAGAAATAACACTGACAAAACGAGGGTCACAAGGTGATAAGGAAGGTATCCCAATGTGCGGAGTTCCCTACCACTCTGCAGAAAACTACATAAAAACATTAATTGAAAAAGGATATAAAGTTGCGATCTGTGAACAGGTGGAAGACCCTAAAACAGCTAAAGGTGTAGTGAAAAGAGAAGTTGTTCAGATCGTTACTCCTGGTACGATCATGTCTCAAACGATGTTAAAAGAGGGGGAGAATAACTACCTTTGCAGCCTTTCACATTTCCAAGATGGCTCATTTGTTGTTGTTTATAACGACTTGTCAACTGGAGAAAACCGCCTCACTCTGATTAAAGAGGGATGGGATGCTGTTCTTCATGAGTTATACAACCAACCAATACGTGAAATTGTGATTCCGTCTACGTTGAGCGAAGAATTCCAAACCCAATTACGGGAGAAGTTACAAGTTACATTATCCTATCAGGATGAAGTTACCTTCAATGCGGAGTACAGAAGCTTGACTGAAAACTTAAATGATGAACGATTAATGAAGGCGTTCAGCCGTCTTCTTAATTATATTCAAAACACGCAAATGCGCTCTTTAGATCATTTAAAACAGGCAACAATCATCGAATTGAAGGATTATTTATCTTTAGATATGTATTCCAAACGTAATTTAGAGCTTACAGAGACTATCATTAAAAAAGGGAAGCACGGAAGTTTACTCTGGGTTCTTGATAAAACTGTTACCGCTATGGGGTCACGGATGATGAAAAAATGGATTGAACGGCCTTTGCTTAACAAACAAGCTATTGAAAAGCGATTAAATATCGTTGAGTCGTTCCATGCTGGATTTATGGAAAGGGAAATGCTGAGGGAGTCTTTGAAATCTGTATATGATATGGAAAGGCTTGCCGCAAGAATCGCCTTTGGAAATGTGAACGCACGAGACCTTATTCAACTAAAACAATCCTTACGTAACATACCGGAGATCAAAAAAATACTTCAACAGTTTCCGGCACCTGAAATGAAAGAGTTAGCGGACGAATTGGTTTATCCTGAAGATATTGTAGATATATTAGAGCAAAGTATTATTGAAGATCCGCCAGCTTCGATTACAGAAGGCGGAATTATTAAAGATGGCTATAACGAGCAATTAGATTCATATCGTGATGCATCACGTAATGGTAAACAATGGATTGCAGAACTGGAACGAAAAGAAAAAGATTTAACAAATATTAAATCTTTAAAAATAGGATTTAATCGTGTGTTTGGCTACTATATTGAAGTCACGAAGTCCAATACACATCTGTTGCCTGAGGGAAGATATGAGCGGAAACAAACGCTGGCTAATGCTGAACGTTATATTACTCCAGAATTAAAAGAAAAAGAGACTTTAATTTTGGAGGCGGAAGAAAAAAGTATAGACTTGGAGCACGCACTATTCCTTGATATAAGAGAAGAGATGAAAGATCATATACCACTATTCCAACAATTAGCAGATCATATCAGTAGAATCGATTGTCTTCAGGCCTTTGCGACGGTTAGTGAAGAAAACAATTATACTAGACCACGTTTTGTGGAAGATAAGCTGACAATTAAAAATGGAAGACACCCCGTTGTTGAAAAAGTGATGTCAGATGGTACATTTGTACCGAATGACGTTTCATTGGATAAAGAAAATAGTATTCTATTAATTACGGGACCAAATATGTCTGGGAAAAGTACGTACATGCGACAACTGGCTTTAACGGTCATTATGGCCCAAATAGGGTGCTTTGTGCCTTGTGATGAAGCGGATTTAATTGTTTTTGACCAGATTTTCACTCGTATTGGTGCTGCAGATGATCTTGTTTCGGGCCAAAGTACGTTCATGGTGGAAATGCTTGAAGCAAATCATGCACTCGCTAAAGCAACGGACCGCAGTTTAATTCTTCTCGATGAAATCGGTCGGGGGACAAGTACCTATGACGGTATGGCGTTGGCACAAGCGATTGTGGAATATATCCATAATAATATTGGTGCTAAAACATTATTTTCGACACATTACCATGAGTTGACTGCCATGGAGAAGAACTTGAACCAGTTAAAAAACATTCACGTCCGTGCCGAAGAGTATGATGGGAATGTTGTATTCTTACACAAGATCAAAGAAGGATCTGCTGATAGGAGTTACGGTATTCAAGTTGCTAAACTGGCTGGTTTACCAGAAGCGTTGATTGAGCGGGCAAATACTATATTAATAGAACTGGAAGAAGGTTCGAAGCCGGCACCAGTTACAGAAAAAATCGAGTCTGGACAGCTCTCTTTCTTCATTGAGGAGAGGGAGAAAGAAAATGAGAAACAACCGACCAAAAAAGAACATCATATCATTGATGAGCTTAAAAACTTGAATTTATTTGAAATGACACCAATGGAAGCAATGAATGCATTATATAAACTCCAAAAGAAAGTGAAGTAACAGTATTTGAAAATATGAGAGGATGTTTGCATGAAAATTAAACAGATGCCTACTCAACTTGCTAATAAAATTGCAGCGGGAGAGGTTGTCGAACGTCCTGCATCTGTTGTAAAGGAGTTAGTGGAAAATAGCATTGATGCCGGCAGCAGTTTCGTTAAGGTTGAGATGGAAGAAGCCGGCATCGGGCGAATTAGAGTAACAGATAATGGAGAAGGAATGAGCTCTGAGGACAGTGAAAGAGCCTTTCTTCCTCATGCTACAAGTAAAATCAATGATGAGAATGATTTATTTCATGTCCGTACACTCGGCTTCCGTGGAGAAGCTTTAGCAAGTATTGCTGCTGTTAGTAAATTGACTTTAAAAACATCAACTGGTGAAGAAGCTGGGACAAGTCTATACTTGGAAGGCGGAGAAATCGTTGAAAAGAGCAAAAGTGATGCACGTAAAGGTACTGAGATAACTGTTGATGAGTTGTTCTACAATACACCTGCCCGTTTAAAATATATGAAGAGTCTGCACACAGAGTTAGGACATGTAACAGACTTGCTGAACCGGCTAGCTTTGTCGTATCCAGAAATCCGTTTTGAAGTTATCCATAATGGCAGAACTCTTTTTAAAACTTCTGGAAGTGGAGATTTATTACAAGTTATTGCCCAGATTTATGGGATGTCTGTTGCTAAAAAAATGCTGCCGATTGAGCATAAAACATTAGATTATGAAATAACTGGTTTTATAGCAAAACCTGAAGTGACGAGGGCATCGAGAAATTTTATCTCGACCATTATTAACGGAAGATATATAAAAAACTATCCATTATCAAAAGCTGTAGTGGATGGCTACCATACGTTATTGCCGATCGGGAAATATCCATTAGTAGTGCTTAACATTACAATGGCACCAATATTAGTGGATGTAAATGTTCACCCAACAAAATTGGAAGTAAGGTTCAGTAAGGACAAAGCTTTATATGAATCAGTAAAAGAGACTATTCAAGCAGCTCTTCGGCAGGAGACACTCATACCAGAAATGGAATATAAAGAGCCGAAAAAGAAGCCAATTTCTACACAAGAACAATTTTCATTTGATAGCAATCCGGTAGAAGAGAAGGAATTTATTGCTAATAAACCAGCTGTTGAAACTGAGCCAAACATAGAAAAATCAACAATTCCAGAAGAACCAGTACAAATGATAAGAGAACCGATAACAGTGGAGGAAAAGGAGCCGAATCCGAACCCTGTTGTAGCTACTTCAGATGAGGCAGAGCCAGAGCCACAATTTGCGGATCGGATTCCACCGATATATCCAATTGGTCAGCTTCATGGTACGTACATTCTTGGTCAGAATGATGAAGGATTTTATATGATTGATCAACACGCTGCCCAGGAACGAATAAAATACGAGTTTTATAAAGAAAAACTAGGGAAACCTAATAATGAATCACAGCAACTGTTAATTCCATTAACTTTTGATTTTTCCAATGAGGAGGCATTGTTTATTGATGCCCATCAAGATGAATTGGAGAAAGTCGGTCTTTATTTTGAGCCTTTTGGCCGTACAAGTTACGTCATTCGTTCTCATCCGAATTGGTTTCCAAAAGGTTTTGAGGAAGAAGTTATTCGCGAGATGTTGGAGCACGTCATGAAAGAAGAAAAAATCAATGTGGAACGTATTCGTGAAGAAGCAGCTATTATGATGTCGTGCAAACGTTCCATCAAAGCGAATCATTATTTAACTTTGGAAGAAATGGCTAGATTGCTGGAAGATTTAAGGAAAACGGTAGATCCATTCACTTGTCCACACGGAAGACCAATCATTATTCATTTTTCGTCCTATGAAATTGAGAAAATGTTTAAAAGAATTATGTAAAGGTATAAGATTCAACAAGCAGGACAAAACTGATAAGAAAACAGTGTGAGGTGAATAAATTGGACAATCAACGTTTAATTAATCATTTAAACCAACTGCTTTCCAACCACTTTATTCTTTATGTAAAACTTCACCGTTACCATTGGTATATCCAAGGAAGAAACTTCTTTCGGCTTCATGAATATTTTGAGGAATTGTATGAGCGGTCTTCAGAATTCTTAGATGAAGTTGCGGAAAGAATTTTAATGATAGGTGGAAAACCTTTGGCAACGATGAGTATGTATTTGAAGCAAGGCACTTTGGAAGAGGCCAACGCAGATGATACGGAAGAAGAAATAATTGCACAGCTTATTCATGACTTCGAGCAAGTAGCTTCTGAAATTAGAGAAACAGGTCTTCTTTTAGCAGAGGAGTATGAAGATGAGCCGACAACAGATATGTTAATTGAGCAATTATCAGCTTTTGAGAAAGAGTTATGGATGCTTCGCAGCTATCAAAACGAGAAATAAGTATATAGGGGTAATCCGATGAAGAAAACAGTCATAGCAGTTGTTGGACCGACAGCCGTCGGAAAGACGTCCCTCAGTATTATGTTGGCAAAACGTTTTAATGGGGAAATCATCAGCGGTGATTCCATGCAAGTATATAAGGGAATGGATATAGGAACTGCTAAGGTCAGTGAGGAAGAAATGGAAGGAATTCCTCACCATCTAATTGATATAAAAGAACCGGCTGAAGAATACTCTGCAGCAGATTTTAAAATGGATGTTTCAAAGAAGATTGATGAAATATCAGCCAAAGACCGCCTACCGATTATTGTAGGCGGTAGTGGATTATACATACAAGCCGCTCTCTATGATTATAATTTTCCTAGTATCCCAAGGGATGATAATAGGACAGAAGAACTTATGAGGGAAGCACGAGAAGCAGGGATAGAAAGGATCTATAACCGTTTAGCAGAAGTGGATCCCGAACAAGCAGAGAAGATCCATCCTAATAATCATCGCAGAGTCATCCGCGCGTTAGAAATATATGAAACTACCGGGAAGACTAAAACGACATGGGAAAAAGAGCAAAAGCTTGAATCTCCTTACAATGTATTGTTCATTGGGTTAGAGATGGATAGAGAATTGCTCTATCGTGAGATTAATAAACGTGTTGATTTGATGATGGAAAACGGCCTCTTAGAAGAAGTTACTACACTATATAATAAGGGTTACAAAGATACACAAGCTATGAAAGCTATTGGTTATAAAGAGTTTATTCCATATCTAGAGGGTAGGCAAGGATTGGATGAAACCATTGAAATATTGAAACAAAACTCTCGAAGATATGCAAAAAGACAATATACCTGGTTTAGAAATAAATTACCAGTAGACTGGTATTCCGTTGAACCAGTGGAAAAAGATAAAAAGTTTTCAATGATTTTATCTAAAGTAGCAGGAATATTGGAAATGAAGTAGAATTAAGATTATATAGATAGAAAAGGGAGGAAGTACCATGGCACAAAACGTTAACATTCAAGAGCAGTATTTAAATCAATTGAGGAAGAACCATGTTTCAGTTACCGTGTTCTTAACAAATGGTTTTCAATTAAGGGGGATCATTAAAGCATTTGATAACTTTACGGTATTATTAGAAACTGATGGCAAACAGCAATTGATATTCAAACATGCAATTTCAACTTTTGCACCAGTTAAAAATGTTAGCTTAGAAAATGAGTAATAAATAACGGATGCGAATTACTGCATCCGTTTTCTAATGAACTTATTATTTATTTTTCCAGGAACTCACTTATGCTTCACTGGGCGTTTGTCACATTTTATGGAGATAAACGTATACTGTGATGACGAAGGAGTGAGTATATGGAGACGGGAATGACAGCAAATCGGAACGGCCGCATCAATATTATTTTGCAGGATATTCCACCTCATGTAGAGCGACGAAAAGGAAATTTAAACTATAACAAACAATTTAAACAAATAGATGAGGCTTTTTCTCAGTTTGTAGGCATTCAACAAATTAAAACGACGATTAAACAAATATATTCCTACTATCTCATAAATGAAAAGCGTAAAGAATTAGGGATGGCTTCGAACGCTCAAGTTTTGCATATGCTATTCAGAGGTAATCCTGGCACTGGAAAAACAACGGTAGCAAGAAGGCTGGCAAAACTTTATTTTGATTTGGGTATACTTTCTAAAGGCCACTTTATTGAAGCTGAGCGTGCCGATCTAGTAGGGGAATACATTGGGCAGACGGCTCAAAAGACGAGGGCAATCATTGAAAAGGCAATGGGGGGTATACTATTCATCGACGAGGCGTATTCACTCGCGCGTGGTGGAGAAAAAGATTTCGGTAAAGAAGCGATAGATACACTTGTAAAGCATATGGAGGACGGCAGTGATGATTTTATCCTCATACTTGCTGGTTACCCTTATGAAATGCACCGTTTTCTAGCTACAAATCCTGGCCTCGAATCCAGATTCCCATTCATCTTGGACTTCTCTGATTACAACTTGGAAGAATTGATGGAAATAGCGCATCACATGGTAAAATCAAGGGAATATCGCTTGACGAAAGAGGCTGAAAATAAATTAAGGAACTATCTTTATCAAAAGCTAGCTGTAAAAGAAAGGAATTTTTCCAACGCACGTTCGGTAAGAAATATAATGGAGCGGGCAATCCGTATGCAGGCATATCGTCTCGTTCAAGCTGAAAATTATGAAGCAGAACGTTTGATAGAAATTACCGCAACTGATATTCAATTTGATACTACACCCGTTTAAAGAGAGGGATTATATGGAAGAAGAAAAAATCATTATTATTGCAGTAAGAAAGCCAGAACAATTAGTTGAACGGTTTGAATCTTCTTTAGAGGAAATCATTTCATTGAGTAATACTGCAGGTGGGAAGGTGGAAGGGGTTATCACCCAAAACCGAAACCGTATTCACCCTGCGACATATATAGGAGAAGGTAAACTTGAAGAGATCAAGAGGGAAATTGAAGAAAAGGATATAGACCTCGTCATTTCGAATGATGAATTGTCGAGTGGACAATTACGTAACCTCAACAATTACTTAGGCATACCAATCATCGATCGAAGTCAGTTGATACTTGATATTTTTGCTCAGCGCGCACAGACCAAGGAAGGTAAACTTCAGGTTGAACTTGCTCAATTGGAGTATCTACTGCCAAGACTTCGGGGACAGGGGATTGCATTGTCCCGTCTTGGCGGTGGAATTGGTACAAGGGGCCCTGGTGAAACCAAACTGGAGACGGATCGCCGCCATATCCAGCGAAGAATTGTAGACATTAAACGTAGGCTTGAGCAAGTGGTAAAGCAGCGGGAACAGTATCGTAAACGGAGAAGAGAAAATGATACATTTCAAATCGCGATCGTTGGCTATACAAATGCAGGCAAATCGACATTATTTAACCGACTGACCGATAGTGACACATTGGAAGAAGATAAATTATTTGCAACGCTTGATCCTTTGACAAGGAAAATTGAACTCCCTTCCGGTTTTAAAGCGTTGATTACTGACACGGTCGGTTTTCTTCAAGATTTGCCGACATCTTTGATTGCAGCTTTCCGTTCAACATTGGAAGAAGTGACAGAGGCTGATTTCCTGTTGCATGTGATTGATGCATCACATATTGATTATGAAAAACATATCGAGACAGTAGGCGAACTATTAGATGACCTAGATGCAAATAATCTACCTATGTTGTATGTCTACAATAAGAAAGATTTGTTGGAGAATGATTTTCTGCCACTACATCATCCATATATATTGTCATCGGCATACGAAACAGAGGATATTCAACATCTTCTTGAAAAAATAGAGGAAATACTGATGAAACAATGGACTCCATTCCAAGTCGCATTGGAAACAGATGCCGGCAAAGTAATGAGCCAACTTGGGAGAGAGGCAATCATTACAGAAAAAAGATTTGATGAACAAGAGAACCTATATCATATTAAAGGGTATATTCAAGAGAACCATTCATTAAATAAGATTTTAAAGGAGCAGTAAAGAAATATGCTGAAGGATTTAATCAACCAGACTGAACAAGATATAAAAGAAATAAAGGAACATATAAATAATATAGTTGAAAAAAATCAACAACGAGTATTGGATGCATTTATTGATAATCGGGTAAGCGATAGCCATTTTAATTCCACTACCGGTTACGGTTACGATGATATGGGACGAGATACACTGGAGGCGGTGTATAGGGATGTTTTCGGAACAGAAGATGCACTCGTCCGTCCCCAATTAGTTTCTGGCACTCACGCCATATCAACCGCTTTATTTGGCGTTCTACGTCCTGGAGATGAGTTAATGTATATTACAGGTAAGCCATACGATACATTAGAAGAAGTGATTGGTAAAAGAGGGAATACACCAGGTTCCCTTCGTGAGTATGCTATTTCGTATCAGGAAGTGAATTTGCTGGAGGATGGCAGCGTCGATTTTGCCCAGATTAAAGAGGCAATAAATGTTAATACAAAAGTTATTGGGATCCAACGCTCTAAAGGATATGATAATCGTCCGTCTTTTACAGTGGAAGAGATCAGAGACATGGTAGAGTTCGTTAAGGAAGTAAAAGAAGATGTCATCGTGTTCGTAGATAATTGTTATGGTGAGTTTGTTGAAGAATTTGAACCAACTCATGTTGGAGTTGATTTGATGGCCGGTTCGCTCATCAAAAATCCTGGTGGAGGAATTGTACGCTCAGGCGGTTATATCGTCGGCCGTGAAGAATTAGTGGAACAATGCGCAAATCGCTTAACGGCACCGGGACTGGGTAAAGAAAGTGGCGCAACTTTAAATATGCTTCAAGAACTGTATCAAGGTTTTTTCCTTGCACCTCATGTGGTTGGTGAAGCGTTAAAAGGAGCGATTTTCACTTCACGATTTCTCGAATTGGCTGGATTTGAAACAACACCAGCTTACCAAAGTAAACGAACGGATTTAATCCAATCTGTTAATTTCGATTCATCAGAGCAAATGATAGCATTCTGTCAAGCAATTCAAGAAAATTCTCCTGTCAATGCTTATGTCACGCCGTATCCAAGTGAAATGCCAGGTTATGAAGATCAAGTCATAATGGCAGGTGGAACGTTTATTCAAGGATCCAGTATTGAACTTTCTGCGGATGGTCCAATCCGCCCTCCATACACTGCCTATGTACAAGGTGGACTTACATATTCCCATGTGAAACTAGCTTTGACCCGTGCTGTAGCAGCCCTTGAAAGAAAAGGTTTCTTATTTGTCAAATAGGGTATAGTCAAAGTGGAATACATGTTGTACAGCTTCGTATTCAAGCGTTGGGAGGACTACATCCTCCCGCAGGCTTGGATCCAATAGCTCCATTCTATTGTATTTCTCCATAATAATATTTCATTAATTCATTTCAAGCATTTTTTATAACTCAATACTTTTACGTTACGCTGAGAAAATTGAAAAATGCGGAAAATTATGTGCAAGGAATAGGGATATTCTATTTCTTCGTATATAAATTTATACTGTTGGAGGAGATCTAGTTGGGAACGAAATTTACCAAAGATGCAATCAAAGAAAAAATTAAAGATGAAAATGTACGTTTTATACGGCTTCAATTTACCGACATGTTAGGAAAGATTAAAAACGTGGAGATCCCGCTTAGCCAACTTGATACGGCTTTGGATAATAAAATGATGTTTGACGGTTCATCCATTGAAGGGTTTGTACGGATTGAAGAATCCGATATGTATTTATGTCCTGATCTTGATTCTTTCGTAGTTTTTCCGTGGACATCCGATAAAGGAAAAGTCGCACGATTCATTTGTGATATATACAATGCGGATGGCACACCATTTTCAGGTTGTCCTCGTTATAATTTAAAGAGAAACCTAAAGCGGATGCAGTCACTTGGCTTTGATACTTTCAATATTGGAACTGAACCTGAATTCTTCCTATTTAAATTAAATCAAAAAGGGGAGCCGATCCTAGAGTTAAATGACCATGGTGGTTATTTCGATCTTGCGCCAAATGATTTGGGTGAAAGCTGTCGTCGCGACATCGTGCTGGAATTAGAGGAAATGGGCTTTAACATTGAAGCATCCCATCATGAAGGGGCTCCGGGTCAACACGAGATAGACTTCGAGTATTCCGAAGCAGTAAGGCATGCGGATGATATACAGACATTTAAACTTGTCGTAAAAACGGTTGCTAGAAAACATAATTTGCACGCTACCTTTATGCCAAAGCCTTTATTCGGTGTAGATGGTTCAGGAATGCATGTTAATATGTCGCTGTTCAAAGATGGAAAGAACGCGTTTTATGATGAATCAGGTGAAAGAGAGCTGAGCAAAACTGCATATCAATTTATTGCAGGGTTGTTAGAACATGCAACTAATTTTACTGCTATTACCAATCCGATAGTCAATTCTTATAAGCGGTTGGTTCCAGGATATGAAGCTCCTTGTTATGTTGCTTGGTCAAGTTCTAACCGCAGTCCGCTTCTTCGTATTCCAAGTTCTAGGGGAGTCGGGACTAGAATCGAAGTCCGTAGTGTAGATCCGGCTGCCAATCCATATTTGGCAATGTCCGTTCTTCTTGCAGCTGGATTAGATGGGATTGAGAATGAAAAAGAACCTCCAAAAGCAGTTGACCGAAATATCTATGCAATGACAAGAAAAGAAAGAATTGAAAATGGTGTGAAGGACTTGCCATCAACTCTTAAAGATGCACTCGATGAAATGGAAAAAGATCCAGTCATCATCAAAGCTTTAGGTGATCATCTATTTAATCATTATGTTGAAGCCAAAGAAATTGAATGGGAAATGTTTAATAATACCGTTCATCCTTGGGAACGAGAACAATATCTAACAACCTATTAATATATTAAAAAAACATCTGATCTTTGCATGCGATGCGAAGATCAGATGTTTTTTAATGGATATTGCGATATAAGCCGACTACTTTTCCTAAGATACTAACTTTATCATAGAATAATGGCTCCATCGTTGCATTTTCCGGTTGAAGACGAATTTTATTTTCTTCTTTAAAGAAGCGTTTAACCGTCGCCTCATCATCATCCGTCATTGCAACTACAATTTCCCCGTTATTGGCAGTGTTTTGTTGTTTAACAATAACCATATCACCATCTAGAATACCAGCTTCTATCATACTCTCACCTTCGATTACAAGAACAAATAGATTGTCATCTGGATTTGTGTGTGAACTTGGAACAGGGACAAATTCCTCGATGTTTTCTACTGCAGTAATAGGAATACCAGCAGTAACTTTACCAATGACAGGTGCATAGCGTGCTTTGTCCTTCGGTATATTTCCCTCTCCATCTAGATCAAGTATTTCGATAGCACGTGGTTTAGTCGGATCTCGTCGAATATAACCTTTTGCCTCAAGACGTTCCAGATGACCATGAACTGTTGAACTGGAAGCAAGACCTACTGCGACTGCAATTTCTCGGACTGAAGGTGGATAACCCTTTTCATTTACTTCCTCTTTTATGAAATCTAATATCATTTGTTGTCTTTTTGAAAGCTTAGTCATCTATTAATCACCTCGTACATAGAATTTATTATCACTAGTTTATCATCTCATATAACATAATGCAAACATTCGTTCTAAATAATGGTTGACAGGACCATTTGTTCGTGCGATAATATGTTCTGGAGAACAAAAGTTCGTGGATTGGGGAGGAATATACATGTTTAGTAAATTATTTTCTAAGTTTTCCAAGGAGGATATCTTCTTTATTGTTGTATTTGGGGTAACATTAGTATTTTTATATTTTTCTCTCATAACTAGCAGCTAATCTGGCAGAAGGAGAATTGGATCGTGAAGGCAATCATCTATTGTAGAGTGAGTACGGATAAGAAACAACAGGAAACATCATTACAAAGACAGCGTGAAGAATTATTTCAACTTGCAGATAGACATGGTCTGACAGTTGTAACTAGTATAGAAGAGCAAGAAAGCGGATATGAAATTAACAGGGATGGCATATTTAAGATGCTCGATCTATTTTCTAATGGAGAAGCACAATGTCTATTAATTCAAGATGAAACTCGATTAGGGAGAGGAAATACAAAAATCGCTTTATTCCGCCAGCTCCAAAAATTAGGGGTTTCGGTTTTAACATCTACACATGATGGAGAGCTCGAATTATCCGAGTCTGATTCTATGGTTTTACAAATCGTCGGCATAGTAGAAGAGTATCAACGTAAAATCCATAATATAAAAATCAAAAGAGGAATGCAGCGTGCAATAAAACAGGGATATAATCCTACAGATAACTTAAAAAATATTTCTAATGCACCCGGTAGAGAAAGACTGGAAGTACCCATAGAAGATATTGTTCGGCTCCGGGATAAGAACTTAACGTTTAGTGAGATAACAACCACCTTGAAAGGATTAGGATATAATATCTCTAAAGCAACCGTTCACCGTCGTTACCAAGAATACCAGGAGGATAGAAAATCTATCGATAAATAAAAACCCAAGACAAGCTGAAATGCTTGTCTTTTTTTGCCTTTTCCTTTATAAATATATTGGAAAACAAGACTAGACTTATCTTCGATATAAAAAGTTTTTATGTAATTCAGTGAAAATCTTCCGGAAGTCCGCAGTAAAATTTAATATGGAGCATTGAATATATAGGAAGAACTGGCTTCATTAGTTCAGCAATCCATTTATAATATTCTTTAATTAACGAGTAAATATGGATTATTATTTTTTGAAATAGGGTATTATTAAACTTTAGACGTAGATCTACCCTAATACTGAAATATAGTTTAAGGAGGCTTTAATCATGTTATCTCAAGAGAAGTTAGCAAGAATCAATGAGCTTGCCAATAAAGCAAAACAAACAGAGCTCACAGTTGAAGAGAGAGCAGAGCAAAAAAAACTGCGTGAGGAATATTTAGGTAACATTCGAGGATCATTTAAAAACCAATTAAAAACTTTGAAAGTAATTGATCCAGAAGGAAATGATGTAACACCACAAAAAGTAAAAGATATGCAAGAAAGAAATAGAAAGCACTAATTTGTTTACCCACTCATCTTAATTAACTTGTGAAGTTTAAACATTCATTATAGAATAGATACAGATACATACTATGAAGAAGATTGAAAGGAGAATTACATGTCTACAATCGAACAATTATCGGTAAACACAATCCGTACTTTATCCATTGATGCAATTGAAAAAGCTAATTCTGGACACCCAGGATTACCTATGGGTGCAGCACCTATGGCATATGCTCTCTGGACGGATTTCATGAATCACAATCCAAAAAACTCAAAATGGTTTAATCGCGATCGTTTTGTGCTTTCTGCAGGTCATGGTTCAATGCTATTATATAGTTTATTACATTTATCAGGCTATGATGTAACGATTGATGACCTCAAAAACTTCCGTCAATGGGATTCGCGTACACCAGGACATCCGGAAGTACATTATACAGATGGAGTTGAAGCAACTACTGGTCCATTAGGACAAGGAATTGCAATGTCTGTAGGTATGGCTATGGCAGAGGCGCATCTCGCAGCTAAATTCAATAAAGAGGATATAGCAATTATTGATCACTACACTTATGCGCTAGTAAGTGACGGTGATTTGATGGAAGGTATTTCACATGAAGCAGCATCATTAGCAGGCCATCTTGGTTTAGGAAAGCTGATTGCTTTATATGACTCAAACGACATCTCCTTAGATGGTGAGTTAGACCGTTCCTTCTCAGAAAATACAGAACAACGATTTAAAGCTTACGGTTGGCAAGTTCTTCGTGTAGAGGATGGAAATGATTTAGAAGAAATCCGTGAAGCAATTAAAGAAGCACAACAAAACACGGAACAACCAACATTGATTGAAGTGAAAACGATTATTGGATATGGTTCTCCGAATAAATCAAATTCAGCAGCTTCTCATGGTGCACCACTTGGTAAAGATGAAGTTAGTCTTACAAAAGAATATTATAAATGGTCTCATGAAGAATTCAAAGTACCGGAAGAAGTATATGGAGATTTCAAAGAAAAAATCCAAGTGAATGGACAAGAGAAAGAAGATGCATGGAACAATACTTTTTCTTCTTATAAGGAAAAGTATCCTGAAGAGGCTGCTCAATTAGAGCTTGCAATAAAAGGCGAACTTGACGTGAATTGGGAAGAAGTATTGCCAGTCTTTGAAGAAGGCAGCTCCATGGCAACTCGGGCTTCGTCTGGAAAAGTGTTGAACGCTATTGCAAACGCAGTACCGACATTCTTTGGTGGTAGTGCAGACTTAGCAGGTTCCAACAAAACTATGATGGAAGATGAAGGAGACTTCACAAAAGCAGATTACTCTGGACGTAATATTTGGTTCGGTGTTCGTGAACACGCAATGGGTGCCGCACTGAATGGTATGGCACTTCACGGTGGACTGAAAGTATATGGTGGTACATTCTTCGTATTTAGTGATTACTTACGTCCATCCATCCGTCTTGCTTCCATCATGCAAACGCCAGTGACTTACGTATTTACTCATGATTCCATAGCAGTTGGTGAAGACGGTCCGACACACGAGCCAATTGAGCATTTGGCAGCATTAAGAGCGATGCCGGGTCTATCTCTGATCCGTCCTGCAGATGCGAATGAAACAGCTGCAGCTTGGAGATTAGCTATAGAATCAACAGATCAGCCAACTGCACTTGTACTCACTCGTCAAAATCTACCTACACTTCCTGGTACAGATGAGAATGCGTACGAAGGTGTTCAGAAAGGTGCATATGTAGTCAGCAAAGCTGAAAAGGAAGCTCCGGATGCTATCCTACTTGCAACTGGATCTGAAGTTCATTTAGCGGTAGAAGCTCAAAAAGAGTTAAGAACTAAAGGTATCGATGTCTCCGTTGTCAGCATGCCATCTTGGGATCGTTTCAATAAACAAGATGAAGCGTATAAAGACAGTGTAATTCCTAAAACTGTGAAGAAACGCCTTGCAATTGAAATGGGAGCTTCCTTAGGTTGGGAACGATATGCAGGGGATGAAGGAGAAATCCTTGCTATTGACCGTTTTGGTGCATCTGCTCCTGGCGACAAAGTGGTTGCGGAATATGGCTTTACTGTAGAAAATGTAGTACAATTAACTGAAAAGTTGTTGGACAACTAAGACATAACGTTCTTTGGTTGTGAAACTAATATTCCCAAAGCTAGTATGTAATAGACTAGCTTTGGGAATGATTTATGTATTCGACAAAACTAGTGGTTGTCTTCCTACAGAAATTGACAGCAATCGTAAAAGAGAATACGTATAATGGAACGAAAAGGGGTGCTTTCCATGTATACGTATTCTATTTTTTCTATTAAGTCGAAAATAGCAAAACATTATTTTTACAAGACAGGTATCCTTTATCGTTTTTTAAATGAATTCAAAGAAAGACCAAACTTTAAATATATCCAGTTACAATATAACTATGTTATAGAACCGCTCAACTTAGATGATATTGCTAATTACATACAAGAGAAGGATGCAAGATTGATTATTGATAAACGGAATACGTACTTGAAGATTTATTGGGAAGGAAAAACGATGACTATCTACGAAGATGATCGTCATTTAGAAGTCACTTGTTCATCGATAGAAGACGTAGAAGAGTTTTTTTTCCCGGCTTTGCGTAAATCTCCACATTTTTATTTCGTAATCAGTAATTCTTTGAAAGATTATGGCTGGTTATCCGTTAAAAATAATCGGATGTTGGACAATCCAATATTGTATTCCTTCCATTAATTTTATATACTGGATGAAGATAGTCGCAGAGGAGGAAAGACACACATGGATATAATTTGGGTAGTACTAATTGCTATAGGTACTTTAATAGCAGGTGTTGCTCTTGGATTTTTTATTGCTAGAAAATATATGATGAACTACTTGAAGAAGAATCCGCCAATCAATGAGCAAATGCTTCGTACATTAATGATGCAAATGGGCCAAAAACCATCACAGAAAAAAATCAATCAAATGATGCGTGCAATGGGCAATCAAATGGATAAACAATAAGTGATGAAAAATTGAGCCTATTAATAATGTAATGTTAAAAACCACTTTTTCTGTTAAATACTAAGCAGAATGAAGTGGTTTTCGTATTTTTACTTTCATCAATGATTATGACAGGAGGGAATACTGTGAATATTGAGCCCAAGTATAACAGATTGCCTAAATCATTTTATCAACAACCAACTCTTCAACTTGCAAAGGAGCTTCTAGGAAAAATTCTTGTCCATGAACATTCAGAGGGTACTTCTTCTGGTTACATTGTTGAAACAGAAGCATATCTTGGAGCGGAAGATAAGGCAGCGCATAGCTATGGAAATAGACGGACCAAACGTACTGAAATAATGTTCCACGAAGCTGGACTTATCTATACCTATCAAATGCATACACATTGTCTTCTTAATATTGTCAGTGGGAAGGCTGATTCCCCGGAAGCGGTACTAATCCGGGCGATTGAACCTTTAGCCGGAATCGATTATATGCTCGAAAGAAGACCGGTTCGTCAATTAAAGCAATTGACGAGCGGACCTGGAAAATTAACGAAAGCAATGGGAATAACAATGAATTCATATGGAGAACCGATATATGAGCATCCTCTATATATTGCAGAAGGGCGGGAAGTAAATAATATACTGACAGGCCCAAGGATAGGGATTCCTAATACAGGTGAAGCCCGAGATTATCCTTATCGATTTTGGATCAAAAATAACCCATTCATCTCCAGGTGATTTTAATCCCCAAAATCTTAGGATTAAAATACTGACCCACTTATTAAAATGATTAATAGAATAAGCTGATTAAACGACAAGACAATAGCATTTCTATATACTAGTAATAGGAAAGTGAATAGAAACCAAATGTTGGCTAATTGTCAAAATCAGGTGAGTTTGTCTGTATTATATCTGATACTATGATATGTACACATGCATATGTAGGGGGATTAGTATGTCTGAAATTAACGTATTTCTGGCTTTTGGCGCCGGATTTCTATCATTTGTTTCACCTTGTGTGTTACCCATTTACCCTGTTTTTCTATCTTATATCACTGGAATGAGTATTAATGATTTGAATGAAGAGAATAAAAAGCTGAACCGTAAAGCTTTAATGCATACTATCTTCTTCTTAATCGGATTTTCAAGCATATTTATTGCGATTGGATTCTCAACATCCGCCATTTCTGGATTTTTATTGATGTACCAAGATATTATTAGACAGGTCGGAGCAATACTTATCATCTTCTTCGGGTTAGTAATTGTCGGTATATTGAATTTTAAATTTTTAATGAAAAATAGACAAATTCAATTTAAAAATCGTCCGAGCGGTTATTTAGGAACATTGTTGATTGGGGTTGCATTCTCATTAGGTTGGACACCTTGTACAGGACCGATTTTGGCAATCGTATTTTCACTTGCCGCAACCAATCCTGAAACAGGGATGGTGATGATGATTGCTTATATATTAGGTTTTGCCATTCCATTCCTAGTGATGGCCTTCTTCATCGGTAGAATGAATTGGATCAAAAAACACAGCATGAAAATTGTGAAATTTGGTGGATATGTTATGATATTCTTTGGTGTCGCTCTGTTTTTCGACTGGATGACAGGTGTAACTGCATTCTTAGCTGACTGGTTCGGATTTTATGGATTCTAAGATTGCTGAACTGTCAAAGGAAGAAAAAACATTGTTGATGCTGTGAATGGAAAGTATGGATTGAAATTAAATGAGAGAATAATGCTATTTTGAAAAGAGTGATTAAGCATGTTTTGGGCAGTTGCTAGTACCATCGGTGCAATGATGATGGCTATTGCAATGATATTTGTACGTATGAAGATGGTAAAAAAGCCAGCAACAGTAAAAAAGATTATTTTACCACCTTTATTTATGAGTACAGGTGCATTGATGTTCATTTTCCCTTATTTCCAAAGTAGTTGGTACCAAGTAATGGAGTCGTTTCTCGTTGGGATGATTTTCTCTATTATTTTGATTAAATCATCTAAATTTGAAATCCGGGGAGAGGCAATCTATCTAAATCCATCAAAAGCCTTTCCATACATCTTGTTCGGGTTATTGGTTGTGCGGCTCATACTTAAGATTATTATCGGTGGGTATATCTCACTTGGGGAAACAGCCGGATTATTTTTTATGCTAGCTTTCGGTATGATATTAACATGGCGGATTGTCATGCTTTATCAATTTTTACAATTAAAGAAATCAATGGAACTAAAAAAGCATCCCATTTGAAAAGCACCGCGATTGTTAGAAAACGACTAACAATTGCGGTGCTTTTCTGTGTGGGCTCTTTTTTCAAAAAAGCAATACGATTAAACAATAACAGTCATTTTTTATAACTTTCCTGCCAATTCTCTCGATAGTCACTCATGGACAAGGAAAATAGATGTTCGTAAGGAGTAACTGCTATACCTTTCTGTTTTAACTTTTTTCGAAGGAACTTATGATCTCGCTTAGGAGTCGCCAAGATATATCCTTCAATAACCGTTTCTTGTGATATGGAATTTTCTTGTTTTTCTAATGCAACTTCACCTATTTTACTGGCTATCTTTTGTCTAGCGACATCCCGAAACAGTTCAGGTACAGGTGAAACAAGCTCTTCCAGCAGGGCTTTTTCATTTTCCGACCACAAATGTTTTGTTTCTTCTACATAATGTGCTTCCCAATCCAGTATGGATTTACCATCTTCCTTCGGTAAGCTTTTAAGGAATTTACGGAACATGAAGTAACCACCGATAGCCATTAACGAGATCAGTAGAAACCCCCATAATACGATGATAATACTCAATTTAAATCACCTATTCTTTAATTTACACTTAAAATTATCACTAATTGATAAATTTATCTTAGAGATAATTTATTTTTATTTATTTTTATAGTAAGATAAAAATATATCTAACCATATTATATGGATAAAATGTCTAAGTAACAAGTTTAATAATTTCATGGTTACTGGCATATGATTGAATGAGAGAGAAATTAGTCGAATTAACAGGGAATTTATATATAGAATTTGAGTGAATACGTGAAAGCTATAGTTATTATTGACTAAGGGGAGAATCGGATGAAGATTGGAGAGGTTTATTCATTAGGTTTAAATGATCAACTATCTGCAATAGCTGACTTTTCAAGATTGCCAACGAAAGTGTTGGATTGGATGGGTAAGTATTCGAATGAGTCGTTTGTTGTTTGGGATGAGCAAGATCAGATCCGTTTTGTCAGTGAGTCAGTAAAAAAAATACTTGGGTATGGGCAGGATGAGTTGATAGGCAAACCTTGGTATGAGCGTATTCAACCCATTGAAAAGGAAAAAATAGAGCAATATTTGACAGAGGAAAGCGATGCTGGATTGCGAACGGAGCTACAGCACAAAAATAAGCAGGAAGAGATTTATGTAGAAATTCATGCGGCAAGGATAACAGATGAATTTTCTGAACAAAAATTTGTTGTAAGCAAAATTATGGACTTAAGTTCAATAAAAAGAGAGAAAGAATTGATGATCCAAGCGGAGAAAATGTCTGTACTGGGTCAGCTTACGGCAGGTATTGCTCATGAGATACGGAACCCTTTAACTGCAATTAAAGGTTTTCTACAACTTCTTCAAGCTGGAGTAAATCATAAAGATGAATACTATAGAATTATGCAGGATGAAATTGAAAAGATTGAAGTAATTACATCCGAGCTTTTGTCTTTATCCAAACCATCAACACATACAAGAAAAAATGAAAACGTAGGAAATTTAATTCGTGACGTAGTTTTATTATTACAATCGCAAGCAAGATTGAAGAATGTGACATTACAAGTTGATGAGCCAATAAATGAGAAGATATACTGCGACAGCTCACAAATTAAGCAGGTATTGATAAATTTAATTAAAAATGCAATAGAAGCGATGAATGAACCTGGTAATATCAACTTATTCGTGGAAACCATCGATGAACATACAGTAATTAATGTACAAGATGAAGGTGTTGGCATATCACAAGAAGTTATCGATCAAATTGGGGTGGCTTTCTTTACGACAAAAGAGAATGGCACAGGATTGGGATTGAATATAACAAAGCAGATTCTTGAAGGACATGGCGGTTTTTTAAAAGTTATGAAAAACGATATTAAAGGCAGTACTTTTCAATTATATTTTCCAAAAGTAACGACGAGCTGAGAATGGACTATAAATCACTATAGTCCATTCTTATTATCAGAATGATAAGTAGAACTTATCACAAACCATAACAATATTATATAGGAGATTATTGACTAATGATTTGTTTTATCGCTTACAATCCGATAATATAGTAAGTAAAGGTCTATTAATCTTTCTTTTTTTTGTGATGGGATGGTTAAACACCAATTTGTTAGAAACAAAGATTGGCAGCAACTAAGAAAGGGGTAAAATTATGTCAAATGATGCATTTAAAGCGAGAAAGCAATTCGATTTAAACGGTAAGACTTATAACTATTACCATTTAAAAACACTTGAAGAACAGGGGTTAGGTAAGATTGACCGTCTACCATTCTCCGTACGTGTTCTTCTAGAATCCGTACTGCGTCAGCATGATAATCATCAAATTAAAGATGAGCATGTAGAAGCCCTTGCAAAATGGGGCAGTAAAGAATCCAAAGGTGTGGACGTACCTTTCAAGGTTTCCCGTGTCATCCTTCAGGACTTTACTGGAGTGCCGGCTGTCGTGGACTTGGCATCTTTAAGAAAAGCAATGGTAGATCTAGGTGGAGAACCTAATGAAATCAATCCAGAAGTACCAGTTGATCTAGTAATTGACCACTCGGTACAAGTTGACCAATATGGAACACCAAATGCACTTCAAGCAAACATGGATATTGAATTTGAAAGAAATGCGGAGCGTTATGAGTTTCTTAACTGGGCGCAAAAAGCATTTGATAACTATCGTGCAGTTCCTCCTGCAACGGGGATCGTACACCAAGTGAACTTGGAGTACCTCGCGAATGTAGTTCATGCACTTGAGAACGATGAAGGAAATTACGAAGCTTTCCCAGATACACTTGTAGGAACAGACTCTCATACGACAATGATCAACGGTCTAGGTGTTCTTGGTTGGGGTGTTGGTGGAATTGAGGCAGAAGCCGGAATGTTAGGAAAGCCATCTTACTTCCCATCTCCTGAAGTAATTGGAGTTAAGTTTGTAGGCAGCTTCCCGAATGGAACAACTGCAACAGACCTTGCGTTGAAAGTCACTCAAGTATTGCGTGAAAAGAATGTCGTTGGGAAATTTGTTGAATATTTCGGACCAGGTTTGAAAGACTTGCCTCTTGCAGACCGTGCAACAATTTCCAACATGGCTCCAGAATATGGTGCAACTTGTGGATTCTTCCCTGTGGATGAAGAAACGTTGAACTATTTATATTTAACTGGACGTAGCCAAGAGCAGATTGATCTTGTTGAGAAATACAGTAAAGAAAATAATCTTTGGTATGATCCAGAAGAAGGCGATCCAGAGTATTCCGATGTTGTAATCATTGATTTATCAAAACTTGAACCTAATCTGTCTGGTCCAAAACGTCCGCAAGACCTGATTGCTTTATCCGACATGCAGAAGGAATTCAAGAAAGCAATTACTGCTAAAGAGGGTAACCAAGGATTCGGTAAAGATAAATCCGAGTTTGATAAAGAAGTGATCGTTACCCATAAAAATGGAAAAACATCAGTTATGCGAACAGGATCTCTTGCTATCGCTGCAATTACATCTTGTACGAATACTTCAAACCCGTATGTTATGTTAGGTGCAGGTTTGCTGGCGAAAAATGCGGTTGAAAAAGGTCTATCTGTGCCAGAGCATGTAAAAACTTCACTAGCTCCTGGTTCTAAAGTGGTTACACGTTACCTGGAGGATGCTGGTCTACAGACATACCTTGATAAATTAGGATTTAACCTAGTTGGTTATGGATGTACAACTTGTATCGGTAACTCAGGGCCATTATTGGAAGAGATTGAGCAAGCTATTATGGAATCAGATCTTATCGCTTCATCTGTATTATCTGGTAACCGTAACTTTGAAGGAAGAATTCACCCGTTAGTGAAGGCTAACTATCTTGCTTCACCTCCACTAGTAGTTGCTTATGCTCTTGCTGGAACAGTTGATATCAATCTAAGAAAAGATCCATTAGGAACAGATAAAGATGGAAACCCAGTTTACATGGATGATATCTGGCCATCTGCTCAAGAAATCAAGGAAGAAGTAGCTAAAGTAGTTACTCCTGAGATTTTCCGTAAAGAGTATGAAAACGTATTTGATTCTAATGAAAAATGGAATGAAATCGAAACTACAGATGAGCCATTATTTGAGTGGGATGAAGATTCAACGTACATCCAAAACCCTCCATTCTTTGAAGGTCTATCCAAAGATGCAGGTAAGGTAGAACCACTTAAAAACTTACGTGCTATTGGTTACTTCGGCGACTCTGTAACAACTGACCATATTTCACCTGCTGGAGCAATCGCTAAAGATATGCCAGCCGGAAAATATTTACAAGATAAAGGTGTATCACCTAGAAACTTTAACTCTTACGGATCAAGACGTGGAAACCATGAAGTTATGATGCGTGGTACATTTGCAAATATCCGTATTCGCAATAAATTGGCTCCAGGCACAGAAGGCGGATATACAACTTACTGGCCAACTGGAGAGGTCATGCCAATTTATGATGCCGCAATGAAATATAAAGAAAACAACACTGGCTTGGTTGTAATTGGTGGTAAGGACTACGGTATGGGATCTTCCCGTGACTGGGCTGCGAAGGGTACTAACTTACTCGGCATCAAAACAGTTATTACAGAAAGCTATGAGCGTATCCACCGTTCCAACCTTGTAATGATGGGTGTTTTACCACTTCAATTTGCAAAAGGTGATAGTGCTGAAAAGCTTGGATTAACTGGTACAGAAACATTCTCAGTTGATATTGATGAAAACATTCAACCAAATAGTCCGGTAAAAGTTACTGCTGTAGCGGAAGATGGAAAAGTAACTGAGTTTACTGCGATTGCTCGATTTGACAGTCCAGTGGAAATTGATTACTACCGCCATGGTGGTATTTTACAAATGGTATTACGTGAGAAACTTGCATAAATAATGATATTTAAAAACCGTTAAGTCATTGAAATGACTTAGCGGTTTTTTCTTTTTTAATGACTAAATTCCGAACAATGATGCGAATACCTTTACTTCTATTTACATAGTATTTACTATTAAAGTAAAGTTAATTGTCGTTAATGACTATTAATAATTTAGTGGCATTTACCTAAAAATGCAGCGAAATAACTAACATAGTAAAAGATGTCGGAGGAGATCTTGTGAAAAAAATTGTTTTTGGAATTAGTTTTATTATCATACTCGTTGGTATAATGATTTATAACACTTTTGCTGAAACAAATGAAGTGGAAGATACAGGATCAAATTTATATGACGTGACAGGAGATACATCGGTATCAGGAGGAATGATTGCCCCGGCTGAGAGTGTCGGTATACAACCAGGTGAAATTGCACCTGATTTTGAATTAGAAACTTTAGATGGTGCAGTTGTAAAGCTTTCAGAATTAAAGGGTGAAAAAGTTATTCTAAACTTTTGGGCCACTTGGTGTCCTCCTTGCAAGGAAGAAATGCCAGAAATGCAAGAGTTTTATGATAAATATGGGGACGACATTAATGTAATCGCAGTAAACTTCAAGGAAAAAAATGATAAAGTTGCTGAATTCCTCAACGAATATGGTTATACTTTCCCTTCACCTTTAGACAGTGAAGGATTGGTAGGTCATGAATATGGAGTTCTCACATTGCCGACAACATACTTTATTAATTCAGATGGTGTCATTCAAGAACCTCGGCATGTTGGTCCAATGACATATGAGTTCATGGAAGAAATGCTCCACACTTTAAATTGATGAGCATATTTTCATCGATTCAACACAACATACAAATACTATGATTGAAAGGAGTATTTGTATGCCACATAAAAATAAACCAAAACCTGATGACAGAAGTGACAATGCCGATAAATTACAAGATATGATTCATGAAACTTTAGAAAATATCGAGAAAGCCGAAGAGACGATGGAGTTCTCCGATGGATTGGATAAAGAACAAATAGCCGCCAAGAATAAGCGACGTAGAGAAGCGATTGAAGGATTCAGATCTGAAATTAAGGATGAGTATCACGATCGACATTAACTAATAAAGGGACCTTAAATCATCAATGATTTAAGGTCCACTTCTTTGTTTGAACTTCGTTGTACAACGTTTGGTTTGAAATATGATAGGATAATGACATAGATAAGATTAAACTTTTAGTTATGGGGGATTACATATTGAATAAAGTAAGGACACCAATTGAAGTACGCTACCAGGAAACAGACCAAATGGGTGTTGTATATCATGCTAATTATTTAATCTGGTTTGAAATTGGAAGGACTAAGTTGATTGATGCCCTAGGTTTATCCTATCCAGAAATGGAGAGGAAAGGTGTCGTTTCACCAGTTATTGATGCTCAGGTTTCATTTATAAAACCTGTACGGTATGGAGATGCTGTATCCATTGACACATGGTTGTCGAGTTACAATGGGATACGTTCGGAATACAGTTATGAGGTTATTAGGGAAGATAATGAGGTTGCAGTTCGAGGAACAACGAAGCATGTAATTGTTGATAAAGAAACATTTCGTCCTCTTTCATTGAGAAGAAAATTTCCGGATTGGCATGAAATTTATAGTAAGTTGATTGAAGGGGAATAAAGATGGCGTTTGGAATAAATCGTGCAGAATTAAAGCAGTGGAAAGCGAAAGTCCGTAATGGACAAATAGCCTTCCTTACTCATTATTGGCTAGATGATCGCTTTCCTGGTTGTAATACCGTGACTAAAGTTGGATGTAATGATGTAGAACGACTTAAAGCCTGGGGAAGGCAACATGGACTTAGAGAAGAATGGATTGACTATAAAGCTAGCTATCCGCATTATGACCTTTTTGGAGAACAACAGCGGAAAATACTAGAACGTGAAGGCGTCAGGGAACAAATAGAACGCTTTAATCTATAAAAAAGACCAAACGATTGCGATATCTGCAATCATTTGGTCTTTTTCTTTTTATCTATTTTTTCAGGTACATAGTCTACCCCTCCAGGATGGAAAGGATGGCATTTACTGATTCGTTTAACACTGAGATAAAAGCCTTTAAAAACGCCAAACCGTTTGAAAGCTTCTAAGCTGTAACTGGAACAAGTTGGATAAAATCTGCAAGATGCAGGTGTATAGGGACTTATTGCAAGCTGATAGAATCGTATCATTCCAATGAAAATATATTTCATTTTACATCACTTCAGTAAATTTATCAAAGGTGACAGAAGCTATTGCATCATGTAAATGAATTGATTCTTCATTTCTGCAAGTGACCTTAAACTTGGATACAAAGTCCAACTCATATAGGTCAGCAGCTACTAGTCTCACCATATCTTCGACAAAACGAGGATTTTCATATGCATGCTCTGTAACCATCTTTTCATCCGGCCGTTTTAGAACAGGATAAAGTCGGCTCGATGCATTACTTTCCGCTGCTTCTAATAAATGGAGCTTCCAGTCGGTTTCTTTGTCATTAAAGTCCTCCGTAAATCCGATTTCCATTGTGATTGTGCCCCTCTGATTATGGGCGCTGTATTCACTGATTTCTTTTGAGCAAGGGCATAGGGTAGTGATTTTACCGCCTAGACTTGCATTAATATGAAATCCTGATTCCCTGTCATATGTTACAGACATACTAACATCCGCATGGTTTAAACCAGATTGACCGGTTTGAGGAGCTTTTCTTTCAAAAAACCAAGGGAAACTGACTTCAATAGTCGCATCTTTTTGATCAAGTCGTTCACTTAGTTCTTTTGTAAATTTTTTGAGAGATTCAAAGTTTACAACGAATCCTTCTTGATAATACGTATTTAACTGTTCTGTGAAGCGACTCATATTTGTACCTTTACTTGTTTGCGAAAGAGATGAGGTAAATTTAAAATTACCAATCGTTGTTTGTTTATATGGTTTTATATGACTTTCTACAATAATTGGATGTTTAACGTTTGCAATACCGACAGCATCCAAAGCAAATAAGAAATCTTTCTTCTGATTCTGAAGGTCTGCCATGTCTTCTTTTTCTGTAGGTTTCGTCTTTAGAGTAGGTTCTACAGAACCAAAAAGTTTATGCCTGTCCGATTTATTCGGTAGTTTTTTGATAGAATAAGTTTTGGTCATGAACTTGCCTTCTTTCTATTATTGACTAGATTATAGTATACTGAATCGTCTGAGCTAATTCAATATATTCGTTTTGAATAGAGCAATTGATCTCTAGTATTTAATCAACAGTAGCAGACAATTTGCATACATACTAAATTGAATAAAATACTTCTACCCAAGGTCCACAGTCCAAATACTCTTGCTTTCCACAGGCGGCCCGTTAGCCTCCGACGGCACAGGTCGTGACCTCTTAGTCTGCCTCTCTGGGCTGCGGAGCCACAGAAGGAAGCAATTATATAAAGCAATAAATTATAATAAAAATGAAGTGAGCTTTTTAGCTGCACTTCATTTTTTACATCCATTTAATTTTTGGTTCAGTTCCATTTTTGATTCGTTTCAAATTATCTTTATGGCGATAAATAACAAATGCCGTTAAACAAGAAATAACGATGATCAATACAAGATCTTGGTAGAATAATGATAAAAGGATACTAACAACACCTGTTATCATGGACGATAGTGAAACATACTTCGATAGATATAAAGTCAATAAAAAGGTTGAAATCATAATTACGAATAAAATTGGAAAACTGCCAAGAATAATGCCACCAGATGTTGCCACAGCTTTTCCACCTTTAAATCGAGCGAATACGGGATAAGTATGACCAACAACTGCAAATAATCCAATTATCAGAGGATGAACCGATACATCAAATAATAGTGGTAAAACTGTAGCCAAAGTTCCTTTCAATATATCCGATAATGTAACAATAATACCAGCTTTGATCCCAAGTACACGAAATGCATTGGTAGCGCCTAAGTTACCACTTCCATGTTCACGGATATCTTTGTTATAACCTAATTTTCCAACCCATAATGCAGAAGGAATAGAGCCCAGTAGGTAAGCAACTAAGGCCAACACAACAATTTCCATACATCATCCTACTTCCTTCATCAATAGTATAACCACACTGCCGTAGCAAAATAATAATATTATTTCTATATTTAGTCAACAGTATGTTAAGCTTATTCTAGCATGAATTGTATGTAAAGAGTATTATTTTTTCGGGTAGTGAATGCTTGTTATTGAAATACCATCTAGTTGACTATCCTGCCTAATCTACTTATGATGTGACTAAAGTAAGTGTATAAACCATAGAAGGAAAGGAAGGGTATGTATGAGCTGGGAAAACCCATCAAAAGAATCATTAAAAAAGATCTTGGAAGATGCAAAAACAATTGCGGTAGTTGGACTTTCAAACAATGAAGAGAAAACAGCGTATCAGATTTCAAAAATTATGCAGGCACAAGGCTATCGAATTATTCCCGTTAACCCAACCGTCGACGAAGTTCTTGGAGAAAAAGCTTATCCAACTCTAGAAGCTGTTCCTGATGAAATTGATATCATCAATGTGTTTCGCCGTCCCGAGTATTTACCAGAGGTGGCCGCAGATGCAGCAAAAACAAATTGTCGCGTATTTTGGGCACAACAGGGTATTGTCAATGAAGAAGCCTATCATTATTTAAAAGAAAGAGACTTTACTGTTATTATGGATTTATGTATTAAAGTAGTCCATGCAGTTCTCGTAAAATAACAATATCAACAGGGTGGCTATGTTCATCCTGTTATTTTTTTCAATATGCTCCTATCCTGAATTTCTAAGAAATAGTATATTTTTTTCCTTTTTTAGGTTAAGATAGTTTAGTAAAAGCTTGTCGTTACAATGTTTTCATTTACATTTACAAACATTTGTTCTAAGATTGATATAGAGAAACGAGAATAGGTATAAAATTGTTTTGCTTTATTTAACGTATTGAAAGGGGAAAATTAACTTTGGCTAATCAAGCGAATAAATATTCTGATGATTCCATTCAGGTGCTGGAAGGTCTTGATGCAGTAAGAAAGAGACCGGGAATGTATATAGGCAGCACTGACGAACGTGGACTCCATCATTTAGTATTTGAAATCGTGGACAATGCAGTTGATGAAGCATTGTCTGGACATGGAAATGAAATTAAAGTTACGATACATAAAGATAATAGTATTTCTGTTTTAGATAATGGAAGAGGAATCCCTACAGGTATGCATGCAACGGGTACTTCTACGGTAGAAGTTATTTTTACTGTACTTCATGCAGGGGGGAAATTTGGCCAAGGAGGCTATAAAACAAGTGGTGGTCTTCATGGAGTCGGAGCGTCTGTAGTGAATGCTTTATCAGAATGGATGGAAGTAACTGTTTTCCGGGATGGTTTTACGTATTTTCAAAGGTTTGAAAACGGCGGAAAACCAGTAGGTAACTTGGAAAAAAGAAAACCAACTAGAAAAACAGGAACACTTATCCATTTCAAGCCGGATGAATCGATTTTCTCTACAACTGTCTACGATTATGAAGTCATTTCAGAAAGACTCCGTGAATCTGCATTTTTATTGAAAAACCTTCATATTGAGTTGGAGGATAAACGCTCCGATGAAAAAGAAGTATTTCAATATCCAGATGGATTGAAATCTTTTGTGGAATATCTAAATGAAGATAAAGATGTACTTCATCCTGTGGCATTTTTCGAAGGGATGAGTAATGGCATAGAAGTGGAGTTTGCTTTCCAATTCAATGATGGGTATGCAGAGAGCATGCTTTCGTTTGTGAACCATGTAAGGACAAGGGACGGAGGCACGCATGAGGTTGGGACTCGTACAGCCATTACGAGAACTTTTAATGAGTACGCAAGAAGAACTTCCATTTTAAAAGATAAAGACAAAAATCTTGAGGGAGCGGATGTCCGTGAAGGGCTAACTGCCATTGTTTCTGTGCGGATCCCTGAAAATTTATTGCAATTTGAAGGGCAAACGAAAGGGAAATTAGGAACCCCAGAAGCCCGTTCGGCAGTGGATCAAGTTATTTCCGAACAGATAGCATATTTCCTTGAGGAAAATGCCGATACGTCCAGACTTCTGATCAATAAGGCTATTAAGGCAAAAGAAGCGAGAGAAGCTGCTAGAAAAGCTAGAGAAGAAGCAAGAACAGGAAAGCAACGAAAAAGAAGAGACACGCTGTTAAGTGGTAAATTAACACCTGCACAATCAAGAAATCCAAAGAGAAATGAACTTTATCTAGTAGAGGGAGACTCAGCAGGCGGCTCGGCAAAGCAAGGAAGAGACCGGAAATTCCAAGCTATACTACCTCTCAGAGGAAAAGTAATCAATACAGAAAAAGCAAAAATTGAAGATATCTTTAAAAATGAAGAGATAGCTACTATGATCCACACTATAGGCGCCGGTGTTGGTGGAGATTTTGATCTGGATGATGTTCAATATGATAAAATCATCATTATGACGGATGCCGATACAGACGGTGCACATATACAAGTGCTGCTTCTCACTTTCTTTTATCGATATATGAGAAAACTCATCGAAGCAGGTAAGGTGTTTATCGCACTTCCTCCTCTGTTTAAAATATCAAAAGGAAAAGGCAAGAATGAACAGGTAGTGTATGCTTGGGATGAGTCAGAGATGAAAGAAGCGATAGAAAAATTTAAAACTGGTTATATCGTCCAACGTTATAAAGGTTTAGGTGAAATGAATGCAGACCAATTATGGGAGACGACGATGAATCCTGAGACTCGGACATTAATACGTGTGACTATTGAAGATTTCCCTCGTGCAGAACGGAGAATAACCACCCTGATGGGAGATAAAGTGGAACCGCGACGCAATTGGATTGAATCAAACGTGAAATTCGGGCTAGATGAAGACACAAATATCATTGATAATGAAAAGATTCGCAAGGAATCATGATGAAGATTGCAAGTTTAGATATAGCACGGCTATGACGATAGTAGAAGGGGATATTAGGTAATGCAAAAAGAAAAATTTCTTGATTTATCCTTAGAAGAAGTGATCGGTGATCGCTTCGGCAGATATAGTAAATATATAATACAAGACCGGGCACTTCCAGATGCTCGAGACGGTTTAAAACCTGTTCAAAGAAGAATCCTGTATGCAATGCATGAAGAAAAAAATACAGCTGATAAAGGTTTCAGGAAATCGGCTAAAACAGTTGGTACCGTTATCGGTAATTACCACCCACATGGAGATACTTCTGTTTATGATGCGATGGTCCGATTAAGCCAGGACTGGAAATTACAAGAAGAGCTGATTGAAATGCATGGTAATAATGGGAGTATTGATGGGGACCCTCCTGCGGCAATGCGTTATACAGAGGCGAGGTTATCACCAATTGCTTCTGAACTATTGCGTGATATCGACAAGGAAACGGTTGACTTCATTTACAACTTCGACGAAACGACTCTCGAGCCTGTTGTGCTGCCTGCAAAATTTCCGAATTTATTAGTGAACGGTTCAACGGGAATTTCAGCTGGTTATGCAACAGATATACCGCCTCATAACCTTGAGGAAGTCATTGATGCAGTAATTATGAAAATAGATAAACCCCAGGCTACAGTAGAACAATTGATGTCAGTCCTCCAGGGACCAGATTTTCCTACCGGTGGAATCATTCAAGGGGTCGACGGAATAAAGAAGGCTTACGAAACGGGTCGCGGCCGGATAATCGTCCGGGGTAAAACAAGAATCGAAAATCTGCGCGGCAGTCGACAACAAATTGTCATTGAAGAGATTCCATATGAAGTGAATAAAGCTAATATGGTTAAAAAGATGGACGAGTTACGAGTTGATCGTAAAGTGGATGGGATAGCGGAAGTTAGAGATGAATCTGACCGTACAGGTTTGCGCGTTGTAGTTGAGTTAAAGAAGGATGCAGATGCTGAAGGAATTCTAAACTACTTTTTTAAGAATACGGATCTGCAAGTTTCTTATAATTTTAATATGGTAGCGATTGAAGATAAAACACCTAAGCTCATGACTTTACCTCAAATGTTGGATGCATTCATCAATCATCAAAAAGAGGTTGTTACAAGGCAAGTAACCTATGATTTGAATAAAGCAAATAAAAGAGCACATATCATAGAAGGACTAATCAAAGCCATCTCCATTTTAGATGATGTCATTGCAACGATAAGGGCTTCAAAAGATAAGGCGGATGCAAAAAGGCAACTAATAAAGGCTTATGGATTTACAGAAGAGCAATCAGAAGCCATTGTGAATCTTCAACTATATCGCCTAACAAACACCGATATCACTCAACTGCAAAAAGAGGCGAAAGAGCTAGAAGAAAGCATTAAAACATACGAAGCAATATTAGCTAGTGAAGCTATGCTAATGAAAACAATCAAAAAAGATTTAAGAGACATTAAGAAAAGATTTAAATCACGTCGCGGGACCCAAATAGAAGAAAAAATTGAAGAAATAAAAATCAATATTGAAGTATTGATTCCAAGTGAAGATGTAGTCGTATCTGTAACGAAAGATGGTTATATCAAACGCACGAGCTTACGTTCTTATGGAGCTTCCAACAATGATGATATTACGATGAAAGACTTAGATTACTTGTTAGGGCTATTTGAAATAAATACTACTGACCATCTCCTTTTATTTACTGATAAAGGCAGGTTCATCTATTTCCCTGTCCATGAACTGCCAGACATACGCTGGAAGGAACTCGGAGCTCACATTTCTCATTTTACCAGTCTCGAAAAGGACGAAAAGTTAATTCAAGCTTTACCTATTAGAGAATATACGAATAATAAATATCTTCTCTTCATCACTAAGAACGGGATGATTAAACGAACAGAATTGGACAAGTATGAAACTCAAAGACATGGTAGAGCAATGATCGGAATTAACCTTAAAGGTGATGATGAATTACTTAATGTATATGAAACGAAGGGTTATTCTGATATATTTATTGCATCCAATACTGGATATGGTCTTTGGTATCATGAGTCAGAGGTAAAACCGACTGGTCAGAGAACTGCTGGAGTTAAAGCAATCCAATTGAAAGATGGAGAGTATGTTGTTAGCGGTCAAATCTTTGATGATTTAGCTGATCCATCCCTTGTAATCATTACACAAAGAGGTGCCGTCAAACGGATGAATCTCAACGATTTTCAAAAGTCAACAAGAGCAAAACGTGGCCTTCTCATGCTTAGAGAATTAAAAAGTAAACCACACCGCTTAGTGGGATTCTTTACGGCAGATGAAGAGGATAGCATCAGCATACAGACATCAAATGGAGAGGTCCATTCGATCTATCCATTGGAACTATCGGTCAGCGATCGAGTAAGCAATGGATCATTCGTCATTGACACGGACCATGACGGAGAAGTAATCCAGGTTTGGAAGGAACCCACTTATGAACGACCTTTCCAAGAAAACAAAGAAGAATAATCACCGAAAAGTGAAGAAAACTACAACATAATCGTTCAATAATTGATAAGCAAGCAAATTTTCATGCAAATTTGCTTGCTTATTTTATCCAAAAAATAGAGGTGAGATATTTATTAAAGCAGAGAATTTTAAACTCTCTGCATTTTTTGTTGTGAAAAATGTGCGAGAATTTGATATATATTGTAAATGCGATTTTTTCATCAAATAACTGGACAGCTGTATCTTAGAAATGTATCATTTTTTACGGTTGCAATTCATCGTTTAAGCTATAGAAACTTAGGGAAAATTAAATGAAATTGGCGAATCAATGATTTATATCGAATATGCCATGGAAGAAAGGGAAGGTTATTAATAGAAAAGTATTATGTAATAATGGGGTAAATTTTGAGGAAATTAATTTTCTGTAGCTTAGATTTATAAGGTGATTGTACCTTACTACGTTTAATTTAACCAAAGAAGGTGGAGTAATGGGAATTCTAGTTGGAGTTTTAGGGCTAATCTTTGTATTTGGCCTGTCATATTTACTGAGCAATGATAAGAAAGGGATTAACTATAAAGCAATAGGTATTTTAATCGTACTTCAATTTATTGTGACGATTATTGCATTTCGGACTTCATTTGGACTTAGGATTGTTGAAGTGATCTCCAATGGAGTAACTGCTGTTCTTAGTTATGGCTATGAAGGTGTAGATTTTGTTGTGGGTGGACTTTTGATCGAAGAAGGGGCCTCTGTATTTTTCATCAATGTGTTGATGTTGATTATATTCACGTCCACACTTCTTGCCATTTTAACACATATTAGAGTACTTCCTCTTGCCATTAAGTACATTGGTGGACTTTTAGCAAAGGTAACAGGGTTGTCCAAGGTTACGACATTTAATGCCATTAACAGTATTTTCTTTGGTCAGAGTGAAGCGGTACTTGCGATTAAGTCACACTTGGACAATATGAGCAAGAACAAGCTATTTATTATTTCCACTTCAGCAATGGCTTCTGTATCATCATCTATTATGGGAGCTTATATGTTGCTGATTCCACCGCAATATGTTCTTGTTGCAATGGTGTTGAACTCCATGTCTGCTTTGGTGATTACTTCCTTCATGACACCAATTAAAGATGAGGAAGATGAACAAATTGATATAAAAGATATATCAGACTCTGGATCGATATTCCAATCAATTTCTCAAGGTGCACTAGACGGTGGGAAGGTTGCCTTGATTGTAGCTGCGATGCTGGTTGCTTATAATGGGTTAATCGCACTTGTCAATGGTCTTTTTATGAATATTCTCGGGATTGATTTTACTACAATTCTAGGATATATCTTTGCACCGGCTGCGTGGCTGATGGGAATTCCATCTCATGAAATCGTATCGGCAGGTGCTGTCATGGCGACGAAATTAGTGACGAATGAGTTTGTTGCTATGCTACAATTTCAACCGCTTATTCCTGAACTTTCCGCTAAAACGGTAGCGATTGTATCCACATTCACGGTTTCGTTCGCAAACTTTTCTTCCATCGGGATCATTAGTGGTTCCATTCAGGCCGTAAACGGTGAAAAGGCAAATCAAGTTGCTCGGTTTGGAATGAAGATGCTGCTTGCTTCTACGTTAACATCGATGGCAACAGCTACTATCGTAGGTTTCTTTTTCTAAAAAAATAAAAATCAAGTAATCAAAAATCTTACTTTGACGCTAAGAAAAATGATTTGGGACAGGAGGTTTTACCTCTTGTCCCAATTTTACTGTTGAATTAATTTGTAAAAATTGTTAGTATAGCATTTGTGTTTAATTTTATTGGGCTAATTAACCCTGATTAACATGAATTTTCGCAATATTATTTTTTGTATTGCTGGAGGGGAAGAAGATGGTAAAACGAAAAAAAGGATTTTTTCAACGGTCCTTAGATAGTGTAGAAGTCGTTGGGAACAAGCTGCCACATCCGGCTACATTGTTTGCCTTGTTGGCGCTGTTAGTTATTTTGCTCTCAGCAGCTCTGCAGCCATTAGGTATCAGTGTAGAGCATCCTGGTGAAGAAGGCACAATGGTCGAAATTAAAAACCTGCTGAGTGCAGAAGGCATCCAATATATCTTTACTAATATGACTGCAAATTTCATTGGATTTGCACCGTTAGGCGTTGTACTATTGACAATGCTGGGAATTGGAATTGCCGAAAGAACTGGTTTGATAAGTGCTGTACTTAGAGGATTTGTATTATCAGTACCTAATCGATTTATTACTTTAGGTTTAGTTTTTGCAGGGATCATGTCAAGTGTTGCTTCGGACGCTGGATATGTAGTACTACCTCCGCTTGGAGCATTAATCTTTGCAGCTCTCGGAAGACATCCACTTGCAGGACTTGCTGCAGCATTTGCAGGTGTTTCTGGTGGGTTTAGTGCGAACCTCTTGTTGTCAGGTACAGATGCGATGCTTGGAGAAATGACTATCGCAGCAGCAGCAATCATTGATCCTGCATATGCAGAAACAATGAACATAGCGATGAACTGGCTATTTATTGCTGTTTCTGTATTCCTATTGACTTTCATTGGCGCATGGGTAACGGAAAAAATCGTAGAACCTCGACTTGGTTCATATAATGGTGATCAAAAAGAAGAGCTGAAAGGCTTGGAACCATTAGAGAAAAAAGGGCTTGTTTGGGCTGTAATCGCTGCTGTAGTTGGTGTCGTGCTTGCATTATTGCTTGTATTGCCGCCAAACGCTCCTTTACGCGGTACAGAAGGAGATACCATGGCTCAGATTGTGCAATCCCCCTTTATGAGTTCGTTAGTTCCAATTATTGCGATTATCTTTTTCATTCCTGGAATAGCTTATGGAATTGTTACGAAATCCATCAAGAATGATAAAGATGTTGCAAACCAAATGTCGGACACGATGGCTTCTATGGGTACATTCATCGTGCTTGCATTCACGGCTGGACAGTTCGTTGCATTTTTCAACGAAACGAATATGGGGCTTGTCTTAGGTGTATACGGTGCAGAATTTTTAGATAGTGTTAATTTAACAGGAATTCCGCTCATCTTATTGTTCATTTTGATAACGTCTGTAATCAATATCTTTATTGGTAGTGCTACTGCGAAATGGGCAATGATGGCTCCAGTATTTGTGCCGATTATGATGCAGCTTGGATATTCTCCAGAACTGACACAAATGGCATATCGTATTGCGGATTCATCTACAAATATCATTTCACCATTAATGACATATTTTGCAATCATTATTGCATTTGCACAGAAATATGATAAGAAAATAGGGATTGGAACATTGGTTTCTACAATGATACCTTACTCCATTTTCTTCTTGATTGGCTGGACTTTGATGCTGATCGTCTGGATGGTGCTAGGTATTCCACTCGGACCAGGTGGTCCATTACTATATCAACCATAAAATTGGACAGGGCTTCACGGCTCTGTCTTATTTTTTTGCCTTGATTCATTTCGGAACTTGGTTTTAACAGGAGGTGTTTATGATACGAGAAAAAGAATTTTAACATCATGAAAGAAACAGATTATTCTTTATCTATGTAAAATTGTATGATAAAGTATTAGTAAAAGTATGAGAAAGGGGGTTGCATGGAGACGGAACTTAGGGAGCGTATTATCAATGCATCGTTGGTATTGTTTGAACGACACGGATTTCATGGCGTTACTGTGAATCAAATTGTAGAAACTGCCGGCATTTCTAAAGGCGGATTTTACCACCATTTTTCCTCAAAAGATGAACTATTGTTTGTTATCCATGACATTTTTATAACGTATGTGCTCGAACGGGCTGCCAGTTCTAACCAACAAAGTCTTCCACCTGCTACTCGATTGCGTTCAATCATCAAAGATTTTGTAAGCGTTTTCGACATATATAAAGCCCATTTGACGGTATTCTACCAGGAAAGTATTTATCTTAAACCCGAACATGAAGAAATTGTAAAACGTAAGCGGCAACAATTTAAAGGGATAATTCAATCCGTTATTCGAGAAGGTGTGGATACTGGAGAGTTCCGCAAAGATCTTTCTATTGAGATTACAACAATGGCGATTCTCGGAATGGTGAACTGGACATATAAATGGTATCAAAGAAGTGGTGAAAAAAGTATAGAGGAAATTGCTGATTATTATATTGACTTAATATTACACGCTGTATTATCCGATTCAACTAAATAGTGGAGACAGAGTCACACTTCTTTTCAGAGGTATTTTTTAGGCTCAATACCGACCAACCAGTCGGTCATAAATGAATAGGGGGTATAGATGGCGATGAATTTTGAATTGACTAAGGAACAATCAATGATTAAGAAAATGGTCCGTGACTTTGCTGAAGGTGTCATACGGCCACGTGCAATTGAAATTGATAAAAAAGCGGAATTTCCTGAGGATATCTTCAAGCAAATGGGAGAATTAGGGCTACTTGGATTACCATTCCCAGAAGAAGTCGGCGGAGCAGGAGGAGATACGTTATCTTATGCTCTTGCTGTTGAAGAAGTTGGTCGAGTCTGCGGGAGTACTGGGTTAAGTTATGCTGCAGCTGTTTCATTGGGTGCAAGCCCTTTATATTATTTTGGAACAGAAAAGCAAAAAGAAGAATTCCTAAAGCCATTGGCTGAAGGAAGAGCATTGGGTTCCTTCGGCTTGACGGAGCCAAATGCAGGCTCAGATGCTGGTGGGACGAAAACTACGGCAGTTTCAGATGGAGACTACTATGTAATTAATGGTGAGAAATGTTTTATAACAAATGCCAGTTTTGCCAAAGTGATAATTGTCACAGCAGTAACCGATAAAAGCGACGATGGAAAGAATCTTATCTCGTCCATCATCGTGCCGACAGATACAGAAGGCGTTAAGATAAAAAGCGACTACGATAAAATGGGAGTACGAGGCTCAGATACAGCTGAGATTGTTCTTGATAATGTGAGAGTTCCAAAAGAAAATGTGTTAGGGGAAGTTAATAAGGGATTCAAGCAATTTTTATCGACGTTGGATGGAGGAAGGATATCTATTGCAGCATTAGGTGTGGGAATTGCTCAAGCGTCTTTAGATAAAGCGTTGGAGTATGCTAAAGAAAGAAAGCAGTTCGGACAATCGATATCCAAATTCCAGGCTATTCAATTTAAATTGGCAGATATGGCAATGGAAGTGGAATTAGCAAGAAATATGGTACTAAAAGCGGCCTGGTTAAAGGATAAAGGAAAACCATTCGGAAAGGAAGCAGCCTTTGCGAAATTATTTGCATCTGAAGCTGCTGTACGAGCTGCTGATCAAGCCATTCAAATTCATGGTGGCTATGGATATATGCGGGAGTATGAAGTCGAGCGTTATTTACGGGATGCAAAGTTACTGGAAATTGGAGAAGGTACGTCAGAAGTTCAACGTTTAGTAATTGCTAGATATTTAGGTTGTTAGGATTATAGATGTAGAATGAGGAGGCAGTCTATGATAAAGAAAATCTTAATAGCGAATAGAGGGGAAATTGCATCTCGAATCATCCGGACATGTAAACGCCTTGGTATCACTTCTGTAGCTGTCTATTCAGAGGCTGATCAGAATGCACCATTTGTGAACGCAGCGGATGAGTCGTATTTGCTAGGAGGTTCTCACGTAAACGAAAGTTATATGAACATGGACAAAATATTTGAGATTGCTAAAGAAGCCCAAGTGGATGCAATCCACCCAGGATATGGATTTTTTAGTGAAAATGCTTTGTTCACCGAACGTTGTGAACAGGAGGGAATTCGTTTTATTGGACCTACCAGCTCTGTAATCGAGCAGATGGGAGATAAAGTGAATGCCAGGAATGCAATGATGTCTGCTGGTGTACCAGTTGTTCCCGGTACGGATGCAGCCGTTGATAATGTAAATCATGCGATAGAATTGGCGAGAAGAATCGGTTATCCGATTATGCTGAAAGCTGCTGCTGGTGGTGGAGGTATTGGGATGCAGGTCGTCAACGATGAAGAAGAATTGAGGAAAGCATTTAAAAATAATTCGGAAAGAGCTTTAAATTTCTTTGGGAACGGTTCCATGTTCTTGGAGAAGAAAATAGAGAATGCTCATCATATCGAAATTCAAATACTTGCAGATGAATTTGGGAATGTTGTCCATCTATTTGATCGTGAATGCTCGATTCAACGCCGTAATCAAAAAGTGATCGAAGAAGCTCCATCTCCGTTCATTTCTGATAAAACGAGAGAAGCAATGGGAGCAGATGCTGTACGGGCAGCGATGGCCATTAATTATACAAATGCGGGCACAATTGAATTTCTTGTCGATGAAGAAGAAAATTACTACTTTCTCGAAATGAATACCAGAATTCAAGTGGAACATCCAGTTACAGAAGAAATTACTGGTCTGGATATTGTCGAACTCCAAATTAAAATTGCAAATCAGGAAGCACTGCCTTTCAATCAACATGAAATTGAGCGGAATGGTCATGCGATTGAAGCGAGGATCTATGCAGAGGATCCGATTCGATTTTTCCCATCACCAGGTACAATCACGAATGTAAAATTCCCTTCGGGTGAAGGTATCCGCAATGAAATCAGTTTCACAGAAAATTACAAAGTGACGCCATTTTATGATCCGATGATAGGAAAATTAGTCGTAAGGGGCAATACGAGAGAAGAGGCAGTAAAACGTCTAGAGAACGCGTTGAAAGAATATGTAATTGATGGAATTAAAACGAATCTGCCAATGCTGGAAACAACAGTAGGTTTGCAAGCATTCCGTGAAGGAAACACGACTACGAGTTTCGTAGAGACGCATTATATACCACAAACTAAAAAGTCTTAAGGAGGATATGAAAATGGAAAAATTAGTAGCAAGTATGGCCGGAAATGTTTGGAAAATAGTGAAGCATGAAGGTGATTCAGTTGGTGCAGGAGAGGACGTAGTGATCCTTGAATCGATGAAGATGGAGATTCCTATTTCTGCCGAAACGGACGGTGTTATTAAAGAATTAAAAGTGGCAGAAGGGGATTTTGTTAATGAAGGAGACGAGATAGCTGTTATTGAATGAATTACGTAAGGGGGAATAGGGATGATTGATCTCCATGTAGAGAATAACGTGTCGATTGTAACGCTGAATCGACCGAATGCGTCAAATGCCTTGTCTATCGAGCTATTAGAACAATTAAATCAAACGCTTGATTTAATTGATGAAAATCGTGACAGCTTTTGTACAATTATAACCGGAAAAGGCGAAAAAGCTTTTTGTGCAGGGGCAGACTTGAAAGAACGTATAGGTATGAACGACCGTCAAGTAGTGAATACGGTCCGATATATTGGCCATACAATTAATCGAGTTGAAGCAATGCGAATGCCTGTTATAGCAGCGATCAATGGTGTCGCATTCGGTGGTGGTCTTGAATTGGCTCTAGCTTGTGATGTACGGATTGCTGCAGAGCATGTGAAGTTAGGTCTAACGGAAACTTCATTAGCAATTATACCTGGTGCAGGTGGAACGCAGCGCTTACCACGCTTAATTGGAATTGGTAAAGCGAAGCAGCTAATCTATTCTGCTCAGCGGATTACTGCAGAGAAAGCTGGAAAATTAGGCATTTTAGAAAGTGTTGTTCCTTCTGATAGATTGATGGATGAAGCCATGGGCTTAGCAGAAAAAATTTCAGCAAATGGACCAATTGCTTTAGAACAGGCAAAACTTGCGATCAATCGTGGATTGGAAACAGACTTGGATACTGGATTAGCAATAGAACATCTTGCCTACCAACAAACAATTCCAACTGAAGACCGTAAAGAAGGATTGAGAGCATTCAATGAAAAACGTAAACCAATTTACAAAGGCGAATAGTTAGGGAGGATGGACAGATGACTTTTATCAAAGATTTGGAAGAACGGATTGAAACGGTTAAACAAGGTGGGAAAACAAAATATCACGAAGCGAACGCAGAGAAGGGTAAGTTATTTGTCAGAAAAAGGTTAGAGCTTTTATTCGACGATAATCTTGATATAGAAGATGCTTTTTTTGCAAATTGCATGGCTGGAGATTTGCCTTCTGATGGTGTCGTAACAGGAATCGGGAAAATCAACGGACAAAATGTTTGTGTGATGGCGAACGACTCTACAGTTAAGGCCGGTTCTTGGGGGAAACGGACCGTTGAGAAAATACTCCGGATTCAAGAGACCGCATTGAAGCTGGAGATACCAATTATTTATCTTGTTGACTCTGCGGGCGCACGTATTACAGATCAGATTGAAATGTTCCCTGGAAGAAGGGGAGCAGGTAGGATTTTTCATAATCAGATTAAATTATCCGGTAGAGTCCCTCAAATTTGTTTATTGTTTGGCCCCTCTGCTGCAGGTGGAGCTTATATCCCTGCCTTTTGCGATATAGTCGTCATGGTGGAAGGAAACGCATCGATGTATTTAGGGTCCCCAAGAATGGCTGAAAAAGTTATTGGAGAAAAAGTGTCTTTGGAAGAAATGGGCGGAGCAAGGATGCATTGCACTGTTTCTGGTGTCGGTGATGTACTAGTGAAAACAGAAGAGGAAGCAATCGATTATGCCAGGAAGTATATGAGTTATTTTCCAGCAAATTTTAGGAATCAGCCTCCAGTTCATGAACCAAAAAGTGTAAAAGCATCAGAGAAAACGATTGTCGATATTGTGCCGGAAAATCAAAATGCAGCATTTAATATGTTTGATTTAATTGACCAAATAATTGATGAAGATAGTTTCTGTGAAATTAAAAAAGAATTTGCGAAAGAATTAGTCACGGGACTAGCAAGGATTGACGGACATAGCGTAGGTATTATCGCAAATCAACCACGTGTAAAAGGTGGAGTGTTATTCACAGATTCTGCTGATAAGGCTGCGAAATTTATCCAACTTTGTGATGCTTTTAATATTCCTCTATTGTTCTTAACCGATGTTCCAGGGTTTATGATCGGAACAAAAGTGGAGCGGGAAGGAATTATTCGTCATGGTGCTAAAATGCTCTCCAGTATGAGTGAAGCAACCGTTCCAAAGATTTCCGTAATTGTGAGAAAAGCATATGGAGCTGGTTTGTATGCAATGGCAGGTCCAGCATTTGAACCAGATTGTGTCCTAGCATTCCCGAATGCCCAAATTGCAGTAATGGGTCCTGAAGCGGCCGTAAACGCGGTTCATGCCAACAAGATTGCTCAATTACCAGAAGAAGAGAGAAGTGCATTTATAAAAGAAAAACAAGATGCCTACAAAGAAGAAATTGATATTTACCGTCTTGCTTCGGAAATGGTGGTTGATGATATCATTCATCCGAATCAGTTACGAAATGAGTTAATTAAACGATATGAAGTGTATGCTGATAAAAGCCTTCCGTTTACAGAAAGGAAGCACGGAGTATATCCGGTTTAAGAAAAAGCCTTGGCGACTAGTTGAACTGACCCAGTGAAACGAGACTAGAAAAAACACCTATGCTGCCACGGTCCTATATTCTACAGGACTGTGGCAATTTAATTTAGAAAAAGGTCGTATATAATTGTAATAATACATGTAATTTACTACTTTTTCGATTACAATAGTAGTTGTTAGAGTCGCTCTAAACTGAGCGGCGAATTCTTCCGACTTTAGCGAGGAGTGGAAGGATTCGATGACGGCATTATCAAAGCAATTGCCTTTGCGGGACATGCTGGTGGTAATGCCGTTTTCTTTTGCCAATGCTTGAAATGAATAGGACGTGTATTGAGCTCCTTGATCGCTGTGTAAAATCAAATCATGAGTCTCTCGACCGTTACAAGCATCAAGCAATGTGTCTAACACAAAATCAACGCTTTGTGTATCGCTAATTTTATAAGCTATCACTTCGTTATTGTACAAGTCCATAATGGTTGATAAATACAACATCTTCGGCCCGTACGGTAAGTACGTAATATCTGTCACCCACTTCTGATTCGGTTTATCTGCTTTAAAATCTTGGTTTAACAGATTAGGAACAACGATCTTGCTTTCTCCTGCAATATACTTTTGTCGCTTTACTTTAACGCGACACTGAATCTTGTATTTTTGCATCACCTTTTGAACAGTCTTTCGGTTAACCTTTACATCATAATCCTTTCGTAAAATGTCTTTCACTTTCCGATGACCAATACGATGCGAAAGCTGTTTACAAATACTAATAATCCATTGATGTAACTTAGGAATTTCCTGACCCGCCTGACTTTTCCATCGGTAATAAGTTGATCGGGGAATCCCAAAGCATTCACAGATATCCGACGCCGTATATCGGTCTTTAAGAGCTTCAACCACTTCTACAAAAACTTCTGGTACCACTTCCTTTCGATTTCTTGGTACTTTCCCGATAATTCATCTCGCATTTCATAATAAGCCACTTTGCGTCGTAGTTGATTGATTTCACTTTCGTCATCTGGCCCTTTACCGTAGGTATATTGCTTACCGATAGGTTGAGCTAATCGGTGTTGTTCATTGTTTCGATGCCATTTCATCCAAGTTTTAATTTGCGTTTTATTCTTGATTCCAAACTTCTCCATGATTTGCTTATTGGTCCATTCACCAGACAACTTTAACCGTATTACTTCTTGTTTCACTTCTTCAGGATAAAATCGTTTTTTACCCATAAGGAAAAACACCTCCTAAATTGTCGAATACTGTTATATACGACATAAGGGGTGTTTTTTCCTGTCTCATATTATTGGGTCACTCTAAGTTGCCAAGGCTTTTTTGTTTTTAATTAACTATAATTACATTATGTAAACAAGATTAGAACAAAAGATACTTGTAACGAGGCAAGGTAGAAATTAACGTCAATTTTACGTATAATGGAGTCAAACTGGTAAAATGAGGGGCAGGAGAAAGAAGACATGATTCAGACAAATACAGGGGTAAAGACAAATGAAGAGCAGCTCGCAGCTCTTTATCAAATGATGCAAGCAAATAATGATGAAGAAAATGCTAAAAAGGTCTTGGATTTATACGATAAGTTATACAATGAAGAACTGATTGTCAGTTTCTCAGGCCACTTTTCGGCGGGTAAATCCTCGATGATCAATACACTACTTGGTAAAGATATCTTACCGAAGAGTCCGATACCGACAAGTGCAAATATTGTTAAGATCAATTCTGGTGAAGGCTGGGCAAGAGTCTTTTTCACAGATGGAGATCCTGTTGAATATCAAGAACCTTATGATTTGGATATGATTAAAACTTATTCTAAAGATAAAGAAACGATACAGCGTATTGAAATCAGCACTAAAGATAAGCTGATTCCAAATGGGGCAGCTATCATGGACACTCCAGGTATTGACGCAGCTGATGACGCAGATCGATTAATGACAGAAAGTGCATTACATTTAGTTGATGTCCTGTTCTATGTGATGGATTATAATCATGTCCAATCCGAAGTCAATCTATATTTTCTTCAATCATTACAAAATAATCATATTCCATTTTATTTAATAATTAATCAGATTGATAAGCATAATGAAGAGGAATTGTCGTTTGCAAGTTTTAAAGAAAGCATAAGAAAAACTTTTTCCGACTGGGATATACATCCCCTAGGAGTTTTTTATACATCTCTCTTTGACTCATCTTTACCTACAAATGAGCTGGATAGAGTAAAAGAAACGTTATTTTCTATATTGCAAAATGAGGAGAAGAAATACTTTAATATAGATGCTTCAGTTCAACAAGTGATTAACAAGCACAAATTATTTTTAGAAGAACAATATGAAGCATTGAAGAGTGATATAGAAATCGATGAAGATATAGAAGCGAGATTAGATGAAATTGAAAAAATTGAGGACAGATTAGCGGAAATCTCTAAAGAGCCGGAAGAATTGGAGCAAGCATTCCAGCATGAATTAAAATATACATTACAAAACGCATATCTCATGCCTAAAGCGTTACGTGATAAAGCGCAACAATTCTTAGAGTCACAGCAACCAGGGTTCAAAGTTGGTTTATTTGGTTCCAAAAGAAAGACCGAGGAAGAAAAATCCAAACGATTAGAAGATTTTATGCAGTCTTTACAAGAGACAATGGAAACTGCAATCCGCTGGAAATTGCGAGATAAATATTTGCAGCTACTTAGAGATTTCAATTTATCTGATCAAGCTTTAATAGAAAAGGTAAACCAATTCGTGATAGAATATGATAGTTCCGAATTATTGAATCTGCTAAAACCAGGTGCTCAAATTAATGGAGAATATGTTTTAAATTACACCAATGATGTAGCAGCTGACGTGAAATCTAAATACAAACGGAAATCCTTGGATTTATTGCATTCTATGAAAAAGGCGCTCCAAGACAAACATGCATCCACAGTATCGGAGAATCAATCGATTTATGATAATCTGCAAGAAGTAAAGGAAATCCAGAGTAAGTATAATAAAATAGAACAGGAAATGATATCCAAGCAGGAAGCAATTGATCGGATGTTGCATGATCCAATTATAAATAAAGAGGATTGGCAAAGAACAGTTGAACTCCTTCATGAAAGGCAAGAATTCATAAAGGGGGAACAACCAGTCATCAAGAGTAATGATTTGACAGTCGAGGCGGAACAGGAAATTGACTCTAGCCATCCATCTGACTCAACTGAATTTACAGTAGATCAGGTCATTGAGTATATTGAACAAGCAATAAACTTAACGGAAAGTCTGCCAGGTTTCAACAATTTAATTGATGAATTACAAGTGAAAAAAGACCGTCTAGCCAATCGGACCTTTACCATTGCTTTATTTGGTGCATTCAGTGCTGGAAAGTCGTCTTTCTCGAATGCGCTAATTGGCGAAAAAGTATTACCGGTTTCACCGAACCCGACAACTGCTACAGTGAATCGGATTCATCCGGTTTCGGTCGAACATCCACATGGAACGATAGTAGTCACAATGAAAAAAGAAGAGGATTTACGTGAAGAATTAATAGCAATGACAAAGAACTTATCCCCCAAGGGTGAGGACTTACATCGATTACTTTCTTGGATGGAAAAGAAAAGCATTGTTGAGGACAGACAATTAAACAATATGTATCAAGCCTATATTCATGCATTGTTGAAAGGATATCCGGCGAATAAAGAAAATCTAGGGAAAAAGGTTACGATTACGCTGGATGATTTTGCGAAATACGTGACAGATGAAACGATTGCCTGCTATATAGAGGCAATTGACTTGTATTATGATTGTTCGATTACGAGGCAAGGAATCACCTTAGTAGACACTCCTGGTGCAGACTCGGTTAACGCTAGGCATACAAATGTTGCCTTCAATTATATTAAACATGCAGATGCGATTCTATATGTCACCTATTATAATCACGCCCTGTCGCGTGCTGATCGCGATTTTCTCATGCAGCTTGGCCGAGTGAAAGAAGCTTTTCAGTTGGATAAAATGTTTTTTATTGTCAATGCCGCAGACCTTGCTGAAAGTGAGGAAGAACTGCAACTTGTCACATCGTATGTAAATGAGGAATTGCTGAGATTAGGGATAAGACAGGCGAGAATCTTCCCTGTATCAAGCAAACAGTCTTTAGTCGAGAAACTGAATAGTCATCCATTGAATGAGTTGATGAAAGATTTTGAGGACCATTTCTATTCATTCATCCATCGTGATTTGGCTGCACTAACTATTGAAAGTGCCTTATGGGACATCAAGCGTCTTCAACAGACGATGGAACAATATATTTCTACAGCATCTCTGGATGCATCTGACAAAGCAAAACAAATAGAGAAGATCAAACAAGAGCAGAAGCAGGCTATAACCTTGATTAAATCCTATGAAACAGATGTTTACGATAAGCAAATTATTCAGCGCATAGAAAAGCAATTATATTATGTTATTGAACGCTTGGCTATCCGTTACCACGATATGTTTAAAGAAATGTTCAACCCAACGACAATCACAGAAAATGGTAGGAAGGCCTATTTACAGTTAAAGCTTGCTTTAGAGAACTTGATTGAATATATACGATTTGAATTAAACCAGGAACTACAAGCAATCTCGCTTAGGATAGAAGGTTATTCTCTAGAACTGGCGAATGAGGTTTATCAAGTGATGAACGAAAAAATTATAGATATAAATGATTTGTTTACTCTATCGAAGCAATTTGATTACGAACTGAACACTCCTGAATATGAAAAAGAGTTAGTTGATATCCAATTAAAAGATTTCCAATTCATTCTTGGTAAATATAAAGGAACAAAGGCATTCTTTGTTCAAAATGAAAAGGAAATAATGAAGGAGCAGCTTTACGAAGCATTATTACCATCTATTAAAACATTCATAAAAACGAATCAGGGGAAGATGCTTACAAGTTATGTCGATCAATGGAAGGAACTAATAGTGGAATTGAAAAATTCTGCTTCGGGAGGACTTAATCAACAGGTGGAAAATTACTTTACCATGTTGGAGGCCCCGACAAATCTTGAAAAAATGCAGCAAAATTTACAAGAGCTTAGAAAGCTTGCAAAGAGAAAGTAGGAATAGTAATTAAATGGATAAAAATAGGATTTTAATTGTAGACGGAATGGCACTATTATTTAGAGGTTTCTTTGCCACAGCTTTCAGAGGAAATTTTATGAAAACCAGTACAGGAGTACCAACGAACGGAATCTATCAATTTTTACGGTATTTTTTAGATGCTGTAGAAACATATGATCCTACTCATGTCGTTTGTTGCTGGGATATGGGAAGTAAAACTTTCCGGAATCAGATTTTTCCAGCCTATAAAGCGAATCGTGAAGCACCACCCGTCGAGCTTATACCACAATTTGATTTAATGAAAGAAGTTGTAGACTCGTTTAATATTCCAAATATCGGTTTGGTTGACTATGAGGCTGATGATTGTATTGGTACACTTGCAAAAGTATATAGTGACCAAGATGAAGTCATCATCTTAACCGGTGACCAAGATATGTTACAACTTGTTGATGAGAATATCTCTGTTGCGATTATGAGAAAAGGGCAGGGGAATTACGAATTATTTACTTCTGTGAACTTTTATGAGAAAAGAGGGATCTATCCTTCGCAAGTCATTGATGTAAAAGCATTAATGGGGGACACCGCGGACAATTATCCTGGCGTAAAAGGGATAGGTGAGAAGACTGCTCTCCGATTAATTAAAGAATATCATACAATTGAAGGATTATTAGAGAACCTCGATAAACTTACAAATGGAATCAGAACAAAGATTAAAAACGACTTAGAAATGTTATATATATCCAGAAAGCTGGCAGCAATTAAGAGTGATGTACCTGTATATTGTGAATTAGAATCAGCCAAAAAGAACTTCCAACGATGGAAAATAGAAGCGAAACTAGAGGAATTGGAGTTTAAGAATCTAGATAGAATGCTTGTAGCAAGTGTGCAATAGGGAGGAAGCATATGTATTTTCCATCGCTAAGAGATAAATGGATAACAGGTCTCATATGGGGAATCACTCTATCAGGTGTGTTGTTTCCTCTTATTAAAGGGCAATTTACGACTATGATGATCATGATTATATTAGGCAGCTTCCTTCTGTGGTTTTGGTTTCGTACAGGCTATAAAATCGAAGGTGAAAAAATTAAAGTATATTATGGACCAATTCGGCAGACAATCCATATACCTGAAATAAAATTAATTCTCAAATCCAAAATGCCAATCAATTCTCCAGCTTTATCGTTTAACCGAATTCAAATATCTTGTGGTAAATACGACGTCGTAGCGATTTCACCTCAAGACAGGGAAAAATTCATAAGTGCACTATTAGATATAAAGCCGGATATTCCAATTGATGAAAGATTAATGCCACATAACAAGAAATAAAGAAACGACCTCGATAATTCGAGGTCGTTTTAATTATATTCTTATTCTTCGATATAAGCTTGTTTGATTTGGTAAATACCTTGAGCATCAACATAGAAGTCTTTTACGCTATCATTTACACCAAGAATATATTCAGAGTGGTTCAAGTAGATCATTGGCGCAAGTTCAACTAGTTTTTCTTGTGCTTTAGAATATAGATCTTGTCTTACTTCAGGATCTGTTTCTTGACGAGCATCATCAAGCAATTTGTCTAGTTCTTCATCCTCTAAGAATGAACGGTTACCAGTTGCACCTACAGCAGATGAGTGGAATAGTGGATACATTCCATAGTCTGCGTCAGATGTTACAACAGACCAGCCAAGGATGAACATATCATGGTCACCATTTGCTGTTCTTTCGAGGTAAGCACCCCATTCAAGTTCTTCAATCTCAACATCGATTCCGATTTCAGCTAGCTGTGCTTGAATATTTACAGCTGTGTCTACACGTTGTTCGTTATCGTTTGTCCAAATTGTAGTTGTGAAGCCATCTTCATAACCAGCTTCTGCCAGTAATTCTTTAGCAGCTTCTGGATCATACTCTAATCCACTTACGTTTTCGTCATATCCGAAAACAGGAGGAGCAAGAGGTCCAACTGCTGGGATTCCGATACCATTGTAAACACCTTGAATGATTTGTTCTTTGTCAATTGCCATTGAGATGGCTTGACGAACTCTTACATCATCAAATGGTTCTTTTTGAACGTTGAAACCAACATAAGCTAAGGAAACACTTGGTTCTTGAACTACATGTACTCCGTCTGTACCTTCAACACGAGATACGTTGTTCGGTCCAATGTTGTCAGCAACATGACTCACACCTGTTTCTAGCTCAGCGATACGTGCACTTTGCTCAGAAACAACTTTGAATGTAACTTGGTCAAGCTTCGCAGGCTCTCCCCAGTAATCTTCATATTTTGTCAACACTACATCTGCACCTGGATTACGGCTTTCAAATTTGAAAGGACCTGTACCGATTGGATTTTGGTTGATATATGCATCAACTTCTCCTCCGTTAGCATCCTCTTCAATAATGTTAGGACTCATAATCGCTGTACCGCTATGAGCTAATACAGAAAGAAGTGGAGCATATGGGTATTGCAGATTGATACGTAATGTTAAATCATCAACGACTTCAACACTTTCCACTGCTTCAAATAAGAATGCACGTGGTGATGCGATTTCCTCATCAACTAGACGATCAAAGTTCATTTTTACAACTTCAGCTGTAAGTTCTGCACCGTCGTGGAATGTTACTCCTTCACGAAGTTTAAATTCCCAAGTAGTTTCATCTACTTCTTCCCAAGATTCAGCTAGAGCTGGTTGTACTTCTTGGTTAGCATCAAGTTTAGTAAGACCTTCGTAAATGTTTTCGGCTACGTTACTTGATGGAACGTCGTTAGAGCCTTGTGTAGATAGAGATACTGCATCAGATGGAATTGCAATAACTAGATTTCCACCTTCTCCGTCTGCTGCGCCTTCTGATTCACCCTCAGTTCCGCTTTCAGTTTCTTCTGCAGAATCATCCGGCTCTTCAGTTGTTGGCTCACCGTCTCCAGCACAGGCAGCTAGTACTAATGCTAGTGCTAAAAATAGAGATACGAGAAACCAATGTTTCTGTGACTTCATGCGTAAAACCCCCTCAATAAAATAATTTCCCGAATTATGCAACTCACATAATTCTTAATTAATATTAAATTATTATTTTGTAAATTGCAAGTTAATATATCTTTTTCTGTCTTATTGTTTACTAAAAATTAATTATACTTTATACTTATTTTTATGGTGATAAGACCAAAAAAAGAATAAAACCGTGGAAAAAGGAAGTAGAATGTTCAAAATTTTCCTCTGACAAGAAAATTTTGATTTATTTAGCATTTACCATAATATGTAAGCTTTTTTATTTTATGGACTTCTAATATAAAAAAGTTTACTAATATTAGTAATGCTTAAAAACAGGGGCAATCTACTACCAAAAAGAAGTATTTCATGTACCAAAGGAGGTTTTTTAATCAAATGTCTAGTAATCTATCAAATCCAAACTTAGAGCAATCACAAAAAGGGTCCCTCTTTTTAAATAATCTCAAGGATTTCTACAGACGATTATCAAGAAACAAAGCAGCGTTAATCGGAGGTTATCTTATTCTTTTCCTCATTCTCGTTGCCATATTTGGACCTTTATTTACTGTCCATGATCCAAATGAGCCAGATTATGCCGTGAAATTGGCAGGACCATCAGCGGAACATTGGTTTGGTACTGACCATCATGGTAGGGACATCTTTACAAGAGTTATCCATGGTATAGGAATAACAATGACAATCGGGGTTCTTTCTACTATTTTAGGTGGAGTTGTTGGGATTATTCTCGGTATTGTCTCTGGATATTACGGCGGTAAGCTGGACACGGTTATTATGAGGCTAATGGATATTTTATTAGCTTTCCCAGGTATTCTTTTGGCATTGGCACTAATCAGTATACTTGGTGCAAGCCGACAAAACGTAATCATTGCTATAGCACTGTTTGCAGTGCCAACGTTTGCGAGGATAGTAAGAGGTTCCACACTTTCAGTTAGAAACCTCGAGTATATTGATGCAATGAAAGCCTTAGGAGCATCCGATTTTAGAATTATCTTTCTTCATATACTACCTAATATCTTATCACCAATCATTGTACAAGGTAGTATCTTCATTGCAAGTGCTGTACTATCAGCGAGTGGGCTATCCTTCCTTGGCTTAGGTGAGCAACCACCTTCTCCAGAACTAGGGGCACTACTAAGTGATGGACGTGATTTCATCTGGGATGCTGGTCATATTGCTTTCTTCCCAGGACTCGTGATTATGTTAATAGTACTAGCGTTCAACGTGTTTGGAGACGGTTTACGTGATGCGCTTGATCCGAAAATGAGGTAAGGGAGGTTAGTTACGAATGCTTAAATTTATAATACGTAGATTATTACAATTAATACCTGTATTACTTGGAGTAACCATTATTGTGTTCTCTCTCATGCATTTAACGCCAGGTAATCCGGCACATATTATAGCTGGAGAGAATGCGCCACCGGAAACTGTAGCTCAAATTGAGAAAAGATTAGGATTGGATGAACCTATACCGGTTCAGTTTTATCATTTTGTGAAAGATGCTGTGATGCTTGATTTTGGTAACTCATGGAGAACTAGTCTACCAGTGACTACAGAATTATGGCCGAGATTTTGGGTAACCTTTGAGTTAGCGGTTTACAGTATGATCTTTAGTATCGTAGTAGGTATGGCAGCTGGAATTATATCTGCTGTCCGACAATACTCTTGGGCCGACGTTACTGTTATGCTTGTCGCACTATTTGGACTATCCATGCCAAACTTCTGGCTCGGACTAATGTTAATGCAGTGGTTTTCGATTAATTTAGGCTGGCTACCGCCTACTGGCTGGGGTTCACCTGAACAAATTATACTGCCGGTTATTACATTAGGAACCTCTGGTGCTGCAGTTATCGCAAGAATGACACGTTCAAGTATGTTGGATGTCATTTCTCAAGATTATATCCGTACAGCACGTGCTAAAGGATTAAAAGAGCGTGTGATTACATATCGACATGCATTGAAAAACGCATTGATCCCAATTGTAACCGTAATTGGACTACAGTTTGGTGGTTTACTTGCAGGTGCGGTTCTTACTGAATCAGTTTTTGCAATCAACGGGATGGGTAAGCTGATTGTTGATAGAATACTAGCTAGAGATTTCCCTGTTGTTCAAGCAGGAATACTAGTTATTGCAGTAGTCTTTGTATTTATCAATCTACTTGTAGATATATCCTATAAATTCTTAAATAAACGTATTGATATGGATTAGGCTATTGATTTAGGAAAGAGGTGGAAACATGAAAGAAGAAATCATTTTGGATGTGAGAGATTTAAGAACCTCATTCTTTGATGATGAAGGCTTTGAAATAAAAGCAGTTGATGGTGTCTCTTTTGAATTGCCAAAAGGTAAGACTCTAGGAATTGTTGGAGAGTCTGGTTCAGGTAAAAGTATTACCGCTCTTTCCATACTCCGCTTAATTGCCAAAAACGGTAAAATAGCTGGTGGAGAGATTCTTTTCAATAATAGAGATCTCACAAAGTTAAGTGAAAAAGATATCCGTTCGATTCGTGGTAACGATATTTCAATGATTTTCCAGGAACCAATGACTTCATTGAATCCTGTATATACAATAGGGAAACAAATTTATGAGGCTTTAAAGATTCACCAAGGAATGGATAAAGAACAAGGAAAAAAACGTATCATTGAATTGTTGGAGCTTGTTGGGATTCCATCACCTGAACAAAGGATGAAACAGTATCCGCACGAGCTGTCAGGTGGTATGCGTCAACGTGTTATGATCGCCATGGCCCTTGCTTGTAATCCAAAACTATTAATTGCTGATGAGCCGACAACTGCATTGGACGTTACGATTCAGGCGCAAATACTTGAATTGATAAACAGTTTGCAGGAAGAATTAGGAATGTCAGTAATCATGATTACCCACGATTTAGGAGTAGTTGCAGAGACTTGTGACTATGTAGCGGTAATGTATGGTGGACAAGTAGTTGAATATCAGGAAGTTAAGGAACTCTTTAAAAACCCAAAACATCCTTACACTGTTGGACTTTTAAATTCCATGCCCCGTCATGATGTCGACGTGGATGAGTTAGAACCGATTAAAGGTAATGTTCCTAGTATTAAGAACATGCCAAAAGGTTGCCGTTTTGCACCAAGATGCCCATTTGCAACTGAACTATGTGTAACTGAGCTTCCGAAATTAGATAGAAAAGAAGATGGCTCTGAAGTACGTTGCTGGATCTACAGCGACAAATGGGATGGAGATCCGGAGGTGAAAGTTAGAAATGAAGAAAGAACTTCTTAAAGTTAATAATTTAAAGCAATACTTTCCAGTAAAAGGTGGTTTCCTTGGTAGAACAGTGAACCATGTAAAAGCTGTTGATGATATTTCCTTTGAGATTTACGAAGGTGAAACTTTAAGTGTCGTTGGTGAGTCTGGTTGCGGAAAATCGACTACAGGTCGTGCAATTCTTCGATTAGAAGAACCAACTGATGGAGAAGTTTACTTTGAAGGTGAAGATCTTCTCGCTTTGAACAAGAGCCAAATGAGGGAAAAACGAAAAGATTTGCAAGTTATTTTCCAAGATCCTTACGCTTCACTAAACCCTAGACATACGGTGGGACAAATTCTGACTGAAGCGATGCAAATTCAAAAAATTGCTCCAAGAAGTGAATTGCGTAAACGAGCAATTGAATTAATGGAAATCGTTGGACTAAATGCTGAACAAATTGACCGCTATCCACATGAGTTCTCTGGTGGTCAACGTCAACGTATTGGAATCGCAAGAGCATTATCCGTTGACCCGAAATTAATTATTGCTGATGAAGCTGTTTCTGCACTAGATGTGTCGATCCAAGCTCAAGTTCTAAACCTTCTAAAGAGGTTACAACGAGAGTTTAATTTAACTTATTTATTCATCGCTCATGACCTCGGTGTTGTTCGTCATATTTCTGACCGAATTATCGTAATGTACTTAGGGAAAATTGTGGAGATTGCTGATAAAAAATCACTATTTGAAAATCCACAACACCCTTATACAAAAGCATTATTATCTGCTATACCTATACCGGATCCGGAGAAGAAGAAAGAGCGGATTGTATTAAAAGGAGACGTTCCTTCACCAATTAATCCGCCACAAGGATGTCGTTTCCATACTAGGTGTCCATTTGCTACGGAGATTTGTCGTACGAAGGTACCTGAACTTCGCAATCTTGATCATATGAAGGAAGGCCACCGTGCAGCATGTCACCACATTGAAAAAATTCACTCTGGTGAAATGGCATTACAAAAGTAAAGTTGAAAATCAATCCCAAGTGTTCCTATAATAGGAATACTTGGGATTTTTATTTTTATAGGGAGGGAAAGGCATGGACTATATCGAATATATTCAACAGTTATTTAATGAACACGAAGACAAGGAAAATGCATTCCACATGGAAAAATATATGCGGAATAAATTTCCTTTTCTCGGCATAAAAACTCCATTACGTAGAAAATTAATGCAGCAATTTCTAAAAGAAAGTGGAATAAGAAAAGAGAAATTTCAACGTACATTCGTCCGTTCTTTATGGAATCTAAAAGAAAGAGAATATCAGTATGCAGCATTAGACTATATTGGGGTTTCATTGGAGAAGTTAGATAAAAGCGATATAAGTTTAATGGAAGAATTGATCACTTCAAAATCATGGTGGGATACCGTGGATATGCTTGCACAAAAAGCAGTGGGAAAGATATCAAGGAGCTTTCCTGGTGTAATAGAAGAGAACATAGAGTTTTGGAATGATAGTGATCATCTTTGGTTGCAACGCAGTGCCATCCTCTTTCAATTAAAGTATAAGGAACAGACCAATGAAGATTTACTCTATCGATATATAATAACTCATTCACAGAGCAAGGAATTTTTTATTCAAAAGGCAATAGGTTGGGCACTCAGAGAATATTCCAAAACTAATCCAGATTCTGTTAGACAGTTTATGGAAAAGCATCCGCTTTCTAAGTTGAGTGTCAGAGAAGGGAGTAAGTATATATAAAACATATAAATGAAGATAAAGGAGGTGAGTGTTCAAATTCACCACTACGAAAACTTTCGCTCCATCTTTCATGTTTGTATCATCTTCGGTTAATAATTACATAGTACATTGTAAAATATTAGTTCTGATTATTCTTTCTAGAATTAAAGTTAGACATGGGGGAGAACAGTGCAGAAATGGAAAGTATTAGAGCGGTCTTATCTTTATAAAACACCACATGGTAATTTAAGAAAAGACAAATGTTTAATAGAAGATAAAAATCACATAATCGATGCTTACCATGTGAATGAATTTGAAAACTGGGTAAATGCAGTTGTATTAACAGATCAAGAGGAAATGGTACTGATAAAGCAATACCGACATGGTGCTGAAGGCTTCTTTTATGAAATTCCAGCTGGAAAAACCGAATATAGAGAATCATATGAGCAAGCAATTCAACGAGAAGTCTTGGAAGAAACTGGTTATCAAACAAACACATCGCCAATTTACTTAGGTGAATTCTTTGTCAATCCAGCAACACAAAATAATAAAGTGATCAGTTACTTGATGCTTCATGCTGTAAAGGTAAAAGAGCAAGATTTAGATGTTGGGGAAGTTATCGATATTTTCAAGATACCATTTGAAAACGTAGAAAAGCTAGTCAAAACAGGAGAACTACAGCAACTTTTTTCTGTAACAGCATTCTGTTTAGCGAAAAACTATCTTATCGAAATTAATACAAAGGGGAGAATCTAATGACCAAGCAAACTCTAGAAATAGATGAGGTTATGAGTCACATTGAAATGATGTTGAATGAAAGGCCGGAACCGATTAAAAATATGAAAGCGATTTATCTATTCGATATCACAGATATCGACGATGGAACCTATCTACTAAGTATCCAAAATGGGGTTGCTGAAGTATCGAAGGATGCCGATAAAAATAAGGCGGATTGCAATTTGAAAATGAATACTGAAAGCTTTCAAAAATTCTTATCTGGAAATTTAAAAGGGACAGTTGCCTTTATGACTGGAAAACTCAAAATAAATGGTGATATGGGCAAAGCATTACAGCTTGAATCATTGTTGAAGCAATATAAGTAGGTTAAAGACAAATCATTCATAGCGACATTATAATAAATCGCTCATAAATCTCCATCAATTGAAGAATATATAGATGGAGGTGTTGAAATGACTAAGAAAAAGTTAAGTAATGGCGGTTTTAGTGATGAGCAAGCTGTAAGAAAGAAGCTGACCAAAAATTTTGATCACGAGTTTGCTAATGAACCATTAACTGCAAACGAAAAGTTAAATAATAAGAAGACAAAAAAACGTCAATAATTAGTCTTTCATTAAGCTGCAGTTCACTTAAGAACTGCAGCCTATTTATGTTAATTAAGATTGAAATGGAGAATCGATATAGTTCAGGATAGCAATATGTGAATTCCTATCTTTGAGGAAGGTAGTGGTGCAGACGCTGCGTAATATTTTGTCTAATATTCTTTTGCAGTTCATCGGTTTGATTCTCAACTTTTTCCATTTCTAATGAGCTCAGTACAGATATAATACTTTGAAATGTAGATAAGATGATAGGCGTTTTACCATTTTTCATATGTGTCGAGATGGTCGATGTCGTTCTTCCAAGATGTTCACTCACTTTATTTTGCTGGCCAAGCATTAAATAAAGTGAAGTGACAAGAGACTGTATCTCTGTTTGTTCATTCATTAGTTCTTGCAGCAAGGATAGATTCATATTCAACAACGTCTCAAACTGTTCGTAATAAACTTCAAAGCCTTGGCTAGCTGTTGACTGGGATAGTTGAAATCGAAACTGCATCTTGTCAGTTTCGTTTTTTGCCGATTCGTTTGCTTTTCTTGCTTGTTTCAGTAAAGGGTGAATCCAAGACTCGATATTTATTGTGTTAAAACCTTCTTCTATATTACCGAAACTGAGACCAAAATATGGTCGATCACCGAAATTCCAAATTCGACTTATATAGAAAGAAAGAACGTAGGCAGTTGCATAACCACTGCATAGAACAATCAATTCTTCACCGCGATGAGTTACTTTTGTAGGGACAATATATTGTGTCCAGTACGATGTGCTGATTTGCAGTTGTTCTAAATACTCGCTTAGTTCATAACCGATATCGGCTGATGAATTGCTTATGGACATGACAAAAACGGATACTTCATTTCGCATTACAACCAGCTCCTTATCCATGAATTCGATTGTTTTATCGAATATATCAGAATTCAGATGAAAAGGTCAATTTTTTTGAAAGTTAGACGATTTATACGAATTTAACAGTCTAATTTAGCTTCTGGTTGATGTTTTCTGATTCATGGATTATGATATACATAAATACGAACATATATTCTGATGAGAAGGGGAGAGTGAATTGGATAAACTATTAAGGAAGAGAATTTTGGAGACTGATGAAATTATAAAATTATATCTAGATGGGAAGAGCACCACATCAATTGCAAAACTTGCGAATGTGTCACCGAGGTATATTCGCATGTTATTGAAAGAAAATAATGTGGAGATGCGGCCGAGAGGGAGCTGGAGGAGAATATATACGGTAAATGAAGATTATTTCAAAACCTGGTCAAATAATATGGCATATATATTAGGTTTTTTTATCGCGGATGGTATGGTTTCCAGTAATCATCAAATGATTAGTTTTTCACAAAAAGAAAAATATATATTAGAAAATATCAGATCTGAACTTGATTCCAACCACAAAATTACCAAGAATAACTCCGACGTTTATCTATTGAATATAAATAGCAAAGAAATGAAGAAAGATTTGAAAGAAATTCACGGTGTTGGGCCAAACAAAACGAGTAATATTAAATTTCCGTATGTACCAAAGGAATATATGAGTCACTTTGTACGGGGATATTTTGATGGAGACGGTTTTGTTAAGTATGAAAAATACTTTATCAGTTTTGTTGGAGGATCTAAGTTATTTATGCAATCATTAAGAAATGTAATTGATGAATACGGATTTGAAACTAATTTTACAGAACATGACACATATTATCGTGTTTATGTAAGTGGACGAAAAACTATAAAATTGTTTTCCGACTGGATGTATCAAAACAAAGGATTATACCTCAGAAGAAAATACGAAGCTTTTCAGAAGGAAACTTTACCTTTAGATCAATTAAAGGATAGAGGAATTAAAGTTCATAAAAATGCTATTAAAAATCGGAAGCTCGAAAGAAAGAATTGTGATTAGTGAAGTATTTATAAGGAAGAGGGGCTTGAATACTTTATTACTGCATAATCTGTTTAACAGACTATGCAATTTATTTTTCGGATTTTCTAGTAGACATAATATATATTATAGGAAGTTATGTACCAGAGAGCTAATTTTGTCTCATTAATAAAGTTTACTCTAGATAGTGAGATGAAATTGAAGTTTTAACCAAATAATAAATACCTCACAAAACAAAAAAAACAAAAAAAGTCGCATACATTCCAGTATGCGACTACAAATAATTATCTGTCCTCAAAGAACTTACGATTTATTTCAATGTATTGATATTCTGATTCAGGAACTTCATCCTCAATAAATATTGCTTCTACAGGACAAACTGCTTCACACGCTCCACAATCTATACAAATATCGGGATCGATATAAAACATATCTTCGCCTTCTTCAATACAGTCCACCGGACAAACTTCTACACATTCACCTGCTTTTTCCGTTTTACATGGTGAAGTAATAATAAATGCCAAATCAAACGCCTCCCTTGCTGCAAATTTACCATTTTAAATACTTCATATATTATACATGAATTTTTTGCATCAAACAAAAAACAACTGTCGTGATACAGCTTAGATTTCTTTAAAATATTCTTTTAGAAATCCACCAACACGATCACTGTTATCGATGATGAAATAAAATTCATCCGTTTCATTAATTACATTATATTTCTTTCCGGGAGTCAATTTTTTGTTAACGATAAACTTCTTTGCGTCTGTATGGACACATTCTATTTGTTTAATAACTTGTCTATTTTTCCAGTTTAAATGAATCATTTCGCTCTCCTTAGTTTAAATAATTAAGATATAGTTAACTTCAATCTTCAAATAGGTATAAATACTTTTCATAACCTTCTTCTTTCATTTTCTCTTTAGGTACAAATCGCATAGCAGCTGAATTAATGCAATATCGTAAACCCCCAGCTTCTACTGGTCCATCTTCAAATACATGGCCAAGGTGTGAATCTGCTGTTTTACTTCTTACTTCCGTCCGGATCATGCCATGAGTTGTATCCATTTTCTCATCAATTTCATAATGGTCGATTGGTCTTGTAAAGCTTGGCCAACCACAGCCAGCATCATATTGATCTTTAGATGAAAATAATGGCTTTCCAGATATGATATCCACATAAATTCCATCTTTAAAATGGTTCCAATATTCGTTTTGGAATGGCCGCTCGGTACCATTTTCTTGGGTAACATGATATTGTATAGGTGTTAATTTTTTCTTTAATTCTTTTTTGTCATATTTTTGCTTCCAATGTTTGTTGATGAAATCTTCTCTCCCCGATCCTTTTTTGTATAGACGATAATGGAAAGACTGTTTTTTATAATAATCCTGATGTTCTTCTTCAGCTGGGTAGAATGGCTTTGCTGGAAGTATCTTCGTTGCTATCGGCTTAGAAAATTTCCCACTTGCTTCTAATTGTTGTTTGGATTCTTCTGCAGTTTTTCTTTGCTCTTCAGTATGATAAAAAATTGCTGTTTGGTAGGATTCCCCTCGATCATTAAACTGACCGCCTGGATCGGTAGGATCTATTTGCTGCCAAAAAGTCTCCAACAATTGCTCATATGGCATGATATTCGGATCGAAGGTTATCTGTACAGCTTCAACATGACCTGTCGTGTTGGAACATACTTGTTCATAAGTGGGATTCTCTAATTCCCCACCTGTATAACCGGAAATGATGCTTTCGACACCTGGTCGGCTGTCAAATGGTTCGACCATACACCAGAAGCAGCCGCCAGCAAATGTTGCTTTCTCATAGGTTTGAGACATGATCATTCCTCCATTGCTCTCATGATAGTATCTATTTTTCCGTTTTTTCACCTATAATGCAAGTATACTGCATATTTTTCAAATATAAAGCTTTGGAGTTGATACGCCATTACTTTTGCGACTTGTCTCTCCAACAGTCTCTTTCGGCACGTTTTCACTTTGCTCAATCGAATCTTTCTCATTTTCGTGAACAACTGAATCCTTATCTTTAGAAACATCTATATCCTTTTCCGTTTCATCATCCATAGAATCTACCTTTTTAAAAGCTTTGACCATCCGATACATCGCAGGCAAATTTTTGATCATTGGTCCATACTCTTTGATTAATGGGGTAGTTGTATCCACAATCTTCAACACCTGTTGTACATTATCAAGTATACCCGAAAATCCATCAATTCCTTTACTAATATGAGGACTATTTAATAAGTTTAATGGATTTAGTTGTTGTTTTGCAAATGAACTTCGCCGTATAGGAGGCTGAGCATTACCAAACATAAAACCATCTACTCCTGATGTTGATCGCTGCCTGATGCCGTATTCAGGTCTTCTATGAGTCGGTTGGAACATTTTTCACCCTGCCTTCCACTTTAAAATCTTTATATAGGAAATAATCTCTCTAATAATGTACGTTACAACTAGTGAAAAAGTGTAGGCAATATAATATTTCCCGGGTAAGCGCATAAATCTACAAATTACCCACTATTCTCTTTTAGTTCAGATAAAAATTTGTCAAACAAATTTCAAACAAACGTTTGATTTAATTATTAATCCTCTCTCCTCTTTGCTGTTACAAGAAGAATTTATTAAGTACCTAATCAACAATCTATAGTTTAACTGACAATTTACCATGTATCACATTTTTAGCAAATTACTGGAACGGTCATAATATTAAACGACACGCTAAGCGTGCCCATCTCTGAAACAAATATATAAATACTTACCACCTCCCCTTACATCTCATAACAGATGTGAAAATAAAAAATAGACTGGGATAGAGTATCTACCCAGTCTATTTTTTATTTGTTTTGATATAAATCCCAGATCTCATCGAAAGTCCGTAATGCATTTGCAAAGGGGCTATTCCATTCCAAGTAATTGCTCAGTTCGTCATAGTCATTTGAATGCTTTGGAAAATCGTGATCGAAGAATGCCCAATCAGCAAGTCTAGATTTATCATCAGGAACTCTTTTTCCGCGGAAAGTCATTAAATGTTGATAAAACGTCTTCATAGTAACACCTCAGTTAATACTCAAGCTTACGTTGCGGATCCTTCTTCCATAAACTCTTTATGTTTTTTCAGTTTCTTGCGATAGACGATTTTTGCCAATTGCAGACTGATTTCGTATAGAACAATAAGTGGTACTGCGACAACAAGCTGCAAGACAAAGTCTGGTGGTGTAAGTAGGACACCAGCAACGATAAGTCCAAAATAGGCATACTTCCTATTCTTAATCATAAAGTCTGGTGTAAGTATACCAAGACTGGTTAAAAACATAACAATAATCGGAAGTTCAAAAAGTATAGCAATCGGTACCGTAATCCGTAATAGAAACTTAAAGTAGCGATCGACCGTGAACATAATATTGAACATCCCGTCGTTTAAAGATAGCAAAAACGGCATGATCAGTTCAACAAATATATAATAACCAAATACTAAACCACCTATAAATAGTAGGAAAATAGCAGGTATGTACCCAATCGTAGCTTTTCTCTCATGCGGCAGCAAGCCCGGCTTAACAAAAGCCCAAATTTGATATGTAAGAATGGGAATTGTTCCGACAATTGCTACAATCCCTGCCATTGAAAAATAAATCCAAATTATTTCTGTTGGGCTGATTGCAGTCAGCTCCAAATCAATATCGTTAACAAAAAACCAATAAATATCTTTAATATAAATGAAACCAACAATAAAGAAAGCAATAAAGAATAGAGCTGTAACAATCAATCGGTTACGGAGCTCAGCAAGATGATCGACAAGATTCATCTCTTTTTCTTCACTTTGATTCTTCTCCACCATAAGTGACACTCCTCTAATGTAAAAAACACAAAAGAAGATGTAAGATAAAATAAAACTTACATCTTCATTTATCTATTCTATTTATTATGTCCTTCTCTCGAAATCAAGAAAGGTAGAACAAGGAATTTTCCCCTGTCTTTAAACAATATTTTATTTTGTTTTTTCCTCATTACTTGTGAGGCCTTTAGTTGCATTTTTGAACTCTTTCAAAGAATGGCCAAATGCTTTACCGATTTCCGGCAGTTTATTTGGACCAAAAACGATGAGGGCAACAATAACAATCAATATCAACCCTGGAATTCCAATATTACTTAACATCTTTCATCACCCCGTTTTATTTGGTATTGTCTTCCTTAACGAGTGACTTGACTTCATCTACTTCTTTTGTAACATCACTTGTTAAATCTCTAGCTGACTTCTTGAATTCACGTAATGTATCTCCAGCTGCTCTACCAATTTCAGGAAGTTTACTAGGCCCGAATACAATAAGAGCAACGATAAGAATCAGAATCAGTCCGGGAAAACCTATGTTTGCAAGCAAATCTATCAACTCCATTATTATGTCTTGATGCTAATTCTAGTATATAGCAACAAAACAAAGTGTACAAGTACTACTCCTCACGCTTTTTTTCTATCATATACCAGGTAATAATAATCGTACGGATTTTTTTCGTCTTTCTTTCCTTTCGTTTTAGAAGTTAATTCCCACTCATGAAGTGAAAACTCTGGGAAGAAAGTATCTCCTTCAAACTCCTCGTCAATCCAAGTAATGTACATACGATCGGCAAAAGGAAGAACTTGCTTAAAAATTTCTCCGCCACCAATTACGAAAAACTCCTCCGCAGAATTGTTATCATTCCATTCTTTAAGGGTCTCTAAATTATGGATAACTTCCACCCCATCCGGTAAATCAGGGTTGTTGCTACGAGTAATTACTACATTTCTTCGGTTTGGTAATACACGGCCAATGGAATCAAAAGTTTTTCTTCCCATAATCATCGTATTTCCTGTTGTTTTTTCTTTAAAGTAACGTAAATCATCCGGCAAATGCCATGGCAGATCATTTTGCGATCCAATCACGTGATTCCGGTCCATTGCAACAAGTAATGATATCATCTTGGTCCTCCTTTTAAACGGCGATAGGTGCTTTAATTGCTGGATGTGGATTGTAATCAACAAGTTCAAAGTCCGACAACTCAAAGTCAAATACAGACTGCTTGTCTGATTTCAACTTAAGTTTCGGTAGTGGGCGAGTTTCTCGCTTCAACTGAGTTTTGACTTGTTCGACATGGTTGGAGTAGATATGTGCGTCTCCGATTGTATGTACAAATTCACCTACTTCTAGTCCACATTCATGTGCAATCAAATGAGTTAATAAAGCATAGCTGGCAATATTAAATGGAACTCCTAAGAAAACATCTCCACTCCGCTGATATAATTGGCAGGAAAGCTTGCCATCCGCTACATAGAACTGGAATAATGTATGACAAGGCGGAAGTGCCATAAAAGGAATATCTTCGGGATTCCATGCAGAAACAATATGTCTTCTTGAGTCTGGGTTCGTACGAATGGATTCAATAACATTTTTTAACTGATCGATTGCCTCTCCTGTCTTGGTTTCCCACTTTCTCCATTGTTTTCCGTAAACAAATCCTAAATCTCCATACTTTTTGGCAAAAGCATCATCATGTAGGATTCTTTCCTTAAAAATATCCATCTGCTTTTTATACTCCATGTTAAATTCTTCATCTTGTAGACTTCTCAGGCCAAAGTCAGTCATATCTGGGCCATTATAATCTTCACTTGCAACCCATCTTTCAAAAGCCCATTCATTCCAGATATTATTATTGTTTTCCAATAGGTATTTGATATTCGTATCTCCCTTGATAAACCAAAGCAACTCGGAAGCAATTAACCTGAAATTCACTTTTTTCGTAGTTAATAAAGGAAAACCTTCGTTTAAATCAAACCGCATTTGATGACCAAATACGGAATATGTACCTGTGCCGGTCCGGTCCTCTTTTTTATGTCCTTCTTCTAGAATTAATTTACACAAATCTAGATATGCTTGTTCTCCTTGTAACATTTGACGTCCTCCTATTTCTTCTTATGTATTCACGAATTGTTTGCCATCTGAATTTCGTAGAGTTTATATCCACTCTTTATGAAATTGATCCAAAAACTCCAACAGCCAGTTATGGCGTTCTTCTGCGATCTTTCTTGCAGAGGCTGTATGGATACCTTCTTTCAGCTTTAGTAGTTTATCATAAAAATGCTGTATGGAGGTGTTGGGATCATCTGGCTTGTAGATTAGTTGGTTATTCGCCCCACCATAATGGAAAGTCCTTGCAATTCCAATAGCTCCAATTGCATCCAAACGGTCTGCATCTTGAACGATTTTCCCAGCTAAAGTGGTCGGAGTTTTCCCTCCCGAGAAGGAAATGGTTGATATCACATGATTAATTTCCCTTTTACTGTCTTCATTGAGACCAATCGAATTTAAAAAATCATTCATATTTTCTAGAACTCTCAGAGGGTCATTAAACAGCTTTCGATCCCCTACATCATGCAACCATCCTGCAGCTTCACATATGAAGAGATCGCCCTCCTCATCTATTGCAAGCTCTCTTGCCATGTGAGCCACCCGCTTCATGTGGTAGTAGTCATGACCAGTATGATCATTATGAAATAGCTGATGAGCGTACGAACGAATGGCGTCAAGCTGTTTATTTCTGTCCATGACCTTCCCCCTTCCTTCTATCATACTTTATTTGCTTCTATATGCATAATGGATATTATACTACATTCAATTTAGGTTGCATATTTTACAACTTTCAGAAAAAAGTTGAGTGAATTTCTTGACTAGTCTAATTAAATAAGTTATTATAGGTTCAACAAAGCAGAAGTACGGATTCATTAAATACCAGACAGCTTCTTTGAAGTGGATGTGTTAGTAATCCTACTCTCAATAGATGCTGTCTATTTTAATGTTTTTGTGTCCTCTCTTTGTATTATAACCACGTTTTATCGTGAAAGGTTTTAGGAGGAGTTTACATGCAAAACGGTGTAGTAAAATGGTTCAATGCAGAAAAAGGCTTTGGATTCATCCAGCTGGAAGAAGGTAACGATGTATTCGTTCACTATTCAGCCATCCAAGAAGAAGGATTCAAATCTTTGGAAGAAGGTCAAGAAGTTTCCTTTGAAATTGTTGAAGGCGAACGAGGACCACAAGCGGCTAACGTAACTAAACTATAAAAAAACTTGAGCAGTATTCTTAAATGAATACTGCTTTTTTTGTGTTTGTATATTCATAAGATCCTCCTGTAAGAACTACCTCACCCTTTAATCAACTGTTCTTCCACCAGCAGGATAACTTAATCCATAATACTTACCCTTTTCTAAAAAAAGTTCCATTTTATCATCTCTTTAAGATTTTTGTAAGCATTTATATTTGTTTGTCATACAAAATTCACATACTTTTATAACTAAAAAGTTAGTAAAATCATCATTTCAATGAGTTTGAGAACTATTGAACAAATTGTGAAAGCTGATGTGTAGCCATAAATTCCATTTTCAATTTGTGTATGATGAAAATAGTAGTAAAGAAATCTCTAGGAGGGATTAACCAATGGTTACTAAGAACCAGAAACATGTAAATACCAATCCAGAAAGCGAACCAAACCTTAAAGGTACATTAATATCTGTATCTATCTTGGGAGCAATCTTATTGGTGACTTGGATTGGAGCGCTTATGCTATTCCTTTTAAGATAATGAAAATTAAGGAGTGATCATTGATGCATCTACACAAATATGAGAAATATTGGCTTGGTGCAGGGATTGTAGGACTAATTGTATTTTTAATTATTTTAGGATTCGGTGCTTTTTATTTAGGCACACATCCTCAAAGCCACGGAGAAATTATTGATCCCGAAAACATTGAAGCAAATGACGCTTTTAAACCTGAGAACCGGGGTTTAACAAAAGTTGATGAAGGTAGATATGTACTTAATATCGTTGCTTCTGCATTTAACTATGATTTGGGTACCGATGAATCCGGAGCACCAATAAAAAATATTGAAATCCCAGCTGGATCAAAAGTACTCGTCCAAGCAACGACACCAGATGTCATCCACGGCCTGAATTTTGCAGGAACAAATATTAATATGATGGTTGAACCTGGTTATGTGAGTACGATGGAAGTAGAGTTGAACAATCCAGGAGAATACACCTTAGTGTGCAATGAATACTGTGGGGTTGGACATCACTTAATGTATGGATCTTTGGAGGTGGTTGAATAATGGCTACACCAGCAAATGTAGTAGAAAAGTTTTCATCGAAAGTATTCCATAACTATGGAACTGTAGAACTTAGCCTATCAAAGAGAGAACGTAGACTAATTATGTCTTATATGTACGTAGCAATGATATCATTGCTCGTCGGTGGTTTGATGGGGTTATTACAGGTACTTGCTCGTTCTGGTGAATTTGAGTTACCTTGGGGAATTAATTACTATACGATCCTTACGGTACACGGAGTAATTTTAGCACTTGTTATGACTAGCTTTTTTATCATTGGATTCCAAAATGCCCTTATGGGAAAAACAATTGGATTTTCAAAAAAACAATTAAATTGGGCGTGGGTTGGTTTCTGGATCATGTTGATTGGAACAGTTATTGCTGCTGTTACCATTTTGATTGGAAAAGCAAATGTTCTTTATACATTTTATGCACCATTAAAAGCACATCCGCTATTTTACATTGGTATTACTCTCGTTGTGGTAGGAAGTTGGGTAACTGCTGCAGTAAACTTCCGGCAATTCTATCTCTGGAAGAAAGCTCATCCTAATGAGAAATCACCATTGCTTGCATTCATGGTAATTATCAATATGCTCATGTGGTGTATTGCTACCATTGGCGTTGCAACTTCTATGTTAATTGAAATCATACCTTGGTCTTTAGGTTATAAAAATACAATTAACGTGCTGTTAAGTCGTACTTTATTCTGGTATTTTGGTCACCCATTAGTTTATTTCTGGCTATTACCCGCCTACATGGCATGGTATGCAATTATTCCTAAGGTCATCGGTGGAAAGATCTTCAGTGACAGTTTAGCACGATTTTCATTTATCTTATTCTTGTTCTTCTCTATCCCAGTTGGACTGCATCACCAACTGACTGAACCTGGACTGGATTCAACATGGAAGTTTATTCAAGTTATTTTAACTTTCATGGTTGTTATACCAAGTTTGATGACTGCATTCTCTATGTTTGCAACTTTTGAGATTACTGGGCGTAAGAAAGGCTATGGTGGACTATTTGGTTGGTTGAAGCATCTTCCTTGGAAAGATGTTCGTTTCCTAGCACCATTTGTTGGTATGCTTGCATTCATTCCTGGTGGAGCTGGAGGAATTATCAATGCTTCTTACCAGATTAATACTATGGTTCATAACACTATCTGGGTACCAGGCCATTTCCATTTAACAGCGGCTACAACTGTAGTGTTAACATTCTTTGGTATTGCTTACTGGCTTATCCCCCATTTAACAGGGCGTAAATTAACAGATGCTGTGAACCGGCTAGGGATTTATCAGACAATACTTTGGGGTGTCGGTATGACCATCATGTCAACTGCTATGCATATTCAAGGATTAGCAGGTGCACCTCGACGTTCAAATTTCTCTGATTATGGTGGAACAGAACAAGCAGCTGAATGGGGAGCTTATCAAATGGCTCAAGCTGTTGGAGGTACAATTTTATTTTTTGCAATCCTTTTAATGATTTTTATTTTCATTAAGATGATATTCTTCTCGCCTAAAGGTGAACAGGAATTCCCAATCGCACAGGAAGAAGATCATGCAGAACCTACACCAAAATGGACAGAAAACTGGAAGCTTTGGATTGCGATAACTTTAGTATTAATTTTATTCGCTTATACAGTTCCTATTATGGACGTTATCCAAAATGCACCCCCAGGATCAGCCCCATTCGACTGGCCAATAGGAAGCTAACAAAATTCAAAGGACAGAGAACTTATTGGATCTCTGTCCTTTTGTTATTTATTAAATAGTTATGATCTTTTACTGATAATGTTCCATTTATTAGTTTTTCCACGGAGCAGCCCCGATCACCGAAGACTCCTGCGGGAAGAAAGGCATCGTTGAGACCCCACAGGGCCATAGCCCGAGGCATACTAAGAACGCCACGACCTGTAGCAACGTCTGCACTAGCACGTTCTGTGCGTCGGAGGCTCATCAGCCTCCCGCGGAAAGCGAAGGTGTATCGGGGCTGCGGACTTCAGGAAGTAGTATTCTAAAGACTTTTTGGGCAAAGTCAATTTATTTCGTATTATTAATTTAACTAAAACCCATATATTTCACTATATTTCTCTGTTAAATATTGCACTAAATAATCTGGGTTTAATGATTCGTTTGTGATGTCCTGTAAGAGTTCCAATGGTTTTTTCATTTTACCGTATTGATGAATATGTTCTTTTAACCATGTAGTGATAGGTGTGAAATCTCCTGATTGCACAATCGCTTCCACATCTAACTGTTGCCTTAATGTATGGTTAAACTGCGCGGCATACATATAACCTAATGCATAGGAAGGGAAATAACCAAAATCCCCGCTTGACCAATGGATATCTTGCAGCACCCCTTCCCCATCATTTTCAGGCTCTACCCCTAAATACTCAACCATTTTCTTATTCCACAATTCTGGTAAATCTTTCACCTTGATCTCATCACTTATTAAAGCTTTCTCCAATTCATATCGAATCATGATGTGCAGTGGATAAGTCATTTCATCCGCTTCAATTCGTATCAAGCTTGGACTTACCGTGTTTATTGCTTTATAAAATTGTTCTGTTTCTAAAGCTTGAAGGAAATCCGGAGCATATTGTTTAAACGTTTCATAATTCGTTCTCCAAAAATCCCTACTCCTGCCAATCATATTTTCCCAAAATAAAGATTGTGATTCGTGGATTCCCATGGATGTTCCAGACGCTAATGGGGTCCGGGCAAGCTCTGGATTAATATTTTGTTCATACAGGGCATGGCCACCCTCATGGATAATACCGAACACAGCCATACGAAAGTCGTTTTCATAATATCTCGTTGTTATTCTTACATCCTGTAAATTCAGAGTGATTTCAAAAGGGTGAATCGTATCATCCAGTCTTCCTGCTTCAAAATCATAACCCATTTGCTTTAATACGTGTACAGCAAATTCACGCTGATTGTTCTTAGGGAAATGTCCTAAGACTACGGAAGAATTGGTGTCTGTACTTTTTTCAGTCACTTTTTGCAATAAATCTGTAAGCGACTTGCGTAGTGCTGGAAATACATCATCCAACATTTTAGTTGTAACACCTGGTTCATACTGGTTTAATAACGCATCATAAATATGATCTTTATAGCCCCAATAATTGGAAAATTTCTTATTATAGTCAACAAGCTTTTCTAAATACGGTTGAAATAACTGGAAGTCTGCCTTTTCCCTTGCTTCCTGCCAAGCAGCTTCGGATTGACTTTGCAAGGTAACATAGGCCTTATACTCGTCTTGAGGAATTTTATGATTACGCTCATAAATCAATTCACTTTCCTCAATTGCCTTTTGTGTAATCTTATCGGTTTCAGTACTTTTCAGCTCATCGATAAAGTGTTTCATCCTATCAGAGGTTTGCAATTCATGAACCTTTGCTGAAAGTATACCGATGGCTTGCGATCGAGTCTCTACACCTTTTTTAGGAACTTTTGTACGAAGATCCCAATGCGCTAACGTGATTAATTCACGATAAGCATCGATTTCATGTAAATAAGCCAAAAATTCTTTTTCTAATGCAGACAATACGATAACCCCTTTACTTTATTTTGTTTCCAAAGTATTGATAATAATTGGTTTGAATAAAACCGTTAAATAGCTTTCGCTTTTTCGTTGCCTGCTTACCATATTCTTTTTCAAACGTTTCATATGCCGTAATAATATAGACACTCCATGATGGGTGTTCGTTCATAATACGGCCGAGGTCTTGATACATTTGGATAACCTCTTCTCTTTCGCTTAGCCGTTCACCATATGGCGGGTTACTTACAAGATAACCATTTTCGCTTTTAATGGTTAAATCACTCACTTGCATCTGTTTCCATGTGATTAGATCACTAAGACCGGCTTCCATTGCATTTTCTCCAGCAATCTGAATCAGTTTATGGCTAATATCGGAACCTGTAATATCAAGAGGCTGATCATATTTAGCCAGGTCTTCTGCTTCGTTCAATGCTTCATCCCAATGTTTTCGCTTGATCCATGGCCATTCCTCTGAAGCAAACTCCCTGTTGAATCCGGGAGCAATATTCTGACCGATTAAAGCTGCTTCAATAGGGATTGTTCCCGAACCGCAAAATGGATCGATAAATGGTTCATCAGGTTGCCAATTTGTCAGCAATACTAACGCAGCGGCCATTGTCTCTTTAAGTGGTGCTTCACCCTGTCCAATCCGATAACCCCTCTTATGCAGACCGACCCCTGATGTATCCAATGTCAGTGTAACCATGTCTTTCAGTAGAGCTACTTCCACTTTAAACAGACCACCAGTCTCAGGCATTTTCGTAACCATACCGTATTTCAACTTCAATCTTTCAGCTATAGCTTTTTTTACGATCGCTTGACAGTCTGGAACACTGTATAAGGTAGATTTCACCGATTTTCCACTTACAGGAAACTGACCATCTTCGGCAATATACCTCTCCCAATTCAATGCCTTTGTGCCTTCGAATAATTCATCAAATGTTTCGGCTTTAAATTCTCCTACAATAATCTTTATACGATCCGCTGTTCTGAGCCACAGATTACATCGAGGAATAGCGGAAATAGGTGCTTCAAATATAACTTTTCCGTTCTCTACTTCTACTTCATATCCTAATTGTTTCACTTCCATTGCTACAATTGATTCTAAACCCATTGCAGCTGTTGCAACTAATTTAACCTTTTGCATATACTGTTAGTCCCTTCATTTGCAGATTAGTATTAGTTTACCATATAAAGAAAAATAAAAAACCTAATTCTTCTGCAAAAAGTATGCGAAAGAATTAGGTTTAATTTAAATGTGAAGACCGTTAAATACTCGATAAGCCATGTTCTGTCCCGCTGTACTGCAAACGGCGGTCTTTAACCTCGTACATGCGGGTGTAATCATCTATCTACAGACTTCCTAAAGCCTGTCTCTCTTTCGGTTCAATTCCCTAATGGAGAGTGCCCCTACCAAAATTTGGGTTGCTCACTCGTGGGGTTTACCTCGTTCCACCTGAATCGTTTCCGACCCAGCTTCGTCACTGTGGCACTTTCAAGGAGTTTCTTCCATATCTTAAAGACTTAGGAATTCCTCCTGCCGTTGACTAGATAGTCACCTTGACTTATGGTTTCGTCAAGCACGAACACTACAAGCATCTCAGCTTGTGTGAGCATGGACTTTCCTCTGCATGCAAATGCACACAGCGATTACATGAGTATTTAACTTCCTGCTACAGTCATTTTAACATAAAAATGTTCCGTGGACAATATGTGGTAAAAGTTAACAATCATTCCGTAGAACTGGATACTTTCTTCCCAAATACTGCTTTTTCCAGATTCGATAACCGTTTCAATACATCGTAGTTAACTTGTGTATTTTGTTGTGGTGGTCGGATTCTAGTATGTTGATGATCTTCAGAAGTTCTTTTCAGTCTTTCATTTTCTTGTTTTAATCGTTGGATTTCTTGTTGGAAGGCATCATAGTCTTGGATAATAACATCTAAGAATTCATCCACTTCTTTTTGGCTATAACCCCGAAATTCAGTTTTGAAATCTTTCTCATAAATATCTTTGGCATTTAATTGGGTTTGATCAAAACTCATCACTATCACCTCTTATATGCAATTTTCCTGTTTCATTAGTATTCAATTATTTTGTTTATAGATTGCTTCATTATATAGTATATCATCAAAAAAGGAAACTGAGAAATCAGCTTCCGATAAATTGGTGATTCTATTCACCTAATAAATCTGCCTCCGTGAAAGAAAATGGTAAAAGGCTTTCCATTGTAAAAGTAGTAACTTCCTTGTTGAGGTTGGTTAAATGGATGTTCATGTCTTTAGGGAAGAATTCACTCATTACTTGTCTGCAGGAGCCACACGGAGGTACAGGGCGCGTTGTGTCAGCTGCAACAGCCATTTCAACAAATTCTAAATCACCTTCAGAAATTGCTTTAAATATGGCAACCCGTTCTGCACAACAAGTAACCGGATACGCTGCGTTTTCGATGTTACATCCAGTATAAACTTTGCCTGATTTTGTTCGTAGTGCTGCTCCTACTGCAAATTTAGAATATGGAATATAAGCATGTTTTCTGATTTCAATCGCTTTTTCAATTAATGTTTGTTGATCCATGTGCTTACCCTCGCTTCATATACTATTCGATTTCATCTACGATTTGGTCAAATATATAGAGAATGGATTTATAGAGTTCCATATAACGCTTCGGTCGTGCATCGATAAAATAACTATGCATGAGCAGAAGCTCCATATTCTCTCTTGTCGAAACAACTTGTTGTGGATGAACCTTTAACTTTCGTTCTTTAACAACAAGTAGTGTTTTCTCCTCCCAAGTCACTAAGAGTTCGTAAACAGGTGTTGTTTCCTCTTTCACCTTATTAAAGAAATCACGATCTCGCCTGTTTTCAGGAGGATCATTATTTTCAAATCTATCTTTTAATCGTTCTAGGTGGTTTCTAAGTTCTATAGTCTGTTTTTTTACGTCTAACATGGTCGGATCCCCTTGTCGTTATTACCTTTAAGTTGCTCATAAGTTAACTGTACCATGTTCGTCGTAACTTCGCATCTATTTGTATGGCAATAATTCTTTTATTGTCAATTCCACTTTATATACTTCTTGCTGTTGTTCCTGAAAAAGCCTCCAAGTTTCGTTATCCGTCCTTACTTTTAACTGCTGGTCCATTTTCTCCAATTGATAGGCAATATGAAGTAAAACTTTTTCAACTTCTTCTTTATTCATTCCTTCCGCCGACTGAAACCGTTTAAGAGCTATCGCCATAGCTATCCCCTCCTTAAATAGTTATTCGATGGGAAAAGCCAGTATCCTGCACAGTCGACAAAACTAGAAAAGAACAGTCAAAACTAGTTCATTTCATGCAAGTGCTGACAGTATCCACGTGTATTGTCTCCAATATATATGTCCAATTTATAAACTTATTTATACCATTTCTTTTACTGGAATTTCTTCTAGATTAGGTGTAAATGGTGAATTTGTTATATAATAAATAAGTATAGTTGCTTTATGGTAATTAGAAAGGGAGGAATATTGCAGCAGTAATTAGGAGGATTAAATGATGAATTACCCAAATGGACAGAAAAAGCGTCCATTAAAAAAAGAAAACACCGGGATGAAGATTAATAATTACAGTAATCGGGGAATGACTTTAGAAGAAGATATTAACGTTACTAACGAATATTATTTGGAACAGAATCGCGCGGTAGTACATAAAAAGCCTACACCGATTCAAGTCGTAAAGGTCCATTATCCTGAACGCAGTGCCGCTGTCATTACGGAGGCCTACTATAAACGAGCTTCGACTACCGATTATAATGGACTGTACCGGGGGAAATATATCGATTTTGAAGCAAAAGAAACTAAAAATAAAACACGCTTTCCTCTAGCGAATATTCACGAACATCAAATTGTCCATATGGAGCGCGTGATTAAACACGGAGGAATTTCATTTATTATTATCCGCTTTTCCAGTTTCAGTGAAACTTATTTACTGGAAATAGAGAAACTTCTTCCGTTCTGGTTTGAGCAGTTCCATAAAGGCAAGAAATCTATTTCTTATGAGATCATTCAACAAGAGGGTCACCTTATACCTTTAAAATACCAAGCAAGAGTAGACTATTTATCAATAATCGATCAGCTATACTTCAATGAGGAATAGTTCTATTGATGGAGGTTTTATTATGGCAGATAAGATGTCAAGAACAGCAAGAAGAAATCAACAAAAGAAAACACCGAATACAAAATCTAAAAAATCGACTAAAAGACCACTCTGGAAAACTATTTTATTAAGTATCCTATTTGTAGGAATCGCAGCTGGAATTGTTGTCGGAGCAGTCGGAATATACTGGATTGCCACTGCACCAGATTTGGACCCAGATAAATTGGATGTCCCCCTCTCTTCTGTCTTTTATGATAAAAACGGCAATTCCTTCGCTACGTTAGGTGCGGAAAACCGTGAACTTGTTCGTTATGAAGAGTTGCCGCAGGTATTGATTGATGCAGTCATCGCCACTGAAGATGCCCGATTCTTTGAACATTCAGGGATTGACTTCAGGCGGCTTGGTGGAGCGATCATGGCTAATATCACCGATGGTTTTGGCTCACAAGGTGCAAGTACAATTACACACCAAGTGGTTGAAAACTTTTTCTTATCTAATGAAAAGCAAATTAAGTTAAAAGTTCAAGAACAATGGCTTGCATTACAACTTGAACGACAGTATTCAAAAGAAGAAATTTTGGAAATGTACTTAAATAAAATCTTCTATGGCGATAATTCTTATGGTGTTGCCGCAGCTGCAAAGAACTACTTTGGAATAACAGACTGGGATGAGTTGACGTTACCGCAAGCTGCTATCTTGGCCGGGCTTCCACAACGGCCGACAGCCTATAATCCATATCGAAATCCTGAGTTGACTGCGGAACGTATGGATACTGTATTAAAACTAATGGTACGTCACGGTAAAATTACTGAAGAAGAAGCTGATGAAGCACGTCAAGTAGATATTACTTCGCTACTAGCCGAACCTACGGATAGCGCAACACCATATGGTGCATTTATCAACAGGGTTGAAGAAGAAATCAATGAAAAACTGCCGGGAACCGATATTTATTCCGACGGTTTAAAAATACACACGACAATTGATACGAGTGTACAAGATAGAGTTGAATTTTTACTGACGGATAGTGCAGAAAACCCAATAGATTACGGTGATGAGAAAGTTCAAGGTACGATTGTTGTCCTTGATACAAAAACAGGTGCCATTCAAGGTATTGGTGGTCGCCGTAATAGTACAAGAGTTGGTGATTTAAGTTACGCTACGAAGAAATTCCAGCCTGGTTCCACGATCAAGCCAATTTTAGCTTATGGTCCGGCAATTGAATATAATCAAATGTCCACTTATCATCAGATTCTTGACGAGCCTTATGAGGTTGATGGAAAGTCGATCAATAACTTTTCAAGGACGTTTTCCGGTTGGGTATCAGCCCGAACCGCATTAAGTAAATCGTTAAATGTGCCTACCATTAAATTGTTCGAAGAAGAAGTAGATCGTGCAAACGCAATCGAATTCGGAGAGAAATTAGGGTTAGACATGCCTAGTGATCTTGTACCATCTGACTCACTTGGTGGGGGTAATCTACTAGTCAGCCCACTTCAACTCGCGGGTGCATTCAGCGTATTTGGAAATGAAGGTATTTATAATGAACCATATGCAGTTACATCTGTCGAATTTCCAGATGGAAGTACGGTTGATCTCCGCCCTGAGTCGGAAGCAGTGATTCATGATTACACGGCATATATGATCACCGATATGTTGAAAGACGCCATTACTGATGGTACCTGGGAAGCTGGAAGTCTCGGCGGATTACCTGTAGCAGGTAAAACAGGAACGACAAACCTTGGAGATACAGCACCAGAACGTTGGTTTGCCGGATACACGACAAACTATACAGTAGTATCTTTAGTTGGGGATTACCAAGATGAAAATGGTAAAAGAATAGGTTTACCAGACTCCGTTCATTGGACGATCGCACAGCAAATGTTCAGGGAAACGATACTGCCTATTTCGGAAGGCTTGGAGACGCCAGACTTTACGAAACCTGATTCTGTCGTTGAGGTGGCCGTTGAACGTGGAACAAATCCACCAGAGCTAGCGAGTGAGTTTACTCCTGCTTCTCAGAAAGTCATAGAGCTTTTCGTCAAAGGTACGGAGCCGAAAAAGACTTCCGAGAAATTCGATCGACTTGATCCTGTCACAGGTCTGAATGCAACTTATAACGAAGAAAGTAATTCGATTGCTGTTGAATGGAGTTATGATACAGAACGAGATGTTTCGTTTGTGGTAAGTGCAAGTGTCAATGACGGATCGATGCAGGAACTTTCTACGACCGAAGATTTATCACTCGATATTTCGGAAGTTGAAGAAGGTGCATCTTACACCATTCAAGTTGTCGTGGTAAGTAATGAGAGCAGTTCCTTAACTAGTGAACCGGTAACCACTTCACTCACGATAGAAGCACAAGAGGAAGAAGAGGAAACCGAAGAAGATACGGAAGAAGAAACAGAACCTGAAGAAGAGGCTGAAGAAGAAAATAATGAAGGAAACATTCCTCCGGTATCCGGACTTACAGCTTCCTACTTGGAAGATCAAGGATTCATTGATGTTTCCTGGACATATAATGGGCCACCAGCTTCATTTGAAGTAGTCGTTAATGGAGGACAAACTCGAACCGTCCAATCGCAGGGTATTGAAATTAGTGGAACATTCACACCAGGAGAAACATATTCCATTACTGTCACTCCGATTGGACAAAATGGAGCCAATAGCGGAGTACGCGGTGAAACCCAATCGACATCTGTTACTATCCCTCAAACCGAGGAACCTGAAGATGAAGAAACATCAACGGATGAAGAAGAATAATTGATATAAATTAAAGGGAAGCTTATCGTCTGGATAAGCTTCCCTTTTTATTTACCGAGATTTCATTCATTTAATCATTACATCAAATGAAACTGCCACTTTAGCTTTAAACTTAAACGTTTATTTTTTTCATCCGTTTTTTTCCTTCTCTACATAATTCCAATAAAGGACATTCCGGACAATTTGGATTTCTTGCTTTACAATGATATCTTCCAAAAAATATTAAGCGGTGATGAGTTACAGACCATTCTTCACGCGGGACTTTCCTCATGAGGGTCTCTTCTACCTCTAAAACAGAATCTTTCCAACGGCATATGCCTAACCTTTTGGAAACTCTCTCTACATGGGTATCTACAGCTATCGCCGGCTCTCCAAATGCAATAGATGCCACGACATTCGCAGTTTTCCTCCCAACACCGGGTAGTTCCATCAGCTCTTCTTTTGTTCTTGGTACTTCACCATTATACTCATCGATTAATATCTGACATAACTTCTGGATATTTTTTGCTTTTGATCTCCATAAACCAATGGAACGAATATCCTGCTGTACTTCTTCTAATGGAACAGCAACATAATCTTCAGGTGTTTTATATTTTTTAAACAAATCTGCAGTTACCTTGTTCACTAACTTATCTGTACATTGTGCCGATAATACAACAGCAATCAACAATTCAAATGCATTTGAATGATTTAACTCTCCTTCAGCATCAGGAAACATTTCTGCAATAGTATCTAAACAGTATCTAATTTCTTTTAAATTCAGCATCTAACTAGTCTTCCCCTTCTAGCCAGTTATAATATATTGAAGTATCTCTGTTCTGCGGTTGAACCGCTTGGTTTACTTTTTGATGGCGATGGAATTGTCTGCTTGCATTACGTGCCTGCTCCACAGATTTGATTCCTTTTTTATTCCACTCTCTCAATATACGATCTATATACTTGAAATTCAATTTACCCATTAATACCGCTTCTCTAAGTCCTGCTTTAATTAAGGACGGACTTATCTTATCTTCATCAAGCCAAGCGCTGACCATCTCAATTTCAAATGGTGAAAGTGGTCTCCCGAATTCCTGTTCGAATAGAATAAATATTGTACCAGTATTATTCTCTTCCACTACTTCTTCTTTTTCCTCTTGGTATAACTTTACAAGTAATGGTTCAATGGAATATACTTCCGAAATTTGACCTTTAGCATTTTCTTTTTGTTCGATTTTCAATAAATCCTTTTGAATAAGTTTCCTTAATATATCAGAGCAATGCTCTTCATTAATCGTAAGGGGGGTTGCTAATTCGGAAGGAGTCGGAAAATGGTTCTTTTCTTTGAAAAAATGGATGAGCTGAAGTATAAGAACTACTTCTGTTTCATTTAAACCTAGTTTCGTGTAGGATGTAAGTAATTTTCCCGGGATATGTAATTGATCATGTAAAATCGCTTGAAGCGAATTGGTTTCAAACATGTAAGGACACCTCTCTATCAGTATAACACGGAATTCCGATTTTCAGGAGCAATTTAAAATCCCTTGCTCCTATATGCAAGGGATTTTAAGGTCAATCCAGCTCCAATTGGATTTCTGGATAAATTATGGATACAAACGATTTAATAGTCGAGGGAATGGGATTGTTTCACGAATATGCTCCACTCCTGACAACCAAGCTACTGTACGTTCTAATCCTAGACCAAAACCTGAATGTGGTACACTTCCGTATTTACTTAACTCCAGATACCATTCATATGCAGGGCCAGTTAGACCATGCTCCTCATAACGCTGTTTCATTAAGTCATAATCAGCGATTCGCTCGGATCCACCGATGATTTCACCATACCCTTCCGGTGCAATTAAATCAGCACAGAGCACTACATCATCGCGCTCCGGATGTGGTTTCATATAGAAGGCTTTAATATCTTTCGGGTAGTTTGTAATGAATACAGGACTGTCAAAGCTTTCTGCAATTGCGGTTTCATGTGGCGCACCAAAGTCCTCGCCCCATTCGATATCGTTAAAGCCTTTTTCCTTTAATAATTCAATCGCTTCATCATATGTGATTCTCGGGAATGGCGTTTTAATATTTTCTAACTTGGATAAATCTCTACCTAATACGCCTAATTCTAATTTACAGTTCTTCAATACGGATTCAACAAGAAATGCGACGTAATTCTCCTGAACAACTAAGCTTTCGTCATGTTCTACAAAAGCCATTTCAGGCTCAATCATCCAAAATTCAATTAAATGCCTGCGTGTTTTGGATTTTTCAGCCCGGAAAGTCGGACCGAACGAAAATACTTTACCTAAGGCCATTGCAGCAGCTTCCATATACAACTGTCCGCTTTGTGACAAATAAGCATCTTCATCGAAATATTTCGTATGGAATAATTCTGTTGTGCCTTCTGCAGAAGAGGCAGTCAGTATTGGTGGGTCGACTTTTACAAATCCTTGATCATTAAAGAATTCATAAGTTGCTCGAATAATTTCATTACGGACTTTCATAATTGCATGTTGTTTCTTAGAACGTAACCACAAATGACGATGGTCCATTAAAAATTCTGTACCATGCTCTTTTGGAGTGATTGGATAATCTTCCGCAACGTGAATCACTTCCAGATCGGACACTTGCATTTCAAATCCGAAAGGTGAACGTTTATCCTCCACAATTTTTCCTGTAATGTAGATTGAAGTTTCTTGGGTTAAATTTTTAGCCGCTTGAAATACTTCTTCTGATACATCACTTTTTACGACTACCGCTTGCATAAAGCCTGTACCATCACGCAATTGTAAAAACGCGATTTTTCCACTTGAACGTTTGTTTGCAAGCCATGCGCCAATCGTTACTTCTTTTTCATTGTAATCTGGTGCTTGTGAAATTGTAATTTTCATCTTATTACCTCCATAATGCCGTCGTCTAGTGATTTTCGACAAATCGCTTAATACGTTTTGCCGCTTCTTTTATGTCTTCAATCGAAAGTGCATAAGATACCCTTACATAATCAGGTGCTCCAAACCCTGAACCAGGCACTAATGCAACCTTTTCTTCTTCTAATATAGCTGTTACCCATGCATCAACGGAATCAAAGCCATTCTTCTCAACCGCTTCAGAAACGTTCGGGAATAAATAAAATGCTCCTTTTGGCTTCACGCAATGTATCCCTGGTATCTCACCGATTAAACGATAAAATAATTCTAATCTCTCAGCAAAAATATCTTTCATTTTTGTCACTTCATTCTCATCTAATGAAAGTGCAGCAACAGATGCATATTGCGCAATGGACACCGGATTGGATGTCGAGTGGGAAGCAACGTTTTTCATGGCTTTAATAATTTTTTCATCTCCCGCAGCATATCCTATTCTCCAGCCTGTCATTGCATAAGTTTTTGAAACTCCATTTATAATAACTGTTTGTTTCTTTAGCTCTGGACTTAAACTGGCTATAGATACATGAGGTTGATCGGAATATATCAGCTTTTCATAAATTTCATCTGAGATAATAACTATACCATATTTCAAACAAACTTCTCCAAGTTTACGAAGCTCTTCCTCGGTATACATCATTCCTGTTGGGTTACTTGGAGAGTTGATGATAAGTGCTTTCGTTTTACTGCTGATCGCTTTTTCCAAGTCTTCAGGTTGCAGTTTAAATTCATTTTCCTCCGCTGTATCCAATATGACTGGAACGCCTTGAGCTAATTTGACTTGTTCAGGATAACTTACCCAATATGGTGCTGGGATGATTACTTCATCTCCCTCATTCAAAAGAACTTGAAAGACGGAATAAAGAGCATGCTTTGCCCCTAACGTAACGATTATTTCGTTTTTATTATAAGATAATTGATGGTCTTGCTGGAACTTATTCTGAACAGCAGTTATTAATTCAGAAATACCACCAGTTGGGGTGTATTTTGTATGACCTGCCTGCATCGCCTCCACAGCAGCATCTCTGATCTGCACTGGAGTGTTGAAATCAGGTTCACCAGCCCCTAACCCGATAATGTCGTATCCTTGTTTTTTTAATTCATTTGCTTTAGCTGTAATCGCTAATGTAGATGAGGGAGTAATTGTTTTGACCCGATTTGCTAATTCCATCCATTTACCTCCTAATTAAACTGTCTTAAATAGCGGATATCTTCATAGTGGGAGCCGTCATAAATAGAGCGATAATCAAATACATAGTGATTTTCCTCATCATAGTATACGAGTTCCCATAATAGTTCGTTATCCAATAAAGCCGGAGTTGCTTTCACTAATTGGCATGACGGGCATTCAGACTGCCACATACCGATCATCTTAGATTCAGGAAGAATTTCATCCGCATCCACGGTAGTCAGTTGCTTTTCACTGCCTGCCAACGGGTAGAAAATAATTTTTTCGCTTCCATCTTCTGTTTTTCCGTATACTACATGATAGGCTTGTTCACCATTAAATTTTTCAATTTTTTCAATGTCCGTAATCGAAGTTTGTTGAATTAAATCCCTTTGTGTCTTACTGAATCCTTTAGTTCTTTCTTCGTTTAAATCCATGTATAAAAAGATACCATATATTACAAGAGAAATAAATAAGATACTGAAGATTAACAGGCTATTTCGCAACCATCTGCGATTCATTTTCGTCATTTTAACATCTCACACCTTTACAATGACTTACTTCCTAAAATCTTCCTATAATTTTATCAAAATTTACTAGCCATAGTACAATTAGAAATGTGAACAATATAGATAGTAAATTGTTTAAAGCCGTGTTTATTTACAGCCTTATCCTGCACTGATAAATGCCACGGCTATAAGCAAATTACCAAAATTCACTTGCTCATACCACCTGCACACCACTTATTATGCTACTGTATCTCTATACAGTAGCATCTTTTTTAAAACCATTCTTTTGCTTTAGAAAGCAGCGCATGGGTTGAGTCATAATGAACAGGGACATCAGGAATCGATTCTGTGAAGTACTTTCCATAGCGTGCCTTCACAATCCTCGCATCACAAATAAATACAATACCCCGATCACTTGTGGAGCGGATTAACCGGCCAAATCCCTGCTTGAATTTAATAACAGCATTAGGTAATGACAGCTCCATGAATGCATTTTTATGATTTTCTTTTATTTCTAAAGCTTTTGCTTCATATACCGGATGATCCGGCGGTTGGAATGGTAAACGGACAATCACCAGGCAGGAAAGATCCTTTCCAGGTATGTCAACCCCTTCCCAGAAGGAACTTGTTCCTAACAAGATAGAGCGTTCGAAGCTTTGAAAATTCTTCTTCAATCTAGCTCTGCTACCGCTTGTAATTCCTTGTCCGATAAGCATGTATTTTTCTTCCGTCATTATTTCCTTCAATAACTTGTACGATTTTCTCAACATATCATACGAAGTGAATAAAACGAGCATCCTTCCATCAGTGACTTCTGCCAATGATAGAATCGCCTCACTCGTAGCATAAATGTAATCATCCATGTTGCCATATTTGATATCTGGAAAATCATTCGGTACTAAAACCTGAACTTGGTCTTTAAATGAGAATGGCGAGTTTATTCTTTTCGTAATCAGCCGGTCCTCAGTCAAACCAAGTTGTTGTATGATAAACTGGAAAGAATTTCTCATCGTTAAAGTAGCACTTGTCAATACAACACTATCCTTCTTAACGAACAGTTCATCATTAAGTAATTGGGATACTGACGTTGGCTCACTATACAAATACACGGCTTGATTAGAGCCCTTTGTATCAATTTCAATCCATTGTACATGATTGATATCGGGCTTTGGCAAAAATAATAGTTGCAATTGATCGATTTGCATCTTAAGCCGCTCAATCATTTGAAGAATTTCCTGCTTATCATACTTATTATAATTCGTCGCTTTTTCGAGGGTCGAGTCGAGTGTCGATAGAAAATGGACCAAGTCACGATAGTAAAAGATAATTCGGTTAACCATCTCAATAATGGTATCCCAATCCTTTTCATCAATTTCATTTTTACTGAAACGGAATTGAATTCTTCCTACATCACTTAAAGATTTATCATTTTTACGCTGTTTTTGAACGAAATGATATAAGTAATGAAAAAGCTCATCAAGTTCATATTTTGTATCATCCATCAATTGATCCCACTTATCAAACCCGATATGTTCAAGCGAATCTTTATACTTACCGATAACTTGATTCAGCATACGATTCTCTTCATAGCGACCAATTTGATTTAAAGTAAAGTGCATGGATATATTATCCAACTTGAGACCATAATGATGTGCGGCCGTTGTCTCTAAATGATGTGCTTCGTCGATGATTAATTTATCGTATGTAGGCAAAAATTGATAATCATTAAACATGTCCGTACACAGTAAAGCATGGTTGGTTATAATGAGATCTGCACGTTGCGCACGACGTTTCGCTCTCGTATAGAAAGAATAACTGAACCACGGTGAAGTGACATCCAGCCGTCTTTCGGAATCAGCGGAGATACGATTAAAAAAGTTATATCCACTAGATGGCAGCTGAATCTCATCAATATCTCCTGTAACAGTTTCTGTTAACCAGACAAGGAGAATTGCTTTTGTCAAGATGATATCGTAATTGTCCCGCTCCTTAGAATTTAATTCATGAGCAAAACGTTCCAGACTCAAATAGTGGTTTCTTCCTTTTAAAACCATTGCTTCAATTGGGAAATCCACTAAGTTCTTCACTAGAGGAATTTCTTCTTCCAACAACTGTGTTTGAAGTTGTGTCGTATATGTGCTGATAATAATGCGTTTCTTTTGTTGAACAGACTCATACAAAGCTGGAAGAAGGTATGCGAGAGATTTACCAGTGCCAGTTTCTGCTTCAATTAATGCATGTTTTTTCATTTGAAATGCATCATATATGGTTTCTGACATTTCCCGCTGGCCAGTTCTTTTCTCGTACGATTTAAGATTGTTTTCCAACGCGCCATTTTCCTCATAAATCTGGTCTAAATATTCACCAAAAGAAGTCTTCATCTGTACCTCTTCTCTTGGAGAGTCCTCAGTTAATTTGAAAGCAAGCCCTTGGTACGTAATAAACTCTTCATCTCTAACTTCTAATTCAGCCTGTTCCATCGCTTGCTGCAGCAAATCGTGAAGGTCAGACTTGAGCATTTTCTCCAATTTTGCCAGATTGGCTAGTGTTTCATAAGGCAGATTAAATAACTTCTGTTTTAATAACAGGAATATTTCTGCTGTTACATATGCGTCTGATAATGCTCGATGGGGTTCATCATGATGGATATCCAGATATTCTGCAAGCTGAGATAATTTATAGCTTGGTGCTTTCGGAAACAGGATTCGTGAAAGTTCCACTGTATCGATGACTGGATTTTTTAGAATCATTCTTCCACTATTTTTCAATTCCGCATTTAGAAATCCCAAATCAAAAGGCACGTTATGGGCAATCAGGTAACCGTCTTGAAATAGGTCGATGACTTTATCTGCTTTATCGGAAAATGCAGGTGCATCTTTCACATCTTCATTTGTTATATTTGTAAGGCTTGTAATAAATGGAGGAATGTCCTTATCTGGATTCAATAAAGTATTTCGTTTATCGACAATTGTATTATCCTCTATTGTAACCATACCAATTTCTATAATTTTATCCTCATTTTCAGGTGAATGTCCTGTAGTTTCTAAATCAATGACAACAAATTTATTCAATTCCACACCTCCATCCCTTCTATTATATACAGCATTCATACGAAAAGAAAACTCTTATCTTCAGTAGGATAAGAGTTTTATATGATCTGGAGTCACATTTCGGTGGTCGCCGGTTCTTCATGAATCAATTCTTCAATTTCATTATTCTCGTTCATTATTGCAACTACTGGCTGAAAAGATGCTAATTCACTTTCAGCAATCATTGCATAAGAAACGATGATAACTACATCATCCGGTTGCACCAGCCTGGCTGCCGCTCCATTCAAACATATAATTCCAGTCCCTCTGTCGCCGGGGATTACGTACGTTTCAAGCCTTGCTCCATTATTATTATTTACTACTTGAACCTTTTCATGGGGCAAAATATTAACTTGCTCCATAATATCTAGGTCAATTGTGATACTCCCAACGTAATTCAAATTTGCCTCAGTTACTCTAGCACGATGTATTTTACTTTTCATCATAGTGCGAAACATGAATATTTCCCCCTCAACCTTCTGCTTCTATAATCAAATTATCGATTAATCTCGCATTTTTAAACTGAACGGCGACAGCTAAGATGACTCGCCCCTTAATGGTTTGAATGTACTTTAATGCAGGGTAACTTAATACCTCTACATAATCAATCTCTCCCGAAGAATGATGTTCAATATGATGTTTCACTTTTGAAATGACAACTGAGGGGTCTTTTTCTCCATTTACGACCAGTTTATTTCCTTCTCGTAATGCCTGGTACAAATGAACAGCATTCGCTCTTTCTTCTTTTGTTAACCGCACATTTCTGCTGCTTTTAGCCAAACCATCTTCTTCCCTTACTGTTGGCACGCTGACGAGTTCAACAGGGAAATTGAGTTCAGTGATCAAGGCATCGACTACAGCAACTTGCTGAGCATCCTTCTTCCCAAAATAAGTACGGTCAGGCTGGACGAGATGAAACAGCTTGGTCAGGACGGTAATCACACCATCAAAATGCCCTGGGCGGGAACGTCCACATAATACGTCTACCCGATCGGTAATCTTCATGCTGACCATTGGTTCATTTGGATACATTTCTGTCACTTCAGGAACAAACAAATAATCAACGCCTGCTTCCTTGGCTTTTGCTATATCTCTTTCTTCATTGCGTGGATACGCATCATAATCTTCATTCGGCCCAAATTGTAAAGGATTTACAAAGATGCTTGCAATGACGATATCGTTTTCCCTAGCTGCTTTGATTAAACTGATATGCCCCTCATGTAAATAGCCCATCGTTGGAACAAAACCAATTGATTTATTTTGTTTCTTATGTTGCGTTGCAATATCCTGGATTTCTTTTGCTTTACGAATGACTTTCATATTCTTCACCCTAATTATTCTAAAATGGAACGGTCTTTAAGTAGGAAAGAATATTCCTCACTTGGGAAAGTTCCACCTTTCACATCATTTACATAATTTGTAATGGCTTCTACCCCAGCTCCATTAAAGTCAGCATAGGTTTTTACGAATTTGGGTAACCGATCGACACCATACTGCATCACATCATGATAAACAAGAACTTGACCATCACAATGAACACCAGCCCCAATTCCGATAGTAGGTATATCAATTTCATTAGTGATCACCTCAGCTAATTCAAGGGGAACACACTCCAACACTAGTGCAATCGCTCCAGCTGATGCTACTGCTTTGGCATCCTCGATTAATTGCTTAGCAGTTTCTTTATCTCTCCCTTGAACTTTATAACCACCAAGTACATTAAAGGTCTGCGGAGTAAGGCCTAAATGTGCCACTATTGGAATTCCTGCATCTTGTAAACGTTTAATTAAGGTTATATTCTCCTTAGAACCACCTTCAATTTTTAATGCTTGAGCATTTGTTTCCTGGAATAAGGCAGCGGCATTTTTAAGTGATTCTTCTAAGGAAACATGATAAGACATGAAAGGCATATCCACCACGACGAATGTGTTCGGAGCACCCCTTCTTACCGCTTTACCATGGTGGATCATATCTTCTAGCTTTACTTGTACAGTGCTATCATAACCCAATACGACGTTACCTAATGAATCACCTACTAAAATCATATCAATACCAGCAGCCTCAGCCTGTTTTGCTGCTGGATAATCATAAGCAGTGATCATCGTTATTCTATCGGTTTCTTTCTTCATTTTTAACAAATCAAGTGTTGTTTTCAATTGAGTTCTCCCCCCATGTTTATTCAAACCAATGGATTTCTCCTGAATATAATTTTTCCTTTTCTCCCAATGAGTTAATGATTAACAGTGCCCCGTCTTCAGCGATACCATGGAATACAGCTTCTGTATCCCCTTTTGGAGTCGTTATTTTTATCTTCTCACCAAGCTTAAACCCATAACTTTCCCATTTTTGTTTTACTTCGGTGAAGCCGTCTTTAACATACTTATCAAATGATACTTCGAATTCATTTAAAAATTGTTGAATAATCATTTGCGTCGACCAAGATTTTCCTGTCTCATGATATAAAGAAGTAGCCTGATAGGAAAATGATTCTGGTAATTCAACATTGGAGTGATTAATGTTCAACCCTACTCCGATGACAATGTATTGAATTCTGTCTTGTTCTGCTTGCATCTCGGTCAATATCCCTGCGATTTTTTTCTTATTTAATAAGATATCATTCGGCCATTTGATCATCGGTTCCACTTGAGTATATTTTTTCAATACATCAGCAAGCACTGTAGCAGTAAGCAAAGTCAACTGTGGTGCTTGTTGAGGCAATATCATCGGACGAAGAAGCATACTAAGCCACATTCCTTTTTTATCTGCAGAATGCCATTGACGATTCATTCTCCCCCGGCCCATTGTTTGCTCATCCAAAATGGCGACAGTTCCGTGCTTTGCTCCTTCTTGTGCAGCTTGATGAATCAAGAGCTGAGTTGAAGGTCCAGATTCTTTATGAATGATGGTATGTCCTAACCAACTAGTTTCCAATCCCCACTTAATCGTATTTTCGCTCACTTTGTCTGGTTGCTTTAGTATTCGATAGCCTTTTCTTGGTACACCTTCAACAACATACCCATCTTTTTCGAGAGCTTTCATATGTTTCCAAACACTATTTCTAGATATTTCTAAAATTCTTGAAATCTCTTGACCGGAAATAAAATTATCTTTGTTTTCGGAGAGTATTTGAATTAATTTGTTTCTATTGGATTCCACTTTAACCATTCCTTTATTTCATCATACTGATTATGGACTTTCCCTGTAACGACAGCCTCTTCAATCTTGTCCAGCGTCTGCTTTATCCAGGAACCCCTTTTTCTGTCTGGGAAAAATGATAAAAGATGGTTACCGTTTATCTTCAGTTCGCTTCTCGATTGGATAGGCAGCTTTTCTTTGGCATGATGAAGTTCGGTCAAACTGATTTGTACATTAAATATTGAATCTACTAATCGAATAAATGATTTCATTCCTTCTTCATTCAGTCGGTAGATTGTCATTTCATCCAGTCCATTGGCTTCATATCTTTTTATGTCTGAACAAAGCATGTCAGCCATCCTTTTCGTATGGTTTGAACATTTCCAAGCTTTCACCCATTGTTGAATAGAGATTTCAGGAAACCGAAACTGAAAATAAGCAATTACTTCTGCGAATGTATGTAATGGTTTCATCTCTTCTGGAAGTTCATTAATCAAGCCAGGATGGTCTTTAAAAATAGGTAACACATCACTTATTTTTGTTTTTACTAAATAATTGATTCCATTCTTGATACTATCTCCAGCGAAAAAAAGCTCCATTTCTTTTGTGATTCTTTCAATCGAAATATCCAAGATGGCTTGTTTTGAGGCAACCATTGCATCATAGGTACGTTCTTCAATTTGAAAGCCAAGTTGGCTAGAGAATCGGAGGGCACGAATAATCCGTAGTGCATCTTCGTTGAAGCGCTCCCTTCCGTTCCCTACTGTCCGTATCAACCTGTTTTCCAAATCATTTTTGCCGCCAAATAAATCAATGATATTGCCTTCTTTATCCATTGCCAGTGCATTCATCGTAAAATCACGACGTTCTAAGTCCTGCTCTATATTCCTGATGAATTCCACGTGATCTGGGTGTCTCCCGTCTGAATAATCCCCTTCAGTACGAAATGTTGTAACTTCATAGGATTCTTTCTCAAAACGTACAATCACTGTGCCGTGCTCAATTCCGACTGGAATGACATTTGGAAAGATTTGCTGTATTTCACTAGGTGTAGCAGAGGTAGTAATATCAATATCTTTGATTGGCCGCTGTAATATCAAATCCCGTACACAGCCACCGACAAAGTATGCTTCATGATTATGCTCTTCAATTTTTTCCAGTAGAGGTATAACTCTTAAAAATTGTTTGGTTAACATGCTATCACCGTTATTCTCTCAATTTAGTAGATCTTTATATAAATTTATATATTGTTCCAAAATAATCTCTGATTGAAACCTTTCCTTGACTGACCTGATAGCAGCCACTGATAGTTGCTTTTGGTAATCAGAATCAGTAAGCATGGACAAAGCATGTGCAGCTGCAGCATCCGTATCGCCCTTGTCTACAATAAACCCTGTTTCTCCATGGACAATCACTTCTGGAATACCACCGACATCTGTCCCAATACAAGGTACACCGCAAGCCATCGCCTCTAATAAAACAAGACCGAAGCTTTCTTTCTCAGATAGTAAGAGCAGCAAATCACTAATCGCCAGTAAATCACTAATATTATTCTGCTTTCCTAAAAATAGGACGTGATCTTCAAGGTTTAATTCTTTAACTAGCTTCTTTGCGTTAGAATACTCCGGACCATCACCAATGAGTAATAACTTTGTTGGTGTTTGTTTATTTATTTTATAAAAGGTTTGAATGATATCCGGAACCCTTTTTACTTTGCGGAAATTGGATATATGAATAATGACTTTTTCTTCTGGCTTGATGTTAAATTGCTGTTTCATTAATGGTGCTTCGTACGGATAATATTCTTTTTCATTCACAAAATTATAGATGACAGAAATTGGTTTTACCGTTTCTATCATCTCTTGTGTCTGTTTTGCTAAACTTTCCGATACACTTGTGACAGCATCAGATTTTTCAATACCATACCGGATCATTTTCTTAAATGTATCATCAATGCCTAATACAGTGATGTCCGTACCATGTAAGGTAGTAACAACTTTCACTTTATGTTCGGCAATATCCCTGGCAAGAATGGCACAAATCGCATGTGGTATGGCATAATGCACATGAAGAATATCTAATTTCTCTTGGTCGATAATTTCTGCCATTTTAGACGCTAGTGCCAAATCATATGGTGGATATTGAAACACAGGGTAATGATTGACTTCAACCTGATGGAAAAAGATCTTTGGGTGGATTTTATCTAACCTAAAGGGCAAGTCTGAAGTAATGAAATGGATTTCATGCCCATTCTCAGCCAACAGCTTACCTAATTCCGTTGCGATAATTCCTGATCCACCTACAGATGGGTAACAAGTTATTCCGATTTTCATTTATTATTTTTTATCCTTTGCTTTAATAATTTCTCGCCACTTAAAGTCGCCCCGTTCCAAACCATGGATAAATATCTCCGCTGCAGCCAAGTTTGTCGCTAAAGGTATATGATAGACATCACATAATCGCATAAGTGCTGTCACATCAGGTTCGTGTGGTTGTGCTGTTAAAGGATCACGGAAGAAAATAACCATATCCATTTCGTTATTTGCAATCAAAGCACCAATTTGCTGATCACCGCCGAGTGGGCCTGACTGAAATCGATGTATGGAAAGCTCTGTAGCTTCTGATATAAGCTTTCCAGTTGTTCCGGTAGCGAATAATTCATGCTCGTTCAGGATATATTCATAGGCTATTGCAAAATTTATCATATCTTCTTTTTTCTTATCGTGAGCAATTAATGCGATTTTCATTGCGTATAACCTCTTTTCTCTCTATAATATGTTCTCCAAACCGTATACAAGTTCGTCCAATTCCATCACTTTATAAATGGATGTTTTAATGCCATCCATGAAAGACTCACGATTTAACGAATCATGTTTAATTGTAAATAATTGTCCAGGACCTCCGAATATAACTTCCTGATGAGCGACTAGCCCTGGCAAACGGACACTATGAATGTGCATGCCATCAATCTCGGCACCACGTGCACCTGCAAGTTCTTCTCTTTCATTTGGATGTCCTTGTTTTTTCTCTGTTCTTGACTTACGAATCATTTCAGCAGTTTTTACAGCTGTTCCTGATGGGGCATCGACTTTTTGGTCATGATGCATTTCAATAATCTCTACATCTGGGAAATACTTCGCAGCCATTTGAGAAAACTTCATCATGAGTATTGCACCGATTGCAAAGTTAGGGGCGATGATACAACCAACTTTACGTTCTAATGCAATAGCTTTTAATTCTTGGACACTTTCCTCAGAGAAACCAGAAGTTCCGATTACCGGTCGGACATGATGTTCAAGTGCAAGTTTTGTATGTAAGAATCCTGTTTCAGGACTTGTCAAATCGATGAAGACATCTGCGTCCACTTTTGCAAAACATTCTTCAGGTTCAACAAATATAGGCACTGCAGCATGGGTATGTTCGGAGACATCTTTAAGGAATTTCCCTTCATTCTTTCGATCGATTACAGCAACTAGATTGAAATCTGGAACTTGATCAATCATTTTTATAGCTTCGTTCCCCATTTTCCCTCTCGGGCCTGCTAATATAATGTTAATTGTCATTGACGTTTCACCTCATAAGTTGTTTAAGATTATTTCTTTGTCCATCTATCTTTATCACGTGTTTCAAATTTCGACATCGATTGCTCGAAGGTGTCAGATAAATCAATATTAAGCGAATTGGCGAAACTTGCAAGTACAAAGAGACAATCACCAATTTCTTCTTCGATAGTCTTTTCTCTTTCTGTTGATTTTTTTGGTTTTTCTCCGTAATGGTGGTTTACTTCACGGGCAAGCTCCCCTACTTCCTCCGTTAACCTTGCAATCATTGCCAGCGGTGAAAAGTAACCCTCTTTAAACTGGCTAATATAATTATCCACTCGTTCTTGGATTTCTTTGGTCGTATAGCTTTGCTCCATCGTGTTCGATCTCCTTTATCCACATCAATTGCTTATCTTTCATGTTAGCTAACCTTTCGCATTTTGACAAACTTTTTCTTTAGAATATCATTAAATTGTTCTCCTTGGGTAAAATGATTATAATTGATATACCTACTCTTGATCGAAAGGAGATAACTCATGTGCTGTTTGGTCTAAGAATCAAGAGCATTATATTCATCTTATTGGGAGCCGCAATCTACTCCTTTGGGATAGTTCATTTTAATATGCAAAATAACCTCGGTGAAGGCGGATTTACCGGAATTACACTTTTATTGTACTTTTTATGGAAATTTGACCCAGCAATCACAAATATACTGTTAAACATCCCGGTATTTCTGATCGGCTGGAAACTGTTAGGTAGAAATACTTTCATATATACTCTTATCGGAACCTCTGCAGTTTCCCTATTTTTAGCGATATTTCAACGATATCAATTTGATATACAACTGGAAAATGATATGATGTTGGTCGCTTTATTTGCAGGTGTATTTATTGGGGTTGGTCTTGGAATCATCTTCCGGTACGGAGGCACAACCGGAGGAGTAGACATCATTGCGCGTTTAGCTAATAAATATCTTGGTTGGAGTATGGGCAACACCATGTTTTTATTTGACTTCCTAGTCATTACTTCTTCTGTTTTATTAATCTTGGAACTTGATCAAGGAATGTATACGCTAGTTGCTGTTTATGTGGGTGCACGGGTACTTGATGTTATTCAAGAAGGGGCCTATCTTGCAAAAGGGGCAACGATCATTTCTGAGAAAAGCGAACAGATAGCAAAAGAAATCCAAAAAATGGATCGGGGAGTTACTGTCTTGAAAGGTCGAGGAAGTTTTACCGGAGCAGAGCGAGACGTACTCTACTGTGTTGTGGCGAGAAATGAAATTGTCCGACTAAAAAATATCATTATCAAAGTGGACCCTCACGCCTTTATATCCATTAGCACAGTTCAGGATGTACAAGGTGAAGGCTTTACCTTGGACGAGAACAAAAAACCACTATTATAAAATTAGTAAAGGGATGACGAAAGATTCGCCATCCCTTTAATCTACATAGAGCAATACTACTCTCTACTATTTAAGAAAATTAAAATAAACCGGGCTAGTTCAAGTACTGCCACAAGTGCTGCTGCAACATAGGTTAGCGCCGCCGCATTCAACACTTTTTTCGTTTCTCTTTCCTCGTCATTTCGAATAATCCCTGTCGAGATGAGTTGCGTCATCGCACGATTGGAAGCATCAAATTCAACTGGTAAAGTTACAAGTTGGAATAATACTGCTGCCGCAAAGAAGAGTATTCCGATGAGGAAAAGGCCTGTCGCTTGAAAGAAAATACCGCCTAGTATTAGAAAAAAGGCTAGATTCGAGCCTAAGTTTGCAACTGGGACAAGGGCACTTCTGAACCGCATAAAAGCGTATTCTTCTTGGTCCTGAATTGCGTGTCCTACTTCATGGGCTGCTATTGCAGAGGATGCCATCGAACGCCCATGGTATATATCCTCAGAAAGGCGAACCACTTTAGAACGAGGGTCATAATGATCTGATAACTTACCTCTTGTTTGTTCAATGTTCACATGGTATAGTCCGTTATCATCCAGAATTTTTCTTGCCACCTCGGCACCTGTTCTTTGGGAAGAAGTTGGCTTTTTAGAATACTTACTGTATGCGGATCTAACTTTTGCTTGAGCCCATAATGGAATAATGATAAGTAAGGCTATATATATTAAGTAACCGCCCATCTTTTTCCCTCCAATATAAAAGTCTATAAGTCAATTTTAGTCAGGAATCCAAATTCAGTCAACTAATTTGTCCCGTTCCGTTCCTTTCGTTCTTGTTTGTTTTGCTTCTCTCCCTTATACTTTCTCCAACTAACATAAGATAATGTAAGGATAATAAAGCCACCAACAATTAGCAATGCTGGCAATAACGGAACTAACTCGGCATTAGTAAATAACCAATTTGGAAATGTGAAAGCATTTGCACTAGACGAAAGAATGAACGTACCAATAGCACTCGAAACCATTAATAGTAAAGCTGATGTCATTCCCATTTTAGTCACCTCACCTATTTTCATTTATATGATGAGGGACTGCCATTTATCACTCTAAGATAATATCCTAGTCTTTCTAACCGTCAACCAGTATGCAAGGAAGAGACATGCAATACTTAGCCAAAATGTAAAATAGCCTATCTCCTTCATATACTGTGTTAAAGACGAATAAATTGGCATCATTCCGAACACGTAATCAATCACATCATTATGTAACGTCCATATTCCAGCAATGACAAGATGCCTCATTTTGATTTTATAAAATGGAGCATAAAGTATGCCTTGAATTGCCATTCCTGCATGAGATAACATCAGCATGTATCCTGCTGGAGATAATGAACCTTCAACAATCAATGTCAGAACATTCATTACTACAGCCCACGTCCCGTATTTGACTAGAGTTACAAGGCCTAATGCCTCGATATACGGTACATTCTTATTGAAAAGGAAGAATAAAAGAAAAATCGTGAAAAACAAGCTGGCTGTAGGGCTGTCTGGCACAAATAATAAGTATTTATCCGGTGTAATTGATAACTGAGGAATATACCAGATATAACCATAAATTGTTCCAAAGAGGTTAACCAAAAATAATAATAAAATAAATTTCTTATCTGCAAGTATGTAATTGAACATGATATAAACCTCTCTTATTCAAGATTTTTAGATGTAATTCCACTATATACACTATACTTCCAAGTAAGCAAGCATTATAAGATAATATATGCACTTCTAACTCAATACTACAGACATAGGGAGGAGCGCAATATACAAAACACCCCTACCATCTCAAGCATGGTAGGGGTGTAATCATTCTAAAATTATTCTTCTACAGATTCATTTACAGATAAAATGAAATCAACTAGTTGCTCTAGTTCTTCATCAGATCCAGTAAACTGATCTGGTGGCATTGTGCCGATACCATTTACAGAAATATCTGCAATTTCTTCAGCACTATAGTCAATGCCAACTAATGTAGGAGCAGCTGTACCTTCTAGCTCAGCCCCATGACAAGCTAAACAACTTGTCTCGTAAACAGCATACCCTGGATGTTCTGTATCAATTTCAACTTGAACATCTGATGGCGGTACTGGAGGGTCCATTTCCGCACGGCCTTCCCAGTCTACTGGCGCAGCAGATGAATAAGTTAACCAGATAACAGAAACCAAAGCTAAAAGCATCATACCAACAGCAATTGGTCGTTGTTGGGGTCTTCTTCCTGGACCGTTATCTAAGAACGGGGCTAGGAATAGAGCACCGAATGCAATACCTGGAAGTCCAAGCATTCCTAAAATAATATAGTTTCCTGAAGCAAATTCATATTTCAATAGTTCATATAAGAATAAGAAATACCAGTCTGGCAACGGAATAAACGAAGCGTTTGTTGGATCAGCCAATCCTCCAAGCGGAGAGGGTTGCGCTAATGTAAGTATTAAAAATCCAATTAGGAATACGGCACCTGCCAACCATTCTTTTAATAAAAAGTTGGGCCAAAAAGCTTCAGTTCTGCCAGGATACTCCGAATAGTCTTTCGGGATTCTTGAGGCCGTCGGTCCCTGTTTAATTCGGGAATCACCGACAAATTTCATACCTTTCCCTCTTTGCATGTTGCTTTCCCCTCCTTTTTATAGTGGTCCAGAAATACCTTGTCTTCTAATTAAGATAAAGTGTACTGCTAATAGAGCAAACAAAGCTGCTGGTAAAAAGAATACGTGAATTGCAAAGAATCGAGTAAGTGTTTGGGCACCAACGATTGATGCATCACCAGCTAATAGAATCTTCAATTGTTCTCCGATAAATGGAACCTGTTGTGCCATTTCCAGTCCAACTTGAGTAGCGAAGAACGCTTTGTTGTCCCATGGTAATAGATAGCCTGTGAAACCTAAGCCGAGCATTACAAAGAATAGTAATACCCCTACCATCCAGTTCAATTCACGAGGCTTCTTGTATGCGCCTTGGAAAAATACACGTAATGTATGTAGTAAAAGCATGACAATTACCACACTGGCACCCCAGTGGTGCATTCCTCGAACAATTTGAGCATGAGCAACTTCAGTCTGCAAATAATAAACTGATCTCCATGCATTTTCAATATCTGGTACATAGTACATAGTCAAAAACATTCCAGATAAAATTTGGATTACAACGACGAAAAATGTCAATCCGCCAAAACAGTAAACAAAAGCAGAGAAGTGATGGGCAGGATTAACATGCTCAGGAACTTCATGATCGGCAATATCTCGCCAAATTGGCTGAAGATCGATGCGTTCGTCAATCCAATCATATATTTTCTGTAGCATCTTTTTAAGCCTCCCTGTGTGGTTTTGGATCTCCTAAGAATAGCATTCCATCCTTGATTTCCATTTCATATTCATCTAGTGGTGTCAATGGTGGTGTGCCGGGTACGTTTACACCGTTCTTATAATAGCGACCATCATGACATGGACAGAAGAATTCGTTTGGATACTTTTCGCTTCCTTCCCAAGAAACAACACAACCTAAGTGTTTACATACTGGGGAGAAAGCTACAATTTCATCATTTTCATCTTTAAAGACCCACGCAGAGCGGCTTACTTGAGATTCATACCAACCGTCCACTTGATCGACACTCCAGTCAATCCTTGTTGGTTCATTTGTAATTTCATCAACAGCGATACCAACGTTAGCTAGACCACCGCCTTCACCTGACTTCAATACAGGATCGATAGCCATTCTAACAGGAGAAATTAAAAGGCCAGCTGCCATAAATCCCCCTACACCCATAAGCGTATAATTTAAGAATTGTCTACGGGATACTTGTTGCTTTTTTTCTTCACTCATGATTTTCCCCCCTCTTTTACAATAATTAAGGACATTTATAAATTAACTTACATTACTAGGACAATACCATGATAGCGCAATCTTCTAGTTGGGTCAATAAATAACTAGAGTTACTAGAATTCTTTCCTACTTTGCTAATAAAAAACCTTTATTTGAACAATAAAATTAATTGGTGTTTCAGGCTTATAGCTTTACTGCCAATAAGAGCGGATGATTTCAGTAAGCTGCTTGACTTGATCTCGGATGATTCCCTGCGTTTCTTTTGTTCGTATATCAGCACCGTGAAGACCAGGCAACCATAATAAATTTCCATCAAGTTCTTTTTCATACTTCTTCCACGTTGCATCAAAAGTAAGCAAAATAATATGTTGGAAGGGTTGATCCTTAGCTTCAGCTATCCAATCGTTCAACCGCTGGACCTCTACTTCCTTGTTTCCTTCTTTTAAGTAGTAGTAACTAGGTATCAGCATTACTCTACCACTTAACTCCTGTTCTATTTCACTGCCGAATATCCCCATAACCTCTTGTTGAAATGCATGTTTTTCAGATTCTGCATCATCTGCCAGTTGGAATGGTATGATTGGCAATAGAATTGTGTCAATATATTCCTTGGCTTGTACATATTTCTCTAAGTCTTCTTTTCTCCACTTCATTTAAAACATTCAGCCTTTCTTTAACGGTTTTTGATATTATCAAATTACCCGATTCACGTGGAAGTCGGTTGATTCAATAGAGAAGCTTCCACCTGTTGCAGTTCTTTCGATAGTTTGTGGAACTTCTCTGGATCTCTTTCATCAAGAGCTTGGTCAATCGCTTTTATCAATAATTCTTTTTTTCTGTATTGCAAAGTATAATTGATAATTCTATCGGCTTCTACCTTATCTTCATTCGTAATGTAATCATCATTCGTTAGAAACGGATTTTCTTCAAGAATCAACGCAAACTGTGGAGATTGCTTCCAACGATAAAAGTTCAGTTCAATATACAATGGTTCCTCGGCATTTAACCGAATATCATGAAATGCTTTCTCGGGTTCGGAAGTAACCAATTGATTACGATAGAATCGAAAAGCAACTCCATCCGAACATGTACTTGAGATGACAATACTGCGAGGGCAAAATTTAGCATTCCGAACGAAATGGACATTTCTCAACACTTTATGATTACTTGCCAAATAGGTAAGTATCCAATTACTTTCCCGAGACTTCAGCTCATACTGGTTTAAAAACCAATAGATAAATGCTTTCTTTTCATGCGGCTGAATAATTGGAGTCCTCATGAATTAATCCTCCTCAATCGTCTTGGGCTTGTAGCCGAGATAAATACTCTTCGACTATATAATCATCTGGAACAAAGTTAAGGTATTTATTCAAAACATCAATAGCTTCCGAAATTAAACCTTCCTCTGTTAGAAAATAACCATATTCCTTTAAAAAGTCAGGGTCGTCACTTAAATTCTGATAAGCTTCCCGATAAGAAGAAAGTGCCTCTTTATATTTTTCTTCTTCGGTATATGCTTTTGCCAGCTCCCAATCGTATAAAGATTCAAGAGATCCGGTCGACTTGATACTAGTAATCAATTCGATAATCTCAGAATGTCTATTTCTCTCTTTCAAAAATTCCAGTAAAAAGAGGATTGCTTCCAAGTAATCAGGATCTAAAGCTATTGCTTCCCTAACATATTCCTCACTTAAACGGTCATCATTCAGCTGATGAGCAAGGTTGCCGGTGAGAAAGTACAGATGTTTATTGAAAGAATCATGTTGAAGTCCTTTCTTTGCAATCTCAAATGCTTCCGATGGCATACCTTCTTTATTTAATGCTTCTGCTAGATTCTCGTAAACCGTATGGTAATAAGGATCAATTTCAATCACTCGTTTCCATGCAGTTATCGCAATGTCATATCTCTCCGCCTGATTGGCAGTGACACCAAACTTAAAAAATTTATCTGGACTTTTATCTGACCCTGCCTCGAAGAATTCGAGTGCTTTTTCATATTCACCAACCCCGGCATAGGACTCAGCCAACCGGTCTTTTATCGAGACATCTGCTAATAAGTCATGTTCTTTCACAACTTTCTCGAAGTAAGTGACCGCTTTTATGTATTCGCCGATGGAAAAGAACAATTCTCCTAAGGCAAAGTCTATAATTATTTCGTTCGGGAGTTTTTGTTTCGCTTCAAGCAATTTCTGTTCAGCAACTTCAAAAAGCCCCTGTGCTTGATATAAGTCCGCCAATTGCACTAATGCCTGAATATAAGCCGGGTCTTCTTCTGATATATCATCAAGTAAAGATATAGCCAGCTCATCTTGTTCCTTCTCAATATAAATATCAACGAGCAGGAGCTTTACATCACTTTCGTCCGGATATTTCTGTAAAAGATCAGTCAGAATTATTTCAGCTTCATTCAATAAGCCCCATTTTAAATAAAGTTCAGCAATGGTAAATTTTTCATCATCATTTGCTTGTGGAATGTATTCCTCAAGCAAATTCAGTGCTTGATTGATATCGTTTTGTTCTACCAATTCAATTGCTTGTAAGATGGTATCCATTTCTCCATCCTTTCTTTAATAATACTGCATATAGTTTATCATAACGAAAAGTATGATTTGGTTCAATCAATAAATAAATGCTGCATAATAGAATTGAAAGCTTAACGGTTATGATCGAAGCCCGTAGTCCAAAGCCCGCCCATTTTCTTTATGCGTCTCGAGCATCTACGCAAAGGACGTGCTAATGCATACGTTGTTATCCCACGTTGCGTCCACAGTCTGCCTCGTATCACTGTTTGGTCTCACTCTCACTCCGACCTGTCCTCCTGAAGTAGTCTCGAGATATTTGGATAATTAATGTAATCGATTTTTTAACTAAATTCAATGCTGCAAATAATTAATATTTGCTGGGAACAGTCCCCGATACACCGGAGATTCCTGTGAGAGCAAAGGAATCGGTGAGACCCTGCAAGGCGCCTCGCGCGGAGGAGGCTCACCAGCCGCCCACGGAAAGCGAAGGTGTATCGGGGGCTGCGGACCGGAGTAGGATTTCTAAATTAATCAACAGTTAATTTCTAATGTTTATGAAAACCTAAAGAGAGCCAAGCTATTTGGCTCTCTTTAGGTTTTATGGTTTATTCGTTTGATGTTACTATCTTTAAATCGTCAAAAAATCTTGGGTAGGAGATGGCGATGGAAGATACGTCGTCAATAATGATTTCTTCCTCGGAAAATAAGGATGCAATAGCACCCATCATAGCCATTCTATGATCATGGTAAGCGGATATTTTGCCACCAGTTAAAGATGTCTTTCCTTCAATTATCATTCCATCGTCGGTAGCTTTTATATTCGCACCAAGTGTAGTTAGCAGCTCTACTACTGCAGCAATCCGATCCGTTTCCTTTACTCTGAGTTCTTCAGCGTCCTTAATGATTGTTCTTCCCTCAGCTTGAGTCGCTAGAAGAGCAATAATAGGAATCTCATCAATTAACCGCGGAATGATATCGCCTGAAATTTCAATCCCAGACAACGGTGCACTCTTTATCAGAATATCACCAAAAACTTCTCCGCCAACTTTTTGTTGATGGCTGATTTCCAAGTCGGCTCCCATTTTGATTAGTACATCTACGATTCCAGTACGAGTTGGATTAAGTCCAACATTCTTTAATAGAAGTGAACTATTCTGTTTCGCAGCAGCACCTGCGAGGAAAAATGCAGCCGATGAAATGTCGCCTGGAACATAAACATCTGTAGCCTTTAGATTTTGTTTCCCTTCCATTCGAATGGTGTTCCCTTCTACATGAAGGTTCACTCCAAAAGCTTCTAACATTGTTTCTGTATGGTTTCTAGTTTGAGTTAGTTCCGTAATCTTTGTTTCCCCTTCAGCAAATAAACCTGCAAGCAATAGAGCAGATTTCACTTGAGCACTTTTAACCGGAAGCTTATATTCAATAGCCTTCAGGTCTTGGCCGACAATAGCGAGGGGAAGCAAACGGGCGTTTTCTCTACCATAGATTTTTGCGTTCATCTTTGATAATGGGAGAATCACTCGATCCATCGGCCTTCCTGACAAAGAAGCATCTCCAGAAATGGTAGTGAATAAAGGTAACCCTGCAAACAAACCGATTAAAAGGCGAGCTGTCGTTCCTGAGTTGCCAAAGTATAGTGGATTTTTGGGTTCTTTGAAACTGGACGGTCCATCGCTATTTATTAAAATTGTCTCTCCATCTCGTTCGATGTCCACTCCCAATTCACGAAAAGCATCGATGGTACGCAAACAATCTTCACCATCTAAGAAGTGCCTGATTTTAGTCTGGCCTTTTGCTAAGGAGCCAAAGATGACTGCCCGGTGGGAAATTGATTTATCTCCAGGTACCTCTATCTCCCCCACAATAGGTGATGCTTGGGGTAGCAGTCTTTTTTCAGCCATACGTGCTCATCCTCTCACTTCAATTTTGTATCATTGTTTCATAACCATTTTGTTCTAAATATTTCTTACCTTTCTTTTGCGCTTTTTCCGTATAGAAACTTAGACGAAGCACCCCGGTAATTCCTTCACGGATTTCTAGAATTTCAATGTTTTTAACGCTTATCTCATAGTCTGCTAAAATTTTAAACACAGAAGCCAAAGCCCCGGGTTGGTCACGTATATCGACATAAAGATCATAAAATGCTGGTATCGCTCCACCATCTTTTGTTGGAATACCATCACGATACGTCTTTGCTGTCTTTAAATAATTAATCATTTCTTGCTTCTCGTTATAATCTACGAGACTTTTCAAATGCATCATTTCTTCAATCCATTCTTGTAACAACACGGACATTTTTCTCCGATTATGATAGAAAATATCCTGCCATAATTCTGGATTACTTGAAGCGATTCTAGTAATATCTCGGAAACCCCCAGCAGCTAATTTGGGTAAGAAAGCATGAGTTTCTTGCCATTTCTTAGCCTGATGGACAAGTGAAGATGCAATCAAATGCGGAAAATGAGAAACGACACCAGTCATTTCATCATGTTCTTCCGGCTTTAAAACGATAAACTTGCTTTTCGTTGGTGTCAGCACTTCTTTTAACGTATGTACATCTTTTTCCGTACTTCGTTTCGTCGGGGTTAAGACATAAATTGCATTTTCAAATAGATGCGATTTCGCCGCTTCAATTCCGCGTTTATGAGATCCAGCCATTGGATGGCCACCGATAAATACAATCTGTTGGTTAATAAGTTTCTCCGCTGTTTCAATGACTGTATTTTTCACAGACGCCGTATCTGTTACAATTACTTTTCTTTCAAATGTAATGGAGTCAAGCATCTCCAATAATTCAATGGTTTCTGTTATTGGAGCTGCAAGGATTATAATATCAGCATTTTGAGCGGCATGTTTAAAGTCTGTATAAGCTTCATCTATAATTCCATTTTTTAGGCCGTAGTCCAAGCTTTGTTCATTCAAATCGTAGCCCAGTACGGTATGTTCAGGATTTATTTTTATGGCTTTAGCAATAGAGCCACCTATGAGCCCTATACCTGCTACTAAGATTTTTCGATTATCCATATGTTCACCCATTACTTTCAATAAATTTCTTTATGATTTCTTGGAGCTCTGTCATATCTTCTTTATTACCTATGGTTATCCGAATTGAATTAGGATATCCAAGCAATTCTCCAGGTCTTACAATGAAGCCATTTTCAATCAAGTATTGAAACATCTCTAGGCCACTTACTGGAGTCGATACAGAAATGAAGTTTGTATAACTAGGATAATATGCCCAATTTATCTCATCGAGAAATTGACAGAAATCATTTTTAACATCACGGTTTTTCTCTACTGTTTCACGAATGAAATCCTCGTCTTGTATCGCGATCGTAGCAGCTTTCTGAGCGACAGAGGTGGTGTTGAATGGACCTCTAACGACGTTTAAATGATGAACCAGATCCGGATGTCCAATTCCATAACCTATCCGTAACCCCGCCAACCCATAAGCTTTAGAAAAAGTTCGCAAAGAAATCAGATTAGGATAATTCTTAATGTATGTATGTGAATCAAGCAATTGCGCCTCATCCACGTATTCTCGGTATGCCTCATCCAGTACAACCAATACGTCTTTGGGGCAATCTTCCATAAAATTAATGAATTCTTCTCCCTTGATCAATGTACCTGTCGGATTGTCTGGAGCACAAATCCACACAACGACCGTCTCTTCATCAATGGCTGCATTCATTGCTTGCAAATCATGTTCTCCATTTGCTTTTACAGGAATTTCTTTAACAGTTCCACCTTCAACCAATGTATTGTGCCTATACTGCGGGAAAGAATTAGCTGCCATAACGGTATTCGTATTATCTTGGACAAATGCCCGGCAGATAATTTGAATGATCTCTTCTGAACCACTTCCAAATAGTAACTGATTTTCGTCTACTGCAAGTTTTTTGCTAAGCGCTGTTCTCAATTCACTCGTATGCCCATCCGGATAAATATTTAATTCAGGAAGGTTCTCTGTTAAATAATTTTTGACTTGAGACGAATAACCATAAACATTTTCATTAGACGCGAGCTTCACTATTTTCTCTAAACCGTATTCCTCTTTGATTTCATGGGTTTGTTTACCCTGTTGGTATGCAGTTAGTTTGCTGAGTATTGTTTTCTGTTTCACTTTATTACTTTCCCCTCTTCTCAACTAATTCTGGACGAAGCGTTACAGCTTCATTATGAAAAACATGTCTAATCTCGTCTTGAGCCAGATCTGTGTTGACAACCATCATAATACGAATACAGGATTTCAAACTGTTTTGCACATCAATTTCGGCCATACACATGACAGGCACATATGTCCAGCCTGGAAATTCTCTTAAGGCCCGAGCAGGAAACACTGCATTTATATCTTTTGTAGCGGAAATGAATACATGTGACACATTCTCTGGTTTCACATTGTTGCTGTCAATCATTTCCTTTAACACGAGTTTCGTCTGTTGGATAATTTCCTCAGCGTTATTTTCTTTTATTGTGGTTGCACCTCGTATTCCCCTCGACACCATGTTTACACCAACCTTTCTTTAAATGTATTAAGATGATTATTTAATTCATCGTCGGTAATCTGTTCTACTTTTAACTGTCCAGGTGCTTCCATTAAAACCATTTTAATTTGTTGTCCGATAGTCTTCTTATCTGATTTCATATGATTTATGATTTCTTTACTATCGAAGGTCGATAGTATCGGATAATTATTCGCTACGAGCCAGCCTTTTAATCGATCAAATGGAAGTTTTTTCTGATAAACTTTTTCACTTACATGGATAGAGAACAATAACCCGATGGCAACTGCCTCTCCATGAGTGATTTTGCCATATCCTAATTCAGCTTCCAGTGCATGAGCTAGCGTATGACCTAAATTCAAGAACATACGGATTCCATGTTCTTTCTCGTCAGCTTCCACAATTCCTTGTTTCACTCTTATACCAGCCATAATATATTCCTGTAACTTCTCCGTTGATATGGATTCTAAATCTGTTTCAATCATGGAATAAAATAATTCTTCACTGGAAATTAACGCCTCTTTAATTAATTCTGCATAACCAGAACGTGTCTCGCGTTCCGATAAGGAAGTTAAAGTTTCCATATCATAAAAAACACCCACTGGAGGATAAAAAGCACCGATTAAATTTTTTCCAAGAGAATGATTTATAGCCACTTTACCTCCTACACTGCTGTCGTGAGCAAGTATCGTGGTTGGTACTTGAATATAATCGATACCCCGCATAAAGGTAGCGGCGACAAATCCGGCAAGATCTCCTACTACTCCACCACCTAAAGCAATAATCAAAGAGTTTCGATCCATACCGATTTCAATTGCTCTTGTCTGTATCTCATAATAAACATCAATATGTTTAGATTGCTCACCTGAAGGTATCGTGTATGAAGCCAAAGAAAAGTTATCCAGACCTTTCTTTACATCTTCTAGATAATACTTAGCTACATTCTCATCGGAAATTATAAGTACCTTCGTATAGGACTTCTTTAAATACTCATGTAGTTTAAAACGAAGTCCATTTCCAACTAAAATGGAATAGACTCCGTTACTATGTTTTACAGATAGCTCTTGCACTAAAACCACCTAATTTCATCTCGGTACTGGTCAATGGCTTCTTTTAGCTTTGGAAATTGATCATGTGGGAATTGCTCAGTAATCGCTTTTGCAATTTCAAAAGCAACTACATGCTCCATGACTACAGAGGCTGCTGGCACTGCACAAGGGTCAGATCTTTCAATTGTCGCTGTGATTTGTTCCTTTGTATCAATATCAACACTTTGCAACGGTTTCTTCATCAATGTAGGAATTGGCTTCATGACCCCTCTTACTACTATTGGCATCCCAGTAGTCATACCGCCCTCAAAACCGCCCAATCGGTTGGACGTACGATAATATCCCCGTTCCTCATTCCAAGCAATCTCATCATGGTTCTCACTTCCAAAAATCTTTGCAGCTTGGAAACCAATACCAAATTCAACACCTTTAAAAGCATTAATACTTGCTACACTACCCGCAATTCTTGCGTCGAGCTTACGATCATAATGAACATACGATCCTACCCCAGCTGGCACACCTTCCACATAGACTTCACAGACACCGCCAAGCGTGTCTCCCTCGCTTTTTGCCAAGTCGATTTTTGCCATCATCTCTTTTTCAGCTGATGAATCAAGTACCATAACTGGTGAATTTTGAGCGATTTCTTGTCTTTCTTTGATTGACAGACCATCTTTTTCCTCAGCTATGATTCCACCAATTTCTTTTACGTATCCGGCTACCTCTATACCTAGTTCCCTAAGCAACTTTTTCGCAACAGCACCAGCAGCGACTCTTGCAGCCGTCTCTCTCGCAGAAGAACGCTCAAGAATATTTCTTATATCTCGATGACCATATTTTAAAGCACCATTTAGGTCGGCATGTCCTGGTCTCGGACGGGTCACAACACGGCGTAGCTTCGTATCTTCAGCAATCGGATCCTCCCCCATTATATCCGTCCAATGTTTGTAGTCATCATTATTGATAACTAGTGATATTGGCGAGCCTAACGTATATCCGTGTCTGATACCACCGGTAACCTCTACAAGGTCCTTTTCAATTTGCATTCTTTTTCCACGACCATAGCCCTGTTGTCTCCTTAATAGGGAATGATTGATGTCTTCCTTTGTAATAGGTAGATTAGAAGGAACGCCTTCTACAATTGTTGTTAATTGTTTACCATGTGATTCACCTGCAGTTAAGTACCTCAATGTAGCATTCTCCTTTTTCCCAAGCAATTAATAATTATGTACTGAATTAGATTTCTAATTACTATAACATATTCGAACATTTTTTTGGAATTAAATTACCGTAAAAATTAAATAATTTTAGTTTTTATGCTTTTGATAGAAAAATGTATCCAATAATTTGAAATTATACTTCTCCGGTGAGAAGATTTGTTCGGTACTCCCTACAAAAAGCACCCCCTGATTGGTCAGCGAGTTACTAAATCCAGTATAAATTTGCTCTTTTGCTTCGTCCGTAAAGTAAATCAGAACGTTACGACAGATTATTAAATCATAGTTAGTAGGATAGCGATCAGCCAATAAATTATGTTTCTTAAACGTTATATTCCTTCTCAACGCCGGGTCAACTTTATACTTTGCTTGAGTTTTAGTAAAATATTTTTGTTTTAGAGAAGGAGGAACCTCTTTCAAAGATTGTTCAAAATATAAACCTTCCTTCGCCTTACTAAGTGCTTTATCATCAATATCAGTCGCCAGGATCTCAATTTGTACGTGAGGGAAATATTCTTTGAATAGTATAGCGATGCTATAAGGTTCTTCTCCAGTCGAACAAGCGGCACTCCAAATTGAAATTCGGGATTTATTATGTGAAATATGCGGAATTACTTTGTCCTTTAGAACATCCCATCGCTTGATGTTGCGGAAAAATTCTGAAACATTAATTGTCAATCGGTCTATAAATTCTATCTGTAGTTCAACATCTTTATTCATTGCTTCGTAGTATTGAACATAGCTGGAAAACCCTCGTTTATCACGCAATGTTGTTATTCTTCTTTTCATTTGAGTTTCTTTATATAGACTGAGGTCAATATCATATTTTTTGTTTACTTTTTGGATAAATTCTAGATAGTCATCCAACATATTGCTCCCCCTATGCTGTTTCATATAAACATTTTAATAATTTGATGATGGAATGAAGCTACAACCAGCGTACTTGCACCACATATCATACGCCAGAGATTAATACATCATGTATTTTTATTTGTAAAAACCTCCGTTATATAAACGGAGGTTAGTGGTTGGATTAGTAGATCCAAGTTGTATCAACTTTTTCGTAAGATACCAATTCTTTTTCGTCAAAGAATAAGTTGATTTCTCTTTCTGCACTTTCTGGTGAATCAGAACCGTGAATGATATTCTTTCCAACAGTTACACCATAGTCACCACGGATTGTGCTTGGAGCAGCTTCACTTGGGTTTGTTTTCCCCATCATGTTACGTGCTGTTGAGATAACATTTTCACCTTCCCAAACCATTGCAAACACTGGTCCAGAAGTGATAAATTCAACTAATTCTCCGAAGAAAGGTCTTTCTTTATGTTCACCATAATGTTCTTCAGCCAATTCGTTGGAAACTTGCATCAGTTTCGCACCCGCTAGTCTGAAACCTTTCTTTTCGAAACGTGAAACGATTTCTCCGATTAGATTGCGTTGTACACCATCTGGTTTTACCATTAAAAATGTTTTTTCCATTCCTACACCTCTTTAGTTATGCTGATTTATTAACCTATAAAATTATACAAAAGTCTTGAAGAAATAACAAATTTTATCATTAAACTCTTCTTCTTCCAATGTATTTAGCAATGGTTTGTAGTGTTATCTTTGATTTGCTGTTAGGCAATTCATTCAAAGTATCCAGTGCTTTTTTCAAATACATGTCACTTAATTCATAGGATTTCCGTATTGCACCGGTTTGTTTTAATGTATTAATTACTAATTTCATGTCGTCTGACTGTATGAGATCAGGTTTTTTAAAAACCTCTTGTACCATTTCATTAAATTCCCGGTCTCGAATGGCATATAGGACCGGAAGGGTAATATTCCCTTGCAAAAGGTCATTTCCCGCAGGTTTTCCTAATTGCTTCGCCGTTTCCGTAAAGTCCAATATGTCATCAATTATTTGATACGACATTCCAATGTAATAGCCATAACGATAAAGGAGCTTCACTTCCTTATCGGAAAGACCTGAAAGAAGTGCTCCAAGCTGACAGCTAGTCGCAATTAAAAGTGCTGTTTTACGTTTAATTCTTCGTAAATAATCTCTAAGATTCTGCTCCCAGTTAAATTTATCCTGAATTTGATCAATTTCTCCTATGGCAACTTCCACTAACGCTTTAGAGAGTACCCGATGTGCTTTCGGATTATTTATTGTTGTTACCTCTTCTAAGGCTCTGGCAAGGATATAATCCCCTGTATACATTGCTATACGGTTTCCATATAAATGTTTTATGGTGGGCTTGCCTCTGCGTAACGTTGCTTCATCAATCACATCATCATGGACAAGCGTTGCCATATGTATTAATTCAAGTGCAACAGCAGCTTTACTTATACTTTCTGCATCATAGTCACCCAGTTGTCCGGCTAAAATCACAAATACAGGACGAATTCGCTTTCCACCAGCATTTAATAAATCTATCGAAGCTTGACGTAAGACAGGGTGTTCAGCTTGAATCGTTTGATTTAAAGCTTCTTCGATTACTTCAAGATCCTTTTTTAAGTATCCGTATGTTTTAGGTAGTTTCATATGTGTCACCTTTATTTTCAAATTACATCTAAAAGGCCTTTATCAGCGAATTTGCTTCGTTCCCATATGCATCGCTGCTACGCCAAGTGTATAGCTCTTCACCTCGACAAAAGAAAAGCCTGCCTCTTGAAACATTTCTTTCAGTTTCCTTTTATCAGGGAAACTCTTTGTTGATTCGTTTAACCAAGCGTACTCATCATAACTTTCCGCGAATATCTTCCCAAACAATGGCATGATAAAACGAAAATAAAAGAAATATAATTGCTTAAAGCCAATCAACTCCGGTTGAGAAGTTTCGAGGCAAACTACCTTTCCATTTGGTTTTACAACCCTGTACATCTCTTTTAATACGGTCATATAGTCGGGAACATTTCTAAGTCCAAATCCGATTGTCACATAATCGAACGTATTATCAGGAAAAGGTAATTCCATTGCATTGCCATGTACAAATTTCACTTGATTTAAATTCAATTTTTCTTTTTTATCTTCGGCAATAGATAGCATATTTTCGCTGAAATCCAAGCCAATTATTTCTCCCTCTTCACCTACTGCATGAGCTAGAGAAACAGACCAGTCCCCAGTACCACAACATACGTCTAATGCCTTCGCGCCCTTTTCCACATGCATTCTAGCCATAACATCATTTCGCCAAGCTTTGTGCTGTTGAAAAGAAATAATGGAGTTCATGGAATCGTAATTTTTATATATTTTTTCAAATACGTAATGTACTCTTTCTTCTTTTGATTGTTTATGCACGTTTTACCCTTCTTCCGCATTTAAGGTATTTCTATATACATGGTCGACCATTTTCTGGTTGAAATAAGATTGAAGGTCGGTAGTTGAATGAGGCAATTTCATTAATTTATTATTAAAACTTGTCCATTCTCTTTGAATGATCGAACTAAATTTATCTTCAGCAGTCATATATGGGTTCGTTTTCTTGGAATCCATCATACTGTTAAGTAAAATCTCATCGTTGACGATACGTTCCTTTTCTTTGCTAAGGAGTTTGATATATTGCCATTGTTTCACACAATTTATAAAATCGATATGCTGAAAATAATTGGCGACGGTTTCAATTAGGAGACTCTCAACTTCCACTTTTAAGCTTGTATATTCACTGAAAGTTTCATACTCTCCATAATAAAGCTTCATCTTTCGTTCATTAATCGCTTTTATTGCTGATGCTAGTTTATGTATGAATGTCAAGTCATCTATTTCTGAAAGCAGATAATAGTATAATCCACTATAATAATCACCTGCTAGTACATAAAGCTGCTTAACAAGTTTCTCATCGTCAGTTTCATTATCATCATTATCCATAACAAGCTCATGGGTATCCAACGCAACTTGAACAAGCATCGTAGTAATGATATAAACGTCGCGGTTCGTTTGCGCTGAAGCAGTGTCCTTAGGAATGAGCTTCAATAGGATAAACAATTTATCCTCATCAATTACGGGCTTTTGTATAGTTTTCCTTAGGAAGTCATGATTTGTTTTGTTTTCTATTATCTCTTTGTATAAAGTTATTTCATTCATTGATTTACTCAAAAAAATCACCTAAGCCCTTTCATCAATTGAAGTGCCTTAGTCATTATAGCATATTTAACTATAATCTACATCCTTACTGACAGGAAAAGATGATAGATTATAGAGGACTTATTATTCGTTGCTCATTTCCCCATTACTAGTTTGAATTAATGCTTTACCTCTGATTTTAACAGCTGAAGTATGTTCAGTGAACTGTGCAATCATAATCTCATTTTTATCGAGTTTTTCTGTATGATGAAATTTTGTGTTTGTTCCACGCGTTAATCCTATCACGTTTACCCCGTCTTCAAGTGCTTTAATTACGATAAAATCAGTTTTAGTATCTTTCATACTTCCATCCCCTTAAACAAAGTATTTTAAAGAACAATAATAATTCCTAGCAAATTTGGACGTTTGGGAGAATCCATCTACCATCCTCTATTATATGCATATTTTCACATTGACTGCATTCTATTTGCTGTGGATAACAGTACATAAAAAAGGGTACGTAGGAACGTACCCTTTATCAGCCCTATGTAGCAAATTATTTAACAGCGTCTTTAAGAGCTTTACCTGGTTTGAACGCAGGAACTTTGCTTGCAGGGATTTCAATTTCTTCTCCAGTTTGTGGGTTACGGCCTTTACGAGCTGCACGATCGCGCACCTCAAAGTTTCCGAATCCAATCAACTGTACCTTTTCACCGTTTTTAAGTGAATCCATGACAGAGTCAAATACAGCTTCAACTGCTTTCGTAGCGTCTTTCTTAGAAAGCTCAGTCTTCTCAGCTACTGCATTGATTAAATCTGTTTTGTTCATGACATTCACCTCCTCCCAAAATGTTAAACTTGACAGTGCAACAAACAAAAAACTACTTAATTCATTTGTTCACAACTTTGCCTTTTTTTATACTTGGTTACTAAATCAAATTAGTAACAAGCCTTATAATATATGACTTTGCATTAAAATTCAACAATATGTGCGCTTTTTCTCTAATATTTTTGTAAAACATGGTATTTCACCCAATTTTACAGATTATTCAAGCGTGAAAGTAGTTTTTTATTTGTTTTTACCGTTACTATAGCTATTCGACAACAAAAAGGATTTTCCTTCCGTTAAAAAAATAAAAAGCAGCCTATTTCAGCTGCTATAAGATAATTGCCAACAATCCGCCAGATCCTTCGTTAATAATTCGCTCTAGTGTATCCTTTAATTTATATCTAGCATTTTCTGGCATTAATGAGATTTTTCCTTGAATTCCTTCACGTACAATGGAGCTCAGTGACCTGCCGAAGATATCGGATTCCCAAATGGATAGAGGATCATCCTCAAAGTCTTGCATCAAATATCTTACTAGCTCTTCACTTTGCTTCTCCGTTCCGATAATAGGAGCAAATTCTGACTCCACTTCAACTTTTATCATATGAATGGAAGGTGCAACAGCTTTAAGCCGAACACCAAATCTTGTTCCTTGACGAATTATTTCAGGTTCATCCAGTATCATATCCTGTACACTAGGTGCTGCGATACCGTAGCCTGTTTGTTTAACCATCTGTAGTGCACTTGCAATTTGATCATATTCCCTCTTCGCGTGAGTGAATTCCTGCATGAGTTCTAATAAATGATCTTTCCCTCGAATTTCTTCCCCGACAATCTCTTTTAAAATCTCATCATACAGTTCAGGCGGTGAGTGGAGATCAATTTCAGCAATTCCATCTCCCATCTCCATTCCAGCTAGATTTGCACGCTCAATGTATTCATATTCAGAAAATGTCGCAACAATCTCATCAACATCTCGCAATCGCTTTATGTTTTTGACTGTATTCTGAATGGCCTCCTGGTAATTTTCTCTGAGCCAATGATCTTCTTTTAATACCATCACCCAGCTCGGAAGGTTTACATTCACTTCCAGTACCGGGAACTCAAATAATGCTTCTCTTAGTACTTTATAGACATCATGCTCCGTCATATTTTCTACACTTACAGCTATAACAGGAATATCATATTTCTCGGATAGTTCTTGGCGTAAAAATTCAGTCTCTGGACTTGTCGGGCGTACGGAGTTCACAACCATAATAAATGGCTTTCCTACATCCTTTAACTCTTCAATTACCCTTTCCTCTGCTTCCACATAGTCCGAACGAGGAATCTCACCGATGGAGCCATCTGTAGTAACAACAATTCCAATGGTTGAGTGTTCTTGAATAACTTTACGTGTTCCTATTTCTGCTGCATCATGAAACGGAATAGGTTCTTCATACCATGGTGTATGAATCATCCTTGGCCCGTTCTCATCTTCAAATCCTTTGGCGCCTTCAACTGCATAACCTACACAATCGACAAGACGTACATTTACATCTAATCCTTCATCTACATTTACTGTAACCGCTTGATTTGGAATGAACTTAGGCTCTGTCGTCATGATGGTTTTCCCTGCTGCGCTTTGAGGAAGTTCATCTAAGGCTCTTGCCCTATCACTTTCATCAACGATATTCGGCAGTACGACAAGTTCCATAAACCTCTTGATAAAAGTCGATTTTCCTGTACGGACTGCCCCCACGATTCCGAGATATATATCTCCATTTGTCCGCTTAGAAATATCTTTAAAAATATCGATTTTCTCCAAAGTAATCCCTCCCGATCCTAAAACTATAATTAATACAACAGATTATTTCTTGCCACTACAAGTCTATGATGTTGTCCCAAAGAATTATGCATGATTCAGGTATACTAGAATAGCAAAAATATATTTTTAAAAATTATATATACTCCATTGCTGATTATCACCCCATAATTCTTATTTAGGATAACAAGGAGAGCTTACTCCTTTTTTAAACATATTAAAATTGATACAACCTGCTGGAAATTATTATGAAACACTCTTATATGTTTCACAGTCCAATCTCACCGCCTCCCAAGGAAAACAAGGTATCTCAGGAGCGGCCGAGCTATTGATGATAGCAAATAGCCTAGATTTTATTTATCAGCACTTTATTTAATCTTCCATTAGGATATTAAAATCAATAAAAACACCCTTGCAACAATATATATGTCGCAAGGGTGTTTGTTTATGCCTGGATCTTCACTATAGTACTATCCTTTCATTCTTCCATCATAAATACCGGTTCTCCGTCTTTAACAGTATAAGGAAGAGAATATGTTGGTGCAAAAGGGGTATGATCCGTCAATAAGAATCGAATGTCATCCCCCTCTTTATAGTCATGGTCATATTCCTCTAAAGCACGTTGTAAGTCAATTCGATAGTCTACAAATAGATTTCCATGCACGTCCATTACAAGTGGAAGGTTTTCTTGACTATATGGGCTTACTACGGTTGGTGGTTCGTCGAGTTTTAATTTTTCGTGATCGATTAGATAAATCCCATCTTCTACTTTTTCACCAAATGCAGGATAGGTGTGTTCTTGCCTAAATGCATTTAATCGAATGTTGACACTACGAATCTTTTCAGTAACGCGAAGATCAATGACTTTAACTGTTGGATTTTCTTCCGGCGTAATTAAGATATATTGATAATATCCACCATTTTCAAAAGCATTCCCCGGAATTTCAGAGATGGCATTTTGTTCCTTCAATAAGCTGAAGTCAACCAGATACTTTTCAAAAATAGGTGTATCACTAGGTTTAGTCCGGATAGGTACCAATCCACCAGTTTTCTCGCGATAAGTATCTACTGCATTTTGTACAATTTCAAGCTGTGTATCATGGGGGACTTGATTCTCTGCTCTTTCACTATCCGGATACATGCACCCTGTCAGCAAGAGAATAAATAATCCTAATAAAGTACCTTTTATGTATGAAACTTTCAATGCTTAACCTCCTGATAACTATCTTGTAGGTCCTGTAAAGACGACAAAGAGAATGATAATAGCTCCTGAAACTAAACTGAAGTATGCTAAAAGGGATATTACATTTGCTAACCAACCTGTTAATTTCTTTCTGCTTAACCAGATTAGACCTAATGCTATAAATAATAAAATCATTCCTACAAACGAAATGTACATTTTTAGCATAGATATACTCATTTTATAATTCACCTCTAACTTGTAAAATCTACCGAAACCATCCCATATTATATCATAAGCATGAAGTATTCTTATATTAAAATGATGCAAAAAAAGAACCGAGACGGAGGGGGCTGACTCCATCTCGGGTGACTAGATAATACCCACGCAGACTCTATCCATGAATGCTTGTGCGATGTATTCTATGCGAGAATTATGACTTATGCATCCTCATCTGCCTAATACCGCATTAATTATCGAAAAATTTATTCATGGCTTTAGAATCCATTGGCATTTTATTCTTAACTATAGCCTCAACAATCTTATCCTCTTTTTGCTTCGAGACAGGCTTACCTGCCATCCGTGATAAACGTTGGATAAGATCACGAACTGTTTGCTCATCGGAAAAATCTGCATTCTTTACCGAGTCAGCTACTTTAAATATTTCATCAGGTGATATGTTTGCGTTTTGTTGAATTTTATCGAACATTCCTTTTTGAAAGTTGTTCACCGCATTTCCTCCTTGATTCATAATTTCAAAATATTATATGCAAGCGAAGGAAATGCGTGTGAATTAAGAATCATGTTCTTTTAGCAATATCTCCAGTTCTGCCAATTCTTCACGTTTGTCTCGGTTCATTAATTGATTGACTACCTCTTCAGGTTTTTTACCTTCAAAAAGAATTTGGTAGATTCCCGTTGTAATGGGCATTTCAACATCTTGTTTTTCAGCGATTTGTTGTGCAGCTTTTACCGTACGGACACCTTCGACTACCATGCCCATTTCTTCCAGCACAGCTTCCAATTCATGCCCTTTTCCCAACAGGTTTCCTGCACGCCAATTTCGACTGTGTACACTTGTGCACGTTACAATCAAGTCACCTACACCAGATAATCCTAGAAAACTGAAAGGATTGGCACCTAAAGAAGTACCAAGTCGTGTAATTTCCGCAAGCCCTCTTGTGATCAATGCAGCTTTTGCATTATCACCGAATCCTAAACCATCGGAAATACCAGCCCCAAGTGCAATAATGTTTTTTAAAGCTCCACCCAATTCTATTCCCAATACATCCTGACTTGTATAGACCCTAAACGTATCACTATTAAAGAGATTTTGGGCGTGCTTGTTTTTATCTGCATTTTTAGCGGCTACCGTAACCGTTGTCGGATGTCTCAATGCAACCTCTTCCGCGTGGCTTGGCCCAGATAATACAACAATATTATCTGCTGGATATTCAGGCAACTCTTCAGCTATCATTTCAGACACACGCATTAGAGTAATCGGCTCAATACCTTTTGTAGCATGAATGATTGTTGCATGTTCCGGTATAATTCCTGTCAATGATCGCGCTACCTCACGTATTGCTTTTGCAGGTACGACGATCACAATCGCTTCCACATCTTGTACAGCTTCTTTGAGATTGTAAAATGCAGTTATCTGATCAGGTAGAGTAACATCCAGATATCGATCGTTCCGTTTTGTTTTGTTAATCTCCTCAGCCTGTTCTGCCCTATGGCTCCATAACCTGACATCATGGCCGTTTTCAGCTAATACAATACTTAAAGCTGTTCCCCAGCTTCCTGCACCTAACACTGCTACCTTTTTCAAGATAATTCCTCCTTTAACTCTACTGTCGCTTCCTTACGAAAATTTTGATTGGCGTACCAGTAAAGTCAAACGCTTCCCTGATCTGATTTTCTAAAAATCTTTCATATGAAAAATGCATCAGTTCCGGGTCATTAACAAAAACCACAAAAGATGGGGGTTTTACCGCAACTTGTGTACTATACAATACCTTCAACCGTCTTCCCTTATATGTCGGTGTCGGATTGATAGCTAACGCATCCATAATCACGTCATTTAATAGATTGGTCGGTATCCGTTTTACATGGTTTTCACTCGCCATATTGATTACAGGCAATAGTGTATGCAATCGCTTTTTAGTTTTGGCGGATAGAAACACAATTGGTGCGTATTCAAGAAACTGAAAATGCACTCTAATTTGTTCTTCAAATTCCCGCATTGCTTTTTCATTGGATTCAACCGTATCCCATTTATTGACCACAATGACAATAGCTCTTCCTTCTTGATGAGCTATTCCTGCAATTTTTTTGTCTTGTTCCATGATTCCAGTTTCTGCATCAATTAAAATAAGGACAACGTCGGAACGTTCAATTGCTTTTAATGCACGAAGCACACTATATTTTTCGGTCGTTTCATACACCTTTCCACGTTTTCTCATTCCCGCGGTGTCCGTAATTACATAGTCCTGCCCTTCTCGACTGAACCTTGTGTCTACAGCGTCTCTCGTAGTACCAGCGATATCACTGACGATTACACGTTCTTCATTCAGCATGGCATTTACTAAAGAGGATTTCCCTACGTTCGGACGACCAATTAAACTGAAATAGATTGTTTCATCGTCTTCTTCAGGTTCCTGCTGTTCCGGAAAGTAACTGACTACTTTATCCAACAGATCACCTAAACCAAGTCCATGTGCCCCCGATACAGGGAATGGCTCACCAAAGCCAAGAGAATAGTATTCATAAATGGTTTCTCTCATTTCTGGGTTATCCATTTTATTTACACCCAATACTACAGGTTTATTAGATTTAAATAATAGTTTGGCTACCTCTTCATCTGCTGCAGTGATCCCGCTTTTCCCATCAACTAGGAAGATGATTACATCCGCTTCATCGATGGCTATTTCGGCTTGTTCTCGCATTTGTACAAGTAATGGCTCATCACCAGATTCAATTCCACCTGTATCAATAAGATTAAATTCATTATTTAACCACTCTGCTTTAGAGTATATCCGATCCCTAGTAACACCAGGAATATCTTCAACGATGGAAATTCTGTCACCCACTAGACGGTTGAAGATTGTTGATTTGCCGACATTCGGTCGACCTACTATTGCTACTACTGATTTTCTCATGAAAGGAACTTCCCTTCTCAAACATACTTTTCATTACTTCATTATTCTAGCAAAACCAAGCCATATAAACAATTTTAAACCAATATCAATGTTTAACGACGATATAAAGCTCTTCACTTAATGCATGGGCAATTCCATCTGTTATCGCCTCAAGATTAGCACAAATGGTTTGCAATTCATTCTTGGATTCACAAATAAAAATTGGTGCTCCACCAGTAATTTTTGTGTTATTAGTAGTTACAACTGCGAGGATGGCTTTCTCAATTACCACTATTCATCACTCTTTCCATTATAAGGTTTTGATTCAGATGGAAGTCTTATCGCACTCTCCAACACAGGTACAGAACCGATTATTTTAATTGCTAAATCAATATCACGAGTTTGAGGTAGAATAAACATTCCTACTCTGCCATCAACCAGATCTCTTTTAATTAATGGTGTTAGAGCTGGAGTTCCTGAATCACGAAAGATACCTAATGAAACGGATACATCATGAAGCATTGCTTGTCTTTGCCCTAAATTAGCTAACGTTTGCACGATGTCCCTATTTTTCGGAAGTATCAAAAAGCCCATCCCGTACTTTAATATTTCTTCCCTTCTTTCTTCTACCCCAATATTCATAATATAAATATTATCAACGTAAAGCCCTGCTCCTTCAAACTTTAAAGGGATCGGAACAATCTCAGCTATATCCTTTATTGTACTTCCACTCATCAATTTCATCGCTATTAATATACAGAGTATGCTGCCTAAAATAGCAATTGGTAAAATAAAGTGAATGTATAATAATGCGGATATGAAAGCAGTGAAAATACATAAATAATTTCTGCTTTCAAAGGAAATCGCTATACCTTCTATATAAGACTTTCCTCTCGGTACAAGCTCAAATTGATCAATCTCAGTCAATGTGTTTCTTTCCATATTTCTAACGTCACGAAACTGTGTTGCGGCCACTGTCAACAATGTTACTGCTGTATATTCTTGCTCAAGTAAGGCAGGGACTGCAATCGCACCTAATGCTGCTGCGATAAAGCCTAAAGAGACGTGGATAATCTTACCGTGAAGGTATGTTGGATATTGTCTGTAATCCGTTTTCAACATTAAAATACGCGATAGAGTACCTACCGCTATTCCAAACACAATAGCATATGTATACTCATTCATATTCTCACTCCTTTGTCATCATTGTTCCAAAAAAGTGAGCTTGTTATACGAAATGATATCCGGATTAACTCATATAGTAAACACAAAAAAAAGCTTTCCCTATAGGGAAAGCTTTTAATTCTTTTTATTTATATTTATCCAGTTGATCACCAATCACGTCTCCCAATTGAAAACCGGAATGATCATCATCTTTTTCATAATTTTTTACTTCTTCTTGTTGCTGTTGTTGCTCAAGTTCTTTGATACTCAGTGATATACGTTCTTCTTCTTCGTTTACATCAAGTACTTTTACATTGACTTTTTGGTCGACTTCAAGAACTTCCTGAGGGGTACCAATATGACGGTTAGCTATTTGTGAAATATGCACTAGTCCCTCTACTCCCGGGAACAATTCAACAAATGCACCAAAGCTCACCAGTCGTTTTACTGTACCTTCAAGTACATCACCTTGCGCAACCTTTTCACCGATATTTGTCCATGGTCCTGGAAGTGTCGCCTTATGGGATAGAGAAATTCTTTCGCTGTCACGATCAACGGATAAAATCTCTACTTTGATTTTATCTCCTTCTGAAACAACATCTGATGCTTTTTCAACATGATGGTGGGCTAGTTGCGAGATATGGACTAAACCATCTATACCACCAATATCAACAAATGCACCAAAACTTGTTAAGCGTTGTACAGTCCCTTCAATTACTTGACCTTCTTCGAGCGATTCCAACAGATTTTTTTTGTTCGCTTCAGCTTCTCTTTCCACTACTGCACGGTGTGATAAAATCACACGGTTTTGGCTGCTATCCAGTTCTTCAACGATGACCTCAAGAGTCTTTCCGTTATAGTCACTGAAATCTTCTACATAATATGTTTCTACAAGTGATGCAGGGATAAATCCTCTCACACCGACATCGACAACAAGTCCACCTTTAACTACTTCTTTAACGACAGTTTCAAAGACTTCTTTATTGTCAAATTTCTCTTGTAGATCTGCCCATGCTTTTTCAGCATCTACTGCTTTTTTAGATAACACAACTTCGTCATCCGTAACTTTTTTCACTTGCAGTGTAATAGTATCTCCTTCGCTTACAACATCACTTGGAAGCTCAACATGCAGACTGGAAAGTTCACTTATCGGAACAATCCCTTCTGTTTTATAACCGATATCAACGAGAACTTGTTTTTCCTCTACCTTAACAATCGTCCCCGTTACCGTATCCCCTACGTTTAGTTCTGGTATTTCGTTAAATTCGTTACTCATATCCTTAGCCCTCCTATTGACATCATACGATTATAAATGATTCTTTTTATAACTTCTAATAATTACATTTTTTTGTCAAGTAAAGTCTTCTACAATTGTGTAGTTTTGTACTTCTCTACTTCGAGTAAAATACGATCGACAACTTCTTCTATAGATAAAGAAGTAGTGTCTACTTCAATTGCATCCTCAGCCTTTGTTAATGGAGCGATTTCACGATTAGAGTCAATTTCATCTCTTTGTTGAATTTCCTTTTTCAGTTGGTCTAGTTCTGACGGGATGCCTTTTGCCATGTTTTCTTCATGACGTCTTTTTGCCCTTTCTTCCACCGAAGCCACAAGAAAAATTTTAACTGCAGCGTTGGGAAGTACGTGGGTGCCTATGTCCCGACCGTCCATAACTACTCCACGGTCTTTAGCCAATTCCTGCTGTCTTTTCAACATTTCTTTTCGTACAGTAGGGAGTTTAGCTATGTATGATACATTTGCAGATACAGGTTGATGACGTATTTCATTTGTGACATCCTGCCCGTCTAAAAGAACCCGCTGCCCGTTTGATTCATTGGTCAGTTCAATATCGGTTTCCAAAAGCACTTCCAACACTGCTTCTTCATCTGAAGGGTCTATATCCAGATTCAGTACCTTTAATGTGAGGGCTCTATACATCGCTCCTGTATCCACATAAATATATTTTAATTTTTCAGCTACAATTTTTGCGACGGTACTCTTTCCAGCTGCTGCTGGCCCGTCGATTGCAATTGCTGTATTATGTTCCTGCATGTACAACCTGCCGTCCTCTCCGACCATGCATCTTACCTACCACATGATCAAGCAATTATTAAACTTATCTACTATTCATCATAGCATAATTTAAATTGTAAGGTCTAGAATTCTCTCCTTAAGAATATTCTTTTTTTCTCATTTCCCTCTGTTTTTCAAAACAATAACTGACAATTAACTGTTGCTCTTGTGTTTTTATAGATTCGAACTTAACGGAAGCTGAACGAATACCGTCTTTTGATTGGATAAACACTACTTTAGCACTTGTATGTATATAATGATATGTCCCAGATATGAAACCAAGACTCAGCCAGATATCAACGACTTCATCCATTTCAAGGGATTCTTTTTTAGGTAAGATAAGTGATAAGCCGCCACCACTAATATCTGATGTAACTGTAGTAAATGCTCGATTGTATTTATCTTTCCGGTGAACAGCGACATCTACAATTGCATCTACCCGCACAAACTCCCTACGTTGAATCCTATGTAGATCTTCTAATTTAGGCATAGGAACCGCTAAGGCAGGAAATTTTAATTTTAGCCTGGCAGCAATTTTAGTGGAAAACTCATATACTGCTTGGTCGTCTCCTACAAAACTTAAGTTAAAAGATGTACCGACGGGAAAATATATAGTTTTCCTTGTAGCCTTATGAACCGGATTGTCCAAAATAATATAGTTTTCTTTCATATCGATTATTTTACTGTAGTATTCTTCCTTACTCTTCCCTGGTTCATTTAATATCAAACTGACCTTTGTTCCAACTTTGATGGAAATCCCCTTCATCTTGTTACCTCAATTCTTCTCTCAATTATTCAAATTATTATATATTTATTATTACAGATTTATTTGAAAAGGGGAAGGCTTTAGCCTACCCCTAAAAATCAAGAGAATATTTTAATTCCTTGCCTCCTAGTTTTTCAACCATTTCTTCCGTTCCATCTTCTGCATTGATGAAAATACGATACGTTTCATTATTCAATGTACCTAGGAATTCGTACACTAAAACTTCTTCATCAAGGTCATTAGTGATTATCGCAAGGTCTGCCTCTTCAATTTTTATATTCGGATTAACATACTCTAAGGCATCTTCTTCACTAAGCGTAGGTTCAGCTATTTCTCGTTTATGATGGTTACTATAATAGTTTTCTGCAGTTAAACCGAGAATATCTCCATTGTCCAAAGCAACTTTTACTTCCACCGAATCAGAGTACACACGGATTCCATCCTGGTTATACAGGAAAGAATACATTCCGACTTTATCCAATTCCATGCTTTGATATAATTCCATATTTTCAATATTCATTTGTTCCAAATATTCCTCAGCTTTTTCTGCTCCATCATGCAAACTTAATTTTTTCTCCCCAATCGGGCGCTCAATTAATATGGTTAGCGGGTATCCTCCCTTTTGTGTCACATCCATATATGCCCTTTTATCATCATCATGATAGGAAACGGTATAAAAAGGTATATCTGCTCCATCTCCTGAAGAGGTAACATCCATTTCTTCACTCTGATCAACACCTAAAACTGTTCGCCCCAAGTCTTGTACTTCTTTTTCGGTTAGCTTTTCTCCAGGCAAATCTTCAATATGATTTTGCGGTTTTGTACTTACACCGATTAAACCAGATTGGCTATTCGCCTCAGTATAGCCTTCCACTTGTTTTTCAACGGTTTTAAAACCATCAATGATTGTATTGTCAGATTGGTCATTATTCACCAAGGCTAGTTGAACATCCATCCAGCGTAAATTATTTTCAAGCGCCATATGTTGCACATGTCTTAATTCGTCCTTAATTTCCTTTGCTTGCACATATAAATCCTCTAACACCTTTGTCTCCTCTGATGTCAATGGATCGTCATCTAGATTGCGGATTGCTGTTCTATAAGTGAAATCACCGATATCCGATAGAAACTCCTCTGTCTTATTAAAAGGCAACAGACCAAGAGGCAACTGAGAAACATTTGTATTAGCTTCTGAAGCAATTCGCCAAATATCAACGAATTGAGGCGACAGCCGTTCATGTGAATTCATTGCGAGTACTGTCCCGATTTCATCATTCAATAAATCCATATAATAAGTAAGTTCATGAAAGGATTTTTGATAGCTATTCTCTGCTTGTATTAAGATCGCATTCTTCTCTTGATGTTCTTGGTATCCCCAAACTGCTGTTCCAATTAAACCTAAAGTTAAAGCACCAATGGTAATCCAACGAATCATACTATTCACGCCTTCCTATTTACAAAAGATATGTTTACCGATTTGCTTAATTTGAGGTCTGGTCCATATCCAAGGTGAAGTTGCGGTATCTGGATTAAAGTAGTACAACGCATTCGACGAAGGATCCCAACCATTAATCGCATCGAGAACTGCTTCTTTGGCTGTTTCATTTGGAGTTAACCAAATTTGTCCATCTGCTACAGCAGTAAATGCCCTTGGTTCAAAAATAACCCCTGATACTGTATCAGGAAAGCTCGGGCTAGCCACTCTATTCAAGATAACAGCAGCCACTGCCACTTGTCCTTCATATGGTTCACCTCTTGCCTCCCCATAGACTGCGTTAGCCATCAACTGAATATCATTCTGTGAAAATCCTTGAGGTACATTTACCGCAGTTGTATTATCTGTTTGTTGGGCTTCCTGGTTCTGTTGATTTCCAGTGTCTGACTGTTTATTAGTTCCGCCATAATGCGTAAACCGGTTACCTTGTTTAATTTGTTCTTTTACATACGCTTCATCATACTCACTCGCTTGGACCAGTTTGTTTTTAGTTTCTTCACCTGCTAATCCATCAATCTCCATCCCAAATTCATATTGGAAGTTTCTAAGTGCCCAATACGTACCCCAGCCAAACACGCCGTCAATATTTCCGTTATAAAATCCTAAATATTGTAACCTAGCTTGAAGTTCAATTACATCATCACCAACCGCCCCATGTTGAATTACTTGGGGACTAAACGCTTTTATTTCCTGATTGTCATCGTTAATAAAGAGTAACAGGAATAAACTAAAGATGATTAATAAACTAATCTTTTTTGTTCGCAAACCTAACCCTCCTCTAATGCAATTACTTGAGGATAGTTTTTGTTGCAACTCTATTTTTATACATGATAGAAAAATAAAAAGCATGTAGAGGTGTGATGCTCTACATGCTTACTGTTCTTTAATTGAGATTTGGTTGGTTTGCTACTTTCATCCGATGTAGTCCAAACATCCATAAAACAATCATAAAAGGAATCAAGTAATATAACCAATTCGTTGTGACGGTTTGTAAAATATAATTATAAATGCCGTGAAGCAAGAATGGGATGAAAAATGCCAACCATAGGTTATACTTCGTTCTACTTTCACGAGTTTTTGCTTTTCCAATATAATAGCCCATAATCACTCCGAACAAGGCATGAGAAGATACGGGAAATATGGCTCTGGAAAAACCATACTCTATTCCATTCGTTAATAAAAAGAGGATATTCTCAACTGAGGCAAAGCCAAGACTGATCGCTGTAGCATAAACTATCCCATCATAATGGTCATCAAATTCCTCATGATGGTACATGGAGAACATAAAAATAAACCATTTTAAAAATTCTTCTAGCAATGCAATTTGGAGAAAGGATTCTAAGAAGCTATTTAAAACAAAGCCTTCTTTTACAAATGCGTGTTGCACGAACATAATAGGAAAAACAAGAACACTACCCAATAAAAAACAACGGATGATTAGTGGGATAGGCTCTTGATATTCATCTTTCAAGTAAAAAAATGACATTAATGCTACAACAGGTGCGAGCCCGACTGTAAATATAGCGATCATAACCTTAAACCTCTTTCCAAATACATTACTTTTATCGTATCATTAAGTTGTCCTATTTGAAATAGTAAAATTTTAAGCAGGTGAATACGATGAAAAAAATATTATTGATTCATACGGGTGGCACCATTTCTATGTTGGAAAATAAAGAAACTGGTGCGGTAAATGTAACGAACGAACACCCTCTAAGCCGAGCAAAAGACCAGTATCAACAAATTGCAGACATTGATGAACAAGTAATCTTTGACCTACCTTCTCCCCATATTACTCCTAATCATATGTTACAACTGGCAATTGAAATACAACGTGTTCTACCAAAGTATGATGGAATCGTTATAACCCATGGTACAGATACTCTTGAAGAAACAGCATATTTTTTAGATCTTGTAATTAATACTGAAAAACCGATTATCCTTACAGGCGCCATGCGGTCAAGTAATGAAATCGGATCAGATGCACTATATAACTTAATAAGCTCGTTACGGGTAGCATGTGAAGATAACGCCAAGGATAAAGGTGTTCTGGTCGTAATGAATGATGAAATACATACAGCTGCCAACGTAACAAAAACATCAACAAGTAATGTCGCAACATTTCAAAGTCCTCAATATGGACCTATTGGAATTGTCACAAAGGAACTAATCATATTTCATCACGGCATTTTAAGGCGGGAACACTATCCAGTTCACCAAATCAATTCGAATGTCTATTTGCTTAAGGCATATGCTGGAATGGATGGCAGATTAATCGAAGCTCTCCACACAATCAAGCCGGACGGATTGGTAATTGAAGCACTTGGGCAAGGTAATTTACCGGCTTCTACAGTTGAATCAATCCGCAAATTACTCGAGAATAAAGTACCAGTTGTTCTCGTTTCCCGAAGTTACCAAGGAATTGTCCAACCGACTTATGCTTATTCTGGCGGGGGCAGGCAGTTGAAAGAAATAGGAGTTATTTTTGCCAATGGGTTAACTGGTCCGAAAGCAAGACTAAAACTATTGATAGCACTAGAAAACACGAGAGATATAAAATCATTGACAACTATTTTCAACTAAATAAAGAGAGTTAGCACTTCATGCTAACTCTCTTTAAGAATTACAAATAATAGACTGGATATTTATACTTTACTTGAATGTAGAGCAGCTATCGATTCTGCAATAGCCTCTCCATGAAAACGCCCATTCTCAATAAATATCGCATTGTTGTTAAATCCTGCAGCTACTACTCCCGCTATATAGAGCCCCGGTACATTGGTTTCATAAGTCTCGTCATCATACATTGGAATCCCAGTTTGTTCATCCGTATGTACCCCTACTTGGTTTAAGAATTTAATATCCGGTTGATAACCTGTCATCGCAAACACATAATCATTAGGGATTTTATCTTCAACTCCAGCCACGTGGTAATAGACCTCTTGCTCTGTAATTTCTGTCACATGAGCGTTAAAAATCATTGATATCTCGCCTTTTTGCACAAGTGAATCAAATCCAGGTAAAATCCAAGGTTTTACACTTTTGGAATATTTATCTCCCCGATACATCACCGTTACATGAGCACCAGCCTTATGCAGCTCCAATGCTGCATCTACCGCTGAATTCTTGCCTCCGATAACGACAACATTTTTATCATAATAAGGATGAGCTTCTTTAAAATAATGACTTACTTTAGATAATTCCTCACCAGGTATCCCCATCCAATTTGGTTGATCATAATATCCCGTTGCAATAATAACAAACTTCGCTTTATATTCTTTTGTAGCTTGATTTCTATTTTCCGTTTGTACAGTAAACCCCTTATTGTCTTTTTCGATATGTATAACTTCCTCGAAAGAATGAATCCGCAATTCTTTTCTTTTTGCCACTTCACGATAATAAGTCAGTGCTTCATTTCTCACAGGGCGTTGTTTTTCTGTAATGAATGCTACATTCCCAATTTCGAGTTTATCACTGGAACTGAAAAATGTTTGATGTGTCGGAAAACGATATAGACTATTTACGATATTTTCTTTTTCGATAATTAAAGGGTTAATACCTTTTTCCTGTAAAGCAATTGCTGCTGCCATCCCACAAGGACCAGCACCCACAATGATAACTTCTTCCTGCTGCATAACTTGCCACTTCCTTTATATATGCTCTATGGTCCATTTTACTATAAATAAATTTAAGTACAAACGAAGATGTGTTGGAAAATGTATAAACTGCTTCATGAAAATGCAGTGAGATTAATAAATGTATAGCTGTGAGCAGTCCTCCAGTAGAGGCGTAATGAACTTTCTAAGTTATTATGCAATATAAAAACTCTTATCAGACAAATGATAAGAGTTTTTGTTTAGGTTGTTTTAGACCCAGCCTCGGAAACGGGCTGCTTCTGCCATTTTCCTTACACCAATCATGTAAGCGGCAAGTCGCATATCAACCTTTCTAGTCTGGGAAAGGTTATATATCGTTTCAAAAGCATTTATCATTATTTCATGTAGTTTTTGATCTATTTCCTCTTCTGACCAGTAATAACCTTGATTATTCTGCACCCATTCAAAGTAGGATACAGTTACCCCACCAGCTGATGCCAGTACGTCTGGCACGAGCAGTATTCCTCGCTCTGTCAAGATTTGGGTTGCTTCAGCAGTTGTTGGTCCGTTTGCAGCTTCAACGATAATACTCGCTTTAATTTTATGCGCATTATCTCTAGTTATTTGATTCTCTACAGCAGCAGGAATAATAATATCACATTCCTGTTCAAACAATTCCTTATTTGAAATAGTATTATCAAACAGATTGGTTACGGTTCCAAAACTGTCTCTTCTATCCAACAGATAGTCAATATCTAACCCATCCGCGTCATATAGTGCACCGTGGGCATCTGCTATTCCAACAATCTTTGCCCCTTGGTCATATAAGAATTTCGATAAGTAGCTTCCTGCATTTCCAAAGCCTTGAATAATGATTCGAGCACCTTTTATGTCAATGCCACGTTTTTTAGCAGCTTCGTTTAGAACAATCGTTACCCCTTTTGCGGTTGCAGATTCTCTACCATGTGATCCACCAAGAACAATTGGTTTTCCAGTAATGAAACCAGGGCTATTATATTCGTCGATTTTACTATATTCATCCATCATCCAGGCCATAATTTGAGAGTTTGTGAATACATCTGGTGCTGGAATATCTTTAGTAGGTCCAACAATTTGACTAACAGCTCGAACATATCCCCTACTTAGTTGCTCTAATTCGCGGAAAGACATTTGTCGCGGATCGCAGATGATTCCACCCTTGGCACCACCATACGGAAGGTCTACAATCCCCGCTTTCAAACTCATCCAAATGGATAAAGCCTTCACTTCTTTGGCTGTAACATCTGGGTGAAAACGAATTCCACCCTTAGTAGGTCCAACTGCATCATTGTGCTGTGCACGATAGCCTGTAAAAACCTTTACTTTCCCATCATCCATCCGTACTGGAATACGAACTGACATCATACGAAGTGGATCTTTCAACAATTCATAAACTTCATCCGAATATCCCAGTTTTTCTAAGGCCGTTTTAATCACTGTTCTTGTGGAATCTAACACATCTAGATTTTCATGATTTTCTTCGGTAGAATCTACTGCTTTATCGGTTACCATGAATTTACCCCCTAGAATACATATATAATAAAAAACCTTCTACTAAGAAGTTAGTATACACTTTAACAGTAAATATGCAATAAAAATACTATAAAACAGGTAACTACGATTCGGGATATAAATACCTGAAACACTAATATAAATGATTAATAATTCATTTCCCATAATACCCTCAGATTTAAACATGGAGGCCAATAACTTATCAGTAGAAGTTATCGATCAACTGTTTCACTGCTTGATTTTCATAAATTATCTTACCGTATTCTTTTAGACGATGGGAGGTCAGAATACTGGACTGGGAATACTCCGACATTACTGCAATGATGCTTTCCTTCTCCACACCGGATAAATCGTCCTCTTCAAAGAGCATGTAATAATAATTGTCCAGGTAGTATACCTGCCCATTTTCAATACCCATAGGAGATAAATAGGAGGCAACATGAATAAGATTCTCAATATCATCAAACAAAAATATCAATTCATGACTTTCGTCTAATGTCACCTTCATTTCGATGAAATCATCATCTTCACCTACAATATCATTCATTTGAGTGACAAGAATATGCATTCCTTGCGCTTGCATCATAAACACCTGAACAAGAAGCATACCATCTAACTCTATATCTAGTTCATCACTTGCATCATACATCATTTCACTGAACAAATGCCGGACACTTGCTGCATCGTGCCATATATCATCGCTCGTAAAGCCACGTTCAATTAAATCATCAAACGTTAAGAAAATCGTAAACTGGTGACTTGACAGTCTTTCAACACGCATACAGTATCCCCCTTACGTAAAAATATCCCACTTTAACATACAATGGTCGAAATCGCTCCGGTTAATCATTGAATGTATACTAATACTATATGCAATTATTTAATTTTTAGGTAGTGCACTACCCATCGTTCCACAGCTTTATTAAAGTCTATGCAACAGAGAAGTAAATTCATCCTGCCAAATATATAAAGCAATACATATGCTTAGTGCAACAATAAAAATCACGAAAGCAAAACGAATAAATGGTCTGCTGAATTTAAGCCTAAACCGATTGTTCTTTGTATGTATTTCTTTTCTGGGAGGCAAGTTTAAGACATCAATTTCATTATCTTCTTTCAGAACAATTGTTTCTTCATGCTTTTCATTTCCACTTTCAATCTCATCAAAAAGCTGACTCAACTCATTTGCCTGATCCTCATCCTTATTTCCAGGTTGTATACTCAATATGAATGCACCTCACTTCTGAAGCGTATATATAATCCCAATAAAAAGTCTACTATAAAATGAAGTGTTATTGTAACAATTAAATTCTCAGTCACTGAGAATATATACCCAATAAAAAAACTCACAAGCAATACGGATAATAATAGTACTGGTTTTTTTAAATACCGTATATGTACGATTGCAAAAAGAATACTTGCGAACAGATATCCAAATGTACTCTGAATGACTCCTCTGAAAAGTAATTCTTCAGAAACGGCGACAAGTAATGAAATGCCGAATATAAAAGAAGCCGGTTGATCACCAAATATTCTCCTATTGACTCCCCCATCATCAAATGCCGTATCAGGAAGGAGATTAATTAGTAAGATGTCAATTAGCACAATAATAAATGCTGGTATAATTCCAAAATAAAAAATTTCCTTCAGCTGCCAATCAAACAACAATAACCAATCAGAAAAATGGTCGAATAAAAACAAACTTAGTAAAATGGAGATGCCAAGGAATAGCAATTGTGAGAACAAAAGATTTAACTTCAATTCTTTATCTGAGAGCTGTTTAATTAATTCACTTTGTTTCATATTCCACCCACAAGAAGTTTCCTGAGCTTGTCCTTCCATGGTATTTCCTCGTCTCTAGCTGGTTTAACAGAAGGAGCCCATTTCGAAAGATCAATTCCACAATTGCTGCAACATTGGAAAATCGGTGTTGAATATCCTTTTTGAAACTTCTTATAAATTGTTTCCCTTAGACAAGCTGTAGTTTCTACTAAGTCTATCATTTCCTCTAACTCTTGTTTTTTATATGAATTTCTTGATTGTATCCATTTATTGAGCTGACGAAATACTCGTTGCCATTGAATGGGATCATAGACGATATTCTTTGCCATAATCATACCATGTTTTTCGAAATGAAACCGTAAAAACCTCCATTTTGTTTCACTTATTTGAAAGCGTTCATACAATTCTAAATCCCGGACTGGCAGCTCTAACCCTTCCTCCCCCATTTGTTTCAATTGCTGCATCACTACTCTTATTTCATCTTCATGCGGCAATTCATTTTCAATGATGTTCTTCGGTATTGCAATATCTCCCACTCCAAATAGCAACAGACAGATGCTTGGTTTACCATCCCTTCCCGCCCTTCCAACTTCTTGAATATAAGCCTCAATTTGAGAAGGGATATGAAAATGGATGATAAGTCGAATATTTGATTTATTAATCCCCATTCCAAATGCGCTCGTACAACAAATAACATCTAATTGATCATTCATGAATTGTTGTTGAATCTGTATTCTATCCACCGGATCAATACCACCGTGATAAAAAGCTACCTTTAATGATGGCATCATTCTCCTCAATGTCTCCACCATATTTTCTGCTTGAATTCTACTAGAGAAGTAGATTAAAGCGGGCCCCAAATGCTTACCTAAGTATGTTGTCATCAATTCTATTTTTTCATGAATGGTAGACACTTTCTCTATAATAAACGTTAAATTTTTACGATCCATTGGATATATGTGTTTCGTTATCGTTTTTAAATGCAGGTTCTCTATAATATCTTCTTGAACAGCTGGTGCTGCAGTGGCACTCAAAGCAAGAACTGGCGGACTTTCCAATTGTTTAATTATAGCTCCCAGTTTTAGATAATCCGGGCGGAAGTCATGCCCCCACTGGGAAATGCAATGAGCCTCATCAATGACAAATAAACTGATTTTTATGGAAGACAGCTTTTTAATAAATTGTTCCTGTTGTAATAGTTCTGGTGATATATATAACAATTTGTATTGGTTGAGATGTTGATAAATAAATTGTCTTTCCTCATAGCCAACCAAACTGTTTAACGCTACAACTCGTTTAAAGTTTTTTGATCTTAGTTCTTTTACCTGATCAATCATTAAGGATATTAAGGGAGAAACTACGATAGTGAGACCATCCATTAACAGGGAGGGCAATTGATAACAGATAGACTTACCGGACCCTGTAGGTAGGACTCCCAATACATTCTTCGCTTGAAGGACATCTTCAATAATTTCCCGTTGACCTTTTCGAAACTGATCATATTGAAAATACCGCTCCAATTTTTGCTCCAGTTGCATTGTTTTAGACAAATTGACCGCCTCCCTCCCTAAATTTATGTTTGAATACAAGCATCAATCGAATTTGAAAAAAGCTTATATCGCTTGGAACAGCATCTTTGATCACCTTTAACTTATATGATTCAGTATGTTCAATAGCATGCATAATTTCTTCTGCTTCTGTTTCGGTAACGAAAGATGAAAATGGAAATGCTGAATCATAAAGTGCTATTTCGGCTAAATGATCGTATATCGTATTCAATTTTAAATGCCGTTTATGCGCTATTTCTTCCGGTGTAAAATCTCGTAAAAATAGTTCATAAGTTTTCCTGGCTGAATCTGTCAATCTGGATGGAGTTTGCAGATCAGCTACCATTTCAAAAAGTACATGATATGTATTTTTTTCCGACTCGATCTTTCGAATAAATTGATGGCTGACTCCCACAAGGGTTAATATGACATCGTCCTTGCTTTTATTATAAGTTGTTGCCAATTGTTCGATACTTTTACCATAATGCCCAAATCCAGAAAGCCGATCAACAAATAGATTTGCTTCTACTTCTGGTAAATCTTCTAATAAATCGACCAACTCTTCATATAACTTTTGTATGTACTGATTTTTATTAGCTTTTTTTTGATTATATACATTCCTGACAAACCTCTCAGCATCAGATTGATGAATGACAGGAATGAAATTAAAATTATTCTCTTTTATATTACTTAAAGTTTGAATTAATAGTAGTAGACGTTCATAAAATAAGGATGCTTTCTCTTCATAGACTATGCCTTGGAAATAATGTAATGGCAATCTCTGTTGGTGCTCTGATAGCCAATAGTCCGCCTGTTCTGTATAAGCAATGAATTTCCGGCTGTTTTCTCTTGCTTTTTCTATCAGTAACCCGAGCTGTGTTAATTCTTGTATCTTTTCATCGAATCTGCTTTTTTCCAAGCCTTTGTAAACTCCATAATAATTTTGGATGCCAAAAATATATGCATCCTGTATAGTTTGGATGTTTTTACTACCAACTAATAAATTATATATGCTTGAAACACTTCTTTCCTGACTTATATTTTTTGCTATCGTTAAGATTATTCCAGTAAAGATCAAGCAACTCACATCCAATCCATCTGAAAGTACTAGTAAATATTAATTAGAGAATAGCGATAGGAAGATATGTATAAGTAAAGATGAGGAAAAAATCCATGAGTAGGAAATAAGAATATCATGATTGAACAATCATGGGTATTACATATTATAATTTAGAATACATGATTCGCCAAGTGTTTAAAATAAGAGTGGACAATAAAAGTACGAAGACTTCTATGAAGCTTTCGTACTTTTTACTGTCAATAGACAACTCTGATTTAAAAACAGAGTTGATCTGAAGGTATCATTTGTACAAGCATTGCAACCACTCATTGTAATAGGATGGGATTTGCTGCAACCGGGACTTCAATTGGAGAATTAAACTGATAACACCCAATCTCTTCAACTGGTATATGTTCAAATTGCACTTTAGAGAATCCATAACTTTTTGCAGTCAGCAATATGGAGTCTATCATCTGGGTTGTAATATCCTCAACTTTCAAAGTCCCTATTTCAAACTGAACGATCAACAGCTCCCCCTCTTCTGTAACCTTAAAGTCCACTGAAGGATTAATTGTATTTTCTAAATAAGTTTCAGGATTTATCTGTTGCAGCATACGTAACGCATCATATATTGTTTTACTATCTTGTGGAAGACTGACATAATATTTTTCTTTATAAAGCATAAAACTGGCTTTTTGGTCGGTTAAGTCTTTTTCTTGAATGTAATCTTCATCTTGCAATAAATCATACGAATACAGTATTTCTTTCATTTGCTCGCTATGATAATCTCTATCTTCTGCTTCCGGAACAATCAACGCTACCGGTATTACATAATCTCTAGAATGATTAAAAATATTGAAATGGACGATTTTTCGCCCGGATGGCACTTGCTTGATAACTCCGATTTGGCTATTATCCATGATGAGATTTTCGTCCATAGACTCAACTTGATCAGATTCATTATTTGTTCCATCTGACGACTCTATTGCTCCGCTATATATTTGTGCGTCATTTGCGGAATCCTGCGTCTCCATGGACATCTTTCCGTGATTGGTGTTGAGGAGGAATGGGATGCTAAATATCAGAATGAATATGCCTGCAACTGAAAGAATCGGTAAAAGTCGCTTCTTTTTCTTCATGGATTGCTCATCTTCTGATAAAGCAATAGATATTTGTTCAAATAACTCTTTTTTATCTAAACCATCTTCGACTGTTGGTAAGCGTCCTAGTAACTCTTTTACCTCTCTATCATCTGAAGCCATCTTTCATTCCTCCTTTCCGTTTTTTATCTTCATACAATTTTTTTAGCTTGTTGATACCTCTGTGTTGTAGTGTTTTTACATTACCTATGGACATATCCAACATTTCTGAGGTTTCTTTAAGAGTAAATCCTTGTATGTATCGCAGAACTATCACTTGCTTTTGATTCAAACTGCATTCATCAAGTAATCGATAGATGAGTTGGATATCTTCATCCTCAATAAGCAACTCATCCGGCAATTTTTGATCGATCGTCACAATGCTTGCCATCTCGTCCCAGTCTACTGTTTGATTTGCATAGTTACGCTTCCGTTTTTCTTTTCGAAAGTAATCATAAATGACATTTCTAGCAATGGAAAAAGCCCATGTCTTTTCACTTGCCTCACCACGAAAGCTACCATAGGATCTAAATATACGAATATATATTTCCTGCACAAGATCCTCTGCAAGGTTCTTATTCTTGACCATATAATACACAAAATTATAAAGATCATGATGATATTTCTCATAGAAGTTATTAAACAGAGCTTTCATCTGCTTCCCCCAATTCCCTCCATTAGACGATATATAAGAAAAAGTGTTTCAGTTTTTACCTACTTTATCAGAGAACACAATAACTTCCAATATGAATCCTTACATTATTTAAGAAATAAAAATCGAGCGGTGAATCCCACCGCCCGATTGATTATTGCAGATCTAGTACAATTTTCTCTCCTCCGCTAAGTATATAATCCTTAGCAGGTATATCAGAAAGTTCATCATTTACGAACAAATGCCAACTTGTATCTTCTTCTTCACTGACCTTCATTCGTTCAATGGAAGTAAGTTCATTGTTTTCATCGGTTTCAATGTAGAATGTTTGATCGAGAACTTCAAGTAGATTTGCTCCTTCTTCAATTTCGACTTGCTGCTCATTAATGAACTGCTGCCCATCGTACATGGAAATAGTTAGTCGTACAGCATTTTCCGGCACTTCCTCTGAACTATCAGTATCATTGGTACTGACAATAGGTGATGTATTTTCTTCATCACCACAGGCACTGAGCAATATTAAAATTAATAAGATAATAGTTGATTTGATGAACAATTTATTCATGTGCTTGTTTAAACCTCACTTTAATTCTTTTCTATTTAGTTTGAGGGATTGTAAAACTAAAGGTTGTTCCCTGTTCTATTTTACTTTTCACCCTAATTTTTCCTTGGTGGGCATGGATTATATTTTTAGCGATTGCAAGACCAAGACCTGTACCTTTTTTCTGTTTATTTCTTGTACGTGACTTATCTGCTTTATAAAATCGTTCAAAAACAAACGGTAAATCCTCTTCAGGAATACCACTTCCATTGTCAGCAATTTCTGCGCGGAATTCAGATTCATCACTTTCAACTGAAACGTGCACATACCCTTGTTCACCAATATGGCGGATTGCGTTATCAATCAAGTTGGTAAAAACTTGTTCCACTCGGTCTCCATCGAATGTTACCTCGCCTTTTTCAACTTTCATCGTAAGCTTCAGCTCTACTTGATTTTCTTCAGCAATTGGTTGAAATTTTTTTATGATTCTCTGGATATACTTTTCAATTTCTAATGTCTCTACGTTCAATTGAATATGTCCAGCTTCCATTCTTGCCAAATCCAATAACTCATTAACAAGTCTGCTCATCCTTAACGATTCGTCATGAATGATTGCCGCAAGTTCATTTTTATCTTCTTTTGTTTCAGCAACATCGTCGACAATTGCTTCACTGTAGCCTTGCAATAAAGATATTGGTGTACGCAATTCATGAGAGACATTTGCCACAAAGTCTTTCCGCAGCTTATCCAACTTTCTCTCTTCCGTCATATCCCTAATTACAGCTACCGCACCACGTACATGGTTTTCATCGTATAATGGAGTCATGAGCATAACATAATCTCTTCCTTGCATATGCATCTCCCGCACGATTTCAGATTCACCTTCAATAACTCTCTGCAATGCTTGTCTTAATTCATCTGGCAATTTCTGATTAAGATCTTTTGGATCAATATTGTTTTCAAAATACCAATCTTCAATATACTTTTCTGCAGGCGGATTAATAACGATCACATCTTCATTACGATTGAGCGTGATTACTCCGTCTGCCATTGAATTAACGATACTTGAAAGCTGCTCTTTTTCCTGATTCAATGCGTTAATGTGGTATTTTAATTGTCTCCCCATACGATTAAATTCACGTGCTAAATCACCGAGTTCATCGTGAGTCAACACTGGAACTTTTGTATTAAACTCACCTCTTGTCAAGTCTGCTGCTGCTTCACGCATTTTAATTAATGGTGAAGTAATCCTCGTTGAGAGGAAGACTGCAAAGAAAATAGTCAATACAATTGCAAAGCCTGCAGCTATAAGAATGATTCTCTGGGTTTCTGCTTTTGTTTGATTAATCACATCAAGTGATTGGTAGATAAATACCGCTCCCTCGTTTAGAAGCGGTTTACCCACTATAATCGCAGTCGTATCTTGTTCTGGTAGAACAACCAGTTCTTTCACTTCACGATTTAACGTAAAAACTTCCGATAGTTCTGGTTTGTTCTTGATCCAATACAAGCTGATATCACTCAATTCACTGTCAGTGCTAGTTGATAACCAATAGTCACCCGTAGGATACAGAATTGCGATACGAGCGGAAGGATCTTTAAATAGTTCAGCAGATTCTTGGATAAAAGTACGATTATCTTGCTGATCAATAATCGTCGCAACCCTCGAAGCGGTTTCCAACATAGTTGCTTCCGCTTCATGGATATAAAAATTTTCAAAGAACTGCATTAACAGTAAGGAGAGAATAAATAAAACAAAGAAAACTAGAAGAATAATCGTTAATGCCAATTTAATGACAATATTATTGCGCCAGACCATTATTCTCCCTCAACAACTTCAAATTTATAACCTACACCCCAAACAGTAACAATCATTTTTGAAGCCTTCTCTGAGACAGAACTCAATTTCTCTCTAAGTCGCTTCACATGAGTATCAACGGTTCTTAGATCACCAAAAAACTCATACTGCCATACTTCTTTTAATAAGGTTTCTCGTGTAAATACTTTATCGGGAGATTTCGCTAAAAAGCATAACAGTTCGTATTCTTTCGGAGTTAAATTCACTTCTTGATCATCTGCAGTTACCCGATGAGCATCGTAATCAATAGTTAAGTGAGGATATACGAGGACATCCCTGGCCGAACCATCTGCATTAGTAAATGTAGAAGTACCGACTCTCCGAAGAATTGCTTTAATTCTTAATACAACCTCTCTTGGACTAAATGGTTTAACAATATAGTCGTCGGCCCCAACCTCGAATCCTTGAACTCGATTGGATTCCTCTCCTTTTGCCGTCAACATAATAACCGGAGTTGTTTTATGCTTTCTTAGTTCTTCACATACCTCTATACCATCCATTTCCGGCATCATTAGATCAAGAATAATACAATCATAATCTTCCTCTAAAGCCATTTCTAATGCGTCATGGCCGTTATCAGCTTCATCAATAATATAATTTTCCCTTTCTAGATACATCCTGACCAATCTGCGTATTCTATCTTCATCATCTACAACTAATATTTTTAAGTCCTTTTCCATTCATAAACCCCCTATAAACTCTATTCCATCATTCAAAATTTAGTAGGAAAGTAAGAACATTCAATAATCCATATCCTATTCCATTATCTATTATTATAAATGAATATAGTAAAAAAGTATAAGAAAAGAGACAAGGCGGCAGCATTCCGTAGAATAGCGCTTTGTCTCTTCCATTTATTTATGCATAAGAATGTAAACCTGCAAGTACCAGATTAACTACAATAAGGTTGAACATTATAATACCGAAACCTACTACAGCAAGCCATCCTGATTTTTCACCATGCCAACCTCTGGATAATCGTAAGTGGAGAAACGCTGCATAGAAGAACCAAGTTATCAATGCCCATACTTCTTTCGGGTCCCAGCCCCAGAATCTTCCCCAGGCGATTTGTGCCCAAATAGCTGCAAATATGAGGCCTCCTAAAGTGAATATAGGGAATCCGATAGCAACTGCCCGGTACATAATTTCATCTAAAAGATCTGCTTTTACATTTCTCAATAATGGTTGTAATGCTGCTCCTACACGTTTTCTTAATATAAGAACGGTTAATAGATAAATAATTGTTCCACTAAATACCGACCAAATAACGGTATTAAATTTCCTTCCAGCATCCGCACCTTGCATCCAAGTCGGTGCTTCAAACCAAGGCTCCATAACCTCTTCAGTAATTAAGACTCCATTATTCGGAGCCGCAATTGCCGGTAAGTGGTATTCAGTAGTAACCATTTGCGTTCCTTCCTGATACTCAAAAGTAGCCTTATATCCCATTATATTAAATACTGTAGTTATAACGATAAAGCCTATAAATAGGAATGCTGTATAAAGAATAACCTCCAGCCAAGTATTTTTACTCGTACGTTTTGACTGATCAATTTCCTTTATTAAATACATCAACCCGGCAACAAAACTAATAAATAAAATACCTTGTCCAATTGCCACTGTTGAAACATGAATATATAACCAGTGGCTATTCAAAGATGGTACAAGTGGAGCAACTTCCGATGGAAACATACTTGCATATGCGATGATCAACATTGCAATCGGTAATGCAAATAGTCCTAAAAAGCTAAGTCGATACATAAAATAGATAATGATAAATGCCAGGATCATTGCCATTCCTAAGAAAGTTACAAATTCAAACATATTGCCTAATGGTGCATGTCCACTAGACATCCATCTTGTGATAAAATATCCAAAATGGGATAAGAAACCTAGTATAGTTATCGTGATTGCGATATTCCCTGATATTCCTTTTTTCTTTACTTTACTATCTTTTTGGCGAATGGTCGCCCCAAAGAATAGCGTCGCTATTAAATATAAAATAAAAGCAGCATATAACAAATTGCCACTAAGACTTACTAAATCCATCAAAACACCCTCCTAAAGAAGTTAGTGGACTAGACAAATAGGTAGTTATTTGTCTAGTTCTTGTCTATCTTCAACCATTTTTATATTCGTTTGCTCAATAGCTTTCTCTATATCTTTTGATAAACCGAACCAGTTTTTATTTGTATGTCCAGCCAGCAAGACTCCATCAGCTTTTGGATGAATCCAAACTCTTCGATGTTGCCAATACATACCTTGGATGACACCAATCATGAAAATTGCAGCACCAATACCAAAGAATATAAGTGTACGGTCGACTCTTAACGTCAGTCCACTAACATAATGGGTATCAAAATCTTGTATTGCAACTTTATAATCATTTTCTCCCGTCGCATCGATATTTCTACCAATTCCTAAGAAACTCACTTCCGGCTCAGATGCATCTGGTGGATAAACGACTACGACAAATGCTGGGTTTCTAGGGTAATTGGTTTCAGATGCTGGTACTCCTTCATCCGTTAAATAATAGTCAGGATAATATTGATCAAGCACTACTCGGAAACCGCTGTCTAATATGTATTCGGATTCCGGGTTAAATAAATCGATTGTAAATGAGTCAATGGCAGTTGCTTCTTCATCATTTGTTTCATGAATTTTAAACGTCATACTTCGAAATTCATTCTGCTGATACCCCGACTGATATAACGTATAGCCATCAAATTTTGCAGGTTTATTCATTTGAATAGAATCATCTAAAATAGGTTCTAGTTCTGGTTCTGCACCTGGGATGTCTTGTTTAGCCTTATAAATCACAACATCGGTTTGGTAATTGCTTGCTACCATTCCACCTGAAGCAATAGCATCCCTAAAACGATCATCATCTGGGTCATGCATTTCTAATAAGAATTGTTCATTTTCAATATAATACTCACCTTTTGTACCAGGGATGACAATAGTCTCCCCTTCTCTTACCCAGACATATTCGTCTGTAAACATAATTGGTGTCGTACGTAAAATTGCTGCAAGCAGTATGATAATTAGCCCAATATGATTGACATACGGACCCCATCTTGAGAATCTTCCCTTTTCCGCAAGAATATGTCCGTTCTCTTCAGTAATTTTATAACGTTGTTTCTTCAACTTTGCTTTAACTTGTTCTATTTCTTCCTGAGATACTTTTTCGGTCTCACTGTAGAAACGTTGTCTATTAAGAAAAGTTTCATGTCTCTTAGGTTTTTGAATTCTCAATGCTTTATATAATGGTATAAAGCGATCAAGACTGCAAATAACTAATGATACACCAATCAAACCTAATAAAACTAAATACCACCATGAATCGTACATTTCATGGAATCCTAGTTGATAATAAATTTTACCGATTAATCCAAATTGATCTTCATAATAAATTGCTGGGTCACGTGATGTTGCATTTGCCGGAATAAATTGCGATTGCGGAAACAATGTTCCAATCATTGATGCAACTAATGCAACGACAATCAGCCAAACCCCTACTTTCACAGAAGAGAAAAAACTCCAAACTTTATCGATAAATGATTTCCGATATGTCTGCGAACGACGAGCGGTACCTTCATAACGCATGTTAAGGAGCATCTTTTTATCATTTCCATCGATATGCTGGTTGCCTTCAATCGGTTTTCCGCATGCTTCACAAAGTACCGTTCCCTCTGGATTCACATGCCCACATTCACACTTAATCTTATTCATTTGCATCCCTCTCAGTTGTTCATATCAAACTTGGAATAGACTTATCACTTAAGCATCCATTTGATAGAATAATAAGCTAAGCTAATTACAAGCTCCTTTACTCGGGCGTAATTTCGTTCAAATAACCTTCCAATAAATCTAAGGTTAACGCCCCATTTACTATATCCTTTATCTCACCATCAGGGCTAATGAAAAATGTACTTGGAATTGGACCAACTTTATATAAATCCCTAATTTCTCCATTGCGATCATGAGGAATAGGGAATGTCAGATCATAACGATCGATAAACTGGTCAACGACAAGTTCTGTACTATCCAGACTTACAGCAACAATTTCTACACCTTTCTCCTTATATTCAGGATATAATTCCTGCATATAGGGCATCTCTGCTTCACATGGTTTACACCATGTAGCCCAAAAGTTCAGCATTACTCCTTTACCTTCCAAATCACTTAAGCGAACCGTCTCCAATTCGTTATTATCACTAATCTGCTGCAATTGAAAGTCTGGTGCTTGATCTCCAGCCCTATACACCGTATTATCTTTTTGAAGATTAGTGACTATCGCAAAAATAAGTGCACCAACAAGTACTGCCAAAATAGCTCCTCTATATATCAGTCTGTTGCGTTTTTTCCTTTGCTTTTTTTGATGCGCTTTCTCTAAATTCAAGTAAATCACTCCCAGTGTATTATACCATTATCATACCGATGACCAATGGTAAATACTGTGTCTAAAATGGTACAATTTCATGTAGCTTTATTTCTGATTTGCTTCACTTCTTTCGGGGTCAACGCTCTAGTTTCACCAGGCACCAGACCATCCAAGGTGAGGTTGCCATACCTTTCCCTCTTAAGCTTTTGTACTGGATACCCGAGCGCTTCCATCATTCTTCTCACATGTCGATTTTTGCCCTCGATTAAAGTCAACTCTAATAACATGGAATTCTTTTTACGATCTACGGACAATATTTTGTACCGAACCGCTTTTAGCAAATCCCTATCTGACTTCACACCTTTTCTAAGCTGAGCGAGCTCTTCTTTACTTGGTATTCCCCGGAGCTTTGCAACATAGACCTTTTCGACTCCATGACTAGGGTGCATCAGTAGATTTGCAAACTCCCCGTCATTTGTTAACAGTATAAGACCTGAACTGTCATAGTCGAGACGGCCAATCGGGTAAATCCTTTCTTCAACTTCCGGGAAAAAATCAAGTACTGTTTTCCTGCCTTTATCATCTTTGACGCTCGAGATGACACCTCTCGGCTTGTACAACATGTAATATACTGGAGCCTCCTTTTCAAGAGGTACACCATCCACTTCAATTTCATCTTGAGGACCCACTTTAGTTCCTAAAGTGGTTACGATCTGATTATTTACTTTAACCTTACCTTCTACAATCAATTGTTCTGCTTTCCTTCTAGACGTAAGGCCACTTTGTGCAATCACTTTTTGTAGTCTTTCTTCCGCCATTTCATCATCATCCTATAATTTATTTTATTTCGATACACCAGCTCGTAACAATTCATTGGAATGAGTTCTTTTTAATAAAACAATAATAGCGTTTAATGTACATTAAACGCTACAAATTAGCTTATCCAAATACGAGTGTAACTATCACAATCGAAACAATTATACCAACCAAATCCGCTAATAGTCCAACCTTAAGTGCGTATCGCATTCTTTTGATTCCGACCGCACCAAAATAAATTGTCAATATATATAACGTGGTATCCGTGCTTCCTTGCATAGTGGAAGCGACTCTCCCAATAAAAGAATCAGGGCCATAGGTTTGAATCAATTCAGTTGTCATACCGAGGGCGGCTGTACCTGAAATCGGTCGTATTAATGCGAGGGGCAGGACTTCTGGTGGAAATCCCAATAAAGTCAGGACAGGTGCCAGGAGGCCTATCAAAGCATCTAATGCACCAGAACTTCGTAAAATGGTGATAGCTACAATCATACCTACTAAAAAAGGAAGTAAAGAAAATGCCATCTTGACACCTTCCTTTCCTCCTTCAACAAACAATTCATAACTGGGAAGTTTTTTCCAGGATGCTGTAACTAACACAATTAGTAGAAAACAAGGTATAAACCACATGCTGAGTGTTGTCATCCAACTCATAGCTATTTCCTCCGAGACTCTTTTTTATAGTAGTACCTGTCGATCAACACAGCACTTGTGACACCAGCAAGGGAAGCTATTAATGTAGTTGCGACGATTTCGGTTGGAGAAGTGGAATTATATTGCATCCGAATCGCAATGACTGTCGTTGGTATTAGTGTGAGACTGGAAGTATTTATTGCCAAAAAGGTAATCATCGACCGAGAAGCGACATCAGAACCACTTAACTTTTTCATTTCTTGCATCGCCTTTATTCCCAAAGGTGTTGCAGCGTTTCCTAATCCAAAAAAGTTTGCAGTGAAGTTGGAGAGAATATAGCCCATTGCCGGATGGTCTTTTGGTATTTCAGGAAAAATTTTAACAATCATCGGTCGCATGATTTTGGTGATAACTTTTAAAATCCCCGCGGCTTCTGCAATTTTCATTACACCAAGCCAGAATACTAGAATACTAATTAAACCTATCGATAATGTAACTGCTTCACCTGCGCTCTCAATAATTGCTTTATTGACTTCGTTCATCGTCCCATTGAATATAGCAAACAGGATGCCAAAAATTATCATACATGCCCAAATTAAGTTTACCATGGTTCGATCCCTACCATTTTCCGGAAGACAGAAGAGAGAGATGACATAAGTCGGTTGTTCGGTTCCTGAACAAACGCCGTATCATCAAACTCTGAATCATTTAACTTTAATTCTTCACCTTCTTTATCATTCCTTTCATCCAATTCATCAAAGCCCCATTCAAAGAGTGAAATATGATCGTTCCAATCATTTGGTCCATTTAAGGTTACAGCAATCAAAGAGTTTCCATCCTTTTCTGCAGTTGTCACCAATGTTCTGCCCGTCCGTCTTGTATATCCTGTCTTTCCTCCGGAGGCATGGGAGTAGTAACCTGTGACAAGTTTATGTTTATTCCGCCAACTATACGATCGATTTTCCGATAAATAGCTTACTGCTCCACTAATCTCTTTGAAATGTTCATTATTCATTGCTTCTTTTGTTAAAATTGCCATATCATACGCACTGGAATAATGTTCTTCGTCATCCAAACCATGAGGATTTTTGAAGTTGGTGTTGTCCATGCCAAGCCATCTTGCCTTTTCATTCATTAAATAGACAAACCCCTCTTCACTTTCACCTATGTGCTCAGCTATAGCAACTGCTGCATCATTACCAGAACGTAGCATCAAACCGTATACAAGATCTTTAATTTTAATTTTTTCACCTTGCTCTAAGTAAATCGATGAGCCTTCGGTATAAACAGCTTTTCTCGATACAGTCGTTGTTTCCTCCATTTTGCCGGATTCAATAGCAAGAATTGCTGTCATGATTTTAGTTATACTCGCAATAGGACTTTCTTCAAAAGCTTCTTTTTCAAATAATATTTCACCCCGTTCCGCATCCATTAATATTGCATGTTCTGCAGAAACATCTGGGGCAGCCTGTCCACTTCCAAGGAATAAGAAAAACAGCGAAACGCTTGTTAAAATTCCCAACACTACTCGCATGCCAATAATCCTCCTAGCTTCGTTCTCTAATTCATTCTATGCAACGAGGATTTCCTTATATGCAAAGGAATTTGTTTTCGCAGATGATTATAAGTCGGAAATCGATGACTTTTTAATAGATGTATTGTAGTGCTATTTATTATGTATATTAAGTTAGATTGTAACGTTGGGCTGTAGTCAGAACGAAGGGAAGAGACTTTACTGAGGTTTACAGAGGGAAAATATGGGGTGACTCCAATGAAAAGGCCATGTAAGAAAGGCTTGGCCTTCATAAAAGGAGTCTATTTTAATTATTTTCAAAAGGATTATCATTGTTATCCATCTCATCATTAAATTTTTCAAAGAATAAATCGACTTCCTGACTATTCATGTCTTCCTCATCGGACTCAGGTAAAGGTGGCAGCTCTTCAAGCGAAGTTAATCCAAAATAAGTCAAAAAATCTTTTGTTGTACGGAATAATATAGGACGACCCACTGTTTCTTTTCTTCCCATTTCCTCGATGAGCGAGCGATTAATCAAAGTTTGTACAGGACCATCACTCTTGACTCCTCTGATTTCTTCAATCTCAGCACGGGTAATTGGTTGCCTGTAAGCAATAATTGCAAGGGTCTCCAGTGCCGCCTGTGACATTTTATTTGTTTGTGGTGTCTCCAATAATTTTTTGAAGTACTCACTATGTTCTGGTTTTGTTGTAAGATGCAAAGCATCATTTGCTTCCATGATAAGAAGTCCTCTATTTGTATTTTCGTAATCATATTTCAACTCTTCGATAATATGGGTTGCAGTTGCTTCTGATATATCCAGCACTTTACACAATTGTTTAATGGTGATTCCTTCATCTCCAGACGCAAAAAGCAATCCTTCGATTACGGCTTTATAATGACCTATTTCCACTTTCATTCCTCCATTGCATACAAATATAACGTATCAAAATGCTTTGTTTGTTTGCAGTATACCTGTTTTTCCTTCATCAGCTCCAGTAGCGCTAGAAAAGTAACGACAATATGAGACTTGGAAGGAACAGTAAACAGTTCATCAAATCGTACTCCACTTTTTGCACGTTTAACGATTGTAAGCACGTCGCGCATTCTTTCATCAATCGGAATCTCTGCCCGTTGTACTTTTGTATCTAATGGCTCGTTCCACTTTTTTCTTTCAAGCATTTTTCCAAGTGCACCGATCATATCATAAATCGTTACATCCCCTGGAACAACAGGTGGCTTCTCGATAAGTAAGTCTTTAAAGCCCATTGGGGGGCGAGTATAAGTATGTGTCGCCTCTCCTTCTTTTTCTTTTAGCTTTTCTGCCGCTTCTTTGAACTTACGATACTCAATCAAGCGCTGCATTAACTCTTCTCTGGGATCTTCCATATATTCGTCTACTTCTTCTGTCACTTCCTGTTTAGGTAAAAGCATTTGACTTTTAATGGCAACAAGGGTTGCAGCCATTACAAGATATTCACTTGCGATATTTAACTCCAATTTTTCAAACGTATAAATATATTCCATGTATTGTTTTGTGATTTCTGCTACTGGAATATCGTAAATATCAATTTCATATTGCTTAATTAAATGAAGCAATAAGTCAAGAGGACCTTCAAATTGCTCTAACTTCACCTTATAAGCTTCTTGCATTGTCCTCAACCTTTCTAAAAATCTCTTTAAAAATTTCAGTAATCTGCCCAAACAAATTTCCACGGTGTACATAAGCTATATCGTAAGTAAAGTCAAAAAGCATTACTGACTTGATTACCTATGTATCAAATAAGGGAGGTTTAAGTTATGAGTGGTGGTTACGGTGGCGGCTTCGCAGGAGGCTTTGCTCTAATTGTCGTGCTGTTCATACTTTTAATTATCGTAGGGGCAGCATGGTTCTAAACCATGTAATGTAATTCATTACTAGCATTAAGGTTGACTGCGATTAAAGCAGGTGTAAAAGCCAGCCCAGTATTGGGGCTGGCTTTTACTAGTTTTCAGCATTACATTTTTCGTAAAATTGTCTTATCTGTTCACTAGGATAGACGATATACTTTTCGCTATATAATCGTTTGATTTCCTGAACTAATTTTTTTCCAATCCCCAAATTCCGATGCGATGGGTTGACAGACAAGTCTTGGATTACAGCATGAATTCCATCCTCTATCCTGAGGCCTATAGCCCCCAGTATATCCTCATCATTTCTCCATAAATATAAATGCCAATCCGGATTTGTTTCATACTCTTTAATGTATTGCTGGAGCTTTTTTACATCCTTTTTGTCATCCGGCATAAAGGATAATAAGCCCATAGCAATTTTCTCCATATTTTTCTTATAACGAATTAACATATTAACCCCTCATTAATCTACTAAGATTCATCTTGAGTTCATTATAATGGATAACTGCCTTCTAGACATATATATATTTATGGCACTTTAATTTAAGTTTGTCAAATGAAATAAGTGGATGGAGCTCTTCAGTATCAAGTTCTGCCTATTTCAATTAGGAAACAACACAATTATACGAAATTTGAAATTATTCTGCTACTCGAACTTCTTTCATGACATCGCCATTCTTCATACTTCTCGCGATGTCCAATCCTGATGTAATTCTTCCGAAGACAGTATGTACACCATCCAAGTGCGGCTGTGGCTCATGTACTAAGAAAAATTGGCTTGAACCAGTATCTTTACCTGCATGCGCCATGGAAAGTGCTCCAGCTTCATGCTTATGCGGATTACCTTCCGTTTCACATTTGATCGTCTTACCGCTGCCTCCTGCACCTGTACCAGTAGGATCTCCTCCCTGGCTTACAAATCCAGGAATTACTCGGTGGAACGTCACTCCATCATAGAAGCCAGAATTGGCAAGTTCTTCAAAGTTTTTTACCGTGTTTGGTGCTTCTTCCGGGAAGAATTCCAACTCTATTCTTTCCCCGTTTTCCATTAAAATATAGCCTGTTTTAGCCATGCATAAACGCTCCTTTATAATTTCATTATCTTGTATAGTTTACCATTACAAGCAGTCCTTGAAAAGAAATCTCCTTTTATTCATAGGATAAATCATTTTTAATAATATCTTCAGCCGTTTCTCTCTTTACTACAAGTTTGTCTGTCCCATCCTCAACAAATACCACTGCGGGTTTGGCCAAGCGGTTATAATTACTTGCCATTGCGTATCCGTAAGCTCCTGTTGCAAAGACAGCCAATATGTCTCCAGGCTCTGTTTCTGGAAGTGGCAGATCCCAAATGAGCATATCTCCAGATTCACAAGCTTTCCCAGCGATAGAGGCTTTTTCAATTGGCTTTACTGTAGCTTTATTCGCAATGACTGCTTCATACTTCGCTTCATAAAGAGCCGGACGAATATTATCCGCCATTCCACCATCCACAGAAATATAATTTCTAATTCCAGGGATCTCTTTAGAAGACCCAACTGTATACAATGATACTCCTGCGTTGCCGACAATAGATCTTCCTGGTTCAATCCATATTTCCGGCATTAAAATGTTTAATCGCTCACTATTCTTCTTAACTGCCTCGACTATCTCATCAACGTACACATTATATTCTAGAGGATTGTCAATCTCTGTATAGCGGATTCCATATCCACCACCAAGATTTAAAACTTGCGGTTTAAAACCATCCCTATCTAACCACTTTTCAATCTGTTCAAACAAAAGATCTACAGCGACTTTGAATCCTTCTGTCTCAAATATTTGCGAACCAATATGACAATGTAGACCCTTCAGACGAATATGTTTATGATTGTGAAGTAGCTGGAAAGCTTGATCAGCTTGACCATTGACGATATTGAATCCAAATTTGGAGTCTTCATTCCCAGTCATGATGTATTGATGAGTGTTTAGTTCCACTCCTGGCGTCACACGAAGGAGAACATCCATTGTTTTTCCTTCTTGCTGAAGAAGCTCCTCAAGAAGCTGGATTTCGTAAAAATTATCAATTACAATACAACCGATTTGGTGATCGATCGCCATCTTTAATTCATGCCGACTTTTATTGTTTCCATGCATATGAATGCGTTCTGATGGAAATCCAGCTTCCAGCGCAGTGAATAATTCACCTTGCGATACGACATCAAGGCATAATCCTTCTTGATTAGCGACTTGAACCATAGCAATACAAGAGAAAGCTTTACTTGCGTATGCTACTTTTGCTTTAACGTCGAGGTTTTCGAAAGCTTTGATGAAGCTTCTAGCATTTTTACGAATGATTCCAACATCATAAACATAAAGTGGGGTTCCATACTTTTCAGCAAGTGTCAAACTATCCACACCGCCAATCACTAAGTTACCCTTATCATTTGTGCTAAACGGATGATGATTAATTATCATAATTTGGTTTCCCCCAGTTTCCGATTTAGTAAAATATAGATTACTTTATCATATTAAAGAGGAAAACAAAAGGACAATGCTTAAAAAAACTTGAAAGCGAACACTATTCCTGTTCGCTTTCAAGTTTATTTGACAGGTTGTCGATAATTATTTTTAGGATGAACAATACTTGGTCGCGTATTTGAATATGGAACTGGAATCCGGAATATTATATGGAGCAACGCGGTTGGATTAAATGGAATTACCGGCCAAAAATATGGAGTTTTCAACGATTTTCTAGATACGACAAATAGTACGATCAATGTAATTCCAATGACAAACCCAGCTACATCAAAAATTGCCGTGGTAATTAGTAAGAAATACTTTGCCAGCTTATTCGCTGTACCCAGTTCATAACTTGGCGTTACATAAGCTCCTACTGCTGCTATTGCTACATAGAGGATGACCTCTGCAGTGAACAGCCCTACATCGATGGCGATCTGACCAATTAAGACTGCTGCAATTAAACCCATTGCAGTAGATAAGGGCGTAGGAGTATGAACAGCTGCCATACGAAGAAATTCAATACCAATATCTGCAAGAATTATTTGTATGACAATCGGAATATTACCTTCATCATTTGGTCCGATAAAAGAAATTGCTTTTGGTAGCAATTGTGGTTCTATAACAAATAGTAACCATAAAGGTAGTAAAAATAACGATGCGAATACTGCTAGAAATCTAATCCATCTAACAAATGTCCCGAATACAGGAGATTGGCGATATTCCTCCGCATGGTGCAAATGATGGAAATACGTGGTCGGGAGAATAATGAGACTTGGCGAGGAGTCCACTGTCACTAATACATGTCCTTCCAGTAAATGATTGGCTGCAACATCTGGTCTCTCTGTATAGCGTACAAGCGGAAAAACATTCCACTTTCTTTCAACAATAAATTCCTCTAATGATTTATCTGCCATTGAAAGGCCGTCTATTTCAACCTCCTTAATACGCTTTTTAATTAAATCCACAAGACCTTCACTCGCTATATCCTCTATATAACTGATACATACATCTGTTTTCGAACGCTCACCGACCTTCATCATTTCATTACGTAATCTAGCATCCCGTAATCTTCTTCTTGTTAATGCAGTATTTTCAACAATATTTTCCGTATAGCCATCTCTCGATCCGCGAATGACTTGTTCTGTATCAGGTTCTTCAGGTGATCTTCCTGGATAACTTCTTGAATCGATGGCAAAAGACTCATCGTATCCATCAACAAAAATCACGATTAAGCCCGATAGTAGTTCATCGACGGACTCATCTAATGTTTTTAGCTTAGTTACCTGTTGATGAACTAACCTATTCGTTAAGATTGCTGGAACTTCCTCTTTATTTCTTTCGCGTTCATTAAGATTCAATAATTCTTTTATTATTTCTTGAACATTGCCTCCATCACATAATCCATTAACAGAATAAAGTTGTATCTTTCTTTCTAATATGATAAGTTCTCTAAATTCAACATCATAGGAAACGCCCAAACCTAAGCGTTTCCGCATATATTCCTCGTTTTTCTTCAATTCATGATAAACACGTATTTTATTACCCATCCTATTCAACTCCAGATAGTCACTAAACTGTAACAAAATATAACCATTGAAATAGTGAACCAATTATTTTTCCAAACATTACGGCCATCAGTAGCCATAATAAAAAACCATCGACCCGAACACGTCTTAATAGAATTGGAAATACATTTAGTATCTCTGTCAGCGCTGCTGCAAGCATTCCATTGAATACTCCATGGAAGAGCCCCCATAATACAAGCAGGAGAATTGGCTCGCTCCAACTCACATCAAAGAATGAGAGATAAGTACCAAAGATCAAACCGAGAATGATGCTTGCAATATATACTTTTATCAATTTTTCTGTTTTGCTTAATTGAATTAAACGTGGAATGATTCTCAGCACGGTGATGAATGCTACAAACCCGGTCCCTACTACAATTCCACCACTGAAACCAACAAATATCTGAATGAGGTATAGACTAACTTCTTTCATCTATCCTGTTCTCGTGCAATATTAAATATTGATCTACATCAGCCTGATAATTCTCAATTTCCACCTCTAAGGGACTCGGTTCTTCATTAAAACGTTTGTTGAACCAGTGGTTGAAAAACAATAAGGTTCCAATACCTAATCCAAGAGAATATGGAACCTGGATCCAAAGAGGGAATTCATTCTCTACCCCAGTCAATATATAATGCAGCTTTTGCTGCACTTCTTGCATGCTTACATCATAATGGAAATTCATAATTGTCATCGCTGTTCCAATAAATAATAAAATCCAAATTACAACAGCAATGAATAAGTTTGCTTTTTTCTTTTTTGTCTCAATACGAATTACTGTCTGAGCTGGTCCAACTGATTGGACATCTAACTCCTTATACTCTGCCATCAACTCTTTAATAATTAAAAATGAGTCGATTACTATGATATTATTGTCTTTTTTGCTCATACGATAGATTGGTTTGTTTTCTAAAATGCTTTGTAATTCTTCAGGGGCTGCGATATAAGCAATATCTTTAAGATGCAAATGCTTATACTCCTGTAAATTTAAATTTCTTTTCATACGTAAATAGAGTGTTTTGGTCATCGCATCATCAACCTTTTAACTATCGTTTTTTTTAGTATGACAATATGAAAGGATTTTTATCCAGAAAAACTTTTTTAGTTTATTATATAAGGAGGATAATAAGTTGAGTGCTGATTAAGTAAATTCCGTGGATATCCTCTTCTCTTCGAAGTCCGCAGTCCAAACACCTCTAGCTTACCGCAGGGTCCCGTGAGCCTCCATCAGGAGGCTCGGGGTATTTGGACTGCTACCTGCTAAGGCTAAATTAGGTACATTGAATTATGAAGAAATTCACAGCATATTTATAGAGTAATCCGCCGTGTGATTCGATTGTTTGATATAGGATTTATGCAAAAGTATTAATAAATATTTGAATTCCATTTATTCAATGCACCAAATAACATATTTCCTGGGAGCAGCCCACGATACACCGGAGACTCCTGTGGGAGGATAGGCAGAGGTGGGACCCCGCAAGGCGCTTACGCTGAGGAGGCTCACCAGCCGCCCACAGAAAGCAGAGGTGTATCGGGGGCTGCGGACCTTCAGAAGAGACTCCCCCAATTACTTTGTGAGCAATTTGTATTGTCCTTGCAAGAGGATTTTTGCTTAAATAAAAAAGCAACAAGGAAATGATTTCCTTGCTGCTTGATTGTTATACACCTAAGTATTCCTTTATTTCTTGTAATAGTTTCTTCTCTATCCTAGAGACTTGAACTTGAGATATTCCTAAGCGTTCTGCCACTTCGGTTTGTGTTTGATCCTTATAATAACGTAGATAAACAATAAGGCGTTCCCTTTCATCCAAATGCTGAATCGCTTCTTCCAATGATAGTTTTTCAAACCACTTCGAATCTTCTATTGAGATTTGGTCGAGTAATGTTATTGGGTCACCATCATTCTCAAAGACTGTCTCATGTATGGATTGAGGTGTTCTTGCCGCCTCTTCGGCATGGATAATTTCTTCTGCTGGAATATCCAATTCCTTTGCCATTTCATTTACCGTCGGCGATCTCCCGAGTTTCTTCGTTAGGGAGTCTTTAGCCCTTCTAATCTTATTGCCTGTCTCTTTTAACGTTCTGCTGACCTTAACACTACCATCGTCACGAATGAAACGCTGAATTTCCCCAATTATCATTGGGACGGCATATGTGGAAAAACGAACATCATAGGATAAATCGAACTTATCAATGGATTTGATCAAACCAATACTTCCAATTTGAAAGAGGTCGTCTGGATCATAACCGCGATTAATAAACCGCTGCACTACAGACCATACAAGCCGAACGTTTTGTTCAACTAAAAAATCTCGTGCTTCTTTATTACCGTTTTGGCTTTGCAATATTAGTTCTTTCACTTCTTCGTTCGTAAGCTTATGCTTACTTGATTCGGCTTTCATATTAAGATTCATCGGCATTCATCCTAATTATATACCGTTTTATTTTTAATTAACTGTTTGGACATTTCCAATATTGTACCCTTGCCCGGATGGGAAATGACTTCCACTTGGTCCATAAAATTTTCCATGATGGTGAACCCCATACCAGAGCGTTCCAACTCCGGCTTTGAAGTATATAATGGTTCACGAGCTGATTCAATATCTTCGATTCCAAGTCCATTATCTTCTATTCGAAGTTTGATTTCATAATCATCCACCGTACAAGTAATTTTGATAAAATGATCCGGCTCATTTTGATAACCGTGAATTATTGCATTCGTTACAGCTTCTGAGACCACGGTTTTAATTTCGGTCATCTCATCTACTGTTGGATCGAGCGGAGCGATGAACGATGCAACTGCAACTCGTGCAAAGGATTCATTTTCACTGACACTTAAGAATTCAAGTTGCATACTATTTTTCACGACGCCACCCCCAAAGTTTCCAATGCAAAGGATTCATTCTCCGCAAGTCGGATAATCTTAAACAAACCTGCCATCTCAAATAATCGTTTGATGGATGGTGAAACAGAGCAAACGACCATTTCACCACCAAGTTGCAACACCTCTTTATACCTCCCCAGAATAACCCCCAAACCAGAACTATCCATGAATGTTATACCATCCAAATTTAACAGGACATGTTTAACGGGATGTTGGTAGAGCATGTCTTTCCATTCTGAACGGAGAGATTCTGCTGTATGGTGATCTAGTTCCCCCGATAATCTTACAATTAGAACATCCTCCTTAACGGAAAACAAGGATTGTAGCCCCAAAATAATCTCCTCCTCTTTTATTCCTCACTCTATGTTTCTGTATTTCCTTAAACAATTCCTGCATCATGACAAAAGTAGTTGGTATTTTCTATAATTCGCGCTGTTTATTCGAAAACAGTCACTTCTTGCAATGAACGTTTTAATAATGTAAAGAATGATGCTTTTTCAATAGATTGTTCAACGGTTAATGGTGCTTCCATAATCAGTTCGTCACCATTTTTAACATATAGGGTTCCTACCTGATCACCTTTCTTGATCGGGAGTGTCAACTCTTCGTTTAACTCATATTCTGTTGTCAGATTTTCTGTGTCCTCCCCCTTGGCATGCAGGGTACTGATTTGTTGCGCGGTAACAATATTCGTTTTTTTCCTGTCACCTTTCACCATCGATATATCTGTTATTACATCTCCTTTATCAAAGAGCTTCTTCGTTTCAAAATGATTAAACGCATAATCAAGCATGGAAGAAACTGCAGCATTCCTCGTCTTTGAGTTGTCAAAGCCTAATACCACTGCAATAACCCGCATATCATTATTTTTCGCAGTTGCTGTTAAACAATATTTTGCTTCACTTGTATATCCCGTTTTTAATCCATCTACGCCTGGATAAAATCTTACTAATTTATTCGTGTTTACTAACCAAAATTCTTTATCTGTACCTTTTCTTAAATAGTCTTCATAAATGGAAGTATACTCCGTTACTTCTTCATGTTTTAATAGTTCACGGGCCATCATAGCCATATCATAAGCAGTACTATAGTGGTTTTCGGCCGGCAGTCCAGTCGTATTTTGGAAGTTTGTATTTTCAAGTCCCAACTCTTTCGCTTTTTCATTCATTTCTTTTACAAAGGCTTCCTCACTACCTGAAAGACGTTCTGCTAGAGCAACACTAGCATCGTTAGCAGAAGCAATGGCAATCCCCTTCAATAAATCTCCGACCATCATTTCTTCGCCCGCTTCCAAGAAAATTTGTGAACCACCCATAGATGAAGCATTTTCACTCACGCGGATTTTCTCATCTAATGACAAGCTGCCATCATCAATAGCCTCCATGATCAATAGGAGGGTCATAACCTTAGTCATGCTTGCTGGCGGCAATTTTTCATGTGGATCTTTATCAAATAATATGGTTCCGGTATCCTGTTCAATTAAAATAGCCGATTTTGCCTCTTCTGCAAGATTCGGTTGATTATTCTCTTCCGACGCTGCGCTGACCTCTAGTAAAGGAGCAAAACTAGTAAATAGTAAAAAACAGATCCCCATAACTATCCTGCTTTTATTCATAGATTTACCTCCAAAAATGTAGTATAGAAATATGATATCCAAAAGAGGTTTTTTTATACGATTCTGTTGTCCGTCACAATAAAAAAACCCTTATTCATATAAATGAATAAGGGTTAAATTGAATCAGCCATCAATTAACTCATAGATTAACTTTGGTGGTTCCACTTTATTTTCATCAACTTTAATACTTTGGTAAATATTTTCTTTAATAGCGTCCAAATCTTCACTATTCGAATGGATAGTTAATAAGGTCTCGCCTTTTTCCACAAAGTCCCCGACTTTTTTATTCAAAACGAGCCCAACTGCCAAGTCTATCTCTGATTCTTTAGTCTGTCTTCCTGCTCCAAGCATCATTGCCGCAGTACCAAGTTCATTAGCTGTTATTTTTGATACGTATCCCGATGACTTGGATGGTAAATCAACTTGAAGTGCCGCTTTTGGCAGAAGATCAGAATTGTGGACAACCGACGAATCTCCGCCCTGAGACTTAAGGAAGGTTTCAAAAACAGATATTGCTTTTCCATTCTTGAGGTTGTCGGATAAAATTTGTCTTGCTTCATCCAGCGTATCCGTCCTTTTCGCAGCTACAAGCATTTGACTTCCTAACACTAAGCAAAGTTCAGTCAAATCTTTTGGTCCTGCGCCTTTCAACGTGTCAATTGCTTCTTTAACCTCAAGCGCATTACCGATTGCAAATCCTAGCGGTTGGCTCATATCGGAGATAACTGCTTTCGTATTCCTATTTAACTGGTTGCCAATCTTTACCATTGATTTTGCAAGTGCACGAGCATCATCCAACTCTTTCATAAAAGCACCAGCTCCTGTCTTAACATCTAAAACAATCGCATCGGAGCCTGCTGCAATTTTTTTACTCATGATGGAACTTGCAATAAGTGGGATAGCATTTACAGTTGCTGTTACATCCCTTAAACTGTAGAGCTTCTTATCAGCTGGTGTAATATTACCAGATTGCCCAATTACCGCTACTTTATTTTTATTTACAAGCTCAACAAACTCTTCTGTCGACAGTTCAACATGGAAACCTGGTACACTTTCCAGCTTGTCAATGGTCCCTCCTGTATGTCCCAGACCTCGTCCACTCATTTTGGCTAGTGGAACACCAGCTGAAGCAACTAAAGGGGCAAGGATTAATGTAGTTGTATCCCCCACTCCTCCTGTAGAATGCTTATCGACTTTTATTCCTTCAATTTTGGATAAATCAATGGTATCACCTGAATGGACCATTGCCATTGTAAGATTTGAAAGTTCCTTTTCCGTCATGCCTTGAAAATAAATTGCCATGAGTAAGGCACTTACTTGATAATCTGGAATATCACCATTCGTATATCCTGAAACAACAAAGTGAATTTCTTCTTCTGTTAATGCTTCTCCATCCCGCTTCTTTTCTATTAGACTATACATGTTCATTTGAATCACCCTTTTTCATGAATGTTTATAGTTGAGACGATTTCTTTAACTAAAGCTAAAAAGTTTGAACGAACCTTATCCGTCGTTTCAATTACTTCTTCATGCGAAAGCGGTTGATCCAGTATTCCTGCAGCCATGTTGGATATACAGGATATCCCTAAAACCTTCATACCTACATGATTTGCCACAATTACTTCGGGAACTGTTGACATGCCAACCGCATCACCACCTAACAGGCGAAGCATTTTTATTTCTGCAGGTGTTTCATAAGATGGACCTGTATTTCCAACATAAACACCTTTTCGGTAGGTTATTCCGTTATCATTGGCACATTTTTCTGCCATGCTAATCAGGGAAGGATCATAAGCATTAGACATATCAGGGAAACGCACGCCTTGTGATTCATCATTTTTTCCAATTAACGGATTTGTGCCCATATTATTAATATGATCGGTTATGAACATTAGGTCTCCCGCGTGATAGTTTTCATTTATTCCACCAGCTGCATTGGTTACAATTAAATGAGATACACCAAGCTTCCTCATTACCCGAACAGGAAAAGTAACCTCTTCCATTGAATACCCCTCATAAAAATGGAAACGGCCTTGCATCGCAATTACTTGCTTTTCTCTTAATCGACCAATAACTAATTGGCCCGCATGTCCCGAAACGGTGGACACAGGAAAATGCGGAATCTCTTCATATGGTATAGTAGTGGCTTCCGTAATTTCATCCGCCAATACACCCAAACCTGAACCTAGAATTAAACCAATTGTAGGTGTGCTGTTTAATTTATTTTTGATATATGTTGTAGCTTCCAAAATTTTATCATTGACCATCTAAGTTATCTCCTTTTAACATCATCTAAAAAACTTGTTCCATGTGAAGGTAACGGAACAGAAAAATTGTCAGCAATCGTTGCACCGACATCTGCAAAAGTTTCCCTTATTGGTAGTTCTTTTCCTTGGTCCATACCTGTATGATAAACAAGCAATGGAACATATTCTCTAGTATGATCTGTTCCTGGATGGGTTGGATCATTGCCGTGATCAGCCGTGATAATCAATAAATCATTGTCTTGCAGTTTATTAAGTACTTCCGGTAACCGATCGTCAAAGGCTTCCAATGCATCCCCATACCCTTGCGGATCTCTTCGATGTCCATATTTGGCGTCAAAGTCGACTAAATTCAAAAAGCTTAAGCCTGTAAAATCTTTATCCATCGATTGCACTATTTTTGTCATCCCGTCTTCGTTATCCACCGTACGGATTGCCTCGGTTATACCTTCACCATCATAAATATCAGAAATTTTGCCCAAGGCAATTACATCTAAATTATGGTCTTTTAATTCATTCATTACTGTCCTTCCAAAAGGTTTTAATGCGTAGTCGTGACGATTGGCAGTTCGTGTAAAGTTTCCTGCAGTACCAATAAACGGTCTCGCAATGACTCTACCTACCATGAACTCTTCTCTCAATGTCAGTTCTCTTGCAATTTCACAAATCCGATATTGCTCTTCAATCGGAATGATTTCCTCATGACATGCAATTTGTAATACAGAATCAGCAGATGTATAGACAATGAGAGCCCCAGTTTCCATATGTTCTGGTCCCAATTCATCAATAATTGCAGTCCCAGATGCTGGTTTATTTCCAATAACTTTTCTTCCTGTCCGTTCTTCCAACTCTTTGATCAGTGCATCAGGAAAGCCGTTAGGAAAAGTTTGAAACGGCTGTTGTACATGTAAGCCCATCAGCTCCCAATGACCTGTCATTGTATCTTTTCCAACCGATGCTTCTTGCATTTTTGTGTAGTATGCTTGGGGTTTTTCAGCTTTTTCAATCCCCTTAATTTCTTTAATGTTTGAGAGTCCAAGCTTACCCATTACCGGCATATCCAGTCCGTCCATAAATTTGGCGATATGCCCGAGGGTATCCGCACCTGCATCATTATAAGCCCTCGCATCAGGTGCTTCGCCTATCCCAACTGAATCCATTACTATAAGAAATATGCGTTTAAAAGTCATCTCTTCATTAGCCTCCTTGTCTTACTTATGCTCTTGGATGATATGCTTTATACATATCCTTTAATCTTGTTTTTGTAACGTGAGTATAGATTTGAGTTGTCGAAATATCTTCATGGCCTAGCATTTCTTGAACTATTCTTAAATCTGCTCCGTTTTCTAATAGATGGGTGGCGAAAGAATGGCGTAACGTATGAGGTGTAATATTCTTTCTTATTTCTGCCTCAAGCGCTCTTTTCTTTAATATCTTCCAGAAGCCCTGTCGTGATAAAGGTCTTCCATGCTGGTTAACAAATAATGTTTTGGTCGATTGGCCTTTAACTAGATGAGGTCTACCAAATTCCAAATAGTCCTCCAAAGCCTTTTTTGCGGTATCTCCCAAAGGAACAATTCTTTCCTTGGATCCTTTTCCAAAGCATTGAACAAATCCCATCATTAAATGTAAATCATTCGTCTTTAGACTAATCATTTCCGTAACCCTGAGTCCGGTAGCGTAGAGCAGTTCTAACATAGCTTTTGTCCGTAAGCCTAACGGAGTATGATCATTTATTTCCAACAGTTTATCAATGTCTTCCTGGGAAAGGATATCAGGAAGCGTACGATCCTTCTTCGGCTTTTCAACATGTAGACTTGCATCTTGCTTTACAATTTGTTCTCTGACTAAGAATTGATGGAAAGAACGAATCGATGAGATATGGCGAGATATAGTAGCAGACGATTTCCCATTATCCTTTAAGTGGTATAAGAATTGAAGAATATCATTTCGAGATACATCATTCCAAGATATTTTTTGTAATTCTTTGGTTATGTATGCTATATAATTTGTTAAATCGCGTCGGTAGGAAGTTAGTGTATTGACAGCCAGACCTCTCTCCACTTGCAAAAAATGCAGAAAGTCCTCTAATTCATTTTTTAGCATGATCCCATCTCCCTATTAAAAATAACACGCTCAAAGTCCATGTGGAAAGATATAATATTTCTCACTAATTCTACTGTACCCTCTTTACGATTCTTTGTAAATTATGTAATAAAAAAGATTACAGTTGTTGTAAAAGTTAAATTTAAATCATTCAGACATTCTCTTCTAGTAGACCGCAGACCCTAAACACCTTCGCTTTCCGCGAGAGATATTTGGACTGCGGACTTTCATTAGAACCACAAAAATCTAAACTTAGTTAAGCAGCAGTCTATGTATATTATCAAAATAAAAAACAACCTTATCCAATGGATTAGGCTGTTATACGTTTTATTGGGTTGCTTTTACTACTGCTCCTTGGCATTGTCTACAGATACCATGGAAAGTCAGACGATGATCTTTCACTTCAAAGCCGAAGTCTTTTTCCACTATTTTTTCAACATCTTCCAACAAATCATTAACGATTTCTTCAACAGAACCACATTCAATACAAACTAAGTGGTGATGAAAATGTTTGGCACCTTCCTTACGAAGATCGTAACGAGAAACACCATCTCCAAAGTTTATTTTATCGACAATCTTCAACTCGGATAATAATTCTAATGTCCGATATACAGTTGCTAAACCAATTTCAGGAGATTTTTCTTTAACTAATAAATAGACATCTTCTGCGCTCAAATGGTCTTCTTCTCTTTCCAATAGTACTCGAACAGTAGCTTCTCGTTGAGGTGTCAGCTTATAATTTTGTGCGTGGAGTTGTTTTTTTATTTGTTCAATCCGGTGTTCCAATACTCGTTCGCCTCCCTCATATCCCAACTTTATTATATGCACCATTCTACAAGGTGTCAAAGTATAAATTACAATTTTATATTAATAATAATTATAAATTAATGTTTATTATAAGTAAAATGATTTGATCAGGAGTTCCATTGCACCGCTAGAAATGTATGCTTCAATGAAAGAAGCTGTACTTGACATAATTAAAAGAAATGAGAATATGACAATATAATTGACAAAGGGTTGCCATAGTGAATCAACATTTCTACGAGAAAATATCTTTCTCAAACTAATTATCGCAAAAATCATCGACAGTGTACCCGCAACAAGGTAAACAGGAATGATGATGAAATTATGAGGTGCAATCGTTAATGAGGCAAAGAGCAAACCCTCTGTTCCAAGTTGATTGACGATAAAACCGACAGAGAAGCCCACGACCAAGCCTTTAACGAAAAGTAATACCCAAACCAACGGTAAGCCAATGACTGAAAGACCTAGTAGAAATAATAGAGCTAAGTACTTTAAATGATAGAAAAAGCTCGCCTTCCAAAGAGTAAAGTGATCAAAACCTTGTTCATTAATTGTAAAATTAAAAAAACGTTCCAAATAAAAAAACAAGTCCTGTTTCTGGGCAAAATTCATACTATTTACGATGATTGCACCAAATATAATGCCTGATAGCAATAATACACTCATAAATAGATAGATGATTGCGTGTGATTTAATATGGAAAGCGATTCTCATTCTCAATTCATGCATGTGGATCCTCCTTCAGCAAATTTCTATAAACATTCTATGAAGGAGTATATTAAAATAGAACAGGGTGCTAGATTCACTTTACCAATAGAAAAAACAGAAAGAGCTTCATCTTATTTCAGCTCTTTTCTGTTGCTTACCACTTTTCCGTATTTCCCACCACCGCCGGGGGATATCACTAGTCTTCCTTCCCGATTATCAATAATAGCATCGACCAACTTTTGTGGCACTACTTTTTTTAATTCTTTAGATTCAACTTGATGGATAATATCCATTTCTGTTCCAAAGATATCCAATAATTTTCTATAGGTTTTCGGCCCCAATGTTGGAATGTATTCAAGAGGAATTTGATGGATATAAGGGGGACGTTTCGGTAAAATATGACCTCCTGATAACTCTTGAATCCTATCCTTCACCCCATTAATTCTTTTTAAGGAACCACAATATGCACAAGGTTGAGTCTTTGATGCTTCGTTTAGACAGTCTTTACACACAGTGTGATAATATTTACCAAGTCGGGGATTCATTCCAAAGTTTCGATTAATTCCCCTGCCATCAACTTGGTGGATAGCCCATAAAAATTCCTTAAATGTCGATTCTTCCATTCTAATTTCCTGATACTCTCTCCCAATTTTGCCTAAAGAATGGGCATCGGAATTAGTCAAAAACGTGTATCCACTCAATTCATCAATTCCATTCACCATAAAAGTATCAGAACTTAATCCCAGTTCAACTCCATCAATCAAGGAAGCATCCAACACTTCTTCCAACGATCGTTCTACGCCCTTACCGTATAAGCTTTTAAATGGGGTGAATATATGGGCAGGTATGAAAATCCCTGAAAGCTCCTTTACTTTATACTGCAATGCTTTCACTGATCCGTAATATCTCTGGGAACTGAGATTGATATTACTCATCTTATTCTTGAGCCATTGTGTAAACGAACCAATTGCAGCTAATGTCGGAAAAAAGCAAAGTACATGGATGGGGCCCTTACAATTTTCATCATAGACTTCTATTTCAGAACCCATAATCAGGGTGACTGTCTCAAAGCGGATTCCCCCATCTATCAATTCCTCAGCTAGCCCTTCATTAAGAAGTCCTCTGATTTCAGCCTGGACAGCTGGGACGTGGCAGTCAATTACCCCAACCATATCCATCCCTTTATTCTGACTAGCTTCAATAAGAATATTAGTAAGCGTCAAGCTTTTTGCCCCAGTTATTTTAACTGCTTTACCGTTATGATCTCTACCGATATGGATATGCATATCAGCAAAATATTTCTTCAGTTTCATCACTACCTCCAAAGTGAGTGCAGATAAAGAATTGCATAATTAGTTTTTGCATCATGTATTTTTTCCTCTTCTACATATTGTTTCGCTTCATCGAGGGTTAATTCAATTATTTCTATAAATTCATCATCATCACCAGCAGGAGGTGTGTCAAGCTTCTCTAATGTATCCGTCACATAGAGATATACAAGTTCGTCTGCGAAGCCTGGTGATGTGTAAAAGGATGTGACGAATGATAATTCTTTTGTCGTGTAACCGGTCTCTTCTTCTAATTCACGGATAGCTGCTGCCAGAGGTTGCTCATTATTATTCAGCTTTCCTGCTGGAATCTCTACCAATGTCTTTTCCAATGGTTTGCGATACTGTTCAACTAAAACAATCTTTCCATCTTCTGTTATCGGGATCACTGCTACCGCACCAGGATGTTTTACAATTTCACGTTTAGATTTCTCTCCATTCGGCAAGAGGACATCGTCAACTTGGAGATCAATAATCTTTCCTTCAAAAATTTTCTCTGTATGAATCGTTTTCTCTTCAAACTTCTTCATGATAATCTCCTTTATTACCTATTTTGTTTTCAGTTTAGCATATTTCGATTTTGCCTGCCTTAGTTTGCGGTTGGCTTCCATTAAGATTCTTCCCTATAATAGAGGTACCTTAACAAATAAGAAAGGTGATATGATGGAGAAACAACAATTAGGAAAATCAGACATATATATATCAAGACTGACATTGGGTTGTATGTCGCTTGGAACGGACAGAAAGCATGCGAAAGAAATTATCGATACTGCGCTTGATCGGGGAATCAATCATTTGGATACAGCCGACTTATATGACTTCGGTTTAAACGAAGAAATAATTGGGGAAGCAATTAAAGACAAGCGTAAAGATATCATATTAACGACTAAAGCCGGGAACCATTTCTCCAAGGAATCAAAAAATTGGTTTTGGGACCCTTCTAAAGAATATATAACAGAGGCGGTAAAGAACAGCTTAAAGCGTCTTAAGACGGATTATATCGATTTCTTCATGCTGCATGGCGGCACGATCAATGATCCAATGGATGATACAATTGAGGCAATGGAAGAACTGAAGCAAGCTGGTTGGATCAGGGCCTATGGAATTTCATCTATCCGACCAAACGTAATTCAGAAGTACATCGAAAAGTCCTCTATCGATGGGGTGATGATGCAGTATAGTTTACTCGATAGACGCCCAGAAGAAGAGATTCTCGAAAAATTAATAGCTCATAATATCAGTGTCATTACAAGAGGTTCATTAGCTAAAGGATTACTTAGTGTAAATTATAAAGAAAACTTCATCAAGAAAGGCGAAGAAGGATTCTTGGACTATACCGGACCTGAACTAATGAATACACTAGAGAACATTGCAGAAGCATCTGAAGGGATACCTTTGAATGAAATTGCAATAAAATATGTCATCAAACATCCGGCAACGACAAGTGTGACGATTGGCGCAAGCAAAAGAGAGCAAGTTCTTGAAAATACACGTCCAGACTTTACCAATGGACTTCCTGACACTGTGTATGAAAAATTAAAACAGATTACAAAATCAAATGTATATAAAGAACATCGTTCCTGAAAACTTAACAACGTCATCCTACGTTGACATGATTAAAGATGAAATAAAGTATGGGAGGATTGATTCGTATAAAGACGAAAATTATCGCCCACCGTGGAGCAAGTAAATATGCGCCTGAAAATACGATGCCTGCTTTTGAGCTGGCTTATCAAATGAACGCTGATGGAATCGAAACGGATATCCAGTTAACAAAAGATGGCGTACCCATTCTAATCCATGATGAAGAATTAGGACGGACAACTAATGGATTTGGCTTTGTTAAAGACTATGAACTTTACGAATTACAAAAACTTGACGCCGGTATGTATTTCTCAAAGAAATTTATAGGCACACGTATCCTTACCCTCGATGAATTTCTACAGTGGGCAAAAGGTAAGCCGTTATACTTAAATTTAGAACTTAAAAATAATAAGATAGATTACGAGGACATAGAAATTAAAGTTCTCGATGCAATCTACAAATACAAACTAAAAGATCGAACAACCATTTCCAGCTTTAATGCCGCTAGTATCCAGCGGTTGCGCCGACTCGATAAGAGCATCGATATAGCGCTCTTGCGTTCAAGATCACATGGTAACCTAGCACATTATGCAAAGGGACTTGGAGCCAGTTCATTACACATTAGATATAATCTATTAAATAAAGCATTGGTTAAATCAAGTGAAGTATTAAATCTCCCAATTCGCGTATATACGGTGAATCGCAGCATTAATATTTGGAAATGCTTAAAACTAAATATCGACGGTATTATAACAGATATGCCTGATAAAGCAATCAGAATACGAAATACAAGGAAATAATTTAGAGCACTAAAGATATTTTTGGAGGAAATCGGATGGAAATAACATTTCTTGGTACAGGCGCTGGCGTTCCTTCTAAAGGACGAAATGTATCAGCTATTGCTCTCCACTTATTGCAGGAAGAGAACCATATTTGGTTGTTTGATTGCGGAGAAGCCACCCAACATCAAATTTTACACACAACAATTAAACCTAGGAAAATCAATAAAATATTCATCACTCATTTGCACGGAGACCATATATTCGGACTGCCTGGGCTATTGAGCAGCCGATCTTTCCAAGGCGGTGAAGATACAGTAACCGTTTATGGACCTGAAGGAATAAAGGAATTTATCAAAACGGCACTTCATGTTAGTAAATCACATCTGAACTATCCCATCTCAATTGTGGAAATAAAAGATGGCACCATCATTGATGAGGATAACTTCACTATTTATGTAAAAGAATTAGAGCATGGTATACCAAGTTTCGGTTTTCGGATCGTAGAGAAAGATGCGCCTGGTGAATTACTCGTTGAAAAACTGAAGGCTCAAGGTATCCCATCCGGTCCATTATATGGTGAAATAAAGAAAAATGAACAAGTTCACACGAAAGAATTCGGTACGTTATATCGTGAGAATTTTATCGGTCCAGATAAAAAAGGGAAAATTATCACAATCCTTGGTGATACAAGATATAATCAAAACTTTACAACCTTTATAGAGAATTCGGATTTGCTTATCCATGAAGCAACATTCAATGCTGAGCAAAAGGATTTAGCATATCGGTATTTTCATAGCACTACTGAACAAGCAGCTATGTTGGCAAAAGAGGGTAACGTAAAACACCTGATCATTACACATATATCTTCCCGCTACCTAGAACAAGATCATGATGACCTTTTAAAAGAAGCTAGAAATATTTTCCCAAATACTGACCTTGCGATGGATTTTTACCATTTCAAAATATGAACGTGCCAATCTAGCAAGGTAATCGTTGACTTTAGGAGAGAGAAAAATGAACAACATAAAAGAAATCGTCGAAAACCAGCGGACCTTCTTTATTCGTGGAAATACGATAGATTACGAATACCGCAGAGAGAACCTAAAAAAACTCAAAGCAATGTTGAAGGAAAATGAATCAGAAATTTATTTTGCATTAAAACAAGATCTAAACAAATCCAAACATGAAGCGTTTCTAACTGAACTAGGATTCTTATATTCAGAAATTGATTTTACATTAAAAAATTTAAAAGAATGGATGGCACCAGTGAAGATGCCTTCCCCCCTATCTCACAAAGGATCTAAATCATATATTGTAAAAGAGCCTTACGGAGTCGTGCTTGTAATCTCTCCATGGAATTACCCTTTACAATTAGCTCTTGCACCTGCAATCAGCGCTTTGGCTGCTGGTAATTGCGTAATCATCAAACCTTCTGAACATGCCAAGCATACTTCACAGCTGCTGTCGTCATTGATTCAATCCACTTTTGACCGCTCATTGTTCAGCGTCATGGAAGGAGATATAGAAACAACGCAAAACTTACTTAAAGAAAGATTTGATTATATATTCTTTACTGGAAGTACAAATGTAGGAAAAGAAATTATGAAAGCAGCGAGTGAACACCTCACCCCTGTCACTTTGGAGTTAGGTGGAAAGAGTCCGGCAATCATCGATGCAGATGCCAATATTAACTTAGCAGCAAAAAGAATTGCTTGGGCAAAATTCACCAATGCTGGACAAACTTGTGTAGCACCTGACTATATTTATCTGCATGAAGATGTGAAATTTAAATTCACGAAGGCTCTAGTAAAACATATTAAAGCTCTTTATGGTAAACATCCACTTTATAATGAGGAATATACGAAGATAATAAATAATAAACATTTTGAAAGATTAGTGCAGCTGCTTGATCAGGGATCAATCATTCATGGAGGAAATTACAACTCTGAAACTCGCTTAATTGAGCCTACATTAATAGAAAAGGTAACGTGGGATGATCCAATTATGCAAGAAGAGATTTTCGGTCCCCTCCTCCCTATTCTTACCTTTAAAAATATTGAAGACGCATTATACGTAATTAAACGCCAAGAAAAGCCCCTTGCATTATATTACTTTGGAGAAAATGAAAAGATTCAACAGCAAGTTATAGAATTCATCTCGTTTGGCGGAGGAGCGATAAATGACGCTCTGTTTCATTTAGCAAATCCACATCTCCCATTTGGTGGTGTTGGGAACAGTGGTATGGGTGCTTATCATGGCCAATATGGTTTTGACACATTCACCCATAAGAAAGGTATTTTAAAACAAACCACGAAATTCGATATGCCTTTCCGTTATCCCGGAAGTAAATTCAACACATCGGTCGTTAAAAGGATTATGAAATAACCTATCAATTATTTTCGAATTTTAAAATTATGACAGTAATAATTCTCCTGGGAGTCTGCAGCACGTATTTACTGCATGCATATTTTAGATACCTAATACAAATACAATTAGAAAATCCCATACCTAGACATTTATAAAATGCATTTAGGAATGGGATTTATTTTGTGTAGTCGTCAAGGAAATCTTTTTGAAAACTTGTCTTAAATTGGTTTAGCTCTTTATTATCGTTTTTTTGCAAGGCTTTAAACGCATTACTACCAAATTTCTCTGAGAGTTGATTGATGGTTTGCTTTAATTTCTCCTTTTTCTCAACTTCTGCATAGGTAAATAAATCAAGCTGCTCTCCTACATTACGCTTCTCTTCAATATGTTGTACGGTAACACCAAGCAAGCGGATTGGTTCTTCATTCCAATGATGCTGAAACAACTCTGTTGCAATTAAAACCAAATCATCTTTAGCATCAATATAATTATCTAGTTTTCTACTTCGAGTAATCGTTTTTCGATCGTGGTAGCGAATCATGATTTGAACACTTTTACCGACAACTTCTTTTCGTTGCATTCGAACAATCACTTTTTCAGCTAATTGATCGATTAACTGTTTAATTGCAGTGACATCTGTCGTATCCTGTGGCAATGTTTGTGAGTTGCCGATACTTTTAAATTCAAAAATTGCATCTGGATCTACTTCACGATCGTCTACACCGTTTGCTCGGTTTTTTAATCGTTCACCATTAATCCCCAACAGTTGTTTCAGTTGATAGACATCAGCTTTTGCTAAATCTCCAATCGTATGGATATGAATAGACTTTAACTTTTCAGCAGTCTTTTCACCGACTCCATACATTTCATCAATAGCAAGCGGCCATAATGTCATCGGTAATTCTCGTTTGCGCATAATCGTAATGCCAAGTGGTTTTTTTCTATCTGATCCCATTTTAGCAAGAAACTTATTCGGAGCTATCCCTATACTACAGGGTAAATCAAGCTCATCCAGAATACGTTTTTGCAGGTTTTGGGCAATTTCAATCGGTGTGCCTTGATCATGAACATCTGTCACATCGATATACCCTTCATCAATGGATACAGGCTGTACAAGATGAGTAATTTCGGACATCATTTTGAAAATTTCCCGTGAAGCAGCTCGATAACGTTCAAAATTTGGTTTCAAGACAATTAATTCTGGACAAAGCTTTTTTGCTTCCCAAACATTCATAGTCGTGCGCACACCTTTTGCCCGCGCCTCATAGCTGCTCGTTACGATGACTCCTTTACGTTCTTCAGGGTTACCCGCAATGGCAATGGGCTTCCCTTTCAAATCCGGGTTAAAGGCCATCTCAACAGAGGCATAAAAGCTATTCATGTCTATATGAAAAATTATTCTTCTTTTGGTGGGTCGCTTCAATTTAGACATGTTAAACATCCTTTATAGATTCTTTCTTATATTATATCATAGAAAAAGCACCTTATAAGCCAGACTAAATGACTTATAAGGTGCTTGTATGTTAATTTGTCGATTCTTTTACAATTGCAGTGATCAATTCAGTGATTTTCACTAAGTCATGAATTGCAATTCTTTCGTCAGTGGTATGGATTTCCTCATAACCTACCGCTAGGTTTACAGTCGGAATACCAAAACCAGCGATTATGTTAGCGTCACTGCCCCCACCACTCTTAAGCAGCTTACTTTCTCTTCCAATCGCTTTTGCTGCTCTTCTAGCAACTTCTACTACTTGATCTCCACTCTTTTGTTTATATCCGGGATACATCAGTTTAATTTCCACTCTTGCTTCTCCGCCAAGCTCTTCAGCTGTTTTCTCAAAAGCCTCTTTCATGGCAGCTGTCTGTTTGTCTAATTTTTCCCGGCTCAATGAACGTGCTTCTGCAAGAATTTCCACATGATCTGCTACAATATTGGTTTGCTTCCCACCTTCAAACCTTCCAATATTCGCAGTTGTCTCTTCATCGATACGACCTAGATTCATCTTCGAGATAGCTTTTGCTGCAAGAGTGATTGCAGATACTCCCTTCTCCGGCTCCACACCTGCATGGGCGGTTTTTCCAATAATCGTTGCAAAAATCTTTGCTTGGTTTGGAGCTGCGACGATAATATCACCAACTTCACCGTTGCTATCAATAGCATAACCATAGGAAGCTTTTATTAAAGAAGGGTCCAATGCCTTTGCACCAACCAAACCTGATTCTTCACCAACGGTTATTATAAATTGAATATCACCGTGAGGAATCTCCTCTTCTTTTAGTAATCGAATCATTTCTAAAATAGCCGCTAATCCAGCCTTATCATCAGCACCTAAAATTGTTGTGCCATCAGACTTGATATATCCGTCTTCTATAACCGGTTTTATATTTTTTCCCGGGACAACAGTATCCATGTGAGATGTAAAATAAATCGGCTCAACATTTGGTAATGTCCCTCTTAATGTACAAATTAAATTCCCTGCACCATGGCCTGTTTTTTCGATACTATCATCTTCGATCACTTCGACGCCTAGTGCACTAAATTTCTGTTTTAAGACACGAGCAATCTCTTCCTCATGCTTTGTTTCTGAATCAACTTGTACTAGTTCTAAAAATTCCTCTACTAATCTGTCTTCATTTACTGTAATCATGATATAGCCTCCACTACTTTACCGTCCTTAAAGCGGAATATTCCCATGCTTTTTATGTGGACGTTCTTCCTGTTTATTTCGAAGCATCTCTAATGCTTGAATGAGCTTGATCCTTGTTTCCCTTGGATCGATCACATCATCTACCATACCTAATCCCGCAGCGACATATGGGTTGGCAAACTTCTCCCGGTAGTCATTTATCTTTTCTTGGCGCAACTTTTCAGGATGATCACTCTCGGCGATTTCTTTAGCATATATAATATTGACCGCTCCCTCTGGTCCCATTACAGCAATTTCAGCATTTGGCCAAGCATAGACTAGATCTGCCCCGATTGATTTACTGTTTAAAGCTACGTATGCTCCACCATAAGCTTTTCTAGTTATAACTGTTATTTTCGGTACGGTTGCCTCTGAATATGCATAAAGTATTTTCGCTCCATGACGAATGATTCCACCGTGTTCTTGTTTTACACCAGGGAAAAATCCTGTCACATCTTCGAAAGTTATAATCGGTATATTAAAACAGTCGCAGAACCGAATGAATCTTGCTGCTTTGTCACTTGAATCAATATCAAGTCCTCCCGCCATATACTTAGGCTGGTTACAAACAAGTCCCACCGATTCTCCTTTAATTCGAGCAAAGCCAACGACGATATTTTTTGCGAAATCTGGATGAATCTCAAAGAAACTATCCTCATCGACTACATCTTCAATAACACTCTTTACATCATATGGCCTAACGGAATCAAAAGGAATTAAGTCTGTTAAATCTGGACGTAATTCTTCCTCGATTCCTTTTGTTTCATAAGATGAAGGCTTTGCCTTACTTTCAAAGTTAGGTGGAATATAAGACAACAATTTCTTAACAGCATCTAAAGCTTCTTCCTCTGTCGCTGCCTTCAAATGTGCATTTCCACTCTTTGAATTATGAATGTACGCTCCACCTAAGTCTTCTGAAGTGATTTTCTCCCCCGTTACAGCTTCGATTACTTTTGGTCCAGTTATGAACATTTGAGAAGTTTCTTCAACCATGATGACAAAGTCAGTAATTGCTGGTGAGTAAACTGCTCCTCCCGCACTAGGCCCCATAATGACAGAGATTTGTGGGATGACACCAGAATAAATGGAATTCCGATAGAAAACGTGACCGTATCCATCCAAGGAGGATACGCCTTCTTGAATACGTGCTCCTCCTGAATCATTTAGTCCAATAAACGGTACCTTTGATTTTGCTGCGAGATCCATAACCGCTGCTATTTTTTTACCGTGCATCGCTCCAAGTGCTCCTCCGAACACGGTAAAATCTTGGGCAAACAAATAGACAGGATTGCCATTAATTGTAGCATAGCCCGTAACGACTCCCTCACCTTTTCCACCGGAGGTGCCGTTCATGCTGAAATCTGCAGTCTGTGTCTCGATGAATGGGTTCAGTTCTACAAAGCTGCCTTCGTCTACTAAATAGTCAATCCGCTCCCTTGCAGTCATTTTACCCTTGGCATGCTGCTTGGCTATTCTTTCATCCCCGCCGCCTAACTCCACTTGTCTTCGTTTATCATATAGCTCATTTATTTTATCATAGATGTCCATTATTCTTCACTTCCCTTAGCCTGCTGGCACAATTCGACTAACACGCCATGGGTTGATTTAGGATGAATGAATGCAATCTCACTTTGATGCGCACCTGATTTTGGTTCTTCGTTGATTAATTTGACCCCTTTATGTTTAAGTTGGGTGATTCTAGGATGTATGTCATCCACTTCAAAAGCAATATGATGGATACCTTCCCCTTTTTTATCTAAAAACCCTTGAATAGGAGAGCTTTCATAAAGTGGTTCCAACAATTCAATGCGAGTTTCGCCGACTTTTAAGAAAGCAATCTTAACACCTTCCGATTCAACCTCTTCAATTGATTCGACTACGAGACCTAGACCATCTGTGTAAAATGGTAATGCATCTTCAATTTTATGGACGGCGATTCCAATATGAGCAATTTTCTTTGGTGGTGTTGCCAATTCATCCGGCCGTAACAAGCCTTTAATGTATCTTGCCATTTCCTCTGTTGAAGAGCCACTCGTAAAAATTCTTTTAATTCCCTTCTCCAGCAAGAACGGGATATCTTCATTCGGGATGACTCCTCCTGCAATGACCGGGATATCCCCAGCATTACGTTTCTCCAGTTCTTCAATCACTTTAGGAAAAAGCGTGTTGTGTGCACCAGATAGGGAAGATAGACCAATGATATCCACGTCTTCTTGAATTGCTGCTGTTGCAATTTGCACTGGTGACTGGCGTAACCCGGTATAAATTACTTCCATTCCATGGTCGCGCATCGCTTGAGCAATTACTAAGGCTCCACGATCGTGCCCATCCAGCCCAGGCTTGGCGATTAATATCCTTATTTTCTCCATCAATCTTTCCCCCTTAAGATCCTGTATACTCACCAAACTCTTTTCTAAGCACATTGCAAATCTCACCAATAGATGCATAGTTTCGCACGGCTTCTAAAATATATGGAATAAGATTTGCGTTCGGGTCTTTTGCCTGATTTCGTAATTCTTGCAGATGTCTATTTACGTCTGATTGGTTACGTTCACTACGCACTTGTTCTAAATTTTCGATTTGTTCCTTTCCAAGTGCTTCATCCACTTTTAATAGTTCTGGGTTAAGCTCTTCTTCAAGTTTGAACTTATTTAGACCTACAATAATTTCTTCTCCATTTTCAATTCGTTTCTGGGTCTCATAGGCATTTTGATGAATTTCACGTTGCATATATCCTTCTTCAATCGCTTGAACAGCTCCACCATACTTTTGGATTCGCTCAATATATTTCATCACTTGCTCTTCAATTTCATCAGTTAACGCCTCGACATAATATGAGCCACCAAGTGGGTCTACCGTGTCCGCTACACCACTTTCATGGGCAATGATTTGTTGTGTGCGGAGTGCAATCCTTGCTGAATCTTCCGTCGGTAACGCCAGCGCTTCATCTCGTGAATTTGTATGCAGACTTTGTGTACCTCCCAACACTGCAGCAAGAGCTTGCATTGTTACCCGCACAATATTATTATCAGGTTGCTGAGCGGTAAGTGTCGAGCCTCCAGTCTGTGTATGAAAACGGAGCTTCCAGCTTTTTGGATCTTTGGCGTTGTAACGCTCTTTCATAATCTTTGCCCAAATTCTTCTTGCTGCTCGGAACTTTGCAATTTCTTCAAAGAAGTTGTTATGTGCGTTAAAGAAAAAAGCTAAGCGAGGAGCAAAGGAATCAACATCTAAACCTGACTCCATAGCAGCTTCTACATAAGCCATTCCATTAGCCAGTGTAAAAGCAACTTCCTGTACAGCATTAGATCCTGCCTCGCGAATATGGTAGCCAGATATACTGATCGTATTAAATTTAGGTAAGTTCTTCTGGCAATATTCAAATATATTTGTAATCAGTCGCATGGAAGGTTTTGGAGGGAAAATATAAGTGCCTCTCGCAATATACTCTTTTAGAATATCATTTTGAATGGTACCAGTTAATTTTTCCGAAGGTACTCCCTGCTTTTCCCCTACAGCTATATACATGCATAATAAAACAGCTGCCGGGGCGTTGATTGTCATGGATGTACTTACCTTATCGAGCGGAATTTCGTCTAACAATCTCTCCATATCCGCCAATGTATCAATTGCTACTCCAACCTTACCTACTTCCCCTTCACTCATCACATCATCAGAATCATAACCTATTTGAGTAGGAAGATCGAAAGCAACGGATAGACCTGTCTGCCCCTGGTCTAATAAGTAACGAAAACGTTTATTTGTTTCAGTTGCCGAACCAAATCCTGCATATTGACGCATCGTCCACAACCGACTGCGATACATTGTTGGTTGGATTCCACGTAAATAAGGAAACTCACCAGGAAATCCTAGCTCATAATTTTCTTCCTCCGTTCCGTATAATCTTTCTACCGGGATTGTTGAGGATGTGTGAAAGTTTTCTTTACGTTCAGGAAAGCGCTTTAATGTTTTTTCAACTTGAGCTTCCCACTTTGCTTTTTCATTTGCAGGCTTTTCCATAATTTCATTCCCCCTATATCCAACAATTGAGTGATAAACTTATTTCAAAGGGATTTCTACTTGTCCAATGTGTAAATTCACGTTAAAATACATACAGTAGCATTCTCGTTAAGGAGGTCCGTAAGATGTCGAAACAATCATATGCAAAAAGAAAGTCAAAACGTGAGCGCAGAACAAAGTTAATTATTTATATTATGATTGCACTAATGCTTTTATCAACTCTGACTGCCGGCCTAGCTTTCTTTATCTAATAACCTGTTCACTTAAATTCCTAATCAAGATATTGTGTCATCTAACTAAAACCAACTACATTTATGTAAGCAAAAAGGAGACTGACGAAATGATGTCAGTCTCTATTGGTGTGGTTTAAACTTCGTTGCAGTGTTCGTCATATAGCTTTTGAAGCTTATTGGTCACATCAATAGCATTATATCCTTCGATATCATGACGCTCTAACATCGTGACAATCTTTCCGTCCTTCATCAATGCAAAGGATGGAGACGATGGCGGAAATCCTTCAAAATATTCTCTTGCTCTCTCTGTTGCTTCCCGATCCTGACCAGCGAACACAGTCACTAAATGATCTGGGCGTTTATCATAATGTATGGAGTTAGCTGCTGCTGGACGAGCGATACCTCCAGCACATCCACATGTGGAATTAATCATAACTAAGGTTGTACCATCTCGCTTAAGAGCCTCATCAACCTCTTCAGGTGTTTTTAATTCCTCGTAGCCGGCTTCAGTTATATCTTTACGAGCGGCATCTACTATGTCATTCATAAATAGGTTGAAATCCATCGTTATCTCTCCCTTCTAGGATACTGATAAATAATTAAATTACATAAATCAGCTTATCAATTAATGTTGTTTATTTCAATTCAAACAACTCAGGCATCTTGCGCTATCTTCCTAATAAATAGAAGTAGTCTCTTCATTTGTTTGTTGAAGAATCTCTTTCAATCGGTTCAAGAACCTTCCGCAAATTAATCCATCCAAAATTCTATGATCTAAAGATAAACAAAGATTAACCATATCTCTTGCTGCAAACATATCATTGATGATAACCGGACGCTTCACTATTGATTCCACCTGTAATATCGCAGCTTGTGGGTGGTTGATGATCCCCATCGATTGGACAGAACCGAATGTACCGGTATTATTTAGAGTGAATGTACCTCCACTCATGTCCTCTGATGTTAATTTACCACTTCTCGCTTTAATAGCTAATTCATTAATCTCACGGGCAATTCCTTTTATCGATTTTTCGTCAGCATGTTTGATTACTGGAACAAATAATTCTTGTTCATTTGCTACAGCAATGGAAATATTGATGTCTTTACGCTGGATAATCTTATCCCCGGCCCATGTGCTATTAAGCTGCGGAAATTCTTTCAACGCTTGAGCGACCGCCTTTACGAAGAACGCAAAATAAGTCAGATTATAACCTTCTTGTGCTTTAAATTCTGTTTTTAGGGAGTTACGTAAGCGAACTAAATCAGTAACATCTACTTCTATAGTCATCCAAGCATGGGGAATTTCTGTGGTAGAAGTGACCATTTTCTGTGCAATAGCCTTCCGGACACCAGTTACAGGAATTTCAACATCTCCTGCTTTAGTTGTATTCTCATCACTCTTGATTGTTTGCTTCGGTTGCACTTGCTGTTGAGATGCTGATTCTTGTTCCCGAACCACTTGTTCTTCTTTCTGCGTTGGAATCTCGCCACTTGCAATTATTTTCTCGATATCTTTTCTTGTAATTCGGCCACCTCTTCCAGTTCCGTTGACAAGATTCAAATCGATATCATTTTCTTGCGCTAATCTTAATACCGCAGGTGAATATCTTTTTTTCATCGATTGATCTTCATCCGCTTCCTTTGTGTCTTCCGTCGTTTTACCATTAGGTTCATTACTGGTGCTCGAAGTGATTTCACTTTCGCCACCTTCGATTTCAATATGACAAATCACTTCTCCGACAGCTAGAGTTTCTCCTTCTTCAGCTGTCAATTCCTTGATGGTGCCTGAAAAGGAAGAGGGCACCTCAGCATTCACTTTATCTGTCATTACTTCGGCAATTGGATCGTATTTACTAATCTTGTCTCCAGGTTTAACGAGCCAAGTTGTAATCGTTCCCTCTGTTACACTTTCTCCAAGTTGGGGCATTGTAATTTTCTCTAAAGCCATTATTTTTTAACCTCCTTCTGCATTAAAATTCAGCTAAGTCACGACATGCCTTTTCGACTTTGTCAGGATTGATCATGAAGAATTTTTCCATTGGTGGAGAATATGGCATTGCAGGGACATCAGGTCCAGCAAGGCGCATAACGGGTGCGTCCAGATCGAACAGACAATTCTCAGCAATTATCGCTGCCACTTCTCCTATAATACTACCTTCTTTGTTATCTTCAGTTACAAGCAATACTTTACCCGTTTTCTTTGCTGCTTCAATAATTGCTTCTTGATCAAGCGGATAGACTGTACGAAGGTCAAGGATATGAGTATCGATTCCATCCTCCGCCAGCTTTTCAGCTGCTTGCAGTGCAAAGTGTACCCCTAAACCATAAGTAATGACCGTAATATCATCACCTTCTCTTTTCACATCAGCTTTTCCGATCGGTAGTACATAATCTTCGTCTGGAACTTCTCCCTTAATAAGTCTATAAGCACGTTTATGTTCGAAAAACAGTACAGGATCATTATCGCGAATTGCAGCTTTCAATAATCCTTTGACATCAAAAGGGGTGGACGGCATAACAATTTTCAAACCAGGCTGATTGGCGAATACTGCTTCTACTGACTGTGAGTGGTATAAAGCGCCATGCACTCCTCCACCATAAGGTGCTCGGATTGTGATTGGAGCGTTCCAGTCATTATTGGATCTATACCGGATTTTTGCAGCTTCCGAGATAATTTGATTTACCGCCGGCATAATGAAATCTGCAAATTGCATCTCAGCTACCGGGCGCATTCCATACATTGCTGCACCGATTCCAACCCCGGCTATCGCAGACTCTGATAATGGTGTATCAAGGACTCGATCTCCTCCAAATTCTTCGTATAATCCGTCTGTAGCTTTGAAAACCCCACCTTTTTTACCAACATCTTCACCTAAAATAAATACCTTTTCATCGCGTTGCATTTCTTCTCGTAAAGCAGTGGTTACCGCCTGTATATAAGACATGACTGCCATGACAGTTTCTCCCTCCTATTCCTCGTAAACAAAACGTAAAGCATGTTCCGGTGCAGCATATGGCGCTTCTTCCGCATATTCCGTTGCCTCATTAACCAGTTCTTTAACTTCGGCATGTATCTTTTCATCTAGTTCTTCTGTCAGTACACCCACCTCTTTTAAGTAATTAGAGAAAGTGAGTACACAATCATGCTTTTTCGCTTCTTCAATTTCTTCTTTTTCACGGTACGTACGGTCATCATCATCACTGGAGTGAGCAGTTAGACGATAGGTAACCGCCTCGATCAATGATGGTCCCTCACCATTTATAGCCCGTTCCCTTGCGTCTTTTACCGCTTCATAAACTGCAATCGGATCATTACCATCAACTGTTATACCGTGCATTCCATAACTACTCGCACGAATCGATATATTTTCACTCGCAACTTGCCTGTCAAATGGAACAGAAATGGCATATTTATTATTCTCAACCATCGTAATTACAGGTAGCTTATGAACACCAGCAAAGTTTAACCCTTCATGGAAGTCTCCTTGGTTTGATGACCCTTCACCTAAAGTGACAAAGGAAACAAAATCTTGTTTCTCCATCTTCCCAGCTAAAGCGACCCCTACTGCATGAGGTAACTGGGTTGTAACTGGAGATGAGCCTGTTAGGATCCTGTTTTTCTTCTGACCAAAGTGTCCTGGCATTTGTCTTCCGCCGGAGTTTGGATCCTCTGCTTTTGCGAAAGCAGATAACATCAAGTCTTTAGGAGTCATGCCAAAAGCTAATACTACTCCAAGATCACGGTAATAAGGTGCTGTCCAATCCTTTTGTCTATCAAGAGCAAATGCTGCTCCTACCTGTGCCGCTTCTTGACCTTGACAGGAAATTACGAAAGGAATCTTACCAGAACGATTTAATAACCACATGCGTTCATCGATTTTCCTTGCAAGCAACATCGTTTTGTACATCTCTAAAACTTGTTCCTCGCTTAAGCCAATTTTCTCATGACGTTTATTACCCATTATCGGTTCACTCCTTCTATCTTCAATCATCAACCATGAATCTGTTTTCCATCAACAGCTAATGCGGCTTCCCCTATCGCTTCAGATAGCGTAGGATGAGGATGGATTGTCCCTGCAATTTCCCACGGGGTTGCATCGAGCATTTTTGCTAACCCAGCTTCTGATATCATATCAGTAACATGTGGCCCAATCATATGGACTCCAAGTACATCCTCTGTATTCTTATCTGCTATTATCTTCACAAATCCAGCCGATTCACCGTAAACCAGTGCCTTACCGACAGCTTGAAATGGGAATTTACCCACTTTAATATCGAAACCTCGTTCTTTTGCTTCCGCTTCTGTTAATCCCACACTGGCTGCTTCAGGGTTGGAATAAATGCAACTTGATACAGCTTCGTAATCAATGGGCATCGGTTGTTGATTAGCGATATGCTCCACAGCATGGATACCTTCATGGGAAGCAACATGGGCTAGTTGCATACCTCCTATAACATCACCAATCGCATAGATATGTGATTCTTTTGTTTGAAAATGTTGATTCGTTTTTATAAACCCATTTTCCAGCTGAATATCCGTATTATTCAATCCAATGTTCTCCACATTAGCTGCACGTCCAACAGAAACTAGGATTTTATCAGCTGTAAAGGAAGTTGGTTCACCTTTAACTTCCGCTTTAATCGTCACACCATTCTCTATTTGTAAGGTATCACCGAGTACATTTGCTTCCTTTACAAATTTTATTCCTTTTTTCTTAAGTAAGCGTTCCATTTCTCTTGAAATTGCGTGGTCCTCAGTCGGTAAGATTTGTTTCCCATACTCTATTACGGTCACTTCAACACCAAAGTCCCTCAACATCGAGGCCCATTCAATTCCGATAACACCACCGCCAACGATTATGATGGATTCCGGCAAAGCCTCCATTTGCAGTGCTTCATCAGAAGACATCACGTACTCTCCATCAATATCTAGCCCTGGAAGACTTCTAGGATGTGAACCTGTCGCGACAATGACATTTTTAGGTGTTAAAATTGTATTCTCGTCTCCATTTTCGTACTCAACCGATATCGTTCCAGGCATTGGAGAGAATATACTGGGTCCAAGAATTCTTCCGAAACCATGATAGACATCGATCTTTCCTTTCTTCATTAGACTCTGGACACCTTTGTGCAGATTTTCCACTATAGTATTTTTTCTCTCTTGTACTTTTAAGAAGTCCAGTCGAGTATCCTTCGTCTCAATCCCAAAAGTTGCTGCCTCTAGAGTTTGGCGATAAACCTCAGCGCTCCGAAGCAACGCTTTTGATGGTATACATCCTCGATGAAGACAAGTACCACCGAGCTTTCCATTTTCAACTATTGCTGTCTTTAATCCAAGTTGAGAAGCACGAATAGCCGCGACATAACCGCCAGTACCTCCCCCTAGTATGACTAAATCATAATCTTCTGCCATGTAGAACCGCTCCTTTCGCATTAGCAAGCATTTTACTATCTATTTAAAATATGGCGTTCATTTGTTAAAAACTGACTCCGGGATTGACGTTTTGCATTGATTCTTTCTTCCGCCATTCGATCTGCTGCAACATAAGTAGGTACATTATCTCTTTTAGAAATTTCATATACTCGCTCAAGATTGGAATAAATGATTCCTACCTTTTTCAATGCTCTTTCTTTGTTATACCCAGCGAGCTCATCAGCGACATTAATTACTCCCCCGGCATTGATTACATAATCTGGAGCATAAATGATCCCCATCTCATGCAAGGCATCACCATGTCTATCCTCAGCCAATTGATTATTCGCTGAGCCAGCGATGACTTTCGCTTTAAATTGAGGAAGTGTCTCATCATTAATAATTGCTCCTAATGCACATGGAGCAAATATATCACAATCTACCCGATAAATTTCATTCGGACCGACTGCTTTAGCCCCAAAGTTCTCAACTGCACGCTTCACTGAGTCCTCGTTAATATCTGTTACAATCAATTCTGCGCCTTCGTTGTGGAGATATTCGCATAATGCATAAGCTACGTTTCCAACCCCTTGAACGGCTATAATTTTACCTTCAAGTGAATCACTTCCGAACGCTTCTTTAGCAGTCGCTTTCATCCCTTGGTAGACTCCATAAGCAGTCACTGGTGATGGATTTCCGGCTGCTCCTGGTGTATTCGGGGAAATGCCTGTAACATACTCCGTTTCTAAATGAATAAGATCCATATCCTCAGTTGTAGTACCGACATCCTCAGCCGTAATATAACGACCACCCAATCCTTGAATATAACGGCCAAATGCCCGGAACATTTCAGGATTCTTATCTTTTCTTGGATCACCTATAATAACAGTTTTTCCTCCACCTAAATCTAATCCGGCAGCGGCATTTTTATATGTCATACCTTTTGCCAACCGTAATGCATCTTCAATTGCTGCTTCTTCTGAATCATACGTCCACATTCTTGTTCCACCTAAAGCAGGACCTAAAGTTGTATCATGAATTGCAATAATTGCCTTGAGACCAGATGCCTTATCTTGACATAAAATCAATTGTTCATAATCGTATTTACCCATGACGTTAAAGATTTCCATTTTGATTCCTCCATGTTTTAATTTATTGGTAAAACATTTAAACGGCTGAATGTAAGCGCTTTACTATTTTTAGATAACATTATTCAAGCTGATACTTCTCTATTTTATAATAAAGATTTCGAATGGATATATCCAATGCCTGTGCGGTTTTTGTTTTGTTGAAACCATTACTCTTATATACTTTGTTAATATAATCCCTTTCAAACGTTTCGACTGCTTCAGATAATGATTCCCATTCTGGAAAAAGTAGATTGGATTGCTTTTCATCTTCCGAGTTCTGCTCTAGTTTTGGTAAGTGATCTTTCGTAATCACTTCTTCCTGATTATCCATAAAAATCATCGCTCTACCTAATATATTTTCAAGCTCTCTCACATTTCCTGGCCAGTGGTATTGTTCCAACAAATCAACTGCTTCTTCACTAATACTTTTGACGTTTCTCCCGTAATCACTGTTCAGTTTTTGAATGAGATGATACGATAATTCCGGAATATCAGATTTCCTCTCGCTTAGTGATGGTATAAATATCGGCAAGCGATTTAACCGATAGTACAGATCCTCCCTGAAAGTACGATTATGAATCGCTCTTTCTAAATTCAGGTTAGTTGCTGTAATTATTCTCACATCTACCGGAATTGGTTCCCTGCCGCCTACACGGATGATTTCTTTTTCTTCCAATACACGTAATATCTTTGATTGCATATTTAAGGAAAGTTCCCCGATTTCATCTAGGAATACACTGCCTTTGTGAGCTTCTTCAAACGCACCGATTTTCGTTTCTTGTTCCGTGGTTGATTCCAGACCAAATAATTCGATTTCGAGCAGTCTCTCATTTATGGCAGCACAATTAACCCGTATAAATTTATTATGTTTACGAATGCTTTCATTATGGATGGCGTGGGCAAACAATTCCTTACCAGTGCCGGAATCACCTCTAAGTAATACAGTGGCTGGTGTTCTCGCACCGACTTTTGCTTGTTCCAGGGCAAGTTGCAACTCAGGAGAAGATCCGATAATATCGCCAAAAGTATACTTGGCCTCAAGGCTTCTAATAAGTTGCTTTGCTAGCTTGAGTTCTTTTGTCAATGCTTGGATTTCTGAAACATCATGAAGTACCCCAACACTTCCACGAATTTTACCTTTTACTATAATAGGTGCAATATTCACAATAACATCTTTTTTATACTGACCGACTTTCATCCGGACTCCGCGGTAGGCTTTGCCTGTTTGCAATACCTTCATATGCATGCTCTCCCCTTCGTGGATATCCACGGTGGCAGGTTTCCCAATGACCTCTGCCTCAGTTAAACCTGTTATCCTTGTATATGCAGGGTTGATCATGATGCCGTTACCTTTTTCGTCCACTACACTAATTGCTTCATCCGATGATTTTATGATTGCCTCAAGCATATTCTTTACTTCTATCAAGTCGGTATTTTCTTCTGCGAGTTTGACGACTTCCGTAATATCCTTAAATAATGTAAAGGCACCAACCAATTCACCTCGCTCACTAATAAGTGGGATTCTTGTGGAGATAATCTGTTTACCGTTATCCAGCGTAAACTTTTTATTAATTTCTTTTTCCCGACTTTTAAGCACTTGTGGTAAACGTGAATTTTTTATTACATCTTGGATAGGGGTACCTATAAAGTCATTCTTAGGGATACCGACTATTTCAGCGGCCTTCTCATTCACAAATCGAATAATTTCTTGATTGTCTATTACGATCATTCCATCACGAATGTGATTGAGAATCAACTCTTGATTGTCACTTTGTAGTTTAATTTGCTCGAGTAATGCACCTTTCTCTTCAACAAGTTCCGATATGATGTAGGCTACTGCTCCTGGAACTACGACTGTCTTGTCTTTTCTTGAACGTATCATTTCTTCCAGTACAGTATTATCCCCAGTAGCTTCAATCATAATATCGATGTCATGATCCAGCCATTCTTTCCATTCAGTTCCTGTATTGATATGTAATTTCTTAGCTAAAGCTAAACCTGGAGCTGTTTCATTATGATCGACTACTGCTACAATTTGCATACTCGCAGTGGATTGGATGATTTTTATTAAGGCTGTGCCTCCCCTACCAGCACCGACAATCAACACTTTTTTCATCGCCTCACCACCTTTGCATTATATTGCATACCTATATGATACTTTAACATGAATTAATTAGCAATGTTAAATTGATTGTGATAATTACTGCATAGTATACTTCACGCTTCTCAGAAGGCTAATAAAAAGACCTTGGAATGCGAAGTGTATCAAAAAATCTTAGTAGTAATCTATGTTCATTATGTATTTTCAACGAACAAATGACGATTTAATACCGAATTAATGTTTATTTTGTTATACTTTATTATAAGATGTATTTTACAAGTGAACTAAAGGGGAATTTACATGGTTAGAAATTTGGCGATTATTATACTTTTGATTCCTGGGGTTATTGCCGCAATTGGAATTAAACTGATGCGTGATACATTATTCAATGACTTTTATACAATTTTTGTGTATTCATGGATACAATTTTCTGTCGGGTTATTACTCTTTATAGTGGGAGTTGGATTCCTTGGAGGGTTTATCATCTTTCGGGACAGGAAAAGGAATATTAAAGTTAAAAAGGGTAATTCGATTGACGCTTAAAATCAATACTTTCGTTTAAAATGTTCCTAATTACATTAACTCTTCTCTCTCATAAGAAGAGTTTTTTATTTTGCAAACTTTTTTGTTCATTTTCGTCATTTTTTGACTTTTTTATGGTATGATTATTAGAAAATTATATTTTATTGTGTCAGGGGGAGAATGAATGAAGGTCGCAAAATTTGGCGGCAGTTCAATGGCCAGTGCTAACCAGTTAATTAAAGTTGCAAATATTGTAAAGGATGATGCGAGCCGCAAATTTATCGTTGTGTCTGCTCCAGGAAAACGATACAAAGAAGACACTAAAATGACCGACTTGCTAATCGATCTTGGAAAAGCATACATCAATCAATTACCATACGAACATCAACTGAACATCATCATGGAACGTTTAACCGAGATTGTAACTGAGCTCGACCTCCCACGTGATTTATTGGAAGAGTTTGCAGTATCTTTAAAAAAGGTTCAAAAACTACATCCAAATAAAGAAAGTTTGATGGATGCTGTAAAAGCAATCGGTGAAGACAGCTCAGCAAAAATGCTCAGCGCATACTTAAATAAGATAGGTATACACGCTTCTTATGTGAATCCTAAAGAAGCGGGATTAATTCTAAGTGATGAACCAGGAAATGCACAGATATTACCGGAAAGCTTCGATAAAATACGGGAATTAAAGGAACGCGAAGGAGTATTGGTAATTCCAGGTTTCTTCGGCTACACGAAAGAAGGGAAACTTGTAACATTCTCACGTGGCGGCTCAGATATAACAGGATCAATAGTTGCAGCTGGAGTGAATGCTGAGCTATATGAGAATTTTACGGACGTTGACTCTGTCTATTCTGTCAATCCTGCTTTTGTTCCTAATCCGAAAAAAATTACAAAGCTTACCTATAGGGAAATGCGTGAACTTTCCTATGCAGGGTTTTCCGTATTTCATGATGAAGCATTGATCCCAGCATATCACGCGAAGATCCCGGTAGCGATTAAAAACACAAATAATCCTACCGCTGAAGGAACGTTAATTGTTGCTGAAAGAGATTTAAACGGGCAAGTAGTTACAGGAATTGCAAGTGATACAGGTTTCTGCAATCTATTCGTAAGTAAATATTTGATGAACCGTGAAATTGGGTTCGGACGTAAACTGTTAAATATCTTTGAAGATGAAGGCGTATCTTTTGAGCATGCTCCTTCAGGTATTGATAATATGTCAGTTATATTCCGAGAAAGAAACTTGCCTCGGGAAAAAGAACATGTCATCATTGAACGTATCAAGAATGAACTACATCCGGATACAGTTAGTATTTCAAGAGGAATTGCAATTATCATGGTTGTAGGAGAAGGACTTGTTAATTCAATCGGGGTTGCCAACCAGGCTACAGAAGCTTTCACTAAAGCAAAAGTTAATATCGACATGATTAACCAAGGTTCATCTGAAGTATCGATGATGTTCGGCATTCAAGCATCGGATCTAGAACGTGCAATCCGTTCATTATATCAATCCTATTTTGTTGAAAAATCAGTCGTAAAATAATATAACGTTATCTTTAAATTACTGTATTCGATTCAGAATACCTAATTTATTTGTACAAATAAAATACCAACGAATAGACTTTCCATTCGTTGGTATTTTTATCAGCTGACTTGATGTTCCAATCGCAATCTGTCGGCAACCATAGCGATAAACTCCGAATTGGTTGGTTTTGCTTTTGAAATATTAATTGTATAACCGAATAAAGCCGAAATAGAGTCAATATTCCCTCTATTCCAAGCGACTTCTATAGCATGCCGTATAGCCCGTTCCACTCTAGACGCAGTAGTATTGAACTTTTTGGCGATTTGTGGATAAAGAGTCTTTGTAATGGACCCCAATAGTTCAATATCATTATAAACCATGGTTATCGCTTCACGTAAATACATATATCCTTTAATATGAGCCGGTACCCCTATTTCGTGTATTATATTCGTAATATTTGCTTCAAGATTATGTGTTTTCGTCACTTTTTTCTGCTTTGGTACTTTTGTTTTAAATTCTGTATTAGTGTTGATTGTGCGAATTCGGTCTGCAAGATGATCCAAATCAAATGGCTTTAAGATAAAGTAGGACGCACCGAATTCTACGGCTTTTTTCATTACTTCCTCTTGCCCAAAAGCTGTCAACATGATGACTTGAGGTGTTTTAGTCAATTCCATGGACTTTAATTGATTTAATACTGCAATACCATCAATATGAGGCATAATAATATCTAAAATAAGTATATCTGGTTCCAAAACTTCTAACATCTCTAAACATTCTTTTCCATTAGAAGCGGTTCCAATTACTTCAATATCCTCTTGTTCATCAAAATATTCTTCCATTAATGACACCAACTCTGGGTTATCATCGACTAAACATACCGATATACGCTCCACTCTATGAATCCTCCTTATTATTTCCTTTTCTTTTTACATATTCTACAAAAGAATGAATTATCCTTCTTTATTTTAAAAGAATTTGTAAATTTAAATATTTCACTATATTCTCGTCAATTTTCTTTTTGATTCGATAATATTCGACAAGAAAAACAAAAAACTTGTAACAGAGTCTCGTCTGTTACAAGTTCGACAAAGGATTCAACTAGCCTGAGCCATCGTTTCTGTTTTCTCTTCTATATTAATTCCTGCATCTTGGAGCATCCATTCAATATGGATACCGTATCCAGATGTCGGGTCATTTACAAACACATGGGTGACCGCGCCAACTATTTTTCCGTCTTGGATAATCGGACTTCCACTCATCCCTTGTACAATGCCTCCTGTACTCTCCATAAGTTTCGGATCCGTGATTTTTATTACCATTCCTTTAATATCTGGCTTTTTCTGGGGTACAGAGCTTACAATTTCAATATCAAATTCTTCGACTTTTTCATCATCAACAACTGTTAGTATTTTGGCTGGTCCTTCTTTTACTTCATGTGCACGAGTGATGGGTAGTGGTTCATCGTACTTACCGTTCTTAATACCTTTATCCAGTACACCAAAAATCCCATGTGGAGTGTTTTTTATAATACTCCCCAATATGTTTCTATCTGCTGAAAATCTTGCATGTTTTTCGCCCGGGGTTCCTTGGTCTCCCTTTTCTATATCAACAACCGAGGAACGAACAATTGTACCTCTTACCATATCAATTGGCTTTCTCGTATCCATATCTGAAATCACATGTCCCAATGCTCCATATCGTTTACTATCTGGATCATAAAACGTCATCGTTCCAATTCCTGCTGCAGAATCTCTAATATAGAGCCCTATCTTATATTCATTGTCACGTTTATCTAGAACGGGTTGCAAAGATGTTTCATGTAGTTTGTTCCCTCTTCGTAACTTGATTTTTAAAGGTTCATTTTGTTTACCAGCTTTATTCACGAGCGTTTTGATTTCATTCATCTCTCTAATTGGATTGCCGTTTATTTCAACAATCATGTCACCTATCATTACTTTTGCATCTTGTCCTGGAGATAGTACCCCCTGTTTACCTTGAATAGAATGATGACCGACAACTAATACCCCCATTGTTTCTAATTGAACACCGATTGACTGTCCTCCAGGAATGATACGAATCTCTTCACGATTAATCGGTTCAAAATTGGATGACTGTTCGTCCTTTGTAGCCACATCAACAGGTTGTACATTTGAAAAAGCCGTTTCATCACGTTCTATTACAGGTGCCGTACTTTCTTCCGCTCCAACCGGGTTAATAAATGTAGAAGTCAGAAGGAATATAAAGCTGATGAATAGCGAGTAGGTTAATCTTATCCATTGTTTAGTTGGTTCTTCCATAATCTTAAACACTCCTCGTATCTCACCCATACCAAATTATTTCTTTGTACCTGTAATTTGACCTGATGGACTTGTTTTTAAACTGGTGATTCATAAGCGAACTGCTTAAGTTTACCTTGAATAATCCTCGAGTTCATGAATAAGCTATCTGGCATAAGAAAAAAATAATACCAAAAGAAAAAAGCCAGTGATGTTATTTTCTGGCTTAATCTCGATAATATTCCTATTGATTTTTCTTTTTAAATGCATTTGCAAGTTCGAGCATTTCTTTGGCATGTTCTTTAGCGGTTTCAGTCAATTTAGTACCTGTAATCATGCGACTTAGTTCTTCCATTTGCTGTTCTACACTTAACTCGGTGACTGTTGTAGATGTCCGGTCATCTCTTTCATGCTTTTGAATTAATTTGTGAGTGTCTGCCATGGCCGCGACTTGTGGTAAATGCGTAATGCATAATACTTGAGAAGCCTTAGAAATTTCGTATATCTTCTCTGCAATTGCTTGTGCAACGCGACCACTGACTCCGGTATCAACTTCATCAAAAATTACACTCGTCACTCCTTGATGCTTAGCAAAGATTTTTTTCAACACAAGCATAATGCGGGAAAGTTCACCGCCCGATGCTACTTTTGTCAAATCCTTTAATGGTTCGCCGGGGTTAGTGGATATCATAAATCGAATGTTATCAAACCCTTCACTGTGAAGCTTTGGATTTTCGAGATCACTATCGAAACTAATTTCAAACTTGGCTTTTTCCAAATACAGACTTTTCAATTCATTTTGTATCTCAACCGTTAAAGCCTCAGCAGCCTTCTTTCGTAAATCGTGAAGCTGTTTCGCTTCAAGGATTGCATCCTGCTCGACTTCTTCAATTTCTTCAACCAATGCTGTCAAATGGACATCTTTATTTGTAATCTGCTCAAGTTCTTCTTCAATTTTTGCAGTATAAGTAATCATTTCATTAACTGTAGGACCGTATTTCCTTTTCAGTCGAGTAATTTCATTTAATCTGGATTCTATTTCATTAAGGCGTTCTGGATTATACTGTAAATTATCAATATAATTGCGAAAATCGAAAACAAGTGTTTCAAGGGAATAATAATGATTAGCAATTTCCTCCGCTTTTTCATTGATGAACGGATCAATATTCTCATGCTCATCTAAAGCAATCATCGCTTGATTCAGCCACTCCAAACCTTTACCTTCCCCATATAGTGCATTATAGGCATCCTGCAAAGCGGAATAGACTTTCTCAAAATTAGCAAGTGAGTTTCTTTCTCTCTCTAGAATTTCATCTTCATCCGGCGTTAGATTCGCTTCCTCAAGTTCTTTCAACTGAAACTCCAGCAAATCTTGTCGGTGAGCAGTTTCTTGCTCATTTTCATTCAACTGTTTATATCGTTGTTTTAATCGTTGGAGTTTTTCATATAAATAGGTATACTCATCCTTCGCCTGTTTGATGTTGTGGAAATCATACAAATCTAATAGTTGAATATGATTATCTCCGTCCATCAATGATTGGGTTTCGTGCTGACTATGTATGTCAATAAGCGTTTTACCGAATTCCCTTAATATGGCAAGCGTAACTAATTTACCGTTTACTCTACAAATACTTTTTCCGCTCTTTGTAATCGTTCGTTCTAAAACGACTTGCTCATCAGATATTTCTATTCCAAACTGCTTTCCAATATCATATATAGGGTGCGATTCGGATTCGATTGTAAATAACCCTTCAATCTCAGCTTTATTTGACTTATGACGAACGTAATCTACGGAACCTCTTCCTCCAGCAAGCAACTGGATCGCATCAATTATAATTGATTTACCTGCACCCGTTTCCCCCGATAGAACCGTTAATCCTTCATTAAACGTTATTGAGATTTCATCGATAATAGCAAAATTTTGTATGGATAATTCCGTTAGCATGTTCGTTCACCTCTTTTTCTTCGACGTTAGAGCATACTAATAAAGCGGTTTTTAATCTCTTCCGCGTCTTTTTCCTTTCTGCAAATAATTAAGCAGGTATCATCACCGCAGATGGTTCCCATGATTTCTTCCCAGTCTAAATTATCAATGAGTACACCAATTGCATTCGCATTTCCTGGAAGAGTTTTCAGGATGATGAAATGACTCGCATTGTCAATATTAACAAACGCATCAATCATGAGTCTTTTAAGCTTTTCTTCCGGATTAAACTTCAAATCTGCCGGCAGACTGTATTTATATTTACCCGTTAATGTTGGAACTTTAACTAAATGTAATTCCTTAATATCTCTTGAAACAGTTGCTTGAGTCACATTATAACCAAGTGCTTTCAATTCATCGACAAGTTCATCTTGAGTTTCAATTTCATGTTCATTAATCAATTCCCGTATTTTTATATGACGTTGGATTTTACTCATTTATCTGACCACCATTCCTTCATTCTTTATCCAACAAACGGTGATGGGCGCTATTGGCTAAACTTTTCAAATCAAAAGTACGTTCATTCACTTTCATCCCAGGCTGATATTTGAAATGCGCCAAGAACTCAATATTTCCCTGGGTACCTTTTATTGGAGAATACGTGATACCATGCAACAGAAAATCTTCGCTTTCAGCAAAACCAATTATTCTTTCCAGGACTTCTAAATGAACTTCAGGGTCCCTCACTATGCCGCCTTCACCGACTTGCTCCTTTTTCGCTTCAAACTGAGGTTTAATAAGTGCAACCACATCATTTTCTTGGGTTAAAAGCTCTCTCAACACAGGTAATATGAGCCGTAAAGAAATAAATGAAACGTCGATGCAAGCAAAGTTTGGATCACCATACTTTAGCATTTCCTTTGTTACATAACGGAAATTCGTACGTTCCATTACAATAACCCGTTCATCTTTCCGTAATGACCAATCCAATTGATTATACCCCACATCAATGGCATAACTCAGCTTTGCCCCGTTTTGAAGGGCACAATCTGTAAATCCTCCAGTGGATGAGCCGATATCCAAAACAATTCTTTCTTTAAGATCAAGTTGGAATTCTTCTATCGCCTTTTCCAACTTCAATCCTCCGCGGCTTACATATGATTTTTCCTTTTGTTTTATCCGGAGTGGCTGTGACTCATCCACCTTTATTCCAGGCTTGTCGAGTCTTTCTTGATTCGAAAAAACCAAACCAGCCATAATTAATCTTCTGGCTCTATCTATGTCATCTACTAATTTTCGCTCCAATAATAATTCGTCTAATCGCTTTTTAGCCATATACCTATCCCTTATCCTATATTCATCATTTAATATTAATAAGCTATTCTGATTTATTATACATGAATTCTTGTCCCTGCGAAAACAAATACAATTCCGTTAGTTAGATGAAGCAGGAAAAAAGCCGCTCATCTTGATTGAACGGCTGAATTTTAGATTAATGATTACGAGTACTTATATAATCGACTAAAGCACCTAAAAGCGAATCAGTTACACCAGCTAATTGCAATTCACTTTTTGCTTTGTTTACATACTTCTCTTTTTGTTGAATTGCTCCATCAAGACCGAGGAGTTTCGGGTAAGTACTTTTTTCATTACCTTCATCACTGCCAACCGGCTTGCCAATTTCCTCTTGTGTTCCTGTAATATCCAAAATGTCATCCTGTACTTGGAAAATTAATCCTAGGTAATATGCATAATTCGTTAAATGAACTAATTGTTCATCTGTCGCTTTTCCTAAATAAGCTCCGGCATATACAGCATATTTTAATAATTCCCCTGTCTTAAGATCATGAATTTTTTCAAGTTGTTCCAAAGAGACGGTATTTTTTTCAGCTTCCATATCAAGAATCTGTCCACCGACCATTCCCAATGGACCGCTGGCCTGAGAAAGTCTCTTCACCAATTCAACTTTTTCTCTATCTGATAAAAGAGGATCTGCTGCAATCAATTCAAAACTATGGGTAAGTAATGCATCCCCTGCCAAAATAGCTGTAGCTTCATCAAACTTCTTATGATTTGTCAATTGACCACGGCGATAATCGTCATCGTCCATCGCTGGTAAATCATCGTGGATTAAGGAATATGTATGAATCATTTCTAAAGCGATTGCGGAAGACATTGTTTTCTCAATATTTTGGTCAAAAGCCTCATAACTTGCTATCAATAAAATTGGTCTTATCCGTTTACCGCCCGCTTGCAAGGAATAGAGCATGGAAGCTTTGAGCTGTTCAGGAATAGACAATACAGATAAACGCTTCTGTATTTCATTCTCTAATAACAATTTATAATCCTTTAAATAATTGTCTAATTGAAGTTGCATCCTAGTTTTCCTCCTCCACTTCGAAAGTGGTGACTTCCCCATGCTCATTTAAGATTTTCGCCATTTTTTCTTGAACATTGTTGATTTTATCACTGCATAATTTGGATAGGATCATACCATCTTGGTAGTATTCAATTGCTTTTTCTAGTGGAACATCTCCTGTTTCCAATTTATCAACGATTTTTTCCAACTGTTCCATTGCCTCTTCAAAGGAAAGTTCTTCATATTTCTTCGTCATCTGGATTCTCCTTTATTTTTAGCACTTCCGCTTTTATCTTTCCATCCGTAAGTTTAATGCTGATGGTATCCTTTTCCCTCACTTGACCTACGGATTTTATGAGCTCTCCTTCTTGATTATAAGGTAAAGCAAAACCCCGTTTCATGATCTCTAATGGATTCACAAGGCTCAATTTATCGATCAGACTTCTTAACTCACGGTTATTTCCATCTACAATCCGCTTCATATAACGTTCGTTTTTATCCTTGAGTTCAAATAATTTCTTGGCAGCCTGTGTAACCTGTTCTTTTGGATGCTGCATATTAAGTCTTCTTGACAGTGATTCAAAGATTAAAGTTTTATTTTGTATTCCATTCTGGAATGTTCGGCCTAATACTTCTATCCTCTGATCTAACTGCTGTTCTTTCTGTCTGAGTAGTTCCTTTGGATAACGGAAAGCATAGGAATTTGTCAGGTTTTGGATATGTTTGGTTTCCGTCTCTATTAATCGCTTCATTTCTATATTCATTCTTTGCGTAAGCTGTAAAGTCGTTTGTTTCAATTCATCCTTAGAAGGAACGGCGAGTTCTGCCGCTCCTGTCGGAGTAGGTGCACGTAGGTCTGCTACAAAATCACTGATTGTTGTATCCGTTTCATGCCCGACTGCAGAAATAACCGGTATTCTGGAATTAAAAATAGCATCTGCAACGTTCTCTTCATTAAAGCTCCATAGTTCTTCAATAGAACCACCGCCACGGCCGACGATCAAAGTATCAAACCCACCTATTCGATTCGCCGTCTCAATTCCGTTTTTTATAGACACAGCAGCTGAAGCTCCTTGAACTTGAACCGGAATAACCACTACTTCAACCAAAGGGAATCGTCTATGTATCGTTGTAATGATGTCTCTAACTGCTGCACCAGTCGGTGAAGTGATAACACCTATCCGCTTAGGGAAAAGCGGGATTGGCTTCTTGCGTTCAGCAGAAAAATATCCTCGCTGTTCCAATTTGTTTTTCAGTTGTTCGTAAGCTAGATAAAGTGCACCGATTCCATCAGGTTCCATTTCATATATATACAATTGATATTGGCCGCTTGCCTCATAAACACTAACATTACCCCGAATTAAAACGTTCATCCCATTCTCTGGGTAAAACTTTAAGCTTCGATTGTTACCAGCAAACATCACTGCCTGAATGCGTGTTTCCTGGTCTTTTATCGTCATGTACATATGACCACGGCTATGATGTTTAAAATTAGAAATTTCTCCCCTCAACCAGACTTCCTGTAAATGCCTGTCGAGGTCAAGCTTGCGTTTGATGTATCTTGTCAATGCAGTGACTGTTAAGTATTTATCCTTCAATACCAGTCAATCCTTTTGCAGCTTTTATCGTATTCGATAATAACATTGTGATTGTCATCGGACCAACTCCGCCAGGAACAGGTGTGATAAATCCTGCTTTATCCTTGCAACCTTCAAAGTCAACATCACCAGTCAATTTTCCTTCCACGGTCCGATTGATGCCTACATCGATGATAACTGCCCCTTCTTTTATATCTTCGGATTTAATATAGTTTTCCCTTCCAATCGCAACTACAAGAATATCTGCTTTTTGAGTAAATTCCCGCATATTTTTTGTTCTTGAGTGACAATAAGTGACTGTTGCATTTTCATTTAACAACAATTGTCCTACAGGCTTTCCTACTATATTGCTTCTGCCGATGACAACAGCATGTTTTCCTTCTATTTCAATACCTTTTGACTTGATCATCTCAATGATTCCATAAGGAGTACACGGTAAGAAACTATCTTCACCAGTCATCATTTTTCCAATATTGATAGGATGGAAGCCATCTACATCTTTTTTAGGATCGATTCGATCAATGACTTTTTGTTCATCAATTTGTTCAGGTAACGGAAGCTGGACAAGTATTCCGTGAACGGAAGAATCTTGATTTAATTGATCGAGCAAGGATAAAAGTTCTTGTTCAGAAGTTTCAACTGGTAATCTGATTAAATCAGAATCCATTCCAACTTCTGCCGCTGCTTTTTCTTTTCCTTTTACGTAAGACAGAGATGCGGGATTATCCCCTACTAAGACAACTACTAATTTCGGTACCAGATTTTTTTCTTTCAATTGTAGAATCTCTTGAGATAAATTGCGTTTAATTTGAGCAGATAATTCTTTTCCACTTATAATATCAGCAGTCATTTTCCATTCCCTCACTTTTGAACGATTTTAGATAACACACCATTAATAAATTTCCCTGATTTCGCATCACCATAACGATTGGCCAGCTCTACAGCTTCATTGATTGAAACATTCGTAGGAATGTCGTCCAGATATTCAATTTCAAAAGCAGCAAGACGTAAAGCTGTTCTCTCTACAGAAGCTAAACGATCTAAAGACCAATTTTCAAGATGTCTGGAGATTGTATCGTCTACTTCCTGCTTTTTATCCATTACTCCTTCAATCAACTGCTTGAGGAATTTATCGTTATTTTGCTCTTCTAGGTAATCTTGTACGATGTGATTGTCGACCTCATCATTTATATCTATTTGAAAAAGAAATTGAAATGCTTTTTCTCTTGCTTCTCTTCGTTTCATCCTATTGCTCCTTTTACACGTTTCTTCACAAATAATAACATGTTTTACAGTTTGAATGCTACTCACAGGAGATTCTTACGTTCCCGTTATGTAATAGTATTCCCATCATATCAGAATAAAAGAAGGCCAAAGTGATTAGCTCTGGCCTTGGTGTCTTACTCTTTATCTTCTTTTTCATCCATATGAATGCCGACTACATGGATATTAATCTCCGAAATATCAAGTTGAGTCATCGTCTTCAAACTTTGTCTGATATTCGTTTGCAGTTCCTGAGCAACTTTAGGTATGGAGGAACCAAAGTGTAGAATACAATATACGTCAATGTTAATTCCGGTGTCCGTAAGTTCAACCTTCACACCTTTGTTATGAGTTTGCTTTCCAAATCGTTCTGCTACTCCAGATGCAAAGTTGCCACGCATGGCATATAATCCCTTAACGTCCGTTGCTGCAATACCTGCAATCACTTCAATTACTTCTGGGGCAATTTCCACTTTACCTAAGGACGTGTCGTCACTAACATTCAATAATGGTTGTTCACTCATGAAATCACACCTTTTTAGTAAGTTGTCATTTTTTCTCAACGATTGGGTTTTCATCAAGGAAGTTCGTATTAAAATCTCCATTTTGGAACACTTCATGCTCCATGATTTGTCGGTGGAATGGAATGGTTGTATGAATTCCTTCAATAATAAATTCATCGAGCGCACGTTTCATTTTTTTAATAGCTTCGTCTCTTGTTGGAGCGTATGCTATAAGTTTTGCAATCATCGAATCATAATATGGTGGAATTGTATAACCGGTATATGCTGCTGAATCCACACGGATACCGAACCCACCTGGCGCAAGATACATATCTATCATACCGGCAGACGGCATAAAGTTCTTGTACGGATTTTCCGCATTGATTCTGCACTCGATAGACCATCCATTAAATGTGATATCCTCTTGCTTTAGACTAAGCTTTTCATTATTTGCTATTTTGATTTGTTCTTTTATCAGATCAACACCGGTAACCATTTCCGTAACAGGGTGTTCCACTTGAATTCTAGTATTCATTTCCATGAAATAGAATTCCTGTGACTGACGGTCAAAAATAAACTCAATCGTACCTGCGCCAACGTAGTCAACTGCTGCAGCTGCATTAACAGCTGCTTCACCCATCTGTTTCCGAATTTCTGGTGTAATCGCTGGAGATGGTGTCTCTTCAATTAATTTTTGCAATCGACGTTGAACGGTACAATCACGTTCGCCCAAATGAATGATATTACCATGTTTATCCGCAAGAACTTGAATTTCCACATGGCGAAAGTCTTCGATGAATTTCTCTAGGTATACTCCCGGATTGCCAAATGCAGTTTCTGCTTCCTTTTGTGTAACCCGAATTCCTTTAATCAGGTCTTCCTCATTTCTTGCTACACGAATACCTTTACCACCGCCACCTGCAGTAGCTTTAATTATAACTGGGTAGCCAATTTTCTCGGCTACTTCCCTTCCCTCTTCTTCAGTTTCAATAATTCCATCTGAACCGGGAACAATCGGCACGTTAGCCTGCCTCATCGTTTCACGAGCGACGTCTTTTATGCCCATACGTTGAATAGCTTCAGGTGTAGGTCCAATAAACGTGATATTACATGCCTCACACATTTCAGCAAAGTCAGCATTCTCAGCTAAAAACCCATATCCTGGATGAATCGCATCCACATCTGTCAATGTTGCGAGACTCAAGATATTAGTAAAATTAAGATAGCTATCCTTGCTTAATGTTGGCCCGATACAATACGCTTCGTCAGCCAATTGAACATGTAACGATTCTTTATCTGCTTCCGAATAGATTGCGACTGCCTCAATGCCCATCTCATGACAAGCACGGATAATACGAACAGCAATCTCGCCTCTATTCGCGACTAATACTTTCTTAATCATTACTCCATCCCCTTATTATTTCTTTACACGGAATAATGGCTGACCATATTCCACTAATTCTCCATTTTGCACGAGTATTTCAACGATTTCTCCGCTCACTTCAGCTTCAATTTCGTTAAATAACTTCATCGCTTCTACGATACAGACAATGGATTGAGGTTCTACTTTCGTTCCAACTGTCACATATGGATCATCTTCAGGTGATGGTGCAGAATAGAATGTACCAACCATTGGTGAGACTACTTCATAATCGTAATCCACCGTTTCTGTCGATACTTCTTGTTTCTCTTGTTTTACGGTTTCTTGTTTCACTTCTTTTTGTACTTGCACTGTTTGTTCTTGAGCTTGTGCTGTTGCCGGCACTTCAATCACTTGTGTTGCTGGACTCGCAGCCTTAGATACAACTTCCGTTCCCTTCTTCAAAGTAACTGTTGTACCATTCGACTCATAATTGAATTCTGTAATAGAAGATTCATCAATTAGTTTGATGATTTCGCGTATCTCTTGTACTTTTAACATCAGTAAACGCACCCCTTATATGTTTTGTATACGGTATATTTTACTTAATTCATGCAAACCTCACAACTACATCGAAAACTTAGATGTTCACTATGCCTATGCCATTTCACTTTATTCTAAGCCAATGCTTTATCGATAGGCAAGTGTAACAACAGAAATATGTAGTATGGTTTCCATCTATCCATTATATCAGTAGTGAATGACTATAGCTAATAAAATTATAAGTTACAATTAGAAGCTGGTGCTATAAAGGAATAGAGCATAAATTAAATACTGATCGAACTAAAATACTTTTCATTTGTGATTAAGCTACGCAGTCCTGGGGAACGATGAGCATAGGATACGGATTGTTATTCGTGAATCGGCTATGAAATAATAAATCCAGACGAATATTCGTCTGGATTTTAATAGATTATTTATCTAGCAGAAGCAGATTGATAGTTTACTTCAACAGTTACATCGCGATTAAATTCATCTCTTACCATTTGCATAATTTTTAGTGCTTCTTCGCTGGATAACTCGTCCGCACGCACTTGGACATGCACTTTATCGTCGTCGGAACTTCTAACCAAGACATCTTCATAACCCGCTTCTGAGACGATGGATTGTTCCAGAATCTTCTCTTTCATTTGGATTGTTTCCAGTTCGTCAATCCCTTTTAAAGCATTATCTTTTTCTTCTATTGAAGCCGTACTTGAGGAAACAATCGCTTCTAAACGGGATTTTTCCATACTGCGATCATCTTGCACTTCCATTCGAATCATATCGAATAATTCATCACTCGTGACATTTGTAATATCAGTTACCTCTGCTTCAGCAGAATCCTCTGTGGTTGATTCAGTTTGCACTACTTCTTCATTCTCATCGCTTCCTTGATTCACTAAGGTTAAATCGTCATTTGGAGACATAATATAAAAGACACTTAACACAACCAATAAACTTAACATCGTAAGTAACCAAACCGTTTGTTTTTTTAACATGATACTCCTCCTTAATCTTTAGGCATTACAGAAATTCGGTGGGTAGGAACATCTAGGACACTAGATATTGCCTCAATAATCCAACTTTTTACATTTGCTTTTTCAGCACCTTTTGCTACAACGAAAACACCCCTTACATCCGGACGTTTCGTTTGTACAAGTATAGGCTGTTCGGTATCCCCTTGCCTGACTAAAACCGTTTGCATATCTTCTGTACGATCCTCCACTTGTCTGGTACCACCACTTTGATCTTCTTCACTAGTCGTTTGCGTGCCAGAAATGAGGTTATGCTCGTACACTTTTATATCAGATGAATCCAAATTAACCATTACTTCAGCTTCTGATACCCCTTGAATTTTGTTGAGCATCGTTACTAAATCTTGTTCATAACTGCGGGCCAATTCGTCAATCTCTGAAGCTGGACTCGTTGCTGCTTCTCCAGCCTGTGTTTTTTGCTCTGTTACCGGTGATTCATATTGTGGTTCTAATTCATCTTTCTTATTAAACAACAGGTTACTCATTAAAATTAACAACAAGCCAACTAATCCTATAATCAAAAAGTATTTTGGTTTTAGAGTCATCTTTTCTCTTCCAGAATCATTTGAAAGCAACTTATCAAGAAGTCGTTTCAAGATGTCCCCCCTTCCCAGTGAATAGTAATTTTTTTATCTTCCAGCTCCCATTTATCTCTCAACAGTTTGATAATGCTTTCATCCATTTCTCCATCTTCTTCAATTTCTGATGAATTGATCACGATTTGTTCGATTGGTTTTATATTTCCTTCCCCGTCAGCCCCTTTCTCTAAATAAACGATAACCTCTGTCAGTCCTTCGTATGTCTTGGTTGTCTCGTCCTCAAACTGAAAATTTATATCTGTTATGTGAGCATCATGTTCGTCAAGCAGTTCTTCGTTTGTGAGAGATTTTAATTGGACAGCCATTTCTTCTAAAATATATGCATCATGTGTTGATTCTATTTCACTTTTTTGCATTTCTATTGAACTTTCCATTCTTTCCATCTCCCCATCCATTTCAAATAGATTTCTGTAGTTATTATTTATGGCCCCCTCAAAGTCCAAATTAAAGAGCGAAAAGATTGGAGTGAGTAAAATTAAAATCAAGATTAAACCTAATACGAGTTTGATATACTTACTCATTGCAAGATTTGGTGTAAGTAAATCAATGATAGTCGCTAATAAAATAAATATAATAATTTGTGTAATCCAATCTGATATAAATTCCATTATCATCACTCTACCTTAGAAGGAGTGTCAGATTACTTGCCGCAACAATTAGCACAATCGCAAGTAGAAACATGAAAGAGACCGCGAGAAGGCAAGCTAATACATACAAAATATACGTGCTCAGTGATTGTAGGGTAGTAATGATCGGCCCCTTGCCAAGCGGCTCCAAGATTGCCGCTGCCAATTTATAAATAAAAGCAATGACAAGAATCTTAATAGCTGGAAACAAACAAATGAATAGTATTACGACGAGTCCGACTATACCTAAAGAATTTTTTAAGAGGAGACTGGCAGATAAAATAGTATCTGCTGCATCCGTGAAAGTTCTACCGACTACCGGTATGAAGTTGCCTGTGATGAATTTTGCGGTCTTCATTGCTACTCCGTCCTGAATCGCACTAGCTGCACCCTGTACGGACATGACCCCAAGAAAGACTGTAAATAATACACCAAGACTGCTTATCGCTACAGAGCGAAGCAAATTCGCTAGGTTCGTTACTTTATAATTATCAGATAGACTGCTTATAATGACTAGAAGCACAGCAAATGACAACAGGGGAATTGCAAAATATGAAATAAAGACGCCAGTGAAATGAATGAGAAAAATAATTATTGGATGAAAAAACGATACAGCAAATATGTTCCCGAAGGTAACCATGATTCCTAAAATCAGTGGCAATAGACCGATCATAAAACTGCTCATCGTATCGATTGCATCTTTTGCGTAAGTGACAACCGTAAAGAAGCTGGAAAGAGCAATAAAAATCAAAACTAAAAACACGACAAAATACGCAATTTTACTTACGGTGCTTTTCTCAAAAGCTGCATGCATGGACTGAAGGATCATGGAAAATATAGTTAGCAATAATAAGCTTCCAAGTAATTTACCATTGAAGATTAGTTCATGAAACAAAAAATCCATAACCCCTCGGAAAACTTGTTTGAAGGAAAAACTGTCTGTATTTCGAATAAAATCTTTCAGCGACGTACGATCAACCTCTGGTAAATACCCTCCGTATTCACTACCAATGTTTTCCCAGTATTCCTCTACAGATTCTAATGAGATATCATCAATTAGTTGTTCTTGGATTTGCAAATCCCCATCTTCTGCTTTAACGATTATGGGAAACCATAAAGTGATGAATAAGATGATGAAACCCATAACTAATTTTTTAGTCATATGCTTGCTCCTTAAACCGTAGGCAGAAAATTTACAATTGCTTCAATTACTGCTGTAATTATAGGTATGGCAAGTAGAAGAATAAATATTTTTCCAGCAAGTTCAATATTCTTAGCAACCGAGTTCAGCCCTGCATCTTTCGTCATGCTCGCACCCAGTTCAGCTATATAAGCAATACCAATAATTTTCAATATGGTTTCGAGATATAATCCGGGAACACTCGCTTGCTCTCCCAATGATTGGATGACCTGAAATATTAAACGGATTTGTTGGATGACACTAGAGAAAATGATGATTCCCACTAAAATAATGATAAAAAACGCAAAACCTGGATTAATATCTTTTAAAATAATAAAGATTACACTAGCAACTATTGAAATAATAACTAATTGTAATATATCCATATTTTTCTCCTAAGGATTTATTACTTGTCCAATAAAAGTCATTTCGGCTATTAACAAGTGTATTGGAATAATTTCATAAATCTTCTATTCTCCTAAAATAGAAAAACCGATTTTATCTGATTAAATAAATCACTCAGCCCATTAATGACAATATAGAGAACGATAATAAATCCAACTAAAGTTGCGAACTGTGCTATTTCTTCCTTGCCCATCTGCTTTAATATCGTATGGATCAGAGCAAGGATGATGCCAATGCCTGCGATTTGAAATAAAACAGATATATCGGTGAGCATGCTCTTACCCCTTTCTGACTAGACGAGCAGTAACACGATAAATACACCTAAGAGCACACCTAAACTTCTGGCTAGTTTACTGTATTTATGATGCTCGTCCCGCGCATCTTCAAGTTCACGTTCTAAATGAGTCAAAGCAAGACGTATTTGTTTTTGCTGTTGGATAAAATCATGTTGACCTAGTGAACTGCCAAATTGTTTAAGAATCTCAACCTCATTCTTTCTGTAACTGGCTAATTCGGCCAACTCCTCTGCCCTCTTATTCCAAAGTATCGTAAAATCTGTTTCAGCTGTTTTCATATCTTCACTAAGCAGATGGAAAAATTGACTGACTGGGAATGGCAGCTGGTTTGCAATTGTACGAAACGCCATTTGGAGGGGTGATTGACTATACGTTATTTCAGCTTCCAAAAGCTGCAATGCACTTTGCAGTTGCCTAATATGCTTTGGTCTTTTCTCAAATCGATTACTTATATACATCCCTATACATGTGGAAGCGATAATCAGTAATACAGCACCAAGCCACTTCATTTCCATCTGTCCCCATAATGTTGAATTCTTTTCCCATTCGAATCGAAAACCTGCACTTGATGATACGTAGATGTGCGTTTGCCAAGAACAATAAACCGTTTGAAAACTCCCGCTTTAACCATATTTTCTAGTAGCGGACGTCGCTTAATATCATCTAAAGCCTGACCGTGGATGGAACAAATAATCGTTACTCCAGAGTGGATCGCTTCCCAAAGTGCATGGATGTCCTTTTCCCCACCGATTTCATCTGCTACCAAAACTTCTGGTGACATAGAACGAATCATCATCATCATTCCTTCTGCTTTTGGACAACCATCCATTAAATCGGTCCGTAATCCAAGGTCATGTTGTGGAACGCCAAGTATAGAAGCCCCAATCTCCGAACGTTCATCGATGACGGCAACCTTCCTTGCAAATTTGTCTTTCCAACCTGAAGAAATAATTCTAACTATATCGCGGATCAACGTTGTTTTCCCTGACTGGGGTGGGCCGATTACTAATGTATTTACGTAGTTGTCTTCATAAATGAATGGTATAAAGGGCTCGGCAACACCTATTTTTTGTCTTGCTACACGAATATTAAAGTAAGAGATGTTCTGTATGGTTTTTACGGAACCGTCCATGGTGTTGACTCTTCCCGCAATCCCCACCCGATGACCACCTTCTATGGTGATATAACCTTCTCGCAATTCGTTTTCTAACCGGTATAAGGAGTACTCGCTCAATTGATTCAACAAAAACATACCGTCATTTTGACTAGGTAAAACTTCTGTTATCCACTCCACTTCATCTTCAAAGATCAATTCAATGGGCTGATTGATTCTGCAGCGAATTTCTTCAAGCTTGTCCCAGCGGTTCCCAACTCTTAGGGCAACCCAGCTTTTTAAATCTGGTGGAAAAATTCGCAATATCTCTTTCATATAACTTTTTCTCCTATCCTTTCTCGGTTGAAGACTATATAGAAAATGTATGAAGAACAAATTAAAATATGCTTATTACATCTATTCATAGAGGAAAATTCAGTGAGAGGATTTGGGGTAGAAATACAAAAAGGGCAGCATGATGTTCATGCTACCCTCATTTTATATAGTATTAATGTGCACGTGAAACGTATTTTCCTTCGTCTGTACTGATGACTAGTTTGTCACCTTTGTTTACAAAGAGTGGGACTTGGACAATCAGGCCCGTTTCTAATGTAGCTGATTTAGAGCCGCCGCTTTGCGTATCTCCCTTTATGCCAGGTTCTGTTTCCACGACTTCAAGTTCTACGTTTTTAGGCAGATCAATCCCTAAAATTTCTCCCTCATAGGATACAATAGAAACTTCCATGTTTTCCTTAATAAATTTCAATTCATGCTCTAATCTGTTGGCAGGGATTTCAATTTGTTCATACGTATTCGTATCCATGAAAGCATATGAATCTCCTGAACCGTAAAGGTACTGCATCGTTTTTGTTTCTATATGTGCCCGCTCTACTTTTTCACCGCCACGAAATGTTTTATCTTGAATGTTCCCATTTCGTAAATTACGTAATTTACTGCGAACAAACGCTGCACCCTTTCCTGGTTTTACATGTTGGAATTCAATAACCTGTACAAGATCACCATCTACTTTAATGGTCAAGCCAGTTTTAAAATCGTTTACTGAAATCATAATTTTCCTCCTTGAACTCTACAGTTGAATAAATTCTTTGGTGGAGAAGGTCAATCGCTCATTTCCTTCTTCCGTGATTACAATATCATCCTCAATACGACAACCACCGAGACCTGCAACATAAATGCCAGGCTCTACTGTAACTACCATACCAGGCTTAAGCGTCTCTTTAGATAGATGAGAGAGTCTTGGTGCTTCGTGTACTTCCATTCCCAGGCCGTGTCCTGTGGAATGACCAAAGTTTACACCATATCCCATTTCCTTGATATAATCCCTTGTTATCGCATCTGCTTCCTTACCGGTCATACCCGCTTTGATTTCATTTACCCCGCGTATGTTTGCCTCTAACACAATATCATAAATTTTCCGAAGGTCATCGCTGACTTCTCCAACCGCTACTGTGCGAGTTATATCGGAGCAGTAACCATTGTATAGCGCTCCGTAATCCAGCGTCACTAATTCGCCAGATTGGATTTCTTTCTCAGATGCTACGCCATGTGGCATTGCTGATCTGTATCCAGAAGCAACAATCGTATCGAAGCTTGAGGAGGTTGCTCCATTTCTTCTCATGAAAAACTCCAGCTCATTTGCAATCTCGATTTCTTTTACCCCTGGTTTAATATAGGATTGTATGTGTGTAAAAGCATCGTCGGCTATTTTTGCTGCCTGCTTCATAACAGCTAGCTCTTCAGGAGATTTAATTGTACGTAGGCTTTCTACAAGCCCACTTACTGGAAGCAATTCTACATCAAATGTTTTTTTATAGGTTTCATATTGTCCATATGTAGTATGGTCTTTTTCAAATCCAACACGTTTTACCTGTAGAGCATTCAATTGTTTTTTGATTTCTGATTCCAAGCCTTGTTTATGTTCGATTATCTCGAAACCTTCAGCTTGCGCTGCCGCCTGTTCTGTATAGCGGAAATCCGTAATGAATAATGCATTGTTTTCCGAAATGATTGCTACACCAGCAGTTCCGGTAAAACCGCTAATGTATCTTCTGTTTATTGGACTAGCGATTAGAATAGCATCTAGTCCATGGTCCTGAAACTGCTGCCGTAGCTTTTGTAATTTAACCATTTTCTCATTCCTTCCCTGCGCATACATCGATAATATATCATGTTTTTTAGTTTATCATAATGTTTGCAGGAATGGTAACGTTAGCTTTCCGTCTTTTGCTCCAAGGACCTTATCTGCATCTCATGGTAATCGTAGGAAATAGAATATCCCACAAACAGACCATATAATATAAATACACATAATGTAGTTATCCATGTATTTGCATCAAGTTCCAGCATTCTCTTCGTGTATGGAAAAATTGGTTGCAGAAGAAAGAATACGATTGTCCATAGTACAATTCCATAACCGACACCAACCCACATGGAATCTATTTTTCTGAATATCATATGGTAAATAACTGCGGGAACTAAGGATAAAATACTTGCTATAATAATCGCTATCACATGTCCGGAGAAGCGGTCAACCCACCCTTCCTGAACCCAAGGCTTCAATAAATATGTCTTTGGTGAAATTCCGGAGAAATTAAAGTAATAGGAAACAGCTAATAATGCACTCCAGATGAAACCACCAACCAATCCAATAACTAGCGCTCGCACAAATAACGTTCCCGTACTAGGAATCTGTGCACTTTTATTGTCGTTTTCCATCTTCGATCACCTCCATTTGTAGTATGACCAATCAATTCTATTTCTATCATTGGAAGAATGACTAAAATGTCATGATTTTGTGAATTAAAATTCTGAAAACCGATAGTTTTATTATGATGTTTTTAGTACAATTAAGATAAGGGACCTATTCTCCTACGGGATTCAGACTTTCACATTCTTTCATGTATAGTTTTTTGCAGATAGTCAAGACTGGTAATGGTTTTACCTATTGAGCACATGGAAATTTCTGAGTTTCCTAAAAGCGAAGTTGTGGTATATGCTAGTAGTATGTATTATTTGTTCGATGGAAAGGAGGACTTCTTCATGAAGCGTAAAAAAATAGCTTACCTATTCTACCTCATCATGATTCTTGCTGGATTTGGACTCGTCACGCAGTTGTTTGGAAATACTCGAGGTTTCTTGACTAGTATGTTTATGATGCTTGGTTTTGCTGTAGCTATTTTTGCGTTACTTTATTTTCTTGTCAACCGATCAAGAGGTTCGTCCGACGAAATGAAAAAGTACAAACAAGCAGTCAAACAATCAAAATCAAAATACAATCAAGCTGCACCAAAAAAACCTGCACACGTTCCTACGATAAATAAAAAAGCTGCTACGGCACGTAAAGGGAAAAAACGACCTACCCATTTACGTGTCATTGAAGGCAATAAATCTAAAGAAAAAGACCGAGCAACTTTCTAAGTAACTCGGTCTTTTTTATTTGGTTTTTATAGACTGTTTCGGTATGTTTTTGCTATCTTCATCTCGGCCATCTTGCTAAAAAAGTATCTGCTCTTGCTTTTCCCACTGCAGCCAAATGCGACTTTTCCTCATCAGATATATTTAAATCTGTAGCTAGAATATTTTCAACAGGGATAAAAAGTATATTGTTTTCCTCCGACTTTGAGATATACCTCATGTCATGTGCTTTTTTCATTGTATGGAATAATGCATAAAACATATTGAATGCATTTGTAATTTTCTCTTCTTGGTTTCCTTCACTATCTTGTTCAGTCAATTTTATACCTAATACCGGGCGCAGCTGATGCTTTTTTTGTCCAAATAACCACAGAGGGAAATTACTTAATAAACCACCATCAACAATAATGTTCTTTGTTCCTTTTTTTCCTGGAAGCTTCTTAGGCATAAAGAAAAAAGGAAAACCTGCACTCATACGCACCGCTTTTGCAACTGGAAAATCATTCGGGTGGATTCCGTAATATGTCATTAAATCATCCGGAAAAACGACAATTCTCCCCATTGACAAGTCACTGGCGATAACTTTTAAATAACCTTCCTTAATATCTTTAAATGTTCTAATATTTTTCGCAGCTAATTTTTCCGTGAGCCATTCTTCCAACTTATCTCCCTTATAGATACCCATTTGAAAATATAATAAAGGCCATTTTAGTAATGGAAGATACTGGGTAATTAATGGTGGATCCATAAATAATTTAACATCCAATTCATAAATAAGTTTTTCGATTTCTTCATATGAGTAGCGAGCAGCTATTAATGCAGACACAATCGCACCAGCCGATGTACCGGCAGTGCGTTCGAGCTGAAGTTGGTGATTATCGATGCTCTCCAGTACTCCCATATAGGCATAGGCTTTCACCCCACCACCCGAGAAAACTGCATCAATCCGCATGACTCTCCCCCTAAATGTTTAGATAGTATTATATTTACTAGGGTGAGATGTTGTTTTAGAACTATTTTTTCATATATGAACCCTTTACATACTTAACTGAGCCGCCCACGGAAAGCGAAGGTGTTTTGGGTGTGCGGGGCAGAGGCCTAAATTCACTTATCAGCAATCTATTTAAATTATTCATAAAAAAACACGCAAAAGTTAGGATGAGTCTGCTAAACTTGCGTGTTTATTTATTTTTGGATAATTGCTGTATTTCTTTTAAATCTTTCAATCGATTCTCATCTGCCTTAAAATAATTGACTAAATCACTGATGCGATCAATTGAATTCCAACTTAAATGATGTTCAATTCCTTCAACATCGTTGTAGATATTCTCTTTATCCACTCCAATGATTTCCAAGAACTCTTCAAGCAAATCATGGCGATATAACAACCTTTCACCCATTTCTTTGCCTTTCGATGTTAAAACGAATCCACGATATTTCTCATAATTGACATATTCACTTTTATCCAGTTTTTGAATCATTTTTGTAACAGAGGAAGGATGGACATCCAGTTCTTCTGCCATGTCCGATACTCTGGCATAACCTTTAGTTTCTATGAGGATGTATATTTGTTCAATATAATCCTCCATACTTGGCGTTGGCATAATAACACTCCATTTCATTGTGCATCTTTTTTTATATAGCGCAACATTTTTTCTATTACTTAAAGAATATCGTAAAAATTATGTTGGAACAAGTAATTATCCTTGGAAATGAAAAAAAGACCTGTTAGAAGGAGCAACTTTACATGATTAACGTAAGATTGCTTCCTAACTAACAAGTCTTTTAATTAGCTATTATAAACCACATTTTAATTGGGCACCACAGCTTGTGCATGTATTACATCCACCAATTTCTTCAACATTACCTTTACGGCAAACTGGGCAAGTATCCCCGATTTCCGATCCGATTTTAACATTAGTGGAGTCTAATTCTTGAATGGTGTCCATTAATACTACTTTCGGTTTTTCGATTTCACTTTCCTCATCAAATAACTCTGTCTGCTCTCCAACTGTGTTTTCTTCAGCTTTCAGAGTCAGAACTTGGGAATCTCTACTACCATCTACATAAACCGTTCCACCTTTTGCTCCACCTTTGTATAAACGTTCATACACCTGTTCCACTTGCTCTACAGTGTATCCTTTTGGAGCATTAACAGTCTTCGAGATTGAACTATCTACCCAACGCTGAATTACACATTGTGTATCTGCATGCTCTTCCGCTGTTAGATCCATGGAAGAAACAAACCAATCTGGTAAGTTATTAGGATCAACATCAGGGTTATTTTGTAGATACTCTTCAACAATTCCTGCATTTACTTCGATGAATTTTCCTAAACGCCCACTTCTAAAGTAAGAGAAGGAGAAGTATGGTTCAAGTCCTGTGGAAACCCCAACCATTGTACCTGTGCTTCCTGTTGGAGCTACCGTCAACAGGTGAGAGTTACGTATTCCGTATTTCAAGATATCTTGACGGATATCCTCAGGCATAGTCTTCATGTAACCTGTATTAATGAAAGCTTCTCTCAATCTCATTGTCTCTTCTTCCGTCTCTCCAACTAAGAAAGGAAAACTTCCTTTTTCTTTTGCGAGTTCAATGGATGCACGATAAGCAGTAGTTGCAATTGCCTCAAACACTTTGTCAACAAGTTCGTTACCTTCTTTTGAACCATATTTCGTTTCACAGTAGATTAATAGATCATGCAGCCCCATTACCCCTAAACCTACACGACGTTCGCCTAGTGCTTGTTTACGGTTTTCTTCCAAGAAGTAAGGAGTCGCATCGATTACGTTGTCCTGCATCCTCACACCTGTTCGTACGGTTTGTTTAAGCTTTTCAAAGTTAACCGTCTTATTTTCTTTATCTGCCATTTCAGCAAGGTTTACTGCTGCAAGGTTACAAACACTATATGGTGCCAATGGTTGTTCACCACATGGGTTTGTTGCAACAACTTGCTGGCCATATGCTGATGCATTTGTCATATCATTGGCATTGTCTATAAAGAAAATTCCTGGTTCTGCGGAATATGTTGCACAAACATTAATTAAATTCCAAAGTTCTTTTGCACGAATTTTACGGTAAACACGAACGCCATATCCCATTTCTTCCCACTTACGCACATCACCGACTTCATGCCATTTTTCATTATATGCCTTCATTTCTTCTGGTGAATAATTTTCCACATCCGGGAAGCGCAGTTCATACATTTCGTCATTCTCTACAGCTTCCATGAACTCTTTAGTAATACAAACAGAAATGTTTGCACCCGTTAAGAATTCAGGATTATGAACGCTGTACGTTCCGCCTTCCTTCAATTTCAATTCTGCTTCACGCATAGCATCTTCGGTGAAGCCACCTAAACCTGGGAAATGTTTGTAGTTCACAACACTTGTGTACAGATCTATTTCTGTTTCAGTTAATGGTTTAAAATTCAACTTTTCTTTAGCTAATCGTTTAATTTGCTCGTCCTCTGTATTCTCAATCAAATATCGTAGAATACGTGGATTTTGCATTTTAGAGATGATAAATTCAATAATATCTGGATGCGAATCTACGAGCATTATCATTTGAGCTCCACGTCGTGAACCTCCTTGTTCAACAAGGTGTGTAAGCTTTGCGATATCGTCTAACCAGGAAACGGAACCAGATGATTTTCCGTTTACTCCGCGAGCTAGTGTATTTCTAGGACGGAGAGTCGAACCGTTTGTTCCTACGCCACCGCCGCGTGACATGATTTCCATCACTTGTTTGCGGTGATCAGAAATACCCTCTCTTGAATCCTTTACATAAGGCATCACATAACAGTTAAAATAAGTTACCTCTGTATTTGCCCCAGCACCGTAGAGAACCCGTCCAGCTGGTACAAAGTTTAAGCTTGCCAATTCATTATAAAACTCATCGAAGGATTTCATTTGTTTTTCTTCAGATTTTTCAACAACTGATAAACCTGTTGCATTTCGTTTTGCGATTTGCTCATAAAAGATTTCCAATGGTTTATCAATAACATCTAGGGAACGGGTGATGATACCAGTTTTTACTTCATCTTCATTGTCCAACGCTGATAAAAACTCATCTAAGACTTTGACTTTCACTTCATTTGCTTCCCAATCAATCGCTTGTACAAATCCTAATCCTCTTGCTGGGAATTTCGGATCAGATTTTACAGTCAAAACGACAAAATCCCCGACTTTTAGTGTCACTTTCTCTGTATCCTTGTAAGCATACCTATCAAGCATTACCAATCTGGAAACGCCTGAATGGGTAAGCTTCATATCTTCGGTTATCGGATGGACAGCATCAAACAACTCAATGTCCTTATTCAATGAAGCAATATCAATTCCATTTACTTTTTCTAAAACTGTCGACATTAAATCGCTCCCTTACTCATCTTTTTCTATTATTTATGTTATAATTACTAAGTACCACATCTTCAATGTTTTAAAACAACATGTTGTAGTATTAATGTATAAGTCATACTATATATTGTGTTAACACCTTTGTCAATCGTTTAATCCCGTAGTTTTTTTATGTAAAACACCAATAAGCAACATAACTCGACATTTTAAGAATAAAAACTATGGAGTTAAATAATGACAGCACAAAAACTTTCCATGTAATTAAAAGTATTTTATAATAAAACAGATTAGATATGTGAAAGACGGGGGAAATTAAATGGAAGTATTAATTATTGTTTTAGTAGTACTATTAGCTATATCAATTTTCCGTTATTATAGACAGAAAATGTATCTAAGTGTACTGACACAAGATCAATGGATCGAAGGATATCGTAAAGCGCAATTGATTGATGTCCGGGAGCCACAAGAATTTGATGCAGGACACATCCTAGGCGCCAGAAATATACCTGTTACTCAATTAAAGCAACGATTAATCGAAATTCGTAAAGATAAACCAGTATATTTATATTGCCAAAAAAGCAGCCGTTCTGCACGTGCAGCGCAAATCCTCCATAAAAATGGCTACAAAGAGCTTTATCAATTAAAAGGCGGATTTAAAAACTGGACAGGTAAAATCAAGGCAAAATAAGAACAAAATAAAGAGCTATACCGGCGAAAATAATTTCCGGTATAGCTCTTTTATCCGATTACCATTTCGATAAATTCATAATATCAACAAATATACACCTGCCCTATTCATAGGCAGGTGTATTTCATTAGAATGATTAATTATTCTCTTCACTTACGTAGCGCAAAATTGGCTTACGCGATGCTGTGGCCTCATCCAAACGTTTTACAGCTGTAGTCTGTGGAGCTTCCTGCACAATCTCCGGGTTAGTCTTCGCTTCCTCAGCAATTTGGAGCATTGCATCGATGAAACCATCCAATGTTTCTTTCGACTCCGTTTCAGTAGGCTCAACCATAATTGCCTCTTCCACAATTAATGGGAAGTAAACTGTAGGTGGATGAATTCCTAAATCCAACAGACGCTTAGCAATGTTTAATGTCTTCACTCCGTTTTTCTTCTGTTTATTACCAGATAAGACAAATTCATGCTTACAATGTTGCGTAAACGGAAGCTCGTATTCTCCTTCAAGGCTACGCATAATGTAGTTTGCGTTTAGTACCGCGTATTCACTTACCTTCTTCAGGCCTTCAGGACCCATCGTGCGGATATACATATATGCTCGCACATTTATTCCAAAGTTTCCGTAATAGCCTTTCACCATACCAATAGATTGCGGCAAATCATAATCCAGATCATATTCACCATTATTTTCACGGACTACTGGTTTTGGAAGGAATGGCGCGAGCTCCTCAGATACACCAATAGGTCCTGATCCTGGACCCCCTCCACCGTGTGGGCCAGTAAATGTCTTATGCAAGTTCAAGTGGACCGCATCAAACCCCATATCTCCAGGACGAGTATAACCCATAATTGCGTTTAAGTTTGCACCATCATAGTACATTTTTCCACCAGCATTATGAACAATCTCTGACATTTCCAAGATTTCAGTTTCGAACAGACCTAAAGTATTAGGGTTTGTTAACATAAGTGCTGCAGTATTTTCATTAACGACCTTTTTCAAATCTTCAACGTCCACTAGCCCTTTTTCATTGGACTTCACTTCAACTACTTTGAAACCTGCAACTGCAGCAGAAGCAGGATTTGTACCATGGGCAGAGTCCGGCACAATAACCTCATTACGATGGTGATCACCGTTTGCTTCGTGGAAAGCTTTAATCATCATTAAAGCAGTCCACTCTCCTTGTGATCCGGCAGCAGGCTGTAGAGTGATTTCATGCATACCTGTAATCTCTTCAAGATGGACTTGCAAATCATACATCAATTCAAGTGCACCTTGTACTGTTTTCGGATCCTGATAAGGATGGATATGACTAAATCCAGGGAGTCTTGCAATATCCTCGTTGATTACCGGATTATATTTCATCGTACAAGACCCTAGCGGATAGAATCCGGAAAGGATACCGAAGTTACGATTGGATAATCCGATATAATGGCGCATTAATTCCAGCTCACTGACTTCTGGTAATGCAGCATCCGTCTTACGTACATATTCATCTCCAAGTTCCGCTTCCAAATCAACTTCTGGAACATCAAGCGGCGGTAGATTAAATGACGTTCTACCTTCTTTATTACGTTCAAATATTAATGGAAAGTTCTCTTTAGCCATTGATATCCCTCATTTCTTTTACGAAAGCATCGATTTCTTCTTTAGAACGAATTTCTGTTGTCGCAATCAGCATGTGGTTTTCCAATTCTGGGTATACTTTGCCAAGATCAAATCCGCCAATAAATCCTTTTTCAAATAACTCATCATTTACAACAGATACCGGCTTGGAAAGTTTAACTACAAATTCATTGAAAAATGGTCCATCAAATTTAGCTGATAAATTTGCTTCTGCTAACTTTTGCTTTGTATATCTTGCCTTTTGCATATTTAATTTAGCCATTTCTTTAACACCATTCTTACCTAGAGCACTCATCGCAACTGAGCTAGCTAAAGCGTTCAACGCCTGGTTTGATGTGATGTTCGATGTTGCTTTCTCACGTCTAATATGCTGTTCTCTTGTTTGTAAAGTTAAAACGAACCCGCGTTTTCCATCTTGGTCTACCGTTTGACCAACTAAGCGACCAGGTACTTTTCGCATCAGCTTTTGAGTCGTTGCAAAATAACCACAATGTGGCCCACCAAATTGTGCTGGAATACCAAACACTTGTGTATCACCTACAACAATATCTGCGCCAAATTCACCAGGAGGAGTCAAATACCCAAGTGATAATGGGTTACTGGAAACGACAAACATCGTTTTCTTTTGTTGTTTAATCAGTTCATTAATCTTTGCCAATGGCTCGATTTGACCGAAAAAGTTAGGATATTGAACAAGAACTGCAGCAGTATTTTCATCCAGTTCCTTTTCCAATTGTTCTAAGTCAGTCACACCATCTTTATAATCGATCTCAACGATTTCTAATTTCTGTCCATTCGCAGCGGTTTCAACAAGCTGACGATATTCCGGATGCAAGGCAGCTGAAACAAGGACTTTTTTGCGTTTTGTCTGGCCAACACTCAAATTGACTGCTTCGACTACAGCCGTTCCTCCATCATATAAGGAAGAGTTGACGACAGGCATTGCCGTTAATTCCGATATCATCGTCTGGAATTCAAACATAGCCTGTAATTCGCCTTGTGTGATTTCCGGTTGATATGGTGTGTAAGCTGTATAGAATTCTTGTCTTGAAATGACGTGGTCAACAACGGATGGAATGAAATGATCATATACACCCGCCCCTAAAAATGATCGATACTCTGTTAAGTTCGCATTTTTACTTGCCATTTCTGTAAGTTCTTTTTTCAACTCATATTCACTTGTTGGTTTTTTAAGATTTAATTCCCTGTCCAGTCTTACTTCTTGTGGGATATCGGAAAATAACTCTTCAGTGGATGATACACCGATTTTATCCAACATTTCCTTTTTGTCGGTTTCAGTCATTGGTAAATAACGAAATTCCATTACTATGTCCTCCCTATTTATCTCGTTTATAAAATGGTGTTGCTACCACTTTTGCTTTTAACTGGCGCATTCTTACTTGCACTAAAACTTCTGTTCCGATTTCGGTATAGTCGATATCAAGGAGAGCACGACCGATATTTTTCTTTAAAGTCGGTGATTGCGTACCTGTCGTAACATGTCCAATTACCTTTTCATCAGATACTACGTCATAGCCTGTACGTGGAATTCCTTTATCAATCATCTCAATACCTACTAATTTTCTCGTTACACCATTCTCAATCTGTTGTTTAAGTACATCTTTCCCAATAAAGTCGGCTTCCTTATCCACTTTTACTGCAAATTTAAGACCTGCTTCAACTGGTGTAATTGTTTCGGAAAGCTCCTGACCATATAATGGCAAATTGGCTTCAAATCGCAAGGTGTCCCGTGCACCAAGCCCCGCTGGAACAATTCCGTCTTCCTTACCACTTTCTAAAATGAGGTTCCAAAGTTCAGCGACACTTGCTGGTGCTATATAAATTTCAAATCCATCTTCACCGGTGTATCCAGAACGTGAAACTAAAGCTTTATCAGCAATTCCTTCAAAAGCCACATCCGATTCAAATCGGAACGGCTTAATATCTGAGAGATCCGTTTCTGTGAGTTTTTGCAGAATTGATTCCGCTAAAGGACCTTGAATGGCGAGTTGTGCATAGTTATCAGAGTCATTAACGATTTCCAGTTCACTTTCCGTATAACTATTATGTTTTGTGAGCCACTCGTAGTCTTTATCAGTATTCGCCGCATTGACGACAAGAAGGTAATTATTTTCCTCCAACATATAAACGATCAGATCATCAACTACTCCACCATTTTCATTACATAAAAATGTATAATGTGCTTTTTTCGGGGATAGTTTACTAATTTCATTAGTAGTCATCTTTTGAAGGTATTCAACAGATTTTTCCCCTCTGACAACAATTTCGCCCATATGAGATACGTCAAATAGACTCGCTTTTGTTCTTGTCGCTTCATGCTCTTCTTTAATCCCAGAAAATTGAACCGGTAAATCCCAGCCTCCGAAATCAATCGTCTTAGCCCCATATTTCTCATACTCCGGATAAACTGGTGTCTTTTTTAAAGTAGTCACCTAATGTCCACTCCCCTCAAATAATTAATAAACTTATTATGCATTAATAATGAAACCTGAATAATTATAGTATATTCAGATTTTTTAACAAAAAAATAGAGATTTCCTTATTAAAGAAATCTCTGTCCTTGTACCAGAAAGTTGCATATTTACATAGAAAATCTTCTAAGTAAATACTTGCTTCTTGGGTGGTTTACAGGATATGTAAACGCTCTCCAGAGTTGTGTCCAATAAGAGTCTTTTTGCCTGAGAGATTCGTCTTCAACTTGCTCCTTCGGCGTTACATCAAATGATGTAATCTCTCCCCTTATCTTCATCCACGGCATATATTTTCAGTTAATGGTAAAACTACATCTATAATAAGAAAATTTCTATTCTTGCATTGAATAATACCATATTTTTTAGGAAAGGTATAGTGAAATCCAAATTTTAATTAGCTAAAAAGGGTGTATCATATGGATTTTATTAAATTACAAACAGATCAGACATTTATTAAAGAGTTAGAGAAGAGAGTGGAAAGTGATGGTCCGTTCACTTCTCATCAACTTTTTTCACTTGCACACCAGGCAGATCAGGCTAAAATAATCCCCTCCTTTACTGGATTAAGAAGTCTGGACTTTCTTCCACATATGTCTTTTCTTGATCATCAATTGGTGACGGCCAAGGAAACAATAGAAAAGATGAATGGTAGAGCGATTCTTGCAGATGAAGTAGGACTTGGAAAGACAATAGAAGCGGGATTGATACTTAAAGAATATATGTTGCGTGGACTCGTAAAAAATGCGCTGATATTAGTGCCAGCTTCACTCGTTAATCAATGGGTCAATGAATTAAATCAAAAATTTTATATCCCTGCGGTTTCCCATAGAAAAAATTATAATTGGGATGGAAATTATATACTCGTCTCCTCCCTTGATACTGCTAAACGTTCACCACATCGGGAAGCAATTCTAGCAAATGAATATGATTTTGTTTTGATTGATGAAGCACATAAGCTGAAAAACCATAAAACGAAAAACTATCAATTTGTAAGACAAATTAAGAAAAAATATTGTTTACTATTAACTGCAACACCGATACAAAATGATTTAATGGAGATATTTAATTTAATTGCGATACTTCGTCCAGGTCACCTTGGTGATATGACAACTTTCAAACAAAAATATACTGGAAATAAAGGTAAAGTGGAAGCAGATACTTATTTGAAACAATTGATAGAAAGGGTGATGATTCGAAACACGCGAGAAAATACAGATTTAAAACCCTCGAACCGCCATATCAATACAATTTGGGTTGACTTTTCAAAGGATGAAGCCAGTGTATACGATCGATTAAATAACTTGAAAAAAGTAAATGATATGTTTACAAAAATGACATTATTACGAGAGATGTGCTCTTCAAGAGAAGCGTGTTATTTATCATTAAACAAGTTGCTTGAATCTCGTGGGGAAGATGAAGATATCCAATCCATTATACAAGATATCGGTCAATTGCCTGCCCATTCAAAAGCAGATAAAGCCGTTGAATTGATCCAGTCCATTGGTGATGAGAAAGTTATCATTTTTACAGAATATAGAGCGACTCAGCTTTATTTACAATGGTATTTGCAACAACACGGTATCAGCTCCGTGCCTTTTCAGGGAGGGTTTAAACGAGGAAAAAAAGATTGGATGATTCAGTTATTCAGGGATCGTGCACAAGTATTAATAGCTACTGAAGCAGGTGCTGAGGGAATCAACTTACAGTTTTGTCATCACTTGATTAATTATGACCTGCCATGGAATCCAATGAAGATAGAACAAAGGATTGGCCGAATCCATCGATTTGGACAAGAAAACGATGTCAAAATTTATAATATAGCAATTAAAAATACAATCGAAGAACATATACTGACCATTCTATATGAAAAAATACAACTATTTGAGAATGTTATTGGTGAACTGGATGCAATTTTATCTGAATTAAATATAAATAACTTTGATAAAGAAATTGAATCGATTTATGCAGAATCTGATTCCTTAGGAGAAGCTAAGATCAAGTTGGAAAACTTAGCATCCATCGTTCATCAAATGGCTAATGAAAATAAGGCGGCAGGTGAATATTATGACAATCGCTAATTTAGAAAGTTTTATCGTCGAATTTTTTAATGCTTATGGGTGTAATGTCCAAAATCAAGAATCTGGCGTTATCCAAGTGGAGCTTACTGAGGAATTGGATAAAGCATTGATGAATCGCCCGTTCTACTGGCATTATATGAAGAGTCTCAATCAGCAAGGGGTCCCCATGTCGCTGACGTTGATTACAGACCCTGATAAAAGGGACATGAAGGGAGAATGGATTGATATCGGCAGTCCGCGCCTCCAACAAATATTTAACCATGTCACATCTCAAGAAAAATATGTGTTACTGTTTCAAGAGGTGGAAGCAGAGATAAATACACCCCTCTACCCTTGGCTGCTGGCCAACTTTAAAATCAGCTATAGCGGACGACAAAAAAAGGAAGAATTAATCTCCCTTGGTATTCACCTATTAAATGGAAAAATGATTGTTAACATGATGGATGAATTGGAGAAACTTACCCTCAAACAGCAAATTTCCGATTTATGTTATACAATCACCCCTATTATTACTTTATCAAGCGGATATAAACGCCTTGAGAAAATCATATTGAATTATATCGACAACCAACCAAAAGAATGGGCAAATGAAGCAATGGAGACATTAAATGAAGAAATCGCCCTTCTACAGCACTTTTACCAGGACGATTTGGACGATAAGATTCTAAAAAAAGAAGTTGAGGAATTGAATAACCGCTATACTCCAGAAATTAATATCGAAGTGATCAGCGGTGGTATAGTTTATTTATTGGACAACTTTCCTAAATCTTAACTTATTTTCCTCTGATGAATAATTTGAAGGAGAATGGAAGCACCCCAAACCAACGGTTCAGAATAGCAGAATCCGATTGTTTCCCCGCTTCCTTTCTCACTTTCCTTTCTTCTTTTGAACTGTTTAAATATCTCACTATTTCCTCTGTCATAAACTTCAAGTAGTTATTTGTAGACATGATAAAACCTCCCTGATTTTTTTAATAGCTTACACCTCAAAAAAAATTTTATACAAAAAATAAAAATAAAGCAGGAATTTTGCAAACGTTGTCGAATTACAAATAGCAAAAGGAGGTGACTCAGGCTTGAACCCGGCTTTACCTTTAGTTGAAGAGCTGCTCCATAACGCTATCACTACCAAAGCAACCGATCTTCACTTCTTCCCCGCTCGTAAGGAAACGAACGTATTTTTTCGCATTCATGGCAAACGCGTATACCACCGCTCCATCCAGACTAGTCAATATGAGCTATTGCTAACCTATTTTAAATTTACAGCTGGTATGGATATTGGAGAATCAAGAAAGCCACAAGACGGTAGTATTTTCCACCATTTTTCATCACTAGGCAGCTACTCCCTTAGACTTTCAACACTCCCCCTCGCTTCACTCGAAAGCTTGGCAATCAGAATCTTGCCAGAGGAGAATCTCCTGCCACTGGATAAACTTTTTCTTTTCCCAAATCAACTCAATACTTTAAAAAAATGGCTGACAAAAAAAGAAGGGATAATTTTAATTACCGGACCTACAGGAAGTGGAAAAACAACCACGCTTTACGCATTAATAAAAGCCTTAATGGAGAATAACACCTATCAAATGATAACGCTGGAGGATCCAGTTGAAAAACTGATTGATGGAGTGATACAAGTCCAAATTAATGAACAAGCAGGAATCACTTATCAGACAGGTTTGAAAGCAGCTTTACGACATGATCCGGACGTGTTGATGATTGGAGAACTTAGAGATGCAACTACAACCCGATTTGCATTTCAGGCTTCATTGACAGGCCATTTAGTATTAAGCACTCTACATGCAAAAAATACTACAGGAACGATTTACCGTTTACTTGAGATGGGAATCAATCAGCAAGATTTATTACAATCGTTACTTGCGGTTGCCAGTATTGAATTAGTCCCCATCAAAAGAAAAGATTCCTTTCAACGAGCAGCAATTTTGGAGTTATTAGATGGGGACGAATTGGCGAGAGCAATTCGACTAGAAGATGTAACGAATAAGTATCATTCTTTTGACCACTTAAGGAGGAAAGCATATGCGTATGGTTTCTTCTCTGAAGTTTATGACAAAGAAACGAGATATGTTGCCAGAAGAAATTCAAATGAGGTTTCTTAAACGATTGGAGCACTTTATTTCAAATGGTTATGCCTTACAAGATGCACTAGAAGCAATAGCATGGGACAAGGACCTTGCAGATATTTCCTCCCACTTTCTCTTTAGGTTAAAAGAGGGTGAACGATTGGAACTTATTTTTGAAGAAACAAAGTTCCATTCTTCTGTCAGTGCGTTTCTATCCTTTATCCACTCAAACTCCAATCTAAGAGAGGCAATAAAGAAATGCATCGAAGTCATGGAACAACGGTTTAATACAATGAAGAAACTCAAATTGATCATACGTTATCCTTTAATGCTTCTGTTTTTCTTTTCCTTAATTCTATTTTTCATTAACTATCATGTATTGCCTGCTTTTCAATCACTTTTCCTAACCTCATCGCAAGCACTAACGACAATAACCGTTGTAAAATGGATCATGGACTTTCTTCAATTTTCTTTAATATTTTGTTCGATTCTACTTCTTGCATTAACAATTCTTTGGAATTATTACAGTAAGAAGATGCCAATCGAAGAGCAGGTTAAAGTGACTCAACGAGTTCCACTCTACCGCCATTACTTGCGGATACAAACTTCCTTTCAATTTGCCACGCATTTCAGTTCACTGCTTAAAGCAGGTCTTTCCTTAAAAGAAATTCTCTATGAATTATCCAACCAACAGCGACTTCCGATTATTTCTTATTACGCTACACTCTTGATAAATAATTTGGAGCATGGTTTTCATATTAGTAATTTACTTAGAGAGTTTCCTTTGATTGAAGAACAGTTAGCCATCATCTTTCAAAAAAACGCTACAACTGATGTACTTGAGAGGGATTTAACTTTATATAGCGATATGCTTTTAGAAGAGATGGAACGGATGACCATTAAGATAATAACCGTTATTCAACCGATATTTTATATCATATTGGGCATTTTTATTATTTTCATTTACCTCAGTTTAATGTGGCCAATGTTTCAACTAATGAACACTTTTTAGAAAAGGAGAATGTAAAATGCTTAAAAATAATAAGGGATTTACGTTGATTGAAATGTTAATCGTTATGTTGATTATTTCTGTCTTGTTGATACTAATCATTCCCAATCTTACATCTCAGTCGAAAAATGTAAACGATAAGGGGTGTGATGCGTTAGTAGCTGTTGTTCAGGCTCAAGCGGATGCTTACTACTTAGACAAAGGTCAGACTGCCAGCAGTATTCAAACCTTAATTGAAAACAATTATCTTGAGGAAAATCAGAAGACTTGTGGGGATTCGCAAATAACGGTTTCTAACGGAAAAGCTACAATTAAATCACCTCAAAATTGAAATGAATAAAAATGGATTTACCTTTCTTGAGATGCTCATTGTTTTAAGCATAGTAGCTCTCTTGATGATTCTTACTGTTCCACTTCAATTTAACACTTTAAATAATCTAAAAGAGGAACAATTTATTGAACAATTGAAATTGGATGTTTTACTCGTCCAAAATCAGACGAGTCATCATGGAGTAAATCAAATGTCCATCAGATTTCACGATCATTATTACCGTGTATTACACGGTAGAAATCCTACCTACGCAGATCGAGATTATCCAGCTGGCTGGTCGACCATAGCAGGACAAACGATAAGATTTAAAGAAACTGGAACGTTTCTTGAACCTCGCAGGATACCCATGTATACACCAACGGATCGGATACATTTCGTATTTCCGCTCGGTAAAGGGAGGTTTTACGTTGAGAGGGAAAAACGGATACTCCATGATTGAGGTACTAGTTGCATCAACCATCTTCTTTCAAGTCATTTTAATTTTTATACCCATCCATTCACAACTGCAGATGGCAACAGACACATTATCAGATAAGAGATGGGCTTCTATTATATTACATGAAGAAATCCAACATTTTATATGGGAGGATGCTCCCCTCCTCCCTGCTACATTTGAAACAGAACTTAAGAATAGGGTTTTCAGCTTACATTTTTACGAGGAAGAAGGTTATGTGAAAGGATGTGTATACTGGATTAATGCAAAAAAAACGACAGAATCCTTCTGCCTATATGGCTTACCTTACAAATGAAAAAGGATTTAACCTTGTTACACTTCTTACGATGATAAGTCTAATTTTTATTACCCTGCCTTTTCTCGGATATGTCCTCCAAATCACAACAAAACCATCCGATAGTTACGAAGAGCTATCTGTTCATGAATTTTTCCGTTTTATCCGGGATGACATCATCTCATCACATTCTTATTTTATTAAGAAAGATGCCTTACACCTTATCCAAGAAGATGATGCAATCGTTATTATCAGCCAATACGATAATCTAATTCGTAGACAGGTTGAAAACAGAGGACATGAAATTTATTTGCGTGATATAGAGGGATTAGAATTTTATAGTCAACCTTATGGCATAAAAATAGTGATTACTGTCGAAGAAGGTGCTAGGTTTGAACGAACATTCACATTTTACAATGAAACCTAATGGATTTTTTCTCATTCACGTTTTATTTACCATATCAATTATATTTATCATAATCAGCACTAGTATTATCGCCTATCGTAATGAGCTTTTTATCACAGATAGACAGATAGAACAGAATCAAATAGAAACCTTATTCCAAATGGCTCGTGTAAAATATATAGAAGAGCAGAGAAAATCAGAAGAAATCTTACGAACTGCAAGATATACTTTTCCCTATGGTCAAGTCGAGATCACGTTGGGAAATGCTACTGAACATTATCGAAATTTAAACTTTCAAATAAGACTACAATCTCAACAAGAATTTTTCTCAATCAATCACTTGATTAGTGCGGAATTCTTCACCCCATAAATTATGTAAACTTTTCAACAAAGTCAATCTGTACCACCTTTCAAATTAATTTTCTAATATAATTAAAGTATATACAATGTGTATGATGTGGGGTGAAAAAATGGAAAACACATTAAAGGTGACAAATGTAATGAGTGACCCTACCAGATTCTATATTTATCAATATTTAGTTGAAAACCATCAGGATGTCAGCGTAGTTGATATTGGCAATACATTTGACATTCACCCGAATGTAGCAAGACTTCACCTATCTAAACTTGAGGAAGTAGGTCTTGTCACCTCCTACCTAAAGAAAACAGGAAAAGGTGGAAGACCTGGGAGACGCTATCAATTGTCGAATGAAGTGATTGAATTGAATTTTCCAGCCCGTGATTATAAGATTCTTTCATCCATTGCTCTAGAAGCGTTGATGGATCTAGGTGATCCAGGAAAAAAAGCCCTTTACGAAACAGGGAAAAAATATGGAAAAGAAGCAATGCGCAAGAGTTTGAACCATTTGGGCGAACAGTTAACAATCCAAGATAAAATCAAGCTATTGGAAAACGCAAGCAGAATTCTCGGAATGTATCCGGACTTCGAATACGAGAGCAACACGAATAGTATTTCTTTCTCAATCAATAACTGCCCTTTCAAGGAAATGGCCACTAACAACCATAAAATGGTATGTGAGATGCATCGTATTTTTATTAAAGGTATGTTTGAAGTTTTATTTACGTCGATTGACTTGATAGAAAAGCAAAATATGTTTGTCAATAAATGTAGTAATTGTGCATATACTGCAAAACTTTTAATTGTATAGGGTCAAACGTTTACAATATTTGTTTACTCGTTTATAATAACTATGAGATGTCAACTAGAAGGAGGGGGAAAGGGCATGGATCGTGTTTTTCGTATGCTTGCTTTTTGGACAGGTATCTTCGCAGTAATGTTCTATACTGGCGACATGATGGTACCAGCGGTTTTATCCCTGATCCAAACAGTATTTTTCCTTACAGTAAGCTATTTGAAATTATCTGAACGGACGTATATGTATTTATTCGGAGCTTATTTAACTGTATTTATCGTAGGTTATACGTGGTACTCCGAATTTATCCTTGTACCAGGTTTCGGAAGCTAAAAAACCCAAAAAAACCATGCATGGTTCGAATGCATGGTTTTTTATTATGAAAAATATCTCCTGCACGATATATTTAAACTGTTGATTAATGGATTCTCTTTTCCCGAAGTTCGCCGCCCCCGATACACCTTCGCTTTCCGTGGTCGGCTGGTGAGCCTCCTCAGGAGCAAGCACCTTGCGGGGTCTCACCGATGCTTCTGCTCCCACAGGAGTCTCCGGTGTATCGGGTGCAGCTCCAGCAAATATGTTGATTTGGTTCATTGAATAAGGGAATTAATTTTATTAAAACAATTAATACATTTGCATCTAAGTTTCATCCGTTGCTTTAGAAATTGAAGGAATCCAGTGAGACCAATAAATTATGACAAGGAGCAGTCCAAATATTTCGAGACTCGTGCAGGAGGACAGGCCAGAGGAGACCCCGCAGCGTAGCGAGGCAGACTAAAATCGACCACGTCCTGTGGCAACGTCTGCATTAGCACTTCCTTTGTGTCGAAGCTCACGGCCACCTGCGGAAAGCGAAAGGGATTTGACTCGGTCCTCATGTAGAAATTTTTTATTCTTAAATACAATAAATCAAAGGTTTCGAACTACTATTTACTCACGAAAGAATGGATTGTATTGTTTTTCGAAGCCTATCATCGTGCTTGGTCCATGACCAGGGAATACTTCATAATCATCATCCAATTGATATAATTTTTGACGTATGGAATGTTCTAACGTCGCTAAATCGCCTCCACGTAAATCTGTACGGCCAATCCCTTGCCTGAATAAAGCATCGCCACTAATCGCTTGTTTTGTATCAGTAAATACAAAACTTACACTTCCAGGTGAGTGACCTGGCGTATGAAGAACATGAATATTGAAAGGTCCTATTGAAAGCTCCCCTTCTTCTAGTACAATTTCTGCTTCAGAAGTAGTGATCCCTCCACTCACTAGTTTATACGAACCATTCAACATCGGATCAGTTAACCAGCTTTGCTCAGCTTCATTAATATAAACATTAGTTTGGTACTTATTTCTAACCTCTTCTACCCCACCGATATGATCATAATGTGCATGGGTCAATAATATAGCTAACGGACGTAATTTATTTGCTTCAATGTATTGAATAATCTGTTCCGCATCCCCACCTGGATCTATTATTAATGCATCTTCCCCTTTAGAAAGAACATAACAATTTGCACCTATGATTCCAACAGGCATCGTTTTAATATCCATTATATCCATCTCCTTCTACCAATCGAGAGTCTAACCAAAAACAATTCGGCTAGGTTATTTCTCGACAAAAATATTAATATGCTTTAAAATGAGTATAGAGTATTTACATAATAATATAAAGGAATTCCTTAGTGTTCCAATTTATTCTAAGGAGAATAGACATAAGGAGGGTGAACTTTTCATGAGCCATATTATATTAGGAATCATTTTCTTGTTAGTTGCATTACTTGCGGTAGTTTCCGTTATTCGTCAATTAAAATTTAAAAACTATTTGGCACTGCTCTTCTCAGCGATTACAGCATTATCTTTTGGCTTCTTTTCAATCGCAACAATCATTTCCGAGCTGTCTAATCTTTAAGATTAAAGCGTTAATAAATATAGCGTGTGAAAACAGCAGGAGATCAATAGATCTTCTGCTGTTTTTATATAAGAAAAAGGTAGAGAATGTTAGTCATTCTCTACCTTTTCTTCCTTGCCAAAGTCTACAAAACGGAATAAATCTCCATAGATGATATCATCGGAATAATTTAATTCCAAATCAACCTTTTCTTCAATCTCATCACAAGGAAATGTTGTTTCTGCATCATTTTCTTCTGCAGATTCTGTTTCCTCACTTTCAATCGGTTCACCTGTATTCACGTCGTAACACATGCCTGCAGTAGAGACATAATCGTTACTGATAAAGTCACCGTTTCTTAAAGCAATGTAGCCTTTTCTATCTTCGGAAAATAAGTCATTACCGAAATAGATGTCTGATTTATGCTCAATACCTAATAGACTAAGAATTGTTGGTTTCAAATCAATTTGTCCAGCAACTTCAGAAATCACTTCTCCCTCGCCATGCCCTGGGATATGGATAAATAATGGTACTTTTTGAAGTTGTACTTGATCAAATGGAGTTATTTCTTCTTTATCCAAATACATACTCATAGCACGGTTATGGTTTGCACTAATTCCAATATGGTCTCCCATTATAATAATAATTGAGTCTTCATAAAGACCAGCTTGTTTCAGATGATTGAAAAATTCTTCCATCGCTTCATCTGCATAACGTACTGCCGGGAAATAATTATTAAGTGTGTTGGAGTTGGAATTATAAGGTTCTATTGACTTATCCTCTTCATCTAATTCAAAAGGAAAATGATTTGTCAAAGTTATAAATTTAGTATAAAAAGGTTTTTCCATTGCTTGCAAATATTTTATGGACTGTTCAAAGAACGGTTTATCTTTCAATCCCCAGCCCACTGAATTTTCTTCATTTATTTCATATGCATCTTCACTATAGAAATGATCATATTCTAGGCTCTGATACATCCCATCACGGTTCCAGAAACTTTTATTATTTGCATGCAACACAGCAGAATAATATCCTTCTTCTCTTATAATCTCAGGTAGTGCATGATACTCATTTCCACCATGGGTGAAAAATACAGCACCACGAGATAAAGGATATAATGAATTTTCTACAAGAAACTCTGAATCGGATGTATTACCTTGACCAGTTTGCTCAAAGAAATTGTCAAAATAATACGTGTCTTCATCTTCAACCAACTTATTTAAAAAAGGTGTAATTTCTTGACCATTTACATCCCTACCAATTACAAAGTTTTGAATGGATTCTGCATTGATAAAAATGACGTTTTTCCCTTCGGCCGCTCCGAAAAGATCAGATTTTTCTTCGCTAATAACATTTTCATCTACATATTTTTTAATTTCAGGTATTTCATTTCCATCAGCGAATACGCGTTGCGATTCAGCCTTTGAATGAATAACTAAGTCATAGATGTGATAGTTGAATAACCCAATATTCTTGACTAGGTACTCCCGGTCAAATGCACGTGTGAATAATTGTGGTCTTTCCATTTCTGCAAGGAAAAAGTTTCCTGCTAATAGAAGTAATGACATTGCTAAAGCAAAAACTTTTCCGCGCTTCAAGTATTGTACCGAACCAATTTTTTCATCTTTTTTACTGAAGTACCAAATAATGACTACGTCAGCAAATAATAAAATGTCATATGGTTTTATCAATGTCAGAATACTAGAACCTAGATCAGCCATATTACTTCCCATGAACAACTGAGGAAGTGTAATAAAGTCCGTGAACTGTCGGTAAAATACTAGATTGGCAAAAACGAGAAAACTGAAAATAAATGCGGTGTACCGCAGATATTTCATTTGTCTCGATTGCTTTTTAAACCAAACTGATATTGCAAAGATCAGAAATGCAGATACAAACGGATTGATAAATAAAATTAATTCCTGCATTCCATTTTCAAGCTCGATATTAAACATAAAGCGGTAAACTATATATGTTTTTAAGCCAAATAGTAAGGTGGCTAACATATATAATGGTATTTTTAATTGTTTATTTCGCATATTAAATCCTCCCAAAAAAGTAAAAAGAACAGACTGAGGCTAGAAAAGCACAAATCTATTCCCTCTTTAAGCTGATTGTAAACTTTCATTTACAATCAGCTATATATATGACGTATTACAGACAGCATAAGTTTCATATTTTTTACATTTTATCAATATTTTATTCTGAGATTATATTTTACTAGATAAAGAGGAAAAAATCCAGAGTTAATTTCCTGCCATATTTTGGCTAACCAGAAAGGCTCCACCGATTATGCCTGCATCATTCCCTAATTCAGCAAGCTTTATTTCACAACTTTCCTTAACACGAGGCAAGGCATAATGCTGGAAATATGAGTTGATGCGATTTACAAAAGGCTCACCTGCTTGCGAAACGCCCCCACCAATCAAAATTTTCTCTGGGTTCAATATCACTCCAATATTAGCGAATGTATGACCTAAAACATCAGAAACCCGATCAACGATACTTGTTGCTGCTACATCCCCTTCTGCAGCCAATTCAAAAACATCACGGGCTGTGACTTTTTTATTAGTTTCATAATGTTTTGCAAGTGAAGACTCGGGATATTTACTAATCGCTTCCTTTGCTTGTCTAACAATACCTGTAGCTGAAGCGATAGTCTCTAAACAACCATGATTGCCACAATTGCAATATGCACCATTTTCTTCAATTAATATATGTCCGAGTTCACCAGCCATACCATTGGTACCATTAAGGATTTTCCCTGCAGAAATGACACCACCACCAACTCCAGTTCCAAGTGTCACAGCAATGACATGCTGTGCTTGATTTCCGGCACCTTTCCAGTTCTCGCCTAATACAGCAATATTGGCATCATTTTCAATAAAAACAGGTAATCCTGATAATCCCTCTAACTCTTCAGTAATCAATTTATTCTTCCATCCAATATTAATCGCCTCGTGGACGACACCTGTTTGACTATCCACATAACCTGGTATGCCGACACCGATGCCCAGTGCTTTGTCTGTCGAAATGTTCATTTCTGATAATTTACTTTTCATAGAGTTCCAGCTATCATCTAAAATAGCGGATCCATTATTATCTATATTTGTTGGTATACTCCATTTATGAATTAATTCTCCATCGCTTGTAAATAAACCAAACTTTATTGATGTACCGCCCATATCCATACCTATCATATATTTCTCCATGTTTAGTCCCTCTCCCTGGCCATTTCCTCATTCTTTTCTTTTTGTAAAATTAATTTTCCATTTATATATTCTTCTTTTGAAATAAAATTCATTTTAGCAAGTTCTTCAAGTTCACTTTCCATTAATACAAGGTCACCTATCCGATTTCTCGAATAAATGAATGTGCCAAATTTTTTTAGAAGCATACGAACATCATATACTGTTTTCATATTTTCACCACTTTATATTATACCAAATAAATATATGTACAGAAAAGTGTAATGGAACTACACAATAAAGGAAATAGGCAGGAAGGATTGTTTAAGAAGAGTTATGAGGGTTTATACAAAGCGGGAACTGCGAACTAATCAATTTACTTTAATATGGTATTCCTCATACGTAGAATCATTAATTTTATTATTTATATCCTAATTAGTTCGCAGTCACGTATTCATTCAATCGATGGCTTACCTTTTATTTTTTCTTGAATTTCAATAAAATCCTCGTTTTTTGGATCGAGACGGATAGCCTCTTCAATTGCTTTCGAAGCCTTTTCATCTTCCCCATTCATTTCATACAATAAGGCAAGGTTATAATATGCTTCGGGAAGAGGATTATGATACGTTACACTTTTCTCCAAATCAATCAATGCTTCATTATAGCGGCCTTGTTGGATATAGGCGTAGGAACGCTGGAACAATAGTGCACTTTCCATATCTCCTTCTAAACTTAGAGCGTCTGTCGCTTTGTTGATTACTTCATCAAACTCATTTTTCATCAAATGTTCTTGTATCTCCAAAAGTTGAAAAGACTGGCTGTTTTCATTTGCAGAAACACCATAATAACCAATAAAAATAAAAAGCAGTAATGTCACAATTGCTATTGCAAGTTGATTAAGTGCCCTTTTCTTACCAGGCATCCCAACAATTGCTGCAGCAAGGAAACCAGCTAACAAGCCTCCAACATGTGCTGCCATATCTACTTGCTCAAAAGAAAGTCCAATCACTAAATTAATAGCAAGAATAAGTAAGATACTCGTTCCAATTGTTTGAAAGAACAATCGCTTGTGAATTACACCAAAATATAGGAAGGCTCCGAATAAACCAAAGATAGCTCCTGAAGCTCCGGCACTTATACTGGTCGTAAAGGAAAAACTGGCGAGTGAACCACCTATACCTGCAATAAAGTAAATAAAAACAAACCGGGCATTACCGAAGATTTTCTCAATCGCGACACCTAAATAAAAAACGGCAAGCATATTTAGTGCAAGATGTATAAAACCAATATGGATAAACATTGCACTGACAAGGCGCCACCACTCTCCGTCTAATATAATTGCCGGGTTATACTTGGCTCCAAATTGAATCAACGTTTCAGTAGAAGTTGTACCACCGTTCATTTCCATGTAAATAAAGTACAGTACATTAATCACCATAAAAATGTAAGTAAAAACAGGTTTACCAAAACTGAAAATATTTTGCATTTCCTTCTTTTTACTATTTATCAAATGTATGAAGTTGACTTTTGTTTTTGCGATTATATTTTCTTTCGCTGCATCAGGTAAACTAAGATCATAACTGACTGGATTATTCAGCAAATCTCGCTGGAATCTTTCCGTTTCTTGCTCATAATCATCTTTATCAAAGTAATATACCTTCATACTTACTTTCGGTTTACCCTCAGCACTTAAAGGATTTTTTAATACTTCCCACGTATCCACAGGTTGATGGGTGGTGAAATACAAGTTATAGACTTCGATATTCTTACCAAACATTCTCTTTAAATTTTGTATTCGTTGAACTAGAAAAGAGACATCCTGTTTTAAATGATTTTTCCAATCAAACCCCTTATGTATTAATCGTACCACCGTTGATGAACGATTTTCGTATTTCTCCAACCATATTTCATCGTTTTTTTCATTCATATACAGTAGATTGAACTGATGATTCTTGATAAGTTCCTCTGCATAAGTATATAGAAGATATTGTTCATTTAAAGACATGTATTCACCTTCCTTCCCTTTATCATAGCAGATTATCATTGCTTAATATATTAATATATCGCCGCAAAATAAATAAAACCCTTATCCGAAGATAAGAGCTTTATTTTTGTTTATTTAGTTTCACGATGTAATGTGTGTTTTTTAAGGCGTGGTGAATATTTCATAAGCTCGATACGCTCAGGATTCGTACGCTTATTCTTTGTAGTGATATAGTTACGATCTCCTGTTTCTGTACAAGCTAACGTAATGTTAACGCGCATGGTCTTCCCTCCAAACTATTCAAACTATCTTCAACATATAAGCATTCATTAGACCTTATCAATAATAACAGAATTCGAATTAATATTCAAGAACTCCAAGAAAATTTTAATGGTTTTCACCAGAGCTAATCTATGATATAACTAAATATGTGGTTAAAGGGAGGGAAATAAAATGATGATTGCGATTGTAACCATACTTGTCATAGGTGTGATATTGTTCGTTCTTTCTTACTTTATGAATGATCGTATAGAGGAAATTGAAAGCCAATTGGAGCATTATTCAATCACATCAATGCAAGATACATATCAAATGAAGAAGAAAATTAAAATACTGGAAGAAGAATTGCTCCCGGGTAACATGAATCAAGCGGCCAGTTCGGTTGAAAATGAAAAACCATGATTAAGAAAGGGAGTTATGTATGAAACATACAATGCGAGCATTCTCTGTAGGTTTAGTTACTGCAGGCCTCATATTACTTGGTGTATTTTACTTCACTGGGGGAGATAATAGTGGACAAGCAGATTTAAACACAGAGGAAATGATTACAAAAATTGAAGAAGATGGTTATCGCGTGATAACTGAAGAGGAGTATATCAGTTATTCAGTAGCTTCTACTCAACAAGATAATTCTAATAAAAAAAATGCTGAAGAAACAGTAGATGATGAAGATGCTTCAGAGGAAGATAAGTCTACTCAGAAAGAAAAAGCCGATTCATCTAAAGACGATAAAGAGAAAGAAAAGCAAACTGAAAAAGCTTCCGAGAAAGACAATGATAAAAAGGAAGACAAAGAAAAAGAACAGAAAGAGAAAAATAAAGAAAAACAAACCGCTTCCACAGTAACGTTTACGGTGGAACCAGGAATGGCATCTTCCCAAATTAGTGACATGCTTGAAGATCTAGGAATTATTGAGGATGCTAAAGAGTTCAGTAAGTATCTAGATGAGCATGATTATTCTTTACGTATACAAATGGGCAGCCATGAATTAGAGACTGGCATGTCCCATTACGAAATTGCTGAGCGGTTAACAAATTAAAAAAATCCAGTGCCCAACATCAGGGTACTGGATTTTTTCTTAATTTATTTTAGTGCTTTTTCCTTTTACTAAGTAAAGTATACTCTCTCCAATGTTAGTGATGTGGTCAGCGAAACGCTCTAGATAACGGGCACAAAATGCCACTTGCATGACATACTGGATTTTATCAGGATTTGTTGCAGTTTCTCCCAACAACTCACTTACAATCTGTTTATACATCTTGTCTACTTTATCATCTGTTTCGGCTAATTTAGTTGCTATAGTGATATCTTCATATTTAAAAGCATGCATTGCCGTTTTCAACATTTCCATTGTAATCTCATGCATTTGACGCAAACCTTCTGGAATGGTCGTGTGGTTTTTATCTAAATGGATTGTCGCCTTTGCAATATTTTTAGCATTATCCCCCATCCGCTCAATATCTGTAACGACACGTAAGTACATAATAATCCGCCGCAGATCTGTAGCAACCGGCTGTTGTTTTGCTATTAATAAGACAGATTTATCATTTATATCATCTTCAAGATCATCAATTTTTTTATCTTCTTCCAGTATCTCTTTTGCTTGGTCTATACTTTGATCATATAAAGATTCAACCGCCTTAGTAAGGGCTTCTCCAGATAAATTTGCCATCGTAATAATATCTGATTTTAATTGATCCAACTCTGTTTGAAATTGTTCACGTGTAGTAGTCAATATCCTTCCTCCTATCAATGTGATTTACTTAATTATACAGGAAGATTATTAAAACAGTGTTAATTTTACGAAAAATCTAATTTGAAGGATAGATAGGATGAGATAATAAAATTACTCATCACTATCTTCATTTGAGCCATCCTCTGAATCTTCCTCATCTGCCTCTTGCATTTCGAAATAAGTATCAAGAATACGTTCAGCTATCCGATTACTAACATTCCCATCTTCTTTGGCATTAATACCAATATTAGGTACAATTACCGCAAAAGCTACTTCGGGATCGTCTTGAGGAGCATAACCAACAATACTTCGGTTAATTGTTTTATATTCAACTTTATTTTCCCAAACCGAATGTTCCGCAGTACCGGTCTTTCCAACAGCATCGTAATCTTTCCCTGCAAAATAGCTATATGCAGTTCCACCTTGCGATTGAAATGCTTGTCTAAAACCTTCTTGAACACGTGCCAATTCAGATTCGCTCATTTGAATTCGGTTCAAGTATTCCGTATTAATACTTTTATAAACAGGACCTAATTCTTCTTGAGATGCAATAGGTTCCCTAATTTCTTTGACAAAATGCGGACGAACCCGATAACCACCATTTGCAATGGTTGATACATACTGCGCTAGTTGTAATGTAGTATATTGATCATATTGGCCAATGGCAAAGTCCATTAGTAGACCGGCATTCGGTTCGGACTTACCAACTAATCCTGGTTCCTCATATGGAAAATCTACTCCAGTGGGACCTCCAAGTCCAAATTGACGGAAATAATTTCTGAATTCCTGCCACGCATTAATATCAATAGACGTAGGACTATTATTCGGGAAAGGAATACGTGTTTCTCCACCCATTTGTAAAGCAATATTGAACATATAAACGTTGGATGATTGTTTTAGTGCTTTAATATCATTTGCATAACCAATATTTGGGTTTAAAGATCTTTTTGGTGGTGTACCTTTAATTTGTATCGGTTTATCATAATAAGTTGTTCCAGGTTTAATTACTCCCGACTGAAATCCTGCAAGAACTGTCGCTCCCTTAATACTTGAGCCTGGAAGATAGGTTGCTTGAAGATTTTTATTCGCCGCGTCTACAACTTGATTCTTTTCACGATTATATGTCTTTCCTGATACGGAAATCAATTCACCAGTCTGCGGATTCATGACTACTGCTAAGGCGTCATTTAAAAATTTGTTATTATATGGATCAAGCTTAATTGCCTTCTCCAATTCCTCTTCTAGAATCCTGTCAACTTCTTGTTGAAATTCCATATCCAAGGTAAGGACAAGATCCTTTCCTCTTTCACCCTTCACTATCGTCTCCGAGTCAATGATTACCCCTGTTTTGGTTGTTGTATATTCTATTTGTTCTTTTCTTCCTCTTAGAACTTCCTCATATTGTTTTTCTAAACCACTCGTCCCTACCCGGTCATTCCTACTATAACCACGAGACATATACTGCTGAATTTCATCTGCTGGAATACCGGCTTCATGGGAAGTAACATTTCCTAAAATGGAGCCGCGGAGTGTTTGATCATATAGATACTCCCGATCCCAATCCGTCGTAGCATTAATTCCAGGTAATTTATCCAGATTTTCCGAGACGAGTGCATATTCTTCTGGGGTTACATTTTCATTTTTTACAATTTGCGGTGTTAGAGAATAAGCTTTATCAAGTTCCTTTTTGATTCGGATTACTTCCAGCTCTTGTTTCGTAAAGTTCTCTACAGCTACATCTTCATCCGGTATAGAATCCAAAACTAGACGGTATAGTTCAGCATTGGAGAGATCTTCCTTTTTTTCATCAGGAATACGTTCTTCATAAGTCTCTTCCTGTTCTTCAGTACTTTTCCCTTCGTTTTTTTCAAGGTCCTTAAGATAAACATATTCCCGTATATCTCGATCAGTAATCTTGTCTAAGTATTCTTTGCTGTCCATTGAAATAAATTCTGCTAGTTTTTCAGCAACTTCCAGTCTATCTTGTGCTTGCACACCTTTTGGCGGCGTATATGTAATGGAATATAACGCCTTATTATCGACTACAAGATTGCCATTCGTGTCATAAATTTTCCCACGCGGCACTGGTATCTTAGTTATGTCTTGAATAGTCCGGTCAATTTCTTCTTGAAATTCCTCCCCATTCAATATTTGCACAACCCCTAGCTGGAATATAAGGGCAGAGAACAATAAGAAGATAATGAAAAAGATAATATTCGTTCGAAAGGGAAGCTGTGCTCTTTTTTTCTTCTTTTCTTTCATAATGATTCCCCTCTGTTAATTTTTTTACAGTTTATTATCATTTTATTTTACCATAGTATCTTAACATTTTCGTTATTTTCGATGAAATTTTGAAGGATTAATAATAACAGTAGATGTAATAGAGGACTTATTAATTTTCACCGTAAAAATAAAACGCGGGGAAAAGTTCCCCACGTTTCAAAGAATTATTTATTTAGCTTCATTATAGCGTTTAGAAACTTCTTCCCAGTTCACAACATCCCAGAAAGATGCAATGTAGTCAGGGCGTTTGTTTTGATATCTTAAGTAATATGCATGCTCCCACACATCAAGACCAAGAAGTGGAGTTTTCCCTTCCATTAATGGAGAATCTTGGTTTGGAGTACTTGTAACTTCAAGTTCACCATTGTTAACGACTAGCCATGCCCAACCTGAACCAAAACGGCCAGTTGCTGCAGTTGAGAATTCTTCCTTGAACTTGTCGAAACTGCCAAATTTCTCATTAATTTTATCAGCTAATTCACCAGTAGGCTCTCCACCACCATTAGGAGATAGGATTTCCCAGAACAAGCTATGGTTAGCATGTCCTCCACCATTGTTACGGACAGCCGTGCGAATGCTTTCAGGTACTGCATCCAAGTTGCTGATCAGCTCTTCAAGGGACTTCTCTTGTAGGTCAGCATGCCCTTCAAGTGCATTGTTAAGGTTTGTAACATACGTATTGTGGTGTTTCGTATGATGAATGTTCATAGTCTCTTTGTCAAATGATTTTTCTAGTGCATCATATGCATACGGTAATTCTGGTAATTCAAATTTTGCCATATCTAATCTTCCTCCCTAAAAATATATTTATTACCTATATATGTAGCGTATCAAAGCTTAAAAATTGTTGCAAATTTTATGCACCTAATTTATTATTTTAAACAATTTTAATCAAAGCTATAAATTAACCAAATTTAAAGTTGTTGCCTCAATTGGAATTCTTCAGTTCGATTATCTTCCACTTTTCTCGAGTAGTGCTTTTTATAGCAGTTATAAATAATAATTATTAAATAAAAAAACAAGCAATAAGCTTGTTGTTCAAATGGTGGCTCGGGACGGAATCGAACCGCCGACACACGGATTTTCAGTCCGTTGCTCTACCGACTGAGCTACCGAGCCTTTATAGTATTTATATAGAGTTTGTTTCTCGCTTCATAATGGTTTCGAAGCAAATTCATAGATGTTTGTTGCTCGTCGTGTTGCAAGCACATGCAACGATGCAGCACTCCTCGCAAAGCTACAAAGAAGAATATCCAATGAGGTTTACGCTTTGCTCTACCGACTGAGCTACCGAGCCAATAATTTTATGTTTTAAATATATGTAATGGAGGAGGTAGAGGGATTCGAACCCCCGCGCGGTTTGACCCGCCTTTCGGTTTTCAAGACCGACCCCTTCAGCCAGACTTGGGTATACCTCCGAATAAAAAATGGTGGACCCTGCAGGACTCGAACCTGCGACCGATCGGTTATGAGCCGATAGCTCTAACCAACTGAGCTAAGGGTCCGTTTTATAAATATATGGGGCGACCGGTGGGAGTTGAACCCACGAATGCCGGAGCCACAATCCGGTGCGTTAACCACTTCGCCACGACCGCCATCATAGTAAGATTACTAGCTTTTGTATAAATAAAACATCATGCAGATTAATGTCGAAAGATACGTGGCTCTGTGTTTATATTTCTAAACTTTATTAGATAGCCGAGAACGCGTCATCGCGTTCTCAAACTTTCTAATTTCGGCATCGAAGCAAGTATCATTTACAAGACCTAGCTTCTTAGCCTTCCTTTATAGCGGCGGAGGGGATCGAACCCACGACCTCACGGGTATGAACCGTACGCTCTCGCCAGCTGAGCTACGCCGCCATGGCTCCACAGGTAGGATTCGAACCTACGACCGATCGGTTAACAGCCGATTGCTCTACCACTGAGCTACTGTGGAATAAGAATTAATTTTAAGAGTCAACAAGATATAATTTATCATGTAGGAAGAAATATGTCAACATCTTTTTGTCTTTTCGTCAATTTTCCTGTAGTACATTAAAAAATATCCAAGACTTATTATACATGATAAATTAAAAAAATGCATTTAAATTATGAGGAGGAAACCCTCCTCATAATTTAATGCATCAATTTTCTTTTTCTAATATCTCTTCTGCAATATTAACCGCATGGTCACCAATGCGTTCTAGATTACTGAGCATATCAACGAATACAATACCTGCTGTTGCACTACATAATCCTTCATTTACACGAATGATATGTTTCTTACGGTAGTTTCTTTCCATTTGGTCAATCTGATCTTCCTTACGAACAACTTCTAGTGCTGCTTCTCTATCGTTATTCTCAAGACTCTTTACCGCTTGTTTGACCGTTAGAATTGTTAAGTCAAACATCACATTCAAATCTTCCATTGCTTGTTCAGTCAAATTGACTTTATGTGAAATTCTATAGTCGTTCAGTTCTATAATATTTTCGAAATGGTCTCCTATCCGTTCAATATCTCGTACGCTATCCATTAAAAATGTGTGTTTATCTCGTTCCATTTTTGTCATGGAATCTGCAGATATATCAACAAGATATTCCGTTACTTTTTGATCAAGGTTATTGATCGCTCCCTCAATCTGCATAGCAAGTTCTGAATGCTTCTTATCAGAAGTTGTCGTATACTTCAACGTTTCATCCAGCCCATGATAAGCATACTCTCCCATGCGCACTACTTCTTTTTTGGCTTGTTCTAATGCAAGAGAAGAAGATTGTTGTATTACTAGTGGGTCTAAATGCTTTGGCTTATATTCAATGACTGTATCCTCACCTGGAATCAATTTGGTAACCAACCACGCTAAACCACCGATAAACGGAAACTGAATAACCGTGTTGAGAATGTTGAATGATCCATGAGCAAATGCAATAGTCATTTGAGGATTTAATGATAATTGACTTTGTAGAAATGCAACATAGGAAGTAAATAACCCTAAAAATACCAGAAAAATAACTGTTCCAATCAAGTTAAAGACAACGTGAGTTAACGCTGCTCTCTTTGCTGCTATTGAAGCACCTAAAGAAGCTAAAATTGCTGTAATGGTTGTTCCGATGTTATCACCAAACAACACTGGCAAGGCAGCCTTTAGTTCGATGGCACCTTCTGCAAATAGCCCTTGCAGAATACCAATAGTTGCTGATGAGCTTTGAACAATTAATGTAAATACAGTTCCTATTACGACTCCTAAAACAGGTGTGTCACTCATACTGACTGTTAATTCATGAAAAGCTTCCAACGACCGTAGTGGACTCATTCCGCTACTCATGAGTTCCAGTCCAAAGAATAATGCACCGAATCCAAATACTGCTTGTCCGATTGCATTTACTTTCTGGTTCTTAAAGAAGAAAATCAACAAGCTACCAACCGCTATTATAGGTAGTGCATATTCACCGATATCAATCCCAATGATAAATGCAGTAACTGTAGTCCCAATGTTTGCCCCCATAATTACACCAATAGCTTGTCTTAACGTCATAAATCCTGCACTAACTAGTCCGACGGTAAGAACTGTCGTTCCAGAGCTGCTTTGAATTAATACTGTTACTACAATCCCTGCTAGTACGCCTAAGAATGGATTACTTGTAAATCGATCAAGAATGTCCCTTAGTCTATCTCCAGCCGTACGTTGTAGCCCGTCTCCCATGAATTTAATACCTAGGAGAAATATCCCTAAGCCACCAATAAATTCAAATATAAGCGACTGTAAATCAATGTCCAATCATATTCATCCTTTCGAGCATAAAATACATTCTTTTCGAAATCACCCTATCTATTATTAAATTAAATGTACCAATTTGTAAAGTGTTGTTTATATATTTTACTTTATTTTAATACAATATCCATTTTTTATTATTAATAATCATTATTCGACACTTAATTGTTGAATAATATCAAAAAAAATGCTTACCCTAATAGGGTTAAGCATTTCCTGATATTAACTGCATATTAACTTTCTTCCACTTGTATTTTTGTACCATCTACGGTTACTACAGTAACTTTTGTATCTTTTTTGATCCATTTTCCATCTGATTGAGCACTGTATGTTTTTCCTCTGACCTTAATCGTCCCCACAGGACGTAAATCGGTCATTGTAATTCCTTCTTCTCCTAGCAGCTTTTGATACTCCATGTTCATGGAATTATACCCAGCCTCTTTACTAAGCTGATCTTTAAGAGCAATTTTCGTCCACATCTCTCTCTTTTTGAATACTTTGAGAAAGAAAAAGGCACCTCCAGTTCCGATTATCACTCCAATGATAGCATATAACGCAGTAGTCAAGTCAGGGGCTGCAACACCTACTGCTGTTAACATGGTTACGAGCCCGATGGTGGCAAGAGTTCCATCATTAACTATTTTACCATCTATAACGATCAGTACTAATCCAACAAAATAAATAATAAGCATAAGTATAACCGAATCAGTTCCTGCATAAGCACCAAAATAAACGGAAATAAAGCCAACTCCAAGTAATGCAAAGAATCCGCGCATATTAACTAATACTTCACCAATCAAAAAAAGTGTACCAAAGAAAGTAATAATTAACCCAATCCATTCATAATCAAATATCGCCATAACAATTCCCCCTTTCAGTAGTACTACGTATTACATTTTAAATTTGTTTCAAATAAAAAGGTGATAATATGTCCGCTTTAAAGAGGTTTTCTTTGATTTTATTATTTTTCTTGATCATTTTGAGTGTAATGGATGACTTATCAAAACCTAAATCTGTAACGCATGATAAACCAGCTGAATCAAATGTTCATACCGACTATCAGATTGCTCATATTAAGGTAAAACCAGGTGATACAGTTCTTTCCATTACAGAATCGATTAATGAAATGGATGAACTTGATATCGATAAAATTGTATCTGATTTCGAATACTTGAACCCGGGTACCACAAGCGAGACAATAATTCCTCATTCATTTTACTACTTTCCATTATACAATGATTTCTAATAATTAGCATAAGAAAGAGGTTGCGTGAACAACCTCTTCTACATTCTTCGGTTATATGAATAGTCGAAGTATGATGGATAGCACACCAATACCTATTGCAATATTACCTAGTGTGTCAGCGCCTTTACTACGAGACATAAACCCAAGGACAATTCCCGCTACAGCCAATAATAGCGGCCATATTAAAAAGGAAAGAAAGGATAAGACAATCCCTATCCATCCATAGGTGCTGATGGTCTCTGTTCCTTTATTTACACCAACATCCCGACCTACAATTTCTGCTGCGTATTCTTCATCATATCTGCGTTTGTCGTTATCTTCGCCTCGATGCGGAGCTGGCTGGATGTCGGAGCTTCGTTTATTTTCATCCATAGTTTGACCTCCTCTTATAGTTGGTGCATCTTTATTTTATGGAATCAAAGCATACTTATGATGTTATTTCCTGGCAAGAATGGGTGTGGTCCTGCATAACTTACGTATAGAAGGATAAAAAGGAGGAGGAACATGTCTTTTTTTATTAAAGAAATTGTTAAAAACAGGTTAAGACAGCTTACTGTCAATGAACTCTTACATTACGCAGGAGAATATGGTTTTTCAATAACAAGAGAGGAAGCTCACCATATATTGCATTATTTACAATCAAGTGACCTTGACATCTTTTCCAAACAAGCGATGGATGAGGCATATGTAAAATTAGCAGAGATAACAGATCAGCAAACAGCAAGTAAAGCTAAATTGTTATTCGAACAAATAGTTAAAAGCTATGGACTTGAGGATTATTTCAAATAAAATAGACGCAAGCACCCAATCATGAGTGCTTGCGTCTATTTATTATTGCATAATTAGTTCTTTCAACTCCGAATTAAAGTTTCCATCCTTAATCATTTCAATCTCATGTTTATACGGAGCCTTTTTGTTCTTCTTATCCTCACCAACATAAGGTGTTTCTAGAATCTTCGGCAATTCACTCAACTGAGGATGGTTAATGATATAATGCAAAGCATCAAAACCAATATGGCCAAATCCTATATTTTCATGTCGATCTTTCCTAGCTCCTCGAGGGTTTTTACTGTCATTAACATGAACAACCTTAATTCGGTCGACACCAATAATCTTGTCAAATTCATTTAATACACCATCAAAATCATCTACAATATTATAACCTGCATCATGTATATGACACGTGTCCATACATATAGATAACTTTTCATTGAACGTGACTCCATCAATTATGCGTGCAAGCTCTTCAAAAGTTTTACCGATTTCAGATCCTTTTCCTGCCATCGTTTCCAAGGCGATTTGAACCTGATGTTCTCTCGTTAATACTTCATTTAAGCCTTCAATAATCTTCTTTATCCCTTCATCTTCCCCTGCCCCAACATGTGCACCTGGATGGAGGACAATCTGGTTAGCCCCGATTACTTGTGTGCGTTCCATTTCACTACGAAGGAAATTCACTCCAAGTTCAAAGGTAGCTGGCTTTTGTGTATTACCGATATTTATTATATATGGAGCATGTACAATGATATCTGAAATTCCATGCTCTTCCATATGTTTTTTTCCAGCTTCTATATTCAATTCTTCAATGGGCTTTCTTCTCGTATTCTGTGGTGCTCCTGTATAAATCATAAACGTATTCGCTCCGTAGGAAATAGCCTCTTCACTTGAGCCTAAGAGCATTTTGCTTCCACTCATGGAAACATGTGAACCAATTTTCAACAAATCTTACACCTCTCCTATATATAATTATTTCTTTTTATATTTTTTGTTGCCTAATCTTCGTTTTATATTTTCTTGTTCTTTTTTCATTTTCTTTTTATAACCAGGCTTCACTTTCTTAACTTTCCTCACTTGCTTCCAAGCTTCGTTTTCAAGGTTCGTGGAAGTATTTTTCCTTAATTTTCTTGTATTCCAAGGCTTGGCCTCAACAAATTCTCCATTATTAATATCTACATAGGAAATCTGCAACCCTTTTTTCTCTAGCTTTTCAATTAATGGGAGATCTTCTTCAGTATAAAGGCTAATTGCAGTTCCTTCTAATCCCGCCCTTGCAGTACGACCAACCCTGTGGATATAAAATTCTTCTTCCTTTGGTAAATCAGCGTTTATTACATGACTGACCCCTTTAATATCAATGCCCCGGGAAGCGAGATCCGTACAGACAACATATTCATAACGTAAATTTTGTATCTCTTTTAAAACACGTTTTCTCTCTCTTGGAGCTAGACCACCATGGATGATTCCTACATTCAAGCCTTCACTTAACAATTGGTCAACTAAGGAATCTGCTTCCTTTTTTCCGTTAGCAAAGATCAATGCAAGATAAGGTTGGATTGTATTGGAAATTCCCTTGATCAGCTCTCCTTTGTCACGATGTTTCAAAGCTATAAAACGATGCTCCATCGTTTCTGGAGAAAAATGCTCTTCAATCTTTACATAGGTAGGATTTTCCAAGTATTTCTTAAAGAAATGTTGCAACTTCTCAGGAATTGTTGCGGAGAAAACTAGGATTTGAATATCACTTTTAGCTCTTACCAACAACTGGTCAACCTCTTGGATAAACCCTAAATCAAGCATGAGATCTGCCTCATCTACAACAAATGAGTTAGCGGAATAAATGGACAATGCTTCAGATTTCACCATATCCAAGATTCTTCCAGGCGTCCCTACAACAATATGAGGTGGGGTTTTTAACTTGTCAATCATTTTCTGTTTATCAGTTCCACCGATTAATAATTTACTACTCCAGACTCCATCCTTTCCAGCGTAACTGATCACTTTTTTAACTTCTTCATAAAGTTGGGTAGCCAATTCTCTTGTTGGAGCTGTGATAACAAACTGTACTTCTTGCTTCGTGCTATCCAATTGTTGAAAAAGAGGTAATAAAAAAGAATGTGTTTTCCCAGATCCAGTACGAGACTGACCGATTACACTCTCTCCTGCTAAAATTGGAGGAATTACTTTTTGTTGTATCTCTGTTGGTTTTTTAAATTGTAATTGATCAATTACCTGAAGTATATCGGACCCTATACCTAAAGATTCGAAGTTTGAATTTCTCATTATTTGTACTCCTTCTTTGCCTTGCACTAATTTCTTTTATATATACTGAAATGGATCAGTGTTCGTATCGGAAACTATAATTTCCACATTATTTGACGCTAATTTCTTTTGTAGATAGTCTTTGATTTCCTCTTTCATTATCTCTTCAATGTAATGTCCAGCATCAATAACAGCCAATCCGATTTGAATAGCTGTTTGGGCTTGGTGGAAGCCAAGATCTCCTGTGATATATACATCAGCGCCAGCTCTTTTTGCTTGGTGTATATACTTTTCCCCACTTCCTCCAATAATAGCTACTTTTTTAATCTCTTTTTCAAGATTACCGGCTACCCGCACATGATTGAGACCTAGCTGTTGTTTCATCAACTTAACATAATCATCGAGGATTATTCTCTCCGATAGGTCACCGATTCTACCCAGACCGTACTCCGCGCCTTCATTAGCCAACTCTATGATATCATAAGCCGGTTCTTCATAAGGATGTGCTTTTAAGACTGCTTTCTTTACTTCATTCAACTTACTCTCCGTGACCAGCACTTCAATCTTCGCTTCATCCACTTTAGTGATTTCTCCTACTTTGCCAATATATGGGTCAGCCCCCTTAATTGGTTTAAAGGAACCTATTCCCTTTATTTCAAATGAACAGTGGGAATAATCCCCTTGTTCCCCGCCACCTACATCACCAATAACGTTTTTTATCGCTTCAATATGACTAGTAGGAACGTAAACAGCAAATTTGTACATTCTTTCTTTCCCTAAAGATATAAGTGTTTTATTGTTTTGAAGTTTCAAGCGCTTCGCAAGCATATCATTTACTCCAGATGCAACAACATCAAGGTTCGTATGTGCGGCATAAACTGTAATGTCATGGCGAATTAATTTAGATATTATTTTTCCTTCAGGAGTATCGACATTGATTCGCTTTAATGGATTAAAAAACAAAGGGTGATGTGCAATAATAAGATTTACGTCTTTTTCTATTGCTTCATCCACAACAGATTCTACTACATCCAAGGTTATCATCACTTTAGTTGCCTTTTGATTAGCTGAACCAATCTGTAAACCAACATTATCCCAAGAATAAGCTTTCTCTTTTGGAGCTAATTCCTCAATCAGCCTAAAAATAAGCGAATTCGTTGGTACATCAACCATGGTTTAATTCCTCCTCAATCCAAGATAATTCTTGTGTAAATTTCTTGATTTTTTGTTCGTCAGGTTGGGCTGCTTGCTTCATTTGTTCAATTACAAGCTTTAATTTACTAGCTTCTTCCCGCCATTTTTTTAAGAATATGGAAGATTTTTCTTCCATTAAATAAGGCCCCAACAGTAATTGCTTCTCTATCATTTCGGACTTGTATGGATGTACTCCATTGCGGTCTGCAACTAAAATCTCGTAGATATGACCATTTTCCTCCAAGATTCTTTCAGCAGTTAGATCAAATTGATGTTCATTAAGCCATACCCTGATTTGCCTTGCATCAACGTTGGGTTGAAGAATTAAACGGTTTACCGTGGAAAGTTTCTCTACACCCTTATCGAGAATGTTTGTAATGAGCCCTCCACCCATACCAGCAATGACGATCTGCTCTATATGATCATCTTCATTTATAACTTCCAATCCATTTCCAAGTCTAACTACAATTCTTTCCTCTAGGCCTTGCTTTGAAACGTTCTTTTGTGCGCTTTCAAATGGGCCGCGATTTACTTCACCTGCTATTGCTAATGCTTGTTCATCATGTAAACATACGAAACAAGGTAAGTACGCATGATCGGAACCAATATCCGCAAACTTGGCCCTTTTAGGAAGAAATTCAGCTACTGCTATTAAACGCTCGGAAAGCTTCAGATTATATTGTTCCATCGTCCACTCCTTTTGAAAAAGAAAAGCTTTCTGTTATTCAGAAAGCTTCTCCATTTCCTTTTATAGATAATTATTGTTTTTCACTCAACCAAGTTGCAAGAGCATCTAACTCTTCACCTTGAACAGCAGGAATTGCAGGCATTCCGCCTTTACCATTTTGAATAATATCTTTGATCTCATCCACTGAATAAGAAGCTCCTACAGTTGTTAATGCAGGACCAGCACCACCGGATAAGTCAGCACCGTGACATGCAGCACAGTTAGCTTGGAAAACAGAGTCTGCATCTCCACCAGCCGTTTCGCCCGCTGCGCCATCTTCTGTCTGTTCAGTATTTTCTCCTTCGCCACCATCAGCGATATTTTGTTGTTGGTTTAATCCGATAACCGAAATAATGATTACGGCCACAACCCCAATTATAGCAATAATTGCATATGGCATTACCGCGTTTTTCATTTTGTTTCCTCCTTATGTATTACCATTTTCTATCTATAAAAAGACTATATATAGTTTACTCTAAAATCAATAACTTTAAAAGAGAAATGATATGAAAACTAAAGAAAATAATAGACAAGTACAAAAATTATCCCTATTATTCCACTAATCAACATATATTTAAATTTAGCTAAATATCCTAAAATTAACCATAATAAGAAATTCATTAAGACAATTCCGGTAACGACAAATGCGCTGCCAGATAACAAGTCCCCCACTAGAATCGTTGTTAATAAGAACAGGAACAAACTGATAATTAAAGCCGAGTGAAAATAGAGACGTCTTTTGTCATTAAAGGAGAATGTACACCAGAGAGAATAACTAAGCAATAAAGCTAAAATAACCAGTTGCAAATAGATATGAAATTCAGTAAAATAGATTACAACAAACGAAAAGGGAAGAAGTAAATACAGTATAACTATTTGAAAGCGCTCTATTAACGTCAAATATTTATTGTACCCTTTGTAATCTTGCGTAATGACATCTGTCATTTCTTCACCATTCGTATACAGAGCAAGCAAGTAATTGCAATAGTGTTCAGGAAGTAACCTATGTTGTTTCCAATACTCAATTTCCTGAATAATTGTAAACCTGCGTTCTTCTTCCATCCGTATTCACCCCGTATGTTTTGGAAATCAAGCAATAATAGCCATTGCTTACACTAAAAGTGTAAACAATGACCATAATTGTTTAATCATCTAAAAAGTCTTTTAATCGTTTACTACGGCTTGGGTGACGCAGTTTTCTCAATGCTTTAGCTTCGATTTGTCGAATACGTTCTCGTGTGACACCGAAGACCTTTCCTACTTCTTCCAAGGTCCTTGTCCGACCGTCATCCAGTCCGAAGCGGAGGCGAAGAACATTTTCTTCACGGTCTGTTAAGGTATCAAGCACATCTTCCAGCTGTTCTTTCAACAGTTCATAAGCTGCATGATCAGATGGCGAAATAGCCTCCTGATCTTCAATGAAATCGCCTAAGTGGGAATCATCTTCTTCACCGATTGGCGTCTCAAGCGATACTGGTTCTTGAGCAATCTTAAGGATATCTCTGACTTTATCCGGTGAAAGTTCCATTTCTTTTCCAATTTCTTCAGGAGTTGGTTCCCTACCTAAATCCTGTAATAATGAACGTTGGACACGAATTAACTTATTGATCGTTTCCACCATATGCACTGGGATACGAATGGTTCTAGCTTGGTCAGCAATTGCACGCGTTATAGCCTGACGAATCCACCATGTAGCATAGGTACTGAATTTAAACCCTTTACGGTAATCAAATTTCTCTACTGCTTTAAGCAGACCCATGTTACCCTCTTGGATTAAATCAAGGAATAACATGCCACGTCCTACATACCGTTTGGCAATACTAACAACAAGTCGCAAGTTGGCCTCTGTTAACCTACGCTTCGCTTCTTCATCGCCTTCTTCAATACGGGATGCAAGCTCAATCTCTTCTGCAGCAGATAATAGGTTTACTCGACCAATCTCTTTTAAATACATACGAACAGGATCATTTATTTTTATACCCAAAGGCACACTTAAATCGTCCGTATCCACTTCTTCTTCTTTAGCAATTTGTTGCATGCTTGGATCATCTTCTGATTCTCCAATCACTTCAATTCCTTGTTCACCTAGGTACTCATAGAACTCATCCATTTCATCGGATTCAATCTCGAAATTCGATAAACGGTCCGCCACCTCTTCATAGGCTAATGCACCGCGTTTCTTTCCAATTTCGACTAATTTATCCTTTGCCATCTCTAATGTCATTTCAGTTTCTTTGGTTTGAGTCGGCTTCTTTTCGGTCATGAGTCCCCCTCCTTCCAACAATTTAAACTTGATTATTTCTTTGAATTTCTTTTGATTTCTAAAATTTCTTGTGCAATCTTAGCAGCGGTGAGTGGATCACTTTCTTGTTCCGCTACTCTCAATTTTTCTTTTAAGGTTTGGATAATATTTTTGTCACTCGATTCTGCTTTAACAATGTTAATATAATCGGAGAGTGCTTCTTCACTAACTTCTTCGATTTCAGAGGTCATTGATATTTCAGTGACAACCTTTTTCAAATTATCATCACTAAGATTCTCAATGAATTTACTAATATCTGGAGAATTTCTTTCTTCATAAAAAGCATATAAGTGGGTGACAATTATTTTATGCTCATCAACCTCAAAATTTGCTCCAATTTCCTCTTGAATACGTTCTGCTACCCATTCACTTTGCAACATATGATATATTAATTTTCTCTCTGCATTGTGATGGGCTGGAAGTAGTTTCCGGTTTCTAGAAAAATTTACAGTGTTATTAGTATATCTGTTCTGAAGCTTATTATCCGGGTTATTCCCGTTTTTTAATCGGAATACTTCCAATTCTTCCTTTAATGCATCTAAAGACATCGAGAATTCTTTACTTAATTCCTGTAAGTAATATTCCCTTTCCAGCGAGCTTTCAACCATCGCCAACTCTTTAAGTATTTTTTGGATATAATCTAGCCTTTCCGCTTCAAGGCTTAAATTATAATCTTTTTTAAAGTAGCGCATGTAAAATGTCATGTAAGTATCGCTGGCTCTTAAAACTTGACTCTTAAATGCTTCAGCACCATTTTGTTTAATAAAGCTATCCGGATCACTTCCGTCTTTCAAGTAAGCAATTTTAACTTCACAGCCTGCTTTTCGGAGGATGTTAGCAGCTTTATAACTTGCCTCTTGACCTGCAGCATCGCCATCATAACAAATAATGACTTGGTTTACATAGCGTTTCAACAAACTCGCCTGAGATTCAGTCAACGCAGTACCAAGCGTAGCTACAACGTTTTTTATTCCTGCCTGGTACGAAGCAATTACATCCATATACCCTTCAAACAAAACTGCTTCATTTTCTTTCCGTATGTGCCTCTTGGCAAGGTCAAAATTATATAGGAGTTTTCCCTTTTGGAATAATTCACTCTCAGGGCTATTTAAATATTTTGGACCTTGTTCTTGGATTGCTCTTCCACCGAATGCAACGGTCTTTCCAAGGTGGTTACGAATCGGGAAGATAACACGACCTTGAAATCGGTCTGAAATTGTATTGTCCTCCCTTAAGGTTACAAATCCGGCTTTAATTAATAATTGTTTGTTGAAACCCTTTTTTTCCAAGAACTTTACAATGAAATCCCTTATATTAGGGGCGAAGCCTAATTGAAAGGTATCGATAGCCTCATCATCGATTGAACGCTCACTTAAATAATTATATCCTTCTTTACCATCTTTCGTATAACGGAGCAAGTGATGGTAAAGTTTTGTGAGCCATTCATACGCTTCAAGAACACGTTGATTTTCTTCGGAATAAGAGGACTTTTTCTCGCCACCTGTATCGGGAAGTTTGATTCCAGCCCGGGTTGCAAGAAGCTCTAACGCTTCAAAAAATGAGAAGCTCTCTATTTCCATTAAAAATGTCACTACATTTCCGCCTTTTCCACATCCGAAACAGTGGAAAATTTGCTTTTCCTGTGTGACTGAAAAGGAAGGTGTCTTTTCTCCATGAAACGGGCATAACCCAAAATAATTCCTTCCCTGTTTCTTTAATTGTACGTATTCTCCGATAACGTCCACAATGTCATTGGCTTTTCTTACTTCTTCAATAATTTCTTCAGGTATTTGACTCAATCTAATCACCAAATTCTATCTATCCTGTAAGATCATTAAACTCCTTTATATTACGACATTTTTCTACATAAAGATAATTTACTGCTTACATTTTTGACTCAGAGAATTACTTTTGTTCTTTTCTTTCCATTCATCCACATGTAATTTAATCATTACATAAATCTACATTTATTATAGAAGTTTCTTCATTTAAGAAAAAGTAGAAACATGGAAATACATATTTTTTAGTAATAACTAAATTTTTCTTGCTCTATAGTTGTTATTTCTATATTACAAAGCAACATTCCTTCTTTTTTTTGAATGTTTTACTTTTCAGAATATAACTAGCTACTAAACAATGAATATTTATATGTTTACACAAAAAATCATTATAATACATTTTTCGCAGAATTTCTATCAAATTATACTTTTTCTACTCAAAAAGAAGAAAACATTCTACAAACAAAGGAAGTAGAATGTTTTCCTCGTGAATCTGCTTTAGAAATTCATTATTTATTTTCAGCTTTATTTTTAATCATTTGTAAAATAATATTAGCTGTTTCTTCAACTGCCTTATTTGAAACGTCAATAACGTCGCAACCTATCTTATCTACAACTTTATCAAAAAACTCAAGCTCTTGATTTATTCGTTTAATTGTAGCATAAGTAGCTTGGTTGCCAAGACCTAGAGCTTTAAGCCTTTCTTTGCGGATTTCATTCAATTTTTCAGGACTTATCCGAAGGCCGATACATTTATCCTTTGCGACTTCAAACAGTTCCTCTGGCGGATCCACTTCTGGAACAATTGGAACGTTAGCTACTTTAATCCGCTTATTAGCCAGGTATTGAGATAATGGTGTCTTCGAAGTTCTCGATACCCCGACCAAAACAATATCCGCCCGTGCAATTCCTCTAGGATCTCTTCCATCATCATATTTGACGGCAAACTCAATTGCTTCAACACGCTTAAAATAATCTTCATCTAGTTTATGTACGAGACCAGGCTGCAAATGCGGTTCGGTTCCAAAAAACCTCTCCATCGCCTCAATGGTTGGCCCCATAATATCCAGTGCCTCTACCCCAAGTTCTTTTGCTTGGCCATTCAGATAGTTTCTTAATTCAGGGTCAACCAATGTGAAACCGATCATCGCCTTCTTCTCCTTAGCGATCTGAAGATATTCGGAAATCGTCCCTTTATCTTCCACATATGGTACACGGCTAATTTTGAAACTTCCATTATTAAATTGACTCAATCCAGCTTTGATGACGAGTTCTGCTGTCTCCCCAACTGAGTCAGATAGAATATAAACGGTAGGTTGCTTACTCATCTTCTCCCCCCTAATATCAGTCAAAACGGTTTTCTTCCGTTAATTCAACAAGTGCCTTTGTCATGGAGGTTTTTGTTATTCGCCCCACAATCTCCAAGCCTTTTTCGGTATCTTTAACGACAGGCAAACCATCAATTTGTTTATTGATCAATTTAAGCGCTGCTTCAAGCAGTGAATCATTTTTTCTGCATACTGTTATATTTGGCATCCGAGTCATAATGATATGAACTGGTATTTCATTTAAACGTTGCTGACCAAGACTTGCTCTCAATAAATCCTTCCTTGAAAGGACACCAGTTAAACAAGAATGTTCGTTTACCACAAATAAAGTTCCAACATCTTCCAAGAACATCGTGGTAATCGCATCGTATATCGACGCATCTTCATTTACAGCTACTGGTACTTGTTGATAGTCTTGAACTTTTAGCTTTTTGATATTCTCTGTGAGTAATTCTGAACCAGTTTTCCCCGTGTAAAAATATCCAACACGGGGTCTTGCTTCAAGAAAACCAGCCATGGTAAGGATAGCAAGATCTGGCCGCAGAGTTGCTCTAGTCAATCCTAGCTTTTCAGCAATTTTTTCTCCAGTAATCGGACCATTCAGTTTTACAATTTCGATAATCTTGTCTTGTCGCTCACTTAATTCCATTTATTCACCACCTCTTAAAAGAGACATACTAATTAATGTATATTATACATTATTAAGCGGCGAAAAGGAATTATGCCATACTATTTCGCGGAAACAAATGTAATCCTTGAAATAATTTTGTACATTAAAAGGACATTAGAAACTCTGTTTCCATTCAATCATCGTCAAATCAGCAAACTCACGAATTAATACCGATATAACAGAAACAAGTGCCAATCGATTATTTCTTATTTCTATATTATCTGCCATGACCATATTATTGTCAAAGAATTGATGTATTGGATCAGCAAGTAATTCTAGCTGTTCAAAAGCTTTCAATCCTTCTTGTTTGTCATTATGGAATTCAAATGGTTGCTTTGATTTCAAGTATTGTTCATATAACTGCTTTTCCGAATCTGTTTCAAACAGGTCTGGATTTACTACATTTGATTCAGCCTTGTCTGCTAAATTCAAAATCCTAACAAGTGCTTCTTCTGTGGCTTTGAAGGATGCGTCCTGTCGCTTATTGGATAAGATTTTTGCTTTTTCTATGGAATAGTTGAAATTACCAATCTCTTCATTTAGAACCGCTTGAACCACATCCTGTTCGATACCTAATTCTTTTAGTAGGAAACCGGCACGTAGTTTGAAGAAATCATATATTTTATCTTGGTAATCCTGGTCTTTATCTAAATCTAGTTCATCATACAGATCAAAAGCTAATTTAAGCAATTCTTCCAATGTAATCTTCCATTTTCTATCTTCCAATATCCTTAACACACCTGCTGCCTGTCTTCGGAGTGCATAAGGGTCTTGGGAACCGGATGGAGTCAATCCAACTGAAATGATACCAACTATTGTATCGATTTTTTCTGCTACACTTAATACTGCTCCAATTTCTGTTGCAGGTAATTCACCATTTGCATGAGTTGGCATATACTGTTCTCTTAATGCAATTGCCACTTCATTTTCTTCTTTAAAATTAAGTGCATAAATCTCACCAATTATCCCTTGTAGCTCGGTAAACTCGTTTACCATGTTCGTCATTAAATCGAATTTCCCGATTTCTGCAGCTCGTATTGCATGTTTAGTCGCTTCATTAGGAAGTTCAAGTTTCTCAGCAATTTGTTGTGTTAAATTTCGTACTCGCTGAACTTTTTCTGCTACCGTTCCTAATTTTTCTTGGAACACAACGCGTTCTAATTTGTTTAAGTAGAAATCAATAGAATTCTTCTGATCTTCTTCGTAAAAGAATTCAGCATCTGCAAGTCTTGCCCTTAACACTTTTTCGTTACCCTTGACTACCGTTTGAAGTGCTGTTCCATTGCCATTTCTAACACCGATGAAATAAGGCAACAAGTTCCCATCTGAAGATTTTACTGGGAAATATCGTTGATGTTCTTTCATCGAGATGATTAATACATCGCTTGGGAGTTTTAAGAAACCTTCTTCAAAAGTACCTTGGAATACAGTTGGATATTCGACCAAGTTTGTAACTTCCGCTAACAAGTCGTTATCCACAATAATCTTATAGTTGTTTTCTTCTTCTAATGCTTTTATACCGTTTAAAATCTCTGTTTTTCTCTTTCCAGCATCAGCGATTACATAATTTTCCTCAAGTATTCTTTCGTATTCTTCTGCATCATTTATAGTCGTTGGTTTGCCTAAAAAACGGTGACCGTAAGTTACATTGCTTGTTCTTACTCCTGCGATTTCAAATGGTATAACTTCCTCTCCATACAGAGCCACTAGCCATCGGATCGGACGGGCGAATCGTAAAGATTGTTCTCCCCAACGCATATTACTGCTGAATGTAAGTGAAGTAATTATTTCCTTAAAGCCAGGTAGTATTTCCTTCGTTGGTTTACCCTCTATCCGCTTCGTTACAAATACATAGGATTTACCTTTGACTTCTTTTTCCACTAAATCTTCAACAGTTTTCCCTTGCCCCTTCGCAAAACCAATAGCTGCTTTTGTCCACTGTCCTTGCTCATCTTTAGCAATTGAGACAGCTGGACCCCTTGCTTCTTCCTCTATCGTAGATTGCACTTCAGCAATATCTCGTATCACGATGGAAATCCGTCTTGGAGTTGAATACGAAGTTATAGAATTATAAGATATTCTCGCTTCATTTAACCATGCGATAGTTTTATCTTTTAATTGCATTTCTGCATCATCGACAAATCGTGCTGGAAGTTCTTCAACACCGATCTCAAATAAAACATTATTAGCCATTTACCTCTCCTCCTTTTTTAAGCATTGGAAATCCTAATCTTTCCCTCTCTGTTACATAAGCTTTTGCAATGCTTCTAGCAAGATTTCTTACTCTTGTTATATATCCAGTCCGTTCGGTAACAGAGATTACTCCCCGAGCATCCAATAAGTTAAATGTGTGAGAACACTTTAAAACATAGTCATAGGCTGGGAATACAAGCCCTTTTTCCATGATACGCTTTGCCTCATTTTCATACTTCGAAAATAAATCAAATAACATGTCTGTATCTGATTCTTCAAAGGTATATGTAGAGTGTTCAAATTCAGGCTGGTAGAAAATATCACGGACAGTCACACCATCCGTCCATTCCAGGTCAAATACATTTTCCTTATCTTGTATATAAGACGCCAACCTTTCCACACCATAAGTCAACTCTACAGAAACAGGATTCGCTTCCAATCCTCCTATTTGTTGAAAATAAGTAAATTGGGTTACTTCCATACCATCCAGCCAGACTTCCCATCCCAATCCGGCTGCACCAAGCGTCGGATTTTCCCAGTTATCTTCAACAAAACGTATATCGTGTTTCAACGGGTCAATCCCTAGTTTTACTAACGATTCTAAATACAATTCTTGTATATTATCAGGAGATGGTTTCATAATTACCTGAAATTGATGATGTTGATACAAACGGTTCGGATTGTTACCGTATCTGCCATCAGCAGGTCGCCTTGATGGCTCCACATAAGCTACATTCCATGGTTCTGGCCCTAAACTACGAAGCAAGGTCATTGGTGACATGGTGCCGGCACCCTTTTCCGTATCATAAGCCTGAACAAGAATACAATTTTGTTCAGACCAATGTTTTTGCAAGGTTAAGATCATTTCTTGAATATTCATTACATTACCTCCAATATTATACGTAATAATTTAAAAGGGACGAGGAACATCTCCGTTGGTGAAACACTCCTACAAAAGCTAATTTAGCACTTATGCATTTTGCTTGAGAATATGATTACGTGTTTCTAAACGATAAAAAGCCGTCCCTATGCTTGCACAGCGCAAACATAGGGACGGCTTTCATACCGCGGTTCCACCCTATTTACCCGATTTTAGTAATCGAGTCACTTTATTGATTAGCTCAGGAGTGCCTTTCCTTACCATCAGTTTATCCAGCTTACACTATCCTGGACTCGCTATGGAAACTAATTTGATAAGTACTCTTTCCCTCATTGCTGATTATATTTATTGTGAATATGTAAAAGATGATAGACCAAAATGGTCGATATGTCAATTATATCCCTTTCAATTTATCCAATTGCTGGATAAACTTCTTGCTTTTTAAGAAGTAGCCACCATGACGGTCATAATACGCATCAATAATTTGTCTTAATAACTGTTTATTTTCTTGCTTAACGGAGATCTCACCGACCTGTTCAATACCAACGGACTGAAATAATTGCAAAAGTTTAACTTGAGTTTCTGTTAGATGAACTGCATTTTCATCTAAACGCCTGCAATTCCGGCAAAGAAAACCGCCTTCTCCTATCGAAAATACATAAGGCAATTCTGTACGCCCGCAATTGACACAATGTGATAAGGTCGGAGCAAATCCACCTTTTCTGAAGACTTTTAATTCATACATCATAACTGGTACTGCATATTCCTCTTTGTCGGCTATCCGAAGCATCGTTTGGTATAGTTGTTCATAAAGATATGGATCGGCAGATTTATCATCTATCAGTTTTTCCGTCAGTTCTGTCAAATATGCTGTAAAAGCAGTTTTTTCAATATCTTCCCTGATCGGACGAAATGAATCGATGATTTCCCCTTGCTGAATGGTACTTAAAGCTGAATTGACATACACAAAGAATTGCCCATGAATGAATGGCTGCGTTACAGCAGCCATTCTACTGCGTGGCTTTTTAGCACCTCTTGCCATCGCCGCAAATTTTCCTATTCTTTTACTAAAAATCGTGACAATCTTGTTTGTTTCTCCATAATCGACTGTTTTGATAATAATCCCTTCAATTTTCTCAAGCAAAGCTCGTCAGCTCTTTTCATATTTAATGCATTAAAACAATTTTTGAACAGTCTCGACATCGCTCATATTAGATAAATCAAATTCATTCCCTTGATCGTGATTTTCGCTTTTGACATTTTCTAGTTCCTTTAATAATAAATAGGTTTCAATGTTTCCTGTCTGACTAAATACTTTCCAAGTAATATCGAGCACAAGAAACCCCGCCTTTCTATTGTGGTTTGAAAATGTTTCTATTTCTAGATTGACCAGGAAGTTTAAAAAAATAAGTATTAAAATTTACCATGATTAATATTCATCTTTACGAAAGCCTAGTTCGTAAAGTTGACTTTGTTTGTTTCTCCAGTCTTTCTTCACCTTAACCCAAAGCTCCAGATAGACTTTTGAACCAAGAAGCACTTCAATATCTTTTCTAGCTTCTTGCCCAATCTTTTTCAACATACTTCCTTGCTTTCCAATAATGATTCCTTTTTGACTATTTCTCTCCGTAACAATAGTTGCCTGTATAAAGACCGTTTCGTCACTTCGTTTTTCCATATTTTCTAATGCGACAGCAATCGAATGAGGTACCTCTTCTCTCGTCAAGTGCAGTGCTTTTTCCCGAATCAGTTCAGTTATGATGAAACGTTCGGGATGATCAGTAACTTGATCGGCAGGATAATATTGTGGGCCTTCTGGAAGATATTTCTTTAATTCTCCTAGGAGACGATCAATATTATTACCTTGTAATGCGGAGATTGGAATAATCTCTTGGAAATCACTTTTTACCCTGTACTCATCAATAATACCCAGTAATTCTTCAGGCGAAACTAAATCAATTTTGTTTATGATTAAGAAAACAGGGCTTTTCACTGTTTTGAGACGATCAATAATAAATTGATCTCCTCTGCCATAGCCTTCATCTGCATTTATCATAAACAAGACAGCATCAACTTCATTTAATGTGTTTTCCGCAATTTTCATCATAAAATCACCGAGTCGATGTTTGGGTTTATGGATACCAGGAGTATCTATAAATATCATTTGATAGTCTTCTGCGGTTAGTACACCTTGTATTTTATTTCTAGTTGTTTGTGGTTTATCACTCATTATGGCGATTTTTTGACCGATGACATGATTAAGAAAAGTTGATTTCCCGACATTCGGTCTACCAATGATAGCGATAAAACCTGATTTATAATTGGAATCCATTTGAAGATCCTCCATGATGATTGTTTTTTTAATATTTAAATGTTGTTGTGGGTAGATTAGTTCCATCAATTTCCCACTTACAGCTGCTACGACCAGCAACTATTAGCAAAGAAAAACTGTGCGTCGCTAATCAGTCGCTTACACTTTTTTATATCATACTATAAAATAGCTTGCATTTCATATTTTCGACAAAAGTTGTAAAAACTTCTAATAATTTGCTGCAGGATGAAGGATGGGTTGCAGACAGGACATATCCTAGTCCTGCCTGATGGAGTTACAAGAGGATATTTATCTTTGGCAGAAAAATAAGTAATCCAACGACGACAGCGACAATCGCACTTACCAGTACTGCTCCTGCGGCAGCATCCTTAATGAAACGGGCACTTGGGTGATATTCAGGCTTCAGGTAATCAATCGTCTTTTCTATCGCCGTATTGATTAATTCGCTTATTAATACCATTCCAACAGCAAAGCTGATCAGCACCCATTCCATTATGGTTAGACTCAACATAAAGCCGACAATAATGACGAGCAAGGCTGCAAAAGAATGAAATCGAAAATTCCACTCCGATTTCCACACACCTATAAGTCCGGCAAACGCATGAAGAAAGCCTATATGACCCTTCTTCCCTTTTTTATCTTTCAATTCCAAACTCACTCAATATCTCATTTTGTCTAGCAAACATTTCCTTTTCCTCTTCTTCGGTTAAGTGATCATACCCTAAAAGATGGAGAAATCCGTGAATCGTTAAAAATGATATTTCTCTTTCTAGCGTATGACCGTACTCTTCCGCCTGTTCCTTTGCTCGATCAATTGATATAACGATATCACCAAGAATAGTAGGAATATCTTCTTCTCCGTAGATATGCAGTTCCCCATCGACTTTTTCCTGAATTGCAAACGATATGACATCAGTCGGTTCATCTTTTTGTCGGTAATTTCTATTCAATTCCTGTATTTCTTTATCATCAACAATATTGACAGACATCTCCGCTTCTTGCGATACCCCTTCTTTCTTCCGTGCAAACTCCAGAAGTCTTTGCAAGAGATCGAAATATTCAGTGGGTAGTGAATTAGTTTCATCATGAAAATCAATATACATTTAATTTGCCTCCTTATCCTTTGTAGGATACTGAATTCGTGAATGGAAAAATCCTTTTAATGACTCACAAATGGTAGTTTGAATTACTTTTAGTTCTGTTAATGTTAATGGACTTTCGTCTAATTGTCCATCAGAAATTCGGTCATTCATAATAGAAGCCACTATTTCCTCAATTTTATCTTCAGTAGGTTCATTTAGTGACCGGACCGCAGCTTCTACCGAATCACATATGCTGATGATTGCAGCCTCTTTAGTAGCGGGCTTTGGACCTGGATAACGGTAATCCGTCTCTAATACTTCGGAATTTTGTTGTCTTTCCTTATGATAGAAAAACTTTAAAAGTGAGGTGCCGTGATGGGTCTTAGTAATTTCAATAATTTCTTTAGGAAACTTATTCTGCTTTAACATCTCAGCTCCATCATATGGATGGCTTATAATAATTTTAGCACTCTCTCTTGGATCCATTTGATCATGAGGATTACGATTTGTTAATTGATTTTCGATAAAGAATTGTGGCCTCACGGTTTTACCAATATCATGATAATACGCACCAACCCTTGCCAATAAGCCGTTAGCTCCAATTGCTTCACAGGCCGTCTCACTAATATTGGCTACCATAACCGAATGATGGTAGGTACCCGGCGCCTCTACTAAAAGTTTTTTTAATAGCGGCTGATTAGGGCTCGAAAGTTGCAACAGTTTAACATCAGATAATATTCCTAGACTAGTTTCAAAGAAAGGCAACAATCCAATCGTCAAAACCGCAGACAAGAACGCTGAAACCATCCCATAGGATGAATAGATGAAGAAGTCCATCACGGTATATTTTTCAAAGGACAAGAATAAAAATAATAGTACCGTGATGATGTTAACGAGAATAATCGCTATTCCCGACTTTAAAATCGCCAACCGATCCTTAACCCGAGGGAAGAAAAGTATTCCAGCCAGCTGCGAAAAGAAGAAATAAATTCCTGCTTCTATATTTAACGCCCCAGGAATAAATCCATTGAATATGACTGTCCCAAGGATTGCATATACGCCTGCCATAATAATCGCTAATCTTTCACTTATAAATAGCTTGATGAGAAGTGTACCCATGGCAATTGGCATCAAATAAAACAAATGATTATTCTCTGTAGAATATAAACTCACGACTTTCATTAAAGATATAACTATTACACTAATAATTAGGATGGCAGCTAAAATACGTTTATCGAATGAATTTGATTTGACCAATTTATTAATCTCAATTACGGAAATCCCGCCAAGGATGAATAATAACAAAATTAACCCTAATACCGGGTAGAAATTACGTTCACCATCCAATAGTCCCACTAGTCTCAGTTGTTCGTAAATTTCATTCGTAATTACTTGACCTTCACTGACAATGATTTCCCCAGCTTTTATCATCTCAGGATCTACATTGCTTGCGGCAATCTTCCTCGCTTCATTTGTCGCTTCTAAATCAAAGAATGAATTTTCCGTCACTATAAAGGTCGATAAATTGATTAATGCGTCTTTAACGATAGGTTCTAGATTTGAATATTTTATTTCATCTTGAACTAACCCACGAGCTGTTTGCAGGTTCTCTATCCTGACACCGTTTTCCATAACCTCTAACGTCGATTCAATGAAGAGTTTTTTTGCTTCTTTGAGTTCATTACTAGGCTGAGAAAGCAATGTGCGAAATACTTCAGCATCCACTCCAAGGACTATGTCCTCTGAAAGAACTTGACGTAATCGTTCAATTTTCTCATCAAGGGATAGCCCTTCTTCGTTTACAGCTTCCTCTTTCTCTCCGTCTTCTTGATCCTCAGCTTCATTTTTATTATCTTCATTCAATGTTAAAATAGCATCAAATATTTCTTCACTATATCCGATTCTTTCGTTGATAACCTGTTCTGAAATGGAATAGCGATCACCAACCTGTTGTACCGCTTCCCTCGTTTTCCTTTCCGTTTCATCCTCATTTTCAATGGTAACAGGTGAGCGAATCGTTGTGTTGGCTGTAGCAAAACGTTGAAGATCATAAGTCTCTGTATATACATTATTCAATGATAGGAAAAAGAAAAATAGGCTTTGTATGAGCACTATTATAACAATCAAAAATATACTCGTCCGATTTTTCAACCAGTTCTTCATCTGATCAATGAACTTGTTTTTCACTTTCTCACCCCTTTGTCCATAGCAAAAAGAACCTGTCTTCCAGGCCTACAGCACAAATAAGACCTACAAAGCAGGTCTTACTGATTTGTGTTTTCTTTGTCATAAGCACGGATTATTTTCTGTACAAGTGGATGACGTACAACATCAGAGTCATCTAAATAAATAAAGGAAATGCCTTCAATGCCTCTAAGCAGCTGTTCTGCCACCCGGAGACCAGATGCTACTCCTTTCGGGAGATCAATTTGGGTAACATCCCCAGTTATCACCATTTTAGATCCAAATCCCAAACGTGTTAAAAACATCTTCATTTGTGCAGGTGTGGTGTTCTGAGCTTCATCTAAGATGACAAAAGCATCATCTAAGGTTCTTCCTCGCATATAGGCAAGAGGAGCAATTTCAATTGTTTCCCGTTCAATTAACCGAGTAGTGTGTTCTGCACCTAAAACATCGTGTAAAGCATCATATAACGGCCTTAAGTAGGGATCAACCTTTTCTTTCAAATCTCCTGGCAGGAAACCTAAGCTTTCTCCTGCTTCAACAGCTGGCCTTGTTAGAATGATCCTTTTTACAAGCCCCTTTTTTAATGCGTCTACAGCCATTACAACTGCCAGATAAGTCTTTCCCGTACCAGCTGGGCCAAAACCGAACACCAAGTCGTTTGAACGAATTCGCTCAATATAATTTTTTTGTCCTAGTGTTTTTACTCGAATGGATTTACCTTTTACATTTTTTGTGATTTCGTCTTCAAACATTGCTTCAAACTGATTAATATTCCCTTTTCTTGCCATCTCAACGGCATAGCCTATATCTCTTTCGGAAAAACTGATTCCTTTTTGAATTAAAGAAAGCAATGAAAAAAGGACTTCCTGTAATACTTGTACGGCTTCCTCACTTCCAGAAGCTTGGACTTTTTCACCACGAGAAACGATGCGTATGTCCAATAAAGACTCTAATTGCTTTAAATACTTGTCATTATTTCCAAATAGCGCAAGAGCCTCAGTTGGATCTTGTAATTGTAAGTCGATATCAGTTAAGTTTCCTGTCATACTTAATCTCCTTGGTTTATCGGTTGTTCAATCGCTATATTTTCTTCCACTGTAATATACAAGCTTAGTTTAACTTTACCATGCCGGTTAGTTTCATGCAAAACTTTTTCTGATATAATTCTTGCATCATTTCCCAACTTTCTATATAAATCTTCCTTCGCCTGTTGTATACCGGCCTCAATTGCTTGTTCTCGTGTCCTCTCTGTAATCTTAGATGTACTTTCCATTCTTTTTTCCTTAACAATGTATAGTGGAAATTCCCAACCAAATATCTCTAATTTTTTTTCATCAATCTCCTTTATTTCATCATCAAATTCTTTTTTGTTCCATGGCCAGATTGGGAATGTATACGATCCAATCCCAAAGCGATAATTCTCATCTATATTTCCAGTCAATTCTATATGCTCGGATTGTAAAGGTATAAGAACTTCTGCGCGATACCATGTAGTAGCGATAACTTCCCCCTCTGAAGCAAGGTATTCATAATATACCTCTTCATTTTCCTCTTCTTTCGTTTTTTCCATATTCAGCTTTTCAATCGCTCCTGATACAAGTATTTTTCCTTTCTCCACAAAATCATTAACCCTAACTTGAGGCAAGCCTTTCTTTACATACATACTCTTGATTACTCCACTTTTGTTCGCAACCAAATGCCTAGGACTTTTCTTTTCCTCATCCTTTACAATCAATTTCTCTACACCTTCTAAATAAAAGCTTGTCCCTCTTTTTTCAATACCAACCCAAAGCAATTCGGGGACGTCCTCCAACAATAATTGTTGGATTTGATTGGGGGAATCGACAGTGAATGTAAAAGCACCGGGATGGACGCCGTAACTGGATAATCTTTCATAAATTTTATTTTCCAATTCTTCTGGAACGCCGGTTACTGTAACTTGCCAAATCATATTGGAAAGCATAAAAAATAAAAGCACACTAAGAAGCAAGCCAAATAGAAGTGGTTTTTTCCTCTTAGCTTTTTTATTGAGAAATGGAATTCCATACTTTTTCTTAAAATATATTTTATAATTACTTCCATGTCTTAACTTTTTTATCTTCTGAACGTCTTTTAATTGGACCATCGCCGTACATTGATTAGTGCTCTGCTTTTGGATTTCCCATAGCATAATACCGTTCGCTGCACATGTTTGTAAAAAACGTTCGGGATATTCTCCATTTACTTGAATTTGCAGATAGCCTGAAATATAGGACCCTTTTACAGTCTTCATATATCCTCCTTTGCAATCAGCTTGGTAAATATTTTACTTCTTCAATTTCTCCTTCTAATAAAATTTCTTCTGGTAACATTTGTTTTAATACAAACGAAGATCCCAAAATTTGTACATATCCATTTGTAGTTTTTACTTTGAGTTCGGTTTCTGAGTATGTTTCCAGCCCTTTATGATTTTCAATATACAAGTGAAAATTTCCAATCATGGTTAGCCTTGGTAATTCAAGTAAAACATCAGAAGGAAGTGATAGGTAATCAACCATTAAGTTACGCAATCGTAGATGCCATTTTTTCACTGATACATCCCCCTCCTCTTTATATGTATGAAATGAAAATTTAATTAAGACCATTAGAAAAGACAAAAAACCATCAGTAGACAATAGATTAAACATTGTACTGATGGTTTTTATAATAATATATCATTTTACTTTTTGTAACGTTCTAAAGTCGGACTTTCAAACGGCTTTAATGAGCGTGGTTTCCCTAATACTTCCGCCATAATGATGCCATTGATCAAACCTTTATTTTTTAAACTTTTCCGGATATCTTTACGCAATATTTCTTGCTCTTCGGAAAAGTATTTCGCTGGTTGTAATGAACCTGACTCTGTTAAATCTTGACCTATTTGATTACTAGTAACGGCTTTTTCGTCAGGCGAAGTTGACCTGCCAAATCTCTCTTGCAGACGCTCCATTTGAGCCTTTTGTTCCGCCTCAATGGAATCTGCAACAGTGACCTGAGGTTTAGCAGGCTGTTCTGCTTGCCTCCTTGGACTCTCTATTGGACGTTTAGTTTCAGTCCGAGTTCGGCTTGGTGCAGGTACCGGTTGCCGTTGCGGAGTATTAGTTTTAACTGGACGCTGCTTCTTTTTTTGTTCTTCCTTGTTACTGCCCAGGAAACCGATAATTCCTGAAATTATAATGAAAATCAGGAAAATGTTATCTAAGATTAGATCCAAAAAACCCATTACTTCCCTCCTTTACAGGAAACAAAGAAGTGCTTATTGATTGTTGTCATCATTGTCTTCTGTCAACTTACCGATCGTATCTCTCATTTCTGTATCTGCACTAATGTTACGATAGTTCATATAATCCATAACACCCATGTTTCCTGAACGGAGTGCTTCTGCCAATGCGCGAGGTACATCTGCTTCTGCTTCCACAACTTTCGCACGCATTTCTTGGGTTCGTGCAACCATTTCCTGTTCTAATGCGACTGCCATTGCACGGCGTTCTTCCGCTTTCGCCTGGGCTATATTCTTATCTGCTTCCGCTTGATCAATTTGTAATGTAGCACCAATGTTCTTACCAATATCTACATCTGCAATATCAATGGACAGAATTTCAAATGCTGTTCCTGAATCTAGTCCTTTAGCCAGTACAGTTTGTGAAATGGAATCTGGATTTTCAAGTACTTGTTCATGCGTATTAGAACTACCAATTGTACTGATAACACCTTCACCAACACGGGCGATTACTGTTTCTTCACCCGCTCCCCCAACAAGTCGGTCAATATTTGCACGAACCGTAATTCTCGCTAAAGCTTTTACCTCAATACCATTCATTGCAATACCAGCAATAAACGGCGTTTCAATTACTTTGGGGTTAACACTCATTTGTACAGCTTCTAATACATCACGTCCAGCAAGATCAATTGCTGCGCCTCTTTCAAATGGAAGTTCAATATTGGCACGGTGAGCAGCAATCAATGCATTTACTACCCTATCTACGTTACCACCAGCAAGGTAATGGCTTTCAAGCTGATTAATTGCTACATTAAGTCCTGCTTTGTGTGCTTTTATTAACGGGTTTATTACTCTGCTCGGTACAACTCGACGTAATCGCATTCCGATCAAAGTAAAAATACTAACCTTTACCCCAGCTGCAAGTGCACTAATCCAAAGTGCTACTGGAATAAATGTAAATAGAATTGCTACTGCTATTACAATAACAGCAATAATAATAATTGGTAGAATTTCAAAACCACCCATAATTCTTTCCTCCTAATTGTGTATTTATTTTATTATTTCTCTTACAACTACTCGCATTCCTTCAACTTTGGTGACTTTTATCGTCTTTCCTTCTTCAATAAAACTGCCTTCCGAAACGACATCTATTTTTTCATCTGCAAACATTCCAGTTCCTGAAGGACGTAATGGAGTTAAAGAAACACCTTCCATACCAATCAATTCCAGACGGTTCACGGATGAAACATAGCCTAATTCTGTGGATGTTTGGTCTTTTAGAATAATATGACGGAAGATACCTTTATCCATACCGATTCTCCGGTATAAATAGATGGCGGCCACGATAGCGACAATAAAAGCAATACTGATACTCAAGGCCATATGTCCCATATCATAACCTGACATCATTAAGGATCCGAGGATAGCACCAATTCCCAGCAAACCAACAATGCCACCTGGTAAAAAGAACTCCGCAATAACTAGTATGATTCCAAGTATCAGAAGAATTATCGCTTCCATTCCAGCCAAACCGGCAACGATATGGCCATAGAAAAATAGGAATAATGCAATGAGTCCCATAGTACCCGGCACACCAAAACCCGGCGAATATAGTTCAAGCACAAGACCAAGACTGGCGACGGATAATAAAATCGGTATAACCAGCGGGTGGGTTAAAAAACGCGCAATCTCCTCTGCAATAGTCGTTTCAGTTTCAACAATGGTTGCATTTGTTAAATCAAGCTCCGCTAAAAGTTCTACACGATGATTGACAATTCCTTCAGCATAGCCAACTTCGACAGCTTCACTTGGACCAAGGGTTAGAAATTTCCCTTCTGCTGCACCGTATTCCGGTAAGTCAATAGAAGGATCGGCCATTGCTGCGGCATATAACGGATCTCTTCCCTTTGATTCAGCCGCACTCCGCATTGCCGCTATCCAAGCTGATTGCGCCTTTTCATCTGCAGCATTACCATCCCCGGTAATGACACCACTCGCTCCCATCGTTGCTTGAGGCTTAAAATAGATATTATCAGTATTGAGTGCTATATATGAGCCAGCAGATAATGCTTCATGAATAACAAATGAAGTTGTAGGAATTTCCAGGTTTTGTAACAACTCGGCAATTTGACCTGCAGAATCAACTCTTCCACCAGGAGTATCAATTTCAAAAATAATATGATCGGCATTTGCCTCAATTGCTTCATTCGTGGTTCTAGTTAAAAAAGCTTCGAGTCCTCGTTCGACTTCACGCTCTATCGGAATAACATAGACGATTTTCCCCGTCCCATCACCATGTACTTTTTCTCCGAACAAAGGGAAGGAAACAAGTCCTACAATGAAAATAATGAGTATGTAGTGTAATATCTTTTTGGCAGGCAACTTTAACACCCCCTTTATATTTACCTATTTATACGAAATTCAACAACCAGATGTTTCATTTTTTAAAAACTTTTTAAAAGGAATACCTGTCACTAAGATACTATCACATATTATCTACATATGAAAAGAATGGTACAGGACTAAAAAATGGTTCCATTCATTTTTTGATGAATGGAACCATTTTCAAGGTGTTAAAGAAGAGTTTTAAATTAAACTATCATTCATTTTAATTTTTGTTCAACAATTTTCTTTACTTGAGAGCCGTCAGCTTTCCCTTTCGTTAAAGGAATCACTTTACCCATTACTTTTCCAAAATCTTTCATGGAAGTGGCATTGGCTTCTTGTATCGTCTGCTCAACAATTTCATGCAATTCCTCTAAAGAAAGTTGCTCCGGCATATACTGCTCTAAAACGTTTATTTCAAATCTAACTTTTTCAGAAAGGTCTTCCCGACCTGCGGAAGTAAATTCTTGGAGGGACTCTTTCCTTTGTTTGAGCTCTCTTGATAAAATTGTCAATTCTTCATCTTCTGTTAGATGTTCTTTACCCAGCTTAATTGATTCATTTTGAATCGAAGCTTTAACCATGCGAATAACACTAAGGGTATCCTTGTCTTTATTTTTCATCGCCTGAACCATATCTTGATTCAGCTTTTCAAGTAAAGTCATCAAAGCTACACCCTCTTCTTAGTATTTACGCTTTCTAGCAGCCTCCGATTTCTTCTTACGTCTTACGCTAGGTTTTTCATAATGTTCACGCTTGCGATATTCCTGTAATGTACCGCTTTTTGATACACTACGCTTGAAGCGACGAAGAGCATCCTCAAGAGACTCGTTTTTACGAACGCGAGTTGTATTTGACATGCTTGTTTCCCTCCCTCCGAAGCAAAAAACAAAAGTTATCAGCGAATGAATACTAAGTCACACGCTCCCTAAATTATAATATAATCAAACTTTCAGGTCAACAGAAAGTTTGTTATTAGGTTTAATAGTTTTCTGTGCCTTTTAATCCTTTGATAATAGACACTCCCGCACTTGCACCGATTCTTGATGCACCAGCATCAATCATTTGTTGCATAGTCTCCAAGTCTCTAATGCCACCAGAGGCTTTTACACCTATTTCTTCACCTACTGTATCACGCATTAACTTAACATCTGCAACTGTTGCACCTCCACCAGAAAAGCCTGTGGATGTTTTTACAAAATCCGCACCAGCAGCCTTAGCCAGCTTGCAGGCATTAACTTTTTCCTCTTCTGTTAAAAGCGAAGTTTCAATGATCACCTTGGTGATCGCTTGTCCTTCTGCAGCTTGCACAACAGCTCTGATGTCTTCCTGGACCAATTCATCTTTCCCGGATTTTAATGCGCCTATATTTATTACCATATCCACTTCGGTTGCACCATCTTTTATGGCTTGTTCAGTTTCTGAGACTTTCGCTTCAGTTGAGGTGGCACCTAAAGGAAATCCAATTACTGTACAGACTTTTACTGGTGTATCTTTTAATTCACTATAACATGAAGAAACCCATGTTGGGTTCACACAGACAGAAGCAAATTCATATTCCTTTGCTTCTTCCACCAATTTGTTGATTTGGTCTTCTGTTGCTTCAGGTTTTAAAAGTGTATGATCGATATATTTGGCTAATGAAGTTGTCATGCTATCAATCCTTTCCTTATTTGGTATAACAATCATATCCGGCACAGCTCTATCTTAGCTTTTGTTATTTAGTTAATGCGTGGGTTGCATCATCCATAACCCGTACAAATGTCCCCTCATTATATGGATAACCAGATTTTGTGACTTTCACACGCACAAGTTTCCCTACCATATCTTTTGTACCTTCGAATTGTACCTTAAGGTAGTTATCCGTATACCCAACTAATAGTTCAGGTTGGTCTTCATTTACTATTCTTTCTTCAGGAATCACTTCCAACACTTCATTTTCAAATGTGGATGCGTATTCTTTTGCCAATTGATCTGATAGAGCGATGAGGCGGTTTACTCGATCCTCTTTCACCTCATCCTCAACTTGGTTATCCATTCGAGCTGCAGGAGTACCAGTACGACGTGAATATGGAAATACATGTAGCTCACTGTATCCTATTTCTTTAATGAAGTTATAAGTTTCTTGGAATTCTTCCTCTGTTTCTCCAGGGAAACCTACAATGACATCTGATGTAATTGCCAAGTTAGGTAATGCTTGTCTAATTTTAGCGATTTTTTCCTTATAGAAAGCAGTTGAGTATTTACGACGCATTCTTGCAAGAACGGAATCAGATCCAGACTGAACTGGAATATGAAGATGTCTAACAATTTTTTGGGAGTTATTGAGTACATCAATCACTTCATCCGTAATTTGGCTCGCTTCAATGGACGATATTCTAATTCTTTTTAGTCCATCGACTTTTTCCTCTAAATCACGAAGTAGTCTAGCGAAGTTATAATCCACCATGTCCTCACCATATCCAGCAGTATGAATACCAGTAAGAACGATTTCTTTATATCCTGCATCTACAAGTTTTTGCGCTTGGTTGATTACATTCTCAGGGTCACGTGAACGAAGTAAACCTCTTGACCATGGAATAATACAGAAAGTACAGAAGTTATTACAGCCTTCTTGAATCTTTAAGGAAGCTCTTGTACGATCCGTAAATTCAGGTACATCCATTTCTTCAAATACACGATTTTTCATAATATTACTCACACCGTTAACCGGTAATCTCGTCTGCTTATGTTCTTCAATATATTTGAAGATATTTTTTCTGTCTTGTGTACCGACAACCACATCGACCCCTGGAATCTCCATTACTTCACCAGGAGAAGTTTGTGCATAACATCCAGTAACACAGACGATCGCATCTGGGTTACTGCGAATTGCTCTCCGAATCACTTGTCTACTTTTCTTATCACCAGAGTTTGTTACGGTACAAGTATTAATTACATAAACATCGGAATCATGGTCGAATTCTACACGTTCATACCCTTTTTCCTTGAACATCCGCCAAATACCTTCTGTTTCGTAATGGTTAACTTTACATCCCAACGTATGAAATGCTACTGTTTGCATTCATTCCACCTCAGTTCTTCAAAATGGTAAGAGATACTCGATAAAGCATATAATGCAGCAGTTTCAGTCCGGAGAATTCGAGGTCCGAAGCGGACTGGTTTAAAATCATTCTCCTTTAATAGCTCAGCCTCCTTTTCCGAAAAACCACCTTCAGGGCCAATACAAATCAACAACTGCATTCCACTATTCATTTCCTTTAACACTTCTGCAAAGGATTGGTAGGAAGTTGTTTTTGCCTCTTCCTCGTAGGCAAAAATTTTCACATCAAATTGATCACTGACTTCAATCAGTTGCTTAATACTGACAAGATCATGGATTGTAGGAATTTTATTGCGATGGCTTTGTTCACTTGCTTCTTTCACAATTTTTCCAAATCGTTGTAATTTCTTCTTCATTTTCTTCTCATCCCAAACAACGATGGAACGTTCTGCTTTATACGGTATAAAGGAATCAGCTCCAAGTTCGGTTCCCTTTTGAAGAATAAAATCCATCTTATCGCCTTTTGGTAAACCTTGAACAATAGTAACTTCTATAGGCAATTCAACATCTTGATCCTGCCAGTCAACGATATTTGCTCTAACTTTGTCATTGGATATTTCACTGATCTCACAAATCGCGGCTCTGCCATTTCGGTGATTACATATAATGCGATCACCGACTTCCCCACGCATAACACGCGAGATGTGATGGACATCCTCACCATATATTGTGACAACTGTCTCTGACCAAGCATCATCCTTAAGTATAAAATATCGTTGCATTCCATTCACCTACCACTAATTCATTTTCATGGTTTCATTGCTACGATTGAAATCCATTCTTCCAATTCATTTACTTCGATTATTTCAAAGCCTTGGTGCTTCAATTGCTCAAGGACAGTTTCCTTTTTGGTTTCTATAATTCCGGAAGTGATAAAAAATCCTTTATTTTTTAAATTCTTCCATGCGTCATCCACAAATTTCACAATAATTTCCGCAAGTATATTCGAAACAATGACTTCTGCCTGTAAATCAACATTCCGCAACAGATTATTCTGCTTTACAGATATTTTATCAGTGAGTTCGTTCATAGCAATATTTGATTTACTGCTTTTAACAGCGACTTCATCCAAATCATACGCATACACTTTCTCGGCACCAAGTTTTGCAGCTGCTATACTCAGCACACCTGAACCTGAACCGACATCGATTACGACATTTGATGGTTCAGCATACTTTTCAAGCGCTTGGATACTTAAGACTGTTGTGGGGTGGGTCCCCGTGCCGAACGCCATTCCAGGGTCCATTTCAATTATTATTTCGGAATCTCGTTTTGGTTCATATGTTTCCCAAATCGGCTTAATTGTAATATTATCAGTCACTTGAAGAGGTTTATAATACTTTTTCCAAGCTGTCGCCCAATCTTCTTCATGGACCTCACTTAAGGTTATTTCATTTTTCCCCATATCATGATAATCAGTTAACTTATTTATTTCTTCCCTGATTTCGGCAATAGAATCCTTAAGATAGCTGTTGACTGGTAAATATGCTTTAATACGGACACCTTCTTCAGGATAATCATTTGGATTCAATTCATAGATTTCACCAAATTGTGAATCACGCGCTTTAATCAAATCAAGTGGATCCTCAATAATCAACCCGCTCAAACCTGCTTCATGAAGCACATATGATATCGATTCAACCGCTTCACGGGTTGTGTGGATGCATACTTCCGTCCAGTTCATTATACCAACTCATTTCATAGAAGATTGTTTCTTTTATGTATAGATGTTGTGTGTCACACAACATCTTTATTCGCCTTTAAAAGCTTTCTTAAAGCGTTGGAAGAAATTCGAATCCTGTTCATTCGTAGAATCATTCCCTCCAATAGCATTGAATTCCCTCAATAACTCTTTTTGTCTATCGGTTAATTTAGTAGGTGTAATGACACGAACTTTAATATGCTGGTCCCCTTGACCACGTCCTCGAACGTTTACCACACCTTTACCCCGAAGTCTGAACGTTTTACCTGTTTGAGTACCCGCAGGGATTCTCAACTTAACTTTCCCATGGACCGTTGGCACTTCGACTTCATCACCTAAGGCAGCTTGTGCAAAAGTTAATGGAAGCTCACAGAATATATGGTCTCCTTCACGTTCAAAGTATTCATGTGGTCTGACACGGATTGCAACATATAAATCACCTGGAGGGCCACCATTTATGCCAGCCTCCCCTTGGCCTGCAACTCTAATTTGTTGGCCTTCGTCAATTCCAGCCGGGATTGTAACATCAATTTTACGATGCTTTTTCACACGGCCTTCTCCATGACAAGTGGTACATTTATCAGTAACGACCTTACCTTTACCGCTACAATAAGGACATACTCGGCGATTCACAACTCTACCGAATGGTGTGTTCTGTTCTTGATTCAACTGACCTGTTCCATGACAATGGGTACAAGTTTCTGGTTTCGTTCCTGGCTTACCACCAGTTCCATGACAAGTAGTACATTCTTCTTCTCGCGGTACAGTTATATTCAATTCTTTCCCAAAAATCGCTTCTTCAAAATCTAAAGTTACGGTATATTGTAAGTCGTTACCTTGTCGCGGTGCATTAGGATCACGACTTCCAGCACCACCACCAAAGAACATATCAAATATATCTCCAAAACCGCCAAAGTCGGCACCGCCGCCTCCGAATCCACCAAATCCTTGTGCACCTGGACCTGCATGGCCAAATTGGTCGTATTGAGCTCGTTTTTGATCGTCATTTAGTACTTCATACGCTTCTTTTACTTCTTTAAACTTCTCTTCTGCTCCCGGTTCTTTATTTACATCCGGATGATATTTTCTTGCAAGTTTACGATAAGCCCTTTTTATTTCATCTTTTGATGCGCTTTTCTCTACACCTAAAACATCATAATAATCACGCTTACTCAAATTTCATCACTCTCCTGCCGAACTAATCACATAAGTGTTATCATATCATTATCTATAAAACAATGGCAACTAATGGTTTACTTTTATTTATGCTACGACACATTAAATGTAGCGATTATAGCCTGAATCGACCCTGCCTCTTTTGAAATCACCTAGAAAAAAGTCAAAGTCAAGAGAATCCTGACTTTGACTTTTTAGTATACCTTATTTTTTATTATCTTCGTCGTCCACTTCTTGATAATCAGCGTCTACAACATCATCATCGTTTTGAGATTGAGTTGTGTCTGCACCACCTTCAGCTTGTTGCTGTTGTTGCATTTGCTCATATAGCTTCACAGACAATTGTTGTACGTGTTCTTCTAGAGCAGTTTTCTTCGCTTTAATATCTTCCAGATCAGATCCTTCTAAAGCTTTTTTAAGATCTTCTTTAGCTGCTTCTGCTTTGTTCTTATCATCCTCTGTTACTTTATCTCCGAGATCTTTGATTGTTTTCTCTGTTGTGAAGATAAGTTGGTCGGCTTCATTACGAAGGTCTACCTCTTCACGGCGTTTTTTGTCTGCTTCAGCATTCTCTTCCGCTTCTCTTACCATTCTTTCTACTTCTTCATCTGATAATCCAGAAGAAGACTGAATAGTGATAGATTGTTCTTTGTTAGTTCCCATATCTTTTGCACGCACGTTAACAATTCCGTTTGCGTCAATATCAAAGCTTACTTCGATTTGAGGGATTCCACGAGGTGCTGGTGGAATATCAGTCAATTGGAAACGACCAAGTGTCTTGTTATCCGCCGCCATTTCACGCTCACCTTGTAACACGTGGATATCAACAGCTGTTTGGTTATCTGCTGCAGTTGAGAACACTTGAGAATGGCTAGTTGGAATAGTTGTATTTCTTTCAATAAGCTTTGTAAATACGCCACCCATTGTTTCGATTCCAAGTGATAGTGGAGTTACGTCAAGCAATAGAACATCCTTAACATCACCTGCAAGTACACCACCTTGAATTGCTGCACCTAGTGCAACCACTTCATCCGGGTTTACTCCTTTTGAAGGCTCTTTTCCGATTTCACGTTTGATAGCTTCTTGAACAGAAGGGATACGTGTAGAACCTCCAACTAGTAGTACTTTATCTATATCACTTGCTGAGAAGCCTGCATCAGATAAAGCTTTACGAGTAGGAACTATTGTGCGTTCAACAAGCTCTGAAGATAGCTCTTCAAATTTCGCACGGGATAAACTCATCTCTAAGTGTAATGGTCCTGATTCACCAGCAGTAATGAATGGTAAGGAAATTTGAGTTTGAGAAACTCCTGACAATTCTTTCTTGGCTTTTTCTGCCGCATCTTTTAGACGCTGTGTAGCCATTTTATCTTGAGACAAATCAATGCCATTTTCTTTCTTAAATTCTTCAACCATATAGTTGATGATCACTTGGTCGAAGTCGTCTCCACCTAGTCGGTTGTCACCAGCAGTTGCCAATACCTCAAATGTACCGTCCCCGATATCAAGAATAGAAACGTCAAAAGTACCTCCACCGAGGTCAAATACAAGAATTGTTTGATCTTCATTTTCTTTATCGATACCATATGCTAAAGCTGCTGCAGTTGGCTCGTTGATAATACGTTCTACTTCAAGACCGGCAATTCTGCCCGCATCTCTTGTCGCTTGACGTTCTGAGTCATTGAAATAAGCAGGCACAGTAATTACTGCTTTTTCAATTTTTTCTCCGATATAATCTTCTGCATAAGCTTTAATATGCTGCAAAATGATTGCAGAAACTTCCTGAGGTGTGTATTCTTTATCCTCGATTTTCACTTTATAATCTGTACCCATATGACGCTTGATAGATTGAATGGTATTTGGATTAGTGATTGCTTGTCGCTTAGCAATCTCACCTACTTGTCTTTCACCATTTTTAAAAGCAATAACTGATGGTGTCGTGCGGTTACCTTCCGGGTTAGGAATGATAACTGCTTCTCCACCTTCCATCACTGCCACAGCAGAGTTTGTAGTTCCTAAGTCAATACCAATTATTTTACTCATTTATTGAAATCCTCCTCAAAAAATCCAATTATTTATTAACTTTAACCATTGCTGGTCGAATCACACGATCTTTAAGCATATAACCTTTTTGCAATTCTTCAACTACATAGTTCGATTCAAAGTTTTCATCTTCTACCTGCATCACCGCATGGTGTAGGTTCGGATCAAACTCCTTCCCTTCTGCTTCTATTGCTTCAATGCCATTGTTTTTCAAAGCATCTTGCAGCTGACGGTAGACCATTGAAATTCCTTCAATCAGATTGCTTGTAGCATCTGTATGTTCTACTTGTAATGCGCGCTCAAAGTTATCAAGAACAGGAAGAAGATCATTAGCAATGTCTTGGGATTTATATTTCCGTTCTGCTTCTTTTTCCTTTTGTGAGCGTTTTTTAAAGTTGTCGAATTCTGCCTGTAAGCGAACCAATCGATTAAACAGGTCTTCTTTTTCCTTATGTAGCTCTTCTATTTCTTTATTCAATTCACCCGATTCTTCACTTTCTTGAACGATTTCTTCGTTCTCTTCAGCAGAATCCGTCACTTCAACAGATTCCTTTTCTTCTACCTCTTCGTTTGCTTGTGTCTCGTCTCTTTTCTCCGTCACAAGCGCCACCTCCACTCTCTATATTTCTCAAAAAAGCACCAAAAATGGTGGTAGGAAGGAGTTTGACACAGGTGTCTCTCCCCTGCCACACATCACTTTATAAATATTAATCATCGTTCTTATACCACATATATAAGGTGTTTGTCATTTCATTAGACAAACCTTTTAACAAAGAAATCACTTTACGGTATTCCATCCGTTTAGGACCTAAAAGAGCAATTGTACCCATTTGCTCCTTCCCATGGTGAAGAGATGATGTAATTAAACTGAAATCTTTAATAGCTTCTATCTCGTTTTCATTACCAATGGTAACTTCAATACCAGGAGTTGAGTCTTTTAACAAATTGACAATTTCTTCTTCTCGATCCATCAATGAATAAAAAGAACGCACTTTATTTATATCATTGAATTCTGGCAACATCAGCATATTCGACTTGCCGCTGACATAAACCTTGACAGGATAGTCCGTTGCGAAGATTGCCTTCAAGTACTGCATTGACTTTTCATAGTCGTCCAGATATTGTTTCATAATCTGTGCAATTTCTGTGTAAAACATATCTTGAAGTTTCACAACAGGAAGACCGACAAGCTTTTCATTAATAATATTTACAAGTTTCTCCAAATCAGATGCATTAATTGCTTCTGGCAGAGATATCGAACGATGTTCTACATGTCCCGTATTGGTAATTAGTATAGCAACGGCAGTTTGCGAAGTTAAAGGTACGATTTGCAATTGTTTTAACTTTGTTTCAAAGACTTCAGGTCCTAAAATAATTGCAGTATAACTAGTCAGGTCAGATAAAATTTCTGCAGACATTTGGACGACTTGTTCAAATTCGAAAATCCCTTCTGTTATCAGTTTGCTTACAATGCCGTTATATTTGTTATTAGAGATCGGTTTAATCAAATGATCAACATAATAACGATAGCCTTTTTCAGAAGGTATACGTCCAGATGAAGAGTGCATCTTCTCCAAAAAGCCAAGTTCTTCCAAATCTGCCATTTCATTTCGTATGGTTGCCGCACTATAAGGTATGTCTCCTTTTTTAGCTAAGGCACGAGAACCTACGGGGTGGGCAGTATCTATAAAGTCATCAATAATCACCTGTAACAACAATAATTGCCTTTCCGTCAGCATGTCGATCACCTCTGTTAGCACTCCGACTCCTTGAGTGCTAATTCTAAGTATAAACTATCAAATTCATCGGTTTTTGTCAATAATCTTAGCTCATACTCCATGTAATCAACATAGAAAAAACATCGATTAATTCAAGATAAATTCAGCAAATACCCGGTTCTCAAGAAGCATACCCTTGTCAGTCAATCTCCAAACCCCTTGTTCATCCTTCAACAAGTCTTGACTTTTCAACTCATTTAGTTGTTTACCATAAACTGAACGAATATCTTGTCCAAATTTACGTTGAAATGTTCTTTCATCATAGCCCTTTATCTTACGTAATCCTAAAAACATTTCTTCTTCCATCCGTTCTTTTATACCGACAGTATCTATTTCCAAGATTGGTTTCTCTTCATGTAACGCCTTATCTACATACGCAGGTAAAGGTTTCACATTCGAAATACGTTTACCAGGTAAATAACCGGATGCTCCCGCACCAAAACCGTAGTAATATTCATTACTCCAATATGTTAAGTTATGCTTACTTTCAAAGCCAGGCTTAGCAAAATTACTGATTTCATATTGCTCAATTCCATTGGCTGCCATCATTTCCTTCAGTATATTGTACATCGCTACCTCGTCATCTTCTTTTGGACGATGTAATAATCCTTGCCTATGTTTTTTATAGAACACTGTTTTCGGTTCTATTTGTAGGGCATAAGTTGAATAGTGAGGCAACTGGAATGATAAGGCTTCTTGCAATGACTTTTCAAAGTGTTCAACAGTTTGGTGTGGTAAAGCATAGATTAAATCCAAGCTGATGTTATGAAAATGATTTTTAGCTAACAAATCGACAGTTTGATACACATCTTCTACTCGATGTATTCGGCCCAATTCCTTTAACATCGAATCATCCATAACTTGTACTCCGAATGATATACGGTTAACCCCATAATCCTTTAGAATCTTCGTCTTTTCTTCATTAATGTCCCCGGGATTTACTTCAATTGTAAACTCTTCTATTTGAGACACATCTATCTTCTTATGGATGATTTCAAATAAATAAATCAATTGATCTGTATTTAATGCGGTTGGAGTACCTCCACCAATATATATAGTACGGAGTTTATGGTTATTTTCTGGTAAATAAGCTTCGATTTCCTTCTCTAGAGCTTGTAAGTATTCCGTCGCACGTTTTTCAGTATAATAGTACTTTACAAAATTACAATAATGACACATTTGTTTGCAAAAAGGGATATGTATGTAAGCAGACTCTATTTTGGCCATCATTTACCTCTTCCTTTTACTCAGACTAAAAGAAAAGCCTGAGAGCAAAATGCTTTCAAGCTTTTCAAAGATTAAACATTTATCTCGGTACTGCTTAACGATTTTTATCCGATAGATAGAAGTGTAGTAATTAATCTTCATCCATTTTTAGGACAGCCATAAATGCTTCCTGTGGAACTTCCACGGATCCAACCATTTTCATTCGTTTTTTACCCTCTTTTTGTTTCTCTAACAGTTTCCGTTTACGACTGATATCTCCACCATACAGTTTCGCCGTAACATCTTTTCTGACCGCTTTAATCGTCGATCTTGCTACAATTTTATTTCCAATAGCTGCCTGAACAGGGACTTCAAATTGTTGTCGAGGGATAAGATTCTTCAACTTTTCAACAATCTGTTTACCGCGTTCATAAGCGAAGTCACGATGTACAATGAATGATAATGCATCAATCGTATCATGGTTAAGTAGTATATCCATTTTCACAAGGTTAGATTGTTTATAACCGATTAATTCATAGTCAAACGATGCATAACCTTTTGTTTGAGATTTGAGTTGGTCAAAGAAATCATAAACGATCTCGGATAATGGAATATGATAGATTACATTAACCCGAATGTCGTCTAAATAATTCATATTCACAAACTGTCCGCGTTTCCGTTGGGCAATTTCCATAACAGCACCAACATAATCATTCGGAACCATGATTGTAGCTTCTACATACGGTTCCTGAATAGATTCGATTACTTGTGGGTCTGGCATTTGAGACGGGTTATCTACCCTAATCGTTTCACCGTTGGTTTTCGTCACTTCAAAGATTACACTTGGTGCTGTAGTAATCAAGTCAATACCGAATTCTCTTTCAATCCGCTCTTGGATGATTTCCATGTGAAGTAAACCTAAGAATCCACAACGGAATCCGAATCCCAGTGCTTGGGAAGTTTCTGCTTCATATTGCAGGGATGAGTCATTTAACTCTAAACGCTCTAAAGCTTCCCGCAAATCATTATAATTATTCGAATCGACTGGATACAAACCACAGAAAACCATTGGGTTCAGTCGTCGGTAACCTGGTAAAGCTTCCTCTGCAGGTCTGTTCACAGTAGTTACCGTATCACCAACTTGTGTATCACCAACATCTTTCATAGAGGCTGTGAAGTAACCTACATCCCCTACTCTCAACTCGTTTGTTGCAGTAATTTTCGGTTTGAATACTCCTACTTCGTTAACCTCAAATTCTTTTCCAGTTGAGAACATCTTAATTTTGTCCCCGACTTTCATCGAACCTTCCTTAATACAAACATAGGCAACAACGCCTCGATAAGAATCATAAAGAGAATCAAAAATCAATGCTTTTAAAGGAGCATCTTCATCACCTGATGGAGGAGGAATAACCTCTGCCACCCGCTCCAGTATCTCATCTATTCCTATATTCGCTTTAGCTGAAGCAAGAATCACTTCGTCTTTGTCAATTCCGAGTACATCTTCTAATTCCTGCTTGACTCTTTCTGGGTCTGCGTTTGGTAAATCAATTTTATTAATAACTGGAATAATTTCTAAGTCATTTTCCAACGCCAGATATACGTTTGCCAATGTTTGAGCTTCTATTCCTTGAGCTGCATCCACGACAAGGATTGCCCCTTCACATGCTGCAAGACTTCTGGATACTTCATATGTAAAGTCCACATGTCCCGGAGTATCTATCAAGTGGAAAATAAAATCTTCGCCGCTCTTACTTGTATATTGAAGCTGAACAGCATTTAGTTTAATTGTGATTCCACGTTCCCGCTCCAAATCCATTCCGTCAAGGATTTGCTCTTTCATTTCACGTTCAGAAATTGCCTTTGTATTTTCTAAGATTCGATCTGCCAAGGTGGATTTCCCATGGTCAATATGTGCAATGATCGAAAAGTTACGTACATTCCTTTGTTTTTTCACCATTCCTGTTGTTCACTCCTACGTCCCGATTCCATTCGATGAATTCATTCGTCGGGCATATAAATTTGGTGATGAATGCTAGAATTGATTATAGCAATTGAAACAAGGATATTCAAGAACAAACGTGTGGAGCGCATACTCTGGACCTTAATTAAATGATGATTACCTGAAGATAAAGCTTGCTGGTTCTTCTGGAAATCCGCAGTCCAAATATTTCGAGACTCCTTCTTAAAGGAGACCTCATATCGTGCTTATCCCCGAGGCAGACTAAGTATGCCACGTCATGTGCGTCGGAAGCTCACCAGCCGCCCGCGGAAAGCGAAGGTATATCAGAGACTGCGGCCTGTCATCCTTAAAATGAATTTTCTGGGTAAAATGAGCCATAAGTTGTATCGAGTGTATTAATAAAATAACTTTGATATTTGAAATAGTATTTCTACAATGATCTCATAAATGAATTCGACAACGGATGATAGTGCTGAAGCGGCTTTATAAGCAGGAGTGTTGTCCCCTGATTGAATAACATGGACTTGTTCTACAGTTTCTTCAGGTTCTTCTACGACTAGCTTGTCTTCGATCGATTCAACAATTTCATGCTCCAAAGTCGAGTCTTGCGCTACATCGTCTTTCTCCCGATCCATTCCGTATAGCACACCGATTAAAAAACAAACTGCCAGGGATAAAAGCAATAACATAATCCGCATATTATGCTCCTCCTTAATTACCTTGTACGGCTTCAGCATCCCAATAATATTCACTAAAAACTTCAGCGAGCGCCTCAACAGTTCGATAAGCTTCCTCTAATGTATTGTCAACTCCACCGACTTCAAGAAGTAGTAGATTTTCGGAGAGATCTTGATTATATACTCCATTGTTCCCTGCTCCACCTTGACGTACAGCTCCACGGCTCAATCCTGGATATTTTTCCTCTAATTTTTTATGGAGCTCGTTTGCTATCTCCAAGTTCTCTTCATATGCAGGGTTGTCTTCACCAATCACGAACATGACCCGCGCATAATCTTCCCCGTTTATATTTTTTGTTGTTGAATCTCTGGAGATTGCATCACGATGGAGATCGAATGCATATTTCAATTTTCCGTTCTGGGCAAATGCTTCCGTAACAACTTCACGTGATGCTCGATAAGATTGCCAATACTCCCAGTTTTTTTCTACAAGTACTTCACCAATAATATCCGTCTCATCAACAATTGCCCCGATGCCCCTCTTCGCTAGTTCCTCTTTCAACCGTTCCGATACTTTAGTAATATTCACTTCACGATGATGCGCTAGATCGGGATCTGTTACATCAGGTAAATGAGGTAAAAATGATTCTCTGTTGTGTGTATTGTAAATAAATACAACGTTTTCCAGCTCTTCTTTATTCTTTGGCGGCTCTATTTCGGACCCATTTTCTTCCTTATCATCTTCATAAACCGCTTGTCTTTCTTCCAATACATCTTCTAACGGAAAAGAAGACTCTACTGGTAAGTTTGTATAATCTGTCCCTTCACCAGCAATAAGTATTTCCCGATCATATCTAGAAAATCCTGGTAGCTCATTGCCAAGTAAGCTCCGGAAATCATTTGGTTTAATACTCGTTACCAATTGAAACATCGTATTTATAATGGTTTTAGATTGATTTTCTTCCTCATATACATGCATGAAAGCCCTATTCTCCATTCCTAATAGATGCAAATAAATTGAACTATTAATATCGCTCGTCCACTGGGATATTGTATTGGAAGACGGTCGATTCGCCGGATTCATGGTTGTTAAATATCCGACTAATAGAAAAATGAGGAAGAAACTTATTGCTAATGCAACTATTTTCCTTACCAATCCAAAGTTTTGATGGTTCTGCTTAGAAAAAAACATGGTCCTCTCCCTCCTAGTTTCCTGTACATTTAACTCTATGTCAGGAATCTATTTAGTAGAACCATGTTTTCTATTGAATATATTAATTATCTTGTAAAGCTGGCAGAATCACTGCTATCAATATTTTCATGAAGGGCATGATTAATTCCATCAGCCAATAAATGAGCCATATCCAGCATAAATGAGTCAACTTCCTTAGGTGTCACCATCAAATTATGACCGATTGGAGTCAAAACCTCGGATATAAGTTGCCTTTTCTCTTCTTCAGATAGTCCCCCTACAATCCCAAGGACCGTCTCTCGGTGTTGCTCATTTGGCATATCCTGTTCAGTAAGCTTTCTTTTTCCAAAGGAGAATCCTCCTGGTGTCAGTGCTTTACTAGGATCATCTTTTTCCTTCCACTCTCTACCAAAATGTTTAAGCATGAAATCTATCGTGTCACTAGTAATAGTCACCGCATCAACAACAGTAGGAACACCAATTGCAATTACAGGAATCCCTAAAGTTTCTTTACTCAATTCCTTTCTTTTATTACCCACGCCCGACCCAGGGTGTATACCGGAGTCGGAAAGTTGAATTGTTTCATTTACCCGTTCGATGGAACGAGACGCTAATGCATCAATCGCAATCACAAAGTCTGGCTTGAATTTCTCTACGATTCCAAGGACAATATCACTTGTTTCAATTCCCGTGATTCCCATAACTCCTGGAGTTACGGATGCGACAGGGCGGTAACCTTCTGTAACGGTTTCGAAATCAAGTCTAAACAAATGACTAGTCACCATTATTTTTTCGGCAGTCATTGGACCTAAAGCATCGGGTGTCACGTTCCAGTTTCCCAAACCAACAATTAGTCCTTCTGCATCTTTCGGAATATCATTTTTCTTAAGTAAGCTTTTCAACTCCATCGCCAAAACATCTGAAGCTGCCTTTTGCCGCTTTGTATCCTGAAGCTTAACTCCATCAGCATATATTGTAATATAAGAACCTGCCTTCTTACCTATCTGTTCCGCGCCTTCAGCAGAAATATCCACATACGAAACTTTTATTCCATCTTGTCTCTTTTCATTAAATACAACTCCATGAATGTCACTTTTTTTCTGCTGTTCTTTTTCTACGTACATATCTCTTGCTTCAACAGCTAAATCAGTTCTTACTTGAAAGTTTTTTAACTCATCCATCTTAGTTTCCTCCATTATAACTTTATTTCGTTATATCCAAGTTATACTTAGAATGAGCTTAACTCTCCCAAATCATACAAATACAAGTAAAATAACAATTCTATTGAAAACTATCTCTCCGTTTGGTAAAATTACTTTTGTTAATGAAAAAGCGAAACAAAGGTTTTATTAAAATAGGAAGCTTTGATTAACCACATCGTATTTTTAATTAAGGAGGTGCCATACATGGCTAATATTAAATCAGCAATTAAGCGTATTGATACAAACGAAACAAAAAGAGCATTAAATCAATCCAAAAAATCAGAAATGCGTACAGCGATTAAACAAGTTGAAAAATTCGTTGAAGCTAATGATGTAGAAAACGCTAAAGCAGCATTAAAAGAAACGGTTAAAAAAATTGACAAAGTCGTTCAAAAAGGAATTATCCATAGAAATAACGGTGAACGTCAAAAAGCCCGTTTAGCTAAAAAAGTTAATAACCTTGGTGCATAACACAAATATGTATCCATAAAAAAACGATCCAAGATTGGATCGTTTTTATTTTTTTATGCAGCTTCTATTAGTTCATATAGCAACAACTCAAAAGCCAAATCTTTTTCCATTCTTCCCTGCTTTATCGCCGCATCCGTATCAGCAAGTTGGATGATGATCCGCTCTAGTTTATCTATTGTAAATTGCCTTTCCCGCTTTAGTGCTATTTTTACAACATACGGGTGGACGCCTAATTGTTTTTGCATTTGGAATTGACTATAACCTTGCTGCTTAAGAAGTTTCACTCGAAGAATCGAACGGAACTGGAAGGCTATCAATCCGATAAGGGCTATTGGTTCTTCCTTCATCTTCAGCAGATCTTTAAAGATACGGATTGCTTTTTGTAAATCCTTTTCAATGACCGCATCCACTAATCGTAGAGAAGAACTTGTTGTCGTATGTGAAACTAGACTTTCCGCTATCTCCTTTGTGATTACTCCTTCTGGTCCAACGTATAAGGCAAGTTTATGAAGTTCATTTTCTAATTGATACAAGTTGTTGGATAGCTCTGTTTCCAATATTTCTATAGCTTCATCTGTAAGTGAAATCTCCAGTCGGTCGGCTGTAGTTTCCATCCAGTTCCGTAAATCATTTTCACCAATCGGATTACATTCCGCTACTGTTGCATGTTTTTTTAGAAGCTTACTAATCTTCTTTCTTTCGTCGATTTTTTCATAAGGGGCGATAATGACGAATACCGTATAATCTACAGGAGAAGTCACATATCTTTCAAGAGCATCTAAATTATGTTCAAAACTCAATTTATCCGGCTTTGCCTTTAAAAATACTGGATTCTCTGCAATTACTAATTTTCGATCGCTAAAGAAAGGATATGTTTCGGCATCCCCTACTACCTCATCAATAGGAACTTCCTCTAAATCATAAATAGCTAAACTATCTTCATCATTCCCAGTAACCTTCTCTATTAATTGTTGTTTAATATTTTGAATAAAATAAGCTTCTGATCCATAAAGGAAATAGAATGGTGCTATTTGATTTTTCTTTATTTTTTTCATTACATCCATGTATGACATGACGAACCACTCCAATTATCTTTCTATCTCATCTAAATTGTACCATATGGGAATAAGGCAATGTAGCTGAAAAGAAACAATTGGATTTTTCTTTTAGTTTATCTTATACTAAAGATGGATGATAGGAGGGGTAATGATGAACGAATTCGAAAAAAATCCACAGTCTAAAAACAACGATATCATTGATTCAGGTCTAGGTTTTGTCTTCTCATTCTTATTCTTTTTCCTTATATTTGGAATTGGAGTAGCATTTAATGTACTAGGTGGATAATAAAATGGCAATTTTAGAAAAGAGACTAGTTAGATGAGTCTCTTTTTTTAATTGCCTAAAAACGTTTGGAAATAGCCGTCTTTGTTGCTAAAATTATATTGTACCGCACCGTGTTGGTCTGTACGAAACACCCGGACTCCTAGTTCTTCGAGTCTATGGATAACTTCTGAGGAAGGGTGACCGTATGCATTATTCTCGCCTACTGGTATGAACGCAACCTCACTTTGAAGGGATTCAAGAAATAACGGATCGGATGACGTATCACTGCCATGATGGGCAATTTTAATGATATCCGCATTCAATCGGTAGTCATTTATAATTTCTAACTCTTCCGTTTTGCTTATATCCCCTGTAAACAACCAACTTTTCCCACCTATTTCTGCATGTAGTACTAATGAATTTTCATTGGATTTTCGCCTATCTTTGCTCGGACCCAAGACCGTAAATGATTGATCTCCAATGGTAATCAACTCACCTGCCGTTAACCGATATATTGGTATATTATTATCCTCCATTTTGTTTAATAGACTAGTAGAAATATCAAAATAGTCACTGACATATACCGCACCCACAATTCCAGCATCTAACATGAATTCTACACTGCCCATATGGTCGATATCCTCATGAGTCAGAAACAAGGCATCAATATGATGGATACCATTAGCACGCAGGTAAGGCTTAATAATTCGCTGATATACGGAAGGAGATGGTTGCATATCCTCAAAGGAAAACTTTGCACCAGCATCAATCATAAACACTCCTTTGCGATACGGTAATTCAATAATAAAAGCATCTCCCTGGCCAATATCCAGCATCGTAACTGAACCATCATCTGAGAAATAAGGTATCGCAGCATATCCTATTATTAATAGAGAAACTGATATAAAACCAGTCAACGCTTCTTTCAAACAGCCTTTTTCAACAAAAAACAATGCAGTAAGCAGGGTTAAATAATATAAAACAAAGAACCATACTGGCAAATCAGATAAATACAACGGATAATATAATATTTCATCTATCCATTCCACTACTCCAATAACACGGAGATGAATGCCAACAAACACCGCATCGAAGGATTGCAAAATGGAGTTGGGGAGAAAGGAAAACAACAAGAGGAAAAACATAAATGGGATCACAAATAATGAAAAATATGGGACGATTACTAGGTTAACTAGAATAGATAGAGATTGAAAAATTGAAAAATAATTAAATTGAATAGGTAAAATGATCATTTGAGAAATAAAGCTAATTATCAACAATTGATAAGTTCGAGAAGATACGGAAGACAGCCAATTTCGAGATAAGATTATTCCAAATGTCACAATAAAAGAGAATTGAAAGCCGATGTGGTAAATCAGATAAGGGTTTGAGAGGAGAAGGACAATAAAAACTATACTAATGATATCAAGAGCAGATACGTTGATTTTTAATCGACGTAATACTAATAGAAGTAGAACCATTGAGCATGCACGTAAAACCGAAGGCTCTCCCCCCGCCAGAACTGCATATACCGGAAGGAAAAACAAAATGATAAGCTCTGATTTTTCCTTAGTCATCACATTCGATTTTATTAATAACAAATAAATTATCCCTACAACTATCCCTATATGGAGGCCGGATATTGCTAGAATATGTGATAATCCCCAATCCTGAAACAGCTTAATGACATGATCATCTATCAAGGAATCATCACCAAGTACAAGAGCACTTACCCATGCAGCGCTATAATCGCTAATATTTTCTTGAGCTTGACGTATTAACTGGATCCGCAGAGAAAAGAACCGGTGCCAGAAGGAGGCTCCCTCACATTCGATCTGAGTTAAATCATTTACAACCACCTGCTTGGTGATTCCTTTTGTCAATAAAAACTCACGATAATCAAATTCACCTGGATTTCTTGCACTTTGGGGAAGTTCCAGTTCTCCTTTTACCGTACAAAATCCACCGTATCGTATGTGCGACGCTTCTTCTGTTTTGATTTCATCATTTTGCGGGAAATATAGCACCATTATCTTTTCTTCTGAGTCCATTTCTTCTAAGATGAACTCAATTTTATTCGATTGAATGGCGGGATATTCGATAATTTTTCCGAGGATGAGATTTTGACTGGTAATTTCAGAGGAAGTATCAGCTACTAAGTTTATCGCAGGTAAATAAACTAGGAAAAAGAGAAAAGAACATATGGATAGTAGAAAAGGAATGATTTTTAACCGTTGATTTAAATAGAGGAATACTAGCCAAAGGAATACGAAGAGAAATAAATTTTTACCTAGAATCACAGAAATGACGGCTATTGAAGCGGACAAAGCGACAATATGCCAATAACCTTTCATCATTTATTCTCCTAATAGTTAATTGCTTGCAATTAGGCAGTCCAAACACCTCCTTAATTTCTGGAGTGTATTTGGTCTGCACAAAAATGATATGTACGTTCGATTAATTAATTCAAAAACAATCGTTCAACTTCTTTTTTTAATTCTTGGATTTCTCCATCAGCATTATTCTTATCAAGTTCAGCGTATAGCCTTTCAATAAGTTTTTGTTTTTCTTGATAATTCGTATCAAATGCAAGATAGTCTAAAGTAACTTTTATCGTTTTTACACCAGTTTCTTTAAACAGTTCAATTGCATACTCATGATTTCGATAATCCTCTGCATAGTACACTGTACGAATTCCGCTTTGAATCAATTGCTTGCAGCATTGTAAACAAGGAAAATGGGTAACGTAAATGTCCGCGCCATCGGTTGAGGCACCAAACTTCGCACATTGCAAGAGGGCATTGGCTTCTGCATGCACCGTTCGGACACAATGGCCATCAATGACATAGCAGCCTTCATCAACGCAATGTACACTACCAGAGACACTTCCGTTATACCCTCCAGCAATAATACGTTTGTCCCTAACGATTGTAGCACCGACCATCAGCCTGGTGCATGTACTCCTTAAAGCAAGCAAATGGCTCTGTGCCATAAAATATTGGTCCCATGAAATTCTGTCCAATTGCATATCCCCCCAAAACAACATATTACATCCAGTTTAACTATGAACAGTGATATTAGTCAAACTTCTTAAGGTACTTGAATTTGGTCAATAAAATTTTGTAATGTTTTCTCGCCAATCCCTGAAACATTCAATAAATCTTCTGGAACTTGGAATAGTCCATGTTCCTCTCGATATTGTATAATTGCCTGCGCCTTGGAAGGCCCAATTCCATTTAAGGATTGTATCTCTTCAACAGTGGCATAATTAATGCGAACTTTCCCTTGTGCATTGCCGTTCCCAGATCCTGCGGTATTATTTTCGTCTCCCTTTTTATATACGATAATGGACATCTCGTCCTGAATCTTCTGTGCAAGATTTATCAGATGGGTATCGGCATGGTCCGTAAAACCACCGGCAAGTTCAATGACGTCATTTACTCTGGAGTCAAGGCTAATCTCGTATACTCCCGGTTTATTCACCTCACCTTTAATATCTACAATAGCATATTCAGGACTTACTTCTTCTGCTGGACGAACGATGGAATCTCCTGTTTCTTTTGCTGCAAGGATGCTTTTTGAATGATTATCTTCTTTCACCGAATTCTCTGTAAGGAAAAAAAACAGGATGACAGCCATTCCGATTCCGGCTACAAATACTAGCTTCTTCACTGTATCAGACATTTTTGAGGACCACATCCTTAGAGGAAATTGAAGTATAGTTTTGGAGTGAATTGTTTAAGGGGGGATACTTTCATCTTAAGGATTCGACACAGAATGCAAAACTCCTTCTTACAAAAAAATAATCGAGATATTGTATTATCTCGATTATTTTACCGCGGAAAAAAAGATTCTCGCTGTGTTATCATCTATATTTGATTGTTTCGTGTTAAAATCTGCATAAACTTTAACGTTTTTAAAGCCAACGTCTTCTAAAATTTCTTTATAAAAATTTATGGAATAGGTTTGTTGATGATGTTGTTCATCAAACCTTTCATATTTTTCGTTCATCAAATAAAAGAATGTTAAGTCATGATACATTTCACCCAGTTCTTCTCCAGGTGAACAAAACCAAATATATGAAGCTTCATCGGTTACTTCGGCAAAAGTTTGGTTAATATAATGATCTAATATATAGTCGAGATGGTGAACATCGAAGAGGAACAGTCCATCCTGCTTTAATGATTGGTATACATTGTGAAATGTTGCTTTTATATCTTCCGGTTCGGTAATGTAATTCATCACGTCACAATAACTTACTGCTGCATCAAGATTTTCTAGACCATCTAAACTCCTTATATCCTGATGCAACCAAGTAACGGATACATTATTTTCCATGGCCTTCGATTCAGCAAGTGTGAGCATCTCTTCAGAGTAATCTACACCGACTATCTGATAGCCTTTTTTTGCCAGAAGAGTGGTGATTTCACCCGTTCCACAACCTAGATCAGCGATATGATGAATTGATTTTTCATGTTCTTTAAACATTTCTTCGGTGAATTCCACCCATTTTTCGTATGGTGCATGTGCCATTAAATGGTCATACACCATAGCCATCTGTCCATAGGCCATCACTAGCCCTCTTGTCCAATATGCAACGCAACTTCTTCGGCATCTCCCCATAATCTTTCCAGATTATAGTAGCTGCGTTCGTCTTTGTGGAATACATGACAAACAATATCCCCAACATCGATAAGTATCCAACGGGCCTGTTCAAACCCTTCCATACGTCTTACATCAATTTGATGTTCATCCATCTTATCTTTAATTCCTCTTGCGATTGCTTGGACTTGACGCTCTGTACTCCCATGACAGATAAGAAAATAATCTGCTACTAATGATACCTGGTTCATATCTAAGGCAATAATATCTTCTGCACGTTTATCATCACAAGCGTCCGCAATCAATTGAACGATTTGCTTATTATCCATTCAATAATCCCTCCGTTTTTATATACCTTGTAAAATCATTATATGCATAAAACGAATCGGGGTGGATAGTGGCATTCTTTTTCATTAAATACATTATCGTATTCCTAGCTACTAACCAACAGGCATATTTCAAGTTTTTTTCGCTTGCTTGGCGAACTTCTTGTAACCCAGGAAAGCTTCTTCCTGGTTCAATATAATCTGCAAGATAAAGGATCATTTCGACTAGACTCATTTCTGCTCTACCTGTCGTATGGAACCTTATCGCATTTAATATATCCTGATCAACAACTCCATACTGATTCTCAAATAAGTGTGCCCCGACCGGTCCATGCCATAATTCCTTATCAAAATCCAAGAGTTCCCTTGGCAAACCATTGTCTAAAATATAACTTTTTAACTTTTCACTTGGCCAATTTTTTGCGTAGTCATGGAGAATAGCTGCTAGCTGTACCTTATCCACTGCAACACCGTATACAACCGCTAATTCTTTACTTACTTCTGCTACACGTAATGTGTGTTCAAATCTTGATTGAACAAGTTCAGCTTTAACCAAGTCAATTGCTTTGTTTAAATCCATATAAACTTTCACCCCTAATATAGGCAAACACAGCTTCTGGAACGATATAGTTGACTGTTTTATTATTTCTCAACCTTTCTCGGACCATCGTTGAAGAGATATCTATTAATGGAATATCTACTTTTACTATATCGTATTCCGTTTGGAGTTCATAACCTGAACGCTTTACTCCTACAAATTGTACGAGCTTCACCAACTCATCGACCTGATGCCAATTAGGGAGATACTCTACCATATCAGCTCCGATAATAAAGTAAAAATCACAATCGGGATGCAGTAGATTCAACTTCTTGATTGTCTCAATCGTATATGACTTTCCAGACCGCTCAATCTCAATTGAATTAAGTTTAAAATTGGGATTGGATTTGATGGCAAGCTCCGTCATTTGAATTCGATGGTGAGCCTCTGTTTGCGAAGCGTTCTTGTGTGGTGGTGTATATGTTGGAATAAACCACACTTCCTCAAGACTCAAAGCCGTTCGAACTTCCTCAGCAATAATTAAATGTCCAATATGCGGCGGATCAAACGTTCCTCCCAGAATACCGACTCTTTTCATATTGTTCTCACCCTTTTCAAGGTAGTTGCAGTTGTTTATTTTCGAGTGATTCCTTGTAAAGGACAATGTTATTTCCAATAATTTGCACCAGTTCAGCTTCCGTTCCTTGGATTAGCTTTTCAGCTACTGTGTTTTTGTCTTCCAAACAATTTTGCAGAACACTTACCTTAATCAGTTCCCTTTTCTCTAGAGCATCTTTTATTTGCTCAATCATATTCTCATTTACTCCAATTTTACCAACTTGAAAAATCGGTTTTACATGATGTGCTTCTGATCGTAAAAAGCGTTTTTGTTTTCCTGTTAACATATTATCTTCCTTCCAAAATAGCTAATAATTCATTTTCCATATCTTTCAAATCAATTCGTTTGTTCGTCCATATTTCAAAAGCGTATTGTGCTTGATAAAGAAGCATCGTATGTCCAAAAAGCAGCCTAGCTCCATGCTCTTCAGCATCCTGTAAAAACTTCGTAACAATCGGCTGATACACGATATCACTTACAATTACATCTTTTTTCAATCGCTCAATAGTGACTATTGGTTTTAAACCAAAACTCTTCATTCCGACTGATGTGGTCTGGATAATCAAGTCATAGTTATGGAGGCATTCATTGGCTTTTTCTATGGTAAATACATTTGTATTACTATTATTGTTGCCCAACTGCGCAATATCTTCCGCTTTTTTCAAAGTACGGTTAGCTATATCGATATTTACGAATCCTTTTTGACTCAAAGCGTAAAACAAAGCGCGTGCAGCCCCACCTGCACCAAGAATAAGCACCTTATTTTTCAAGTCATTGAAAAAATCTGGATAGGCATGCTCCAGCGAACGTAAGTAACCTATCCCATCTGTATTATAACCATACCATTTTCCATTCTTGTGAATTACAGTGTTTACTGCGTGCATTTCTTCAGCAGTTGAATCCAAGCCATCCAAATAAGGGATGATCTTTTGTTTATAAGGTACTGTCACATTGAAGCCTTTGATTTCTTTTGATTTTAATTCCTGAATTTTTTCTGCAAAGTCCTCTTCTGGCGAAATTTCAAATAAACGATAGTTTCCTTCCAATCCAGCATTGTCAAGTAATCGATGATGAATCCAAGGAGATAATGAATGCTGAATTGGATAACCAATCAACCCTAACTGATACACTTCCCCAATTCCCCCTATATTAACGAATTTCTAATTCCAACAGAAACATCTTTCGGACTGTGTACGACTACAGTTGCCTCTTCCCCACTCACCGTTACCCAACCTAAACCAGGAAAAACAATATCTTTTTTCTCACCTGTAAGTTTAAAGGAGTGTTGTGTAAAAGATGGTAGAAGTTTTAAACTATCTTCATCTGGTGGAGATAGTAGACCACCAAGATGATTTTCATATAGTTCATCTGCTTTCTCCAATTTTGTACGATGTATTTCCAACTCATTGGCAAAATAACAAATAAATGACTGCCTATCCCCTTTAATGAAATCCAATCTGGCTAATCCTCCGAAGAAAAGAGTTTGCCTATCATTTAACTGATACACACGAGATTTGATTTCTTTTCTCGGGGTAACAATTTTTAAATCTTTTGGTGAAAGATAATGGGCAATCTGCTGTTTATTCACGATCCCCGGGGTATCGATCAACGACGAACTTTCATCTAAAGGTATTTGTATAAACCCTAGAGTGGTTCCTGGAAAATAAGAAGTTGTAATTATATCTTTATGGCCTGTCGATTGTTTAATCAAAGTATTGATAAATGTTGATTTACCAACATTAGTCGTACCAACTACATATACATCCTGGTCATTTCGATGATATTCTATCGCTGCTTTTAAGTCATCAATCCCAGCACCTTTAGCTGAAGAAATCAAAAAGACATCCAATACCTTAATTCCAGCATCCTTTGCTTCTTTTTTAAGCCAATGAATAAGTTTGTTTGCATTCGTGGATTTTGGCAACAAATCAAGCTTGTTTCCTACAAGTATGATTGGATTTTCTCCTGTGATCCTAGGTAAGCTTCTTATGAGGCTGCCATGTACATCAAAAATGTCTATCATGTGTACAACCAACCCTTGAGAATCTCTAATGCTGCTGACCATCCTTAAGTAGTCATCATCTGTCATAGGAACATCCTGCGTTTCATTATAGTGCTTCAATCGAAAACAACGCTGACATAAAATAATGTCCTTTTCAAGAGCAGCTGCTGGCGCGTAGCCAATTTCACCTTTATTTTCAGTTTGAATCTTCGTTCCACAACCCTCGCAATAAATAACTTCCATGCATTAATCCTCCCAGCTGATTTTTCCTTTTGAACGGAAATAATTTAAGATAATCCTTTCAATTCTACGGTTAAACTGCGTAATTTTCGCATCAGACTGGACAATTGGGACAACCAGAATCGTATAGAATCCCGCCGAGTTACCACCAAATACATCAGTAAGCAATTGATCACCAATTACAACAACTTCACTTTTATCAAGGTTCATTTCTTTTACTGCTTTATTAAATGCACGACGCAGTGGCTTTCTTGCACTATAGACATAGGGTGTGCCTAATGGATCTGAAAATACTTTCACCCTATCTTGATTATTGTTGGATATGATTGTCACTTTTATATCTGATTTTTTCATTTGCTCAAACCAAGCAATTACTTCAGGTGTTGCATCTTTAACATCCCAAGCAACCAATGTATTATCAAGGTCTGTTATGATGCCCTTTATTCCACGTTCCTTTAATTCTTCCGCCTTTATATCAAAGATACTTTTAACATGTTGATTTGGTAAAAATTTATTTAACACGCTTACACCTCATTATCCGACTTTCCATTTCATTTCCAATCAGTAATTATCTTATCCTATCATAGCTTAATTAAGATGAAAGATAAACTAAGTAGTGGTAGAAAATATTATTTTACTACAAATTTGATATAAAATCCTGACTAATGTCATTCAAAGAATTTCATCCGGTTAATTATTATTATTTGGAGCATTGAAGCTAGTTAAAATCAATGATCATTAATTTTGTTCAGAAACCAAAACAAATACCATACACTTGAAACATACAGTTTTTAATACAAATTATGTAGTTATTGTCTAAGTAGAATCAAATCATCTAAATCCACGTATCAAGGGACTGTCTCTCTCAAGGCCCCGCAGCGCAGTGTGGTAGACTAAGAACGCACGTCCTAAGCTTCGAGTCTCATGGGCCTTCCTGCGAAAATCGAAGGATAGTTGGAATGCAGAATTAAATTAGAAGCGCAAAGGTATGATTTCAATTTATTAATACTCTAAATAAATGTAAATGATAACTATATTGTATTTGTACAATAATTATTCCAAATATTAGATGATTTTTTGAAAAATCGTTCGACAAATAGTGACACCCGAAAAAATGTGGATAACTTTACCCACTAAACTAACCTCTATAACACAACATTTATATCGATAATTAACGAATTATACACAAGTTATCTACACGTTCCTGTAGATAAACTAAGGCTTGTCCTGTTTTAGGAAACATGATAAATTATAAATTGAACATTCTCATACAATTTTATTGGGGGATTGTAATATGGAAAACTTATCAGATGAACTGCTTGTCGAATCGTATATTAAAGCTAGAAAATTAAATCTTAGTCAAGACTTTTTATTATTAATCAAAAAAGAAATAGATAAAAGATCACTGACGCCAAAAATTAAACATCTCCGTTAACATACCTATTTTCAACCTTATTTCACCTCTTCTTTTGTCGATTTTTTCATAAATCATGAAAATTTCCTTGGACATACACTATTTCACACGAATAGTCATACATTTTACTATGGGCAATTGCCCAGAAAGGTTTGACCTTAAATTTGTGGAGGTGTATGTTCTTGTCAGGAATTTTATCCGTCCTTGCAGTGCTCATCAAAGAAGCGATGTTTTTTGTTTCTTATATTAAGAACCATGCCTTTCCGCAACCATTATCCTCACAGGAGGAAACAAAATATATCAAGGCAATGCTGAATGGGGATAAGGAAGCAAGGGACAAATTAATTGAACATAATCTTCGACTAGTTGCTCACATTGTCAAAAAATTCGACAATACTGGTGAGGATACTGAAGATCTAATTTCCATTGGTACTATTGGACTCATTAAAGGGGTCGAAAGTTTTTCCGTTGACAAAGGTACGAAGTTGGCGACCTACGCTGCGCGATGTATTGAAAATGAAATACTGATGCATTTGAGAGCTTTGAAGAAAGTTAAAAAGGATGTATCTCTCCATGATCCGATTGGTCAGGATAAAGAGGGTAATGAAATTAGCTTAATTGATATTTTAGAAGCTGAGAGTGAGAATATCATTGAATTTATTCAGCTTAATATGGAAATCAATAAAATGCAGGACTTCTTCCAAGTACTTGACGACAGAGAAAAAGAAGTAATTATTTACCGTTACGGTCTCCATGATAAAGACGAAATGACACAAAGAGAAATCGCGAAGAAACTAAATATTTCTAGGAGCTATGTCTCAAGAATTGAAAAAAGAGCACTAATGAAAGTGTTTCATGAATATTACCGACAAGAAAGAAGTAAACTAATAGATTAACTATACAAAAAACGAAGGAAATCGCCCTATTCTTTGCGACTTCCTTCGTTTTAATCATTTTATATGGATTTTACAACTTTAATAATCAATTGTGCTGCATGTTTAGCCGCAGTCTCCAGAAATTCATCAAAGCTAGTGGACGAATCTTTCCCAGCAATGTCAGAAAGAGCACGAATAACAACAAAAGGAGTTCCGTATTGATGGCAAACTTGAGCAATCGCCGCCGCCTCCATCTCTGCAGCTATCATATCAGGAAAGTTTTCCTGTGCCTCCTCAACCTTTGCTTTGTCTTCCATGAAGGAATCACCTGTTGCAATCAATCCTATTTTATAATCAATATCAAGCTCTTTTACAGCATTTGCGGTGTATTCTACCAGCTCTTTTGAAGCTTCATATGTGGCAGGCAATCCTGGAACTTGACCATAAGCATAATCAAACGCAGTCACATCAACATCATGATGAACAACTTCGCTCGATATCACTAAATCCCCTACTGCAAGCTCTGCATGAAATCCACCAGCAGAACCCGTATTGATGATAGCGTTCGGGGAAAATCGTTCCATCATAATTGTAGTGCCCATAGCAGCATTTACCTTACCTATTCCTGACTTTAACAGGACTACTTCCTTTCCTTGAAGCTCACCTTGTACAAATAGGCTGTTTGCTACGGTAATTTCCGTTTTATTTTCCATTTCATTTAATAAATATGCAATTTCTTCATCCATTGCACCAATCAAACCAATCATTCCGCTACCTCCAGCTGTCATTATATGTGCATCATTTCTTATCATTTTCAACTAAAGTTTCTAGTTTTGTTGGCTGCCATCCCTCATTATCTACCCAAGATAGATATACTCGGTAGGTTTCTGTTTCTTCTCGATCAGAAACAGTCGCGACCACTTTCTGATCTCCACCATTACCAACCCACCATTCAATCATATTATCTTCTGGTATGCCTGTAACCATCGATACAGCCTTCTTTATTTCTATACGGTCTTGTGATCCATTTTCAAAATTTGTTGTATGAGGTCCAGTCTGGCTTGTACCAATTGCTGGCCAATTTCCTGTAACTGCTTCAGATACATTATCATCAGATGGTTCTGCCTCCACCGTAGTCACTTCCTGATCTTCGTCTTCCGCTTCTTCATTGTTATCCTTCTCGTCGTCGGCCTGATCTTCTGAATCCTCTTCTATATCTTCTACTTGATCTGAATCGTTGGATTCATTTTCTTGTTCTTCATCATCCTCATCAACTTCCAAGAAAAGTGACTCATTTTTAGCAGTTTCTGCATCAGTGGTTTCTGCTACTTCGTCCTCTCCACCGCCAAATATCCACATCGCCACCAAAAACAGAACGAGTACAGAAGCGAGTATAAGAGAATAGTTAATAAACTTTGTATTTCTTCTACGTTTTTCAAATTTATTTAAGCGAGAATTTGAATTATTTGTCAATGTTTACTCCCTCCTCTAATAACATTTATAGTATCATATTATAACATTTATTCAGAGTAAATTAGTATTTTCCTTTTTACTTTTTGTTTACGAAATATATATAGTATCGATACAAGTTGTAAAAGTTTCAATAAACATATTACCTATACTAGAGTTTCATCGACATGTACAAGTGAAATAAAATTATTTAGGTAAGAAAATTTACAAATCCTCCTATAATAATAGAAGATAAAAAAGTAGCAGGTATTGCTCCTGCTACTTTTTGTATCATCATTAATTGAAAGTCTATTCCACTTTAGTAATTCTAACTTGGATATCGCCACCTGGAGTAGTCACCGTTACTTCCGCTCCAACTTCTTGTCCCAGTAAACTTTGGGCAATTGGAGAGTCATTAGAAATTTTACCTTCGAAAGGATCTGCTTCTGCACTACCAACGATAGTATATGTTTCTTCTTCCCCGTCTGGTAGCTCTTGGAATGTGACCGATTTACCAAGTGAAACAACATTAGGATTTGAATCCGTATTTTCAATAATTACAGCATTACGTATCATTTTTTCAAGTTGTGTAATACGTTGTTCAACGAATGCCTGCTCTTCTTTAGCAGAATCGTACTCCGAGTTTTCCGATAGGTCTCCGAAATCCCGAGCAATTTTAATTCTCTCAACAACCTCTTGTCGACGGTCTGTTTTAAGATAATGTAACTCCTTCTCTAGTTTTTCTTTCCCCTCAATAGTCATATAATAACTTTTCTCTGTAGACATGTATAAACACTCCTTTTTATAATTCCGACAGTATAAGTAATACACTCGCTTGCATTAAATGTATGCGCTTTGAATGTAAATATGAGAATATACTAACCACCACTATGGCAGAAATTCAATAATATATCAATATATTTTTACAATTAGTTAACTTTTTTCTGTGCTAAGATTGTCTCAATCTTAGACGCCATAATATCAATGGCTACATGATTTTGACCACCCTCAGGTATGATGATGTCCGCATAGCGTTTAGTTGGTTCAATAAACTGCAAATGTGATGGTCTAACTTCATTCAAGTATTGATCGACTACTGAATCCAGGCTGCGTCCTCTTTCTTTTATATCACGTAGTAGACGACGAATAATTCGGAGATCCGCATCCGTATCGACAAACACTTTAATATCCATTAAATCACGTAATTCACTATCTTCTAATATGAGTATTCCTTCAACTATAATGACATCTTTTGGTTCAATATGGATTACTTTGTCTGATCGAGTATGCAGTTTATAATCATAGACTGGCTTCTCTATTGCTTTATGTTGTATCAAGTCTTTAACATGTTGAATCAATAACCCATTATCAAATGCTAATGGATGATCATAATTCGTGTTGAGTCTTTCCTCAAACGATAGATGTCCTTGGTCTTTATAATAATAATCCTGTTCAATAACTAAAACACTTTTATCTGAAAAACGATCAAAGATTGCTTTCGTAACCGAAGTTTTTCCACTTCCGCTTCCCCCGGCAACTCCGATGACCATTGGTTTGCTTGTCACTGGCTAGCGCCTGCCTTTCAATCAATTTTATAGCTAAGCATTACACCGTCTCCAATTGGTAGAATTGATGTAATGTAATCTGGATGTGTGGAGAGTAATTGATTATATTCACTAATCTTCTTTACCATATTTTTATATCTTTTCGGTGCAGCCTCCGGATTTGCTACATAACCTCTAAATAATACATTATCTGTAACTATCCATCCACCCTTATTTAATAGCTGGTGAGCTATATCAAAGAAATCACGATACTTCCCTTTTGCAGCGTCAATGAAGATAAAGTCAAATTTTTTCTCTGCTTCCTGAAGTTTCTGCATAACGTCTAAAGCATCACCAAGATGGACAATAATTTTATTGTCTTTATTCTGTTTACTGATTGTTTCAATAGCCTCTTTATAACGCTGTTCGTCCTTTTCAATTGTAATTATTTCAGAATTGGGGCTTGCTTCCAACATACGAAGTGCGGAGTAGCCTATTGCTGTGCCTACTTCAAGAATTTGTTTCGGTTGATGGATCTTTATTTGATTCAACATAAAATCGATTGCGACACTTTCCATAATCGGTACATTGTTTTTATCGGCATGCTCTTCAAGTGTCATTACCCAATCAGGTTTAGGTGAAACCAACTCTTGCAAATAGGTATGGATACTATCATTTATCATATTCTACCTCTTCTACATAAGATTCTAATGCCGTAAAAGTAGAAATGTGAATCAATCATCCACATTTCTACTCGTCGTCACCCAAATGCTCGGCTTTATTCTGATTATGCTCCTCTAGTGTTTCTGCAAAATGAATGTTACCTTGTCGGTCATGTAGAAAATACAAATAATCACTCTCGACAGGATTTAATACAGCTTCTAAAGAACTCTCAGCGAAATTACTTATCGGCCCGACCGGAAGTCCCTTGACTTTGTATGTATTGTATGGTGATTCAATCTCCAAATCCTCATATAATACACGTTCTGTATGTTCACCTTTTGCATAGATTACCGTCGGGTCGGTTTGTAAAGGCATATCTACATCTAGACGATTATGAAATACACCAGATATTTCATTACGCTGATCAAGTTTACCTGTTTCCTTCTCTATAATGGAAGCGAATGTGATTGCCTCGTGAATCGTCATCCCAGCTTCATCTATTTGTTCAAAATATGGTGCCATCACACTTTGAGTCTGTTCAAGCATCATCTCAACAATAGATTCAATGGACGGATTTTCCTCATAAAAGTCGTAAGTAATAGCGTAAAGGTAACCCTCCAATGGAGTTTTTACATCTTCATGCAAAATTTCTTCTGTCAACAGAAGTGGATACTCATCAATCAGCTGCTTAATGTACTCCTCATCATTTACCTTTTCGAGGAATTCTTCACTAGTAAATGAAAAATGGTTACTATAGATTTCAGCAATTTGCTCTACGGTTAACCCTTCCGGTATCGTTACTCGTTGAGTTGACTCCAATACTAACTTCCCGCTTTTTAAAGACTCGATAATCTCATCGATTGTCATAGAGGGACTGAATGTATAATTTCCTGCCTGAAAATCAGATTCATTTTTAAATTTTATGTAGAAACGAAATATAAGATCGTTTTTAATAATTCCATTTTCTTCCAATATCCCTGCAATCGTTGAGGTAGAAGAACCTATAGGAATCTCAACATCAATTTTTTCCTCACTATTCTCATCAACTGGTTCCAAAGCGGATTTGACGTATGAATATCCGGCTACTCCACCAATTGCAAATAATAATATAAATACGATGAGGATGATAAAGACTATTTTACGAACCGTGTGTGCTTCTTCTCCCCGAGCATTCCGGTTTTCTTTAAATAGCTTTTTGAATTTTCCTTTGCTCATGCACTTCTCTCCCTCTTATTCGATATATTATACTATATCTCGGAAAATAATAAAGTATAATAACGCGTATTGCAATAGAGCAAATACGCACTTGAGCGACGTGTGACTGGACCGGAACCAGCAATACTAATAATAAAGATGCTGATAGTTACAGGGAAAAGCTGATGTCTACATAAGACATCAGCTTTTCATAAAGTGAATCTGTATCTCTTGGAATATTACCTTGTGGAAACACGATTCAACGTTAGATTTCCCTTTTACTATCCCGATTTCATTCGATACATCAAATGGGAGGTCTTATAGCCACAACTGTCATTTACTTTTCTTCATCGGCTTCGTCTGCTAATGTTTCTAACATTTCCTCTACCATTTCCCATTCCTCATCAGATTCTATTGGGAATAAAGAGAGGTCCTCATCATCGTTATCCTTTTCTTCATAGCGGAATGCATAAACTTCCACTTCTTCATCCTCTGCCTGTTCGACAGGTATAACTGCAATATAGGAAGCATTCGTCTCGTCTACTTCGAACGTAAATAATACTTCAAATAAATGTTCATCCCCATTATCATCGGGAATAATGATTCTTTCTTTTTCTTCTAATGCCATGAGGTCACCCCTATTATTTTTGATTCAGATAACCCTGTAAGATCATTACAGCAGCCATCTTATCAATTACTTTTTTCCTTTTTTTCCTGCTTAAATCCGCTTCAAGCAGTACTCTTTCTGCAGCAATGGTGGATAATCTTTCATCCCATAATACTACAGGTATTTGAAATGTCTCTTCAAAATGCTCGGCAAATCTCATTGAAGCCTCTCCACGTTCGCCGATGGTCCCATTCATATTCTTTGGCAAGCCAATAATAGCTTTTCCTACTTCGTGTTCTTCTATGATTTTTTTCAGTTCAGCATCTGCAGACTGAATATCATCTTCTTGCCAATATATTGTTGTAATTCCTTGGGCTGTCCATCCTAATGCATCGCTGACAGCTACACCTATTGTTTTTGTTCCTACATCAAGCCCTAATATTTTCATTTAGTTATTCTGATTTCCTTTTAAATAGTATTTTACTAATTCCTCAATAACCTCATCACGTTCAACCTTACGTATTAAATTTCGTGCATCTTTATGTCTTGGGATATACGCAGGGTCACCTGACAATAAATAACCTACAATCTGATTAATTGGATTGTAACCTTTTTCCTGTAAAGCTTCATGTACGGTAAAAAGAATGGTTTTTATATCGTGATCATACGGCTCCTCTGAAAAATTAAACTTCATCGTCTTGTCAATTGAACTCATTGTGACACCTCATTCCAATTTTTAAGGAAGCACTCAACTCTATCATAAAATCATTATAACCTTTTCAATGCATTGTTACAAATTACTTACTGGTTTATTACACCATTCACATGATCTTTAGCAGTGTTAAGTGCTTCAAGAATTTTCGATGGATCACTTCCTCCAGCTTGAGCCATATCTGGGCGTCCACCACCTCCGCCACCGCAAACGGCAGCAGCTTCCTTAATTAATTTTCCTGCATGCAATCCTTTTTCGACAAGATCCTTGGATATTCCTGCAGCCAATTGGACTTTCTCATTATTTTCTGTTGCAAGAAGTATAACAACAGAACCAAGTTTCTGTTTCAAATCATCCACCATATTCCTAAGCTGATTCATATCCTTCACATTCACATGCTGTGCCAGTACTGGAATGCCACCAATATCTTCTACCTGCTCTAATATGGCAGAGGCTTCAACATTTGCTAGTTTCGAACTAAGTGATTCGTTTTCTTTTTGCAGAACCTTAATTTCGTGCTGTAAATGCTGTACTTTTTCAGGTAATTGAGCATCATCATTGGCTTTTACAAGGTCGGTAACTTGTCTGAGCACATTCATCTTCTCGTTTAAAAATTCATAAGCATTTTTACTTGTTACAGCTTCAATCCTTCTCGTTCCAGCTCCAATTCCACCTTCTGAAACAAGTTTGAACAGTCCGATTTCAGAAGTATTCCTAACATGACAGCCACCACAAAGTTCGATACTGTAATCACCGATCTGCACTACGCGAACAATATCACCGTATTTTTCACCAAATAAAGCCATTGCTCCCATCTCTTTTGCTTCATCGATTTTTTTATAATCAATAACAAGATTGATGGACTGCCAGATTTTTTCGTTTACAATCTTTTCGATTTGTTCAAACTCTTCTTTGGTAACCGCAGCGAAGTGGGTGAAATCGAAACGAAGACGATCTGGAGTAACTAATGAACCTGCTTGATTCACATGTTTACCAAGGACATCTTTTAACGCTTGATGCAATAAATGGGTTGCAGTGTGATTTTTTATAATTGCATTACGAAAATCATTCTCTACAATAGCACGCACTTGCTCAGCTTTTTGCAACTCACCACTTTTAACCGTCACTCGATGGATATGAAGACCTTGAGGGGATTTTTGTACATCTTCAACGTAAGCTGATGCACTTTCTGTGTAAATCCATCCCTTATCGGCAATCTGTCCACCACTCTCTGCATAAAATGGCGTTTCTGATAAAAAGAGCAGAACCTCATCATTTTCTTTTGCAATCTCTGCTTCAGAATCATCTTTTACAATTGCCGTTATTGTAGCGTTCGTTTCCAACGTATCGTAACCAATAAACTCACCTTCTACATCAAGTTCGCTCAATGCTGTGTTTTGGACCTGCATTGAATCAACTTTCTGTCTAGCACTTCTTGCACGTTCCCTCTGCTTCTCCATCTCTTTCTCAAAGCCTTCTTCATCAATCGTAAAGCCGTGTTCTTCTACGTATTCAGCAGTAAGCTCTTTTGGAAAACCGTACGTATCATATAATTTAAATACTGCTTCTCCAGGAAAAACTTTGTTGCCTGCTGACTTTTCCCTCTCGATAATAGTTGTAAGAATATCCAATCCATCATTTAACGTTTCATGGAATCGCTCTTCCTCTAAACGAATAACTTTGGCTATATAATCTTTTTGATTCGACACTTGTGGATAGTATTCCTTCATTATATCTCCAACAATATCTACTAACTCATATAAAAATGGTTTATCTAATCCTATTTCCTTGGAAAATCGAATAGCTCTTCTAATTAATCTTCTAAGAACATAACCGCGTCCTTCGTTCGAAGGTAGTGCACCATCTCCAATTGCAAAGCTGACTGTCCGAATATGGTCTGCAATCACTTTAAATGCGATAGTCTGTTTTTCGTCTTTCCCATATTTAACTTTAGCGATGCTTTCTGTTTTTTCAATGATAGGCAGGAATAAGTCTGTTTCAAAGTTGGTTGGCACATTTTGAATGACGGACATCACTCGTTCCAATCCCATACCTGTATCAATGTTTTTCTTAGGGAGTGGCGTATACGTATCATCAGCATTATGGTTGAACTGGGAGAAGACCAAGTTCCATATTTCTAAATAACGTGCATTTTCTCCACCTGGGTATAGTTCAGGATCATTTGGATCATTCCCATATTCAGGTCCTCGATCGTAAAATATTTCAGAGTTTGGTCCACTTGGCCCTTCGCCTATATCCCAAAAGTTCTCTTCCAACCGGATGATTCTTTCTGCAGGTACTTTAATTTGATTCAACCAGATATCGTAAGCCTCATCATCTTCTGGGTGCACGGTGATTGACAATAATTCCGGGTCAAAGCCGAGCCATTTCTCACTTGTAAGAAATTCCCATGCCCAATGAATTGCCTCCTCCTTGAAGTAATCACCAATCGAAAAGTTACCTAGCATTTCGAAAAATGTATGGTGCCTTGCAGTGTAACCGACATTCTCAATATCATTTGTTCGGATGGACTTTTGAGCATTTACAATTCGTGGATTCTCTGGAATGACTCTCCCATCAAAATATTTCTTTAATGTAGCGACACCACTATTGATCCATAATAAACTCGGATCGTCATTTGGTACAAGAGAAGCACTTGGTTCAATTTGATGGTCCTTTTCCTTAAAAAAGTCTAAAAACATTTGTCTAACTTCAGCAGAATTTAATTTTTTCATCATTTGATCCTCCTATATATTTACATTCAGTAATCATCTAATCAAACCAATAAAAAAATCCCCTCTCTGCTCTATGCAGGGACGAGATTATTCGCGGTACCACCCTAATTATGAATAGAATGACTACTATTCATCACTTATGCATGTTAACGGTTTGAAACCGACGGGGATTAGCCGTACTCTAGTGTAGCATTCCATGTTTCCATGTGAGGATGTTCTCAGCACTTCATCCCTCTCTGTCACACGAACTCCATGTACTCGGCACTTTCATCATTTTAAAATATGTGTTTAGCGATAGTATAGATAATAATTTTTCTCTTGTCAATCGGTACTAATTAAATATGGTAAATGCTTAAAGATCACCTTGAGAATCGCAAGAACTGGAACAGCAAGAATCATACCAAGTATACCAAACAATTCTCCACCTAGAAGTAGAACAAAGATAATCGCAATTGGATGGATTTTTATGTTCTTCCCCATGATATATGGGGATAAGAGATTGCCTTCAATGACCTGAACAGCAAAAATGGTGATGACTACATAAATTGCAAGGCTTGGTGATGAGGCATACGCAATTATGACAGCTGGAATGGCACCAATTATTGGACCAAAGTATGGAATAATATTGGTTAAGCCAAGTAAAATGGAAAGCAAAAGAGCATAGGGCACATCAATCCATTTAAATATGATTAAGGTGACCAGTGCAACAAATATACTTACGATAAACTGTCCCCTGATATAACCTCCAAGTCCTTCATCAATTGCATAGACCATTCGTTTTACTCTAGCATGGAGTCTTTTCGGTATAAACCTTTTGATGAAATTCTTCATCAACTGATAATCCTTAATATAATAAAATACGAGGACAGGGATTACAGTTATGATAATAATCATATCGAAAATATGCAGAAATCCATCAACGAGCCTCGTCAACAACATATCCAATGAATTTTCCAAACTGAGGAGCAGTTCATCAATTTTATCGTGTACCGTCTCAGGGAGAAATGCGGTATAATCATACAGATTGTTAATTGAAGCCTCATACAATTCTATAAATTGCGGGAAATTGTCGATCAAATCTTTCATTTGATGAATTACCAAGGGATAGACACGATAAAATAAAAATCCGATACCTCCAAAAAATAGAACATAAATAATCAAGACAGCAAGCCCTTTATGAATTTGCTGCCGATCTAAAAAAGCAATGATCGGAAAAAGTAGATAGGCAATAAAAGCAGCAATAAAAAAAGGCAGTAGAAGCCGCCATATAAAGGAGAAAAGCTCCTTAAAGTAAGGATAAGTTATTAAGATCAAAAAAGAAAATACTAAAAGTAAAATACCAATCAATAAAATATATATTAGTTTTTTTCCATCTATCCGGTGAAGCAATGGCAACACTCCAAGAGACTTATTTTAATCACGATATTCAGGATAGCAATCTATCTTCTAATATCGTTCTTTCTTCTTCGGAAAATAAGTCATTTAATGGACTTAAGCTGCCATCAGGTTCTATTTGATTCATATTAAGCTTCCCTTTTTCAATAGAAAGTTCAATATAACACGTCCAACAATAGTATAATTGAACGCCTATCTTACCAAGGTTCTTCCCTCGACAGTTAGGACAGTGCATTCTACATCATCTCCACGGTCAGTATATAACACTATCCTAACCGTATTTCGAGAGGTCTATACCTATTTTACATAAAATCATAGGGATTGAGTGCTTCTGATTCTTCAGATGAATCTACTTGAGGTTCTATTTCAATTCTTTTTTCAAGCTGTTCAATTAACGAAGTATAACGCTGATTCGTATCGATGGTGGTAACTCCACGCATAAAAGCTGAACTATCTCCACATATAATGAGAGATTCCTTGCTTCTTGTAATTGCTGTGTACAATAAATTTTTCCTGAGCATACGATGATAGGAAGAAATAACAGGCAATACGACAATCGAAAATTCACTGCCTTGTGATTTATGAATGGAGATACAATAAGCATGCATAAAGTTCAGGAAGTCTTGCCTTTCATACACCACTTCCCTCTCATCGAATGCAATAACTATTTGATCCTTCTTTTCTTTGTTCTCTTTAGCGAAGAAAATCGCTACAACCTCTCCAATATCTCCGTTAAACACACCATCTTCAGGTTGATTAACTAGTTGAATGACACGGTCGCCTACACGGTAAGAAACATCAGAAACTTGGATTTCCCTTTTTTTGTCTGTTTTTGGATTGAGCATTTGCTGTAATTCTTCATTAATCCGATTGATTCCTGCTTCTGTCTTATAAATCGGTGCAAGAACTTGAATATCATTCGTATCAATACCTTTATCCATCGCAAGTTTAAAGATTTTTGTGATTGCTTCTACAATTTGGTTATTATTTACGGAGAGAAAACTGAAATCCTTTGCTTTTTTCAATGATTGTGAAGTTAGAGCATTGTTTTTTATTTCATGGGCGAGTTCAATTATTTTTGAACCTTCTTGTTGACGATAAACCTCTTGTAATCTTACAACAGGTATTTTATCACTTGCCAGCAGGTCAGATAGAACTTGACCGGGACCTACCGAAGGCAGTTGGTCTTCATCACCTACCATTAATATTTGCATATCATCAGGAATAGCCTTAAATAGATGATTGGCCAGCCAAATGTCGACCATAGAAAACTCATCAACAATTAAAAAACGGCCAGATAATTGTTCATGTTCATCTTTATCGAAACCATCTGTTCCATTCCAACCAAGCAAACGGTGAATCGTATATGCCGGCAACCCAGTTGATTCACTTAAACGTTTGGCCGCCCTCCCAGTCGGAGCAGTCAAAACAAAAGGAAACTCAGCTTTCTTCTCATAATCATCGATATCAAGGGATACATCATGGATAGCTGCATACGCTTTTACAATCCCTTTAATTACAGTGGTTTTACCTGTACCGGGCCCACCGGTTAGGATCATAATCCTTGAGCTTAGTGATTTTTCAATCGCATGAAATTGTTCTTTACCATAGCTAAGCACTTCTTCTTCCTCGATTTCACCTGTAATTTTCATCAGTTCTGCGAGAGTCGTTCTATCTTCAAGCTCGTTTTGCATAATCCTATTCAGGTTCGTCGCAAAACCATCCTCAGCATAATACAAGGAAGGCAAGTATACGTTCCCATCATGTATAATAATTTTCTTCTCTATATTTAAAGTATCCAATTGCTCCATCACTACTTGTTCTTCTATTTGGAACCCTAATAATTGGATGACTTCTCTTATACAATAGTCATATGGTAAGTACACATGTCCATCTTGCATGCTTCTTTGCAAGACAAATACACAACCAGCACCAATACGAGTAGGGTGGTCGACTGCGAGCCCGTTCATTCTTGCAATTCGATCCGCAGTTTGAAAGCCAAAACCTTCAATATCGAAAACAAGTTGGTAAGGATCATCGGCAAGTTTGATAATAGCATCTTCTTTATACTCTTGATAGATTCGTTGAGCCATTTTTAAGCCGATCTGATAATTTGAAAGAGTGATTGCGATTCTTTCAAACCCTTGATGTTCTTCTAAACTTTTATGTAATTGGTCACGCGTCTTTTTAGTAAGACCCGGAATCCCATCCAGGCATTCCGGGTCTTCTAAAATATGAGAAATAGCATTTAAGCCAAGTTTATCTACTATCTTTGTTGCAGTCTTTACACCAATGGAATAAAAAAGATCACTGGAAAGGTATGAAATCAGGCCTTCCTTTGTATCAGGAATATAAGTTTGGTAGGAGTCGACACGATACTGCATCCCAAATCGTGCATGTTGTTCAAAGGTTCCATAGAAATAGTACGAATTTTCTTCCGTAAGTTCAGAAAAATAACCTTTAACAACAATTTCTTTTTCATCATATTCTTCATTTGTATCTTCAATCTTCACTTTAATGATTGAGAAGTTCTCCGACTGATTTTGAAAAATTGTATAAAGAACGACTCCTCGTATATATCCCTTTTCATTTTGCTTTTTTTCTTCCATTTGTAAAACCTCTCGTTTCGTTATAGCTAAAATTTTACATGCTGGCTTCTTCGCCATAACATCTCGCACCGCTATTCATTATAGTTGAGGTGCGGGACATTAAAGATTTACTAAAAATTCTTCCACCTGTTTCTTGCCGTTAGCAGCCAAATAATGGTCAGCTTGGTTTTGAAGGGCCGCATCAAAATAAGCTAACGCTTGTTTTGCATCTTCTTCAAAAACAGCAATTACTCCTAAATTATAGTAAGCGTCACTATGCTCTTTATCAAAATCGATTACTTTCGTAAAAACACTCTTCGCTTCATCAATTAACTGACATTGGGCAAGAGACAAACCGTATTGAAAAAGATAATTTGTTTCCCCTGGTTGTAATTCTGTAGCCCGTAATAAATATGGCAATGCTAAACGAAACTCTTCTTTATTCTGCAACGATAGTCCCAACAAGTAATAAACATGAGCATCCTCAAGACCTTTATCCAAAGCCTGCTGAAGATATTTTGCAGCATGTTCAAATTGATTTTGTTCAAAGTACAGATTACCAAGGCCATAATATGCAGTAGCGGCATTTTCATCTAAATCGATTGCTTTTAGAAAAAAGCGCTCTGCACGTTCGTTTTCTTGCAGCTCTACTAATAGGTTCCCAAAGTTTATATACCCTAATGGATCGGACGGATTTTCTTCTATTATTTCATTAAATAATTTTGCTGCTTCTTCGTATTTTTTTTCATGCATCATGCGAATGGCTTCTCTATTTTTTTCCATGTATTAACCCCTAACTCAACCTACATACTCAAGGTGCTGTTCTTCCTTGATCACTTTATCAATAGTCGCTCCACCAAGACATACTTCACCATCATAAAATACAACAGCTTGTCCTGGTGTAATCGCACGCTCCGGATTGTCAAAATCTACACGGACTTTATTATCTTCCAATACAGTGACTGTCACTTTGCTATCTTTTTGACGATATCTGAACTTCGCTGTGCATGTAAACTTTTCTTTTACCACTTCTGGGTTGATCCAATTTACATCCGTTGCAGTCAATGCATCTGAATATAATTTATCATTCGCATAACTTTGCTCTACATAAAGAACATTTTCTTTTAGATTTTTCCCAACAACAAACCATGGGTCCCCAGCTCCACCGATTCCAAGACCTTGCCTTTGCCCGATAGTATAGTACATGAGTCCATCGTGTCTTCCCTTCACTTCACCAGCAAGTGTCTGCATTTCACCTGGTTGTGCTGGAAGATATTCACTAAGGAATTCTTTGAAATTCCTTTCACCAATAAAGCAAATCCCTGTAGAATCTTTTTTTGTAGCAGTTGCCAGATTATTCTTCAAAGCAATCTCACGTACTTCTGGTTTATTAAGGTGACCTAACGGAAACATGACTTTATCCAACACGTCTTTTGAGAGCTGGTTAAGGAAATACGTTTGGTCCTTATTTTCATCAACGCCGCGGATAAGTTCTACTCTTCCGTCTTCCCTTCTGACTTGAGCATAATGTCCAGTGGCCAAATAATCTGCACCTAAAGAAATTGCATGATCAAGAAACGCTTTAAATTTAATTTCCTTATTACACATAACGTCAGGATTTGGAGTACGGCCTGCTTTATATTCATCTAGAAAATAAGTAAATACTTTATCCCAATATTCTTTTTCAAAGTTAACGGAGTAGTAAGGGATATCTAATTGATTACATACACGGACAACGTCATCAAAGTCTTCGGTCGCCGTACACACTCCAAATTCGTCAGTGTCATCCCAGTTTTTCATAAAAATACCGACAACATCATAACCTTGTTCTTTTAGAAGTAAGGCGGCAACCGATGAATCGACACCACCACTCATCCCGACAACCACTCTAATATTTTTATTATCGTTCATTTCTATCACAATCCTTAATTTGTTAATCTTCGTATAATCTTAGCGATCCGTTTCGCTGCTTCGATTACATTCTCTTTCGTATTTGCACTACCGAAACTAAACCGGATGGAATTTGTTGTACATGGATTATTTTCTCCAAACATCGCACTCAAAACGTGTGAAGGTTCAACGCTACCGGCTGTACAAGCACTTCCACTAGATGCTGCAATTCCAGAAAGGTCCAGATTCGTTAACACCTGTTCTACATTTGTCCCTGGAAAGCTTATATTGACGATCGCACTGATCGTGTTCTCTTGTTCGCCATTTAATGTAAACTCAATATCTTCTTCTCTTAATTGCTGAACAAATAATTCTTTATATAGTTGGTACTGTTTGTTTCTTTCTTCACGCTCTAGCTTGACAAGCTCTATTGCTTTACTAAATCCGACAATCGCAGCAACATTCTCTGTACCAGCTCTTCGTTTTCTCTCCTGTTCTCCTCCAAAAGATAAATTTTGAACTGGAACGGATTCATGGGCATATAGAAAACCGACACCTTTTGGCCCATTGATCTTATGAGCTGAAGTAGTCAATAAATCGACTTGAAGCGCATTTACATCGATTTCCAACAAACCATATGCTTGTACGGCATCTGTGTGGAAATAGGCTTGATGTTCTTTTAAAATACTTCCTATTTCTTCTATTGGTTGAATAACACCCGTTTCATTATTTACGTACATGATTGAAACGAGGATAGTATCCTCACGCAGAGCTTTCTCTAGCTCATCTAATGAAATACGCCCTGTTTCACTGACTGATAAATAAGTTACGTCAAATCCAATGGATTCCAAATATTCAGCAGTATGAAGTACAGCGTGATGTTCTTGGGCCGTTGTAATAATATGATTCCCTTTGTCACGGTTAGCCAACGCAGTACCGATTAAAGCGATATTATCCGCTTCTGTACCCCCGCTCGTAAAGTAAATCTCTTTTTCGTTTGCGTTGATGCTGGATGCAGCAAGCCTCCTTGCTTCATCTAACATCTTTCGTGCTTTTCTTCCATAAGAATGGACACTGGATGGGTTACCAAAGACTTCTTGGTAAACTGTAATCATTTCGTTTGCTACTTCTGCAGCTATTGGCGTTGTAGCTGCGTGGTCTAAATAAATCTCTTTCATAGGAGAATTCCTTTCCTTATTCATTAAATATAGAACATGTATGCTTCTTCTGTTTCATTATCATCAGCCTGAATTAAGTCCTCTAGGCTCGTATTATCCAGTACCCCACGAATGGCATCACGGATTTTTATCCATAATGCTTGTTGGGCAGGTTTTTCTTCTTCAATACCCTCCACTAGTGTGATTGGTCCTTCCAATACACGGATGATGTCACCAGCAGAGATTTCTGTTGGTTCCTTGGCAAGTTTATAGCCTCCGTAAGCACCCCTCACACTCTTAATAAGACCGGCGTTCCTAAGAGGTGCAGCTAGCTGTTCTAAATAATGTTCAGATAGATTATTCTCTTGGGCAATGGACTTCAATGACTTCGGTCCTTCCCCATATTCCTTTGCAAGTTCAATCATTATAGTTAATCCGTATCTTCCTTTAGTTGTAATTTTCATACTTTGCACCTCTTTACAATATAAGTCATCACTATACGAGAAAATTAAATTACTGTCCAATAATCAGCGTTTAATTCCAATCGTTCATTATATACTATTCGCTATTATAACATGAATTATATCTCTCTTGCATTTCTGCGATTTCAAGCTTAAGCTTTAATTATATAACTAATAGAAATACCTGACAGCCGTTTTATAACATATGGATTATAATCCATTCGTTATGTCACTGGCAATGAAACTAGATAATGACAAAGGGCGGTTTAAATGAAACGACAACCATTAGCTTTACGTATGAGACCTACTCACATTTCGGAAATTATCGGGCAGGAACACCTTGTCGGTGAAGGTAAATTGATTCACCGGATGGTCAAAGCAAATATGCTCGCCTCTATGATACTATTCGGCCCTCCCGGCACTGGTAAAACGTCAACGGCGGTTGCAATTGCCAAAACAGCTGGTTTGCAAGTGAGATTGCTTAATGCGGTAACACATAAAAAGAAAGATATGGAGATCGTTGTCGAGGAAGCCAAATTAAGTGGACAAATCGTCCTTATTCTTGATGAGGTCCATCGTTTGGATAAGGCGAAACAAGACTTTCTTCTTCCTCACTTGGAAACGAACTTGATTACTCTTATCGGTTGTACAACTAGTAACCCATATCACTCTATAAATCCTGCAATCCGCAGTAGGTGTCACCTCTTTGAACTGCATTCTCTAGAACCCAAACATGTTAAAGAAGCATTACTAAGAGCTATCGAAGATGATACCCGTGGCTTAGGAAAGATGAATATTGAGTTGAGTGAGGATGCACTCGAACATTTCTCAACCAGTTCAAACGGGGACTTGCGTGCAGCTTTAAACGGTCTTGAGCTTGCAGCCATGTCAACCCCGGCTAACGATGAAGATATCATCCAGATCAATCTTGAAGCTGCAGAAGAATGTATGCAAAAGAAAAGCTTTTCACATGATAAAGATGGAGATGCCCATTATGATGTCCTCTCCGCTTTTCAGAAATCCATTCGAGGCAGTGATGTTAATGCTTCGCTTCATTATTTAGCTAGATTAATTGAAGCAGGTGATCTTGATAGTATCGCGAGAAGAATGTTAGTAATCGCATATGAGGATATCGGATTGGCAAATCCGCAGGCCGGTCCAAGGACTCTTGCAGCTGTGCAATCTGCTGAAAGACTAGGTTTTCCAGAAGCTAGAATTCCCCTGGCAGTTGCTATTGTTGAACTAGCTTTGTCCCCGAAATCCAATAGCGCTTATAAAGCTTTAGATTCTGCACTTAGTGATGTACGATCCGGAAAAAGTGGTGATATTCCACTGCATTTAAAAGATAGCCATTACAAAGGGGCAAAAGAACTAGGTAGAGGGGTGGAATATAAATACCCACATAATTATGATGGCGGCTGGGTCTCTCAACAATATTTGCCAGATCGAATTAAAAACAAAAAGTATTATCAACCAAAAGATACGGGTAAATTCGAATCGGCAATGAAGCAAGTTTACGAAAAAATTCTACGAGAGTTAAATGATTAACGTATAATTCCTTTTTCTTGAGGTAATAATAACTATCAACATGATAATCTAGTTTTTCTCATAATGAAAAAAACGTTCAGTCAGCATGTTGGAATCCGTAATCATAGTAACCGCTAAACTCCAAAGCGAAGTTTCTAGTCTGAAATGCCGTCTGGATGAAAGAGCGATTACAAATCGAATACCAACCGAAGCAGAACGTGTTCCATGAGAAAAAATTATCAGATGGATATATTTATAATCTACTATACCACGAGAAAAAGGAGTTGGGTAAGATGGCTAAAGTCAGACAGGATGCTTGGTCCCATGAAGATGATTTACTATTGGCAGAAACCGTACTGCGTCATATTCGAGAAGGCAGTACACAGCTTAATGCCTTTGAGGAAGTTGGGGACAAGCTCAACCGGACATCTGCCGCTTGTGGCTTTCGCTGGAACGCTGAAGTCCGTAATAAATATATTAATGCGATTGATCTTGCAAAAAGACAACGAAAAGAATTAAAAAGAAAACAAGCGAGGCAAAATGTCAAGTCTCTCGATAAACCAACCACGCCTGTCACCAATACAGGTAACCAGGTAGAATACTCTAGTGAGCTAACTTTTGATATGGTTCTAACATTCTTGAAAAACTTAAAACAAGATTATTACGCTTCTAATCAATCAAAAGCAAACATGGAGATTACCTTAAAAGAAAACCAACAACTAAAAGAGGAAAATGCCCGTCTGGAAAAACAATTAAAACAGACAGAAAAACAATTGGAGACCATGCAGGAAGATTACCAGACATTCATTCAAATTATGGATCGCGCTCGTCGCATGACAGTATTGAATGATGAGCGTTCATTTACTTCCCCTAGTTTTAGGATGGATAAAAATGGAAACTTGGAGCAACTAGCGAATCCCTCTAATTAGTTGATCAATAAAAAAACACGCAGAACCCTCTGCGTGATTTTTTTATTACAAATCCCGATCGTGCCGTCCATGTAAAGTTTTGATCCCGCTATTAGCAGGTGGGTGCCCTGTTCCATACTGCATATATTCGTCCGGTTGACGGGATGAAGCATGGAAACTCCAGGCTCCCTTTCATCTGTTGTTCGGTCAATACACTTTGTATGAACGTACACATCAGGATTACTGAATTATTTATTTATTTGTAAATTTATATTAACATAGTTATTTTTATTTATCAATTCATTCCCCATAAAATAAACAAAGGAAATATATTTCTAATTTAGTAGAGGTTTACCCCCAATTATAATAAATAAACTTTATTTCAAATGGCTAATTCTTCATATTGAAAATTGGGATAAAGACCAAGTCTTTATCCCAATTATTTTATTCGTTTATATTCACTTTTTCTTCTTTTCTATTCAAGAGTAAAGATAACTCTTCCAGCTGCTCGTTTGATACTTGACTCGGTGCTTGTGTAAGTAAATCCGAGGCAGATGCAGTCTTCGGAAATAGGATTGTATCACGAAGGTTGGAGCGCCCAGCCAACAACATAATGATCCGGTCAAGTCCTAGTGCAATTCCTCCATGAGGAGGTGCCCCATATTCCAGTGCTTCCAACAGGAAGCCAAATTGGTCATGAGCCTCTTCTTCAGAGAAGCCTAGTACCTTAAACATTTTGTCTTGCAGTTCTTTCTGATATATCCGGATGGAACCTCCGCCTAGTTCGTAACCATTTAAAACAAGATCATACGCATTAGCGCGGACATTTTCAGGTTCTGTTAATAATTTCTCTACATCTTCTTCTACAGGTGATGTAAACGGATGATGTGCTGCAAAGTATCGGTTTAGTTCCTCATCGTATTCCAACAATGGCCAATCTGTCACCCATAGGAAATTGAAAATGGATTGGTCAATTAAGTTCAATTCTTTACCAAGCTTCAATCGTAATGCTCCCAAGCTGTCGAATACCACTCGATTTTTATCAGCTACAAATAGGATGAGATCACCATCTGTAACGTCTGCCAACTCAACGAGCTGCTGCTTTTCATCATCGGATAGGAATTTTGCGATTGGTCCTTTCAAATCCGATCCTTCTGATTTCAACCATGCAAGTCCTTTGGCACCATACACATTCACATACTCTGTAAGTTTATCAATATCTTTACGGGAATAATTAGCAGCTTCTCCCTTGACGTTGAGCAATCTGACACTTCCACCGGCCTCAATTGCACCTTTAAATACTTTAAAATCAGAGTCCTTGAAAACAGGTGAAGCGTCGATCAATTCCATCCCGAATCTCGTGTCAGGTTTATCAGAACCATATCGATTCATTGCTTCATCATATGACATTCTCGGTAGTGGTAGTTCAATATCGATACCTTTTACTTCCTTCATGACATGTTTCATCATTTGTTCCGTCATATCCATAATTTCATCGCTTGTCAGAAATGATGTTTCAATGTCGACCTGTGTAAATTCCGGCTGGCGATCAGCACGTAAGTCCTCATCACGGAAACAGCGGGCGATTTGATAATATTTTTCAAAACCACTCACCATAATCAACTGTTTAAACAATTGTGGTGATTGTGGCAGTGCATAAAACTCTCCAGAATGCACCCGGCTAGGCACTAAATAATCACGGGCCCCCTCCGGTGTACTCTTGGTCAAGATCGGAGTTTCCATTTCTATAAAGTCTTGCTCATTTAAAAACTCTCGAATCGCTTGTGTCGTCTGATGACGTAATTTAATGGTTTGTTGTAAAGTAGGACGTCTTAAATCCAAGTAACGATATTTTAATCGTAAATCTTCTGCTACATCTGTTTCATCCTGAATCATGAATGGTGGATTTTTGGATTTATTTAACACTTTAATTTCAGAAGCGATGACTTCGACTTTGCCCGTCTTCATTAAAGGATTTACCGTGGACTCATCACGAGCCACCACCTTCCCTCTAACTTCCACAACATATTCAGAACGTATTGTATCTGCAATTTTAATCGCTTCACTGGAAGCATCTGGGTTGAATACAACTTGAACAATCCCACTACGGTCGCGTAAATCGATAAAAATAAGTCCACCTAAATCACGACGTTTTTGTACCCATCCTTTTAGAACAATTTCTTGATTGATATGTTCTTCATTAATTGTCCCAGAATAAACTCTAGCAGTCACCATATCATTTACCTCCTGTCAATTTCCCATGTAAAGTTTCCAAAAGTTCTTCTTTGGGCAGAACCTTCTGCTCTCCTGTAGCCATTTCTTTTACAGTGACTGTACCTTGACTAAGCTCATCTTCACCTAGTATAAGAACATACTTTGCCCGATAACGATCAGCTGCTTTTAATTGAGCTTTCATTTTTCGTTGTTGGTAATCCTTATCAACTTGAATGCCATTTGTACGAAGCTCATGTACAAGACGAACTGCTGCTTGTTCCGGCTCTTTACCGACAGCGACAACATAGCAATCCAGTTCATCATCATCCGGTATCTCAATTCCTTCAGCATCAAGCGCCATTAATAAACGCTCTAATCCCATTCCGAATCCGATTGCCGGGGTACTAGGTCCACCAAACTCCTCAACCATGCCATTATATCTGCCACCACCAGCAAGTGTAGTAATAGCACCGAAACCTTCCGCGTCACTCATGATTTCAAATGCTGTGTGGTTATAATAATCTAATCCTCGAACTAATGTTGGATCCACTACATACTCGATCCCCATAGAATCCAAATAAGCTTTTACATCCTCAAAATATATTTTTGATTCATCATTCAAATAATCAAGGATAGATGGAGATGATGACATCGCAGGGTGTTCCCTATCTTTTTTACAATCTAGCACCCGAAGCGGATTTTGCTCTAATCTCACCTGACAATCAGCACACAATTCTTCCTTATGTGGTGTAAAGTGATCTATCAAAGCTTGCCTGTGATCCGCTCTGCTTTCTTTATCACCAAGTGAATTAATGATGAGTTTTAAGGAAGTTAATCCTAAAGAGCGATAAACTGTCATCGCTAGATCGATTACTTCAGCATCTACCGCTGGGTCGGCACTTCCCAGTACTTCGACTCCAAACTGATTTAACTGACGCATTCTTCCTTTTTGAGGTCGCTCGTAACGAAACATCTCGGCGAAATAATACAATTTTACCGGTTGACTTGCTTCACCATAAAGTTTATTTTGTACATACGCCCTGGCAACCCCAGCTGTTCCTTCAGGTCTTAACGTTAGACTCCTTCCACCTCTGTCTTCGAAGGTGTACATCTCTTTTTGAACGATATCCGTTGTATCCCCGACTCCTCGCTGATAAACCTCAGTATGTTCAAATACAGGTGTTCGGATCTCACTATAATGATATCTGTTACAAATCTCTTTTATTTGATCTTCGACATACTGCCAAGCCTTTACATCTTTGGGTAGGATATCTACTGTCCCACGTGGTGCATTCATAGCCAAAACAATCTCTCCTTTACTCTATGTATAATTAAACTCTAGATAAATAAAAAAATCCCATCCCTTATAAAATAAGGGACGAGATTTTACCCGCGTTGCCACCCTAGTTGATGTTAAACATCCACTTTCCACAGTTAACGCCTGCAAGACGTACATGCCTACTGTTAGTTCGACATGTATCCTCGGGAATGTCTTTCATTAGTCTATGATATGAAAATGCTCTCAGCCACTGGCACTCTCTCTCTTCTCTATCTAGTTCCTAATTACTTTTTCCTTCATCGGTATTCATATTCGTATCATATTTGAATGATTATTATCATAAGCTGTTCCACTAAAATTGTCAAGAACGATTCCTCTCTTTTTGACTCATCTTTATTTCAATAGCTGTTCTGCTTTGGTCGGTAATATCCTTCGAATACAAATCGTCATTCTCCAATGCTAAAAGTCCGTTTCTATCTTCCATTGATAAACTTGAATACATCCTCGAGATATCTTTATATCCTATTCTCATCTTCATCCCTCCGACTATAGCTTTGCCATTATAGTAATATTTTATTATAATTTAGAATGGCAATAGTATATTAATGAAATCAAGTGATTGGAGGAACAGGATTGTCTTTTAAAAAAGTTAGTATTCTTAGCATTTTGCTTCTACTATTGGTGACATCACCCGTGCTAGCCAACGAAGCAATTATAGATGTAAATAACCTCAATGTCCGCAGCGGTCCAGGAACCGAATACGAACCAATTGGACAAGTTAATCAGGGAGAAAAGCATAAAATCTTAGAAGAAAATGAAGAGTGGATTAAAATTAAATTTAACGACATGGAAGGCTGGATCACCAAAGAATTTATTACCTCTCAAGGGAATGGTGCCAGCAATAAAGAAGCAGAACAGCCAATAGAGAAACCTACTATAACAACAATTACAATCCAGGATGACGATATGCACCTACGTGAAGGTGCGTCCATAGACTTCGACATCGTTGCCTTTGCAGAAAAAGGCCAAACATATGATGTACTGTCTGAGACCGAGAACTGGCTGGAGATATCGGATGGCAAAATAAAAGGTTTTGTTTTACGTGATAATATTGAAGCAACAACTAACACAAATGATGATAAAATGCAGAATAAAACAATCGTCATTGATCCTGGGCATGGTGGTAGAGATGTTGGAGCAATTGGTGTTAACGGTTCATATGAAAAAGAAATTACATACTTGACCGCTCACGAATTAGCGAAAGAATTGACAGCTCTTGGAGCGGAAGTGATTTTAACTCGTCAAGAAGATGAATTTATCCCCCTAGAAAGCAGAACTACTTTAGCAAACGCTCTCGCAACAGATGCGTTTATAAGTATTCACTATAATAGCTTTCCAGAAGTTCCCTCTGTCACTGGTATAGAAACATTCTATTACCATGATCAATATGAAGTGTTAGCAGGATTTGTTCATCAGGAAATAATAAAAGAAATTGATGAAAAAGATCGTGGCGTTACTTTTGATGACTTTCATGTAACTCGCCAAACATTTAAGCCAGGCATTTTATTAGAACTAGGTTTTCTTTCCAACGAAGAAAGCGAATCCCTTTTACTAACTACAGGATATCAAAAGAAAATTGTAACGGGTATTATCAATGGCCTACAGAAATATTTTGCACTAAACCCGTAAAACAAAAACCACAGGATTATATTACCTGTGGTTTTTACACTTTCAAATACTTTTTACTTATCTTTACTATCAATAATAATTGTTACTGGTCCGACGTTAGTTAGGCTTACATCCATCATGGCACCAAATTCGCCTGTTTCAACTTGAATATTTTCTTTCCTCAATTCAGCATTGAAAGCTTCATATAGTTGATTAGCTTCCTCAGGTTTTGCTGCATGGATAAAGCTAGGTCTTCTCCCTTTCCTCGTATCAGCATACAAAGTGAATTGAGAAATGGAAAGAATACTGCCTCCTACGTCCTTCAATGAAAGATTCATTTTTTCGTTTTCATCTTCAAAAATACGTAAATGCATAATCTTGTTCACTAGATATTTTGCATCTTCCACAGTATCTTCATGGGTGACCCCTAATAAAACGACAAGACCATGATCAATTGCGCCGATTATTTGTCCGTCAACTGAAACGGAAGCATCTTTTGCACGTTGTATAACTGCTTTCATGACAATAAATTCTCCTTACTGTACTACTGGATTGTTCGCGATACAGAGAATATATCCGGAATCTTCTTTAGCCTGCCTACAATTTTTCTAAGATGATTCGTATTTCTAATAAGAATGGTCAGCTGAACAACAGCCATTTTATTTTTATCCGTTTTTCCATTTACATGAGTTATGTTGGTTTTCATTTCATTTACGGCTTGCAAGACTTCATTCAATAAACCTTGTCGGTCATATCCTGAGATTTGCAGATCGACGTAATAATGTTTGGAATCTGTAAAATCGTCTTCCCATTCCACTTCAATATATCTTTCCTTCGCTTCATCTGTATCCAAATTAGGACAATCTGCTCGGTGGACAGAGACTCCGCGCCCTTTTGTGATATACCCATTAATTTCATCACCAGGTACTGGACTGCAACATTTGGCAAGACGAACAAGTAAATTGTCCACACCCTCTACCCGAACACCGGAATCCTTTTTATTTGTTTTCTTTTTCGCTTTTTCGGTATTTTCTTCAGAAAGAATCTTATTAAGATTCTCTTCCTCTTCTCTCTCTTTTCTTATCTTATCCGTCAACCTTGTTGCAACAAGGGCAGCTGTAATCCCTTGATAACCAACCGCAGCATAGAGGTCTTCCTCATTGGTAAAAGTGAATTTATCACATACACGCTTCAAATTCTCTTGAGTCAATACCTCTTTAGGCTGTATGTTCATGGCCCGGATTTCTCTTTCAACAGCTTCTTTTCCTTTACTAATGTTCTCTTCTCGTCGCTGTTTTTTAAAAAATTGTTTAATCCTGCTTTTAGCTTGAGATGTCTTTGCAATCTTTAACCAATCTTGGGATGGTCCATAAGAATGCTTTGAAGTCATTACTTCAATGATATCTCCGTTTTTCAATTTATAATCGAGCGGTTCCATTTTCCCATTAATTTTTGCACCGATTGTTTTATTACCAATCTCTGTATGAATTTTATATGCAAAATCGATGGGAACAGAGCCGGATGGCAGTTCAATGACATCACCTTTCGGGGTAAAAACATAGACCATATCAGAGAACAAATCTATTTTCAACGACTCGATAAATTCCTCAGCATCATGAGTTTCATTTTGCCAATCCAATATTTCTTTAAAAAGGGAAAGTTTTTCTTCGAATGACTTTCTTGATCCGCTTTTAACTTGTTTCCCCTCTTTATAGGCCCAATGCGCTGCAATTCCATACTCTGCAATTTCATGCATTTCCTTGGTCCGAATTTGAACTTCCAACGGGTCCCCTTTCGGTCCAATCACGGTTGTATGCAAGGATTGGTACAGATTCTGTTTAGGCATAGCGATATAATCTTTAAATCTTCCTGGCATCGGTTTCCAATTCGTATGAATAATACCTAAAACTGCATAACAATCTTTAATACTATTTACGATGATCCGCACTGCTAATAAATCGTATATTTCATTAAATTGTTTATTTTGTTTGATCATTTTTTGGTAAATACTGTATAGATGCTTTGGTCGTCCCGACATCTCCGCTTCAATATTTACTTCGGTCAGCTGGGCTGTCAATTGTTTAATGACTTCTTCTATATATGTTTCACGTTGCTCCCGTTTCTGTTTCATTAACTGTACAATGCGATAATATTGTTGGGGATTCAAATAACGTAGTGCAGTATCTTCCAATTCCCACTTGATTGTTGAGATACCGAGCCTGTGAGCTAGAGGTGCAAAAATTTCAATTGTCTCGTTTGCTTTTTGACGTTGTTTATGTGGTGGCAGGTGTTTTAACGTACGCATATTGTGCAGACGATCGGCAAGCTTGATTAAAATGACTCGGATATCTTTCGCCATTGCGACAAACATTTTCCGATGATTCTCCGCTTGAAGTTCCTCTTTTGATTCATATTTAATTTTACCAAGTTTCGTAACACCATCTACAAGGAGAGCAACTTCAATATTGAACTTTTCCTTGATTTCCTCAATGGATGTATCCGTATCCTCGACCACGTCATGCAGAAATCCTCCGGCAATCGTTTCGGCATCCATCTGCAGATCAACCAAAATCCAAGCTACTTGAACCGGATGGATTATATATGGCTCCCCTGACTTCCTGAATTGACCTTCATGAGACTCTTCCGCAAAGTCATATGCATGTTTAATAAAGGTAAGGTCGTCTTCGGATAAATATTCACTTGCCCTCGACATCAACTGTTCAATTGTAATAATTTCATCTTTTGCCATTTAATCACCTTTATCAACAATCTAATTCTAAATTTTGTGTACTGTAGCAAATCTTTTAAATTAATCTTTTAAATAACTTCAATTATATTCGTTTATTTCCCAACTGTCTATATAAAAAACTGGAAAGATTGAGTCAAGTACTTGTGGGAGTTTTTTAAGTCCCTTATTTTATACTGTTTTCGTCCAGTGTTTTGTTAGCGTTATCAACCCTATATTGCTCTAAAATGTTTGGGTTCTTCTATTTTTTAAATTC
>NZ_JAMBON010000019.1 GCF_023715655.1 Oceanobacillus luteolus | reverse complement strand
TAATATTTATTTGGGTCATCTTTTCCTACCTCCATGTGTTGTTTTCTTGGTCGAAAATATTTTAACATGGGTCTGGAAGATGACCTATTTTTTTATACCTTTTTACACAATTATAAGGACGTTATCATTAGAAGTTGAAATTCCGTGCCTAATCGAACGTAAAAGGTTCTCACATTTGATTAGCAGATGATGAGCAGAAATGTAATAGCTATTAAATGCGGTTAGAAAGATTATTACATGCTATTTATCTGCAGTAATTTAAAATTGTACGATCCGTGTATGCTTATATGATAAAATAAAGTGTGCAATTTACAAGTATGTAGATTGGACATTTGGTAAGAATGATTACTATGAAACTTAATATCATTCGGACTTTATACATCATAGATTAATAACTGGGAACAATACAGCCCAGACTGACGGGAGTGGGAATTTGTCAATTTTACGGAATCTTATTGTTTTGTTTATTGTTGGTGCTTTTCTATGGCATCTTTATGGAGATAGTTTCGAACAAGCTGGTTTTATAGGAGTCTATGAAGATGTTCGCGATGACCTTCATGAAATATGGGAACATCCTGTAGTCAGCAATAGTGTGGATTGGGTAAAACAAGAGGTACAATATCTGGCTGACAGGCTGTCCGACCAACAAACAGAAGATATAGCACCTTCCAGTCAAGAAAAGCCGAGCTTAAGCCCTCCTAGTGAACAAACTTTTTCTATTCATAATATTGTACTCGGAGACGATCGTAATGACGTCGAAGATCAGGTTGGAGAACCGAAGAGGACATCGAGAAACGAGTATGGAGTGGATTGGGTGGCATACCATGAAAGTTATCAGAATTTCATCATGGTATCTTATAATGAACAGGATAAAGTAAATGCAATGTATACGAATCACGATTTACTAAGCTCTTCCAACGGCTTAACATTTGCAAGTACACGTGATGAAGTCCTCTCCGTCATGCCAAAACCACTCAAGGCTTTGAGAAAAGGATTGATAAATTATCAAATCCAAGATAATGGAGAATTTAACATGTTTAAACTCGATGATAGCTATGTGACGTTTTTCTATGATAAACACCAAGGATCAAAAGTAACATCGATTTTAATAATAGATGAGGAATTGGAAGAACAAAAGAGAAAGTATTTTGCAGAACCTGACCAACAGTTACGGGAAGGTCTTGAATATGTCTTATTTGATTTGACGAACTCAACTAGAGTCAAATTCGGATTACCTGCTTTGGAGTGGAACGAATCAGCAAGAGAAACGGTTCGGGCACATAGTGAGGATATGGCTGAACAAAGTTATTTTAGTCATACCAACTTACAAGGTCAATCCCCCTTCGACCGTTTAACGGAAGATGCCATTTCATATCGAATCGCTGGGGAAAATTTGGCAACTGGTCAGCCTAGCAGTATATTTGCACATGAAGGATTGATGAATTCTTTAGGTCATCGTGAGAACAAACTTCGAAACGGATATGAATCGTTATCTGTCGGTGTCGCATTTGATAAAAACTCCCAGCCTTACTATACAGAAAACTATTTAGCAGATTAGATATTAGGCGTTTAGGGTAAAACCTTTACGTCTATTTTTCTTACAAGAGGACAACTATCTAGTGAACGAGCCCAATCTAGTGCAACTTTCAAATCTGTGATAACATTATTTAAGAATATAGGGAATGAACGTTTATTAAACAGGTTTCCCTTGATGGTAAGAGGAGTGTCGTTTGATGAAGCACCCAGTCGTACAATTGATTTTTAGAATATTGCTTATTCTTCTACTCACCGTTATTGGGCTGTTTTTACTGTTTCACTTTCTAAGGTTGACCTATCCATTTCTTATAGCAGCACTTCTCGCCTTTTTGATTCAACCCATCGTCAGTGTATTCGAAAAGTACCTACGCTTTCCTAGGCCACTTGCGGTTTTAACCGGAATCCTCTTTCTAATAGCAATTGTTGGCGGTTTTCTTACGGCCCTCATCAAATTGACGATTGATGGGATTTTATATTTATCTGAGTATGTGCCTAATCAAATCAAAATCGTCGCCAGTAATCTACAAAATTACTTTAATGAATTTATATTACCTCTATGGGATCAAAGTATAGGCTGGCTTGATGAAATGGATCCTGCCCAACAAGAAGCACTGCAAGAAGGGTTTCTAATAGTTGGAAACAATATTGCATCGATGCTTGGCAGTCTTGGACAAGGTATTGCCAATGCCATCACCTCCATCATCGGAGCTCTTCCGATTACGTTTACAGTGATAATCTTTTCCATTTTGGCCATTTATTTTATCAGCAAAGATTCTGACAAGTACGCTAGATTCTATCGTAAACTGCCTTCTATTATTAGGGAAAAAACATGGGATGTATTTCGTGACTTGCAAAGAAAAATCTTCGGCTTTTTGAAATCACAAATTATTTTGATGATCCTCACCTTTGTAGTCAGTCTCATTGGTTTATTCATTTTACGGGTGGAAAATGCTTTAACCATTGCAGTCATTCTTGGACTACTTGATTTATTACCTTACTTGGGCCCTGGACTGGTATTAATTCCGTGGAGTATTTACAGCTTTTTCACAGGAGACTTGTTCATGGGAATCGGATTAATGATCCTCTATGCTTCTACTGTAACTGTCCGGCAATTTGCAGAACCAAAAGTTCTTTCAACAAGCCTAAGTTTGAACCCTCTCGCAATCCTTGTCTCCTTATTTGCGGGACTGCAGTTATTTGGTGTGATTGGTTTAATCATTGGTCCGATATCTCTAGTATTGATCATATCCTTATACGATGCGAAAGTATTTGATGGATTATGGGGATTTATTAAAGGGGATATAACCAAAAAGTTGTAAACAATTTGCTATACTATCGTACTGTCGTTATTTCCCAGGAAATAACGACGAAGGATTATGAAGATATAACGGTCATCTAGTCCATATGTCATTAAATAAAAAACAATGAGGGATAAAATCTTAACGATTTTGTCCCTTTTTACTGCCTACAAAACAGTGCTGCAATACAATTAAATCCATCAGTAGTTACTTTAAAACTTTAAGGATAAAATACTTAAATAGACAAGCTTGTAAACTGGCAACATCAAGTTGCTCCTTGATGCACGTATAACTATCTTTACTTTGATGATATCATCCATCAATAATGGAAATAAGGAAAGGTGATGACTAACATGATCTTTAGCGAAAGATTAAAGAAGGAACGGGAAAAAAAGGGGTGGTCACAAACTGAGCTTGCTGACAAAATCCATGTGAGTCGTCAATCCGTTTCAAAATGGGAAACTGGTAAGAACTATCCGAGTATCGAAATAATCATTGAATTAAGTGATTTGTTCGGTATCACAATAGATGAAATGTTAAGGAGTGACAAAGAATTGACGGAACAAGTGATTCAAGATAGTAAAAAATTGGCATATCCAAAATGGAAAACATTTTTTGATAGTGTGTTTATGTTAGGTGCATTTCTATTAGTGTTCAAACTAATTATCTTTGGATTAAACCATTTTATTGGTACAAATATTATGATCTTAGAAGGACTGCCTAAAGGCGTGGTCAATTTTGCACCATTAGTTTTAATGGTTATTGGTGGCGCTGGTTCAGACAGTTTAAAAAACAAATACTTGGATTGAAAAAAGGTAGCATTATCGCTACCTTTTTTTATTATTTCAATGTAATTTCAACTTCTCCAATTTGGGAGTAGCTTACTTTATATGTTCCTTTTTCTGCCCTGATCGGTGAGATGAATGTTCCTGATGAAATTGTCATTCCCTTCTTCAACACCTTGCCTTTACTTGCGAGTTTTTCTGAAAGCCAGGCTACTGCAGTAACTGGATTACCGAGAACAGCGGAAGAATCCCCATCACTGATTTTCTCTCCATTATGGAACAGCTCCATTTTGATACCCATTAAATCCGCAATAGATAGCGGTGCAATGGATTCTGAAACGACAATTAAGCCTGTTGCTGTATTATCGCAAAGTAAGTCAGTTAATGAAAAATTAGGGAACCAATCAATATAACGTGCATCTGGAATTTCAATCCCGGCAGCAAGTCTGCTTTTGCTGATGATTTCCCCCTCGCTAGCTTCCAGACTCAAATCTTCTTCTAAAATAAACATAATCTCAGGTTCTATCAGCGGATCAAATAGTGAAGATAAACGAACTCCATCCCCGCTCTTCACAATATTATTCGTCAACAATGTCCCATATGCAGGTTCATGTGTATTAGCAATCGCCTGTGTTTCTGCACTAGTCATACTAATTTTGTAGCCTGCAACTTCCAATTTTTCCGATTTACATCTACGTTTAATCAATTCATCCTGTACCGCATAGGATGTGGCTTCATCTAAAGAATATTGGTTACTGATAAATTCAATCGGCTTTTTGGTTTGATATGCTTTATGAAGTATCGTAGAAACTTCATCAACTAAAGTTGTCGTTGTCATCATCTCTGCCCCTTTTATGCATACACTTTGAAGTATTTTTTTATAATTATAAAGCCTTGACTAAACCACCATCTACAACAATTGTTTGACCAGTTAGATAGGTATTAGCACCTGAAGCAAGGAAAACAATTGTTTTTGCAAATTCCTCCGGTTTTCCATATCTCCCCATCGGGATGGAACTTTCAGCTTTACTACGGATTTCATCGACGGTAACTCCTTGTATGTTCGCTTGAATTCCATCCAATTCTGTTACTCGATCAGTCGCAATCCGTCCAGGTCCAACAGTATTAATGAGGATATTATCTTTTGCTAATTCCTGGGAAAGACTTTTTGATAGGCCGACAATCCCAGCTCGATATGTATTAGATAAAATTAGATTATCCAGCGATTGTTTTACGGAAGAAGATGCTATATTTACAATTCTTCCAGTGCCAGTTTCACGCATGGATGGCAATACTCCCCTGATCAATCTGATAAAGCTTAATAGATTTAATTCAAATGCTTGTTGCCAATCTTCATCAGAAAATTTATCGAATGTACCTGCCGGTGGTCCGCCCGCATTATTGATAAGCACATCCACCTTACCGTTCCACTCGATTGCGGTATCTATTAAACTGTTTATTTGATCTGGGCTTGTAATGCCACAAACCTGATAGCGGACATTTTCATTCCCTGTCTTTTCTATAATATAGGCAGCTGTTTGTTTTAATTCAGCCTCATTCCGACTGGAAATTAGGACATGAGCTCCTTCTTCAGCAAACTGCAGAGCAACCGCCTTACCTAACCCCTTGCTGCTGGCTGCAACAATAACTGACTTTCCTGTTAAATTAAGGTCCATTCAGTAAACCTCCTGTTCCGGGATCAATTGTCCCAATAATTTTTATACTAATTTTAACACATTTAATAGAATTTTAGGATATTTATAGACAAATTTGAATGAAGGACATGGTTTAACCCCGAATTTTATAAAAATCTTTAGTGTTTTGATAGATTTGACCGTATGCTTCCTGCAGATTGACTTGTTTTATACTAGCAATAACTCTCATTGATTCGTGAATCATATTGGGATTTGTCATTTGATTGTGGAATGGGCCTTTAAATTGCCATGGTCCATCGGTTTCGACCATTACTTTGCTGAGTGGAAAATTCTCAGCGATATTCTGTATTTCTTTTTTATAAGTGATATCCGGTGTGAAGGATATATAATATCCGTTTGCTTTCATACGTTCCAGCGTCTTCTGATCACCTTTAAACCAATGGAAATGAGCATTGGTGACGGAATGCTTCTCTAATAATGAGCAAGCAAGCGGCGCATCTTCATAGATAGCATGAAGAATAATCGGTTTATCCACTTCCTTTGCTAAAAGGATAAACTGCTCCAGTAACTCGAGATAGGCTTCAAGCTCAATATCTTTCTCTTCTTTCCTTAAGTAATACGGCAATCCAACTTCACCGATCGCCACCATCTCATTTTCATGCTGTTTGATAAAATTGATGAGCTTTACCATTTCATTTTCTTTCGGTAACACTTGTTCTGGATGAAAACCAAATGCAGGAAAGACGTTTTCATATTCCTTAGCTAACTCCAGATTCTTTTTAGCTGATTCCAAATGATTGGAAACTGTAATTAGTCCAGCAATATCGTTTTGCTCCAATGTGGTTAGGATTTCTTTTTGTTCGAATTCGCTATATAAATCCAAGTGAATATGCGCATCAATTATTTTCTGCAAGTCCAATCCCCTCCAATGCTGCCTACTAACTCTTGATAGATTTCTCTTTTTCATTTAAAGATGAGAAAGATTTCAATTTGTACAATCCCAATTCAACAGAAGTCTCGATATAGCCGATAATCTGTTCCAATGTAAAAACTTGAAGTTTCTCATTCTTCACTGCTTGATCATAATCCATATCCCCTAACACAAAAGGGACAAGCTCTTCCACATCTTTGGATTTGACGTTATTCAGGTCTGGTACAGTTGGAATCATAGTAAATGCTTTTCGTAGGTCATCCACCAACCCATAGTGCTCTAATAGTTTTCCATTCAGTAAGCGGAAATCTTGGTGGTATAGCTGATATAGTCCTTCAACTTCTTTCATTCTGTTTTTCAGCCAGGAAAGATAAAATCCTTTAAGCCAAATATCATCAGCTAGTAAATGCGTATAGTATCCCAATATGTAATCATTCCTGGCATCCACCATAGTATGGTGTTCCTTAAGAAACCCCTCAACATCAACTCTTCTAGAATGATCTTCAGCATCACCAATAAAATAATGCGAGGCATTTTTCTCTTCCACGGTGAATACAGCATCCGGTGCAATACTACCTAATAGAAAAACTTGCTTATCATTCATTTTAATTTCATCAGCAATTTTATGGCCAATAATGGCATGCATAATTCTTGAGCCCAATTTATTCACCCCTCATGAATTTAAAGTGACTATAACAGCACTCGGAAAATAGAAATAAATCCCACTGTCCAAATTATCATTTCACTAAATGTCAGAATGGATTTCTTTGGAGTCGGTGAATACTTCCATTCAAATATAGCTTGAATGAGACTTTGAAGAATAAAAAAGAAGATTATACTACCAAATAAAATAGGTATAAAGGAGTCATGAAATATCACGTAATAAAGAAGAACAATTTGAGTAATCAAGGACATATATCGAACTACCCGATCAATATTTCTATGCAATTTGTTAAAATAATTATGAGAAAAGATTTTCAGTCGTTCTTTTTTAATAGAAAGCAATCTTCTTAATAACAGTTTGACCGCTATATTAATGATAATAGTTGTCAGTAGGATAACACCCACATGTAATACCATTGCATACCCCTCTATTCCCTCCTGAATATAAATCCATGGTAGCATATTATTCAGAAGATTACAGCGTGCATTTTTCCATTATATAACATAAATACAGACACCCTTCTGTTTGGAGTGTCTGTACATGTATGCTTATTGTTATTGTTTTACCGCAATGATCAAGTCAAGCTCAATTGGTGTATTGCTTGGCAGTTCTGCCGCTCCAATTGCGACACGTGCATGGTGACCATTTTCACCGAAAATCTGAACAAGCAACTCTGATGCTGCATCCATTATTTTACCCATTTCATTAAATCCTGGAGCTGCTTGGATATAACCGGATAATTTCAATATTTGTTCGACGTTATCAAGCGTGCCAATCTCCTGTTTTACACTGCTCAAACCTTTCAAAACACAATACTCAGCGAGCTCCCGTGCCTGCTCAACGGTAACTTCTGTTCCAACTTTACCCGGGTATGGAACTTCTCCATTAATCCTCGGGACCTGTCCGCTGACATAGGCCACTCCTTGATGAATCGTAAGTGGCACATAGCTATACAGTGGAGCAACCGGCTCAGGTAGTTCAATACCAAGTTCTTCTAAACGTTTTTCAATACTCATTTTCTATTCTCCTATCTATTGCCGTTTTTATGTATGATTCTCTCTTTTATTATACCGATGAATGGAGAATATAGCCTGGAAAATCTATTTCACTAGATTATAAAGAACAGGCAATTGTTCTGCCAGCACCTTTTTGTCCGTCCGCCATTCAAAAATTGGACCTACTCCACCATATTCAAAAGCAACTACCCATGGTTCTGGCCAATTTCCGGCTTTAATTTGCTTTAACGACCATGAAGCCAAATTCCAATCGTCTTCGGTCATTGGCATGCTGTCACGCAGACGTCGAGATTCATCGTGATACTGGATTCCTGTAATATGAAGTTCTTTTAAATGTTCAAGTGGCAGTTGTGATATATAGTCTTTCACATCAAAACCAAGACACATGGAGGTCATTTGAGCATGAGCAATATCAAGCAAGAGGCCACAACCAGTTTGACCAATAATTCCACTGATGACAGCTGGTTCAATAATCGGCCGCATCATATAGTCACCTTTTCCGCGGCAGATTACATTTTCTAAAATAATATTTTCAGCACCAACTTTTTCAGCCAACATTTCAATATCATGTACAACTGCATGGATTATCTTTTTAATATCGGTTTGATCTGTTGTAAGAACATCTACATTCGGAAAATCCTTTGCATAGGCGACGGCATGGACATTGATATAAGGTGTATTTGTATTTTTCTTAAGGTATTTGATACGCTCCCAATTTACTTCCCCCATTTGTCCACTTCCAGCATTCAGGTCGAAATGAATATAACTTCTTTTTGTTGATTCAGCCTGTTTAATCAGCTCATCACTGAAATCCGGGCACTTGAACATATCTACTTGTATGGCGCCCTCCTGAATCAATTCCTCTGTTTCTTTCGAATAATTAACCGCAAGTTTCATAGATTCACCCCTATTGAATAGAATGTTTTTAGTCAAAGAACTCCATATGCGTTTTCTCTTCTCTATAGTAACTCAGCCGGTCTTCCAATGTTCCTGTATGAAACTCAAATTTATGGCCATCCGGATCGGTGAAATAGATGGATCTCTTGTCCCTTGCATCTCTTTCCCGACCAGGTAAAATATTTACATTCAGTTGCTTTAACTTTGTAATGATATCATCGAACTCTTCCTCAGCAACGGTGAACGCGATATGAGTATAAGATTCTTTTATCTCGTTACGAGGAATATCGTGCTCCACATTTAGAGCAAGCCAAAGTCCATTTAAATCAAAATAGGCAGTACTCCTCCCTTTCACCAATAATTTGGCCTGAAATACATTTCGATAAAATTCAATAGACTCATCTAAATCAGATACGGAAAACAACAAATGGTTAATACCTTTTATATTCACTTTTTATCCTCCTGATTCATGTCATGGACTAATTCAATAAAATCCTCCGCATCTCGGACACATAATTTTAATCCCTTTTCCCAAAAATCTTCAGATGTAATATCCTCTCCTAAGTGCTCTTTCATCAATTCTTCAATAGACATACTCCCTGAATCACGAAGTAAGGAAATATAATTCTTTTCAAATCCCTTCCCTACTTCCTTTGCTTTAGCATATAGACTAATAGAAAATAAATATCCAAATGTATAGGGATAATTATAGAAAGGGGATTGTGTCAAATAATAATGTGGTGTCCAAACCCAGGAATATAAAGATGGTTGATCAAATGAACCATCATATGCAACTTCAAATGCATCTTGCATTAATTCATTTAACTTGGTCGCTGAAACATACCCCTTTTCACGTTCCACATAGAACCACTTTTCAAAGAGGAATCTGGAATGCATGTTCATGAAATTCATGACGCTACGTTTTAGTTTTTCATCAAGTATCTGCAATTTTTCTTTGGCAGACTCCGCTTTTTCTAACGCTGCATCTAATATGATTTGTTCAGAGAATGTAGAAGCTGTTTCAGCCATGGTTAACGGATATTGCCGATTAAATCCATGAACGGATTTCATTGCTTCATTGTGGAAAGCATGACCTAATTCGTGGGCTAGTGTCAGCACGTTCGTCATACTTCCATTAAAAGTCATAAAAATTCTAGATTCAGCAGAACGAGGGAAACTTGCACAAAATGCAATTGGAGATTTATTTGTCCGATCTTCAGCCTCAATCCAGCCTTCATGAAATGCTTGTTGAGAAAAACTTTCCGACTTATCTCCGAAACTACTAAATTGCTCTAATATAAAATCCACCGCATCATCATACGTTAAACTTTGATTGTTATCGCCAATTGGTGCCCAGAAATTGTATGACTTCATTTTATTATCGCCATACAATTTTGCCTTCTCATTGAGATAGGCGGTAAAAGGATGTTTATATTTATTTACCGCTGACCACATAGCGTTCAACGTTTTTTCAGTCATACGGTTGTCAAACAGTGAATCTGACAAAGTATCTATTCCTCTGTTCCTGTTGATCTGTATGCGAAATCCTGCCACACGATTCAAAATCTGTGCAAATATGTCCTGCTTTTCTCTCCAAACATTTTCCATTGCTTCATGTGCAGTTTTACGTACGTTCTCATCGGCGTGGGAGCGCAAATTTATCGTTTGTCCAACAGAAAACTCTTTCAAGGCGTCGTCCTTTTTAACCTTTACTTTAATGCTGCCTATAAGTGAACGATAAAACTGTTCCCAAGCATCAAAACCATTCATCTTCAAGTCGGAAATTATTCCTTCTAATTCCACATTTTCGTATCTCTCTGCCTTACTGCGCCAATTATTAAGTATAAAACTGTAATCCTTCAAGACTTCATGTCCTAATATTTTTTGCCAAGCCTGTTCAGTAGTACGTAATATGGCATGCTGAAAAATCTTTAGGATTGAATCATAACGAGCAGTTATTGAAGAAGTAACTTCTTTTAATTTATAGGCTTCATGGTCTTTAGTGTTTTGTGCAAGTAAACAAGTGATGTAGGAGTTGGCTTGTGATAAATTTAACCTTATCTTTGATAATTGCTCCAAAATATATTTGACGTGGTTCGCATTACCACTTAAAGATTTATTATATTGCTCCATATATAATTCCATTGCAGAAACATCTGTTTCTAGTTGATTAACATGGTCTTGAAATTGTGTAGATTTACTGCCTTCTGGAAATAAACTATCTAAGTTCCAGACTTTCACATATTTTGTTCTCCCCATTATGAAACCCCAATCATATTCAAGCGTTATAATCCATTGAAGACATAAAAGTTCCTAGAGCCTTTATCAATCAATCTTTCATTTTCAAAATATAGATATCCTTCATCGTCAATTCCATAGCCAATTGACACACCTGTCTTTTTCAACGCTGATTTTAAATTATCTTTCTCATTCCATTTCGTAAAGTGTACGGCAATCACTAAATCTTTTAATAATCCCAAGCCCTCAAGAAAGAGCTGTTTCTTCTTTGTATTATCAATTGGTGAAATGACGCAATTTTTAGGGCTGATGAGAGCCCCTGCCGAGAAGCCTGCTAGTGGCACACCTTTCTCATACATTTCTTTTATTACATTACCAATTGCAGTATCTACAATAAAATCTCGATATAGCGCGGTATCTCCACCACCAATAATTACTCCTGTACATGATGCTAATTGGGATAATAGTGATTGATCGTATATAGAAGCCAGCGGAATATAAATAAAGTCATTTACACCATGTGCTTCGAGGTTTGCCGTATATTTAGGCATATATTCCTTCCAGCCTTCCCTCTCAAGAAATAATATTGCAACTTTTCCCTTTTCATTTAAAGACAGATTTGCAAATTTTTCCCCAGTAAAATCAACAAATGGAGGACTTCCGCCGAATAGAAAAAGATGTCTACTTGTCATTCTCTCACCCTCCCCCTACTAAAATTGGCTATTAACTACATTCTATAGTCCCTGCTGGATTCCCTTCATTTTCACTTCCTATCAAACTATTTTACAGCGATACTTGTGCCAAATTTTATTAATATGATAGTATGTTAGTAATTTCTTAGAATTCGGAATAAAAATCATGGTCTGCTGCTAATAGGTATGATGAGGAGAGAAAATGATGCGAAAAATTTACGTAAATGGTGTGATATATACCTTTAATAAAATCCAGCCTATCGTTTCTGCTGTTGTCACAGAGAATGGAATTTTTATCGATATGGGCGAGAGCAAGCAAATGCTCAACTTCTGGAAGGATTCTGACACAGAGGTCATTGATCTGCAAGGGAAGACTGTAACCCCAGGCCTGACAGATAGCCATCTCCATCTAGCCGGAATTGCAGAAAGCTTTGTGACACTTGACCTGACAGGAACTAATACAAAACAGGAAATGCTTGAGAAAATTGAAGAGAAGGCCAAATCCCTCCCCCCTGAAGAATGGATCATTGGCGGAAATTGGGATGAAAATCTATTTACGGAAGGTAAAATCCCTTCGATTTCCGAGTTGGACCATGTAGCTCCCGACAACCCATTGCTTCTCACTCGAATATGCCGGCATGCAGCTGTTACGAACAGCAAAGCCTTAGAGATAGCCAACTATCATCCGGACATGGCAGTACCGAAGGGCGGAACCATTGTTTTAGATGAAACGACGAAGCAACCTACCGGACTTCTGCTTGAGAGTGCAAAAGAGCTTATTGCACAGCATATTCCGAAGCGCTCTTTTGCGGACTGGAAGAATGCTTTGCGAAAGTCTATTCAATTCACTATCAAACAAGGAATCACGAGTGCTCATACCAATGACCCTTTTGCACTTGGAGGCCTTGAACAAACCTACCAAATCTACGATCAATTATTGAATAAAGAGCAACTCGGTCTCCGGACAAATCTCTTAATCAACCATGAGTTCCTGGATGATTTACGAGCGAATAAAATGTATGCAGGCTATGGTAATGATACGCTCCAAATCGGTGCGATTAAAATATTTGCCGACGGGGCATTCGGCAGAAGAACTGCACTATTATCTGAAGCCTATACGGATGATCCAGATAACTATGGGACGGCTATGTATAGTGAGGATGAATTAATAAATATCATTAGAAAAGCCCGAGAATTACATTTTCCTGTCGCAGTTCATACAATTGGTGATCAAGCTGTGGAAAATGTATTGAATGCATTAGATAAATTTCCTACGGTCTCTTATCGGGATCGCATCATCCATGTACAAGTATTAAGGAAAGAATTAATTGATAGGCTTCGTCATCCATCGCGTATCGTTGATATCCAGCCGCGTTTCTTGGCGAGTGATTTTCCTTGGGTTCAGGAAAGACTTGGCACAGAACGCATTCAAACATCCTATGCTTGGAAATCTCTTCTTCAAGCAGGTGTCATCTGTGCTGGCGGTTCCGATGCACCTATCGAACCGGTGAATCCATTGCTCGGTATACATGCAGCAGTGACGCGAAAAACTCCGGGCGACACCCATGGAGGATATAATATAGAGGAAAAATTGTCGGTGACAGAAGCTTTTCAGTTATTCACTGAGTATGGAGCATATCCAACAAACGAGGAGACTAAAAAAGGAACCATTGCTAGAGGCAAATTTGCAGACATGACCGTCTTCTCTCATCATCCGTTTGAGATGGAGAATCCAGATGATTTATTGAAGACCGAAGTGGATATGACCGTTATTGGCGGAGAAATAAAATATCGAAAATAAATGTATGATGCCTGTCTACGGCTTGTCCCAACCAACAAAAAAAGAAAGTGACACCACTTTCCTTTTCTAAAAAACACTAGGATAAGCCTGGACCATGGCATCTGAAATGGCATCTGCCATTTGCCGTGCTTGCTTTTCAATAGCATCATAGACATCAATATCTTTCTGAAAGTCTTTATTTATCATCGCGACCGCTTCTTGTTTTGTCAGTGCTAAATGTTCATAAAACATATCTCGAACAACCTCTTCCGGCAAAAAGCGATTTACACTATTTAAAAATACCGCAATTTCATCCGCATTTTCATGCCATTTTTTATCTGCTTCCGCAACAGCTTGCTGATCTCCAGCTATCGCTGCTTTGACTAGATCTGCAGCAATTAATAGATGTTGTTGAATGAGGTCTGTATACGTCTGCGCCACTAAATCTCCATATAATCGGCGAATCATGTTCCCCATATCTGTTGCGTTCCTCAGTAATCGCTTCAAAACAAATTCAATATCAGGCAAGTCGAATACTAAGCTGATAATTGCCATCCGTGTCCATGCCACATGTTCTTCCCAAAGACTGCGCATCTCATTCCGGTAATCGACTTCCGCTTGGCTTATACAATGGCCTTGTTGCTGGATTGGATAAGCTGGTTGCCCCATTGGGGGATAATATGCATCCATCGGTAAATTCCTTGGCATTAATGGATGATAAACCGGAATATATGGATTTTGATAAAAGTAATACATGTTGTTCATTCCACCTCATAAAAATATTCTAGTTCACTCCTGCTATAGTATTCTGTTGAATGATGTTGGGTGAATGTCTATTGCAATAAAAGAAATCATTATTTCATCTCCATCATTTTATGTTATATTACTCTATAAGTAATATTCTGATAATTATTACATCAAGTTTTATGCGTAAGAAAAATACCAATTCACGGTATCCCATAAAATGAGGAGGAGAGATGCAATGAAACCGTCATTCTTAACCGATGAACACGATATGTTTCGTGATGCTTTAAGGAAAATGTTAGAGAAAGAAGTTTATCCTTATTATGAACGTTGGGAGGAAGAACGTGCTATTCCTAGAGAGGTGTGGAATAAGCTTGGAGAAAATGGATTCTTACTTCCATGGGTAGATGAGAAATATGGTGGCCTTGGACTAGATTTTTCCTATTCGACCGTGCTCTTTGAGGAATTGGAAAAAGTCGGTTCTGGTATCGCGAGTGGAATTTGCCTCCATTCCGATATTGTCACCCCGTATATCTCCATTTATGGAACGGAGGAACAAAAGAAAAAGTGGTTGCCGAAAAGTGTAACTGGTGAATTTATTTCTGCGATTGCAATGACAGAACCTGGTGCCGGCTCCGATCTTGCCGGAATCCGTACAACTGCCAAAAGAAACGGCGAACACTATATCGTAAATGGTGAGAAGACATTTATCACTAACGGCGGCAACGCTGATTATGTCATTGTTGTTTGTAAGACCAACCCAGATGCAGAACCTGCTCATAGAGGGATCAGTTTGCTTGTGATTGAAGATGGAACGGAAGGATTTAAACGCGGCAAACAATTAAACAAAGTCGGGATGCATAGTGGTGATACGGCAGAACTGATTTTTGACAACGCGAAAGTACATGTAGAAAATCTGCTTGGCGAGGAAGGAAAAGGATTCTATTATTTGATGGAGCAACTTCAGCAAGAAAGACTAGTAGTTGCCTTGCAGGTCCAAATCGAAGCTGAAAGAATGCTCGAACTTACGATAAGTTATGTCAAAGAACGGACAGCGTTTGGCAAAACCATCGCCGATTTTCAACATACCCAATACAAAATTGCCGAGATGGCGACGGAGATTGATTTAGGCAGGACCTATGTTAACCGACTCATCGAGATGCATTTACAAGGGAAGGAAATCGTCAAGGAAGTCTCCATGGCCAAGTGGTGGATAAGTGAAATGGCCAAACGAGTGGCAGCAGAAGCAATGCAGCTCCATGGTGGCTATGGCTATATGGAAGAATACGAGATCGCTCGCCGCTATCGGGATATTCCGGTAACAAGTATTTACGCAGGAACAACAGAAATCATGAAAAATATCATTGCAAAGAAAATACTGCAGGATTAAGGGAAACTCTGAAAAGCTCTTTTATAGTTTATAAATAAAACAGGGACCTTCTGGATGCCTCCAATAGTCCCTGTTTCATTAACGTGCACTCTTTATGTAAGCTTCTTCCTCTTCTGGACTAAGAATCCCTGTTGCCTCACCAATCGTACCACCTTGCAATCTCCAGATTGTATTATGGTCTTGATCAACTTGTCCAAAATTATCCGTAGCCCATCTCTCAAGTATGTCACGATAAACATCCTCATGTTCTAATTCAGTTTCCTGTAATCCTTTAAGCAGCCAATCAATCCGCTCCCCGGTAATCTCAATAAATCCCCATTTTACATCAGCGATCACTTTCTGATGTGCCATTTGATGGATGTAATTTTGATAATCATCATCTCTCAGGTGCCGATGGGCTTTACTTTCACCAAAAGGATTTTCATAGACTTCTTCTTCCGGAAGCTCTTCTTTAGCCTCAATAGTATTCTCTGACTCTAGTTCTTCTTGTGCCGGTTGCGCTACTGCGTCAGTTTTTAATTCTTCATTTGCCGATTCTGCGACTGCTAACAGGTCTGAAACGATGTACCAGGCTGCTCCCGCCAATGCCAGGACTGTCACAATTGCTAGTGTCCACATAAACTTCCTCATAGGTAATCCCCCTAATACTTATACGATAAACGTAAGTTTTTGGTAAAGGAATCTAAAATATCTAAGTTTTACTTAATTTATTGTACCACTAAAAAACTTACTAAGGTGCACAGTTGGAGATTCTAAGCGAGCTATTAAAAAAGTTTATCTGTCACCATTTTAAGAGATAAGAAAACGGAGAATATGAAAGAATGGAAAATGCAGAATCATTTTCTGCTTCCTCCACTCTTCCATCAGCCATCATATTATTCCACTCCACAAGCCTCAGTCAAAAGTTCAACGATGTGAACGACTTCAATCTGATCGGACAGTCCTTCTTTTTCCACACCGACTTTCATTTGCAGGTGGCAGCCTGGGTTTGTTGTCACAATGACTTCCGGAGAGACCTTTTCCACCTGTTTCATTTTTTCATCCAATATATCCATTGCAGCTTCATAGTTTACGATATTATAGATTCCAGCGGAGCCGCAGCACATATTCTTCTGCGGCAGTTCCATATAAGTGATGCCAGGTATCTTCTTCAATAATTCAAGCGGTTCCTGCACCCGTTTTTGTACATTCGTCATATGGCAGGATGGCTGATAGGTTACGACCTTAGAAATCTCTTTGACAAATGGAAGTTTTACTTGTCCGAGGATCACACTAATATCCACACTCTTTCTAGCAAACTCCTCTGCACGTGATGCCCATTCCGGATCGTCTGCCAACAGCTTGTCATATTCCACCATTTGAGCTCCACACCCGCCGATACTGTTGACAATATAATCAAAGTCATACTTTTCAAATGCCTGGATGTTTTCCTTGGCGAGCTTTTTTGTAATTTCCGTTTCTCCACTGTGATTCTGAAGCGCGCCGCAGCATGTCTGTTCCTTGATGACGGTGACTTCACAGCCTGCTTCCTGAAGGAGTTTGATGCTCTTCGTGTTAATATCCGAGAACATCGTATCCATAATGCATCCGGTGAAGAATCCAATTCGAAATGCTGGCCTTAATTTTGCTGGGTAGTGCTCTTTTCTGCTTCTCCGTTCAATCGGCCCTTCCACATTCGGCAAGATCTTCTCGAAGGTACGCAGTTTTCCCGGTAAGAGGTTGATGGCCCTTGTTTTCCTGGCAACCGTCTGTAAACCTGATTTTTGATACAGGGCAAGTCCGCTGCCTGCGGTTTGAAGCAGCTTGTTATTCGGAATGGCTTTATCAAAGACAAAATCCTGGAATAATTTCGCGCGCTTTGTCATCGTCTTACTTTCTTTTTTATGATGCTGAATTGCTTCCTTAGCTGATTCAAGAATCTTTCCGTATTGCACATTGGTCGGGCAGACGACTTCACACGCCCTACAGCCGAGACAGAGATCAATCGGCCCTTCCAATTCGGAATAAGTGATTTTCCCTTCAGCAGCCATCTTCACCAAATTAATCCGGCCTCTTGGTGAATGCGTTTCACTTTTCATCGTTATATATGTAGGACATGCCGGAAGACAATATCCACATTGGACACAGTCAAATGTTTCTTCATATGCGAGTTCAGCCATTCGTCAGCACCAGCCTTTGACCGGGTTGTGGAAAGATTTTCCCGGGGTTTAAAATATTATTCGGATCCCAGCTTTCTTTAATCCGCTTCATCATATCCAATCCCACTTCACCAAGCTCCATTTCCATAAATGGCGCCTTCAGTGTACCGATACCATGCTCACCGGATAATGTTCCACCGAGTTCAATTGCGGCTTTAAAAATTTCTTCCACCGCCTGTTCAACCCGACGCATTTCTTCCTTATCCCGCTTATCTGCGATAATGTTCGGATGAAGATTTCCATCACCAGCATGGCCAAAGACAACTAAATCGATATTGTATTTCTCCCTGATTTCCTTTAGACGCTGAAACATATCAGGAATCTTACTCCTCGGGATGGTCGCATCTTCTGAAATCTTCGTCGGCTTTTCACGAACAATCGCAGGCGAGACCAGCTTTCTTGCTCTCCATAATTCATTGGCTTCTTCACTCGTGTTGGCCACCTTAACAGTGCGGGCTTCTGTTTCTTTACACACTTTCTCCACTCGGAGAATTTCTTCATCTATCGCTGCGGGATGTCCGTCCAATTCAACTAAAAGCATCGCTTCGGCATCAACGGGTAGTCCGAGAGGTTCATAGGCTTCCACCGCTTGAATCGTTGCATTATCCATAATTTCAAGTTTGGAAGGCAAAATTCCTGAGCTAAGAATCTTCGTAATCGCTTTTCCCGAATCGACAATGTCATCAAAAACTGCCATCATCGTTTTCGTAGCCTGTGGTTTCGGATAGAGCCGTAACGTCGCTTCGGTTATGATTCCGAGTGTTCCTTCCGAACCGACGATCAGCTTCGTCAAATCATAGCCTGTCACATTTTTCACCGTCCTGCCCCCGGTTCGGATGACTTCCCCTTCCGGTGTCACAACCTCAAGACCAATGACGTAATCTTTCGTCACTCCATACTTCAAGCCACGTGGACCACCAGAGTTCTCTGCCAAATTACCACCGATTGTGGAAACGTTCGAACTGCTCGGATCAGGTGGATAAATCAGCCCCACTTCTAAGGCAGCATCATTAATATCCGCCGTCAATACACCTGGAGACACTACAGCGACCATATCCTCCGCATCTACCTTCAGCACATCATCCCATTTCGACAAGTCGAGGACAATTCCTCCGTGCACCGGGAGAGGTCCCCCGCTTAAGCTCGTCGCCTGTCCTCTTGGGTAAACCGGAATACCATGTTTATTGGCAAGCTTCATGATTGCTGCTACCTCCGTTGTTGACATGACGAGCACGACAATGTCTGGGAGATATGTTCCAAACGACGCATCATACGAGTAGCTGTATAAATCCACCTTATCGGTCAGTATCCTTTTTTCATCACGGATTATCTCTTTAAGTAATGCGGCTAACTCCTCTTGTTTCATCTTCATCCCCCACTTCAGTCCGCTGTATGTATCTTTCTTTTATATTCTGGTGATGCTCCCACATGGCGACTCTCGCTTCTTCCGGCTTTTTCTCCATGATTGCGGTGAAGATATTTTTATGTTCCAGCATCACCCGATGATTTAATACATCATCCTTTGTCGAATGCTCCCTGCTTTCTTTCACGTTCTTCCTGATTTTATCTGCAACCAAGTTGATCACATCCACCATGATTGGGTTATTGGAAGATTCCACGATACAGAAGTGAAAAGCATAATCTTCATCCAATGCAATTCTGCCTTTTCTCTCCACTTCAAGCAGATCGTTATAGATCGTTGTCAGTTTTTCCCTCTGCCTCTGTGTCATGCGTTTTGCTGCATAATAGGCAGCATCTCCTTCAATAGACTGTCGTAATTCTAGTAGATTAATAAAATCAGAATTCCTTCTCTCCACTACTTCGGAAAACTTCTGCAACAATTCTTGCCGGGGAGCTTCATTCACAAACATTCCGACACCCGGCCGAACCGTAATAATTCCCGATGACTCCAAGACCGTCACCGCCTCTTTCACCGATGTCCGTGATACACCGAACATTTCTGCTAAGGCACGCTCCGAGGGAAGCTTCTCACCGGGCAAAATTTTCTGGTTTGCAATTGATTCTTGTATTTGTTGGATAATTGTCTGATAGATTCTCTTCCGCTTTTTTATCGGTGTAAACTCCATCTTATCCCTCCTCACATCATCAGGTGGCTTAGTGGGCAGTCCAGTGATGGTTAGAAAAAAGTCGGAACTGATAAATCCCGACTCTCACTTGGACTCTAATTCTTCCCGACCACAAAACTGCCTTTTACCTCTTCTCCCCAGTTCAATACAAATTCATCAGAATCAGAAATTGGTCCAACACCTTCTGGAGTTCCTGTATAAATGATATCTCCTTCGTTTAAACCAATTTCCTGATGAATATATTCAAGCAGTGTTTGAAAATCAAAAATGACCGATTGAATATTACCTTCTTGAACGATATCACCATTTCGCTGTAGGTAAAAATCTGTTTCCTTCAGTTTTTCCACACCTGGGAAATCCCAGAAATCTGTAACAATCGCAGCATTCCTAAACCCTTTCGCAATCAGCCAAGGATGGCCTTTTTTCTTAAGCTTTGATTGTACATCCCTTAATGTGAAATCAATTCCAAGCGCCATATGTGTCACTACGTCGTCGACTGTGAAACCTTCATCCACCTTATTTCCTACATAGAGGACAATTTCCAATTCATGATGGATTTCTCCTCGGTCGCCTGGAAATGAAATCCTACTTCCATCCGCTTTTGCAAGTGCGCTCGTCGGCTTGGAAAAAACAAGCGGTGCTTCAGGCACCTCATTACCTAATTCCAATGCGTGTTTCTTATAATTTCTTCCGATACAATAGATATTATTTATTTGCATGATTACTGTTCTCCCCTTTTCCCGTCACACGAGGGTCATTCAGCTTGATGCGAGCTTTTGTCAGGTGATTAATGACAGCTTGCTTTGCTGCTTCTCCATCTCTTCGCTTAATCGCTTCATATATTTCCTCGTGCTCCAAATAGACTTCCTTCCGTTTCGCTGCCCAACCCAGGTTCTTCTCCAAGGAAAACTTGAGGGCACGTAAATGAAGATCAGATAGGTTATTCATTGTCTTTGTTAAGAAGGGGTTATAAGCAGCCTCCACTACAATTCGGTGGAAGGTGAAATCCGCCTCATAGCCGACAGACCACTCATCATCCATCACTTCTTTGAAAGCTTCCAAACTTTCCTTCAGTTTCTTCATATCTGATTCTTTATGACGGGAAGCGGCGAGAAATGCGGACTCTGATTCAATGATCGTCCGCATTTCCAAGAGATCGTGTACCTGCTCGACATCGACCATTTCAAATTGGGCGTTTTCGAACATATTGGCAAGATTCACTTCTCTCACCCAATTTCCACCGCCTTGTTTTGACTCAATGATGCCGCTCGCTTCCAATACACTTAAAGCCTCACGGATAGGAACACGGCTCACTCCAAACCGCTCCGTCAGTTCTTTCTCTGTCGGCAATTTACTATTAGGAGGAATTTCTCCAGATTTAATCATATTTTTTAATTCATCTAGCACCAATTCTGATACTTTTTTCCGTTGTATTTGCATGAAATTCCTCCTTATAATTATATGCCGACTACTTTATCTTCCAATTCATTTTGTTTTTTGGCACGGACGATATGCCATGCCAGTAATAGTCCACCTACTACTAGTCCAATTGCATCCGTCACTAGGCCTGGCTGAATCAACAGTAGAGCGACCGCAAAGAAAATCACACGCTCTAAAATATTCAGCTTTGCACTGAAGTAATTAAACACGGAGATAGAAAGGGCGTACACTCCGATGACCGCCGTGACAAAGACAATAATGGCACTTACTGGTGAAGCAAGCTCTCCAGTCTCGGTCTGCATCACCATAATTGGATTATAAGCAATCATAAACGGAATGATGAAACCAGGCAGACATAATTTGAGTGCTGTCCATGACGTCTTCATCGCGTCGGCCCCGGCAAGTCCGGCAGCTGTAAATGATGCCAAAGCGACTGGTGGCGTGATATTAGACAAAGCACCAAACCAAAATACAAAGAAGTGAGCTGCAATTGGATTAACCCCCGCCTCAACTAAAGCTGGTGCAGCAGTAACTGCTACGACAATATAAAGTGCAGTTGATGGTAGACCAAGACTTAGTATGATACAAGTGATTGCTATCAGAATTAGGATGATAGCCAGTGACCCACCGGATAACTGAATGATATTGTAAGAAAGGGTTGCCCCCAGCCCTGTCATCGTTACGACAGCTATTAAAATTCCTACCGACGCACAAGCGATGGTAACCTGGACAGTACCTTTAGCTCCATCCACCAGTGCCTGTGCTGCTTTCTTGATCGTAATTCTGTTCGATTTATCCTTTGTCAGCCAGCTTGCAATGATTGCGGAAATAATGCCGGCAAATCCCGCTGCAATTGGTGTTTTTCCAGCAAGTAACGTACCAATAACGATAATCAGCGGCAGAAGAAGTACTCCACCTTCTTTTAACACTGCCCAAACTTGTGGAATCGAGTCTTTGCTCATTCCTTTTAATCCTTCTTTTTTCGCTTCCAGATCAATGGCAATTATTAAACCAGCATAGTAAAGAAGGGACGGAATAATCGCTGCCAGAATGATGATGTTGTAGCTGACTCCGAGGAATCCTGCCATAATAAATGCGGCAGCACCCATAATCGGCGGCATGATCATTCCACCTGTTGATGCAGCTGCCTCTACCGCAGCAGCATAACGAGCCTTCAATCCAATCCGTTTCATTAACGGAATCGTAAATGGACCGGTCGTTGCTACGTTTGCAACCGCACTTCCACTCAAGGAACCGGTCAACGCACTGGAAAGGACTGCTACTTGAGCCGGTCCCCCGCGGCGCTGTCCAGCAATGGCAACCGCCAAATCATTAAACAGACGTGTGGCTCCGCTCGCGTTAAGAAATGCCCCGAAAAGTATGAATAACACAATGAAAGTCGTTGCAATCGATAGAGTCATTCCGAAAATACCTTCTGTCGTCATGTAGAAGCGGAATAATAGACGCTCCAAAGAAAATCCGGCATGCCCTATAATCCCTCCAAAGTATGGACCGAATAAGGCGTAGATGATTGCCCCCAGCGTCAGCATCGGAATGAAAAGCCCAACACTTCTTCTGGACACTTCCAGTAAAGCTAGGATCGTAATGATAGCGAATACATAATCCCATACAATTGGCTGTGACATCCGCTCGTTATGTATGGTGAAATAGTTGAAAATAATATACAACAATCCGGATAGTCCTATTAAGGCAAGGATAATATCCATCATCGAGAACTTGGTTCTATCCCCATTTTTGGTTGCCGGATTCAAGAGGAATCCCAACACAAATACAAAAGCCAAGAAAATCGTGTTGCGGTATATCTCCTGGATGTTCATGAAACTGTTCGAATAAATTGCGAAAAGCGACAAGGCTAAAGCAAAAGCTGCAACAATGATTGCCTGGTTGCCCTGAAGTGTGCGGCCTCCCCCGCCTCCTTCTTTATCCAAGTCGACTGTTTCAGTTTGTACTGCTGCTTTCTTTTTAAAAAGCATGAGTTTCCCACCCCTCTAATATATTCTTACTGTAAGTTAAACTTCCTATTTTGCCTCTGGCGGAATAAGTTCTTCTGGAATTTCCAATCCTACTTCAACAAAATAGTTATATGCTCCAATATGAAGCGGTGCCGGTAACCCATCCAGCGCTGTTTCCAAGGAAACTTCCTTTGCAGAACTATGGATGCTATGAACCGTATCTAAGTTTTCATAGATTGCTTTCGTCAGGTTATATACGTCTTCTTCTTCCATTTCAACTGATCCTGCCAAGAAGTTCGGCATGGCAATCGTATGAATTTCTTCATCCACACCCGGGTAAGTTCCTGCCGGTATGACAAAGCGATACCATGTATTATAAATACTGTTTATCTCTTCCAATTGCTCATCGGTGACTTCCAGAACTGTTGCATCTACTCCACTAGCGTACATATCCATAACGGATGATACAGGTACCCCTGCCGGTAAAGAACCACCGTCCAGCCTTCCATCCCTCATCGCAGATATTGTATCGTCGTACCCGAGATATTCAGGAGTAATATTTTCCTTTGTCAGTCCAAGGCCCTCCATAATCGTCAACGTGGACTCCTCTGTTCCACTTGCCTGTGGACCTACTGAAAATCTTTTCCCCTCAATATCTTCCAACGTGCCCGTTTCTACTTTACTATTCATCAACACAAAGTGCTCCACGTTTCCCCACAGCATCGTGATGGAGCGCAAATCTTCATAAGGATTTCCTTCGAAGCTACCAGACCCTTCGATAGCCTGTGCCCCAATCAATCCTTGTAAAATGGCGAGATCCGCTTCGCCTTTTCTAAGTAAGTCAATGTTTTCAATCGAACCTGCAGACGACTGCCCGGTCACTTTAATACCTTCCATCTCTTCCGTCCACAAGTGGCCGAGTCCTACACCAATCGGATAATACGTTCCTCCAGAGGAAGCGGTTGCAACAGAAAAGTACTTCGTATCACCGCATCCAGCGAGCAGCAGTGTAAGCAAAATGAGGATAGGTGCCATCACCTTTCTCATAATATTCTCTCCCTTCTAAATGTAAGCGTTTTATTAATTTGTATTACAAGTATACAATATTACAATAATTTATCAATACTTTTTGTCGAAAAATGTTCATAATTTAGTGAAAAATCTTTTTCAAAGCAGATTCCTAAGCAACTTTTGCAACAAAAAAGACCAGAGAAAAAGTACATCTTTCCCTGGCTTTCTATGGTTGGTTAGAATACAAACATAGTATGAATTTCATTCTATTCTTTGTTCACATATATCAAGTAAAGGACAAGCTTCACAAATCGGCTTCACCCGGCACGTTCTTTTTGCATGTTGTACAAGTAATGCATGGTATTCATTATATAGAGTTACATCTGACGGCAACTCCATTTCAACCAACTCTCTAACTCCATCATAACTTGACGGCATATCATATCCGAGGCGATAAAAAATTCGCCTTGCATAGGCGTCTACTACGAAGATGGGTTTATCAAATGCATAAACGAGCATAACATCAGCTGTCTCCCTGCCAATCCCATGAATCTGTAATAATTCTTGCCGCAGTTTTTCCTTCGTCATTGTCTTTATTACAGCAATATCATAATCATATTGTTTGAACCATGATATGAATGCCTTTATCCGTTTGGCTTTAACTGTATAAAATCCGCTCGACCGAATAAGCTGTGCGAGCTCTTCCATCGACAGCTTATCGATTTTTTCCGGTTCTAAGTGTGGCCTTAAACGTTCGAAGGCTTTTTCGACATTTCTCCAATTCGTATTTTGAACGAGGATGGAACCGATCATCATTTCAAAAGAAGTCTCTGCAGGCCACCAGTTTTGGGGACCGTAGTGGTTGTATAGTTTTTCATAAATTTGTAGATAAGATTGGGACATGGATGGAGCCTTCTTTCATTTATCTTGTGTTATTTTCTTTGCCCGCACTAGTAAGAATTAAACATCGGCTACCCACTAATTTGATAGAGCCGATCAATTCCCCTCTTCCTCCCCAAAAAAACAATCTCTCCGTTTTTTGTAAGATTTTCTAAGAAGAGACATACTTGTGGAAAAATCTTAAACGTTCCACTTGAATACTTTTCGTTCGAAGCCCCATGATAATCTATCAAGTACTGACATACTTCACTAGCCAAAAACTGAGTTCTATTTAGATCTTCTAAATAAATCAAGATTCCCGCTTGCAATGCTGGATCCAATTCTAAATCAAACTGGAAACGACCCTGTTGGAGCAAGTCTTCTCTAAGTTGTGCAAGATGTTGCTTCTTTCTCTCTTTTTGGGATTGTTGTTCTGCTAGATTTCTTTTCAACCGTTCGCTCTCTTTCATTTTGTTATATTCTGTGATGATCGTTTTTAACCGTGTAATCTGCCGATCAAGTAAAGGCACACTATATTCTAAATGCTGCTCGATATCTTTCGGGATATCCAATTCTTCCGGTATGGCGATGCCTTCACCTATCAAATTCCAATTTTGATTAATTTTTACAAGAATCTCATCCCGCTCGTAATCAATTACTTCTATCCCTTTAATTATTTCTTTCACTAGCTGCGGTGGAATTCCTACATGCTCCTCAAAATGATTGATTCCGAACTTTTTAAGCTCCTTCGTTTCCTTGTTTAGAACAATATATTGATACCTTAGCGCACGACCACATTCACAAAACAGCTTAGGATTCTTCCGCCAACCTGGACCAGCATCGATAAAATCCTGCAATTCCCACTGATTGGCTACTTTTTCAATCTCTATTTCTTCCACGCCTCCAGCTTTCCCTTTTGCCAAGACATTTGCAAAAACAGTTTTTCTACCACGTATCAAATACTCATCGATGAATTGCTTCTGTTTTTCATCCAGGTTCTTTGAAAGCTCATCCCGTTCAAGCTGAGTAAGGTGGATCATTTTAGTCATAAGTTCCACTCCTCTTATTTTCCAACTTAGTAGACAGAGAATAATAGATATGTTTATTGTAATCTATTTTGTACATGCACCACAATCCATCCGTTGGAGGTCCATTCATTTAACATTTTGGACAATCCCCGTCATATAGGCATTTTTTCTAATATGTTGAATAGAGTAGTACTGATGTGCCTGTACAATTTAAAAGGGGGGGGAATGGTTTTTATGAAGACAATGTTTAAAGTAGATTTAAACAAGACGATGGATCAGCAAGAAGTACCAGGGCATAACCGTTGGCATCCGGATATTCCAGCTGCCTTTTCGGTAAATCCTGGGGAGTCATTTAAGATGGAGTGTTTGGAATGGACCGATGGACAAGTTAAAAACAATGATGACCCATCGGATATCCGCCATGTAAATTTAGACAGGGTTCATGTCCTTAGTGGACCTGTACACGTAAATGGTGCAGAACCTGGAGACTTACTCGTCGTCGATATTCTTGATATCGGGATTTTCGATGAGCAGCCTTGGGGCTTTAACGGGATATTTGCCAAAGAAAACGGCGGAAGTTTCTTAGTTGACCAGTTTCCAGAAGCTGCAAAATCGATCTGGGACTTTGATGGAATCTTTACCACGTCAAGACATGTGCCGAATGTCCGCTTTGCAGGATTAATTCACCCAGGATTGATGGGGGTTGCTCCTTCACAGGAATTACTCGACGAATGGAACAAACGGGAACGCGAATTAATAGCAACAGACCCAGAACGTGTTCCGCCACTTGCTAATCCACCGAATCCAGAAAATGGTGTTTTAGGCGGCCTGAAGGGGGCTGACTTCGACCGTGTAGCAAGAGAGGGTGCCCGAACTGTACCTCCACGAGAGAATGGTGGAAACTGTGACATCAAGGATCTATCCAAAGGTTCACGAGTATATTTCCCTGTTTTTGTAGACGGAGCCAAGCTATCTGTAGGGGACTTGCATTTCTCCCAAGGAGATGGAGAAATCACCTTCTGTGGTGGAATTGAAATGTCTGGGTGGATAGAATTGAAGGTCGATGTTATTAAAGGCGGCATGGAAAAATATCAAATTAAAAAGAACCCAGCCTATCAACCAGGACCAGTAAATCCAAACTATAATGAATATCTTGTATTCCAAGGTGTATCGGTAGATCAGTCAGGTAAGCAGACCTACCTGGATGCAAATATTGCCTTCAAAAATGCTTGTTTGAACGCGATTGAGTACTTGAAAACACAAGGCTTTACTGGTGAACAAGCTTATATGCTACTCTCCACCGCTCCAGTACAAGGACATTTAGCAGGTGTCGTTGACATTCCGAATACATGCGCAACAATCGGTATTCCAAAAGCCATTTTCACAAAAGACATTCTACCAAAATAATGGAGTGATCATATGCCGTATTATTCTTTTAGGTGCCAGGATTGTGGAGAATTCACAGTCTGGCATAGAAGCAGTAAAAGAAATAAACTGGAAGAAGAATGTCCAACATGCTCTAATATAGCGAAACGAGTTTTTACTCCGCCTACTGTATATCGGATGGATGGGAAATTAAAGCAGACGATTGAAAGTGGGATGGAGCCGAAACTGGTGAAGAAAGAGGATATGCCGGTGAAGCCGAGGAAGAGAGCAGCTGGTGCGGCGAGGCCTTGGCAGACTGGGCATTAGATATAGTTTTTCTATCTAATTAAAAGGAAAGCACAACATCTATTTTAAAAATGAGATAAAAGTTCATGGAGTGATAACTGCATGAGTTAATATAGGAAGTGGTACAAGTTGTCACTCCATTTGTTCTTTTAGTGAAACATACTTTTCTCATAGACTCTTTAATCCCGCATTGCTCCTGCCTCTCTCGAAGTCATCGCACCTTGTCCTCGCTTTACATCTTTCTGTATTTCTTGTTTTACTTTGTTTGGGTCTGTGCCAGAACTCATAGCGTTTGAGCTCCTTCTAGATTGTTGATTTTGTGGCATATATTCCCTCCTAAAAAATTTCTCATTTATATTATTCTCTTGGCAAGTTAGATTATTCGGTACTGTCTTCCTATAGTTATATATCACCTTATTTAAGGACTATTAACGGCCATTGACACTAAATAGCAGTTGGACTAGAATAAAAAATAGTCAAAATATTATATTTAGTGGACAAGGAGTGATTTATACATCTAGATAAATCTCTCACTACACAAATCAAAACTACAGCATGAAAGGAGAATACTAATCACTACCGTAAGAAAAGAGGAAATTCCTATTAAGGAAAATGGAGAGAGTCTTGTACCACTTTCCAGACTATCTCCAAAAATAGTAGTACAACCTTATTATTACTTGCAGAAAATTCCAGGGGCCATTCAAGAATGTTACCTGAGGGAAAGTGCAGCTGAACGCCTTTTACAAGCAGCGGAAAATCTGCCAGAGGGATTCTTCTTTCATATATTCGACGCTTGGCGACCGTTTGAAGTCCAGTCCGCACTATACCATGATTTCAAAATGAAACTTGAAGAAAAGGGACTGTCAGGAAACCTTTTATTGGAAACGCTTAATAAGTATGTGAACAAACCATCTAAAAATCCTAATAGACCATCAAATCATTTAACTGGTGGTGCTGTCGATTTGACGATTGCTACAGATAGTGGTTTGCTCCCAATGGGAACAGACTTTGACGACTTCTCAGAAGCTTCCAAAACAGACACATACGAAAAATTAAAGAACCCTACAAATAGTGAAATCCTGTATCGAAATAACAGAGCTCTATTAAAAGAAATCATGGAAAACGCCGGGTTTACGAACTACGAAGAAGAATGGTGGCATTTTGATTACGGGAACCAAAATTGGGCTGCGCGAACAGGAAATATCGCTTTCTATGGTGGAATCCATTCGATTGAACAAGCTTAAGGGGTGAACATTAACTTGCAAATTTCTGTGCTTGCTATTGGACCCGCTGATTTGGAGAATTTGATCGTATCTACAGCCAAGGATTATCAAGAAATAGACATGGACTATGTAACGTATAGCTTGGAAGATGACGTAGCAAGCATCGTAAAGAAGCATGAACAGAACTATGATGTGCTTTTTTTCGCCGGCTCCCTTCCCTATGCTATTACAAAAGAACAATTAAATCTTAAGAAGCGAATGGTCTATATTGAATTTAAAGGAACTGCGTTATATCGGGTTCTATTTCAATTGATTCGTGAATCAAAAGCGGATCTACTAAGCGGGAATCTCAATTTAAGCATTGATAATCTTCAAAAGTTCGAAATCGAGGAATGCTTCGATGAGCTAGACATACAGTATCAAAAGCTATTTTACTATGAAGGCAGCTTACTCCAAGATATTGATAGAATAGTAGAATTTCATTATGAGCTTTGGCAGAGCAAACAGACGGACATTGCGATCACCTGTGTAGGTTCTGTCTATGAAAGATTAAAGGAGCTAGGGGTCCCGGCATCTCGGATTATCCCTACCCGAACATCGATCCGGACTGCTTTGGATAAAGTATTGATGGAAAGAATTAACCTACGCCATCTTCAATCTCAAGTTGCGACAGGCATTATTCAATGGAATCATACAGAGAAATTCGTAAAAATGACAGAGTATCAGTTTCAAAGAAAAATATTGGATTTAAAAAATATCATGATCAACTATGGAGAGAAATTACAAGCAATCATTAAATGGACGGATCATAAGCAGGAACTGAAATTCATTACAACTCGAGGCGCCCTTCAATTCGAAAAAAATCATTCTTCCAATGAAATGAAGTTGCTTAAGGAAATTTACCGGAAAACGGAAATCATACCTCGAATGGGAATTGGCATTGGTCAAACAACGAATGAGGCAGAAATTTATGCCCGAGAAGCATTGGCAAAATCACCAAAGGACAAACTGGCATTTTACGTCAGGGATATTGATGGTATTGTGCATGGACCAATAGGTGGAGACAATCCTTTAAGCTATTCAACACGAAATAACCAACCACAACTTATCGCGATATCAAAACAAGCTAATTTAAGCGGTTCGACAATTAATCGGATTCTATCTTTTTCCAATAGCAATGGAGAGTCCTTCACAAGTACAGATTTAGCGACTGGTTTAGGGATATCGATTAGAAGTGCACGGAGGATACTGCACAAATTGGAACAGGCTGATTTAGCAGAAGTTACCGGGGAGGAACAACCGATAGCTAGAGGCAGACCACGTCAGATTTATTCTCTTGCTCGACTACATCGAGCAGTGAGTAACGAACAAATTTCGCAATAATTTTGAAAGCGGTTACTGATTCTTAAATAAAAAATAGAAAGGGAGAAACTATTTTGCTATATTCAATTATTCAACCAGACGATACCTGGATTTTATGGGCATTTTTAGCAGGTTGGGCAGCAGTAAGTATTTACTTGGAACAAAAGTACGATTGGGCATCCAAACTTTCAGGAGCAATCATCGCCCTTGTTGGTGCAATGTTACTTGCCAACTTCAATATCATCCCAACGGAATCACCCGTTTATGATACGGTTTGGACTTATGTTGTACCACTAGCGATTCCACTTCTTTTATTCCAATCTAATATTTTTAAAATATGGAATGAAAGTGGAAGATTATTGATCATTTTCCTATTAAGCTCGATTGGAACGGTTGCTGGAGTAATTATTGCATTCTTCCTACTTAAGGATGTCATTCCAGGACTTTATATGATCAGTGCGATGATGACAGGTTCCTATATCGGAGGCGGTGTAAACTTTGCAGCGATGGCAGCAAAGTTTGAAGTCCCAGGAGAAACGGTTTCTTCTACAGTTGTAGCAGATAACCTGCTTATGGCCATTTACTTCCTTGTACTTATTTTAATACCTACCCTTAACTTCTTTAGGAGAAAGTTCAGAACGCCATATATTGACGAGCTGGAAAGCAATACAAACAAAGACGAGAACCTGGCGTCTTCTTATTGGGGCAGAAAAGAGATTTCATTAAAAGATATCGGCCTTGCTGTAGGAACTGCATTTGCTATCGTAGCAATCTCCTTTACGCTAGCAGAATTCTTTGATGGACTCATTCCATCCGGTGAAAATGTCAATGTCTTTTATAACGTGTTAAATGGGATCTTCGGTGACAATTACTTAATGCTTACAACATTAACTTTACTTTCCGTCTCATTTTTCCCGCGTTTGTTCGAAAACATCAATGGAGCACAAGAAATTGGAACTTATTTGATCTATATATTCTTTGTTGTCATTGGGGTACCGGCATCTTTACCATTAATTCTGCAAAACGCTCCACTTATTCTAGTGTTTGTAGCAATTATGGTATTCATTAATATGCTTGTCTCCTTTACACTTGGGAAAGCCTTTAAGTTTTCACTTGAGGAAATCATCCTTGCAAGTAACGCAAATATCGGTGGACCAACGACAGCCGCTGCGATGGCGATTTCTCGTGGATGGATGAAACTAGTCGGACCGATATTAATTGTTGGGACGCTTGGTTATATTATTGGAAACTATGCGGGATCGGCGATTGGGATTTGGTTTAGTAATTTTTAAGAATTGAAGAGGATATGTATCGTTCTAAATTTTGTTGACAGCTATTATTAAGATTATTTGTAAATACAGTCCTTCTATTCAGAGAAGAGCATATTGAAGGAGCTATCAGGAGATCCAAATAAGGAAAGAATTTGGGTACTGATTTGGAACGATATGTTATATGGCATAAAGCTGGAACTGATTGATTTCATGTTCCAGCTTTTATTATTTTTCTATGGATAAAGATTGGGTTTTGTTTGGTTGGTTTAGTTGTTATTTTTATAGAAGGCAGAGTGTGAATAGATAGAAGAAAATATCCTACCTTGCCAAACGATCTTCAAATCTAATTAAACAGGTTCTGAATGTTGTAACATAAAAAGTAATTTGATAAAATAAACACAAACATACGTTCCTTTCAGGGAGGGGATGATTATCTATGGAGAAATCTTGGCTTCTTACAAATACTTCTTTTAAAGCAAAAATAATAGGGAAGTTACTTGGAGATGGGTGTATTACAATTCAAAAAGGAAGAAAACCACGCTTTCAGTTCACACATACTTCTAGAGATTATAGTTGGGCGAACTACTCCTATGAACAAATGAATAATTCTTTACCTTTAAATCCTCCGAAATATAAATCTTATAAAGATTCCAGACTTAAAGAGGGTTACAGCTTCTCATATTATGTTCAATCAAGAACTTCAAGTATCATTACTTATTTAAGATCACAATGGTACCCTTCTGGCACTAAAATAGTTCCATTTAAACTATTAAATGAGTGGTTCACTAAAGAATCACTTGCTTGGTGGTATATGGATGATGGACATTTAAAACTGAATCATAACAAACCTCAAAAAATTATTCTTTCAACCGATAGTTTTACTCCTTGCGAAAATATACAGCTGTCTGATTTGTTAAAGAAAAAATATAAATTACAGTTCCGCCTAGATAAACAAAATCGCCTTATTCTCTATAACCAATTTCAAATATATTATTTCCTTTATCTTGTAACACCTTATCTCCATGAGAGTATGCATAGAAAAATAGTACCATACTATAAGTATACTACTCATGTTCAACCAAGAAGAACGACCATTTACTTGCCATCATCTATTATTCTCACACATCCAACAAGAGAGATTAACTTTTTCCTAAAAAATCTTGATGAGTGGGTTAATATGTACAAAAAAGGTTTGTTTTACTCTAATTATTTTCCATTAATAAACCCAACTAGAAAGGAATCCAAAAGCTATCAGATTACTTTATCCAAAAACAACCTGTCTAAATTGCACTTTCTGAAAGAAACGACAGGCTTAAACTATAGTGAGTTGACTAGAATTTGTTTCACTCCGTAAATATTAATTCTTTAAGATTAATAAAAGAGACTCCAATTTGACTGGAGTCTCTCTAAGTATAAGATTATTGAAGTAATTGTAATACCCCTTGAGGCATTTGGTTGGCTTGCTTTGCCGCTGTGTCTTTCGATTCACAGAATAGACTATATCTTCACCCTTTGTTTAAGGGGCTGGGCACTTCGAATGTATTAAACACCCTACGGATTTCATCATCTTAGCATTTGCCTTAGATGGTATATCCTAGTCGTTGAACGTTCTCCAAGATTTCTCTACAGGAGCTTCGCTGCTGATTATCCAATCTTCATGTTTTCAAACCTTCACGCTCGCCGTTTCCAGCCACGTTGTGGTCGATGAAGCTCTAAGGATTTCCCAGCAATTCACCCAGTCATAGTCCGTTAAATTACTTCAACGGACGCCCGTGAACAGTTTATGCTGCAATCTGTTCAAATTGAGCTAACATAGATTGTGCCGCTTGTGAAAGGATGTTGTTCTTAGTGAACTCCATCATTTCTTTCGCCATCGTGCGAACATTTACTTTCATAAATGACCAGACTATATCTTCACCCTCTAGTTTTCTAGTAGGGGCCGGGATCTTCGGATTCTGATAGATATTGCGGCTCTATCATACACCTACGAATTTCATCACCATCGCATTTGCATTAGGTGGTATATTCTAGTCGTTGAACCTTCTCCAGAGTTTCCTCACAGGAGCTCGGCTGCTGATTGCCCAATCTTATCTTTTTTCAAACCATCACGTCTGCCGTTTCCAGCTGCGTTGTGGTAAGACAAGCTATAAGGGGTTTCCAGCAATTCACCCGATCGTAATCACTAACCGTTACCAGTTAGGACGACTGTGACTGTCACTGCTTTAAGCAGCTGAGTCATAATCAACGTCACGAATACGTGATTCTGCAGCAGTTAGGTTCTCTTGAGAAGCACCTAAGTTATTTATCGTATGGTCTAGACGGTTTTGTACAGCACCTAATGCAGAGCGTTGATTAGATACTTTTGTAATAGCTGCATCTATTAATTTCAATTGATTATCAAATGCTTTTTCTACCGTAGCTCCATTTCCATCCACAAAAGCTGTTACATCTATTACTGCTTTAACTTCTGCAGCTGTAGCTGTCCCCTCAGCACCTGCTACTCCAAATAGAGCACCAGCAGACATATTTTCAATATTAACTTCTAATTGTTGTTCAGCATTAGCTCCGATTTGAAATGTTAACTTTGCACCACCATCTTCTGCAAAATCACCAGTTAAGAGATCTTTTCCGTTAAATTGTGTTCTATCTGAGATTCCCGGACTTTTGTCAGAGATACCACCCAGTTCTTCAACTAATGAATCAAGCTCGTCCTGTATTGCTTGTAAATCTTCCGGCTCTTGTGTACCAGTATTACCAGCTTGGACAGTTAATTCCCGCATTCTTTGAAGAATAGAATGAGTTTCATTTAAAGCACCTTCAGCAGTTTGAATTAAAGAAATCAAATTTGTTATCGTAATGGCGTTTAATCCATTACTTCTTTATGTTTCCATAAAGTTCAGATCATATCTTCATCCCATTGGGATGCTCCGCGCTCGTGGGTGGTTTATTGGTCTGGTTCCTCACCACCTGATCGTTACACCTTCCTAACTACTTTAAACCAATTCATTAGGCTTGGCTCGGTATTGCCCACCATCCACACTGCTCGTCTGGTTTGGGGTTCCACCGAATTCACGGAGTTTTCATCTAAGTATTACTACTTAGAGCGGCATTTCTAGTTTACCGTCTTGAGCGTTTTTACCCGCCATTTCTAATCCACGAATTTGTCCACGCATTTTTTCAGAAATTGCAAGACCTGCAGCGTCATCTCCTGCTTTGTTAATACGGAGACCTGAAGAAAGCTTCTCCAAAGAGTTTTGTACCGCACCTTGGTTTGCTCCTAATTGGCGGTGTGCGTTAAGAGCTGAAATGTTGTGATTGATAATCATGTTTTTTACCTCCATGTATAGTTTCTAGCATGTCACATCCATTTGACATGCTGATATAAATAAACAATTTAGCGTGATGATTCAATATTGATTATCTTAATATTATTATTGTAATAACTGTAATACCCCTTGAGGCATTTGGTTAGCTTGCTTCGCCGCTACGTCTTTCAATCGTAGAATAGACTATATCTTCACCCTTAAATTTATAAGGGGCTGGGCACTTCGAATGACCTAATTCTGATCACCCTACGAATCTCATTGCCATGAGCTAAGCTCGTAGGCAGTACATTCTAGTCGTTGAACCTTCGCCAGGCTTTCACCGTGGGCGCTTGGCTGCTGATTATCCATTGTAGCATTGTTTTGTTTTTCAAACCTTCACGCCTGCCGTTTCCAGCTACGTTGTGGTACAAAACACTTTAGGAACTTCCAGCAATTCACCCAGTTATCCTCTAATCCGTTACCAGATTAGACGCCCTGCTCAAAAATTACTGTAAGAGTTGTAATACTCCTTGAGTATATGTTTGAGATTGAGCTAACATAGATTGTGCCGCTTGTGAAAGGATGTTGTTCTTAGTGAACTCCATCATTTCTTTCGCCATCGTGCGAACATTTACTTTCATAAATGACCAGACTATATCTTCACCCTACCGATTTAAGTAGGGGCCGGGAGCTTTGGATTTTGATAGATTTGCGGCTCTATCATTCACCTACGAATTTCATCACCATTGCGTGTGCATTAGGTGGTATATTCTAGTCGTTGAACCTTCTCCAGAGTTTCCTCACAGGAGCTCGGCTGCTGATTGCCCAATCTCATCTTTTTTTAACCTTCACGCTTACTGTTTCCAGTTGCGTTGTGGTAAGACAAGCTCTAAGGGGTTTCCAGCAATTCACCCGGTCATAATCTCTAACCGTTACCAGTTAGGACGACTGTGACTATTCCTGCAATTAAGCAGCTAAGTCATAATCAACGTCACGGATACGTGATTCTGCAGCAGTTAGGTTTTCTTGAGAAGCACCTAAGTTGTTGATTGTGTGCTCTAGCCGGTTTTGAACTGCACCTAATTTTGAACGTTCTGTAGAAACTGTATTGATTGCAGTATCTATTAGATCAATAGTAGCATCAAATGTTACATTAGCCGCTAAATCTCCACCTTCTACTGTACCTGAAGTAAATACAATATTAGCAACCCCTAGAGTTGCTGCACTCATATCACCAATTTCTACATCTAATTGCTGTTCATCATTAGCACCAATTTGGAATGTTCCTGAAAAAGTACCGTCCAAAAGGTTTTTACCATTAAATTGAGTGCGGTCAGAGATACCTTTACTAGAATCTGTTCCGCCTAGTTCTTCTATTAATGCTTCCATTTCATCTTGAAGAGCTTTTAAATCTTCTGGTTCTTGTGTTCCAGTGTTACCAGCTTGAACTGTTAGTTCTCGCATTCTTTGAAGAATTGCATGTGTTTCATTTAATGCACCTTCAGCAGTTTGGATTAGAGAAATACCGTCTTGAGCGTTTTTTCCGGCCATTTCCAACCCACGAATTTGTCCACGCATTTTCTCAGAAATTGCTAAACCTGCAGCGTCATCTCCAGCTTTGTTAATACGAAGACCTGAAGAAAGCTTCTCCAATGAATTTTGTACTGCACCTTGGTTTGCTCCTAATTGGCGATGTGCGTTAAGAGCAGAAATATTGTGATTGATAATCATAATCAATCTACCTCCCTGTTTTGTTTTTGGGGTCACGTCCTTGTGTCCCTTTTATTTATAACAACTCTATGTAGAGTTATTACCGAAATTAATAAGTCACCTTATTGTGTATGAATACATAATCTTAGTTGGTACCATGGCTAAGATTATGTTTAAAACAATCACTCCTTGTGACTCAATTATTATATCGGCAGGGATTATAATAAGTTAAATATTTCTATCAATATTTGTTAGTAGATATATATTTATCAATTTTCACATAAGTTAGTAGGTATCTCGTGACAAATAAAATACCTTAAATCTACTGTTACCCAAACAACCTCCCCCACTCCTCTTCCAAGTCCCTCTCCAACACATTCAAATCCAAACTATTTTCCCTATAAATGGCCCTTACTTCATTTAACGCAGCAAATGAAAATCTCGACCAAGCAACAGCATTCAACCTAGTCGCAAACAACAACAAATTTCCACCTGAACGCAATGCACCATCGACTACATCAATCATACATAACGCACCATGACCTACCAGCAACATTCTCCTCAATTCTGGCTTATTACCAATAGGAATGGATTCCTTCCAGCTTCGTTGATGGTAGAACTTACTCTTTAAAGCCCAAAGCAATCGGATTGCCAGCTCATTAAAAGCAACTGGAATCGCCATCGTCACTCCAAAGCGAGCATCATACCCCGATTCAAACACAGAGACGGAAAACTCCGCAAAGGTTTCACTTACGAGTTTGTCTCCTTTTTGTACTGGGATTGAACCAAAATCAAATAACTGTAACAATGAGTAAAACGGAAGAGGAATGCCTGCACCTCTGCGACCATCCATATGACCTCTTGTCCCACTTGAGCCAGCAATATCTGACATTAAATGCCCCAACCAATTCGCAAAACCTGCAAATAGCTTTGCCATAAAATTCCCGCCACGCAGTTCAAATTTATTCGTACCTTCAATTGGTTCTACCCTAATAACTTTTCCATCTGAAATAAAACTTGCTCTATCGGTAAACTGATCAAGAATGGAAAAGAAAAGTCCAATCAAATCAGGAGAATGCCCAAGTGATTTCAGATGATGATTGCTTGCACTCATATTTAATGTATTTTCACCTAGATTCAAATCTGCTGCATACCTTGCATCATAATTCACTTTAAATCTTCGTTCCAAAAATCCAATTGCACTTGCAATCGTATCCGGTTCTTTCCTCAATTGAGCACCATTTTTCTTATCAAACCGCCAGACCGTTTTGGTAAATTTAATAACGACATTATCAACTTGCTTATCCGTCCACTCAAGTAATCTACTGTTATTAGGGTCACCTACAAAAAAGCTATCAATGAAACCTGCTGCGACTCCACAAAATGCCGCAATCATGTAATCATATTTGTCACATTCCGCAGTTTTCATCTTATAGTCTTCCCTGACCCGTTGAATCAGTTCTGCTTTCTCTCTTTTACTTAACAGTTCGTCAAAAGGATCCTTTGGGACATGTATCTGATGATTAACCAAATAATCATCCATCTTCAGCATAAATACCTGCCATGAATCACCATCCGAAACAGTTAGAGTATTTAGATTTTCATAATCTTTTTCAGTAATTCTAGTAAAATTTGACGTCGCACTAACTGGTGTTGAACTGTTTTCCCCTTTCATCAGTTGCTCGGCCTGTAAAAGCAAAGCATCCAATTTGTCGCCTTGTACATCATTCAAATTTCCCAACTGCTCCAAATCATCCTGCAGCTCTCCAATTCGTCCCTCTGCTTGTTTCATGGTATTTTTTTGTGCAATCAATGAACGGCCGCTTTCATTGATAAGCCCCTTGTCTAATGAATTAATCTTTTTCATTATCTATTTTTAAACATATTCTTAGCTTTGCCGGTAACAGTTGCAAATGCGGCCTGAGCAACTTTGTTGTACTCGATTTTTTCAAAGCATTCTTGAAGCCCCTCTGCTTCCTCTAGCGTCAAATCTTCTCTTATCTGGAACTCTTCTTTTTCTGCACTTCTTTCATTATCCATCACTACTACAGGCAATGCGACATAGCAGGATAAGATAAATTGACGTATTTTCTCCAGGGTTGGTTTATTCGTTAATTCATTCAACCGATTCACATCCAATGTAAGTGGAAGTGTTGTAAGAATCTGTTCGACTTGTGACTGTTGCTGTTTCTCTGAGTTAATATGTGCTCCTTGACTCAACATGTTCAGCATATTCGAGAGCTTTTCTATTTTAGTGGAGTTCTCATTGCCCTTTTTTATTTCCAGCGACAATTGTCTGGTGATTTCATTAATATCCTCAATTAAATAGGTCAACGACTTCTGGGTATTGCGTATAATTGCCTGCAGCATAAATTCCCGCTGCTTATTGTTCTCCAACTGACTAATTCCAGTAATTTTCTTTAATCCCTGGTACGTTCCTACCCCAAGTAACACAATCGTTCCAATACCTGTGAACATGCTGGAGAAGCCGAGAATCCCTCCCATTCCCATTGCTGCGAGTCCTGAAGTGATTCCCGCAGCACTCAGTCCTACGACAGATCCGGAAAAGTAAATCGCAGCCATCGGCAATCCTACTGCTGCCGCTTTTGCTGCAATGTCCTTCATCGACTTCTTAATTTCCGAATCATTTTTTCTTTCCTTTAAAATCGCTTCATCGTTCTTAATCGCCGTAATAATGAGCTCAATTTCCTCTTCCTCCATACCAAGTGTCTGGGAAATATCTTGCAAAAATTTATTATCTGCCCAGGTATCTATGGGATTGTTCTTGCCAAATATGTATAAGATATCTTTGAACAGCGACTTGCTTAGAATGTCAAAACTTCCCTCTTCCACACTGTCTTGAATTCTGTTCAACAGTTCCTCCGTTGATTCAAGACTTTCCGTATTGCTGATATACGACCGAACCTCAATCCGTTTTGGAGAGCTCAAATCAATACGGGAAATTAAGGAAACAATTTCAGCGTATTCCCGGGCATCGATCTGTTGATCGTCGGAATAAGTAAAATTTGCAACGAGCTTGATGTAATCCACTTTAATATCCTCGCTCATTTCAGAAAGTGGAGTAACCTGAGATGTGTTAACGAATTCCTTACCTTCCTCCCCTTCTTTTAAAATACCTTGGATCAGTTGGACAAATCCTTCCAGGTTGACGTTGACCAGATGCGGCGTCAAGTCCATAGTTTCTTCATTCTTTAACATCACTTGAACTTTTCCGATCGTTTTTATCTTCCCAAACTTTGTTTCTTTTTCAATCGTATAATACTCGATTCCTTCAATCGCTTCATATTCCAATTGGATAGGCTTTTCAAATGCTGTCTTTATATAAACAGCATCTCCTACAAATAAGCAGCCCTCCTTACCTGATAATAGAATGGAAGAATCCTTAATAGCGATAACATGTTCAAGGTTTACATCGGGAGCATAGGAAGTTAAGGCTCCGTTCAATCTTTTATCGGGAATATCCGGTGCTGTATATGTATTTGAACCTAAAAGCGCAATGTTTTCTTTAATGTATTTATGTATGGACATGATGTCCTCTCCTCCTAGGTAATTAGGTAATATTTGCTAATACTTTAGGTTTATATTATCATAATCTACTGTATAGAGAATAGCCTATTTTATTACTTAAGCTACCCTTCATCCTATAATCGAAGGGTAAATAGTTTTTGTGGCGTATAGGATTTTAGAATTTAATTATTTATCCGGATGCCTCCTCTTCTTCTCTTTTGTTTATGTTTTAGTTTAGGTATGTTCCGCGAATGGTCCTATTAATAGTCCGGGGATAAGTCCGGGATCCAGTCCGAGTTAGAAATTTTAATTTCATTGGACAATCTCCTCCCACCATGTCAACTCAGTATTTGCTATGCCTGATCAAATGTCTTCACTTCATACCCTGCCTAAACACACTTTGAATAGAATTTATAAACCCCGTCTGCATATTTCTTTAACCCAATCCCCTAAACTTTTTTCCATCGCTTTAGCATAAATAAATTTGAAAGGAATAATTAATTAGTGCTGCTTGTCGAACGGAATAATGCATTTTAATATTTAGAATAGTTTTCATTTTATCTTTTAGGAATACGAATACTGTGGTAAAATAGAACTAGTTAAATAGTGCTTCAATTATAAAACCACAAGTATTTGTTTCATGTTTATTACTAAGGAGGGATCTCATGTTTTGTCAAAACTGCGGAAATAAAATTGAAAGCCATTCCAAATACTGTGGCAGTTGTGGTCATCCACTTCAAAAGTCCAAAAGCAAACTTCCCTATTTCCTGACTGCATTATTAGTAATCGCCTTCGCGAGTGTATCTTTAATCATCTATTTTTCAAACTTGGAATACACTGCTCCTTCAGGGAAACATGAAACATTAAACAGTACAATAACAAAAAAGCAGTTTGTTGATTCCCAAAGTTCCGTAACAGCTGTAAAAAGTGAATTGACGGAGCCACCAAAAGATGTCTCCGAAATTATTTCTGCGGCCCAGCCAAAAGTATTCACCATACTCACTACATACGGTTTTGGCTCAGGTTTTCTTATTGATGAAAAAGGCCATGTCTTAACGAACGCACATGTAGTTGAAGGAGAAGTATCTCCTGTCGTCCGAACAATGGACGGCGCAGAGTATGAAGGAAAATTAGTAGGATATAGTAACACGACAGATATAGCCGTTATACAGGTCCCTGCGTTAGAAGGCAGAACTGCTTTACAATTAGAAGAATCTACTAACATCAATATCGGGGATGAGGTTATTGCCCTTGGTAGTCCTAGAGGATATGAAAATACAGCTACTTTAGGTAATATCAGTGGGGTTGATCGGACTTTCGTTATTCCTCCTTTTGAATTTGAAGGGGTTTATCAAATGTCTGCTCCAATTGCTCCCGGGAGTAGTGGTGGACCTCTGTTAAGCAAACAGACTGGAAAAGTCATAGCCATTAATTCTGCAAGAGATACATCAGAAATGAATATCGGATTTAGCATACCCGTCCATCAAGTAACCTCCATGATCAATAATTGGATCAATTCACCCATGCTTGAAGATGACATCTATGCCCTGTTTTATTATGATAACGATTTATTCTACTTTAATGACTATCTTGATTCGTTTGGGTACTTCAGTGATGATGGGGATTATAGTGATTACTATTATGAATATTATGAGATTCCTTTTGATGAAAGTTATTGGTTCGAATTTGAAGATGATTGGTATTGGGAAGACTGGGAGGATTATGATGAAGAGGAATATTGGTACTGGGATGATTACGAGGAAGATGAAGAGTACTGGTATTCGGATGAGTATGAGTATGACGAATCGGATGAGGATTATTACGATGATAGTTTTGATGAGTGGGAAGAAGAGGAATATGACGATGAATGGGATGACAGTTACGAGGATGATGAGGAATTCGAGGATTGGGAGGATATTGATTACGAGGATGAGTTCGAGAGTTGGGATGAAGACGAATTTGAAAGTGAATTTGATGAGTAGGAGTTATTGAGAAAGTGTTCTGTCAAATAATATTACAAGATTTTCTTTTTTATTGTAAATCGGGTATACTTATATCTAGAAAGTAATAAACTAAAATACCGCTAGTGCTGTCACACTAACGGTATTGGTGTAGATAGCCCTTCAAGGGGGCGACTCACTAATTTTAAGGCTAAAAAATAACCACCTCAAATTAGCTTGTCAGGCTTGGGTGGTTATTTTTTGTTTTGATTAGACAGAATAGCTACAATTAATGCTCCAAAGGAAATCATTATAACTATTGCTTCATATACTGTCATTTGGCATCACCCCCTTTCTTAGAGGGAGCAAGCCACCACCCATGAACGCCTTTCACACTTAAATATATTATAACATGGGTTACCTAAAATAAGAACGTACATTCGCTGTATTAGAACTTAAAATCGAAAACCATACTTCTTTCCGCGAAAAATCAGCTTCATCGGGTCGAGTTCTTTGTTCGTAAAAACTACTCGCCCGCCTTCTGTTCTCTTTGAATCCAGCAAGCCAAGTTCCTCATAATAGCGGTAGCACGTACAGCAGTACCAACCTCTTCCGCAAGCTCTTCAATCGTATAGGTTATTCCCCTCTTCATGTCTATCATCTTTGTTATAATGTACCATTGACGTTAACGTAAAGTGCAAGAAGGATAAGGATGGTTATGACTAGTATTTCAACAAAAAAACTGGAACCGATGAAAAGAAACTCCCATCACTTCCAGTTCTTAACTTCCGATATTCAGTTGTATGCACCTGATTTCATTTAACATGAAACAATATGCTCCAATGAAATATTATCCAAAAAAGCTCTCCGCCTTCTCCAAATAAACTTCCTGCTCCTCCGTCAAATCATGTTCATCGACAATGGCTTCAACTGGGCATGTAGCGACACATGCACCACAATCAATACAAGCATTCGGATCAATAAAAAACTGATCGTCACCTTCCACAATACAATCTACCGGACAAATGCTGACACATTCGCCTGCTTTCTCGTTTGTACAAGGACTTGTAATGACAAATGCCATCCTATCCTCTCCCTTCCTCATGAGGTACTTTTTCTAGTGGCTGATAATTTTCAATATCCAATCCTAAGAAGCGTAAAGCATTAAGACCATGAATCTTTTGCTTCTCCTCTGTGCTTAAAGTAGTTAATGTATCCACGACTTTTCCGGATGGTGCTTCCCGGAGTAGAAAAGGATAATCGGAGCCTGCGATGATTTGGTCTGCCCCGAAACGGTCAATCATAAATTGTAGATTGTTCTCATCGTAAACGAGAGAATCATAATATAATAGTTTCGCATAGTGGCTTGGCGGGTGTTCCGTTTTTCTAATCTGCGGCCAAACATTCCAGCCCTTGTCCATTCGCGGCAATAGATAAGGCAAAGAACCGCCGCCATGAGCGAAGCAAATTTTCAGATTCGGATACTTATCCAACATTCCGCTCATAATGATACTTCCCGCTGCCAATGCCGTTTCTGAAGGCATGCCCACCATGTACATAAAATTATGCTGAGGCATCCGTTCTCTTCCCATCGTTTCCCACGGATGCACGAATAAAGGAACATCCATTTCATGAGCAGCCCTGAAAAATTCATCGAGCGCTTCATCATCTAAATTCTTTCCGTTCACATTACTGCCGATTTGAATTCCTTTTAATCCCAATTCATTAATCGCCCTATCCATCTCTTGGATGGCTAATTTTGTATCTTGTAAAGGAACAGTGGCCAACCCGATGAACTTCGTTGGATGCTTTTGAACAATTGAAGCGATGAAATCATTTTGAAATTTCGCCAGCTCCAATCCCTTTTCAGGATCTGACCAATAACTGAACGTCACAGGAATTGGAGATAAAACTTGGATATGTATCCCTTCTTCCTCCATATCCTTCAAACGTGTTTCCGTATCCCATGCTTGATCGGTTATTTCTCTGAATTTCTTTCCTTTGATCATGATATTGGCACCACAGTCACATGTTTTTTCTAGAATCGGCCAGCGTTCATCATTGTATTTCTCTGCTAAGTTTAAAAACTCTTCTGATATGACATGCGTATGAAAATCAATTCGTAAAGTTTTATCCACAGTAAAGGCACTCCTAGTCATTGAATGGTTAAAAGGGAGAATGGATCTCCCTTCTTTTTTATTTTCCTAATTTCGTACCGTACGTAAAATAAGACTCCGGCGGTTTGCTTCCCCACATTTCCATACCGAGCTCCCCAACATTTGACGGCCATTCTATCGGCTTCCAGTCAGGAGCAAACATCAACAATCCTCCTGTCCAGATTTCTACTCGGTGACCAGATGGTTCAAATACATAGATGAATTGTGCACCACTCGTACCATGTTTTCCTGGTCCCCATTCGATTTTAATACCATTTTCCGCCATGATATTGGAAGCTCTTAATAATTCATCTGGTGAATCCAGATAATAGGCGAGGTGGTGGAAAATCCCTCCATTTTGATTGCCGTTTCTCATAAAGGCTATTTCATGCGCAATATTTGTGCGGCTTAACCATGATCCTAACCGGATATCTTCTTTGTTTTGTACAAAATAACGATGATGAATACCTAGTAATTCCGTCCACCATTGTTGCTCTTTTTGCACATCATTAACCATGAAATTCACATGGTCGAAACGACGCGGTGAGACACCTCTTGCAGGATATTTGCTTGGATGGCTCGGCATCAGGGATTTCAAGTTCGGATCATCTGTCGTGAATAATTCCTTTTCCCAATACAGTTCGATGGGAATTCCTGATGGAGATGTAAAATGAATCGCATCACCCAGTGCCTTCTTCGTTCCACCTTCCACCCAAGTAAAATCAATGCCCATCTTCGTTAACTGTGTTTCAAATAAATCCAATGATTCTTTTGAGCTGACACGCCAACCTACGCGATTCACTTCGGAAACATCCGCTGCTTTCAGTACTAAAGTATGGTGATCATAATCTTGCCATGCACGTAAATACGCACGATCCCCTTCCACTTCGGTTACTTCAAGACCAAGTATTTCTCGATAAAAACGTAAAGACTCTTCAAATTTTGTCACACCGATTTCAACATGACCTAAATGTGCGACCGTTCGTAGGTAAGCATCTAACCTTGCCTGTGTAGAATCTTGTGCAATACTTTCTGGAACCTTAGCCATCTCATCCACTCCCTAATTTTTAACTTTTTCTTTTTTCCGTTCATTATTTTTTCTGCTCATGATCGACGTGCTATGTGCAACGTGTAACGATTCATTCGGGTTAATGAATATTTTTGCATTACTAACTGCAATTGGTGCTTCTCCAAATCCAGTTGCCATCAACTCTACTTTTCCGGGATAGGTTGAAATATCTCCAACTGCATAAATCCCAGGTATGTTCGTCTCTGCCCGCGAGTTCGTGACAATCGATTGTTTGTCGATTTCCAATCCCCAATTGTTGATAGGACCTAAATTGGAGATGAAACCATAATTTACGATATAATCATCTGCTATTATTTCGATTTCCTCTTTTGTTTTTGCTTCTCTTAAAATAATGGATTCAACTTTCGATTCCCCTATTAATTCTTTCGGAACATAAGGGGTAACCACTTGTACCGAACCGTCCTTCAATTGTTGGACACTATGTTCATGGGCACGGAATCGATCTCTTCTGTGGACAATGGAAACGCTTGATGCGATATTTTCAAGCATTAATGCCCAGTCGACAGCTGAATCTCCTCCACCAAAAATACAGACGTCTTTTCCTGCAAAATCCTGGATATCATGTACACTGTAATGCAGATTCGCATGTTCAAACTTTGCTTCGTTATCCAAATTCAACATTCGTGGTTTAAACGCACCATTACCTGCCGTAATAATGATCGTTCTGGAATAATGAACGTCCGAGCTTGTCGTTATTTTAAATACATCCTCTTCCCTCGTTACCTCGAGAACCTCTTCATTTAGGCAGATTTCCTGTTCAAATTGGCTCATCTGCTTCATCAGGCGATCCACCAAATCTTTTGCCTTAATTTCAGGGAAACCTGCTACATCATAAACATATTTATCTGGATATAACGCAGCTAGCTGACCACCTAGCTGCGGTAAACTCTCGATTATTTTTACACTTGCTTGTCGCATGCCTGCATAAAAGGCAGTAAACATACCTACAGGCCCTCCGCCAATTATGGCGATATCGACTACTTCAATTTCATCTCTCATTCATGTACCACCTCTCATGAAGCTAAAGGATTAAACTGATTTTGCCTTGGGGTCTTAAACTATCAAGATTTAAAACTACTTTTTTATGTTTGATTGCTAATCTATCATTTTCGATCACGAGTTCATATTTCAATTTGCCGATAAACGTATCGACTACTTCCCGCTTCGTACGATGGGTTGTAAAATTGCATTCCACCGTAATGACATCAGCATCCAAATCACCAACAAGGATATTATGATAATTTCTAGTCGTCGTAGAATGCGGGTACTCCACATGGGCTTCTTTCTTCAGTAGCCTTTCCGCCCGGTCCTGGAGTCGCGTCCGGTTATCATGGATGTAGTAAAGGGATGTCGTTGGTTCGGCCTCCGGATTGCCAATCGGCGGAACGATATACGTCCCATCATCTGTGAATAATGCCGCCCACTCTTTCAATCTCCATTCATCCAATATCTTCGCTTCGGTGTATAGAAAATCGACAACATCCTGACGCTCTACTGTTTTCACTGTCATTGGTGTGCAACCTCCTTTTCCAGGGATTGTTGAATAATCGTGTTATAATGTCTCCAAAAACTCCGCATTTGCAGTTCATCAGTCGCGAGTGCGTTTTCTTCTCCTCTGACCATTCCTTTGGAAATGTCGTTCCACTGGACTTCGGCGTTGTTGTTATAAGCTTCCTGACATAGTTCCAATGCTTCGTTGTCATCTGGAGTTGCAAAGCCGCCTGGGCCTAAGAATTCTAGGAAGTTATTATTTCTCGCTAAACGATGTTTTTCACTTTCACCTTTAGGAGCCAATGCATAACCCTGTACTTCCATATATCCTGGGGATGTAGGATAGAAGGTTCTTGCGGTTACTGCCATAATGTCATTGATGACGAGATTCGGGAAAATAACAATATTTCTGTTGAAGTTGGCTATACGATTGGCACGTTCTTCTCCAAAACGCTCCGTTAATCTTTGCTTCATTTTTTCCATGACTTTCTTGAAATCGTCATCCCAAATCGGTGTCCATTGCGCAACCGGTCTTCCCCACGGTGCCTCGTATTCAATGACACTATGACCATTGCCTAAGCTGATTCCTCTACCTTCTAAACGCACGCGCTTTAAGTTAGGATCTTGGGCCTGCTTTATATCAAAGTACGTTTTGTGCGTCGGCATGCCATGATATAGATCCACACTATTCTCCGCCAACAGCTTCCAGTTCGCTCTCACACTATACTGTTGAACACCGCCTAAAGCTTCCATCCCGTGCTCTGATTGATCAACAACCAAATCAATGTATTCTTTCGCATTTCCTAAGTATTCTTCTAGGGAAATAGCATTGTCATCAAAGTTAACGAACATGAAACCACGGTAGCTTTCAAGTCGGTTAACCGCTTTCATATTCTTGGTACCTTCATCATTAAAATCTTCAGGGAACCCATCCTTACCTGGCATCCCTACTAGTTCTCCATCATTTTTAAAACTCCACGCGTGATAGAAGCAACGAAAGACCCTTGAATTCCCTGAATCTTCCCTGCAAACAAGTGCTCCACGATGCGGACATGTATTGAATAACGCCCGAACCTCACCGTCGTGACTGCGGACAAATAATAAGTTACGGCCACCTACCTTTTTACGCTTGTAATCTCCGATTTCCGGGATTTCCGTCTCATGTCCAATAAATAACCAACATTTGCTGAAAATTTCCGCTCGCTCTCTTGCCAAAATTTCTTTGTCAGAAAACACACGTCTGTTAACAAGAAACTCGCTCTTTTCAAAATTATCTTGGATGATTTCCATATGAACCCCTCCAATATGATTAATTGCCAACACAATGTAACCACTTACATTGCATTGGAAAATTTTTACTCAAATCAAGTATAATAGACAGATTATTTAGATACCAATTGAATTTATTTTGCTTTTCAATTAATTTCAAAAATATATTTTATAGTCGTTATGATTTTGTTTATTTTTGATAACGTTTTCATTGACATTTTATGGTTAAATAAACTAATATTTATAACAAAGCTTAAGAATTGTCTGAAATAATAGTGAAATGTATCGTTTTTTAAAAGTAAGTTCTTGGGGGGATTATATGAACGAGTGCCAATTGGAGACTTTCCTTACTATTTCCGAATACAAAAGCTATTCGAAGGCTGCGGAAGTCCTTAATGTCACCCAGCCTACAGTTACATCAAGAATCAAATCATTAGAAGAAATCTTGCAGTGTTCGTTATTTTCGAGGCTTGGCCATGAAATTTCCTTGACCGAAGAAGGGGTCTTATTTACGGAGTATGCTAAAAATATCTTAATTTATATGAATCACGCAAAAGAGATTAAACAGATGGTTAAAAAACCTGTGATAAAAGTCGGGTTCTCACCCGGGTATTCCTATTCTTTCATTATTGAAATCTTGAAAGCTGTAAAATCCACAGAAAATACGAATGCACAAATTGTTGATCACTATGATTCCACCAATTTAAATGAAATGTTGCGATCAGGAGTACTAGATTTAATTTTTACGAGAGATATCCTTACAGACAGCCAGAATATCATTTCAGAATATCTTTTCGACAATCAGCTTGTTGTCGTTCTCCCTATCAATCACCATCTTAGTCAAAAACACCCCCTGTTTATAGAAGATTTACATCATGAGACCATTTTCAGTTATAAAAGGAACTCTTCACTATGGAAGTCGATTGATCAAAAGCTTATCCGGGCTCGGGACATCACACGTGTGGATGTTGAGAATAATGAAATGCTGCTGAACGCCGTAGCAAATGATTTAGGGATTGGAATCATTCCAGAGCTCGGAATTGATTCTAAATATCATTCGAAGATTATAACGAAGAGAATCGATGAGCTGGACCAAATACAAAATAAAGTATATGTCCATTACCGAAGGAACTCACAAATGGAAAAGCTTGCAAAGAAGATCATTTATGCGGTTATCCAACATAAGTATAGCGAAGAATAGGCAGGGAAACCCCTGCCTAGCTTTATTTTTGGGATGAAAAAGTTTTACTTTTACTAAGCTGCAACTTCAATAGATCCAGGAAGTGATCATCTCTTGTTTCGATAGCTTTTTCACCGAAATCATCATATTTATAAAAGCCTTGATTTGTTCGAATACCATGTTGTTTATTTTCTACCATGTCGGTTAGAAGAGTTGAAACTTCTCTTGAGTTTGATAGATCTTTCATAATGTTGCCTACCATTGCCTTTGTTGTTTCAAGACCTGCCAGATCCTGACTTTCCATTGGACCACAGAATGCCCACTTAAAACCGAGACTCCCCTTCATCGCAATATCAATATCTTCCGCAGTTGCAACACCAGCTTCCATCAAATGAAACGCCTCACGGAGCATCGCTACTTGAATGCGATTGACGATAAAACCTGTAATTTCTTTTTTTAGAACTACTGGAGACTTACCAATTTCTTTCATGAGGTCATACGTTTTGTTTACGATATGTTCTTCTGTCTTTTCAAATTGAACGATTTCTACAATAGGCACCAGTTGTGGCGGGTTAAAGAAATGAGTAATGATGAATCTTTCTGGATGACTTGCCCCTTGGGTCAAATCTTCCAATGGAAATGTAGATGTGTTAGATGAAATAATTACACTACTCGAAACCGCGTCCTCAATGATTCTATAAGTAGCTATTTTTTGATCGAGAACTTCCGGAATCGATTCAAGAATAAAATCTGCTCCTTGTATCGCTTCCAGTAAATCTGTTGTGAAAGTGATTCGAGCTAACGTTTGTTCCACTGCTTTTTCTTCCAGCATTCTCTTCTCTACCATTATTTCTAGGCTGTTACTAATAAGTTGTCGTGCTTTTTCCAGAGAGGATTCCCGTCGTGCTTGGATTTTTACATGTTTACCAGCTAAGGCAAATAACTGTGCGGCGCCATGCCCCATTATCCCTGCTCCAATTACGGCTATATTTTTCAATCTCATTCCTCTTTTCTTATGGATTTTTGTTGTCTGTGCAAAAACTTAGAGGGTCGTTATCAAACGTATAATTACTAAATAGTCAGACTATCTCTCTTCAGTCTACATTGAATTTCCGATGGAGGAAAGGTTGCTGTTCCTCTAAGTGGAACTAGAAGGTTATTTTTTAACAAAAATGAATTGGATCATAACTTTATCTACCATCGATAAAAATCCTCTTTAAGACTCCACTATTTTTTACGAAAATTTAACAATCTATTAATTATATTTTAATGTAACCGATAAACTAAAGGGCAGACAAAATCCATACTAGATTTCAAAGCACCAATAAAATTATTAGGAAGCGGGTAGAAATATGTCATCAAGCAAAAGCAAAAAATCACCAAGATTCAACTGGATTCAAAGGAAAATCTCAAGAAAAGTCACATTTGCACTTTTCATAGCTATATTTTTGGTATTCTCTGCCACTGGTTTCTTCATTCACTCCTATACGAAATCGATTCTTTTAGAGCGTGTGGAAGAGAACCTGGCTAATCAAAGTGATGCCATAGCTGATCAAGTTAATAGCATGTTTAAAGAAAAAGCTACTATCGTCCGTCAAATCGTTACAAACCAGGAAGTAATCAAATACTTAAACACTACGGACTCCAGAGACGATGCTCTTGATAATGATTATTATGCAGGGGTTTCTAAAGCGCTGGATGAAATTGTAGAGACCGATGAGTCGATTGCTATGGCATGGGTGGCAAGTAATCGTTCGAACTTTTTAGTCGGAAGTAATGAAGTATTATCCGATCCTTCCTTCGATATCGCATCTAGACCATGGTATGAACAAGCAATTGCAGAGGAGGACGTTTATTTTACCGAACCGTATATGGATGAGGTGTTTGGAGAAATCATCCTAAGTGCGATGACACCAATTAGTGAGAATGGCAATGTCATCGGGATTGTCGCAATTGATATATTCTTAGATGAGTTACCTAATCTGATGGAGTCTTTCAAACTTGGAGAGAATGGTTATTCCTTCTTAGTCACAAATGATGGAACATTTATTTACCATCCAGATGACTCGTTTATACTGAACGATGAGAAGAATATCCTCTCTTTCGACGGGGAAATCAGTGATATTGGAACTAAAATGCTTGCCGGGGAAAACGGTTTGCAATCTCTTGTAGTAAATAACAACAGAGAATATGTTGGATATTCACCTGTACCAACAACAGGATGGGCAATCGGTACAAGCTTACCGGAAGAAGAAGCACTATCCGTGCTCAAGACGTTCACACTATTCATGGTTTCATTCTTTATCGCAGCCTGTCTGATTTTGCTGGTGGTCGTCACCATCGTTCTGACACGTATGCTTAGAAATATCCCACGGGTCACTGAAGTGATGAACGAGCTTGGCCAAGGAAACTTAAACGTTGTCAACATCGAAACAAAATCTCAGGATGAAATAGGACAGCTCGTTAATTCCACAAATTTGATGCAGCAAAGAATGCGTGAATTGATTAGTAAAATCAGCACCGTATCGGAAACGGTCAATAGCAAGAGTGAAGAGCTGACTCAATCAGCCAACGATGTGAAAGCTGGTTCCGAACAGGTTGCCACGACGATGCAGGATTTAGCCGACGGATCAGAATCCCAAGCAAATTCGACAACAGAATTATCCGCAATCATGGCTTCATTCTCGGAAGAAGCTATTGAAGCGCATAACAATAGTACACAAGTTTACGAGTCTTCCAATGCTGTTCTTGAGCATACCGCAGAGGGCAGTAACTTAATGGAACGCTCGACAGAACAAATGAAACGGATCGACCATATCATTTATGAATCGGTAGAAAAAGTCGAAAGCCTGGATACAGAAAGCAAAAAAATATCTGAACTCGTTTCTGTGATTAAGGGAATTGCTGATCAAACAAACTTACTTGCATTGAATGCCTCGATTGAAGCAGCTAGGGCTGGAGAAAGTGGTAAGGGCTTTGCAGTGGTTGCAAATGAAGTCGGAAAACTAGCAGACCAAGTAGCTTCATCCATTACAGGCATCACAGACATCGTCGAGACGATTCAATATGAATCTGCACAAGTTACGGAGTCTTTACGTGATGGATATAAAGAAGTAGAACAAGGAGCAGAGCAATTAACGGTTACGAGAAATACATTTGAAGAAATCAGTGCCTCCGTTACCCAGATGGTAGAGGGGATTCGAACCATTTCGGATAATCTTTCCTCCATCTCTGTAAAAAGTGATAAGATGAACGTCAATATTCAAGAGATTGCCGCAATCTCCGAGGAATCTGCAGCAGGTGTCGAACAAACCTCTGCCTCTTCCCAACAGATTACCAGCTCCATGGAAGAAGTAGTTGCGAGTTCCGATGAGCTTGCTATACTAGCGGAAGAATTGAATGAATTAATTCATCAATTTAGATTGTAATCGAAAAGGGACAGCCTATGAAAGAAAACAATTTTCTGGCTGTCCTTTTATTGTTTGAAATTACAGACACCTCAATACTCCCGTTTCGTCTCCACATAATTAATCTCCATAATCCGATACGTTTCCCCTGACTCGATGAGGATATATTCCTTCATCCGTTCATAATCAATTTCTTGGTCTAGATGATTCGTAAAAGTAAATTTCTCATTGGTCGTAACAATATAGCTCCCATCTTCCATTGATACAACGCTCCATACATTATTTTCTTTAAAATCAAATTGATACGTGCTGTCCTTTAGAGCCGCGATATAATCCCGGAGTTCACGGAAAACAATACTGTCCATTAATAAATAGTCCGCAATCAGACTGAAATCCTTATTATTCAGGGCTGTCTCATAGTCATTCCGGAAGTTCACAACGATACTTGCAAGATATTGTCCCAGTTCTCCTAGCTGTCCACTATTTTCATGTACAGCTTCTTCATTCGTCAGTTCAACTGCATTCAAGTCGTTGTTCTCCACAAAGTAAAAATCCAAGCCAGACAACTCATTATCAGCGAGTGTCATAACTGCCGTCTCTATCATCTCTCCCGCTGCATTTTCCCACACTCCATGCAATTCCGGATTTGCACCATCTGGAAACGGTCCTAACTCATCCAATTCCGCAAATTTCACTCCAGTATTTTCTCCATTGATATATAAATAAGCATCATTTTTATTCGTGCTGAAATGATACGTTTTTCCAAGGAAACCAATAGAATACTCATACTCCTCACTCGGATAAATATTTACTTCTTCTTCATAAGTGAATTCACCAAAATTATTATTAGCATAAGCCTGAACCGTATATTTTCCAGGATAGACCCACATCAGTTCCGTTGGTTCCATCGTCTCCAGTGTATGGGTGATGCCGTCAATCGAAACTTCTGTCCTCTCCATGTTCGCAGAAATTATGAACCGCGTAGGGACCGCCTGGAAAGAATAGGTATGATAAAACCATAAAATGGATTCCTTTTTCAGATGGAACAGCCTTCCTCCATTGTTACTATATATAATCTCATTCATAGCATTTTCGTTTTCCTTAGTAAGATGAAGAAATTGTTCTTTTATCCCCTCCCACTCCTCATATTTTATGAACTCAAAATAACTCTTCTCATCCATCAGAGCTGCATCATTCTGTTCAATATACTCCATAAAAGCAGTGACATCATCTTCTATAATGGCCCGCTCCATCCCTCTGAAATCTTTCATAGGGTCAAAATAAAATGTTAAAAATAAGTGCAATCCTATAAAAAGAACACCAAACACACCTGCTATCCAAACTACCCACTTTGTCCGTTTCGATAGCAGATGTCTGGTGTTATAACGTAACTCTTCCTCATCTTGGCTAGATTGATAATCAGGATGCTCGCTACCGCATTCTGGACAAAAGCTTTGATCATCTTCTAGTAGCTCGTAGCACTCTTTACAAAATCTCACATCGCATATCTCCCTCCCATATTTTTAAGCAACTCCAAGTGTTGCCATATCAACAGCTCTGTTTTAGGACAATAAAAACCTACAAACTTTCCCAGCAGTTTTTAACAAGCATGAAATTAAAATATAATAATAAATCACCATAATACTTAGGAATTTTATCGATTTGATTCATCAAAAATGAACAAACAAGGAGGGTATTATAAAACAAGGCCAAAATTGATGCAGGAGAAGAATAATAATGATGTTACTACTATGTATAGAACGAATTAAGGGGATTTATGCCTATATGAGCCATCCCGTATACTATCTTTATAAAACAAAAAAGAAACTCAAAACATTATAAAACAAAAAAGAAACTCAAAACATTAACATGTCATGAGTTTCTTTATGAAAGACTACTGAATAACTCCTAATCCCAGAGCTATCAGCATAGCGATAGCCAATAAGTATTTCTCCACTTTCGTAACGTCATAAGCATCTTGGGTATTCACCCTTATCAATAACCAAACTGCAAGTAGGACAAGAACAGCCAACATCATAGCAGCCAATGGACGATAATATGCAATCCAAATTGCAATAAACCCAGTTAACAAGAAGTAGATTATAGCTGGCAGTTTTGCGGCAGATTGGCCAAATAACTCAGCGAACCATACGACCGATGTTCTTTTAGGTGGCACTGCCTCTCTGTCCGCTTCCATATCTGGAATATGATGGACCATGACCCAAGCCATACAGACGAGTGCATTCACTACTGCATTCTGGTATGCCCAATCCGGTATCTGATCAAGAAGCAACCATGGACCAGCAATCCCTAAAAATATGAAAGCAGGAAATAAACTTAGCCACTCACCAAGAAATGGACGATAACTAAAACGGAAAGGCGGAAGAGAATACGAAACCGCTGCCCATATCCCAATTAATATAAGTAGACTCAATTTAATTTGACTCGTTAAGAAGAAAAGAACAGCAAGCAACAGAAAAGTACCCGAAAGTATTTTACCGATCTTCCAAAGCAATTCTGGTGGGAAAATACCATCCTGAATCACTCTGCTCCCACCTGACAAGATAGCAGGACTTTTTGTATCTGTTCCAGAAAGATGATCGGTATAATCATTAAATACATGTGTCAATACCCCATGAAAGAGGATCGCTGCAGAAGTTAAAAAGAGAAACATGAATGTTAGAGTAATCGTATCAAGGTTTGAATAGAGATATAGAGGGAGCAAACTTGATAAAATCGTAACCATGCTGGATGACAAAACCGCTATCATCCGCAGCAATTTTAAGCTTCCCCGTAAATGATAAGCTATTTGTTTCATTGATTGCCTCCGTTCCACATCTTTGATTTGTATATAAATAAAAGAACCCTGTGTTATTATGTACCACCGGGTTCTTCAAACTATACATTCTCCCTCTATTTTTCCGAATAAGTTTTGCTTATCGTCAAACCGACTATACGGAATGGAAGAACATTACATTTCCGTATGGATATAATCTACAAATCTTTCAAACTGCTCATCATACATCCGCTTAACAGCCCATTTCATCATTTTCATTGTCGTTTTGTAAATCCAGCTCGATGGGATTAAATATACATCAACGGTAAAACTCGTTTCTCCGTCTAGTTCCTCTAGTCTATATTCCGTCTTGCTTATACCTTCTTTTGTTTCCGTCTCTACAACAGCGAAATATGGTGGATCGTACTCTACATACTTTCCTTTCAATTCATATACCTTTCCACCTATTTTTTGGACCGTTGTAAAAGTTGAGCCTGCCTCTAGATCCTCTTCACTGCCTTCATATATATTTCTAATGATTTGAGTATTCCACTTCAATACATGTTCGTCTTTGTTTAAGCATTGAAATACAACATGTATCGGTGCAGAAATCTCTGCTGCAAAATGATAACAATGCATCTCTTTCTCTTTCAAAATCCTATCCCCTGTCATAAAAAAATAAGTCCAATTTGATTATATATCGCTTTTTGAAAATTAACTATATCAATGAGGGGCATTCAAAATAAAAAACTCAAAACAATATCTGTTTTGAGTTTTGATCAATATTCCATTATTGAGCTGTATACCCACCATCAACTGGAATGGTGAGTCCTGTTAAGAATGTGTTCTCTGCAGCGAAGATGACTGCGTGGGCAATTTCATCTGCCACACCAAGACGTCCGATTGGATGTTTTGCAACTAGTCCATCATAGTATTCTCCTAATGCTTCTTTATTTACCATACCAGATTCTACATAACCCGGAGCAATTCCCACACAACGGACATTATCTTTCGCATACTGAAGTGCCAACGATTTAGTCATTAATACGACTGCACCCTTCGCAGCGTTGTATGCAAAAGCAGTCGGCTCACCAACAAGACCTAGAATAGAGGCACAGTTGATGATGACCCCGCCACCATTTTCCCGCATCACATTAAGGGCATGCTTTGCACCAAAGAACACACCATCCTGATTGATTTTTATTACTTTTTCGTAGTCTTCATAAGAAAGGGCATGTGTTTCGCCTTGGGAGCCGATCCCAGCATTGTTGAAAATAACGTCTACTGTACCAAAAGTTTCTACCGTTTTATCAACAAGCGCCTTAACTTCTTCCTCTTTTGAAACATCAGCTTTCACAAAGATTACTTCTCCTTTTTCAGCCAGACGTTCAGCTTGTTGTTTACCTAATTCCTCATTATAATCACTTAATACGACTTTAGAACCTTTATCAAGAAATGCTTCAACCGTTGCTAAACCAATACCAGAAGCTCCACCTGTAATGATTGCTACTTTACCTTTAAGATCATTCATGTTTTAACACTCCTCTTTAAGTTTGTGATTTATTTCACAATATAATTGTATAATGATTATAAGTTATATTCATTAACCATAAACCCTAAACTTCTTGCTGTTTTTTATCTAAAAACAGAAAAAAGTTTTACCTACTCTTCTATTAGCGTGATATAATACAAATGACTATTAAATTTCACATACCCTATATCATGGGAGGTAAACAATGCCGAAGAAAATCATTTATTTATTTTTTCTAACACTGCTCAGCATACTATTAGCCGGTTGTTCACCAACGGAATTGTTGGATGTGCTGCAGGACGAAGATCTGACCGTTATAACAGAAGATGGACATTATACAAGTAAAGAAGAAGTTGCACTATACATCCATACATACAACAAACTCCCACCAAACTATATAACAAAACGTGAAGCAAGCGAATTAGGCTGGGAGGCAAGTGAAGGCAACCTTTGGGAAGTTACCGACAAGAAAAGTATCGGCGGTGATAAATTTTATAATCGCGAAGGAAAACTTCCGAAAAAAGAAGGCAGGCAATACTACGAAGCCGATATCAACTATGAAGGCGGCTATCGTGGTCCCGAACGGATTGTATATTCGAATGATGGGCTGATTTACTATACGGATGACCATTATGAAACTTTTACTCTATTATATGGAGATGAATAAAATGAAATATATTACATTGAATGGAAAAGAAATGCTGACAAAAGAAGATGTACATCCATATTTAAAAGATAAATTGTCTATAAAAGAATACTATGGAAATAACCTGGATGCATTATGGGATGTACTAAGTACATATAACAAAGTGTTGCAGATTGAGCTGCTTCATCATGATGACCTGCTTGAAAACTTAGGTGAATACGCCCAAGCCATTGTTCAGTTGTTTCATGATGCAACGGAAGAAAATCCAAATATTAAATTTATCATTCGTTGACAGTCCATTATGGATAACTTCTAAAATGAAAAATGGGGAAATCAAATCGTTCACGTTATTAGAAGCTCTATAACAACATAAACCAGATAAACTTTATCTCCCTCACGCTCCTAGGATCTTTAAACGGCACGAAGGAGATATTTCTATCCGGATCATGCTCTTATAACCTCTACAAAGACTCGAAAGAACGATTCTGCACTTCATTCGGGCTCTTAGAAACTCTTTAAAGACACGAAGGAATGATTCCACACTCCATTCGGGCTCTTAGAAACTCTATAAAGACATGAAGGTATGATTCTCTACTCCATTCGGGCTCTTAGAAACTCTATAAAGACATGAAGGTATGATTCTCTACTCCATTCGGGCTCTTAGAAACTCTATAAAGACACGAAGGAATGATTCCACACTCCATTCAGGCTCTTAGAAACTCTATAAAGACATGAAGGAATGATTCTATACTCCATTCGGGGGCTTGTCAAATAAAGTGTGTAAGTTCCCATTTATTCAAGGTACTTTAACACCCTATCTTTCAGTTCATCATGAAGAAGAAGCTGGTTCATAACCATGGCCCAGTTTTGAATGCGACCACCCTCCC
>NZ_JAMBON010000199.1 GCF_023715655.1 Oceanobacillus luteolus | reverse complement strand
CTTAGAGTGACTCTAACGACATGAATGAGACGAATTATTCTTTCTTCGTGTACTTAGATTGGTTCTAACGACATGAATGGAGTGAGCTATTCTTCCTTCGTGTACTTAGAGTGGCTTTAACGACATGAATGGGGTGAGTTTTTCTTCCTTCGTGTACTTAGAGTGACTCTAACGACATGAATGAGACGAATTATTCTTTCTTCGTGTACTTAGATTGGTTCTAACGACATGAATGGAGTGAGCT
>NZ_JAMBON010000198.1 GCF_023715655.1 Oceanobacillus luteolus | reverse complement strand
AAAATGACTCTGTCGTTAGTTTTTTTGTATAGTAATCTAATTTCAACGTTTTCACACTTTCTTCAAATAATTGAAGATTGATTGGTGAAAACCATTGTCCAAATGAAGTTTTTCGTGTAACCTTATCCATGAGATTTGTCCTTTATTTTTGGATTTGGATGGGTTACCACCTGAATAAATCCATTATAAAGGACTTTTTATTTGCATTAAAGTAAATTAGCGAAAATTCGGGGTCTTGTTAATATTTA
>NZ_JAMBON010000197.1 GCF_023715655.1 Oceanobacillus luteolus | reverse complement strand
TCAAGTCTAATTGTATATTGTAAAAAAAATGAATGGAGCCACCTTTAGTTGGGTATTTACTTTTTTGGCTCTAATAGAAAAAAGATTAAAACTGAAAATTCTGGCATTATTTATGCAACGCTAGTGATTGTACGTAATAAGTGGAATTCTATTTCGATTTTCGATAATATCTTCATAATTCTGTTCGCTACCGTATCCTGCGTCCGCCACAATATGATCCGGCAGTTCAAAAAAGTGTTCTTCAATGGTAT
>NZ_JAMBON010000196.1 GCF_023715655.1 Oceanobacillus luteolus | reverse complement strand
CCAAAGCTAAGCTGCAGTTACATTCCTTATTAGATCAGGTTTTTCCTGAATATAGGGGTGTATTTGGAAGCCTATATTCAAAGGTATCATTGCTTACTTTACTAGCATTCCCAACATCTGAAGCTGTTGATGCTAGTATAGTTTCATAGACACATCTAAGTTAAATTTATACAATGAATTTCAAGGAGGATGTGTCCGATGAATACAAGAAATAACGGTAAACGATATAATGATGATTTCCGTAAAATGATTG
>NZ_JAMBON010000195.1 GCF_023715655.1 Oceanobacillus luteolus | reverse complement strand
AGCAACATGTGCAAAAAAATAAAATAACCGTAAATCTGTTTAAAACATCTCAGATTCACGGTTATTTGGCGTTTCTGTTTTTAATTTTAGTTGCTTCTATTATAAAATTTCTTAGTTCGGGCTTACAGAAGACCAATCCAGATCAACTTTCCCTTTTCAATGAAGCTGAAGATACTGCGAATCCAGAAATCGAAGAACCAACGCTCGAAACCATTACGATTACACGAAAAAAGCGAGATCGTCGAGATGATAA
>NZ_JAMBON010000194.1 GCF_023715655.1 Oceanobacillus luteolus | reverse complement strand
TCAATAATTCATTTTTTTCTTTTATGAATACGAACGTAGGTTCTTGACTTACGCATGGAAATCGCTTATCTTGTATGTAATCAAATAAAACAAAAAGCGAGGTGGCGAAATGGCGACGCTGGTTTCGGTAAGCGTCAAACAATGAACACCTTCTATTAAATATCCGTTCTTGAGATAATCTCTTTAGAAAAAAATCTGGAGGTTATGCCAATGAACGATGCTAACAAAAGAATAGAATGGAAAGCTAGGTATG
>NZ_JAMBON010000193.1 GCF_023715655.1 Oceanobacillus luteolus | reverse complement strand
TGAAATGGATTGCGAAGGGCGGCTTCTTTTAACTTTTTTGCCCTTTCTTGTGCCCAAATTTCGGAACGACTCTTACATAATTCACTAATCTTCTCTGATAATTCCCTCTCACTTGCACTTAATACAGTGGATCTACGTCAATATTTAGGACACATTTAAGTTAGTTTTTTGGTTGTGCTTTGAAGCTTATTTGAATAGATATGTGAAGGCTTGACATGGAGCCTCTGTGTGCGTGGTGATTTGCGAAAGACGAA
>NZ_JAMBON010000192.1 GCF_023715655.1 Oceanobacillus luteolus | reverse complement strand
CCCACCATTAGTTGATTCGACACCAATAACGGTAGGGTATTTTGAGAGGGCTGGCAAGCCTTTTCTTTTTGTGCAACCTTCTAACATTTTGGTTGCAATTCTCTTAACTTTTATTTTGCACTAAACAGTTGGTGCATTGTATGATTTGAATAAAATGGGTGCTTCAGGGTATCTTCATGTATTTAATGATTTTGTATACTCTGAGAAATATAAAAAAAAGATCATCCAACCTGTAGAATTTGAGGATTTTGAAA
>NZ_JAMBON010000191.1 GCF_023715655.1 Oceanobacillus luteolus | reverse complement strand
CCCCCCCCCCCCCCCCCCCCCCCCCCCCCCCCCCCCCCCCCCCCCCCCCCCCCCCCCCCCCCCCCCCCCCCCCCCCCCCCCCCCCCCCCCCCCCCCCCCCCCCCCCCCCCCCCCCCCCCCCCCCCCCCCCCCCCCCCCCCCCCCCCCCCCCCCCCCCCCCCCCCCCCCCCCCCCCCCCCCCCCCCCCCCCCCCCCCCCCCCCCCCCCCCCCCCCCCCCCCCCCCCCCCCCCCCCCCCCCCCCCCCCCCCCCCCCC
>NZ_JAMBON010000190.1 GCF_023715655.1 Oceanobacillus luteolus | reverse complement strand
CTGACTGATCAAGAGGATATTTATTAGAGACCAAGGCAATTTCACCTAGAGAATGTGAACCTTCGTCTGTTTCGATGAGATTTTGTAACACTTCTTGTCCCTTTGCGGCATAATAGTCGGTAATCCGCCCATCTTTAAAAATTAGATAGAATTCATCGATGACACTTCCCCCATAGATAAGAGGTTTAGTACCTACCAATTTGCCATTCACCTTATTTTTATGTGGAGCAGTAAATATTTCTTCCGTAGGAATGT
>NZ_JAMBON010000018.1 GCF_023715655.1 Oceanobacillus luteolus | reverse complement strand
AAATACTAAGAATCGGGCACTACAGTCAATGGCAAGCAGCAAAGCTGTGGCTGCTCTCACACTATGATTTCAAATAATATTACTACTGGTCGAAAATATGCTTTTACACAGAATTATGGACTTGACTTGATTCGTGTCAATAGAACCTCTCTATTGTCCGTTTTACCACGATATCAGCTTGCTTCGTGACCATAGGACGGCTCTCTAGTACGTTTTACTACCGAATCAACATGCTTCATGACAATAGAGGCTCTCTCTTGTACGTTTTGATACCATATCAGCCTGTTTCGTGACCATAGGACGGCTCTCTAGTAAGTTTTATCTCCGATTCAGCATGCATCATGACAATAGAAGCACTCTCTTGTATGATTCACCACTATAATCTCTTGTTTCGCCCTAAGAGATCAGCGCAAGTGTACACTTCACCACATAAAAAAGACTGGCAAAAAACCAGTCTTTCTCCCAAACTTACGCCATCTTCTTCTTAAACAACTTACCCTTAACTTCATTCACCGTACTCACTGAAACAAATGCATGCTCATCGACGTCATCGATTAAATCTCGTAGTTTGGATTCTTCTAATATCGATACAACGACATAAATGACTTTCAATTGTTCACCGGAATGGCCGCCTTCTGCATTCAAGTAGGTAACTGTTTTGCCAAGCTCCTCAACGATGGCATTTCCCATTTCATCGGCTTGATCAGTGATAATGTGGAAGGCACTCAGTTCATTGAATCCATCGACAACCGTATCCATCACTTTTGCGGCGATGATATAAGCGACGACAGAATACATTGCAGCTTCTCCGCCGAATACAAAGCCGCCGATTGTGAAAACAATGACATTGAATGCCATAATAAAATCACTAACGTTAAACGGAAATTTACCTGCAAGCACAACACCTAGAATTTCTGAACCATCCATTGCCGCCCCATAACGGATGACGATGCCAAGTCCGATCCCAAGCATGCCTCCTCCAAAAATCGTAGCTAAAAGCATTTCGTCGGTAAAAGTAGGGATATCTCGGAATATTGCTGTTGAAATGGATAGAATGATGATTCCATACAAGCTGAAAATCGTAAACTTTTTCCCCATCAATTTATAAGCGAAAAATAAAAACGGAATATTAAACAGAATGAGGAAGAGGGATAGATTACCGTCCGTTAAGCTGGAGACGATGATAGAGACCCCCGTCACTCCTCCATCCATGAAGGAATTTGGAATGAGGAATCCTTCAAGTCCAAGGGCGTAAATTACTGCGCCAAGTGTGATTAAGAAAAGTCGTAGAATAATACGAGTGAAAATTTGTTGTTTTGTCAGTTTTGACTGTGCCATCATGTACCTTCCTTTTTATAGATTTTTCAACTTTCTAATTCTATCATAGTTGGAGATTTTTGGTGACGCATATGGCGGAATCTGTAAGGTTAAGGTAGATGAAGTCTCGGCATATATTTATGTTTTTAAACATGAAGGTTGTTTGTTTATGTCCTTTTAGACCTTTATTTAGTAGATGAATTGTTCTTCATTGTTTCATAACTCTGATAGACCCGGTTGAATATGCCTAGCTAACTTGCTTCATTTAGTAGTTTCGTTTCTCTTTATTCATTTCTGTATGTATTATACTAGAGTTTGAATTTGCTAAATTTTTACTTATCAATAAAAATATTTAGCATTTCTGCGCAGCGTAGACCCCTCATTCTTTATCCTATTCCTCTTAGCTGTCCTTCCTTTGTTAACACCAAGTGTCATGGTGTTCACATAAAATTAATAATAGGAGAGTGAAAAATGAAAAGACTAAATCGTTTCCTGGCAGTTTGTTTTCTTGGCATTTTGACAGCTGGAATACACCTTGGATGCACACAAACAGTATCTGCACAGGAGGAAGTGCCGCCACCTGTCTTGGTAGAAGATTCATCGTCGAATACCGTTTCTGGAAAAGGAGGGAACGGAAATGATGAAACCCCTGGTGAATGGTATCGTGGAGAAACTCCTGACAATCTGATTGCAGATGCCCCTGTTTTATTATTTGTCCCTGGTTTAAATAATGTGGCCCAAATCTTCTGGGAAAATAATGATATGTATGAGACGGCCTATCAAGCCGGGTATCAAACGGCATTTATCCAGCTTCATGATGCGGGCGGCGAGTCGGCCGATATGTGGAATAATGGAAGTTTGTTAGCTTCTAAGATTCGAGAAATCTCCAACGCTTTTAACGGGAAACAGATTACCGTTGTAGCCTACAGTAAAGGTGGAGTCGATACGCAGACGGCTCTAACGTATTATGATGCAGGACCCTACGTAGAAAATGTCATCACACTTTCCAGTCCACATCACGGTTCGGAGCTTGCTGATCTTGCCTATAGTGGTGGAGCGGGTTGGCTTGCTGAGTTGATCGGAATGCAGGGGGAAGGAACAGCTTCCATGCAGACAGCGTATATGGCGGATTTTCGAGCGCAGACGGATGCAAACGGAAATGCTTATCAACATAATTATTATACAATCGGTGGGACAAATTGGGGAACGCCTTTCTCTGCCAATTGGTTTGGCGGAGTGTATTTATCCAGTTATGGTCCAAACGATGGAGTTGTCACGGTGGCAAGTAGTAATTTGCCTGGTGGACAGGAATTAAGAATCGGCGATTGGAACCACACATCCGTCCGTTCAGGGGCAACTTTTCCTGTTTTCAGAGATTATTTGAGCGGACATCAACTCGTCACAACAAATAACTCAACACCAATAGGTGAAGAGAAGAATTTTCCTATGCCGAAAACGAATCACTGGGTCGATGGAGGGCCGTTAACTGAACAAGATGAGATTTCTGTATATGTCGAGGAGGACGTGGACTCATTGGGACTTCAGATATTGACTGCAGAGTCGCTAACGGAAGTTGAATTGCTTTCTCCAACAGGGAAAAAAGTGGATGTGTCAGTTAAAGAGGTGCAGATGGAAGAAGGAATCTTCAAGGATGCGAGTAGATATGTTATGGAGGTACCATCGCCTGTAAGTGGTGAATGGAAAATCAAGACTCAATCTCCTGCAGAAGAAAATGCATATTTGCTCGTAGCTGATTATCAAAGTGATCACTTGCTATCAGCGGAAAACGGAAATGTATTGCTCGGGAATAATCTTGTATTACTCCATGCTGAATCTTCTAAGATTGACCAGGATAGTCTCGTAGCGACCTACCATGTCATCGAAACGAACAATCCGAAAAATCATACACAATGGCAGGCAACAGGCCGTGACGCACTCTCGCAATCTCTTCAACTAGATGAAAAAGACGGCACTTATACAATTACGATTGATATCGAAGGAAAAACAAAAGCAGGAAATATTTTTAAACGTTCGGTGATTTATTCTCAGTGAGCAATATAACGAGAAGTATCCTAATACTAAATTAGTGTGAGTAACTATAGAATTGTGGGATACTCCACGTATATTTTGCTTAAGTAGCTATTCTTTCATGCCCCCCCATCTGGGGGGCATAGTCATTTTATTCAAATTCTTCCTATACGATTAGTGAAACTTCTAATAATATCCTTCTATCATTCCGTGCCTTAAACTTTAATTAAGTATCTTTATTCGAATTTCACCTAATATTTGTGAAAAATTATTCAACGAAATAAAATGAATGTAGGATGCTCATGTCTGATTATTCATTTACTATATATAATATATAGGAGTGATTGGGATGCTGACTAGTCGAATGATGCTAATATTAAAAGAATTGATATCTATCAAATCACCAATTACTAGTAATGATTTAGCTAACACTATTCTAGTAACATCAAGAACGATTCGGAATGACATAAAGGAACTAAATGATATTTTATTACAAGGTGGTGGATACATTAAGTCAACAAGAGGAGTTGGGTATGAGCTAGTTATTAATGACGAGAAAACATTCAAGCTTTTTTTACAAAAGGTGTTTAATAAATCTAATAATCTAGCTAATAAACCACCCAATTCACCTGAAGAGCGTGTCAATAATATTATTAGAAAACTACTTCTTGCGAATAATTATATTAAATTAGATGACATTGCGGATGAACTATATATAAGCAAATCTACACTGCAGAATGATTTGATTGAAGTAAGGAAAATATTAAAAAGCTTTCAACTCGAGATAGAAAGTAGGCCATATTATGGAGTTAAGGTAGTAGGAAATGAGATGAATTTTAGGTTTTGCTTGTCAGAGTATTTATTAAATAGAGAATCGGCTAAATTTAATATACAAAACGTGACGAACTCAATTCTTTCAACAGAAGTATTAAATAAGATCCAATGTATCATTCTAGAGGAAATCCGGGAGAATGAGATTGACTTATCTGATATTGCCTTAAATAATTTAAGTATTCATTTCGCTATCGCTTGTAAGCGAATTTACGATAAAAATTATATATCTCTTCCACCTAAAGAATTTGAAGGGATATATTCAAAAAAAGAATACAGAGTGGCCAAGAAGATAGTAGAAAAAATTGAATCAGCTTTTGATGTTTCTTTTCCTGAGCAAGAAATCGCGTATATTGCCATTCATCTCTTAGGTACTAATAAACTTGCAACAAATAATTTAAGCAGCCAAGAGTTTGAATCCTTTGTTGAAAGTGAATTAAGAAATACAATCAACGAAATTATAATGAAAATTGATGAACGATTTAAATTACGATTAAAAAACGATAAAGATTTACTTATAGCTTTGGGATTACATTTAAGACCAGCAATAAATCGTCTGCGTTATGGGATGAATTTACGAAATCCATTGCTTGACGAGATCAAAGCAAAATATCCACTTGCATTTGATGCTGCGATTTTAGCAAGTGAAGTATTAAATAATAGATTAGATATAGAAATTGATGAACATGAAATTGGCTATATTGCGTTACACATAAGAGTGGCCATGTATAGACAACAAATGAATCAAGATGTAAAGCGTTGTATTATTGTATGTGCCACTGGAATGGGTACTGCAATGTTATTAAAGTATAAATTACAATCTAAGTACTTTAATCAATTAATAATTGTAGATGCAATTGATTATTATAGATTAAGTGAAACCTCTTTAGAACAGATTGATTTTATTATTACAACTATTCCGATTGAGAAAAAGTTACCTGTTCCAATTATATACGTGAATACAATATTAGGAGTAGACGACATCAGTAAAATAGAGGATCACTTACATGAGAGAGATGAAAATCTTAACGTCTATGCGAAAGAGGAGCTTATCTTTCTTCAAAAAGATTTCCACACAAAGGAAGATGTTATTCAATTTTTGGTAAGTAAATTAGAATCAACAGGCTATGTGGATAGCACTTTCGGTAAATCAGTAATTGAAAGAGAACGATTATCGCCAACTAGCTTTGGGAACTTGGTTGCAATTCCGCATCCGATGAGTCCACATTCAGATGAAACCATTTGGGCTATTTGCACATTGAAGAGACCTATTAATTGGGGAGGGAATCGTGTTCAATTTGTTTGTCTATTAAGTCTAGGAAAGAATAAAACATCGAATTTAGCAGGTATGTATGAATATCTAATTGGAATGATTGATAATGAAAAAAAAGTGAAACAGCTGATAAATTGTGAGCAAAGAGGAAACTTTATAGAGATACTATACAATAATGTGTAGGTTGGTTGAAAATACCGAGCTGATTTGCTCGGTATTTTTTATGCAATATATACAAGTTTTTCATTCTGAAATATTTCGATGTAATATTTTCCTTAATGCTAAGGAAAAAGTATAGATTTATTTGAAAGCGATTTCGAATTATTGTATATGTAAGCAGATAAAAGCAATAAATATTCCCATTACTTTGTAGCGGGTCAGCTCAGGGGAAGGAGAGCAGCAATGAACATAGAAGAAATAAGTTTTCAAATTATTTTACATGGTGGAAATGCTCGAAGCTTGGCAATGGAAGCAATCCAACATGCTAAAGCTGGTCAGTTTGATATAGCTAACCAAAAAATTAAGGAAGCAAATGAGGAATTGGAAAAAGCGCACCGGTCGCAAACAGATCTCATTCAAGGAGAAGCTCGTGGGGAAAAAGTAGAGATTCGCTTATTACTCATCCATGCACAAGACCATCTAATGAACGCAATGACTGTTACGGATTTAGCTGAAGAAATGATTGAACTTCATCATAAAATGAAATAATTCGAAAGGGGATAACCATGACAAATCATAAGTTGAAGGTAACTACAATTGGAGGGGGATCAAGTTACACTCCAGAACTAGTCGAAGGGTTTATTAAACGTTATGATGAGTTTCCATTAACAGAATTGTGGTTAGTTGATATTGAAGAGGGTAGAGAGAAACTTGAAATTGTTGGGAACCTCGCCAAACGAATGATTGAAAAGGCAGGCCTCCCAATTGATATTCATTTAACACTAGACCGAAAAGCTGCATTAAAAGATGCAGACTTTGTCACGACGCAATTTCGTGTTGGTCTTCTTAATGCACGGGAAAAAGACGAACGTATCCCACTTAAATATGGTGTTCTTGGTCAAGAAACAAACGGTCCGGGAGGATTATTTAAAGGGTTACGTACTATTCCGGTCATCTTAGATATTTGTAGAGATATGGAGGAACTTTGTCCAGATGCATGGTTAATTAATTTTACAAATCCAGCTGGGATGGTGACAGAAGCTGTTCTTCGTTATTCTAACATTGAAAAAGTTATCGGCCTATGTAATGTTCCTATTGGAATGGAAATGGGGATTGCTAAACTACTAGATGTTGATCATTCACGTATACGTATTGATTTTGCAGGATTGAACCATATGGTTTATGGATTAGACATTTATGTTGATGGTGTTAGTGTCAAAGAAGAAGTAATTGAGAAGTTATCTGATCCAAAAAATAGTAGTTTTGTTAAAAACATAGATGGTATGGGGTGGGAACCAGAATTTATTCAGGCATTGGATGCTCTTACGTGTCCGTATCACATGTATTACTATAAATCTCAAGAAATGGTAGATAAAGCACTCGAAAGCTCGAAAAATGAAGGAACTCGAGCGGAAATTGTTCAAAAGTTGGAAGATGAACTATTTGAATTATATAAAGACGAGAAGTTAAATACTAAACCACCACAATTAGAAGAGCGTGGGGGAGCATATTATTCAGATGCCGCAGTTCGCTTGATTACTTCTATTTATACAGATAAACGTGACATTCAACCTGTAAACACAAAAAATAATGGAGCAATAGCAAGTATTCCAGCGGATTCAGCTGTTGAAATAAGCAGTATCATTACAAAAGACGGACCAATCCCATTAACAATGGGAGATATTCCTGTAGCGGCACGTGGGCTCGTTCAACAAATCAAATCTTTTGAGCGGGTTGCAGCTCAAGCAGCTGTGACAGGGGACTATAATACAGCAATTCTCGCTCTAGCGATTAACCCGCTTACGCCCTCTGATACAATCGCAAAAGAAATAGTGGATGAAATGTTGGAAGCACATAAAGACTATTTACCACAATTTTTTCAAAGTGAAACAGTAAATTAGTGAGGTAGATGGTTATGGCGAGCTGCCTTCAGAACGATAGAAAGATCAAAAAAAGGAGTGGCTTTTACAATGTTACATGAAAAGCTTAAACCATTTCCAAATGATTTCTTATGGGGAGCGGCTTCTGCTGCCTATCAAGTAGAGGGTGCATGGGATACGGATGGAAAAGGGAAATCTAATTGGGACGAATTTGTCCGTATTCCGGGAAAAACATTCAAAGGAACAAACGGCGATGTAGCTGTTGATCATTACCATCGTTATAAAGAAGACATAGCTTTAATGGCTGAAATGGGTATGAAAACCTACCGATTCTCTGTAGCATGGACACGTATTTTTCCTGAAGGAAAAGGTGAAATAAATCAAAAAGGAATAGATTTTTATAATCGTTTAATTGATGAGCTGGTTAAACATGATATTGAGCCAATATTAACCATTTATCATTGGGATTTACCGCAAGCACTTCAAGATGAATATGGTGGTTGGGAGTCAAGGCAAATTGTCGAGGACTTTAAAAATTATAGTATTACATTATTTAAGGAGTTTGGAGATCGTGTGAAATATTGGGTTTCTTTGAATGAGCAAAATATATTCACTAGACTAGGATATCAAACAGGGATGCACCCGCCTGGGGTGAAAGATGATAAGTTATATTATCAAGTGAACCACCATGCTAATTTAGCAAATGCGATTGCTATTAAAGAATTTCGAAATTATATTCCTGATGGGAAAATTGGTCCAAGTTTTGCTTACTCACCCGCATATGCTGCTACATCAAAACCAGCAGATATTCTAGCGGCAGAAAATGCGGAGGAATTAACAAATCATTGGTGGATGGATGTCTATGCCTGGGGTGTATATCCGAAAGCAAGTTGGGATTACCTCGAACGTAGAGGAATAGCGCCAGAAGTAAATGTAGGCGATTTTGAATTACTAAAAGAAGGAAAGCCTGACTTTATGGGTGTGAACTATTATCAAACAACAACGTATGAAGAAAATCCTTTAGATGGCGCTACTTTGGAAGGTCATTTTAATACTACTGGTAAAAAAGGGACGATGGAGGATACAGGAATACCAGGCCTCTATAAAACTGTTATGAATGAGAACTTGGAGAGAACAAATTGGGACTGGAATATAGACCCACAGGGATTGCGAATAGGCCTTCGCAGAATTACAAACCGATATGGTTTACCAATCTTAATCAGTGAAAATGGACTTGGTGAACACGATAAGGTGGAAGACGGCTCCACAATTAATGATGATTATCGCATTGAGTATATTCGTACACATATAAAAGCAATTCAGGAATCGATTACTGATGGTGTGGAAATGATTGGTTATTGCGTATGGTCATTTACAGATTTGTTAAGTTGGTTGAACGGATTTCAGAAACGCTATGGCTTCGTATATGTTAATCAGCATGAAGAAGGGGTACATGACCTTCGCCGTATGAGAAAGAAAAGCTTCTATTGGTATAAGGAAGTTATTGAGAGCAATGGGAAAAGGATTTAATGACGTGTAAACGCTATCTTTGCATATTTCGCAATATAAATCAAAGAAATTTATAAAAAAATAATTCAACGGAGGAATAAAAATGAAAAAAGCATTAATTATTTGTGCAGGTGGTATGTCATCTTCGTTAATGGCAAAGAAAACGTCAGAACTTCTTAAAGATAAGGGGCATGATATTGAAATAGATGCAGCAGGATCTAGTGAGGGTCAGAAGTTGATTGAAAAAAATGACTTTGATTTATTTTTGATAAGCCCTCAGACAAAAATGTATTATAAAAGGCTTAAAGAAGCTGGAGATCGTGTAGGCAGACCAGTTGTAAATATCCCGCCCCAGGCGTATGTTCCTATTCCAATGGGGATTGAAAAGCTAGCAAATGTTATTTTGGAAGAACTGGATAAATGATTGATATATGTTGAAGACAGGTTGATTAAGTGAGAATTAGATATAAGTACGTAATATACAGATTCTTCGCTACTGCTTTTGCAAGTAGCGAGGAGCTGAATTGATAGAAGAGGGATTTTAATGAAAAATAGTGGAATGTCACAGATAGAACGCAATAGAAAGAATTTAAGTGTAAAGACAATGTATTTTAATAGATATTTACTTGTAAGATATGTTTCGTCACTATTCTTTTTTACGAATTTATATTGGTTAATTCTATTGGGAATGAGTAAATCGTCACTATTTTTAATTCCAGTTGTTTTACTTATTGTCTTTGTCGTTAGTGCTGCGGAACAGGTGAAGATATTTAGCAGTCATACTAATAATGCTAAGTATACAAAGTATTATTTTTACATTCAACTTGTTACAAATATTATATTGCTATTTCCGACTTATCTTTCTTCTACCTTTACTATATTTTATCCTTTCTTAATAGAAAAAGAGCAGTCTAAACTATTCATTATAGCGATTTTGATGATAGGAATATTTTTAAGTGCAATTATTGTTAAGCGTTTACATTCAATTCAGCACAATGAAGATAAACAGTATGAATGTATAAAGGAATATGAAGAGGCTATTTATTAAGAATAGATCGGGGGAATTACGATGGAAAATGAAAATAAAGTATTTGCTTTCTTGGAAAAGTATCTAATGAGTCCCATGGGTAAAATCGCATCCTTTCGTATAGTTCGTGCAATTATGGCTGCAGGGATGGCCTCTATTCCGTTTGTAATTGTAGGATCGATGTTCTTAGTATTAAACGTATTACCAGATACATTTACATTTCTAGAGAACCTTTTTGATAATACATTTTTTAGAATTAGCGATTTGTATATGTTAGCTAACAAAGCAACTATGGGATTATTAGCTTTATACTTTGGGCTTGTTATTGGTTATGAGTATACAAAAATATATGCTGAAGAAGAAGAATTAAACTTAAACCCATTAAATGGTGCATTACTATCTTTATTTGCATTTTTTATGACTGTTCCTCAGTTAGTTATTGAAAATGGGAAAATGTCTCTGATTCATCAAATCGATGAAAATAATACAATTGTTCATGGATGGGAAATGATTGCAGAGGGTGTAAGTCGATTAGGAGCCACAGGGATATTCACGTCCATCATCATGTCTATTATAGCAGTACAAATATATAGATTATGTGTGAGACAAAACTGGGTTATTAAAATGCCTGAAGCAGTACCAGAGGGTGTATCCAGATCGTTTACGGCATTAATCCCTGCATTTTTAGTAGCTTTCGTTGTTTTATTAATTAACGGTGTTCTAGTTGCAGTAGGGACAGACATATTTAAGATTGTTGCTATTCCATTTGGCTTCGTGGTTAATTTAACAAGTAGCTGGTTAGGTATTCTAGTTATTTACTTCCTTATCTCAGCACTTTGGATTGTAGGTATACATGGTGCAACTATTATATCAGGCTTCTTAACACCAATCGTTCTTACAAACTTGCAATCTAACATAAATGGGGAAAATATTCCATTCGCTGGCGAATTCCAGAATGCATTTGTATATATTGGTGGATCTGGAGCCACTTTAGGGCTGTGTATTTTCATTGCATTCTTAGCTAAATCAAAGCAATTAAAAGTTTTAGGCAAGGCAGCTCTAGCCCCTGGTATTTTTAATATTAATGAGCCATTAATATTCGGATTACCGATTGTATATAATCCGTTTTTAGCAATTCCGTTTTTCCTAGCACCAATGGTATCAGCTTCAGTAGGTTACTGGGCAATTAAACTAAATGTTATAGGACCTGTTATCGCGCAACTTCCTTGGCCTACTCCGATAGGTGCGGGTGCTTTCTTAAGTACAGGAGGAGACTATATGGCGATAATTCTTGCATTGATTTCCGCTTTTGCAGCATTTATTGTTTGGCTGCCATTTATTAAAATGTATGATAATAAGTTATTTAAGCAAGAAAAAGGTGAAGAAGCATTAATTTAGATGATGTAGTAATAGATGAAAAATAGTTTCTGTCTCAAATAAAATCCATATTGCAAATACGCAATATGGATTTTATTTTTTTATAAAGATATGATACCTATTAGAAAAATATAAGTACGAATATATATCATTCTACGGGTTACTTTTCATTGTCAATTACAGGTTAAGCTAGTAACTTGTATGGATAATATATTCATATAACAAGCTTCACTTTTTAAGTCTGAGTAGAAATGAAATCAAGTAATAGAAATTAATGGAAATTTCGGCCTCCTTTCACATGAGTCTTTTGCCTATATTACCTCATGTTATCTGAAAATGAAGTACTCCTTTCGGATGCATCTTAATAGTTCATAAGTCCCCTATTTCATGTGTTGAGAAAGTATAGCGTTTTTTTCGTTAATTGAATGAGTAAATATCATTATTTTTAGAAACAGGTCATTCGGCTGCTTATAAAGAAATAGTAGAAAAGTTATATTTTAAGGGAATCTTGTATCTTTGATCGATTAAAACAGGGTTTCTACCTATGAACAAAACTAGGAAAACTCATTACTAATCTATCAATTACAAAAACAAGAGTTTTTTTCGACAAGAATCGCCTTTATCTTTTCTCTCATTCTACTATAGTTATGTTAACAACTAGACTGAGGCAGTAGGTTTACAAGTAGATAAAAGGGGGGCAGGAGTTTAAATTTAGAAAACAAAAAAATGAGAGGAAGGATGAATCTTGAGGAAAAAACAAAGACAGGCTCGTGCATTTAGTATTTTCGCGTCCATCATCATGATTTTTACATTATTTACTCCAGGCTTGACCTTTGCACAGTCGAACGGAAAGATTAGTCACTCTCTAAACGACTCCAACGTTAACGTAGAGAACAAAGTGAGCAATAGCTTACAAAAAGAGTTGGAAAAAGAAGAGAGGGTAACGTTTTTAATTAAGTTTAAAGAGACGACTGATACGATGAAGGTTGCCGAAGAAGCTAAAGTGAGTGCACAAAAAGCAAATCTTTCGGCAATGAATCAGGAACATGCACAGCGATCTGCCGTTATTTCTGCATTGAAGCAGACTGCATTGGAGTCCCAACAAAATGTGTTGGATTACCTTGAAGAAGCAGAACAGAATGGACAAGCAGAAGATGTTCAACCGTATTTTATCGTTAATGGTATAGCTGTTACAGCGACAAAAGAAGTTGCAGAAAAAGTTGCTTCTTTCCAAGAAGTAGAAAAGATCCTTCCAAACGAAAAGCGTGAGTTGATTCGTACGGTAGATATAGAAGAAGCTCCGCAAAATGAAACAGCATCCGTCGAATGGAGTATCGAGCGCATCGGCGCACCGGCAGTTTGGGATATGGGTGTTGACGGTCAAGGAGCGGTTGTTGCGAGTATCGATACTGGTGTTGATTGGCAACATCCGGCACTTCGCGATAAATATCGAGGATATGACCCAGCTACCGGCGAAGTTGATCATACGTACAGTTTCTTTGATCCAGTAAATGGACGAGATGTACCGTATGACGATGACGGTCATGGAACACACGTAACTGGAACGATGGTAGGTAGTGAGCCAGACGGTTCCAACCAAGTGGGTGTTGCGCCAGGTGCGAAGTGGATTTCTGTTCAAGCATTTACGCCATTGGGAGCTTATGACAGGGATTTACTTGCTGCGGCAGAGTGGATTTTAGCTCCAGGCGGTGACGTAACGAAAGCACCAGATGTGGTGAACAACTCTTGGGGTGGCGGACCAGGTCTGAATGAGTGGTATCGTGATGCAGTAACTGCATGGAGAGCGTCAGATATTTTCCCTGCTTTTGCAGCTGGAAATACGACATTGTCCAATCCAGGTGGACCGGGATCAGTAGCTGTGCCGGCAAACTATCCAGAATCTTTTGCAGTCGGTGCGACGAATTCCAATGATGAACGGGCCACTTTCTCCTTATTAGGTCCATCACCATATGATGAAATCAAACCGGATATCGCAGCTCCAGGTCAAGGAGTTCGTTCCTCAGTTCCGGGTGGCGGTTATGCTGCGTACAACGGTACTTCAATGGCATCACCAGCAGTTGCCGGAACAGTTGCCTTGTTGAGGTCAGCGAATGCAGGTCTTGACGTGGATACGATAGAAGAAGTACTGATGGAAACAGCTGATTCGGCTGCAGGAACCGACGATCAATTCCCAGAGTCCCCGAATAACGGTTACGGGCATGGAATTGTCGATGCATTTGCTGCAGTTTCTTCTGTAATCTCCGGATTAGGAACCATTGAAGGGCAGGTTACGAAGGATGGAGAGGATACAACTCCTCCGACGTATGAGCATGAAGCACCTGCAGAAACGTATTCCCAATTGGATTTAGATTTAACGATTCAGGTTTCAGATGATGTGAGCGTCACTTCGGTAGAACTTCACTATGGTGATGAAGTTTTAGAAGCAACACGTACGGCTGGTGACTTCCGTTCTGGTGAGTATTCCGTCACTGTGCCAGGTGAAGCGATTGAAGAAGGGACATTCACATACACTTTCGTCATCAATGACTTCGGAAATAATACAGTGACAACAGAAGAATATACTGTCAACGTTATGTCCGGTATTACAATTGGTTACTCTGAAGATTTCGAAGGCAATAACGAGCCGGTTGGCTGGTTGAAAACTGGAACGAATAACGTTTGGGAATGGGGCGCACCAACCTCAGGTCCAGGTGAAGCAGTTTCTGGAGAAAATGTCTATGCCACGAATCTGGCTGATAACTATACCGGTAATATGCGTGCGGAATTAGTTATGCCGCCTATTGATATGCCGGAAGATGGGGATGCCTTTCTGCAACTGAAGAGCTGGCATAATTTTGAGCAAAGTTCGTCAGGTACGAACTATGATTATGGTCAGTTGGTCATTTCCACTGACATGGAAAACTGGGAGCCAATCCGCAACTTCTATGGGATTGAAGATTACTGGTCCAGTGTGGAAGTGGACTTACGTGACTACGTAGGAGAGCGTATCTATCTTGCTTATTACACGCATTCCGATGGTAGTGTTCATAGACCGGGCTGGTATATTGATGATGTCACGTTAACAGATGTATCTCAATATGCCGATGATGATGTAGCACCAACCTTTGAACATGAGTCACCTGTTGAAACGTATGAGGGTATGCCACTACGTTTAAGCATCGATGTCTATGATGACTTGTTGATTGGTGACGCGGTACTACATTATCTAGATGATAATGGTGAATTCCAAGACCTTGAAACAGAACTTGTTGAAGATAATGCGACACATGGCTTGTTCTCGGTAACTGTTCCAAGTGAATTTATTACAGGGGACGAGTTCACGTACAAATGGACAGTGAGTGACTATGCTGGAAATGAAGTGGAAACTCCGGAATATGTTGTAACGCTCGCGGATCCAATTACAGTCGGATACTCCGAAGACTTTGAAGATACAGCTGTCGGCTGGACGTCATTCGGGGAAAACGATGTATGGGAAAGAGGAGTACCAACCTCTGGACCAGGTGAAGCAGTATCCGGTGAAAATGTATATGCTACAGATCTTGATGCAAATTATCCGTCAAGAATGGATGCAACCTTGTTAATGCCGGCAATCAGCTTGCCTGAAGGAGAATCTTATTTACAATTCAAGAGCTGGCATAACTTTGAACGCTCCTCTTCTACTGGAAGAGACTGGGATTATGGTCAAGTAGTCATTTCCACTGATTTAGAGGAATGGACAGAGCTTCAACTATTTGGCGGCATTGAAGAAACTTGGCAGGATGCAAACATTGATTTATCAGCATATGCAGGTCAGCAAGTTTATATCGGTTTCTATGCTTACTCTGATGGAAGTGTAGTAAGACCGGGCTGGTATATCGATGATGTTGCATTAACCGATACTTCAGAAGGCGAAACGACGAACATGACGCCTGAAGAAATTGCTAAGTATTTACCAACTGAAACAAAAGACGAACTAGAGAAGAAGGAAGCGGAGAAAGAAGCAGAAAAGAAAGCGTCCCTAGGCGCTGAAAAGCCATCTAAATCCTCAGGAAAAGATGCTGATTCTGCTTCAGCAAAAGATGGTGAGCAAACTGCAGAAGAATCAAGTGGCATTCCACTTGCTGCTCAAGTGAGTGTGCTGGAAACGAATCGTTCGGTCAGCACAAACCCACAAGATGGTTCTTACCGGTTAATGCATGCAGCTGGTGAGTTCACAGTTGTAGCAGAGGCTTACGGTTTTGCTTCAGAAGAACAAAATGTTGAAGTGACAGCAGATGAAAGTGTCACTGCCAACTTTGTATTGGATGAACTTCCACAAGGAACGGTAAGTGGAACAATTACCAACGAACGTACTGGTAATCCAATCGAAGGAGCTACAGTTCTTTTAGCGGAAGATGCGAATGTGGAACCTGTCGTAACGGATGAAGACGGTAACTATGAATTAACCGGTTACGAGGGAACGTATACACTGAAAGTTGTTGCAAGAGACTATCAATCTAAAGAAGTTGAAGTCGACCTGAGTGGTGACGTTTCACTCGATATTGAGCTGGAGCCATTCTACACCGTACCAGGCGGCGAGATTTATTATGATGATGGAACAGCTGAAAACGCTCGTGCATTTTACGATGCAGGAAACAAATGGGCTGTGAAAATGTCTCTTCCTGAAGGCAGGGATACAGCGCTTGTAACGGATGGTGTGTTCCAGTTCCATGGTACAGATTGGCCGATACCGGGAGATACACCATTTGCAGTTGAAGTCTGGTCTGCTGGAGAAGACGGTATGCCTGCTGAGAAATTGGCTGGTCCAATTGAAGCAGAAGCAATTCGGGATCTAAATGAGTGGACGGTCGTGGACTTGAGAGAAGAAAGTATCCAAGTGGATGGGGACTTCTTTATGGTTTACGTACAAACTCAGGCAAATCCTAACGTCCCTGGTCTAGCGACAGATGAAAGCAGTCAAAATGCGGGGAGAAGCTATCAAGGTGTTGGAGGAAGCTGGTCACCATCTCCTGCATCAGAAGGTAACTATATGATTCGTGCCCGTGTAGCTTATGGTGTTGATGATCCAGTTATCACATCACCTGCGGACGGAACAGTGACAAATGAAGCGGAAGTTACGGTAGAAGGAACAGCTTCTCCGGAAACCACGCTTGAAGTCCAGCAAAATGGTGAGGTTATCGATTCTGTCGAAGTTGAAACAGATGGAAGCTTTGCAATAGACACAGAGCTGGAAGAGGGAGCAAACGAATTCGTCGCAGTAACGTATATTGATGGCGAAGACGCTGCAAACTCGGAAACAGTAACGGTAACCCTGGATACCGAAGCACCAGAATTGGTGGTTACTAGTCCAAAAGATGGTGAGAAGACCAATCGGGAAACGACAACGGTCGAAGGTACAGTGGAAGATGCCAACCTTGATAAAGTGACGGTAAACGGCCGCACAACAACTGTTTCTGAAGATGGTTCATTCTCTCAACGGATCATTTTGGATGAAGGTGAAAACGTGATTGAGGTTGTGGCAACTGACTTGGCCGGTAATGAGACGACTCAGGAAGTAACTGTGTTTGCCAAGTACACTGCACCTGAAATTACGAACTTGACACCGACTGAAGATGTAGAACTACAAGCAGGTCAATCAGTTAAAATCGAGTTCCAAAGTGAACCAGGATTACGTGCAACCTTCTCTATCCACATGCCATTGACGAATCTTGGCATTGCGAGGAATGTTACAGAGCTGCCGATGATGGAAACATCTCCTGGTAACTATGTAGGATTCTACACAGCGACAAGCAATGTTGTTGCTGATGGAGCGGTCATCGAAGTCAAAGTGGTTGATGACTTTAAGAATACAACAAGGGAGCAAGCAGAAGGTAAGTTGTATTTGAACGTAGAATAAGTATCTAAGAATAATGAGGGAGTACAGGGGACTATGTCCTTGTACTCCTTTATTTATAGTTAAGCGAAAGGGTAAATTCTCAAGTGGGGAACTCTATACATAAAAGATTCATTTTTTCTGTCTCATCTGTTCCTGTGCCATTCTTACCATTTCCTTTACCATGTTTCCTCCTATCGGGCCACCAACTTTTCCCGCTTGCTCGGAAGTTAGATGTCCATTGTAGCCTTCCTGCAAGGGGATTCCTTGCTCTTTGGCAACCTCGTATTTAACGTCATCAGGTTTCTCGCTGTTCACATTATACCCCTTTGCTTTCATGACGTTATTTTTAAATTGGTTTAATTCTTTCTTGCCCATATCTTCGCCTCCTTATATATAGGATTTCCGGTTTGTTTCGAATTACACGGATTCTTTCTTGATAAGGTAAGATAAGCCCGCTCACTATCCTAGTGAACGCGCTCATATTCCTAAATATCCGCTCACTTTTATGGGAAAAGCGCTCGTCATTACGTGAATTCCGCTCACAGACTATAAAAAGGCGCTCGCCCTCAATTGAAACCCGCTCGGACCTATAATAAATTCGCTCACTCCAGCTCCGTAGGCGCTCACCTTACCACCTCACCCATCTTCACAGGAAGTTCCCGCCCTTGCTATGAGCCCTTAAATAAGATAAAGTTTATATCATTCATGGAAACCGGATAAACATGATTAGAGAGGGAAGACCTATGGTATTCGTAATTTTGATATGGATGATTGCTATATTCTTGATGCTTTGTTCCACCCCAGCTTTTGCCGTATTTTCGGGAGATGTACATTTCCAGTTTCATCCAAATCCAAGCTGGTCTAATTTCTTACATGGAGAATTCAGCAACATTGAATTTACAGGTCACTTCCTGTTGTTTTTCGTATTGGCGTCCTTGCTGCGGCAAGTGACTAAGAAGTTCGTAATAGTATTCCTTCTAACATTTACGTATGGACTACTGATCGAGTTCATACAGCCATTCTTCGGCCGTGGTGCAGAATTAATTGATGTTGCTGCAAATGTTGCTGGTATTGTCAGCTATATTATTTTGCATGTCTTGTTATCGCCGCTATATCATCGAATCCCATCAAGTATGGTAGGAAAGTAAAAAATGCTAGAACATCTGGATAGCAACATCCACCTGTTCTAGCTTTTTTGATTCACATATTAACTAAGAAACGATTGAATCGCATCCACTAAGCTGTAGATACCTAATCCCGTACAAATCAGTGCCACAATTCCTCCGAAAATATTAGCCCTTAAAGTATTGGTATAGTTACCGAGGAATTTTTTATTATTCATGATGATAAGCAGCATGATCGCAATGACCGGAAGTAGAATTCCGTTCAATGCTTGAGCAAAAAGCAGGACGCTAAGTGGATTCAGGTTCAGTGCCGAACCGATAATACCAATTGAAATGATGATTACGAATACAATTTTGAAACGTTTATCTTTCATGTTGTTGCCCCATTTTAACACACTGCTCACTGTCATTGCTGCTCCAAGTGGTGCGGCAAGCGCGGAAGAGAATCCGGCTGCAAACAACCCGATACTCATGAAAACAAGTGCCCATTCACCCAATATTGGTTCGAGCTGTAATGAAAGGTCTGCGGCACTTTTTATTTCCAGACCTTTAATCGTAGCGCCCGCAGTGATGATGATTGCTGCAGTAATCAATCCTCCGACACTAATGGAAATGATGGTGTCCCAACGTGAATCTCTTAAATCTGAGGGCTTGTTCCAACGTTCTTGAACATTGGAAGCATGCAGGAATAAATTATAGGGAACGACTGTTGTCCCGATTAGTGCAATAATCATAATGATTGATCCAGCAGGGATGTTAGGCATAAATGCACCTTGGAATAATTCTCCTAAGTCTGGCTTTGTCATAAACATCGTAGTGATAAAGGTAAGACACATAGTGACAATAAGTACAATCATTAATTTCTCAATCAGTCTATAACTGCCGGAAAGGCCTAGAATCAAAAGGATGACCCCTACTATTGGTCCAAGTATGTTTGGTGAAATACCGGTTAATGTCGAAATGCCTAGTGAAGTGCCGAGCAGGTCACCGGCCATGTAAGCGGCACATCCTATACTGATTGCAATGATGACGAGCCACATGGAACCGTATTTAAGTATGGGATTTACGAATTGTTCGCGGACCGCATCACCAAGTCCTTTGCGCGAGATGATTCCGAGTCTTGCCGTCATTTCCTGTAGTATAATTGTGGCGATAATGGAAAAAAGTATCGCCCATAATAATGCAAAACCAAATGATGCACCGGCCCTAGTCGCAGTGGTGACCGTTCCTGGACCAATGAAGGACGCAGTAACGATTGCCCCGGGTCCAATGACTTTCAGCCTGTCTTTCCACGTTCTTTTCTGTGGTTCTGTATTTTCCTCGCTTTTGGTCAATGCCATAAAATTTCCTCCAATTTATTACATGTCTTACTTTTATCTCTATGCGTTCTACTCATCTTTATCACTTTTTCGAATGGATCCACCCTGCCAAGGCATATAAAATAACTGTAGAAACAAAGTGGGCAGAATTTTGGTTGTTATCCTGCTGTGGGTATACTTCTACAAAGTCCATGCCGATGACACCCTGCTTACAGATTTCATGAACAAGTGTCACAAGCTCATAAGAGGTTAATCCGTTGCCGTCGACAGGACCACCGGGATTAAAAGCAAAGTCCAATACATCACTGCAAATGCTTAAGTAGACACAGTCGACATCTTTGCTAGCCATTGCGTATAGTTCACGGGCATACTTCGCCAGATCATCTTGCTTACGGATATCATTAATCGTCACTGTGACCGCACCTGCATCCCGTGCATTTCTTCCGGCTTCAGGAAGATTTCTTGGTCCATGAATACCTGTATGGATGATGCTTTCGTTGCGCACACCTTCTTGTTCGTACAAACGGGCGAAAGGACTGCAACGTGCATATTGATCTCCATTATGTGAGGGGAGGTTGTCGTAATGTGCATCCAGGTGAAGGATACCGACCTTTTTACCTTGTTCTGCCAGTGCTCTTACGATCGGAAATGTGATTCCATGGTCACCACCGAGGCCGATTAGAAATTTGTCGCTTTGCCAAAGCTTGCTCGTAAAATCAGTAATTCTCTTCATCGTTTCCTCGACATCTGCTGGAACGACATCCACATCTCCGACATCTCCAAGCTTCACATGTTCAAATACGTCAATATGGTCAAGTTCCGGCAAATAGCCGCTATATCTTCCAGATGTCAAACGCATGACTTTTGGCCCTAGTTCGCATCCTGTATAATCACCCCAAGTGACGGCACCTTCCCAAGGCACTCCGTAAACTACAGCATCCACATCTTCTAGAGACTCTCCAGCAGATAGATTCTTTGCGCCGAGAAAAGTCGGTGTGTTCCCATAAAGATATTTACTCAAAATGAATCCAATCCTTTCTTGTCATTAATTGATAAGTTGCTATATAAATGTCTATACTGCAGGTGATTCCCTTATGTATGGAGAATGAAACGTGGAATTGAGCGTGTCATACAAGTATTTCATCCTGTATTATCAAGCGACATAGTGAAATAAGATTATATTTCAGTAAAACAGGGAACAGGACCTATATATCAAAGATAAAAAAGGAGTGTTTTCGTGAAAGCTTTAATCTTAAACTGTTCATTAAAGAAATCTACTGAGACATCCAATACAGATGCATTATTAGAGGAATTCATTCAGGTCTTTGACCAAAATGGAGTGGAATCAGAAACGGTCCGAGTGGTTGATTACAATGTAGCTTTTGGCGTAGAGGCAGATATGGGAGAGGGTGATGAGTGGCCGCTTATTGCTGACAAAATTAAGCAGGCAGATATTCTGCTTGTTGGAACGCCAATATGGCTTGGAGAAAAAGCGAGTGTGGCTAAAATGGTCATGGAACGAATTAGTGGATCGGGTTCGGAGACGAATGAAAAAGGACAACCTATTTACTATAATAAAGTTGCTGGTGTAGTAGTGACTGGAAATGAAGATGGTGCCAAACATGCGGCTAGAGATATACTCTTCAGTTTAGGACATTATGGCTTCACGTTACCGCCTAATCCGCTTGCTTATTGGGTGGGCGAAGCAGGACCTGGAGCTTCTTATATCGAAGCAAATGGACAAGAAAATGAATTTACACAGCAGAACGCAAAAACAGCAAGCCATAATCTTGTTCACATGGCAAGAATCTTAGCAGAAACACCTATTCCAGCTGAGGGAAATGTAAGTGAATAGAGTGGAGTGAATCCCCAAATACGTAAAGAGCCAAGACGGTTGATTTATGTCATCATCCGTTCTGGCTCTTTTGAGTTATCCCTATCTTCTTTTAAAAATCGTTCCACTAAGTTGAATAGCGTTGATAGTTCGTATAGAAGGATTATTTCAGGCTGAATGGTTGTTGAGTGACTTTCCGTATTTTTCATGAAATTCGTACGGTCTTGCCAAAATCTAGAAGTGATTTTTTGCTTATTTTCAAGATGTATGGATAAATCAAATCTACGTTTGTCTTGTAAACTGTCTGCCAGTTCCTGTACAACGGTATGAATCAATTCTTTTTCTTCCTCATTCCAATTTAAGTCATCCATTGGATGATGAAGTAAGTACTCCAGGCGACCGTGCATCTTTTGCAGTAATTTTGCCTGTTCCTCCAGTTGAAGAAATAACTTTTCTTCACTAGCCACTAAAGGGTGATATTTTAGCTCGTCCTTTTGAAACTGAATCAGTCTAAGGGTGTTGTTAAGCTTTTTTTCCAATTTAATGAGCAATGTAGATGATTTTGTCCTATTGGCTTTATTTACACTTATACTGTCTGAGTATATCTTATTTATCAGGTAGGCAGTATGATTCGTAATTTTTCCGATGTTAGTAAAAATGTCCTCTCTGTAATCTGGAGGTAGGATAAACATATTGACTGCGGTTGAAATAACAAGTCCAATGGTCGTCGTACCTAATCGAATCAAAAAGGCAATAAATAAATGCTCATGTATTACTTCAACCATCGCTACAGATGTCAAGGTTGCTACAAGTAATCCGGCGTGAAGGTTTAATTTAAAGCAAGTGGCTATAGTAAGAACAGCTGCTAACGTATAGGTGATAGGGGAATTGCCGAATAAGGAGATAAATATGACGGCATAGGCTGAACCGATTGCTGAAGCTGGAAAACGTACAATCCCCTTCTTGATGGAGTCTGAAACAGTTGGTTCGATCGTTACAATCGCTGTAATTACTGCGAAGACAGGTGGCCAACCAATTAATTCGCAAACCCAAGCTGTCAATAATACTGCTAAGCCTGTTTTAATGATTCGGCTTCCACCTAATCGTTTTTTCACTTGTCATGACCCTTTCTGTTTAATGGATATAAAAGTATTGTATCATTTATCCGAAGGGAAAAGACCCCACAGTACTTTTGTGGGGTCAGCCGCTCGCCAAATTCATGATCGTCATATCATCCATCGGTGGATTATGAAGTCCTGCACGTACATCACGGTAATAGCGTTGCAACGGATTAGCTTGTGACAGGCTGCGTGCACCGGTAATCCGCATCGCCAAGTCGACAATGTGGATTGCTTTATTGACGACAGATAATTTCACGGCACCAAGTTCTGATCCCATTGTTTGTCTTGTTTCATCATCGGCTTCATCCCATTTTCTCGCGACTGAAAAGAGGAAATGTTTTGCTTCTAGAACAGACAACTCCATTTCTCCCATTTTTTGTTTCACATTAGGAAAGTCTGAAATCGTTTTTGACTTATCCATGCTATTCGGTGAATAGGTCCGTGCGAAATGATTGGCGTATTCTTGAGCAGCCAGAGCGATGCCGAGGTAGCAAGCTGGGATGTGCAAGAGCCATCCGGCCGCTTCTTTCTTCGGTTTACGATACTCTACCAACGCATCTTTTTCTACATGAACATTTTCAAGAACAAGATCATGACTGCCTGTTCCTCTCATAGCGATACTATCCCAAGTTTCATCAATGCTCACACCTGTCAGATCCCGTTGGATCAGGAAATTACCGACGTCATCGGTCCCGTCAATCGATGCACTGACGACAAAATAGTCTAGGATCGGAGCAAGGGTTGTGAATGTTTTTCTTCCGTTGATGATCCAACCATTTTCCGTTTCTTTCGCGTACGTTTCCGGTTTACCTCCACGTGTCGGACTGCCGGTAGCCGGTTCTGATGCTGCATTATTTAGCAAGGCTCCATTTTCTACTACATCTTTTGCCACTCTTTGGAACGTTTCTTCGTCCCATGATTTATTTTCACCTAGGTGTTTAATAATGCCCATATGCCATCCAATGGAAAGAGCGGTTGATCCATCAGCCTTTCCGATAATTGCCTGTAAGTGAAGCATTTCAGTAAGAGAAATCCCTGCTCCACCATATTCTTTAGGAAGTGTAAGAGCAGGATAGCCTATTTCCTTTAATTCTTTGAAGTTTTCAAAAGGAAAAGTCAAGTTCTCATCGTGTTCTTGAGCGCGTTCTTTAAAAGATTTTACCGTCTCATTGAGCAACTCTGCCCGCTCTTCCTTCGTTTGTAGTTCCGTAATTTTCATTGTTACCCCTCCATCCCTGTAATCCTTATGTATCTAGTCGGATTTATAACTATATTATTTCATTATTTGCAGGTAAATTCAATTTAGGTATGCTCCTCTTTGAACTTATTATATCTTATTTTCTAAATATTCCATAACTGAGCTTGACTACGATAGAACGTTCGATTATGTTTAATCTAAAACCAATGGAGGGGTTTTGATGGATGCAGAAAAACAGATCATAGTAAGTGAAGAGGATATTGACGGGTTGAACCATGTCAATAATAGTGTGTATTTGAATTATTTGGAGCACGGAAGAGAAGCCTGGTACATAAAAAATGCAGGGTATTCGTATGAAGATTTTCATCAGGCTAATCTAGGTACGGTCGTTCTAAGAATGGATATTCTTTATAAAAAAGAAGCACTGCTTCATGATGTGTTGCGGGTAATCACAACTCCAAAAAAACTAGGTAACACTAGTTTTGTATTTCAACAAAAAATCATCAATCAAGAAAATGAAATCATTTGTGAAGCAGAAGTCACAAAGGTCATGATTGATTTTACTACAAGAAAAAGCAGACCGGTTATTCAAGAAATCGCCCGTAACTTTAGAGAGGTACGAAATGGTTAAAAGCATCCTCTGTTTAATCAAGTAAATTTTTGTAAAATAAAATATCAGAATAAAACCATAATAATATATTATTGCAAAATTAAAAAACAAACACTATAATTAGACAATGAAATTTACGTAAGAGGGCTTTTATACAAAGGGGGAAGAAAACCATGAAAATTCTTGTGACGGAATTAATGTGGGATGATGGAATCGAGGCTTTAAGAAATAAGGGGTATAGCGTGGATTATGATATGGAGTTGAGCCGAAAACGGGAAGAATTGTTAGGCTTGCTTCCAGCATATGATGCGGTGATTGTGAGAAACGAAACGAAGGTGGATACGGAATTTTTAAATGCAGCGGAAAAAGTACAAGTTATCGGACGTCTCGGTGTCGGACTAGATAATATTGACTTAAAAGGTGCAAGAGAGCGAAATATCCCTGTAGTATCTGCAAGAAATGCCAATGCAACATCTGTGGCTGAATATGTGATGGCGGCAATGCTTGATGCATCACGTCCATTACAAGCAGCCGATGCGGATGTACGGGAAGGGAATTGGAATCGCAAGCTATTTACTGGCTATGAATTAAATAATCGGACGCTTGGTCTCGTCGGTATGGGGGAGATTGCCCATCGTGTTGCCAAACGTGCTAAAGCATTCGGCATGAATGTAATCGGTTTCGACCCTTTTGTTGCTCCGTTTGACCATGTTGTCCAGGAGACTGGAATTAAACAAGTCGACCTAGAGGAACTGTTGAAGACGTCTGATTTCATTTCGGTTCATGTGCCACTTACGAATGGAACGAGACATCTGATCAATCGTGATAATATGCGATCGATGAAAGACCATGCCTATATCATTAATTCGGCTAGGGGTGGAATTGTGCATGAAGGGGACTTGGCAGCAGCAGTTGAAGCTAAGGAAATTGCAGGTGCTTATCTGGATGTCCTAGAGAAGGAACCTGTACAAATTGATTCCCCGCTACTTAAGGTGGAAGGGATCCGACTATCTCCACATATTGCTGGTTTGACCGTGGAAGCTCAGTCACGTACAGCGATGTTGATTGCCGAAGAGGTGGATAGGGTGCTCCATGTTGGTCAATCTCTTTGTGTGGTGAATTAAAGCCTTTATAAAATACTATATATGACCCGTCTTCCTAACGAATGAGGAAGGTGGGTCTTTTATATTTAATACGAATTTACCTCCTTTAGTCATTTTTATCCCTGTTTCATCGAAAGAAAGTAAATAAACAGCGACTTCATTATGGTTTTAAAATTAGGGTGTAATTTAAATTAATAAAAAATTTAAAAATCATTGACTTTTGATAATCCTTTAAATATAATATGTCTAACAGAATGCAGAATGAAGATTCCGTAAAATGGAATAATTAATAGCTTTCGCTGTGCTTTAAGTATTATTTCTGCTTTCTATGAGTGTGAGGGGAGGAAGATTGTTGAGTAAAGTAATTAAACGCTCTGAACTATCGAATTTGATAAACGATGGTGATACATTGCTTGTCGGCGGGTTTGGACTTTCAGGAACTCCATTCACGTTGATCGATGAATTGGCCACTTTAGGGAAGAAAGATTTAACTGTAGTGAGTAATAATCTAGGTGAGAAGGATAAGGGTCTTGGTATCCTTCTGCACACAGGTTGCCTGAAAAAGGCAGTCGGTTCATATTTTACATCCAATCGTGATGCAGTAAACGAGTGGTCCAAAGGAAATTTGGAGATTGAACTGGTACCACAAGGGACACTAGCTGAACGCATTCGTTGTGGCGGAGCAGGGATTGCCGGTTTCTATACAAAAACAGCGGCCGGAACGAAACTTGCGGAAGGAAAAGAAGAAAAAGAATTTGACGGTGAGACTTATATCTTGGAAAGGGCAATTAAGGGGGATGTTTCTTTAATTAAAGCTTTGAAAGCGGATACGAAAGGTAACCTTGTCTATGATTATACAGGAAGAAATTTCAACCACGTCATGGCTACTGCGGGCAAAACCGTTATTGCAGAGGTTGATGAAATTGTTGAAGTGGGAGAATTGAGTCCTTATGAAATCGTCACGCCGCATGTCTATGTAGATTATTTGGTCATGAATAATTATGTGAAGATTGGTGGGAGATACGTTGTCGCTGGAGAGTAGAATTAAGATTGCAAAGCGGGTAGCACAAGAATTATCAGATGGGGATACGGTCAATCTTGGGGTTGGAATTCCGACATTGATTCCTGATTACTTAGGGGATAAAAAAGTGGAACTGCAGTCGGAAAACGGCATCCTTGGTATGGGTCCCACGCCAGATGAGGAGAACGTCAACATGGATTTAATCAGTGCGAGTAAACACCCAGTCACATTGGATGTAGGTGCATCCATCTTTGACAGTTCCGATTCCTTCGTCATGATACGTGGTGGTCATATTGATGTTGCGGTGTTGGGAGTTCTGCAAATTGATCAGTATGGAGAAATTGCCAACTGGGCGATTCCAGGAAAAGATATTTTAGGTGTTGGAGGCGCAATGGACTTAGTCGCTGGAGCAAAACGAATCATAGTTGCATCTATGCACCAAGCAAAAGATGGTAAGCCGAAACTTGTAGAGAAGCTGACATTTCCAACAAGCGGAAATGGTAGAGCCGATATGCTGATTACGGAACATGCAGTATTCAAGTTTACAGAGAATGGCGCTGAGCTGGTCGAGCAACTATCCGACTTGAGCTTGGAGGAATTACAAGAGATAACAGGAGCTCCGTTTACTTATCAAGATTCAGTAGTTAATAGATGATAGCACAAACTTATCACTGAAATGAAAGCGTTTTATATTGGAGGTAACATTGTGAGTGGGACGGAGCGATTGTCGTACTGGTATTTCAGCAATACAAATAGTCATGAAAAAAAAGGAGAGTCAGAGAAGATGAAGAAATATCTTACCTTGTTTATCGTTTCAATACTGATGATTGCTTTAGTCGCTTGTGATGATGGAGATAGTGCGGGCGAAGCGGATGCTGAAGGTAACTTAACTACTCCAGACACAATTGGATTTGGTGCTGCTACAGTAGGTGGTGTCTGGTACACACTTGCAGGTGCGATGAGTGATAAGATGAACGAAATCTTCCCGGATTCAGCGGTTTCAATCGTAGAAGGCGGATCAACTGCAAATATTTTAGGACTTGGCAATGGAACATTTGATATTGCATTTACCAATGGTGAAGCTATTTCGGAAGCGAATAATGGTACGGGTGAATTTGAAGAAGTGATTGATAACTTCAGTACTGTCGCAACACTATATCCGAACCCTGTTCAGATTGTGGTCCGGGCCGATTCCGATATATATTCGGTTGAAGATTTAAAAGGGAAAAAAGTGAGCCCTGGAATTAAAGGTTATAGTGGAGAAATTGCTTTTCAGAAAATATTAGATCTTGTTGGCATGTCTTATGATGATTTGGATGGGATTGAATATACCGGTACAGAAGCAGCAGCAGATTTAATGCGAGACCGCCATATTGATGCTTGGGTTGGAAATTTAGCTGCACCGGCTGCTACTTGGCAGGAGATGGACACGACGGTCGGAATCCGATTAATCTCACTTGATCAAGAAATCATCGATGGGCTGTATGAAGATAATCCTGGTTATGTTCCATATACGATTGAAGCAGGTACGTATCCGAAGCAGGAAGAAGATGTTGAAACAGTGGCTCCGTATACTGTATTACTCGTAAATAATGACACGATGCCGGAAGAAGATGTGTATAATTTGACGAAACTTGTAGTGGAAAATAATGAAGCATGGAAAACACTCTCCGCTACACTGAATGACTTTGACGCGGAATACTCCGTAGAAAACAACGTTGGTGAAATGCATCCTGGCGCCATTCGATACTACAAAGAAGTTGGAGCTATGGAATAAAACAAAAGAAGTGATTCACTGGGGTAAAGGAGAGTGAAAACATGGAGAGCCTAAAGCAACAGGTCGAACTAGAAGAGAAAAAGTCAGATGAATATGATGATGACGGTAATAAGGCGGGAAAACTGCGTCCATTAAAAGGGAAGGCAGGCTTGATTATTTCCCTCCTAGCCATCGCCATGTCGCTATTTCATTTATATACCGCGTTGTTTGGTATTTTTGAATCCATTATGCAGCGATCTGCTCACCTTGGATTTGCCCTGATGCTCGTCTTTGCAATTTATAAACCAGCGGCAAAGGCGGCCAAATCAGAAAGTATTCCTTGGTATGATTGGTTGTTTATCGGAGTTTCTGGTGTTGTTTACAGTTATTTTGTCTTCAATGCCGTGGATATATCAGCAAGAATGACGTATATTGAACCACTTTCTTGGCTGCAAATATTATTAGGTATTGTAGCAGGAATAGTGTTGATTGAGGCAACGAGAAGGGTAGTAGGAAACGCTCTCGTTATCATTATCCTAATCTTTTTAGTGTATGGATTCTTTGGGCAGGTCTTGCCTGGCGCAATATCCCATGGCGGGTTCACCATGGAGTGGATTATTGACCATTTGTATTATACGACATCAGGGGTTTTCAGTACCCCTCTCGGAGTATCTGCTACATTTATCTTTCTGTTCATCTTATTTGGGAAATTTTTGGAAGTTTCCGGAGCAGGCCAGTTCTTTATAGATTTATCTGTAGCTGGAATGGGGAAATATCGGGGTGGCCCAGCAAAGGTTGCTGTTTTAGCTAGTGCCATCATGGGGACGATTTCAGGAAGTGCGGTTGCCAACACGGTTACAACAGGTGCCTTCACCATCCCGATGATGAAAAAGACAGGGTATAAAGGACATTTTGCAGGTGCGGTTGAATCCGTTGCTTCCACAGGGGGACAAATAACACCGCCGATCATGGGCGCATCCGCTTTTATCATTGCCAGTTACTTAGGTGTTCCATATATTGAAATCGCTCTCGCGGCCATTATCCCAGCGCTCCTATACTATGTCAGTGTGTTTATGCAGGTAGATCTGCGTGCAAAGCGAACAGGTTTACATGGGCTGAATAAGAATGAATTGCCACGGACGTGGGACGTATTTAAAAAAGGATTTATTTTCTTTCTGCCACTCATCGTAATTGTCGTCATGCTTAGTACAGGGACATCTCCAATGAGAGCAGGTCTATTCGCTATCGGGGCTACCATTTTAGTTGCATTAATCAATCGAGTGGCAAAAATGGATATGAAATCAGTCGTCAAAGCACTTGATCTTGGTGCTAGAGCCTCCTTAGAAACGGCTATTGCTTGTGCAGCTGCTGGTTTGATTATTGGAGTTATCGGCTTTACTGGTATCGGACTTCAATTTAGCAGTCTTATCATCAGCGTGTCTGGTGGAGTACTATTTATTACACTAATTCTTACCATGATTACAAGTATCATCTTAGGGATGGGGCTGCCGACAGTTGCTGCATATATTGTGCAAGTTCCGTTAACCATTCCAGCTTTGATTGAACTAGGTGTTTCACCACTTGCAGCCCATTTCTTCGTATTCTATTTTGCATCTGTCTCAGCAATTACACCACCAGTAGCATTGGCATCATTTGCTGCAGCTGGAATAGCCGGGGCAGATCCGATGAAAACAAGTATGTCAGCAGTGAAGCTTGGAATTGCTGCCTTTATCGTACCGTTTATTTTCGTATATGGAGAAGTTCTATTATTGGTAGGAAGTCCATTGGAAATCATCGTGGCTACAATTACAGCAATCATCGGTATCATTGGTGTAGCTGCAGCTGTGGAAGGATGGCTGCTAAGACATGCGTTTTGGTATGAACGGCTCATCCTGCTAGTAGGTTCCATCTTAATGGTTGTACCAGGCTTGTTTACGGATCTGATTGGGCTTGTTGTTCTTGCTGGCGTTTATACTCTACAACGTTTTTATCGTAAAGAATTATTGCAGAATGAAACGTGAACTAAGTGAATATAGTAGCTGGGTGCATCCCTCTTACAATTTAAGTAAATGAACACTCAGCAGATTCATATAAAACTAAAGTCAAAAAGGATGATTACATGAGTAAAGTTACCGTTGTCGGTTCTGGCGTCATGGGAAAAGGAATCGCTTATGCTTTTGCAATTAGTGGTTATAGCGTGTATGTCAATGATATTAGCGATGAGATTTTAGAAAGAGCAAAGAATGATATTTATAACCTGTTGGATGGCAGTCTACAAAGAGGGTACTTAACGGAGGAAGTCTATCAATCTGCCAAAGACAATCTAGTTTTTGATTCCAATTTAAACACTGCAGCGGAAAACGCAGAATTGGTCGTTGAAGCTGTACTCGAGAAAATGGATATAAAGATTGATGTATTTAAAAAACTGGATGAAATTTGTCCACCTGAAACGATTCTTGCATCCAATACATCGACGATGAGTCCGACGGAAATCGGAGCACAGACTTCAAGACCGGATAAAGTAGTAGCTATGCATTTCTTTAATCCGGTGCATAAAATGAAGCTGATTGAAGTCATCCGTGGATTGGAAACATCCGATGAAACAGTGGAGTTCGTGAAAGAAACAGCTGAGAAGATTAATAAAACGACCGTGGAAGTGAATGAGTTCCCTGGTTTCGTTACTTCCCGGATGAATTGCCTGATCGGTAATGAAGCAATGAATCTACTAATGGAAGGTGTTGCTTCTGCGGAGGATATCGATAAAGCGATGAAGCTCGGATTGAATCATCCGATGGGACCTCTGGAGCTGGCGGATCTAGTTGGACTGGATACAAGACTTCGAAACATGGAGTATTTGCATGCCACATTAGGAGAGAAATATCGTCCATCACCGCTATTGGTGAAATATGTAAAAGCAGGTCGCTTAGGAAGGAAGTCGGGTCGCGGATTTTATGATTACAGTTAAGGAGGAAGATTGTGGTTACTTCATATGAAAATGTCGAGGTAAAAGTAGAGGATGGAATTTTTTGGTTGACTCTCAATCGTCCAGAAGCAAGGAATGCCCTAGATGCCAACATGCTGCGTGAAATCGACGAAGCAATCACAGCGGCTGAAGTGGACCCTGCGGTTCAAGTGATTGTCATTCAAGGAGCGGGTGAAAAATCATTCGCAGCCGGAGCAGATATCCGCCAGTTGCATGAAAGGAAGCCATTGGAAGCATTGGTGCCTGGAATGCAAGGACTATATAGCAAAATTGAAAATAGCACGAAAGTTACCATCGCTGCAGTTCGCGGATATGCACTCGGCGGAGGCTGTGAGTTGGCGATGGCATGTGATATTCGCATCGCTACGAAAAATGCCAAATTTGGCCTTCCCGAACTTAACCTGGGAATTGTTCCAGCTGCAGGTGGAACCCAACGCCTCGCACGTATTGTTGGAAAAGGCCGGGCGCTGGATATGATTTTAACAGGAAAGATTATTGACGGAGAAGAAGCGGAACGGATCGGTCTTGTTTCCTATTATGTAGATGAGGAAACGTTGCAGGATAAAATTGTTGAAGTGGCATCTGCGGTATTGAAAAAGGGGCCTGTTGCAGTCATGCTTGCCAAACGTGCTGTTCATAAAGGTTACGACATTGATGAAGATACTGCGTTATGGATTGAAAAGCTTTCCCAAGCTGTAGTGTTTGGAACAGAGGATAAACAAGAAGGAACGCTTGCATTTCTAGAGAAGAGACAAGCGGAATTTAAAAATAGATAAGGAGATAGTTGACATGGACTTTAATTTTTCGGAAGATATTGAATTTCTTAGACAGAATGTAAGAAAGTTCGTCCGGGAGCAAGTAGAACCAATTGCGATGGAAATTGAGGAGAAAAATGAAATCCCAGAGCATATTGTGGAAGCATCCAAGGAGATGGGGCTTTTCAGCTTAGGAATTCCTGAAGAATATGGTGGACTCGGGCTTAATATGGTTGGGAAATGTGCGATCTACGAGGAATTGGGAAAAACACATAACGGCTACACAACGTTAATTGGGGCACATACAGGAATTGGTACAGTCGGGATTGTCGAGCTTGGCACCGAGGAACAAAAACAAAAGTACTTGCCGAAAATGGCTACAGGTGAATGGATTGCAGCCTTTGCCCTGACAGAGCCTAGTGCTGGTTCTAACGCTGCCAATATGAAAACAACTGCTGTGAAAAAAGGTGACAAATACATTATTAACGGCTCGAAGCACTATATTACAAACGCAGTGGATGCTCATGTTTTTACAGTAATGGCTGTTACCGATCCGTCTAAAGGAGCAAGAGGAATTACGTCATTCATCGTTGAGAAGGACTTTCCAGGCTTCGTTCTCGGAAATGTAGAAGAAAAAATGGGACTTCGTGGTTCACATTCGGCAGAACTATTCTTTGAAGATATGGAAGTACCTGCTGAAAACGTCCTTGGAGAAGAAGGGCAAGGATATATTAATGCATTGAAAATTCTTGCCAACGGACGTGCGGGGCTTGCTGCACGAAATCTTGGATCAAGTAAACGTCTGTTGGAGCATTCCTTGGAATATGCTCATGAGCGTCAGCAATTTGGGCAACCAATTGTTGATATCCAGGCAGTACAGCATATGCTTGCAGAAATCGCAAAAGAGATTGCAGCACTAGAAGCATTGACATACAAAGTTGCATGGATGACAGATCAAGGGCAGCGTGTCGTTAAAGATGCGGCAATCGCAAAGCTCTACGGATCTGAAGTATACAATAAAGTAGCAGATCTTGCTGTACAAATCCATGGTGGTATTGGCTACATGAGGGATTATCCGATCGAACGTTACTTCCGTGACGCCCGAATCACGAAAATTTACGAAGGTACATCAGAAATTCAGAAAAATATTATTGCTAATGAATTAAAGCGTGAAATGAAAAAAGGAGCTGCAGTTAAATGAATGAATCCTACATTGTCGGTTCGGTGCGGACCGCAATTGGTAAAATGGGTGGTACATTAAAAGATGTCACCGTTGATTATTTAGCTGAGAGTGTCATACGCGAATTGATGGAGCGGAATGGTTCTGATATTAAGGTGGATGAAGTCATTCTCGGTCAGGCGAAACAAAGTGCAGATACATCCAACCTTGCACGCTTGGCTGCGTTACGTGCTGATTTGCCTGTAGATGTCAGCGCTTATACAGTCCACCGCCAATGTGGTTCTGGATTGCAGGCAATTAACAATGCCGATATGCAAATTAAGCTCGGTCTATCTGACGTCGTCATTGCAGGTGGAGCAGAAAGCATGAGTACAGCACCTTATTATTTAAGAAATGCCCGTTTTGGTTATCGTGCTGGAAATGGTGTATTGCTCGATCCGAACACGGAGAGTCAGCCGTGCTCACAGCCAATAGAGAAATACGGAAATTTAACTATGGGACTGACAGCTGAAAACCTAGCGGAAAAATACAATATCTCGAGAGAAGAACAGGATGAATTTGCACATCGAAGCCAGCTGCTTGCTGATGAAGCCATCAAGTCTGGCCGATTTGAGAAAGAAATTGTGCCGTTCGAAGTAAAAGAAAGGAAAAAAACAATTACATTTGATACCGATGAACATCCTTTCTTAACTTCACCAGAAAAACTGGCAACACTTCCAGCAGTATTTAAAGAGAATGGAACGGTAACGCCAGGTAATGCTAGTGGAAGAAATGACGGTGCCTCTGTAGTGTTAATGATGAATCAGGATAAGCTTAATGAATATGGCTTGAAGCCGAAAGCAAAGATCATTGGTCAGGCTACCAGCGGAGTTTCTCCAGAAATCATGGGAATCGGCCCTGTGGAATCAACTCGTAAGGCGTTAAAACAAGCTGGCCTGTCAATCAAAGACATTGGTCTCATTGAATTAAACGAAGCATTCGCCGCTCAGGCACTTTCTGTAATCAGAGAAGCGGAGATGGATCTGGATAAAGTAAACGTCAATGGTGGAGCTATTGCACTTGGCCATCCAATCGGTGCGACTGGTGCTATTCTTATGACGAAATTGCTCCATGAAATGGAACGTAGAGGAGAAAAATACGGTCTCGTAACACTATGTATTGGTGGAGGCCAGGGGATTTCCACGGTTATTGAATACTTGGATAGAAAAGAAACTTAAAAGCTCAACATAGATGGTGGTTCGTATCGAATCACCATCTATCTTTAAATTGTTAATCATTCAAAGGAAGGGCATTCCACTTATTTGAAGAATATTGAGGAGGTCAGTGTATGCACATTTTACAAATTCTCCCTATGTATCATAAAGATGGAGAAGCGGTCTTACAATCTAGCTCAAACGTGACTAGATTTGATGAATTTGATGAACAAGAGATTATTACTTTTTTACAATCGACTTATGTCGACGGGATTATTCTTCGAGCACCAGCACGGATTACTCCAGCCATCTTAGATGCATGCAGCAATGTAAAGGCCATATCTGGAGCAGGTGTCGGTTTGGATAACATTGATGTGGATTACGCGACAAAGAAAGGAATCCGCATTTTGCATGCACCGAAAATTAATACAACAGCGACAGCAGAACATGCTGTCAGCCTCATTCTTGCAGTTATGAAAAATACAGTGAAATTCCACAATGAAATGGAAAAAGGAAACTACTCCTACCGTGATGGGAAGTTCACATCGGAATTGTACGGGAAGAAGCTTGGACTGGTAGGGTTTGGATCCATCGCGCAGGAAGTGGCGAAAATAATGAAATATGGCTTTCGAATGGATGTGCAGGCTTATGTACGGAGAATCCCTGATGAAAGACGTGAAATTGCGGCCTCCATTGGTGTGGAGCTTACAACTGATATGGAGAAAATATTCCGGGAAAGTGATGTTATTAGTCTGCATATTCCATTAAACGATAAAACAGACGGCTTAGTCGATGCATACTACTTCAATCTGATGAAGGAAGATGCGGTACTGATCAATACGGCACGTGGCGGAATTATTAATGAAAGAGATATGGTTGAGGCACTAAAGTCTAAAAAATTCCGTGCCGCTGGTGTAGACGTTTTTCGTGAAGAACCGGCACCACCGGATCACCCATTCATAGGAATCGATGAAATCGTTAAGACTCCGCATATGGGAGGCATCAGTTTAGAAGCAGCTAGAGAGACGAGTAAAACAGTAGCAGCGAATTTGATTAAAGCAGTGGAAGGGGAAAAGGTAGATACGATTGTAAATTTAGATGCCCTCTCCACCGTGGAGGGATAAGAATGCAGCAAATCATAAGGGATTTTGAGGAAAGTAACTTTTGGAAGTTTATCGGCCTGGAATTGGAAAAGGTGGAGGCTGGCAGTGTGACATTGAAGCTCCCAATCAAATCTTCGTTCATGAATGTGAGGGAATCGGTGCATGGCGGAATATATGCAACGATCTTAGATACGGCAATGGGATTTTCTGCACGTTCACTTGGTTTTGATGAAGTCATTACGCTGGAAATGAATGTCCATTTTTTAAAAGCTGTCCGTGAAGGGACGGTTTATGCTATCGGAAACACGATTCATCAAAACCGGTCCACTGCATTAATGGAAGCTGTATTAGTGGATGAAAACGATAATCAACTTGCCCATTCTACAGGGACTTTCCGCGTGGTGAAGACTGATTCATCGTGGTCATGATTCTGTTTCTTCCTATTATATAAGGTGGAAAATATCGACACTAATTCTATTTTATAAGAAGGTAAAATGTTTTTGTGAAAAGAGAAAGCTGGTTGATCCATGTTTCATTTTATCATGATTATGCTGATGTGTTTTTTCTATATTACACAGTCACTCGTTGAACATGATGTAGTCAATATATTGTACATTCTAACCTGTTTGACAGCATTTTTACTGGCTTTTCGTAGGCTCGGCAAGAAAAACAAAGTTTTTACCGGCTTTTTATTTACAGCTGGTGTTGTCATTCATTATCTTTACGGTAACACAGGGTTGGAGTTAGTCGATGGCATTACACAGAACTTGGCGCTATTATCTATTATCTTATTAGCTCCAATGATTTCCTTCCCGCTTGAGGGAGAAGGGGTAATCAAGACTGTCGTTGCCAAGCTCGATGAATGGAAAGAAGATCCCCGCAAGTCATTTTTTGGGGTAAGTAGCTTTATGATGATGCTTGCTCCGATTTTGAATATGGGGGCCATTCGGGTCGTTCATGGATTTGTAGGCAAGACTCCAATGGTGCCGAAACTATTATCTCATGCCTACGTTGGTGGATTTACACCAGCTGTTTTATGGTCGCCATTTTTCGCTTCTGTCGGAATAGTTATATCGATGGCAAATATGCCCTATGTGACTTACATGCCAATCGGAATTATATTTTCCCTGATTATGGTGTTTGCGGCAATCATTTTATTCCGTCCAGAAAAAAATGAAATAGCAGCGACAAGAGAAGAGCCTGTATTTGAAATGGAACAAGATAATCGACGGGATTATTTGCTTCTCATTTTATTTGTACTTTTTTTAGTCTTGCTTTTGATAGTTTTAGAGTTTTTGACGAAACTGCCGATGCTTTTATTGGTAAGCATGAATTGTGTATTCATTCCACTTCTGTGGACGCTCGTTCGAAATAAATGGGGCTGGATAAAGGGAGAGATGCTTCGATATAAGGACAGTATCACTTCCAATTCCAATATGGAAATCTCACTGTTTCTGAGTGCGGGATTGTTTGGGAATGCATTAATGCATACACCGATCACTTCCAGTTTGGGAAGTGCGATTATATGGGCGTCCCAATGGTCGGTATTATTAGTCGCATTATTTGTAGTTTTATTTATTACGATGTTGGCGCTGCTTGGCATTCATCAAATTATTTCGATACCGATTATTTTCCCTTTACTTCTCGTACCAGAAGTCGATGTCACTTTGTTTGCAGCAGCTTTCATGTGCATCTTCTCCTGGATGTTTTCATCTACACTCAGTCCATTGAACGCTTTGAATATCATCATCAGCTCCTGTGTACGGACAAATGGTGTAAAAGTGGGAGTAATCTGGAACGGAAAATACTTTCTCGTCATATTTATAGCGGCGCTCGGTTATGTTCTATTGTTAAACCAATTGTAATTAGAGGTGGTTCATGTTGAGTAGGAGTTTAGTGAAAGCAATTCAAATACTAGATTGTTTTTTAGAAAGACCAGTCATGACAATCAATGAATTGGCTGAAATTGCACAAATGCCAAAAACGACTGTTTTCCGACTGGCTGGTGGTTTAGAAGAAGCAGGATTGTTGATCAAAGACCGAAAGTCGAGCCATGATGTGACGTATCGTATGTCGTTGAAACTTTTAGAGTATGGTAAAGCCGTTAGTGAACAGCTTGAATATAGTAAAGTTGCCCGATCACATATGAATAAATTGAATGAAGAAATTGATGAGTTGGTCCATCTTACTATTATGGAGGGGTATAAGGCTGTTTATGTAGAGACGGTCAACAGCTCAAAGCCAGTACGCTTAGTCGTGAAAGTCGGTGCACGCGCCCCTCTGTATGCGGGATCGGCACCTAAGATGCTATTAACCGGGTTAAGCGATGAAGAGATAGAAGAGTATTTAGATCATGTTGAATTCAAACAGTTTACACCTAATACATTGATCCAAAAAGAAAAGATAAAAGAGGAAATTGAAAAAATCAGGGAACGCGGCTATTCCATCAGTTATTCGGAGCATTACCAAGCCACGATTGGAATGTCTTATCCGATATATGACCATGATGGAAAAATGGTTGCTGCAATAGGAGTGAGTATTCCTTATATTGATCATTCCAAAGAACGGGAAGAATTTATCCTGAGCAAATTAGAACATACAGTGAAAGATATATGGAGTGAGTTAGGTTATAGAGGGGTTATCAGCCGTAATTTTAGTTAGGAGAAGGATATATGAAAATTGCTGTGGACGACCTGAAAAAATTTTGTAAGGAAATATTGGAGAGAAATTCCGTACCAATCGAGGAAGCGGAAGTTATTGCTGATAGTTTAGTAGACGCGAATACGATAGGAGTAGATTCACACGGAGTAACTAGACTCAGCCTTTATTTGCAGAGATTGAAAGAAGCTACCATAAACAGTAATACGAAAATGGAGATTTTAAGAGAAACAGAAACGACGGCATTATACGATGCGAATAATGGATGGGGGCAATATGCGGGTAAAATTGCTATGCAGGAAGCAGTGAAAAAAGCAAAAAAGTATGGCACCGCAACAATTGGTGTAACAAATTCGAACCACTTTGGAACAGCCTCCTATTTTACGAAAATGGCTGCTAAGGAGAATTGTATTGGAATTGCCATGTGCAACACGACTCCAATTATGGTTTCCTGGGGATCCAATGAACCAACGCTCGGGACGAATCCTCTTTCTATTGCTATTCCAACAAATCGTCATCCCGTCGTTCTCGATATGGCAACAAGCAACGTCGCCCGTGGAAAAATCAACTTGGCCGCCAAGGATGGAGAAGAGATTCCGACTGGCTGGGCGATTACGAAGGAAGGAAAGGATACGACAGATCCCCATGAAGCACTAAAAGGTTATCTGCTTCCTTTAGGACCAAAAGGATCTGGGCTTGCCATGATGATCGATATTATGTCTGGTGTCATGACTGGTGCCTTATTCGGAAAGGATATTCCGCGGATGTATGATGATAAAGAGCCACAAAGGCTGGGTCATCTATTTATGGCAATCGATCCAGAATGTTTTATCGAAATTGAAACATTTAAAAGCAGAATGGATGAGCGAATCGAACAGACTGTAAAAAGTACCCCCGCAGATGGATATGAACAGGTTTATATGCCTGGGGATATCGAGGAAATGAATCGAGAAAAACATGAAAGGGAAGGTCTGACGCTTTCTACGGCTCTGTATGAGGAACTGAGGGCATTAGGTACTAAATATGATGTTTCGATTTAGCCGCCAAAAGTAGGTTATTATTCTATTACAATATAATAAATGTTAGGTGATATTTAGGGAGGCAAGTGAATGAGGATTTTAGTTGTAGGAGCAAGCGGTACAATTGGTAAAGCTGTCGTCGAGGCATTGCAGGGCGTGCATAGTGTTGAAATCATTAGGGCAAGTCGGAAAAACTCAGATGTAACCGTCGACATATCATCTACTGAAAGTATTAAAGCGATGTTTGGACAAGTAGGAAAGATTGATGCATTGATCTCTACTGCAGGTTCGACTCATTTTGGGTTAGTGGAAGAAATGACACCGGAACAAAATCAATTCACTGTAAATAATAAGCTTCTGGGACAAATCAATTTAGTGCTTCTCGGTTTGAATTATATTCGTGATAAAGGAAGTATTACTCTAACGACAGGAATTACAATGGATGATCCTTTAGTGACTGGTGCATCTGCGGCAATGGCAAGTGGCGGTATCGCAGCTTTTGTTAAATCAGCAGCGATTGAAATGCCGAGAGGGATTCGTATTAATACGGTGAGCCCAAACGTGTTGGAGGAATCATTCGAAAAATATGGTTCATTATTTGTTGGCTATGAACCGGTATCATCTAAACGTGTTTCTTTGGCATATAAGAAGAGTATTTATGGAGCACAAACCGGTCAATGCTACCGTGTATATTAAAAAGGAGTTTAGTTTTCTACCACTTTGGCTAGCTGAAAAATAATGTCCAAACCTATTTGCAATAGGTTTGGACATTATTACGGAGTAAACCTTAAAGTGCACCCTGCACATTATCTGCCTTTTCCGCTTCCTCTTTATCCGGGAAGATCAAACTGAACACAATTCCGAAGATAGCAGCGATGAAAAAGGTGGAAAAACGGGATGTGATGATTGCTTCTAAAGGTGTACTGATCCATAGGATTGTAAAAATGATTCCTGATAGTATCGTAGCAATTACTCCAGCGCTGGAATAACGTTTCCAGAAAAATGTCATCAGAATTGCCGGTGATAAGGTACATCCCACGCCTGCCCAAGCCCAACTAACAACAAGATACACTAAAGAATCTGATACAACTGCGATAACTAACCCGATAATCCCAAAGATCAATACGCATAGACGGGATAGCCACACGAATTGTTTTTGTGTCAAGTTCACTTTTAATGTCTTATTTAAAATATCTTCCGTTACAGAACTAGTAATAACTAAGAGTTGCGAGTTGGCGGTTGAGATAATCGCCGCCAGAACTCCAGCTAATAGGATTCCCGCTAGCCATGTTGGAAATAATTGCATGGTCATTGTTGGAAGGATGGTTTCTACGTCAGTAAAGGAGCCTTGGTCATACATCGTAATCGCTGTAATCCCAATCATGAATGCCCCTCCATAAGCGAGTATGGTCCAAATTGTAGCAACGATTGTTCCTTGTTTTGCTTCTTTGTCATTTTTCAATGCCATAAACCGTGAACTAAGCTGAGGTTGTCCACCTAAAAAGCCAAAGAACCATGAAAAGTTATTAAAGAATAGTACACCAATAGCAAACCCAGTTAAACCTCCAAACCATGCGTTATGCGTATCACCTGCTGCTTGAACGGATTGGACGATAGAAAGATCATTCGTAAAGATATACACCAATGCCACAATCGGCAAGCCTACTAATGTGACTAACATTAATATCGATTGAATAATGTCTGTCCAAACAATCGAGATAAAACCAGCTGAAAAAGTAGTGAATATAATAATGATAGCAGCTAAGATAACACCGTATGACATCGGTATATTAAGGGCTGATAGGAACATTTTTCCGGCACCGGCTATTTGGGCGCCTACATAAAAGATGAGGAACCCGGATATTAAGATACTTGCCAACCAGCGAATTAGGTTTGCCTTTTGCCCAAAGCGAACAGCTAATAAATCTGTAAGGGTCAATACATTGTGTTTTTGGGTTTCTCTCATAAATATCTTCGCAAGGAAAACCCAGGCAAAGATAATTCCGATTGCAATCCCTACGGCTACCCAAATACCTGACAAGCCTGTCATAAATACAAAACCTGTATAGCCGAGCAATAACCAAGCCGATTCACCTGTCGCCCGTTCAGAAAATGCGAGTGCCCATCCTGGGAGTCTCTTACCGCCTAAGATAAAGTCTGATTGTGATTGTACTTGCCGAGAAAAATAATACCCAATACCGACCACGACGAGACCGTATAAAATAAATACTACTAAAATTGTATTCATTATGATCCTCCATCCGATAATTTTTAAAATCTATGGTTCAACTTATTTGTGTTAACCTAAGTGGGTACCAATTTCTTTTTGCATTGCTTTTTTATAAATAGCTTGTGCAACAATGACATCGAAAAGGGCCATACCAGTTGATTTGAAAATAATACTTTTGTCAGACTGGTATTTAGGAACAGTCCCTTGTTGGATAAATGATGATATTGTTTGGATTTGCTCTTTTTGGAACCAATGATTTTCTAAAGGAGTGATCAAATCGCCAGATTCCACTAACGCATCATGGGAATCAATGAATATTTGGTCTGTCATGGAATAAAGTACATCAGGAAGTTCTCTCATAGAAGGCAGAAACGAGCCGATGGCGACAATTAATTTTCCAGCGAAAATTTCAGGATCTTCAGGTAAGACTGGAGTGTTCGAAGTCGTAGCTGTAATGATGATATCAGCGTTTACAGCTGCTTCCTCTGCATGATTTGTTTTATGAATAGTAATTGGTGAAGAATCCCAACTTTGAAAAGCATCGATAAACGAGTCCAGTTTTTCTGTTGTTCGATTGTATAGATAAATATCGGTAATCGGCCGTACAGCACAAGCTGCAATCGCTTGGTATAGACCTTGAACTCCTGTTCCGATGATTGCAATTTTCTTAGCTTCTTTAGGTGCCAGATGCCGGATGGCCGATCCGCCAATTGCTCCTGTACGGAATCCAGTTATAAAAGATCCATCCATTATTGCTTGAATTTCTCCTGTCTCACTGCTGTTCAACACTACTAATCCGTGAAGTGTCGGCAACTGTTTATTGCTTGGGAACGATGTGACTAACTTTGTGCCGATTGCAGCATCTGTCAAGCAAGGCATGATGATGAGTGCGTTGGGATCGTCTGTTAATTTCATCCTTGTCGGCATTTGGAACTCTTTTGTTTCGTACAGTTGGTATGCACTATCAATGGCATCAATTGCTTCTTCCATCGTCAAGGATTCCCGAATTTGACTTTCATTCAGAAATAACACAAATACACCTCCAATCGTCTGCGGTTAAATGAATATTTTTAATATTAACTACATTATTATCGCTGTATGAATGGAAGTCTATAGGCAATCCGCATAAAAAATTAGGCTATTGACGGAAAAAATGACAGAGTATGCACCTTCACATGTGCTCAAAGCAATAAGTAATAGGATTTTATCGATTATGCATATTGCATAACAAAATAATGAAAACGCTTACTGTATTTACGATAGGAGAGTCATCCCAACATCACTTACAAATTTAGAAGGAAATCCTATATTTTGGATGAAGAAAAAATGTTTATTTTAAAGATTGGAATCTTGTTTCAATGCCACATACAATACAACACAATGCTGAAAAGACTTTATGTTAAGCGATGTAATTTCTTCAATCTTTTTCAGACGATAAATTAACGTATTTCGATGGAGGTATAGTTTTTGAGCTGTCTTACTGACATTCAATCCTGATTCACAATAAGTAATGAAAGTATTCGCAAGTTCGGCATAATTTTCATGTTCTATAAAACTATGGAGTTGGAATGTAATTTTACCAAGAAAATCATTACTAATCTGTTTAGGAAGTATATTGGATACGAGATTCCAATCATGATAACTGTAAATCTTTGGGTTGATGCTAAGACTTTCTCCGTGTTCAATCAATCGTTCTGCTTCAACATAAGAATGATGAACATCTTCCAGTGAACTGCAAATATTACCTGCTGCGATAGAGACATCGTGAATTTGTAAGGAGTGGAGCGATTCAATCAATTTCTTCCCTTTGTCATGAAATCTCTTTAAAGAGGAAGTGTATTCGAGTTCACTATTTACTGGTTTCAACAAAATTATCTTCTCTGTGTTTAAAAAAGTGCCTAAGAAATTTTCTTTACATTCAAATACCTCACATACCATTCTTAATAATTCCTCTTTGAATATATCGATTTGAAAGTTGCTGTTTATATTAGACAATAGCGAATTACCGATATCGATGAGGATACAAAAGCGCTTTACATCATAATCAAGGTGAAATAAGCTGCAATATTGTTTTATTTTTTCTTTATTCACATTGTCATTTAACAAGATATATTGGGCAAAGGTTTCAAGAGTTTTTGTTCTGAAATCTTTTGTTTGTTTTTGAATGGTTTCTTGCCATGTCAATTCCACGTATTTTTTCACTAAATGCGTATATGGCTTTACTTGTACAGGTGGCCCAATTATTCCCAGAACTCCTAAAGTTTTATTATCCAATACGAGAGGCGCAGCTACACCTGGAAGAACATTATGAATGTCTTTAATATTATCCTCATCATACTCGATCATCTCATTCTTATGTAACACTTCAATTGACGGCGGATGTAGCTTGCCGATCCGGTCCGGTAAAGTAGATCCGATGATATAACCTTTCTCATCGCTTAAACTAATCGGAAAGGGTAAGATATCCGAAACTCCATCAACGACTCTTTGTGCAAGTTGCACTAAACCATCCATCACTCATTCCTCCTAATATTTTCGCTGATCCATGTTATATACTACTTATTGAATTATTAGTGTTATTTAAAAATCTATAATATTTTGTATACTTTGTCTATAGATATTTAAAATTTCCAGATATATAAATGAAGTAGAGACGGAATATGTTAGTTGGAGGTGGTCGAGATGGTTAAACAGACAGATATGATTATTGTCGGCGGTGGAGTTATTGGCTCGAGTATTGCATACAATCTATTGAGTGATGGATTTGAAGGGGAAGTCACCATTTTTGAAAAAGATCGAACGTATGAATTTGCATCGACACCGCGCAGTGCCGGAGGGATAAGGCATTTATTCACAACAGCGATTAATGTACAAGTAAGTAGATATAGTATTCAAAAATATTTGACCTTTCCTGAAGACATGGCAGTTGGTTCGGATAAAGCGGAAATTGATTTCAAACAACGTGGTTATCTCTTTCTTTCAAAGAATATTGAAGAACTGAAAGAACAACATGCAATGCAAGTAGCGAATGGAGCAAACTCTGAATTACTTAGTAGAAATGAGTTGCTGAAGATTATACCGGAATTAAACATAGACGATCTGGATGGTGGACTATATTGCAAGGATGATGGCTATCTCGATCCCTATTCGGTGATGCAAGGTTACGTGCGTAAAACGAAGCAATTGGGAGGAGAGTACATTTATGAAGAGGTAGAAACCATTTTACAAGAGGCTGGGAAAGCGACGGGTGTAAAGTTGAAAAATGGAGAGGTTTATCAAGCACCGATTGTCATTAATAGCGCAGGGCCATGGGCTCCAATATTAAGCGAAGCATCTGGTTTTCCGATTCCGGTGGTTCCATTGAAAAGACAAATCATCCAATTTGATACTGCGGAACCTTTAGTAAGAGAGTTGCCTTTAACGGTAGATCCAACAGGTGTCTATTTTCGTCATGAAGGAAGCTCGATTATATCCGGTTTCTCTGAAAAAGTTAAGCCTGGTATTGATTTTAAATGGAGCCGTGACTTTTTCATGGAGCAATTATGGCCGGTCTTAGGACATCGCGTTAAGAACTTCGAACAAGCAAAAATTGTCGGAGGCTGGGCTGGAATGTATAGTCATAATACGAAAGACCAAAACGCGATCGTCGGTGAACATCCAGAACTTAGTGGATATTATATGGCAGTCGGATTTAGCGGGCATGGAATGCAACAAGCACCAGCAGTTGGAAAAGGATTATCCGAGCTCATCCGAAAAGGACGTTATGAGACATTGGATTTAAGCCCGTTCTGTTTTGAGCGGTTCTCTACAAATCAATTAATTATAGAGGGTGCCGTTGTTTAATGAAAATCTTACCTTTACTAGAGGGGAGAGCCAGTGCAAATGTATATTTCCGATATCGTCAAAAACATGCCGGAATATGTATTTTCCGAGTTTCAAAAGAAGAAAAAGGATTTAGAAGAGAAGGGCGTAGATGTTATTGACTTAGGAATTGGTGCACCAGACCTGCCGACTCCAGAATTTATTTATGACATTCTCGTAGACGAGGCAAAAAGGCCAGCCAATCATCGTTACTCCAACTATAACGGAACATTAGAATTTAGACAGGCAGTGGCAGATTTTTATCACAAACATTATGGTGTCGAGCTTGACCCGGAAACAGAAGTATTGACGTTAGTCGGTTCCAAAGAGGGGATTGTTCATGTAATCCAGGCAGTGATCAATGAAGGTGACACAGTACTATTACCTGATCCCGGTTATCCTGTATACAAAATGGGGGTACATTTAGCCGGTGGGAAGAGTGTCGCCATCCCACTAGTACATGAAAATGGTTATGTACCAGATTATGAAAAGCTTGCGGATGAAGAGAGGAAAGATGCTAAACTCTTATTCCTCAATTATCCGAGCAATCCAACAGCCGCGACTATAGAGTTGGAGACATTCGAACAGGCGGTTGAATTTGCACGGAAGAATAACATCATTGCTGTAAATGATTCTGCTTACAATCTAGTTACGTTTGACGATTATAAGGCACCTAGCATTTTACAAGTGGAAGGTGCAAAAGATGTTGCGGTGGAATTGGGCTCGTTATCGAAAAGTTTTAATATGACGGGCTGGCGTATTGGATTTATCGTTGGCAATAAAGATGTAATCAAAGCCGTGGCAACATTAAAGAGTAATATCGATACAAGCCAATTTATACCGATACAAAAAGCCGCAGCTGCAGCATTACGGAGTGATCTTCAAGCGGTGAGAGCAAATAATAATGTGTTTGCAAGCCGGATGGAGAAGCTTTATCAATCATTGAATGAGATTGGGCTGACATGCGAAAGGCCAAGAGGTACCATTTTTATTTGGGCACAAGTACCTGCTGGATTTACTTCTGCATCATACAGCAACTTACTATTAGAAGAAGCCGGAATTATTGTCACTCCTGGGACAGCATTTGGTTCCTATGGCGAGGGATATGTAAGATTTTCATTATCTGTAACGGAAGATCGTTTGGATGAAGTTATTCGCAGATTAAAGGATTTACGAAAGCCTGAAGCGAAATAATCTATATAACATATAAAATATTTTAGAAGGGGAGAAATTAATATGGCAACGGTACTAGATACAAAAAACTTAGCAAACCTTATTGGTGGAGAATGGGTTCCAGCAGAAAAGTCCACAGCGGTAATTAACCCTGCCACAGGAGAAGAAATTGTTCAAGTTCCATTATCTACAAAAGAAACGGTTGATCAAGCGGTCCAAGCAGCAAAAGCAGCACAAAAAGAATGGGCTCTCGTTCCGGCGCCACAACGCGCGGAAGTCTTATATCGCGTCGGTTATCTATTGAAAGAAAATAAAGAACGATTATCTAAACTATTGACGATGGAAAATGGCAAAGTCATTGAAGAAGCTCGTGGTGAAGTGCAAGAAGGAATTGATATGGCATTTTATATGGCGGGAGAAGGACGTCGTCTATTCGGACAAACGACTCCAGCTGAATTAAAAGACAAATTTGCGATGAGTCAGCGAGTGCCAGTAGGAGTGGTGGGACTCATTACACCTTGGAATTTCCCAATCGCAATCGCTACTTGGAAGTCCTTCCCGGCAATTGTCGCAGGTAATGCAGTCATTTGGAAACCGGCAACGGAAACACCAATTATGGCTTATGAACTGGCGAAAATCTTTGAAGAAGCTGGCTTGCCTAAGGGGATTGTGAACGTTGTGTTCGGATCTGGGCAAGAAGTTGGTGATGCCATGGTGCAGCATGAAGATATCCGTGTTATTTCATTTACCGGTTCCAATGAGACAGGAAGAAACATTGCGGCGGAATGTGGAAGACACTTAAAGAAAGTATCCTTGGAAATGGGCGGGAAAAACGCGGTAATTGTAATGGAAGATGCGGATTTGGATTTAGCGGTGGAAGGCATAGTCTGGAGTGCGTTCGGAACGAGTGGGCAAAGATGTACCGCATGTAGCCGTGTCATCGTCCATGAGTCCGTGAAAGAAAAGTTAGAGCAAAAACTGCTTACTGCAATGGAACAACTAACCGTCGGTAATGGTTTGGATGAAAGTATTAAGGTTGGACCAATCATCAACAAATCCAGTATCGAAAAAATCAATCGTTATATTGAGATTGGGAAAGATGAAGGAGCAAAATTACTCGCCGGCGGATATGTTTTAAACGAAGGCGAAATGAAAGATGGAAATTATTTTGCTCCGACCCTGTTTACCGATGCCAAGTCGGATATGCGGATTGCCCAGGAAGAAATTTTTGGTCCGGTCGTATCTTTGATTCCAGTGGGAAGTTTTGAAGAAGCGATTAAAGTGAATAATAGCGTATCTTATGGGTTATCTAGCTCCATTTTTACAAAAGATGTGAATCGAGTATTTAAAGCTCAACGCGATCTAGATACAGGAATTGTCTACATTAATGCAGGTACGACTGGTGCGGAAATCCATTTACCGTTCGGAGGCAGCAAAGGTACTGGAAATGGCCACAGAGATTCTGGTGTCCAGGCACTAGACGTTTATACAGAATGGAAAGCGGTATATGTTGATTTTAGTGGGAAGTTGCAACGTGCGCAGATTGATGTGGAGTAAATAAAGCAACGCTTCAAAAGCATAGGAATACATTCTAAAAGGGCAGAAATCATTCTGTCCTTTTCTGTTTGGTTGTTTGTATTATTTAATGACTCCGCTCTATTAGACAGAAAAGAATATAAATAGCAAATAATTCAAATAGTTGTTTGATTTCTGTCTGGTTAAACATTAGAATACATATATAGTGATAATTTGATAGACAGAGAGTATTCATATATTCAAGGAAAAAGGGCCGTTTGGTATGGATAGGGATGTAAGGGAATTGGAATTGAATTCTAGAAAGAAATGTGAAAAATCCTATTTAATAAATTATAGTAAGGGTGGTTTCATGGAGCTTACATTAAATACAAAGTTGCTGGAAGAATACCTTGTCCCTTTTTTAATCCTTGATGAAGATGATATGGTATTAACAAGTGGAATTGGTTCGGGCGAAGAAAAAAAGAGGATGGCAGGAAAGCGTGTTTCGGAACTCTTTACGAAATGGAAAGAGACAGCATCATCTAAATTTATCCATACTGAATATAAAGGCAAGGTGTTTGTCTTTATAAAAAGTGGTGTTCATCCATGCAATAAGAGATTATTAATAGGAACAGAAACTCCCGAAATAGATAATTTATTAAAGGAAATCAAGAAATTACAAACCCTTAATCGGGAGCTGGATGCAATTATTGAAAACTCCTACGACGGAATTTACATAACAGATAACAAAGGCGTAACTTTGAAAACAAATTCAGCTATTGAGCGGATAACAGGGATACCTAAAGAATATTACATCGGAAAAAATGTTAACGCTCTCATGGAAAGAGGAATATTAAAAAACTCAGTGACGAATAAAGTCTTAGCACTGAATAGGACAGTTTCCCATGTTCAAAAAAATTACGCTGGCAATCAAACATTATTAACTGGAGTCCCGGTACATAATGAAAAAGGCGAAATTGAGAAGGTAGTAACTAATATTAGAGATTTATCAGACTTATATGAGTTGCAAGCGGAAGTAATGAAAGTAAATAAACTGAATGATAGATATAAAAAAGAGCTCGACCGTCTGAAAAATAAACCCGATCAATTAAAAGGGATTATTACTAAAAGTGAACATATGAAACTACTTTATGAAACCGCGGAAAGAATAGCTAACATCGACGCTACCGTGCTTATACTCGGAGAAACTGGAGTTGGAAAAGATGTATTAGCTAATTATATTCACTCGACTAGCAAACGGTCAAAGGCAGGAGAATTTATTAAAGTGAATTGTGGGGCAATTCCATCGGAGTTGCTGGAATCCGAGCTGTTTGGTTATGAAAGTGGAGCATTTACCGGAGCTAGTAACCATGGGAAGGTTGGTTTGTTTGAACTAGCCGATAAAGGTACAATCTTTTTGGATGAAATTGGTGAACTGCCCCTGACTCTCCAAGTTAAATTATTGCGAGTTCTGCAGGAAGGGGAGATACAGCGAGTAGGAGGTACAAAACCTAAAAAGATAGATATTAGAATCATCACCGCAACAAACCGTAATTTAAAACAAATGGTGGATGACGGGGAATTCAGGGAGGATTTATACTATCGACTGAATGTCATACCGATAAAAATACCACCACTAAGAGAGCGGAAGGACGACGTTCTCCCGATGACTCAAATGTTTCTGGAAGAAATGAATAAAAAGTATAGTCTTAATAAAAAGATAGATTATGATTTGATAAATTTTTTCTTAACTTATAACTGGCCTGGTAATATTAGAGAACTCTCGAATTTAATAGAAAGATTAGTTGTCACGACTCCTGATGATCTTATTTCGCTGGATAGTCTTCCTGCAGAATATATGGCTAAGAACAACGAGGAAGCAGTGGAACTTGTGACGCTAAAGGACGCCGTAGAAGAAGCGGAAAGAAAAGTACTGACATTAGCTGCGGAAAAATATGCTAATACTTATGAAATCGCAAAAGTGTTGGACACAAGTCAGCCAACGATTGTAAGGAAACTTAAAAAATATAATATTTATATCAACAAATGATGAGAGGGTGTTTTTATGAAAATTGGTGTAGTCGGTGCTGGAGCTGTAGGTGGCTTTTTTGGGGCGTTTCTGCAAAAAGCCGGACATCAAGTTACCTTCTTGGCGAGGGGAAAGCATTTAGAAGCTTCTAATGAAAATGGATTGCTTGTAAAACATGGTGAGGAAGAGTTTAAGATTCATAGTAATTTTACAGATGATATACAAGCGCTATCGGATTCTGAAGTAGTATTGTTTTCTGTTAAATCAAATGGCACCAAGCAATTAGGACAGGAATTGCTTCCCATTCTAAATAAAGATGCGAAAGTAGTTACAATGCAAAATGGCGTCGATAATGAGGAAATATTGACGGGGATATTTGGAGTTGATCGTGTAATCTCATGTGCAACATATATTCAATCAGCCATTGAAAAGCCGGGAGTAATTAAACAGTCTGGAAGAGTGAAGTTAGTGTTGGGAGAACTCGATGCTTCAATACGAGAAAGCTGTTCTGATATTGTTTCCATGTTTCAGCAAGCTGGGATTGAAACAGGACATAGTCGAAGGATAGTAGAGCGAAAGTGGAGCAAGTTGCTCTGGAACATTACATTTAATCCATTATCTGCTATATCCACTGCAACTGTTGGGGAGATTTTAGATGATGAACATTTAATGAAAACTGCAACTGCCATATGCACGGAAGCAATCGATGTTGCTTTACGAATAGGTGTAGATTTAGACCGTGATTCGACGTTAGAGACTACTTTTTCTAATGCAGAACGGGCAAGAAATCATGCTACATCCATGCTTCAGGATCGGATGAATGGAAAACCTATGGAAGTTGAAGCCATTTGTGGATATATATTGAGAAAAGCGGAAGAATTAAACATAGATACACCGACTATTAAAATGGCCTACAGTATTCTAAATCACCTGAATAAGGAATTAATACAGAAGGCAAAAGATGTGAAGGTAAACATGTGATGAAAAGCTTATCACCAAGTTTCGTGGTGATAAGCTTTTTACTTTTTATGTTGTGTTGATTTAATTTTGAATCACTGATTCATTATTGAATCGATAACTGCCACTTTCCATCCACGATAATAATAATTTATATATCATTCATTTTAAATTTTTGATGTTATCATGCGGTAGATAGAGCATCTGTCGGATTATTTGTAATGCTTTCTCCATTTTGTCTGGTGGTTGGCATGATTTTTGCTACTAATAAAGTGAGGACAAAACTGAAGGAGGAAATACAATGGCAGTAGCGCTAACAGATGAATTGGAACAAATGAAAACAATGATTAAAAGTTTTGTAGATAATGAAGTGGAGCCGTATGCACAACAAATTGAAGATGAAGATGCCATACCACCGCATCTGATTGAAAAAGCGAAGGAACTCGGCTTGTTTGGAATCAGCATACCCGAAGAGTATGGTGGCATCGGTTTAAACACAGTGGGAAAAGTTGCGGTGCTGGAGCAATTGGGCAGGACACATAATGGATATGTCTCCTTGATTAGTGCGCACACTGGAATTGGCAGTACAGGAATCGTGAAATTGGGATCGGAGTACTTAAAACAAAAGTATTTGCCGGATATGGCTTCAGGTAAGAAGATTGCAGCTTTCGCATTATCTGAACCTGGGGCTGGGTCTGACGCGACCAACATTTCGACTCAAGCAGAAAAAAGAGGAAATGAATGGGTTCTGAATGGTACAAAACACTTTATTACAAATGCACCAGTTGCAGATGTATTCACTGTATTTGCTGTCACAGATAAAGAGAAGGGTGCGAAAGGTGGAATTACTGCATTTTTAGTAGAGCGTGATTTCCCTGGTCTCATCGTAGGTAAAAAAGACAAAAAGATGGGGTTACGAGGTTCCTACACTGCACAAGTCATCTTCGAAAATTGTATTGTACCTGAAGAAAATGTAATTGGTGAAGTTGGTATGGGATACATGAATGCTTTACGGATCTTGGGAGAAGGACGGGTAGGGTTAGCAGCTCGAGCGGTTGGATCATGCGATAAATTGATTGAGCTTTCTGCGAGTTACGCAAATGAACGCGTTCAATTTGGCCAACCGATTGCAGTAAACCAGGGGATTCAATGGATGTTGGCGGATATGGCGACGGAAACAGAAGCAGCACGAGCTTTGACGATGATGGCTGCTGAAAAGATCGATGCAGGTGAGAAAGTAATTAAAGAAGCGGCAATGGCTAAATTGTATGCATCTGAGGTCTTCAATAAAGTAGCTGATAAAGCCCTACAGATTCATGGAGGAATCGGATATATTGCAGAATATCCAGTTGAACGCTTTTATAGGGATGCAAGAATTACTCAAATTTATGAAGGGACAAATGAGATTCAACGAGTGATCATAGCGAGAAAAATATTGGCAGGGGATTAAATTCTATACGTAATATTTGTAAGCGTTTTCTATCATTGTCTATGATGAAGGTAGACTTATAGATTCGCTAAAAAATTAGGAATGGTGGTGACTGAGTGGTGGCTCAAGCTGCAGCAGTTCAAAAACTGGATACGAAGGTAAAAGAGAAACCGTCGCATATTGAAGAGCTATGGAATTCCCGAAGAGATAAGTGGAACAGAACTAGAATCTTCATGTCTATCATTTCATTATTGGCAATAGGACTCTCTGTATTTCATGTGTATACCGCAGGTTTTGGTACGTTGTCTTCTTGGCAGCATAGAAGCATTCACGTTTTGTGGGCGATTCTGCTCATATTTCTTCTATTCCCATTTCGTAAGGGAAAGAAATTCGGGATTGCAGATATTTTAATCGTTGTTATTACTCTTTTAACAGCAGGCTATATGATTATGGATGCGGAAGGAATTCAAAGCAGACAAGGAAATATCAGTCCGACAGATGCCGTATTTGGAACTTTTTTCATCGCCCTCGTTCTTGAAGCGACGAGGAGAACGAATGGAATTCTAATGGCAGCAATTGGAGTATTCTTCTTGGGTTATATCTTGTATGGACAATATTTTCCAGGTGCGCTTGCCCATCCAGGCGTACGATATGAAAAGATGGTCGATCACATGTTCAGTGGAACATTAGGGATTTTCAGTGAACCAATCTATGTCAGTTCGACGGTACTGATCCTGTTCGTCATCTTTGGATCATTTCTCATGAAATCCGGTGGGGGACAATTTTTTACGGATTTTGCATTTGGTTTACTAGGCAGGAAAACAGGTGGGCCTGCTCTATCTGCAGTAGGTTCCAGTGCGTTAGTAGGAACAATTACCGGCAATGGGGCAGCAAATGCAGCGATTACCGGTGGATTTACTATCCCTTTAATGAAAAAGCTCGGATATGATAAAAAATTTGCTGCTTCGGTAGAGGCCGTTGCTTCACAAGGTGGGCAGATTATGCCGCCAATCATGGGAGCTTCTGTCTTTATCATGGCTGAAACACTAGGAATCCCTTATATAAAACTTGCTTTATATAGTTTGGTGCCGGCGATTATATACTTCTTTATTGCTGGGATGGTTGTATACTTCCATGCCAAACGATTAGGGATGCAAGGAATACCTAAGGAACAGTTGCCTAGTGCAAGGAAGGTATTAATCAGGCAAGGGTATCTATTTTTACCTATTCTCATCATCATTGGCTTGATGGTTTATGGATACAGTCCAATGAAGGCGGGCTTCTATGGAATTTTAGTGGCGATCCTACTCAGTTGGATACGTAGTGCCACCCGTATGAGTTTCATTGATGTCTTAGCAGCTTTAGAAAATGGCGCAAGAAGTGCATTAACAGTGATAGCAGCTTGTGCAACCGCAGGAATTATCGTTGGCGCAGTATCCATTACAGGATTAGGAATTACTTTTTCACGATTTGTTATTGATTTAGCAGGAGGCAATTTATTCTTTTTACTGGTTCTCATCGGGGTAGCGTCTATCATTATGGGAATGGGGATGCCGACTGTATCTGCGTATGTCATTTTAGCTGTCTTAGGAGCACCCGCATTGATTCAGCTTGGAGTCAATGAAGTTGCAGCACATATGTTTGTATTTTACTTTGGTGTCATGTCAGGATTAACGCCGCCTGTAGCGATTACAGCTTATACAACGGCAGGGATAGCTGGTTCTAATCCTCTGATGACCTCTGTATACTCTATGAGAATTGGAATGGGAGGTTTTTTCATACCATTCATATTTGCTTATAATCCAATTCTTCTCATGCAAGGTGGCACTACTATAGAGATGTCAATCGCGATATTCAGTGCATTCTTAAGCTGTATTCTATTTGCTGGAGCCTTAGAGGATTATTTTTTCGGTCGACTAGGAGCATTAAAAAGAATCATTATGTTTGTCAGTGCTTTGTTGCTTGTTGTACCGGGAATACTCACAGACTTGATAGGATTAAGTATTGCGATAACTATCTTGGTTTGGCAAAAGAAATATTCAAATCGTCTGGCACATATGGAAGATAAAAAATTAGCAAAGGTAAGGTGAAACAAATGAAAAAGAGCTTAATTAGCGGTTTGTTCCTTCTTTGTATTCTCTTGTTAGCAGCATGTGGCAATGGGGAAAGTACGGCTTCAGGTGAAGCGAGTGATAAACCATCTGCTCCAGAAAAGTTCTTAACAATAGGCTCTGGACCAATGGGTTCGGGATGGTATCCAATTACAACTACCATGACGGAACTTTTCTCAGAGGAATTTAATAATTTAAACTCCACCCAACTTGAAGGTGGTTCTACTGCAAACTTGCATTCACTTGAGGTTGGAGATATTCATATGGGATTGAATTATACAACAGACTTTAATGCTGCACTTGAAGGTGGGGATGGATTTACGGAGCCGCTTGAGAATATTGCAGCCTTAGGAACTTTGTATCCGGTTTTCCAAACGATTGCTACAACGGGGAACAATACACAAGTAAATAGCATTGAGGATATTGTAGATAAGCATATTTTTCTAGGTCCAAAAGGTGGCGGTGGGCCGGTAGCATTTTGGACGATGCTAGAGCAATATGGAATTGATGAGCAGACGATTACGGATGCTGGAGGAAAACTATCGTATGGAAACTATTCGGACGGGGCCTCGATGCTTAAAGATAATAACGTAGATGTTTACTTGGCAGGGGGAGCTCCAGCTGTACCTGCATTGCAAGAAATGGAAGTGACAAACCCAATTAAAGTACTTGAAATTGACCAAGATAAGCTCGAGCAACTTGAAGCAATGGGGTTAGGAATTACTGCAGGTGCGCTTCCAGGAGGCACTTACGATGGAATCGAGGAGGACGTTCCAACTTATGTTATTGAAACGATGATTACTGTGAGAGCTGACTTAGATGAAGATTATGTCTACAACATCACTAAAATCTTCTGGGAAAACCTTGCTACTTTTGAACAGCAAGTACCTGAAAGAGCGAAGGATTTCAGCTTGGATACAGTGTTAAACGGTCTTGATCCGGAAGACTTGCATCCTGGGGCTAAAAAGTACTATGAGGAAATGGGTGTACTAGAATAAAGCAATAGTGAGAGGGGGGCGGATTTTGAGTCAATTAAAAGAACGTAGATGGTACAAAGCTTATCCAGAAGGTATTGAAAAAGAATTGGAAATACCGGAAATATCTTTATACGCTGTATTTCAAAAGACTGCAGAACGGTATGGAAATCGAGCTGCGATTATCCAAGAAGATATAAACATCTCGTATAAGAGATTGAAAAATAAGGTTGACCGTCTGGCAGGAGCGTGGAGTAAGTTAGGTTTAACAAAGGGTGATCGAATAGGATTAATGGTTTCCAATCACCCTTATTATATCGTGTCTTACTATGCGGCAATGAAATTAGGGTTGATTGTTGTCCAAGTTAACCCCCGTTATACAACAAGAGAGCTATTGCAAATTGCGAATGATGCAGAGCCCAAATGCATCGTAGTTGAAGGGTTAGCTATTCAAACCGTCAATAAAGTAAAAGATATGTACACTTTTGAACATATTTTTGTAATTGATGGAAAAAGCTCAGAAGGTCTGCACGTAGAAGAGTTGGTACAATCGACAGAACCTTTGGAAGTGACAGTGCCAATTGATGTGAAAGAGGACGTTGCAGTTATTCAATATACAGGGGGAACTACCGGCTCAATTAAAGGAGCGATGCTTACTCATTATAATCTGGTGGCAAATATCCATCAAAGTCATGGAATGTTTGGTAAAGATATGAGGTTCGGCAAGGAAATCGTTCTCACCGCTACACCTCTTTACCACGTTTATGCGATGACAACTGCCATGAATCAAGGAATCTATTTAGGTGCAACAATCTTATTGATAAAAAAATTTGAAGTCGGTCAAGTATTGGAAGTCATTGAGAAGTATCGCCCAACATTTTTTCCTGGTGTGCCTAAAATGTATAATGCCATTGTAAATTATAAAGAAGTGGAAAAATATAATCTTAGCAGTTTGAAATTTTGCTCATGCGGATCAGCTCCTCTCCCAATTGAAGTTATCCGCAAGTTTGAACAACTAACAGGGACTGTAATTGGTGAAGGTTTTGGCCTGTCAGAAGCATCTCCATCTACCCATCGAAATCCACCACGTGGCGTTCGGAAGATTGGTAGTATTGGAATACCTTTTCCAAATACAGATTGTAAAATCATGGGTGAAGATAATGTGGAACTGCCAAATGATTGTATCGGCGAGTTAGTTATAAAAGGACCCCAAGTAATGAAAGGGTATTGGAGAAATGAAGATGAAACAAGGCACGCTTTAAAAGAAGGCTGGTTATACACGGGTGACCTGGCAAAGCAGGACGAAGACGGTTACTTCTATATTGTTGGAAGAAAAAAAGAGATGATAATAAACGGCGGATTTAATGTTTACCCACAGGAAATAGAAAATATTTTATATGAACATCCGGATATTCAAGAATGTGCAGTTGTTGGGATTCCTGATTCAAAGATAGGAGAAATTGTAAAGGCCTATCTAGTTGCTAAAGAAGGAAAAACGATTGATTTGGACGAAGTGAAAGGGTTTTGTTATCGGAATCTAACTCCTTATAAAGTTCCGAAAGAGTTTGAAGTGATTGATGAGTTACCTAGAAATACGGTAGGAAAAATATTAAAAAGAGTTTTAATAGAGAGAGAATCTAACAATAGTTAAAAGGGGATGAAAGGATTGAAGGATAATATTGTCATCGTGAGTGCAGTTAGAACGGCAATCGGTGCTTACGGAGGTTCGTTGAAAGATATTAGTTCAGGTCACCTTGCTGCAGTTTCAATTAAAGAAGCAATTAACCGGGCAGGGATTTCGCCTGATAAAGTAGACGAAGTTATTATGGGTGAGGTACGTCAATCGACTGAAGCGTCCAACGTTGCAAGGGTTGCAGCTTTACGTGCAGGTGTACCGGAAGAGGCAACTGCTTTTACAGTTAATCGCCTTTGCGCCTCAGGAATGCAAGCAGTAGCATCTGGAGTCCAGCAGATTTTGTTTGGTCAGGCAAATATTGTTGTTGCCGGTGGTACGGAGAGTATGAGCCGCTCACCACTTTACTTACGGAATGCAAGATTCGGAGGAGACAAACCAATTTTAGTGGACGGAAATACAGAAGCAGGCCAGCAACCTCCAGAGATATATGGAGATAATTTAGGAATGGGTATTACTGCGGAGAATATTGCGGAAAAGTACCAGATTTCAAGAGAAGATCAAGATGCTTTTGCAATTGAAAGTCAACGAAGGGCAAGTCGGGCCATCGAAGAAGGAAGATTTAAGGATGAGATTGTTCCAGTCGAAGTGAAAGAACGAAAAGGAACATTTCTTTTTGAGCAGGATGAACATCCGCGTCCGAATACTACTATTGATAAACTTGCAAAACTAAAACCGGTTTTTAAGGAAAATGGCACAGTAACAGCAGGAAACGCCTGTGGAAGGAATGATGGTTCAACCGCTTTAGTAGTAATGAAAGAATCCGAAGCAAAAGCTTTAGGACTAAAACCACTAGCACGTGTTGTTGATTGGGCAACTGCTGGGGTTTCACCAGAAATAATGGGGATAGGTCCGATTCCAGCAGTGCAAAACCTATTAAAGAGAACCGGTAAGCAAATTCAAGATATTGATTTAGTAGAATTGAACGAAGCGTTTGCATCACAATCACTTGCAGTCATTAGAGAACTAGGGATTGACATGGAAAAAGTAAACGTGAACGGTGGGGCGATTGCGCTAGGTCATCCGGTCGGATCAAGTGGGGCTCGGATAATTACAACCTTGCTTCACGAACTGATTAAACGCAAACAGCAATTTGGTGTAGCAACGTTGTGTGCTGGTGGCGGACAGGGAATGGCAATCATGATTGAACAAGTTTAATAGAATGGCTAGAAGGAGGGCTTGAAATGAGTAAAGAATTGCTTGATACAGATGTGGATCTGCTTGATATAAGAAAGAGTTTTGAAAATAGCCCCTTCTTTTCTTTGGTTGGTTTTCAAGTGGTCCGTTTGGAAGAAGGTAATGTGAAGATTAAACTATTAGTTCGAGACGAACTTCTTAACGCCAACAATACGCTGCATGGTGGTGTACATGCCACTATGCTTGATACGATTATGGGCATGTCTGCCCGTTCGCTATCAAAGACACGTTGCACAACCATCAATCTTAATGTGAATTATCTCTCCCCAACTAAAGGTGGAGAAGTGTTTGCAATCGGCAAGGTCCTCAATCAAGGTTATCGAATTGTAGCTGCGGAAGGGGAACTTGTCGATGGTGAAGGGAATTTGCTGGCTAAAGCTACAGGTACGTTTAAACTGATCAGATAAAAGTTGTTATATAGGGGTGTATCTATTGAAGGTAAAAGAACTTTTCGACTTAACTGGTAAAGTTGCACTAGTGACAGGTGGCGGACGGGGCTTAGGTAAGCAAATTGCTGAAGTCTACGCGGAGATGGGCTGTGAATTGGCTCTATGTTCAAGAAAAAAAGAAAATTGTGATGAGACAGCAGAACTGTTAGTCAATGAGTATGGAATCAAGGCGAGAGGTTATCAGTTAGATGTGACCTCAGAGACCCAAGTAATAGAAGTCGTCAATCAAATCATTGAGGAATTCGGAAAGATTGATATTTTAATAAATAACAGTGGGGCGACTTGGGGAGCGTCAGTAGAAGAAATGCCATTAGAGGCTTGGAACAAAGTGATGAATGTGAATGTGACCGGTACATTCCTCCTCTCCAGAGAAGTCGGCAAGCATATGATTGAACGTAATTATGGAAAAATAATCAACATCGCTTCAGCGGCGGGATTAACAGTAAGACCACCGGAAGTTACCAATACAATTGGCTACACGACGAGTAAAGCTGCCGTTATCCATTTCACAAAGGATCTAGCAATCAAGTGGGCAAGACATAATATTTATGTTAATGCGATAGCTCCCGGAATGTTTCGTACAAAAATGACAAAAGGAACGCTTGATGAGAAAGAAGAAAATATTAAAAAGACAATACCACTTGGAAAAATTGGTGACGAGAACATGCTTAAAGGAGCAGCCATCTATTTAGCATCTCAAGCTAGTGACTTTGTGACTGGAACTGTATTAAGTGTAGATGGTGGAAGTACGCTATAGTTGTTCCCGTGGTGGTCTAAAGTTAAATTTCTGAATAAAGATATATCATTAATTATTCAAAATTTAAGTGTGGATAAAAAGGAGAGGTGTTCATGTATTTACGCTTGACGGACGAACAAAAAATGGTTCAGGAAACTATACGAAAATTTGTGGAGAAGGAATTAATGCCCCTCGAAAATGAAGTGCTTAGAAATGAAAGAGAAGGCAGACCAAGTCTATCACCAGAAAAACAAGAAGAGCTTGTATTGAAAGCAAAGGAAGCAGGATTTTGGGGCATTAATACACCAGAGGAGTATGGTGGAGCAGATCTTGGTCAAGTGATGCAAGCAATCGTCACTATCGAGGTGGCTAAGACATTTGTGCCATTTAAATTCGGTGGGTCTGCGGATAACATCCTTTATTATGCAAATGATGAACAGAAAGAAAAGTATTTAATTCCTACTATTAATGGAGATAAAAAATCTTGCTTTGCCATTACAGAACCTGATGCTGGATCTGACACAAGAAATATTAAAATGACGGCTGTTAGAGATGGTAGTGAATGGATTTTAAATGGTGAGAAAACATTCATTACTGGTGGAAATGAGGCAGACTTTACGATGGCAATTGCAATCACAGATAAAGATCTTCATCAACAATCAAAAGGAAGAGAAGGTGTTACTTGTTTTATCGTTGATCGCGATATGGGCTGGAAATCGGAGTATATTCATACGATGGGGGAATGGGGACCTGCTAGTTTAATATTTGAAAATGTTCGTGTGCCGGAAGAAAATATCCTCGGAGAGTTACATAAAGGTTATAACCTAGGATTGGAATGGATTGGATATGCAAGATGGATTATCGGGGCGAGGGCAGTGGGGTCAGCAGAACGCTTATTACAGATGGCGATCGATTATGCAAATGAGCGGAAAACGTTTGGTAAGCCGATTGCTGAAAGGCAAGCAATCCAGTGGCAAATAGCTGATTCTGCTGTAGAAATTGAAGCAGCGAAGTTTTTAGTGTTAAATGCTGCGTTTACACTCGATCAAGGAGAAGATAATCGTCATTTAGCATCGGTGGCAAAATTATACGGTTCCAATATAGGCAATAAAGTAATTGATCGCGTGCTGCAAATCCATGGTGGAATGGGGTACACAAGAGAATTGCCTATTGAACGTTGGTATCGGGAAGCAAGACTTTGGAGAATTTTTGATGGTACAGATGAGATACAACGATTAATTATTTCTAGGAATCTATTAAAAGGTCATGTGAGAATCGGACAATATATTTAATAGTAGTTTACTTGAGGAGGAAAATGGAATGAGTAAAAACTTTAATAATAGAGTCGCTTTAATAACCGGTGGCAGTCGAGGAATTGGGAAAGGAATAGCATTGCGTTTTGCGGAAGAAGGTGCAAAGGTTGCAATTGTCGATATCAATGAAGAGGCATTAAAAGAGATACAAGACGAATTTAATGAAAAAGGGTTTGAGATCCTCACGAAGAAGACAAATGTTGTAGAAGCTGAAGAAGTAGAAAGAGCAGTGCAAGAAGTAGTTTCTACTTTTGGCAGAATTGATATTTTGGTGAACAATGCGGGAATCATTCGCGATAATTTGTTGTTTAAGATGACCGATAGTGATTGGCAACAAGTAATGGATGTTCACCTAAAAGGATCTTTTAATGCAGCACGGGCCGTACAAAACCATATGGTCGATCAAAAGTATGGCCGTATCATCAACATTTCATCAACCTCTGCATTAGGTAATCGCGGACAAGCAAACTATGCGGCAGCCAAAGCGGGATTGCAAGGATTTACTAAAACACTTGCTATTGAGTTAGGTAAATTTGGTATTACCGCGAATTCGGTGGCTCCTGGATTTATTGAAACGGAAATGACGAAGGCTACTGCTGAGCGAGTGGGAGTTCCATTTGATGAATTTATAAAGCTAAGCGTAAGCAAAATCCCGGTCGCAAGAAGTGGAAAACCGGAAGATATCGCGAATGCAGTTGCTTTTTTCGCAGATGAAAGATCTTCATTTGTTAATGGTCAGGTCATCTATGTTGCTGGTGGACCTAAGGCATAAAGTTAGGAGGGGGAGAGTGATATGTTTAAGGATGTTGTTGGAAAAAAGAGTGAAAAAATAAAGAATATCATTGAACGAGGATTAGTAAAACGTTTTGCAGAAGCAATCGGTGATCCACATCCTATCTACATCGATGAACAAGCAGGGAAAGCGTCGAGGTTTGGTGGAAATATTGCCCCGCCTACAATTCCTCGTACGTTTGATTACGGGGTGGTGGAAGGACTGAATCTACCTAAGAAAGGGTTGATTCATGGGGAACAAACCTATCATTATAATCGTCCCTTGTTGGTGGGAGAGGAAGTCTACTGTTATATGGAACTAAAAGATTATTATGAGAAAACCGGTAAGAATGGTCTCATGAGTTTTTTAGTTGTAAAAAGGTATGGTGAAGATAAAGAAGGCAATGTCATTTTTACGGAAGGATCTACAATCATTATTAATGAGGCGGTACGGGAGGGAATGAAAGTATGACACAGCACATCGTTGAATTGAGGCCGGGTGATCTACTAGAAACTGTACTTGAGCCGGTAAGTAGAATGGATTTAATTAAATACTCAGGCGCTTCAGGGGATTTTAACCCGATTCATACCATTGATGAAGAAGCAAAAAAAGCTGGATTACCCGGGATTATTGCTCATGGGATGTGGACGATGGGGAACTTGGCTAAGCTTTTCACACCATATTATGAAGAAGGATTTATTCAAGATTACCAGATTCGCTTTGCCGGTATGGTATTTTTAAACGACATAATTACACTTCAGGCTGTAGTAGTTGAAGAGAGCGATGATGAATACATCGATTTTGAAGTCAGAGCAGTTAATCAACATGGGAAACCAGTAATTAAAGGAAAGATACGTTTTAAAAAGTTAAAGGAGTAGGAAGTATCGATATAACAGATTAGGGGTGAATAGTGATGAATAGAGATGCTGTAATCGTTTCTGCAGTTCGAACACCGATAGCTAGACAAGGTGGAGCTTTAGCAACTGTTCCTGCACATGTTTATGGAGCGGAAGTAATAAAGGAAGCGGTTAAACGGGCAAACATTAATCCTGAAGAAATAGATGATGTGATTTTTGGTAATGTTTTGAGCGGTGGTGGAAATATTGCTAGATTATCTGCATTACAGACTGGTTTGTCTATTAATCTGCCTGGAGTGACCGTTGATCGTCAATGTGGTTCAAGCATCAATTCGGTGACTCTCGCTGCCCAGGCCATTCAAGCGGGTGCTGGGGACGTTTATATTGCAGGGGGAACAGAAAGCATGAGTCGTGCGCCATATTTGATGGACCGGCCGGAACGAGCCTACAGTCCTGCACTTCCACGATTTAGAAAGTCCCAATTATCCCCGGAAGAAATTGGTGATCCGCCAATGGGAATAACGGCAGAAAATCTAGTGAAGAAATATGAAATTACGAGAGAAGAACAGGATGAATATGCACTTAGAAGTCAGCAAAGAATGGCAAAAGCAATGGAAGAAGGATACTTCGACGAACAGATACTACCAATAATAGTACCCGTTCGGAAAGGTGAACCAATCACCTTTGACAAAGATGAACATCCACGTCCAGCGACGACATTGGAAGCATTGGCTAAATTACCTCCAGCATTTGTAAAGGATGGATCTGTAACTGCAGGGAGCAGCTCTGGGCTAAATGATGCAGCAAGTGCATTAGTCGTCATGTCCAGGGAAAAAGCGGATGAATTGGGACTTACTCCACTGGCCGTCGTTCGAACTTCAGCAGTTGCGGGTGTGGATCCAAATATTATGGGGATTGGTCCGGTGCCTGCAACGAAAAAAGTATTGGAAAAGTCTGGCCTACGTTTAGATGATATGGATATTGTTGAACTGAATGAGGCCTTCGCTTCTCAAGTTCTTGCCTGTGACCGAGAATTGTCTTTTAATCCTGAAAAGTTGAATGTGAATGGCGGTGCAATTGCCCATGGTCATCCTTTGGGAGCTACAGGAGCAATTTTAATAACAAAAGCTGTATACGAATTAAAACGTAGAGAAGGTCGATATGCATTGGTAACTGCTTGTATTGGAGGAGGGCAAGGAATTGCACTCGTATTAGAACGTGAATAGTTGATGGATTTTAAAAGGTTCATAGTAAAAAACCAATGAACAGTTAATCTGTCCATTGGTTTTTTCTGTGTGCGCCCGGCATGGGTGTAATCTCTAGGGTGAGAGTCCCGAGCCATGAAGGCAGAAGTAGTGGTTAGCTTAACGCAAGGGTGTCCGTGGCGACGCGGAATCTGAAGGAAGCGGGCGGCAAACT
>NZ_JAMBON010000189.1 GCF_023715655.1 Oceanobacillus luteolus | reverse complement strand
AATCTGGATGTTTAAACTTTTCTGCTAAGCTGGAAATATACGCTGATATTCCTTTGGTACGATCTCGCGTATGTTGAGTATCTTGAATTAATTTGCCTCTCTCCGTGCTAATCAAATGCTCTGCGATCACGGGACCATCTTTTTCGCCGCGTATCAGTAAGTTACCATCATCTGTCACTTCAATATAGACATTTTTCTCTTTTGTGTATGTTCCGAGAGGAACCGAATAGCGATTCGAGAGATACAGGATGGTAT
>NZ_JAMBON010000188.1 GCF_023715655.1 Oceanobacillus luteolus | reverse complement strand
TACTGTGAAGGCAGGTGTTTAACGTGTCTGATGTGATTAGAGAGAAATGTAAATTACTCCGTTTAGCATATATTGCAGACCTGTATGAAAAAGTTCCTTTCGAGAATCCGGAACAATATTTAATGGACCTATTACAACAGGAAATAGAGTTAAGGGAAATCGCAAAAGGAGAACGTTTAATTAAAAAAGCAAAGTTTATGAATGAAAAGGAATTAGAGGATTATCAATGGGGCGACCATATTCACTTCCCATCTA
>NZ_JAMBON010000187.1 GCF_023715655.1 Oceanobacillus luteolus | reverse complement strand
GACGTTATCTTAACCGCAGAGTTTCAATCTTACCGCGAAGAAAGAAAATTAAATATAGCGATTTGTCGAAAACAAGACCCTGAAAGCAAAGGGAAAGTTGAAAATGTCGTCGGTTTTATCAAAGGAACTTTCGCAAAAAATAGAGTGTACGAAAACATTGAACAATGGAATGATGCGATGTTGAGATGGTTAGCAAGGACGGGGAATAAAAAAGTTCACAATACAACTAAAAAAAGACCAGTCGAAGTGTTTTCT
>NZ_JAMBON010000186.1 GCF_023715655.1 Oceanobacillus luteolus | reverse complement strand
TTGGCAATTAAGGGTGTTGGAAGAGATACAGTTGCTGGATTTTTTGCCGAAGTTGGTGATTTGAATGAATATTCCCACCCAAGGCAACTGATTAAGTTAGCTGGATTAAGTCTCAAAGAGAACACCTTAGGAAAGCATAAGGGAAGAACTACCATTACTAAAAGAGGTAGGAAAAAACTGCGTGCCCTTTTGTTTAGAGTTTGTATGATACTAGTTGCAAAAAACACCGCATTTAAAGCTTTGCATGCTTATTAT
>NZ_JAMBON010000185.1 GCF_023715655.1 Oceanobacillus luteolus | reverse complement strand
CTGAATCGGCGAAAACAACCCACGTAAAGGTGAAGGAAGGTCTAGCATTCTGTAACCAACTTTTTGGGGTCACTTCAAACGCAGCCAGCCCATTTTGGATGCTTTTTCAGCATGGCTCCGTGAACAACCCCCCCGGGTATTGCCGAAAAGTGCACTTGGGCAAGCAATCAAATATTGTCGTAATCAATGGGACCGTTTAGTGGTATTTTTAGAGGATGGTCGTCTGGAAATCGATAACAACCGGGCAGAACGGTC
>NZ_JAMBON010000184.1 GCF_023715655.1 Oceanobacillus luteolus | reverse complement strand
TTCAACAAGGTAATAACGGAGATACTGATTTCCATTACGCGATAACGATGTATCGTCAGCTGTAAAGCGACCGGATTGATGCTTTCGCCAATAAAGACCTGCATACTTGGCGATCTTTGTTTCATCTTCGAAGCGTTCAATCTGTCCAATTTCAGCTTGAATACCGGCAGCTAATACTGGTCCGATGCCAGGGATAGACTGTAGCGTTTGCGGCAAACCTTTCATGATTCGCTCGATGGATTTATCCAGTTCTTT
>NZ_JAMBON010000183.1 GCF_023715655.1 Oceanobacillus luteolus | reverse complement strand
CCGATGATGGTTACTTTTTTCTCTCAAGACTTCGAAAAAATGCGTTTATACGAGTAGTTGGTGATGATTTTGAACTCCCTCATGATTCAACGGTACTGTCAGATCAAATGGTGTTAATTGGCACCTCACAAAATCGTGCGGAGAATTACTTTCGACTCGTAAAGGTTGAAGATACGAAAGGAAACGTACTTCACTTAGTTACAAACCGTTTTGATTTAAGCGCAGATGAAATTTCCGAGATGTACCAATCACGTT
>NZ_JAMBON010000182.1 GCF_023715655.1 Oceanobacillus luteolus | reverse complement strand
ACACCGTTAGCTTTCGCTGTTTCTGCCATACTCAAACAAATCGCATTGGCCTCGGCACCAGCTTCGCTGACGGAAAACATCCAATTTTTTCGACCGATCACACTAGGGCGAATCGCATTTTCTGCTGAATTATTATCCATTTCAATGCGACCATCATAGAGAAAGGCACGAAGCCCGTCTGTTAATTTCAGTGTATATTCGGCTGCTTTTCCAAGTGCGTTATTGCCGTAAAAAGGGGATTCCTCAATCCATTTC
>NZ_JAMBON010000181.1 GCF_023715655.1 Oceanobacillus luteolus | reverse complement strand
TAAAAAGCAAACCTTGATATCAAAAGAACTAACATCTAAACCAACAAATAATTTCATAGAATTAACACTCCTTTCGATTTAGAATCATTGGAACCTAACTCTTGGACGCTCTGGGATATCCCTAGTGCGGGCGCCGATCAGCAGCCTCGTGTATGAGTACTCTCCTTGCATCGAAAGCCGCCCTGGAGCTACTATCATCCAGGTTCGAACATCAAGGGGTACAGCCTGCGTGTTTGAAGGTCGAAACGCACACTG
>NZ_JAMBON010000180.1 GCF_023715655.1 Oceanobacillus luteolus | reverse complement strand
GAAGAAAAAGACGTCAAAAGCTTTCGAAACCAATCGTAGAAGAATTCCTGAAATGGATTGAGGAATCCCCTTTTTACGGCAATAACGCACTTGGAAAAGCAGCCGAATATACACTGAAATTGACAGATGGGCTTCGTGCCTTTCTCTATGATGGTCGCATTGAAATGGATAATAATCCAGCAGAAAATGCGATTCGCCCTAGTGTGATCGGTCGAAAAAATTGGATGTTTTCCGTCAGCGAAGCTGGTGCCGAGG
>NZ_JAMBON010000017.1 GCF_023715655.1 Oceanobacillus luteolus | reverse complement strand
AATACTAAGAATCGGGCACTACAGTCAATGGCAAGCAGCAAAGCTGTGGCTGCTCTCACACTATGATTTCAAATAATATTACTACTGGTCGAAAATATGCTTTTACACAGAATTATGGACTTGACTGGATGATAGACCGAATGAGTGCTCAACTCTTCTGTTCGGGCGTTCATAACGAGGATGATAGACCGAATGAGTGCTCAACTCTTCTGTTCGGGCGTTTATAACGAGGATGAGCGACCGAATGAGTGCTCAACTCTTCTGTTCGGGCGTTCATAACGAGGATGAGCGACCGAATGAGCGCTCAACTCTTCTGTTCGGGCGTTTATAACGGAGATGAGCGACCTGATAAGCGCTCGACTTTTCTGTTCGGGCGTTTATAACAGGGATGAAGGACCGAACAAGCGCTCAATTTTGTCATTCGGGTCATAATAACAAGAATGAAGGACCGAGCGAGCGCTCAACTTTCCTATTCGAGCGTTTATAAATAACCGTCTATCAAAAAAAGCAGTGAATCCAATGATTCACTGCTTCATAACTTCATTATTTAAAATAAGGGTTGCCTTTCAGTCCAATCCAGTTGTCGGTTTGCTCTAGTTGGTGTGCCAACTGCAATAGGCGGTGTTCTTCACCTTTTGATGCGATGACTTGAACACCGAGCGGTAACCCTTCTTCTGAAACATAGACCGGCATAGACATCGCTGGCTGACCTGTTAAGTTCGCCAACATGCCGAATGGAGTATATGTCAGACTTGGAAGGAACATATCATATACGAGCTGTTGCTGTTCTGCTTGATTACCTTCATGGATCTTTCTTAAGTACTCTTCCCGCTTTTCATCACTAGTCTCCAACTGTCCAATCTTCGGGGCAGTATCTGCTGTGGCTGGTGTAATGTAGAAATCATAAGTTTCATGCAGTTTCGCCATCTGAGCCGCGGCTGTGTCCCATGATGCAAGACTTGCAGAAAAGTCAGCCCCAGAGATGGATTTACCAGCGACATGCATGAGCCAGCCTTCAAGTTCAATATCATCTTCTGTTATTTCACGGCCGATCGCTTGCTCCAAACCTTTTACAGTCATGTTCATTTCTCCGCTGTTCATGATGTAATAATCCCGCATCAACTGGATTCCATCAACACCATTATCCCGCTCTTCCACTTCATGACCTTCTGATTCCAACCATTTGACGACTTTCAAGACCGCATTTTTCGCATGCTCTGAAACTGGTGTGCCCACTGGTGAAGCAGTTGTGTATGCGATTCGTAACGGTTTCTTGTTTTCCATGTTCAATGCCTCTTGATAATTATCGACAAACACCGGTGCATGGAAAGCTGCTTCAGGCTGGAAGGTCTGCAATGCATCCATCATTGCTGCTGCATCCCGGACCGTTTTTGTCAGCATAAAATTAATCGATGCCCCTTGCCAATCACGACCCGCGCCTGGTCCAACAGGCATTCTTCCTCTAGTAGGCTTTAAACCAAATAGTCCGGAGAAAGAAGAAGGTATTCTGATTGAACCCCCTCCGTCACTTGCTCCTGCTACCGGAACAACACCTGAAGCAATAGCAGCCGCAGCTCCACCGCTGGAACCGCCTGGAGAATATTCTGGATTCCAAGGGTTCCTAGTAGGTCCATATAATTTAGGTTCTGTTATATTTTTCAATGCGAATTCCGGTGTATTTGTATGCCCTAAAAATACAAAACCTGATTCTCGTAATTTTTTCACAAAATTAGACTCGCCTTCTGCTACATAATTGGCAAGTAGTTTAGACCCGGAACTTAAAATTTCACCCGGGAGTGATTGTGAAACGTTTTTCAACATGGTTGGAACTCCTGCAAAAGGTGTTTTACCAACCTCTATCTTTTCCGCTTCCTGTAATGCTTTTTCTTTCCTGATACTGGTAGCCAAGTTAAGCTCTGGCTGAACCTTTTCCAGCTGTGTCAGTGCAATTTCCGTCAATTCTTTCGGTGTGACTTCTTTATTCTTTAAGAGTTCTGCTAGTCCTACTGCATCGTATGCTGCGTATTCTTCAAATCTCATTCTGTCACCTCATAAAAGTAATGTAATCTTTTTCATTGTATCACCGTTAACGATAATTTTCAGAATTTAAGATTACTACTCTATTGAATCGTTTAACTTAATGATGAAAGCTTCCATCTCCCTATCAACGAAAAGATAAAGTTCCGTCTCTCTGGTGATGTTCAATAAATTGCGGAATTCTGCAGGAATCGTTAAAGTTCCTTTATTCGATAGATTGCGTTGATTTTTATTCGCATCGTTTTGCGAGTGATAAATCCAAATTTCCTCACCTTGCAAATGCAATTCCATTAGGGTGCCAGGTTCAAAACCAAGTTCTGTCCGTTCTTTTTTAGGCAAACTAATTGTACCTAATTTAGATGCTCTAATCTTCTTAAGGAAATCCATGCCGATCACTCCAATGCTTGCTTTTCCTTATAATATATAAACCTGCAACATAATTATATATGAATCGGTATTTGATTGTTTAGTTGAATAGTAGATTCTGTCACTTCGCAGTCATAGGCAAGCAGTTGCACTCCTTTGACCGCAGCCTCCTTCAACATTTGATAAAACGCAATATCCATATCCTTATACGGTGTGAAGAGATGACATCCACCCATTTGAACAATAAAAAGAATGGTCGCCTCAAATCCTTCATCTTTTGCCTGGATTAATGTATTGACATGCCTTGTCCCTCTAGTCGTCGGTGCATCCGGAAACATGGCTACACCATCCTGTTCTAAAGTTACTCCCTTTACTTCAATAAAACCCGGTATTTTATCCCGATAATAAAAAAGATCAAACCGGCTGCTTTCATAGCGGACTTCCCGTTTGATATCAGTAACTCCTACGAATTGCATTAACTTTCCCTTTTTTAAAGCCTCATAAACGACGCTATTAGGTACCTGAGAATCAATATTGACCCACTTTTCTTCCTTCTTAGCAGCAATGATCGAATAACGGGTTACTCGCTTTGGATTATTCGAGGGTTCCAATGCAACTGTTGCACCAGGCTTTAACACTTCAATTAAACGTCCAGTATTTTTAATGTGTACCTTTTCCAGTTGCCCATCAATAAAGACTTCGGCTACAAACCGGTTCAGTTTCCTTGAAAACTCTCCAAATTTTACTTCTAGGTAACGCATCAATTTACACCCGGGAACCAACCTGGTACTGATAAAATGACTTTCCAAAACCGTTCCGGAATATCCAGCCTATCTTTGGCATGTAAATCAAGCACTGTTTCGATTTCCGAATATTTTCCTTCCTTCGTTTTCTCTACCCATTCAGGGTCAATCACTAAAGCTCTTCCTAGAGCTAAAAAGTCAACTCCCGATTGCATTGCCTTAAATGCATCTTCAGATGTACGGATTGAACCAACGCTAACTAATGGAACTCGATTATTGATCTGCTCCAAAAGTAAGTCAATCCTTGTTCTGTCTGAATCAGCACCTCTTCTCGCCTTTGACCAAAACTCGCCAAGCGAAACGTGCAAATAATCCAAATCCTTTTCAGCAAGTACATCAATAAATGGCAATGTTTCCGCCATCGTAATTCCTGGTGTATCAGGCTCTTCAGGTGAGAACCGGTATCCGACAATAAATGGTTCATCTGCATGTTCACTTACCGCCTTCTGCACAGAATCAATAACTGCAAGCGAGAATGTCATTCTTTTCTCTAATGTACCGCCGTACTTATCATTTTTACGATTTGCGTGCGGCGAAAAGAATTGTTGAATCAGATATCCATTCGCACCATGGATTTCCACGCCATCAAAGCCGGCTTTAATCGCCCGAACTGTAGCCTTCCCAAAAGCTTCAATGATTTCTTCTATTTCTACGGTTGTTAATTCTCTCGGCGTCGGACCTGGCATTCCACGACTTTCCGCCGGAATATTACTTGGTGCTGTAATATCTCCATCAGGTACCAGATGTGGTCTGCTTAATCGCCCTGCATGGAATATTTGAAGTATCGCCTTTGCACCGCCAGACTTTATAGCTTCTGCAACTCGAGATAAACCGGGAATCAGTGCATCTCGATCTACACCGACTTGCCCATCAAACCCTTGACCGCCGGGTGTTACATGAGCTACAGCGGTGACGACTGCACCAACCCCTTGGGAGCGGCGACGATAATAAGTAATTTCATCTTCATGTATAGAACCATCAGGATTAGATGAATAATTTGTCATTGGCGCCATAAATAATCTATTTCGAACTTCCATTCCACTTTTAAAAGTATAGGGTTTCCAAATTCGTTCTTCGTTTGCGTTCATTATGGTAACCTCCTATGTATTTTTTCAGTGTTCATTCGTAAGGATAACATGTTCTATTGCTTTGTTAAATTTTAAGAGCATCTATTTGAATTTTAAGAAATGATATGAAAAGATAGAGCTACTATCATACTTTAATAAGAACTTTCGGTTGATACAAGGAGGACGCCTTCTATGACAGCATTAATGGATAAAATAAATACCAAAATCATCCCTTTAGAAATAGAAACACCTAATATGCTAAAAAGCATCAATTTTTATCTCGTCAAAAAAAGCGAATCGCTTTTCCTCATTGATGCTGGTCTTGACAATGATTCATATTGGGAATATCTACAGCACACTTTACAGGTTCATGGTTTTGAACTGAGCGATTTAACGGCTATACTATTAACGCATCATCATTTCGATCATGTAGGGCTTGTACACCGGATCGCAAAACTACAGGACACTCCAGTTTATATCCACCCATATGCTTTACCAAAACTAAAAGGTGATCCTGAATTTTTATATAGAAGCTACCAATTCTTCCTTGAAATAACCGAGAAATTTAACACTGGCAGCTACGGTCGGGAACAGGCGGATGCCCGATACGATAGACAAATGAATAAAACCAAAACGGCGTTAGATTGGAATGTGCATGCCATAAATTCTGATAATTTATTCGGCTTCCAGGTCATCGGAATTCCTGGCCACGCACCGGATCAAGTAGCATTTTATTTACAGGATGAGAAAATTATCTTTCTTGGGGATTTGCTTATCGACCATTTAAGAAGTAATGCTTTCGTAGAGCCCGCTTTTGACGGCAGTCCGATTGCTGCATTAGAACATCATATCGGTTCCTTGAAAAAAATTATTGAGTTAAAACCAGAAATTGCCTTGTCAGGTCATGGCAAAGTGATTGAAGAGCCTGTAAAGCTGGCTCAAAGAAGACTGGATGCAATCGATGCGAAAGCAAGAAGTTTCCTCTCATCAATTGAGGCAGATATTAGAACGGGAAGCGAAATTGTTAAACAACGTCATCCAAATAAATATGAAAAAATTTTCTTCACCCTTCTTTCCGATGCATTGAGTTTCCTGCACTATTTAGAAGCAAAAGAAGCAATCACCAAAAAAGAAAGAAATGGTGTATGGTATTGGGAACCAGGGCCAAAAGAGTTTAACATGTGAAGTTATTATATTTTCCCACTTACTTATGATATTAACCAAAAAACGCATGAACTTTAGGAACAAGCGCTCCTGAATTTCATGCGTTTCTCATGTTTTATTGATTTTTTTCAAAGTACCCACATACAACATGACCGACTGCTTTTGCTGCTACAAGGATGGAATCTTCATCAATATTAAATTTAGGATGATGGTTGAAATATGGTTCTTTTACTCCTTTTGGTGTACATCCAATAAAGAAGTAGCAACCAGGTATTTTTTCCAAGTAATATGCAAAGTCTTCTGATGGTGACAATGCTGGATATTCTTTGATTTCTTTAATATCCTTATCATTCGCCTCTTTTAAAGTTTGTACAACAAAATCTGTGTACTCTGGGTCATTATATAGAGGTGGATAATCCGGTTCGTAATCTAGAATACATTCAACACCGAATTGTACTCCAATTCCCTCTGCAATCCGCTTCAATTCTTTTTCAATTACTTCACGGCTCTCCTTACTCATATAACGGATATCCCCTTCGATTTCAACACTGTCTTTTATGACGTTAAATGTTCCTTTCCCGTCAAAGGAACCAATCGTAATCACCCCAACATCCATTGGGTTCAGTCTGCGGCTGACGATTGTTTGAACAGAGGTCACAAAATGGGCTCCCGCAACGATTGAGTCATTCGCTTTATGTGGAGATGAGCCATGCCCACCCTGACCTTGTACTTTCAATTTAAAATAAGATCTGCCGTTAAAGGAATAACCGCTATGATAACCAACAACACCAGCTTCATCCATTGGAAGGACATGAATCCCAAATATCGCATCCAAGTCGTCAAGCTTTCCAGATTCGACGATACTTTTTGCTCCACCTGGCGGAACTTCTTCTGCGTGCTGATGAATGATTTTTACCGTACCGTTCAAATCATCTTTCAACTGTATGAGACAATCTGCAAGGACCATTAAGTATGCGGTGTGAGCATCATGACCACATGCATGCATGACTCCTTCATTTTTCGACTTGAATGGTACATCTGCCTCTTCTTGTATCGGCAGCGCATCAAAGTCTGCCCGCAGTCCGATCTTTTTGCCTGATTTTCCACCGGTAATGGTCACGATAATACCGTAACCATTACCGACATTTGTTTCTATTTCAACATCTTTACCTTTATAAAAATCTGCTATATACTGCGCTGTTTTTTCTTCCTCAAAGGATATTTCTGGATATTCATGAAGATGGCGTCTGATTTCAATCATTTCTTCTTTACGCGCTTCTAACATTTCCATTAATTGGCTTCTCATTTGAACCGACTCCCTTTTAAAATTAGCCTTGTTTTGCAGGCTTGATTTTGACAGCTGGCTGAGAAAGATTTTCTGCCCCTGTATCATTTGGTACAAATACCACAATGGAGACGAGGGCTAGAAGAGCAAAAATGACGTTTGTAATAATCCCAGCTGTTGCGGCCACATCTACACTAGCAAAAGCCGTTACTGCACCGTACACAGTGGCTGAAATAGCTACTCCAAATGCATTACCTAAAGAACTTGCCATTTTGTACACTCCTGATGCTTCCCCAACTTTATTTTCAGGTGCATATGATACTGCTGTATCAGTTGAAGGAGTTGCGTAAAAACCAAGTCCTAATCCAAAGAGGATGAATCCCACAAATACGACGATTGTATAAATTAAATCTGGCAGGAAGGTAAGTCCCATAACACCAACACCGATTAACGTAAGGGTCGTACCCCAAACCATTGGTTTTTTCGCTCCTGTACGTTGCATAATTTTCTCACCATCCCTGATTGGAATGAACTGAACCCACGTCCCACTTGCACATACGTATTTGCAACAATTAACGTACCAGCTACTGCATTCAATAAGAAGTTAGAAATGGTAGCCCCAGTATACGGTTTGATTGAGAACATTTTAAAGTCAATCAATGCATTTTCACGTTTACCTTCGTATTTGATGAATGCATAGATACCAACCACAGTAACTACCGCAAGTCCAATCGTTAATGGGTTTGTCCAACCTAATTCAGCACCTTGAGTAATGAATACGTTTAGAGCTAACATTGTTATAATGAATATCCCTAGTCCACCAAAGTCAAACTTGAATTTACCTTGAGATACTGCTTTACTTTCAGGAACTTCTTTAATCAACCACATAGCCAATAAAGAGAAGATGATGGAGAAGATAAAGATCCATTTCCATCCCATAGATGTTGCAACTACACCACCGAAGAAGGAACAGAGACCAGAACCACCCCAAGAACCTATGGACCAATAACTAAGTGCACGTTGGCGTTCAGGACCTTCGAAGTATTCCTTCACTAAAGCAATTGTCGCTGGCATAATCGCAGCTGCAGATAAACCTTGAAGGATACGGCCTATAACCAAAAGGAATGCTCCGTTCGCTAATACAAGACACAGTGAACCAATAACACTTAGAATTAGACCGACATAGGTAACTTTCTTACGTCCCAACCTGTCAGCTAAACCACCTGCAACTACAATGAACATACCTGAGAATAAGGCTGAAAGGCTGATCGCTACGTTTAACGTACCTAACGAAACACCTAAATCAGATTGAACCGCCGGAACTATATTTACCATTGATTGAGCAAATAACCAGAATGAAATTACACCAAAGACGATACCTGTAATCAATTTATTCGTACCTTTGTACGTTGTTTCCATCAAAAACGCCTCCTTTTGATTTGGTGGGCTTGTGTTTTTTATTATTGCCCGATGAGTGAATAAAACAATTGGTTAATAATACTGTTAATAGAGCTTCTCCCGTGGAATGAATATCCACTTTGTTAGGAATAATATTTAATATTTCTGAGCTCAACTTTATTATAAGAGACCACCGTTCATCCAATAAGTCTTTATTCATCCTGGATCAATTGATATTATGTGCATTTTTTCACATAAACTTAAACAAGTAAAAAAATGACCGTCTTAAATTGACTCAATTAAAAAACCGACTCGATTTTGACAAATTACCTAATCGAGTCGATTTTTATTTATAAGATGTACGTATCAATTTCTTGTACTAAGTTGACTAGTTGCGGCTTACTCACTTGAGCACTTGCACCAACTTTTTCACCTTTATGGTAAAGGTCATCTGTGATAAGAGAAGAAAAGATGATAACTGGTATTCCGCTCAAACGATGATGATGTTTAATTCGATGAGTCAAATGATGACCATCCATTTGAGGCATTTCGATATCCGTGAGAATGAGTTGGACAGATTCCTCGGGATGCACGGACAAATCCTCAGCCAACTTCTCCAAATAATCCCAAGCTTCTTTCCCATTATGGAAGAACGTAACGTTACTATAGCCTGATTTCTTTAGCGTATCCTTTAATAACTCCCGCAAAACTGCAGAGTCTTCCGCAATTACAATTTTCTTATCCGAACGCTTTCGTTCACCTAACGTTTGGATGCTATCTACGTTTCCTGCAAGCTCCGGATTAATTTCGGAGATAATCTTCTCTATATCTAAAAATACCGCAAGGGTTTCATCCGTTAATTTGATTATTCCTGTAGCATATGGTTGATTACCTGTTGCCAGGTCACTTGGTTTTTCAATTTGTTCCCAAGAAATTCGATTGATCCGATTCACTTTATGAACCCGGAATGCAATCTTAACTTGGTTCATTTCTGCAATGATAAACCGATCAGAATCTGGATTTACAGACGGTTGCTTACTTACAATTTCCGCCAAGTTAATGACTGGAATAATTTCTCCTCTTAGATGAATAACACCTTCAACAAAATTAGGAGCCATGGGTATACTTGTTATCGCTACCGGGGTGATAATTTCTCTCGTTTTGAGTACATTAATAGCATAATATTCATTTCCAAGCTCAAAGAGGATAATTTCTAATTCATTTGTTCCGCTCTCTAATAAAATTCCGTTATTATGATTTTCCATTCCCATTCTCCTACAAACACTATTATTGTTCCTTCCCCAGTTTACATTTCTCCGTTCTTTTTTTCAATTACTTCTGTAGCATGTCATAAATAATTCGGTTATATATTTTTTTCAAACCTCCTGGAATTGGATGGAGTCCATAATGACATTTGTAGGTTTATCCCAAGGAATACGATTCTTACTTGTCGAGATTTCTGACTTCAAGTGGAATCAACGATTGGTTTAACGATTCACGATACATCTCGTAACGTTCTGGAAGCTTTAGTTCCTGCCCCATCGTTTCATAGGATTCATCGTGTGCAAATCCTGGTGGATCAGTCGCAATTTCAAATAGAGTCTCCCCATGCTCTCTAAAATATATTGCATTGAAATAGTTTCTGTCCTGAACAGGAGTCACAAGGAAGCCATTTGTACCAACATGTTGTTTCCAATCAAGCTGGTCATCATCATCTTTTGCTCTCCACGCGATATGATGCACCGTTCCTACACCCATTTGCCCCCGTTCAACTGAAGTCTTTTTCACATCAATAATATTTCCAATTTCACCATTGGATTTAAAACGTAATAAATCATTCTCTTCACCTATAAACTCCAAGCCCATAACTTTCTCTAGCGTATCCCTTGTGCTCTGTGGATTTGTCGATAATAATATTGCTCCTCCAAACCCTTTTATCGCCACTTCTGGCGTGACATCTCCATGCGTCCAATTGTTCCGATCTCCTTCTTCTCTTTCCACCAATTCCAAATGTAAGCCATGGACGTCTTCAAATTCCAAGTACACTTCGCCAAATCTTTCTGTTTTTCTAAATTGGATGTTGAATTTTTCTAGCCGTTTTTCCCAGAATGGCAGAGCCCCAACAGGAACAACATAGGTTGTCACGCCGACTTGACCGCCACCAATTTTCCCTTGATATGCATTCACCCACGGAAAAAATGTAATGATTGTACCAGGATTTCCTCCATCGTCTCCAAAATAAAGATGATATGTCCCCGGATCGTCAAAGTTTACTGTCTTCTTGACTAATCGTAAACCTAAAATCCCGGCATAAAAATCAGTATTTTCCTGTGGATGACCAACAATAGCTGTAATATGATGAATTCCTTCAGTTTTTTTCATATAGTAATGACTCCTTATGATTTCAATTATTCTTAATTACATATTTATTAATTAAGTTTATTTTATCTAACTACATTCCAAATGTCAACTAGCTCCTTTAGGAGGAATGTAATATAAAAACAGCATCCCACTACAGCCAATGAATAAAAGATTCCTCGACAAAATTCAGAACTTGTCAAAGAATCTTTACATCACATCATTGTTCATTTACTTATATTGCACAGCCTGATAGTCCTCGTTTTTTTCAAATTGTTTTTTAGCATAAGGACAAGTCGGTGAAATTTTAAGATCTTCACTTTTCGCTTTATCCACTACTTGACGGACGAGCTGACCAGCCAAACCTTGACCACGATGGTTTTCTTCTACTCCTGTATGGTCAAGAACCAATACATTGTCACCCTGTCTTGTAAATGTCACTTCCCCTGCTTGGTTTCCTTGTTCATCCATTGCAACAAAACGACCTGCTTCTTCTTTAAATTCGTAGCTCATCTATTTTCCTCCTTATTTTTCAATGGATATCTCACCAATACCCACGTCAAGCTTTTTTATTACACTTTTGTTATTAGATTTCCACCTCGAATGGTGATTAAAACATAAGCATCCTCTGATCTAAGTAATTAAAATAGGTTTATCTCATTGTTCTGGTGATAATATAACCAAAAAATCCATTTAAATACTTGATGAATATAAGGAAATAAAAAAGAGGCCCCCATTCCACTATGGAAACGGGTAAGCCTCTCAGGTAAAGTCTTAGGAAGATGGCCTTTCAACAAGCCGGGCGTTTTCCTGTTTGGAATCCTTCCGTTCAGACATTCTTAAATAAATATTATTACCAACTAAGGATACGATAATAAAGATCGTACCGAGGTAATCAAAGATAGTGATTGAACTGCCTTGGATAATGGAAATCGTTAAAGTTGTAATCGGAACAAAGTTAATGAATAACAAGGCGTTCAGTGGGGATAAAATGTTAACTCCTACATTCCAGCCTAGGAGTGCAATTACCCCTGGGAATATAATCATAAATAATGAATGCGGTGCTGTAACAATAACGGTTTCAATGGAAGGAACAGATATAAATCCTATAATCGTTAAGGCTGCAACAATAATTACTGCAGTCAATGTACCAAGTAAACAAGTTAATGTGGAATAACGTAGGGCTGACCAGCCTGCAAACTGTGGTCCTCCCATTGTATAAACAACCCAACCGATTACCGCGATTAGAATCAATAATGAAGGAATCATATCCGTTGTTGCTCCGAGAAAGGACTGGATATTTCCTTTTGTGATCACCAATATAGCACCTACGAAGGCTATAATGACAAAAATCAACGTTATAGGCTGAGGAAATCGTTTATATAAGATAGATGCAATGACGATGGAAATCATCGGCATCAGCGCTTCCATAACGGAAGCTACCATTATCCCAGGCTCACCTAATAAATCTTCTCCCCAAAAGATCAATAGATTGTAAACGGTAAACGCCATCGTACCGTAGAACCAGAGCTGCTTACCTTTGCCTTCGAAACGAAAAGCCTGCTTTCCTTCTTTCCAAAATAAAATCGCTACTAAAATAACCGTTACCGATACGTAGCGAATGATGGTGAAATAAAATGGATCAATATGCTTAAATGCTGAATGAGCTACTGGGAACATTGCTCCCCAAGAAGCTGCAGCAATGAAGCAAAGAATTGCCCCAAACCACACACTATTCTTCATTTCTGTTTTTTCTCCCCTTTTGTATTTATACCATCATTATCAAGCCCTTTAGATATCTTGTAAAATGAATCAATTTGATGACAATCATCATTATTATTGATATCATAAACAAGAGTGAGTAAGGGGGGACAGCATATGGAGTTTAAAGACTTGGAGATCTTTCAGATGGTGGCTGAGAAAGGGACAATTACCGATGCTGCAAAAGCATTGAATTATGTACAATCCAATATCACTTCCAGGATTCAGAAGTTGGAAAGAGAAATGAATACTCCGTTATTCAATCGTCACCGCCGAGGTATGACATTGACACCTGAGGGGAAGAAGTTAATGACATATAGTGAGAAAATCATGTCACTCACAGATGAAATGAAGAAAGTTGTCCAGAGTAAAGAAGAACCATCCGGCAAACTTGAAATCGGAACAATTGAAACGGTTTTTCAACTCCCAAATATATTAGCCTCATTTGATAAAAAGTACAAAAATGTAGAGCTCTCTTTATTTTCAGGAGTAACCGAACAGCTGGAGAAAAAAGTAATGGATCATCAATTAGACGGTGCCTTTGTTACCGATGGGCCATTTTCTTCTGAAATAATTACAGAGGAAGTATTTGAGGAGGAACTTGTCCTCATTTCCAGTAGTCAAGTGAATGCTTTTGAAGCAACAGAGAAAGAGCCGGTCCTTTGTTTCACTAAAGGATGTGGATATAGGGCACGCCTGGAAAATTGGTATGCAGACCAAGGAATCCGACCTACTAAAGTAATGGAATTCGGAACACTAGAAACGATTTTACGAAGTGTAGTCGTAGGTCTCGGTATCGCCTTTGTACCAAAATCATCTGTCATACATTTAGAAGATAGCGGACTCATCCGGACCTATTCTTTACCTGATCAATACAGTAAAGTGAAGACAATGTTCATTCGTAGAGAAGATACTTATCTTACGACAACCCTCCAAAAATTTATTGAAACGATTAAAACAAACCAAAACGTAGAAATCCATTCGCTGAAATATTAAAGGCCAATCAGAACAATCTGATTGGCTTTTTTAACGAAGTCCATCATCCATATGGGCAAAACCGATTTCTGTGTCTACTTCACCTTTGATTGAGTCTATGTTAGCGTCCTCTCCTTCTACCCAGCCTTTAAAATCAAATTTCACCGGTTCACCACTTTCACCGAGTGCAATCCATGCCTGTTTTTCTTTCGGCAAATAAGCTGATGTATGGATTGTTCCCGCCCAACTTTTATACTCCTTAGCGAAAACATTTTGATGAGGATCATTCATAAAACGAAAAGCATCTTCTACATATTTTGTCGTTCTATTTTCGATTATTGTCTTCAAACGATTTTGAGAATCAACTAAGTAACGACGGTTTTCTTCATGTAATGTCTCAAAGTGATTCGTACAAGCATTACCTTTTCGAACCGCAACTTTCCTTGGACTCGTTTCAATGATATAAGTCTCTTCATTCGGGTCTAGGACGACATAGCTGAAACTATGGCGATGGGGAATTTCCTTTAAAAACTGAACCGCTTCTTCCACACTGGCGCAAGTTTCCAAGAGCATCCGGCCAATCATCCAACAAACAAATCCATTTCCTGGTTTTTTACGATTGATTGCATTATACCCCATCACAAGCCCCTGTTCATTCATTCCATCCATACGTCCAGTAACTCGCTGCGCTGGTCCAATCGTCGCATAGCCCGTATCCGTCGGCTGATAGATATGGTATCTTCCTTCATAAGTTTTTGGATGAAAATCATAATTTCTCACCATGAAGTCTGTCCCAGTCACAATGGAACAGCCACTCCGCTCAATAGGAATCCGATATCCAGAAAAGTCTCGTAAAATGATTTGCATTGGAGCTTTTAATGCATCTTGTAACCCTTCAATTTCTTCCCATATTCCTGGTGCATACATTTTAATCATCTTCTTTGTTTCCTGTTGATCCACTGTAAACCGCGGCTGTCGAATCTTCCAGATTCTTTCCCTATTCTTCATAACAAGAGAATCTTTTATTTGGTTCCCCAGCATAATCCCATATTCATAATGAGTACCACGAAACTGAACGACATCGCTGTAAAGTTGCTTCATATGACACTCCATCCTATTTGATTTGTTAGCCACTATTGTAACTGAAAATTAACAAAAGAGAAAATTCCTAGTTTGTGCATTCTTAAGCTGAAGTACGACATACCCTTGCATCTCATTCATGCTTTACGCCTCAGTATAAAACTCCCGAAGAAAGTAACCAAGCAGGCCAATAGCATCGTTTTGGAAAATTTGGCAGGAAAAATAAGAAATGACACGAATCTTACACTATAAGTCTATTTTTTGTCGGAAGGAGTTGTTTATGTAGATTGCTTTTATAAGAGTACATCCAGTTCACAAGCATTTCTAAAGAGTTAATTACGAGGAGGAGAACAATGGGGAGATTTTTTTACCGCACTTTAATCATTTCATTAATTGTTCTAATGACAATGGCAGGTTTTCCACAGCTACATTCAGCGAAAAATTACGATACAGATTATGATAATTACGAACGAGTCGCTGTAGCAAATGGAGGAATGGTCTCCACTTCACATCCCTTAGCCTCTGCTATTGGTGCAGAAGTATTGAGAACGAATGGAAATGCAGTAGATGCTGCGATTGCTATCCAATTTGCATTAAATGTTACAGAGCCTATGATGTCTGGGATTGGTGGCGGAGGATTTATGATGGTTTATGACGGGGAAACGGAAGAAACTACCATCATTAACAGTCGTGAAAGAGCTCCAGCTGGCGCTACACCAGATATGTTTTTAGATGAAAATGGCGATCCAATTCCTTTCGATGAACGGGTTCAGCACGGAAACGCAGTAGGTGTACCCGGAACATTGAAAGGACTGGAAGAAGCTCATAACCGCTGGGGCTCTCGGCCATTCCAACAATTGATTGCACCAGCCATTAAGCTTGCCAAAAAAGGATTTCCGGTGAATAGAGTCCTTGCGAAGGATATTAAAGATAATCAAGATAAACTTCTTAGGAGTGCAGCCGCAGAGGTGTTTTTACCGAATGGGGAACCTCTCCAAGAGGGTGAGCTTCTCATCCAAGAAGACCTGGCGAATACACTACAATTAATCCGTTCTCGCGGTGTAGATGCATTCTATCACGGGGAAATTGCTGATGCATTGTCCGAAACAGTGCGCGAATTCGGCGGTTCTATGACTTCAGACGACCTAGCAGTCTATGACATTACAATAGATGAACCAATTTGGGGCGAGTTCCAAGGTTATGAGATTGCGAGCATGCCGCCACCAAGCTCGGGAGGAGTCTTTCTGCTTCAAATGCTTGGAATTCTAGATGGATTTGATTTATCACAATATGATATGAAATCCTGGGAAAAATACCATTTGCTTGCTGAAGCAATGCATCTATCCTACGCAGACCGTGCCGCTTATGCAGGCGACCCTGAATTTGTAGAAGTCCCAGTGGACGGCCTGCTTCACCCAGAATACATCAGTGAACGTCGATCTCTAATCGATTTAAACAAAGTGAATCAAAATCCAACTGCAGGTGATCCATGGAAATATGAACAAACAACACCAAATTATGAGCAAGTTGAACAACCAGCAAATGATAAAATAGGTGAAACAACCCATTTCACCGTCGCTGACCGTTATGGCAATGTCGTCTCTTACACCTCTACCATTGAACAAGTATTTGGTTCAGGGATTATGGTACCTGGATACGGCATCTTACTGAACAACGAACTAACTGACTTTGATGCGATACCTGGTGGAGCTAATGAAGTCCAACCGAATAAGCGCCCACTAAGCAGTATGACCCCAACTATCGTGTTCGAGAATGGAGAACCAATGTTGACAGTGGGATCTCCAGGCGGTCCTACAATCATTACTTCAGTTCTGCAAACCATTATCAACACACTGGAGTACGGTCAGGAACTTGAGGATGCTATAGAAGAACCTAGAATCTATACTAATAATTTAAATTCATACCGTTATGAAGAAGGTATCCCGGAAGATGTGTTGCAGGAACTTCGTAGAATGGGGCATCGTTTTGGAACCAGTTCAACAACAATTGGAAATGTACAAAGCATCCAAATTGATCATCATAATGGATTATTCAAAGGTGTTGCCGATTTTAGAAGAGAAGGTGCAGCAATCGGCGTGGACCTGAAAGGGAAAAGAAAATAATCAGAAAAGGAGTGCGGACTAGATATATCCGTACTCCTTTCTTATTTCTAACGAAGAGAAGCTTCTACCAACCACGCTCCTGCATTCTTTCCTCTAAACTTAATTTTGAAATGTCGATTCCTTTCATTGCACTACCCAATTCTTTGGATAGTTGTCCAATCAACTCATAATCTTGATAATTTGCCGTCGCCTTAACTATTGCTTTAGCGAACTTCTCCGGATTTTCAGATTTAAAAATGCCGGAACCAACAAATACTCCATCCGCACCTAGTTCCATCATTAATGCAGCATCTGCAGGAGTTGCTACCCCGCCTGCAGCATAGTTCGATACCGGTAGTCTTCCTTCAGATTTAATTTGCTTCAGCAATTCATATGGAGCACCAAGTTTTTTTGCTTCCGTCATCAACTCATCATCACTCATTATCGTCACTTTACGGACTTCTGCTTGAACTTTACGCATATGACGGACCGCTTCAACGATATTCCCTGTTCCAGGTTCACCCTTCGTGCGAATCATCAGCGCACCTTCCGCAATGCGTCTTGCTGCTTCTCCTAAATCTCTTGCACCACAAACAAACGGGACATCATAATCACTTTTTAATAAATGGAACTCTTCATCTGCAGGAGTCAGTACTTCGCTTTCATCAATGAAATCGACGCCCATGCTCTCCAATACTCGAGCTTCAGAAATATGGCCAATCCGAACTTTTGCCATGACAGGAATACTAACTGCTTGCATCACTTCTTCAACAATACGTGGGTCAGCCATCCGAGCTACTCCACCAGCCGCGCGAATATCTGAAGGTACCCGTTCTAGAGCCATTACAGCAATCGCACCGCTTTCTTCTGCAACTTTAGCTTGTTCAGCATTGACCACATCCATGATCACACCGCCAGATTTAATTTTCTCCAATGTTTCTGCGTGCTTTGTAATAGTTTGAATTGTCAAATAGAACACTCCTTTGATTTTTTCGAATTTTAATTAATTGTAAAGAATTTGTGGTACTATTAAAAGTATCAGTTTCACAAGAATTAACAGGGTCAGTTTGGAGGAGAGAAATATGAACATGCTCACTTGCCATTTAGAACGTGGAAACGGAATACCACTTTATGAGCAACTGTATGAATACATTAAAAAAGAAATTATGGAAGGAAAAATTTCTCATCATACAAAATTACCATCTAAACGGAAACTTTCGGATTTCCTTAACATCAGCCAAAATACAGTGGAACAAGCTTACGACCAATTAGTAGCAGAAGGATTTATCGAATCCAGACCAAGAAGAGGATATTTTGTTCTAGCTTATGAAGATTTGGAATATGTACAGCTTGAAAAGACAACTCAATCAAAACCTGAGGTGAATGAACATATCCGCTACGATTTCCACCCAAGCCGAATCGATACAGAACATTTTCCTTTTACGAAATGGAGAAAGTATGCAAAGAGAACCATTGATAATGAAAATCAACATTTGCTCCTTATGGGGGATCCACAAGGAGAACTTATATTGCGTGAAGAAATCGCCACTTACCTTTATCAAGCGAGGGGGGTGCAATGCTCACCAGACGATATCATTCTAGGGGCAGGTATTGAAACACTTCTGCAACAATTCATCTTGCTGATGGGCAGTGAAACAACATATGGAGTGGAAAATCCGGGTTACTATGTCATGTCGCGGATGTTAAAGCATTACCCTAATAAAGCTTATCCTTTAGAAGTTGATGACAGAGGAGTAAAAGTGGATGAGTTGGCTCATACGCCGATTGATATTATGTACGTCACTCCTTCACGTCAATTTCCGTTCGGCTCTGTACTCTCAGCCAACCGACGTATCAAATTACTGAACTGGGCTGCAGATAAGGATAATCGTTATATCATTGAAGATGATTATGACAGTGAATTTCGCTATACAGGTAAATCGATTCCTTCATTGCAGAGCATGGATCAAAATGAAAAAGTCGTCTATTTAGGAACCTTTTCCAAATCATTAATTCCATCAATCCGAATCAGCTATATGGTACTGCCAAAACAGTTAACAACACTTTACAAGGAAAAATTATCTTATTTCCAATGCTCAGTTTCTCGGATAGATCAACATATTTTGGCACAATTCATGCAGGAAGGTGATTTTGAAAGGCATCTGAACCGCATGCGTAATGTGTATCGGCGCAAAATGGAAATTACGTTGGAGACATTAAAAGATTATAATAATGTAGTTGAAGTAACTGGTGATTTCTCAGGATTTCATGTGGTACTTAGGGTTAGAAATGGCCTATCGGAAGAAGAATTGGTCAGCAAAGCAGCAAAAGCTCAACTTAAAATTTACCCTCTCTCCTCCTATGTGATGGAAAAACAAACCGGAGACTATCCAATCATTCTTTTGGGCTTTGCAGGTATCAGGGAGGAAGAGTTACAAGAGGCAATACATCTATTAATGAAATGCTGGGCTGAATGAGTAATTGACAGTTTTGATGATACTGCTGGGTACTCCCTCAAATTTATAGAACACCTTTCGCTTACAATGAATATTATAAAATGGATTAAGATAATTAATAAGCCTAGCTTATGACAAAACTTTGGGGGGGAAGCATATGAGTGAAGATCAACGAATAACCGCAGTCACCCCAGTAAGCACTTCAGAAACTGCAGCTATTCAAACTCCTAGAGATACCTTTCAACCTGTTGATACTACTGGGATAGTACTGGGAATATTAGGTGGAATCATCTCAACTTTTGGTGGTGCTTTATCTACCCTCGGGGCAATCATACAGTTAAATGCTGATTTAGAAGCTGAGATTCAATCCCAGCAAGAATATCAAGCAGATAAGGATAAAATGCAAAAAGAAATTGTGGAACTGGAAGATAGAGTAAAGCAATTAGAGAAATTAATAAAAGAATTAACATAGCCGGACATTCAGAGCAGTAAAGCTGAATGTTCGGCTTCTTAGATTAATATGACGACAATCAAAGGTTTGAATGACAAAAAACGATTCTAAAACAAGATTTCCATTTCCATTCAACTAATTTCAAATATATATTTATTTAGTATCTCTGCCGCTTCCGAAATTTGTCTTTTATTAATATCAGCATACATTGTTAATCGAATACAACTCTCATCCATTCTCTTAACAGCCAATCCTCGCCTGAATAAATCTTTTTCTATCTGATTTGATTTTATACCGCTTTGAGAGAAGTCGACTGTAATGATATTCGTTTGTACCTTATTAAGATCAATGGTTACCAAACTATTAAGCCTTAACTTTTCTGTAAGCATACGTGTCTTTCTATGATCTTCCATTAATCTTACTCTATAGTTTTGTAGTGCCTCAATACCTGCAGCCGCAATAATACCGGATTGTCTCATATTCCCACCGAGAAGTTTACGTACACTTCTGGCTTTATTGATAAAAGTGGACTTACCACAAACCAACGAACCTACTGGCGCCCCCAGTCCTTTCGATAAGCAAAAAGTAAGAGAATCAACTGGCATGCATAATTCTTTCAAAGAGTTATTTAATGCAACCGATGCATTAAATATTCTTGCACCATCCATAAACAATGGTATTGCCTTCTTTATTGCCAGTAAGCTTATCTCTTGTAAAGTATCCAGCGGAATACATGTACCACCATAGTAATTATGAGTATTTTCTAAGCAAATGACTTTAATGTCTTCAGAATCAATTATCTGTTCAATACTATTAAGGTCAGGTATACCATAATTATTTTCTTCGTAGAAAACAGGTATAAGCCCAAATAAACCTTTCATGAACGGAGCTTTTTCGCTACGAAAAATATGACTTTTACGACTTAATAGTACTTTATCTCCTCGTTTGCAGTAAGAAAGTAAACTGATATAATTTGCCATTGTGCCACTATTACAAAACAAAGCCGCTTCCTTACCAGTAAGATTACTGGCAAATGTCTCAAGTGCATAAACGGTTGGATCTTCTCCAACCCCGTTTGGATTTGTCCTGCCATCATCCCCAACCTCAGCTTTATACATTGCTTCTCGCATCGCTTCAGTAGGTTGAGTTAATGTATCACTTCTTAAATCAATCATAATACTCTTGAACAGTAGTTTTTGCTATTCTATTATCTAAGTCTTCGTAATCAAAATACCTTATCGTTTCATAAAGCTCTTTCCGTGTTTGCATATCATTCAGCATTTCTTTCTGGGTACCTTTAACCATAATCTCATTATACACTCGCTCATATGCTTTAGCTGCCACCCTTAAAGAAGTTACAGGGTAAATAACGACATTATAGCCGAATTCTTCAAAGTCCTGCGCTGAATAATACGGAGTTTTCCCAAATTCAGTCATATTTGCAAGTAGCGGAGCACCAATTTTCTCCTTGAAAAGCTTAAAATCATCTTCTGTTGTCAAGGCTTCTGTAAAAATCACATCTGCTCCGGCATCGAAATATGCCTGCGCACGTTGAACTGCAGATTCTACACCTTCTACACTTACCGCATCCGTCCTTGCCACGACGACTAATGTAGGTGTAATTTCTTTAATCGCTTTAATTTTTTGTACTAATTCTTCGATGGGCACTAATTGTTTCCCATCCAAGTGACCACATTTTTTTGGTAACTGCTGGTCCTCTATTTGGACAGCAGCCACTCTCTTTTCATACATTTCCAATGCTGTACGAATCGTGTTCAATACCCCTCCAAAACCTGTATCAATATCAACTAACACCGGAAGATTTGAAGCCCGAATGAGTTCCTCCGCCCTTTCCGCTAACTCATTAGAATTCATTACAGCTAGGTCAGGAAGCCCCTTGCTTGCCGTAAACGCAGCTCCTGATAGATATAAAGATTGGAAACCAGCTTCTTTTGCTATTAGAGCGGCCATTCCATCATGGGCTCCTGGTATCTTAAAAATTTCATCTTCAAGTACCAATTCCATGAATTGATCGGCAAGTTCTTCTTGAGTCGAATGCTTCTCGATAAACCAGGTCATCAGATCATCTCCTTATATAACCATCTTTTGCATAAACTCATGTACAGGTATGGTTTTCAAGGTTTCAAGATTGGTAGAAACCTCATAAATTTCTTTAACTTGTTTTTCTGGATAACGAGTTTCTAAGTTTGCAACAAACTTTTCTTCCAACTTTGGAATCGCCTCTTCTCTTCTGAAGCGATGTCCGAGCGGATATTGTCTCTCTACTTTTTCAGTTTTTGAACCATCTCGGAAAAATACTTGAACAGCATTTGCTATCGAACGTTTCGCCGGGTCTAAGTAATCCTCTGAATATTGTTTATCCTCAACAACCACCATTTTTTCTCTAAGCTGATCAATTAACGGGTTTGTAGCTACTTCGTCTTCATAGTGGTCAGCAACGATATCACCAAAGATTAAGCCAATGGCAGTGATGTATTGTAAACAATGGTCTCTATCAGCAGGATTATGTAGAGGACCTTGCTTATCAATAATCCGAATAGCAGACTCGTGAGTTGTTATTTCAATCTTTTCTATTTCTTCTAATCGCTCTTTAATTTCTTCATGCAGAATAACAGCACATTCTGCTGCTGTTTGTCCGTGAAATTCGGCAGGATAAGATACTTTGAATAAAATATTTTCCATGACGTAAGAGCCAAATGGCTGTGCTAACGTTAACTTATTCCCGTTAAACAGCACATCTTCGAATCCGTAGGTCGGAGCGGATAATGCAGTGGAATAGCCCATCTCCCCCTTCACAGCCATTAGCGCTAGTCTTACACCTCTGCTCGTTGCATCACCTGCTGCCCAGGATTTTCTTGAGCCTGCATTAGGGAATTGCCGATATGTTCGAAGACTCGAATTATCAATCCATGCATTGGATACTGCGTTAATTACTTCTTGCTTCGTACCACCGAGCATGCCTGTTACAATAGCTGTAGTAGCAACCTTTACAAACAACACATGATCTAAACCGACTCGATTTAGACTATTTTCCAGCGCTAATACACCTTGTATTTCGTGTGCCTTCACCATTGCAATTAACACATCTTCCATAGTCAGTGGCTCTTTGCCTTCTGAGACATTTTTTCGACTGATATAATCAGCAACTGCCAAAATGCCTCCCAGATTATCAGAAGGATGTCCCCATTCTTTAGCTAACCAAGTATCATTAAAATCCAACCAACGGATAATCGTTCCTATATTGAATGCAGCCTGCACCGGATCCAACTCAATTTGAGTGCCGGGAACTCTACTTCCATTTGGTACATGTGTTCCCGGAACTATTGGACCTAAATGTTTTGTACAATCAGGATAGCGTAAAGCTAATAAACCACATCCTAAAGTATCAATTAATACGTTCTTTGCAGTCTCCATTGCTTCAGCACTTTCAATTTTCCCATCAACCACGTAATCTGCTATTTCTACTAATAGAGAGTCAGTCTTTTGCTTCATCTTTGTTCTCCTTTACCAAAAATATAATGCAGACAAAATAGAGATAATCATAAACACCAAACTAAAAACAAAACCAATGGTATATTGCTCTTTTTTAGTCAGTACCTGTGTTTCAAATGCAAGATAAGTTGTCGTTGTATGAATCGGAAGTACCATCATACTCCCAACTATTAAGATGACTAAGAAAGCTAGTTGAAACTCTGGTATTCCCAGCAAATCAGAGTATGACATTACAATCGGAAAGATAACTACTAAAGCTGCGGAAGGCACGATAAATAAAAAGCGCAAAAGGAAGATAATCGCAGCTACAATGATTATTTTTAACGTCATCCCTGTGTCGACTGGCATAAAACTGATTAATAAATGGGCTATTGTATCGGCTGTTCCGTTTTTCATCAATACTCCACCTAAAGAAAAAGAAGCTCCTAGCATTAAGAAGTTTTCCCAATCATAGGCCTGGACCATTTTATTTGTAACAAGACCCATCTTCGGTATAGCATAAAATGCAATAAGGAGCATAGGTGGCAAAATGAGCGGAACTCTGTCTTCATCGGTAACAATCCAAACAAAAATCATTATTAAAAAACTTAATAATGTAACCCAAAACTTTGGAGGCAGTTTATCATTTTTCAGACCCAATATTTCTGTAGTTGCTACTCTTTTAAAATTACTCTTTGGATACAGTAACTTCAGGTAGTTAAAAATAATGAACACCATGATTATTGAACCTATCCATAATGGAGGTCCCATCATTAAAACCCATTCTATCCAACTAAGATTGGCAATCTGATAATCTTTCAACAATTGATGAGCAAGAATGGGAAAACCTCCACCAGTAAATATTACAATTGTGGCATTCTGGTTCACCATACCGATTAAATAAACACTGTATTTATTAAAAACACTTTGCCTGTCGTACCCATAATAATTATTTAAACTGTATATAAGAGGCAGCATCATTTTAAATCTCGCAACCGCTGAAGGAAGTACAATCGGCATAAATAAAACAATGACCGGTAAACTAATTACTAGATGGAGAGGACCACCTTTGCTGAATTTAACTAGCAATCTAGCAAAAACCCGGTCAACATCAATTTTTACGAGAGCATTACTTATAAGTGATAGAACTAAAATAAAGTATAAAGCAGGCGTCAAGAAGCCTATTAAGGCTTCTTCTACTGTATCTACTAAGTTCAATAATATTAATAATGAAATAATAAGCAGACTACTTGCTGCTGTAGGAATCGGGCTTGCGACCCATAAAAAGATTGCAAATAATAAAACCAAGATTGTCCATTGTTGTTCTCTCGTAAAATAATCAGGGACCGGTATTAAAGAAATTAAACCTACTATAATTAGTATAGTTATGAACGTTAAGGTTAAGTTTCGGTTCAGTAATATGGTCCGCATTACTTTATTCAACTTTAATTACCTTTCTTTTTCCTTACTACCCCGATCAGCGGAAATACAAATGATAGCAGCGAAATAATTAATAGCGCACATGAGATTGGGTTAGTAATAAAAATCATTAAATCTCCGTTCGAGATTGTTAATGATTGTCTAAACGACTGTTCCATCATGCCACCAAGAATGAATGCTAAAATAAATGGAGGTGCCGGGAAAGAAAACAGTCTCATAATAAATCCAATTGCTCCAAATAAGAGAAGCATATATAAATCAAATGTGTTAAAACTTACTGCATAAACACCAATCATACTAAATACGATGACCAGCGAAATAAGCATTGGACGAGGAATTTTTAAAACCTTTGCAAAATACGGGATCAACGGCAAGTTTAGTATGAGTAGAAAAATATTACCGATATACATACTCGCAATTACTCCCCAAAATATTTCCGGACGCTCCGTCATTAACATTGGTCCCGGCTGTACACCCATTACAAGAAATGCTCCAAGCATTACTGCAGTTGTCCCGGATCCCGGAATACCTAAACTTAACAAAGGAACAAAAGCCCCGCTCGTCGCTGCATTATTTGCAGTCTCCGGAGCAGTCAGACCCTTAACAGAACCCTTTCCGAATTCTTCAGGCTTCTTCGCAATTCTTTTCTCAGAAATGTACGCAATAAATGAAGCGATTGTCGCTCCAGCACCAGGCAAAACACCTATAAGAAAGCCTAGAAGAGATTGTCTTGACATGGGGCCTGACATTTCCTTGAAGTCTTTTTTAGAAAGTCTTAAACTTCCTATATTGTGGAATTTTTTTAGTGATGTATCCTTACGATTTAAAACTAATGTACAGACCTCTGCTATAGCAAAGAGCCCTAACGCAATAACTAAGAAATCTATACCATCAAGCAGATTAATGCTTCCAAATGTAAACCTTTGCGTTCCGGTTTGGGCATCAATTCCAATCGTTACAACCATAAAGCCAGCGACCGCAGATATTAATGCTTTAGTTGTAGATCCTTCAGATAAGCTGGCGATGGCCGTTAAACCTAAAACCATTAGGGCAAAATATGCAGGCGGACCAAAAGATATGGCGACACTGGAAAGTGCTGGAGCTAATAACATCAATAAAATGACACTGACTGTTCCACCGACGAAGGAGGCTATAGCTGCAATTGCAAGAGCCTTACCTGCTTTTCCTTGCTGCGCCATTGGATAACCATCAAAAGCAGTAGCAACGGTGCCAGAAACACCAGGTGCATTTAAGAGAATAGATGAGGTAGAACCCCCAAAAATAGCTCCATAATATACTCCAGCTATCATTATCAATGCAATACTTGGTTCCATTCCAAATGTCATTGGAATCATGACAGCAATTGCACTTATAGGCCCTAAACCTGGTAACATGCCGATAATAGTACCTACAAATACTCCTATTAATACGAAGAAAATTGCCTCTACACTAAGTGCAGTCTGAAACCCTGTAATAATACCCTCTAATGAACCCATATATTTCCCTCCTTAAAAAGGCAAGATGCCACTTGGTAAACTAATTCTCAGAAGCTGTGTAAACATCAAATATAAACTAACCGGAAGTATGATCGATACGAGTACATTAGCTAAATAATTTTTATATCCAAGAAATCTAGAGCAAAGAAATATAAATAAAGCAGTTACAAAAACAAACCCTAATATTTCCAAAAATATAATGTAAAGAATAATTAGACCGCCTACTCCCAATAACATACCTACTTCTTTTTTTGGTATATTGCGTCTTGCTTTCTGCTCCTCAGATTCTTCATCCTTTATGAAAAACAAGAAAACGGAGAGTATCAATAATAAATAACCTAGAACTTTAGGTATAACATCCGCATCAACTACCGTATAGGGAAATGAAGGAATCTGATATGCGTATATGAGATACAATAGTGCAATAGCAAACAATACAAGACTGACTTTTTGATTAAGCGTTTTTAACATATACTCACTCCCTTGATATGTAGAAAATGAAGTCGACGACTTAGGTCATCGACTTCATACTAAGGTTTAATTACCCAGTCCTAACTCATCCATCAATGCGCCAAGACTTTCCTTTTGCTCATCCAGGAATTGACTATATTCCTCACTATTCATATACAATTCATCCCAGCCAAATTGACTTCGGATTTCTGCAAAAGCATCTGAGTCACTTAATTCTTTGAATTTGGCTTCATAATACGCTAAAGCATCTGGAGACATGTTTGGTGGACCAAAGAAGCCTCTCCAATTCACAAATGTTTCGTCAATACCTTGTTCTTTCACAGTTGGGAAATCTTCTAAAACATCCCCTTCTAATCTTTCTTCAGAAGTAACTCCTAGTACTTTAATATTACCTGCTCTTACTTGTTCCACTGTTTCAGCTACTCCCGTTGAGTATACATCGACGCTTCCATTCAGCAATTGCGTCAATCCTCCACCGTCTTGGGCAGATACATAGCGGATTTTTGTAATATCAACACCTGCAGCTTTTGCAATTTGAACGAACTGCATGTGATCCATACTTCCTGGAGATGATGTACCAACTACCGTAATGCTTTCAGGATCTTCTTTCATATCCTCAAATAATTCATTGATACTATCCCATTCTGCGTCTTCTCGAACTGCGAATGCAGCATAATCAGCAATGATATTGGCTATAGGTGTGAATTCTTCATGTCCATATTCTGACTGACCATTTAATGGAATAAAGATTATTGGCGGTGAAGAGACAAAGAGCTTGTATGGGTTCTCCTCAAAACCTGCTACATGTGCCCAAGCTACTGCCCCACCTCCTCCTTCCATATTTACAACACCAATATTTCCATCAATAATTCCTTCTTCAGAGAATACTTGTGCAGCCATCCTTGCTGTTGTATCCCATCCTCCACCAGCTCCAGCCGGTGCAATAATTTCAATAGATTCTTCAGGTTTCCATTTTGCACCTTCACTTCCTGATGCTGAAGTTTCTTCTGCGGAAGTTTCAGTCGCATCATCCTCACCGTTACCTTCTTCATTTTCCCCGCAAGCACTAATCAGCATTGCGACTAGAATAAATAATAAAATTAAGTATTTCCTCACTCTTATCCCCCTCTTCCGAATATTAAATAATTGATAATTACTTCTATTCAAGATAATACAACAACAAGTTTATGTAAACGTTTCCAAAATAAAAACCTTTCTATTTATAAAAAACGTTTTGTTCATATTGTTCATGAAAATTGCAAAAAAAAATCAAGTGTACACTTGATTTTAAAAGTAGATTGATTATCAATAAGAGGTTTACTGACTTATAAAATAAATTCTCTCCGGTCTACCAATTGTCCCATATCGTAAATCAGCGACCACCTCTTCTTCTGAGATTAAAAATTCTAAATACCTTCTTGCTGTTGTGCGGGAAGCTCCTATTTTCTCTCCTAATTTATCTGCGGTAATTCCCTGTTCAGAATTGAATAGTATTTCCCTAACTTTTTCTAATGTCAAAGGATCAATACCTTTTGGAGTCGGTTTGACTCGATGCTCATTTTTTTCATCAACAGAGACACCGAAGAAGTCATCAAGGAAATTTTGTTCAATGGACTTTTTTTCTAATAAACTTTTTTTAAATTCTCTATACCTCGCAACCGTCTCTAGTAGTCTCTCCTTAATTACAGGCTTTATTATATAATCAAAGATTCCACTGCGAAGAAGCTTACCGACTATTTCTTTCTCTGAAGCTGCAGTAACAACAACAAAGTCCATTTCTTGCTCTGTCTTTCTTAATTCATCAATAATTTCTTCCCCCATAAGATCAGGTAAATATAAATCCAATAAAACAAGATCAACTTTATTTTTACCGGCTATTTCTATCGCCTCTTTTCCAGTCAATGCTTTGCCGACAACAGTAACGTAATCTAGTTCCTCGAGAAATCGTTTGTGGATTTCTGCTATGCGATAATCATCTTCAATAATTAGTATTTTAATCATAATATTTTACCCCCTTCCCATTACTCTTTTTTGGGATAAATACTGAGAAAGTTACACCATTTGTTGGATGATTTTCCACGATAATATCGCCAGCTAAATCATTCATTGTTTCCTGTACAATTGCCAATCCATAACCTCGACCTTCTTTATTTTTTGTTGAAAATCCTTTTTTAAAGATTTTCTCCATTACCACTTCCGGAATAGGTTCCCCATTATTTGAAACCTCAAAAATTAGATCATTACCTAAATCTGTAGCAGAGAAAATTACTTTTCCCTGTTTTGTACCTCGCACTGCTTCAATCGCATTATCAATTAAATTACCAATCACTGTTATTAATTGTGTAGGCTGTATATGTTTCGGCACATTATCTAAGTAGCAGTTTTCGTCCAATACCAGCTCAATTTTATTTTCAGATGCAAGGCCAATTTTCCCTAATAAAATAGCTTGGATTGTAGAATCTTTAATTTGCTCGAATAATATTTTATTTTGATTTTCAGTTACTTTTGATTCTGCTTGAATTAATTCTATAGCCTCTCTATAATTGCCCAATTGAAGTAAACCAGAAATAACGTATAATTTATTCGTGTATTCATGGGTTTGTGCCCGTAAGTCCTCTGAATACTTTCTAACCTCAGATAGAGTATTTACAAGTTCTTTCATTTCTGTCTTATCTCGAAAACTAATTACAAAACCAACATTCTGCTCATCTTTTTTTATAGGGGTATTATTAACTATTACAACCCTATTATTAACAACAATTTCCGAGTTTGTAATCTGCTTATTGCTATCAAAAATACTTTTGCGGTCTAGATCTGGAAATACTTCACCAATAGTTAAATCATTATCACTGTTTATCCCTGTTAGCTTCTTGGCGGAATTATTCATTAAGGTGATCCTACCGGCTTTATCCACTGCAATAATCCCTTCATTTATAGAAGACAAGATTGCATCTCTTACCCTAAACATATCAGATACTTCATACGGCTCAAATCCCATCGTATCTTTCCTAATATTCTTGGTTAGAAAAATACCGCCGATAATACCAACTAGCAGTACTCCTAAAGAAGCTATACTGATTTTTAGTAATCTATTATAAATAATCGATTTGATATCTTCCATCATAAAACCTACAGAAACAAGACCTATAATCTCTCCATCCACTCCAATAATGGGAGCTTTCCCCCGCAATGAGGGACCAAGACTCCCTGTGGCTTCCGATATATAAGATTCGCCGTTAATTAATGCCCGATCATTATCTCCTCCAACCATCTGCTTACCTATTTTACTAGGGTCAGAATGAGAATAACGTATGCTCTCCGAATTCCCCACAACTATAAATTCTGCACCTATTTGTCTTCTAATCTCTTCGGCTTTCGGCTGGATAATCACTTCCGGATTTTCGGTATAAAATGCGTTAATTACCGTGGGTAACCTTGCGACTATGTTTGCTGTTTCCAATGCTCTTTTTCCCATTTCATCTTTGGTGTCCATAAACTCAAAATAAGAAAAAATACTCCCTAACATTATAGTTGTAGATACAATTAGAACAATAATTAGCAGAAGAATTTTTGATTGTAACGAAAACCGACTTTGCATTTTATCCCTCACTGTAGTTGATAATGTATACCTTATTCTCACCTTATCACTTTCTAAATAAAAAGAATATAACTGAATTATAGAAAAATCAACAAACTTCCCGTTAAATCAACATTGACCATCACTCTAGGATAGTGATATAATTTTCCATAAATTCACAATCATATTACATTAAATAGAGAAAGAAATCTAAAGGGGATTTACGATGAAACTTGCGATGATTCGCCATGAATTAAAGATGATGATGAGAAGCAGGAAAAATATATTCTTCATTATTGCAATATTAAGTTTACTATTAAGCTATTGTTTGCTTATCCTGCCAACAATGGAGACTCCTGATTCTTTTGATGTCGAAAAAACAGAGGAAGAAATTAAGAACATTGATGCCCTTAGACAGGGAATGATTGATCGTGGTGCAACTGGATTTGTCGAATTTACAGGTCAAACACAATATGCAACAGACACTTACAAAAGGAATATCTTAAGCAGAATGATCTACGCCTTTGAAGACGAAGATTTCAACAGATTCCTGGACTTGAGGATGAAAATCAATGATCATTATGCAGCAAGTCAAACTTCTGATTGGATGATCATTGGTGACGCACCTTACCCTTCCATCGATACAATGCGGGATTCAGAGCTTTCCAACCTGCGTTACAACGATTATTTAGAAGGAGATTATCCAATTACATATGAAATAATTGAACAAAAAACAGCCCTACAGACTATTGTAAAATTCCTTTTAGGAACTACCGCTGCCCTTATTATCTTCTGTGCAATCTACTTCAGCAGCGATATGCTTTCTAGAGACAGGACACACCGTTCAATCTTGCAAGGGATGCCGATTGGCTGGTACCAATTGATTAATATCAAATCTTTTGTCGCTTTCCTTTATACATTCATCGTTCTTGCAGGGCTTGCATTGCTTGCTGTTGTTATGATTTCCATCCAGAATGGATTTGGATTCTTTCAGCTGGCGGTACCTATCACAATTCCAAGCACAGAACCAGAGGATTACTTCGGTTATCGTTTTAGTGAGTTTGACACCATCACGATTGCAAAATTTTTATTACTAACCGTAGGAATTGTACCTATTCTTATCTATTTATTCATCCGAATCAATGCCCTTTTGAGCTTAATATTCAGAAACTCATGGGTTGTACTAATGATAGCGACTGCCCTCTTCTTCTCTGAAAGAATCTATTACTCTAGAACAACAACCGAACTGTTTGGTATTGACCTAAGCAATTTTCCACAAACGTATTTTGATTTCGGTAGGATTATATCTGGAGAAAAATATTACTTACTTCATCTGGAATCCATTACATACGAAAAAGGCATTATCGTCTTATTAATCTCCATCTTAATAGTGGAGATTGCATTATTGATTGCCTCACGAGTTTTTAATAAGCGCCGCTTTTATGCGAAATCAGCTTAATTAGAAAGGAATAATATTATGTTTTGGAAATTTACTAGATTTGAATGGAAAATGGTGTATATCAATCGGAAAAGCTGGTTGCTCGCTATATTTCTGCTTCTCTTTTTTCTATTATATTTCATCTATTATAGTCAAGAGGAACAGATGAGCCTTCAGGATCAGAAACGAAATGAATATCAAACGTCATACGCTGTATTCTATCATTTGGATAGTGGACGCCATGCTATACCAGAAGTAGCAGAAGTTTATGAGCGTCATACAGAAATCCAATCCCTGCTAGGCATGCAAGTTTGGAATATTGGAGGAGGCAGTGACCCGGAACAGTATGTAGAAGATGGTTTGGAAATTAATCAGCTTAGGCTGGAAGTCCATGATCTGGGAAATAGCGGAATACCTGATCATCTCATTGTCCCGAGAGAGGATATCTTAAAGGAAGATGCCTTGTTGCACTATATCAGAGACAATGATTTGCCTATTGAATCTGATTCCTTCATGACGAATCATTATATTACAAATGGACTAGCTATGATGTCAGGTCTCTTATTCCTCATTATTTTGCTGATTAGCGGCAATGAAATACTCGTCTACGAAAGGAAGCATCATTCCGTCTTGAAAGGTGTACCCATAACTTTCATAAAAAAGATTACAAGTAAGGTTTTCGTACACAGCTTATTTATTTTTACTTTTCTAATTCTCGGAATAGCTATCGGGTATTCATACTTATCACGAAATGTAGAAGGTGGAGGCTTTCAATTCCCTGTTTTAATGTACCAGAATGATACATATGTCGCTATTTCAACGATCCAATACTTAGCTTATCTATTTATTGGATTTGGGGTCGTAACGATTCTTATTCTGCTTCTTTCCGTCTTAATGAATATGATGTTCCGGCATGCTTTTGCCAATGTTTTAATCGGACTAGGAATTTTTATCCTTCCAGATATCGTAAGAGCTGCTGGATTTGAAGCTCGTTTTCTGCATCCCATCAAATATATTGATATAAACAAAGTACTTTCGGGAGAGCTTGCTGCCGAATTAAATAATCCTGCCATTGATTTTTGGAATGCGATGATAACTTTAGGTATAGTGAGTCTCGTTTTAATTGTAATTATTTATGCTTGGAATAAATATACGTATCTTCAAGTACCAAAAAACAATCCGCTAACTAAAGCGTTTTAACGGTGAAGAATGAGCAATAGGAGGGAAATTCATGCTTAAGCTGGAAAGTATCACGGTCAGATATAAGGATAAAACTGTATTAGAAAATCTCTCCCTCACTGCTACGGCTGGGGAGATCATTGGACTAGTTGCTCCAAATGGTACTGGAAAGACGACACTTTTTAATGTTATTGCCAACTTTTTAAAACCGAATAAAGGAAACGTGACGTTCCGTGAAAAACTGCAGTATAAAACGGAGAAGCAAGAAATCGCTATCCATAATCAGCTTGCAACTCTTCCAGACCAAGCTGATCTATTTGAGGAACTATCTGGTGTGGAGCATATGAAACTATATGCAGACATGTGGAATTCAGATAAAAAGGTGGAGGATATTTATAAGTATCTCCAAATGGAAGGGTATGTGAAAAAGAAAGTAAAAACCTATTCCCTTGGAATGCGTCAACGTCTCTGTTTTGCCATGCTCGCCTGTGCCGACACACCTGTCATGCTGATGGATGAAGTAATGAACGGCCTTGATGTGGCAAATGTCGCTCTCATTTCCAGAAGGCTTGCTGAAATGAAGGAAGAAGGTAAATTGTTATTCATCGCATCACACCTTCTCTCGAATCTTGATTTATATGCGGACAGGGTCCTTTATTTAAAAGACGGGGACTTTATTCACGAACAAAATGCACAAAATAAAAATGAAAAATATATCAAACTGGACATATCTCCTGAGGAATATGAAAAGTTGTCTCTTGTTTATAGCTTACCGGAGGACCATCTCTATATTGCGGACCACCTACTATGTATTCCAACTGTCAACATGTCTAAGGAGGAACAACTCCATTGGATGCTTAACGTAGCGAATGACGAGAATAAAGAGGTCACCATTGGCCCTCTTGGCACTTTAGAATTTTATGAGCATTATTATCATGGCGATGCAAAGGCTAAAATCCTAGGAGGAGAATGATATGAAGCAGATTCTTTTCCTTAATATACTGACTTGCTTTATCCTATTAATAGGATGCACATCAGAAGCCTCTGAAAAAGTTGTACAATACCAGAAGAACAATGAAATTATCGGTGAAGAACGAGAAGAACTCATCGGAGAAGTGAGCCCTACTATTTATGAAACAATTCAGCGGACTAATGAGGAAGCCGAAGAAATCCTCGTTTCACCTATTGAAAGACCAGGTGTTGGCATTACTCCCCCTGCTGGTAGGTATATGATTCATACCGGTGAACCGGGAAGGGTTCCGCAATCTGGAAGGGTTGTAGTTTCAGATGAAAATGGAGTAATATTATTGGAAGAGGTTTTAGGTCTAGGGGGAGTGGAAAGAGTAACACTAAATCTGAACGGTTCCCATGAAGTATATTTTGACGGTCTAGATTGGGCATATCTCACCCCAGTTCCAACAGAACAATTAAACGAGTTGACAGCTGGGATATGGGAAGTTGGTGCAGATATTGCAGCTGGAAGTTATACTGTCGTTGCAGCTTCTGAATTAGAATTTGGTTATTTACAGATTTTTGAGGAGGGTAATGATCCCCGGATCTTTGAAATTATAAATAGCCCTTCCATCCAAGTGGAAATAAAAGAAGGTCAAATCTTAAAGATTAATGGAGTATCTTATTTGAAGTTTGAATAGCACCTAATAGGGGACATTCGGAGATTATGTCAGGAATGTCCCGAAGGAAAGGAGTTTATCTATGCGCTGTGGTGTAAAATGTTTTTACGTAACTATTGAAAAAGAAGATGGCACTACGCTTCTCCCTGTATACGCCCGATCGACTGTAGAGGCAAGAAAAGCTGTTCGTCGCGAATATGGAAAAGAGACATCGATCCATTCTGTGCGGACGAAAGAAATAAATATATGATAGATTTATTGCCTCAATAATTGATGTTATACAAAGCCAACCTAGTCATATATATTAATATAGCTAACATTTGTATCTATACTCAAGACTGGGGGGTTTTGATGAAGGAAATCACTGTCTTTCTCGTTAATTACACTGAACAATCAACAATACAGAAAACGCTCCACTCTTTAAACATCATCTCTTCCAAAATACATTCTGTTATCGTATTACATGAAGATAAATCTCATCTCTATATCCAACACCAACTTTTTAACGTTGAATTCCATAAATTTAAAACTGGGGAATTGAGCAAAGCAGTAGATGATTTAATCTCCAAGATACAAAGCGAGTATGTTCTCATCCTACAGAATGCAGAATATCTTTCTCCAATGGCAATTACCGAAGAGTTCGAGTTGAAGGCATCCGAAATGGTCCTAGCTCATACCTATCACCAAAAACAAACCTCTGTTCATTACCCATTATTAATTCGGACAGAATTCATGAAAGAAAATCCTTTTCCGCCAGAACAGCAGCTTCCTTTTTCGGAGGCAATTTTCCCTGCCTGGCTTTCAACAGTAGACGATTCTCGTATCAAAATTAAAGAAAAACTAGTCATGCGTGGTAGAGAACAGCTGAACAGAAACTGGCTGGAAAAACAACGTTTCATGGAAAAATATCAAACGAACAAAACTCAAACGACTCATCCAAGTCTGGCCATCTTTATAGCCAATTATAATATGGAGAAATATGTGGAGAACGCAATAAATTCCTGTCTGCTGCAAAATCAAAAACCAGATAGGATCTATATTATAGATGATGGTTCATCTGACAAATCCTTAAATAAGATCAATAAATGGAAGTCGATATCAACAATTGAAATATTCCACAAGCAAAACGAAGGAAAGGCAAGGGCCTTAAATTATTTACTTCCACATGTTCATACCAATTTTATTTTAGAACTCGATGCCGATGACTGGTTGGACCCTGATGCCGTTTCCGTCATAAAAAAACAGATAGCAGACTTACAGGATAACACTGCAGTGTTGTATGGAAATCTACGAAGGTGGAAACAAACAAACAATAGTATACTCTTCAAAAAAGTCTCTATGGGGCGTAGTGTCAAAAACAGACAAGATTTACTATCATACCATTTCCCTCTTGGGCCTAGGATATACCGCACATCTTCATTAAAAAAAATTGGCGGCTTTCCTATCATAACTTATCAAGACGGCCGTCTGTATGAAGATGTCAGTGTATTAAACGAATTAATCAAGTCCTATAAGTTTCAATACAAAAACTTTACCGTTTACAACATAAGAGAACATAAAGAAAGCACTACTCGAAAGAACTTGGAACATTGGGATGGTTTTTTAAAGTATCTATAGCAAAATATAAACAGTCAGGGCGTTCTCCCGACTGTTTATTTTCTCTTTATATATTTAATTTATTTAGCACAAAATTCTATTAACTTATGGTAGTTCTGCCAACATCCAACCATTCCGTAAGTCTTCCCGGTTGTAATACAGTCGTTTTCCTTCCTCATAATTAATCACCTTCCCACCAGCCGCTTCAACAATCGCTTGCCCCGCTGCGGTATCCCATTCCATACTTGGAGTAAGCCTCGGATAATAATCAGCATTTCCTTCTGCTACTAAACAAAATTTAAGCGAGCTTCCTAATGAGATGACTTCAATCTCATCATGTTTTTCCTTAAGGTCATTAATAAATGTCTCAGTTTCTTTTGACATGTGGGAACGACTTGCTATTACCCTTAAAACACTATTTTCTTTATCCGGCAAACGAACACTCATTTTCAATAAATCATAATCATTTTCAAAATCAACACCTGATACCTTTTCCAATTTATACGCTTCCTTGTTATATCCTAAATAGAGCACATCGAGAGCTGGGGCGTAAATAATCCCTAATGATGGATAACTCCCTTCTATACACGCAATATTCACGGTAAATTCTCCGTTCTTCTTAATGAATTCCTTCGTGCCATCTAGTGGGTCAATCAACCAAAACTTATCCCAACTTTTCCTTTCCATATAAGGAATTGATCTTCCCTCTTCACTTAATATTGGTATAGTTTCATCTAAATTTTGTAAGCCTTGCACAATAACACGATGTGCTCGTTGATCTGCCAGGGTAAGCGGGGAATCATCCTCTTTATATTCGAAATCAAAATCTTCACCATACACATCTAATATTTCTTTTCCAGCTTCCAGTACAATTTTCGTTAAATCACTTAGAAAATGATCCATTCCTATACCACCTTTTGTTATTAAAACCAAATTAATGAAACAATAGTAACTGTTATAAGCATAATTAATAGACTAAGTGGTATTCCTATTTTAATAAAGTCTTTAAATTTATAAGCCCCTGGTCCATATACAATCAAATTAGTTTGATATCCAATTGGGGTAACAAAGCTTGCCGACGCAGCTATGAGGATTATCACTGCAAATCCTACATAAGATACACCTAAAGAATTTGCAATTTCAATCCCAAGCGGGAGCATCAACACGGCTACGGCACTATTTGTAATCACCTCTGTTAGAATGTTCGTTAATATATAAATGGAGAATAAAATAGCAATGAGTCCAAGAGGCTCGCCTAAAGAAAGTATTATATCCGCTATGACTCCAACCAATCCCGTCTTTGTCATAACAGTACCAATTCCAAATGCACTGGCAATTAACAATAAGATATTAAACTGAATATATTTTTTCGCCTCTTCAATATTAATTACTCTAAATAGCATCAATAATAGTGTTGCTAGGGCCATCGCTTTAAACATAGTTAAAAATCCAGTGGTTACCAATACAATCATCAAAATAAGCACACTAACCGCAAACCAACCCTTATTTCTATTTTCCTCTAACCTAGATGGGGTATCAAGAGAGGAAATAACATAAAATTCGTTACACCTTTCATATTTTTCCGTAAATTCAGAACCAGATAATAGTAATAACCTATCTCCTGCTTTCAAGATAATATCTCCAATTTTGCTCTTTATACGTTCATTATCCCTATGAACCGCTAAGATACCTGCATCAAATTTTGTTCTGAACTTTGATTGTTTAATAGATTTTGTTAAAAGAGAGGATTCATGGGATATAACTACTTCAAATAAATGAATATCACTTTTTCTTAAATCATCTAATTGAAATTCAGAACCTGTTTCTAGCTTTAGTCCACTGACTTTCTCTAAATCAGCAATTGTAGAAATAAGTCCTGTAAAAATTAAACGATCGCCTTCTCGAATAATGGTTGTAGATTTGACCGGGGAAATTGTTTCATCCCCACGGTTGATTTGTATTAGATACAGACCTTTTAATTCTCTTAACCCTGCTTCCCTCACGGAACAATCAATATACTTAAAATTTGATTCAACCGTCATTTCTGCTAGATATTCTCTTGATTCAACCTGTACTTGGTTGTCGGAACTCTTATGGTTTGGCAACAATTTGATTCCAATGGTAAACAAGAAGATAAATCCAACAATTGTAATAGGGAGCCCAACGACAGCCAATTGAAACAGTGAAAATCCTTCCAAACCAAGGTCAAGCAGCAATCCATGAACAACCATATTAGTTGAGGAGCCCAACAAAGTGATCGTTCCACTTAATATAGTTATATAAGATAATGGGATTAAGAATTTAGAGGGGGCTAGATTATTATCTTCCGCCCATTTCTTTAATAAAGGAGTAAACGTAACTACAATTGGCGTGTTGTTTAGAAAAGCTGAAGATGTTGCAATTGATATATAAAACTTCAACAAGGAACCTTTTATATTTTTTCCTGAAGCCAACCATTTATACACAAACCGGTCAATTACTCCATGTTTCTGAACAGCACCTGCTACAATGAACAACAGCGCCACCGTAAGCATTCCTTCATTGGAAAATCCTTTCAACGCCTCTTCGGTTGTTAGTAAACCTGTGAGGAGAAATACAATAACGACAGAAAACATAATAATATCCGGCCTTAAAACTTCAAATAACAGCGCGCAAAACATTACGATAATCATAACAGCAACAAATATCATTTCCCATGTCATCTACATACTGCTCCTCCCAACCACAGCATCCACTTTCGTTTTAATAGTTAACATACCATTAACTTAAATATTCCAATACTTGTTTCATTACAAGATCAGTAGCTTCTTCTAAAGTATATTTACTTGTATCAATTTGGATATGTGGTTTTTCCGGTGGCTCATATACGCTCGATATCCCTGTGAATTTTGAAATTTCACCCGAACGTGCTTTTTTATACAGACCTTTCGGATCACGTTTTTCACACTCTTTGAGTGGCGTATTTACATAGATTTCAATATATGAATCTCCTAGTATTTCACGAGCATCATCACGGTCTTTTTTAAAAGGTGAAATAAGGGATACCATTGATATTAATCCAGCTTCATTAATTAACTTGGAGACCTCCGCCATACGTCGTACATTTTCTGTACGATCCGTTTCTTTAAATCCAAGATCTTTATTTAAACCATGACGTAAATTATCTCCGTCCAATAACATCGTATGAAATCCTCTAGCCACAAGACGTTTCTCTACTTCATTTGCAAGTGTAGACTTACCAGACCCAGATAAACCAGTAAACCATAATGTTAATGGAATTTGGCCCTTTTGGGTTGCGCGTATTTCTCTCGTAACATCTGTTTCTTGCCAAATGACATTATTGGAACGATTTACCGACTGTTCAATAATTCCACATGCAGATGTCATATTCGATACACGGTCAATAAGAATTAGACCACCCATTGCTTCATTATTTTCAAAACGGTCGAACACTATGCTTTCGGATAGAGCTATCTCACATTCAATCATTTCATTCTTAATCCCTTTGTCAACAGGTGTTTTTAGACCATTATTAATATTGATTTGATTTTTTATGGTCACTACCATACACGGCAGTGTTTTTGTTCCAACTTTAATAAGGTAATTTTGACCTTCAACTAGTTCCTTATCATCCATCCAAAGAACAGTTGCTGTCAGCATATCAGCCACTTTTAATTCTTTACTTATTGTAAGTACATCACCGCGGGAAACATCAACTTCATGATCTAATTGGATAGTAACTGGTTGACCGTATACAGCAGAGTTCTCTTCTTTCCCAGATACTAGGATGCTTTTCACTTTTGCTTTTTCATGGCTTGGAAGAACGAAGATTTCATCTCCAACGTGGATCGTACCAGCTTCCACTTGACCTTGGAAACCACGAAATGTATGATTTGGACGGCTTACACGCTGGACTGGCATTAAAAATTTATCCCGTTTCACTTTTTGTTTTACTTCAATAGATTCTAAATACGGTAAAAGGGCTTTTTCTTTATACCAAAGCGTGTTCTGCGACTTTTTGATAATATTATCTCCTTCAGTAGCCGATACAGGGATAACACGGACACTTTCAAGATCAAGATTAGATACCAACTCTTCAAAATCTTGTTTGATATGCTCATAACGCTCTTGGTCATAATCTACTAAGTCCATTTTATTGACAGCCAATACAATATGCTTTATTCCCATTAGTGCACAAATTCGGGCATGGCGTTTTGTCTGAGTAATAACTCCTTTTGACGCATCGACTAATAAAACCGCTAAATCTGCAAAAGACGCACCCACTGCCATATTACGGGTGTATTCCTCATGTCCAGGGGTATCTGCAACGATAAAAGACCGTTTCTCTGTAGTAAAATAACGGTACGCTACATCAATCGTAATACCCTGTTCCCGTTCAGCTATCAGCCCATCAAGAAGAAAAGAATAATCAATCCGCCCTTCACGACTACCGGCTTTGCTGTCAAGCTCCAAGCTTTTTGCCTGGTCTGCAAATATCAGTTTTGCCTCAAAAAGCATATGTCCAATTAATGTTGTTTTACCATCATCTACACTGCCGCAAGTAATAAATTTCAATAGACTTTTCATGTTAGAAATACCCCTCTCGTTTCCGACGTTCCATACTGCCCTTAGCTTCGTGATCAATCACCCGACTTGTGCGTTCAGATGAAATCGCACTTAGTGTTTCCTCAATAATTTCATCAAGCGTATCGGCCTCAGACTCTACACCACCAGTGAGAGGATAACAGCCAAGTGTACGGAATCGTATTTTTTTCATCTCCACCTTTTCACCTGAGGCCAATTTCATACGATCATCATCTACCATTATGATGTTACCTTCGCGTTCCACTACCGGACGTTCTTTTGCGAAATAGAGTGGGACAATCTCAATATTTTCCCGCTTTATATACTGCCAGATATCTTTCTCCGTCCAATTAGAAAGCGGAAATACACGAATACTCTCCCCTTTATTTATAGATGTGTTATAAAGCTTCCACATTTCGGGTCTTTGATTTTTAGGATCCCACGCATGATTCTTATTACGGAAAGAAAAGATTCGCTCTTTTGCTCGTGACTTCTCTTCATCACGACGAGCCCCTCCAAATGCAGCCGTAAACCCATATTTATCTAGACCTTGTTTTAACGCTTGCGTTTTCATAATATCAGTATAAGAGGCACCATAATCAAATGGATTAATACCTTGTTTTATACCTTCCTCATTAATCTGCTCAATCATGGTTATTCCGTGTTTCTTTGCAACCTGATCTCTAAACTCAATCATTTCTTTAAATTTCCATGTTGTATTAACATGCATAAAAGGAAATGGCGGTTTCTCAGGATAAAATGCTTTAATTGCCAGATGGAGCATCACAGAGCTGTCTTTACCAATCGAATAAAGCATAACTGGATTTTCACATTCTGCTGCTACTTCACGGATGATATAAATGGCTTCCGCTTCTAGTTGATCAAGGTGGGTCAATTTGGACATTTCATTTCCTCCTTGCGTAAATTTATCAAAAGTATAATCAATGGATTCTTTAAAACTATGGTTAATATGCTGCTTCGTTTAATCCCTGTTTGATTTCTTCCCTAAACAAAAAACAAATTCCCCATGTTGTACTACAGATCAGTTCCAATAGCATAGAAAAACAATTGATTCAAGATAAAGTATGATACCACTATTGACTTTGTCTCGGCTTTTGTACTTGCGCATTGACACAGGTTAGGAATTAGAAGATATTTCTTTAGATAGAATCTTGCTTCCAAAATAATAAACATAATGTGGTGATATTCCCTGCAGAGCATTCGTTATTAATAAACAAAAACAATCAAGCCGGGGTCTTTATCAATAGGAGGGTTTCCAAAAGAGGATTGTAAAAAGACAATTTGACTAGCTAATCCCCTCATTATTTAACATCGTCCTTAATTTGTTAACATCAACAACAAGGTTTTTGAGGACTTCATGGGATTTAGAACCGGGATTAGCAGTCCTGCATTTTAGTAGGTGGTAATCTAAACCTAAGTATTGTCCAATTTTTACGAACTCATCAGAAGTAGAAGTAAAAAGCTGAATAATTTTCGTTCCAGGCTGACAAAACATTATATTTGCTAGGCCTGCACCATTTGGACTAATGATCACTTTGGCTGAGGAAAAAATATCAATTTGTTCCTGTACAGTCAGAGAACTTAAGACGATTTTTTTAAAGCCTTTAATCGTTAATAGTTTCATAAGCTTCGATTCATTAGCAACCTTCCGCCATGAAGCATCTTCCCTGCTGACATAAATTCTTTCAAAGTTACTTAATTCATTTTTTGGGGGTGTCTTAAGAAAAGATTTCCGAAGAAATTCAATTGTCCATTTTACACATGTTCCTGCATTAAAGGGAACCGAGGGTAGAATTAAACTTTCAGCTTTCAAGTGCTGTCCAGCTTTAAGCTGTAGAATCATTTCGTCAGGAATTCCAAGCATTCTTACAGTTTCTCGTTGAAATGGCTTAGTCATAGCCGGTAGAACATATTTGTCAATGTGAAATCCACTTAGCTGCAATAAATGATAGCGTCCTAGTATATCATGTAACCAATGCCAGTAATTCGTGTGCCCGGCCCAGGATAAAACACCCAAGTTGCCATTGTAAAGTGTTGGTACAGGTATATGCTTGTGAGCCACCCTTTCAAAATATGGATGATATAAATGAAAAACCATATCTTGCAAACACTTTTGGTCAGGAGTCATTGTATATACCATTCCTTCACCTTTATCACACATCCAAATACTTCCGTTCTTTATCATGGAAACATAAGATTCAGGAAACCTATGTTCAACTCCGAACTTTGGAGGTATTACCCAATCCACCCATTCTGGTGTATCTCCTTTTGGAACTCTAAATGTCACTACCTCGTCTTTAAAAAACTCTTTATAAACATCATCTAAATCCTTATTCTTAGTAGTTTCTTTCATCCAATCTTTTGTATGAACAAATAAATCCGTCATAAATTGCCTTACCTCCTTTTAAATTGGTTGCCCCAATTCCGCCCTATTATTACACATCCTCTGATATAAAACATAATATGTAGAAGAATAACTAATAGTGCAAAAATTGAGCTTTAGTCAGATAGGAGAGTATAACATGATTAACGTATTAGTAACCGGGGCAGGAGGATTTATTGGTAAAAATTTAATAGATGTACTGCAACAAGACAAAAAGATCATTGTCAATCAGTATCATCGAAATGATGACGTATCGCAGTTATATCAGTATTTAAATAATGCTGATATAGTCTATCACCTTGCAGGAGTTAACAGACCTAAGGAAAATGAAGAGTTTACTAAAGTTAATAAAGGACTTACAGAGACCATTGTTAAATATTTGAAGGATCAGAATAAAACACCACTGATAGTTTTTTCATCTTCAAGGCAAGCAGAGATGAATAACCCTTATGGTCAAAGTAAAAAAGAAGCTGAAGAAGTTCTAAAAAAATTCAGCATAGAGACTGGGGCAGACGTAAGAATTTATCAATTGCCAGGTGTCTTCGGTAAGTGGTGTAAACCGCATTACAATTCAGTTGTTGCTACGTTCTGCCATGAAATTGCACATCATAGGGAAATAGATATCCATGATGCAGATAAAATGTTGGAGCTTGTATATATTGATGATGTCGTGAATAGTTTCATAGATTGCCTTTATGAGAAAAAGATGGGAAAGACTTTTTATCAACATATCAAACAAACTTTTCATATAACCGTAGGAGAGTTAGCTAATAGGCTTTATAAAATTAGAGACATACGGAAATCGTTGATTATACCGGATTTGTCTGATTTGCTGACTAAATATTTATATACAACCTATTTATCTTATATAGAACCTAACGACTTTTCCTATAGATTGCCTACACATAAAGATAGTAGGGGTAGTCTGATTGAATTAATCAAATCGCACCAGGCTGGACAAATATTTATGTCAACCACAAAAAAAGGTGTCATAAGGGGAAATCACTATCACCATACAAAGGTAGAGAAGTTTTGCGTTATTAAAGGCACAGCAAATATTAAACTAAGGAAAATTGGTAATGATAAAACGATCACTTACACTGTGTCAGACCAAAATATTGAGATTGTAGATATTCCTCCAGGTTATACGCATTCGATTGAAAATATAACGGATGAAGAGATAATTGTATTGTTTTGGGCTAATGAACTTTTTGACCCGAATAATCCGGATACTTTTTATTTACAAGTTGATAGGGATAAAACTGATTAAAAGAGAGGATGATATTTGTGTCGAAAGATAGAAAATATAAATTTCAAGAAGATGATATTTGTATAGTTGCCTACCCTAAGTCAGGAAACAATTTTCTACTATTTCTTGTTGCTACGTTACTGTACAAGAAAAAATTAGATTGGGCAACTAAAGGGATGATGATTCAAAACATAGATAGCGAGCCAATTGTCGGACTTCCCTCCCCACATCTTGTTTGGAGCCATCATGGTTATGATCCAACCTATCCGAAAGTTATTTACCTTGTAAGAGATCCAAGAGATATCGTCATTTCTTATTATCATCATTTTCAGAAATACTTTGGTGATACACGGAGCTTTAATGATTTCTTTGATGCTTTTATGGAAGGAAGCATCGGTCCTGGATTCTGGGATAAGAATATAGAAAGCTGGCTTGACAATCAGAAAAACGTTAACAATGGATTTCTGCTGATTAAATATGAAGATCTCCTAGAAAACACTTTTAAAGAAGCACAAAGGATTATAAAATTCTTAAATTTGAACAGAACGAACAAAGAAATAAACGAAGCGGTAAAATGGGCATCCTTTGATAATATGAAAGAATTAGAGAAGAAACAACATGAGCATCTTAACGGCAGGTCACCACTTGTTAATCCGAACATCCCTTTTGTAAGGGAGGGTCGGTCAAATTCATGGAAATCTGTCTTAAGTCAAACGCAACAAATACAAATCAATGAAAAGTTTTATAAAACTTTAAAACGATTAGGATATGATATTTAAACGTAACAGGCAAGCGCCTTTTGATATCAAAAGGCGCTTATTACTTTTGAGAAAGGAGAATATTACCGATGCTGAATATATTACTTATAGCAACGGATACTTCTCATTTTACAAATAATAATTACCACGTTCTAGAGAAAGAATTAGCAAATATAACAAATCTGATGGTCTATCGAAAATCTGGACATATCAATAAAATACTACACAATATTCCTTACAAACCAGATTTCATCTTAATTCTAAATGATGTAGGGAAAAATTTTGCCCCAGTGGTTAACGGTTTGTCCACTATCAACATTCCAACAGCACTGGTAGTGAATGATGCCCACCGATTTGTGAATCAACGGAAAAGGTATATAATAGCTAATCATATCAAAATATTCTTTGTCATATGTAAGCATAATTTCTTCAATTATTACCCAGACCAACAACATGACAAAGTTTTCTTTTTACCCCAATTTGCTAATATCTCCATATTCAAAAAATACAACATTGAAAAGTCAATTGACATGATGATGTTAGGGGAAACCTCTCTGCCGAAAATATACCCTTTAAGAGAACAGATATTAAAATATTTTAAATCTGACCCTAGATTTGTAACTTCCCCTCATCCAGGTTGGAAAAATTTTTCGGAAAAACAAGCGAAAGAGGCCTTAATTAAAGAGAATTATGCACGGGAAATTAACAAGGCAAAACTCTTTTTTGCATGTGGATCTATCCGGCAAGTGGTGACTTTTAAATATTTTGAAGTTCCAGCTTGCGGTACGTTACTATTGGCCCCTGACTTGCCGGAACTAAAAGAGATCGGCTTATTACCAGGTAAACATTTTGTAGATATAAATGAGGAGAATTTTGCGGAGAAAGCAGAATACTACCTAATAAACGAGCAGAAAAGAAAACGAATAATAGAGCAGGGTTTCCATTTCATTCACCATAACCATTCAGCTGCTCACCGTGCAAAGCAACTGGTCGATCAAATAAAAACAATACTGTAAAAAAACTTATTCTTAATGCCTCCCACCTAAATAAAATGGCTGACACCGAGTATCACATAATCGTGATTCTGAGTCAGACCATTTTTTTATATCGTTTACTCTTTCCTTTCAACATCCTTATCAAAAATTGCTTTTGTTGAAATAAAATCAGCGTCCATAAGAATTTGCTCAATTTCGTATAACTGCATCAATTTATCATTTGATTGATATCGAGCAAAACTAACCTTTGGTAGCTTCCCGTATCTTTCTCTTAATTCTTCAGAGGCATTATCAGGTAAGATGACGTAATAATTCTCATCAAATTTATAAGCGTTACGTGATTCAGCTTCGGATACTAATACTTCATGCAGTTTCTCACCTGGCCGAATGCCAATTTCTTTTATAGTAATTTCCTTAGTAGCGTAATGCTCCTTCAAAACCTCAATTAAGTCAATAATCCGACATGCTTTCATCTTCATAACAAATATTTCTCCGCCAATTGCTTTTTCGGATGCGTATAATAATAAATCAATCGCTTGAGAGACGGTCAAAAAGAAGCGGGTCATTTCTTTTGATGTTAGAGGTACAGAATGATGGTGTATGATTTGATCTTTGAAAAATGGGATGGCACTACCATTTGTTCCAATAACATTACCTCCACGAATACAAACAAAACGAGTATGGTTACTTAACTGGTTGGCTTGGATGGCAAGCTTTTCACCAATCGCTTTTGTCATACCATAGAAATTAATCGGTTCCACTGCCTTATCTGTCGATACATCAATAACTTTTTTTACATTTTGAATTAAACTCGCTTTAATCACATTCTCCGTTCCGTGAACATTAGTCTTCAAAGCCTCCAATGGTTGATCTTCACAGATTGGAACATGTTTTAGCGCCGAAAGATGAAAAATATAATCAACATTTCTTGCTGCTTCGTTCACGGCTTCAAAGTCTCTAACATCACCTATCACAAATTTTAAAATGGGATTATCCGAATACTTTCTCTTCATATTAACCTGTGCAAATTCATTACGCGAGAATATTCGAATCTCTTTCGGTTCGAATGGTAGAAGCTTCTTCACAAGCTCATGCCCCCATGAGCCTGTTCCTCCAGTAACCAATATTATTGCATCTTTAAACAACTTAAAAAAACTCCCCTCCAACTATTATTCTTATTAATTGTCACCAAGAGTTTACTTATTGATAGCTGATCGTCTATAGACCAGTTCCCAGATAACCCATTTTCTTGCTCTCATGTTTTTATCTAATAAATGAAGCAGATAATAAAAGGCAAAATCTACAGCGTGACGTTAAATTATTAACTTCAAAGGACTTCTCATTGTACTTCGAGATATACTCAGCGTAGAAATAAGTTGATCTCATCTCTTAACCTTGTATCTTTTCTTGGATTGTTAGTGAATTCAAATACTTTTCCCTTTATAAAGCAACACATTAATTTATATGAAAGATGCAAGCTACTTTCGTTTTTTGAGATGTATCTTTCTTTCATAATCTTTACGGATGTTAAATTATAATCTGCTAAAAATGCATCCTTATCTTCCCTCATTCTTAGAAAATGGAATAGAGGGAATTTACCTTCACTATCCTTAAGAGAGATATTTCTTCTGTATTCCTTCATCATATTAGTAGTATTATCGACGCTGACTTCCCTAGATACATACTAGAACTTCCTTCTTCACTTAATATCAATCTATGGATTCATAAGTTATAAGATTGGACATATCAACCAAAACATTACATTTTCACGAAATTGAAAAAACCACCTATTTCCAATAGTTTTTGATCAAAGTTACCATCAGTCGAGAAAACAAGAATGTGTAGGCATAAACAAGATTAAATTAAAATACTCATCATATTTGATCGAAAATTAGGATAATATACAGACTAGATTTTAATATACATGTATCAGCATTCTGCATCTTGAAGAAAGATTTTGTTTCAGAATATAACCGGACATTTTTTTAACTGTCTATCTTCCTTAATAGACGGGATAGAATACTGAACAGCGTGATAGGACATGTGAGGATATAAGAACAGCGATTTCATGTGACAGATTTAGACAAATTATAATTTGTCTGTATTTGATAATAAAAAAGGTCTGAAGAGGTAAGTAGGACATTAGCACTTATGGATTAATCAGCATATAATGAAGTAACTAACAGTAATTGGTTTTATTCGTCATACAACTCCTAAAGAAAGCAGACACGAAGGATACAATATAGAATAAAGATGCTGATATACTATGATATGCAAGTAAAATACACTACATTTTTTACCTCCATTAAGAAACAGCCTTCCCCCATACCAGGCAAGGCTATTTCTTAAAACGGTGTCCGATTTTATATTTGTTCCCCGTAAGAAAAGTAATGACTAGTAACTATTCCACAGAATAGTGGAAAAACATCCGAGGAACAAGTTCTACTTGTTGCACAATCATTGTTATTTTAATATTCATAATCAAGTTATTAGACTGCTACAGGGAATCGGACATAGTTGATGGCACTTGCTGCGACATACTGTTTGGTTGTGGTCCCGTATCCACTAGTTACCTCGATAACTAGAACTAAATCACCTGTAACTGTCGAGAGTATCCCTTCAATTACATTACTATCCGTGGTGACCTCTACTGTTGCTCCTAAACGTCTAGCCAATTCAGCAGTGAAAGTTGCTTCAAACATTTATTACACTCCTCCTTTATAATTCACTCACTAATTCAATTTTGTCTATTCGAATTAGCACTTGCGATCCGTCAGCCTCGACAAGTACGATATAGTCGTTTCTGACGGCAAGTAGCACTCCAGTTAACGGTCCAAACGGAACGGTAACTTCTACTTGCTCGTTTACTAAGGATAATAGTAGCTCCCTTATTGATGCTGGACTGGTTGGAGGTGTTGGTGGATTTGGTGTTGGCGGTGTTGGTCGACGATCTATCGAAATCCCTCCGAAGTCGACATTAAAGTCTACGGACGGAAAGTCTACTTCGACACCAGTTGTAGTTGCTCTATCGATGAGAGAAGTGTTATTTTGTGACAGCTGATTGAGTAAACCCAATAAAGCTCTCTGCCTATTTGTTAATTCTGGCAAGTTGATTCATCCTTTCTTATTTTGTCTTATTCTTATCGTGGTGATAGGCAGGAAAATTACCCACCAATGATTGCTGGTAATTTTCCGCCTTCACCCATATTACAGAATGTCTAACGTAGCAATGACACCAAGAAGAAGTTGAATGAGTATTTGTAGATGTACTGCAATATCTGTATCAACTGTGACAATGTCAACATACTTCGACTTTTCTACAATTGTTTTTTGGCGATTGCTCTGATTTGTCTTAGAAATCTGTTTGAAGTCTTGTAAGATATCTTCAACTTGATTATCATCTGCTATAGCCAAGCGAAGCACAATGGCAAGCGCTGCTTCGATACCGATTTGTAAAGATAGTGCTACCTGTGTATCAGTTGTTTCAACATTAACACATTCTGAATCCTTAATAATGATCCATTCTTCTGAGAGCTGTTTTGTAATGTTCGTCTGTTCGGCATCCTGTTCTACAATCGCTTGTGAACCCCCTCTATTGTCCTCGCAGTAATCCAATGCTCGCCACTCTTTTGTTTTTGACATATGTTACACCCCTTTCCTTTATAAGATATCTACCAATAGCACTAATGCAATCAGGACTTGAAGCATTAATTGAATGTTAATTGCCAAATCTGTATCTTTCGTAGTTACATTTGCGTCTTTTGTGTTATAAATTAAGATTTTTTGCTTATTCTTTTGCGCCATATTGAATTGTTGTGTAAGCTCTTGAGATACAGCATCCCTTTGTTGCCCATCAGCAATTGAGATATTTAAAACGAGGGCAATGGCTAGTTGCAAAGCAGCTTGAAGAGAGACACCTATTTGAGTATCAGTTGTGTTCACTTTAATGTGGCAAGATTCCTTTACCCAAATTACTTCAGCTGATTCTTGATCCATCCATGATAGTTGGGCTCCATCCTGTAGTTCAAAAGCATCGTTATTGCTTTGGAAGTTCGATTCAACTGATTGGTGATTACTAAATTCATGGGAACTCTTACATCCACAGTGGTCACCACAACCGCAATTTCTCCTAGTTCCTTCAAATGCTGTATCATCAAAGTACGAATATCTATCTCTTCCATGGTCAATATCATAGTAATCTACATTTCTAAAAACAGACATTTAGACACTCCTTTCTTGTGGTTATATGATATTTTTATGGTTTTTTTTTCTATAAGACTGTACAAATTCACTAGCTTCCTTAAAAATAGCAAAAGCACCTAGTTCTAGGTGCTTTCATGAATCATTCACTGTTTTCTTCCTTTTGACTTTGCTGAAATTCTTCAACTTGCCTCTTTAAGTCTTCCACCATTTCCCTCAACATCTTTTTCTGTTCTTCCGGTATACTTCTTTTGACCTCATCCGCTTTGACTCCATTTTTACTTAGTACACTCTTGACTAATACCTCGACCACTTTATTGTTAATAGGTGGTTGACCACTCATAATACTCTCCCCTTCCTTTCATGTATCTATATTAGACTATGTAATTTACCTTATCCTGATTATGCAGCAGTCTAGATTAGAATTTCATTTGACTTGTACAGCATGGTAAAACACACATTTTAAAGCCCTGTAAACTGTTGTCTCTTTCAAACATGTCTGTTTCTGCATGTTATATAGTAAGTGCAAGGTGCCTGGCACTCCTCATCTTTTGTTTTACATGGCACCTTCACCTGAACCTTCCACAACCTCTTTCTACACAATTGGAGCCACTATCCAGAGGGATAGTGGCTCACTTTTTCTATTATTGTATTTGCTGTTTATACAAATACATTCAAAATTGTCAGCAGCAATTTTAGATTTTTATCAGTTTTATAATAGCAACTATTTCCATATGTTTCTTCCTTCACTTTCTCCAAACGATCTTTAACAATACATCTATATACATCAATATCTGTAAGCATGATTTCCTCCCCTTATTCTTACTATTAATAATGAGGAAGGCTTGTAGTTTAACAGCATGAACCAAAAGTTTGGTAACGATTTTACTCAAATTCAATCTCTAGCCGATTGAATGGAGTATCATGTTTAAAATCGAGCCACCCCAAGAAATATTTTTAACATCATCTGTTACCTCCTTTCCAAAAGTCACTTGCTACAACCTTATTTATACAATGGAGCGCATACGCAAACAAGCGAAAGAATAATTATAACTGTTCTTGCCGACCTAGGTACAATAAAAAAGCATGGAGTCCTTCGTAAGGACTCCATGCTTTTTTATTGTTAATTATGGTTATTACGCATCTTATAAATGATTTTTCTAATAGTATCAATCGATAAATGAAATTTCTGTTCCAATTCTTCAAATGTGATCCCATCACGATACAATTGGAACATTTCCTCATTTCGTTTAGCGATCAATGCTCTAGATCCACTCACTTCTCCCCAAGCTGCCCGTTCCTTTTTTGCTTTAGGAATATAAATCAAGTCTCCTTGGATATATTTCTGCATTTCTTTCAGCAAACTAGGGGGAAGAACCTCTTTTGCATTTTTGTACTGCACGATTCATTTCCTCCTTAAAACGTTGAAAATCTAAATAACCGTTTCCTGGAAAAATTCCCATAGTCCGTGCACCCCTTTCTATATATATTTTTCACTTTCTACATAATGCAAATTATAAACGACTTTTTCCAAATTGGAAAGATGTTAATTTTGCAAATATTTTTCGCAAATAAGTGGGACCGTATAAAATACGGTCCCACAAAGGTTATCCGCTAAGCGGAAATCACCTCAACACACGTAATCAATATGATCACCCTCCTTCCCGAAAGAGTCTATCGGTCCGACATCTATATTAACTCATATTCACGGGGTCTTATACAAGGGGAAGAATGGTTATAATTGTTTTATCCTATTATTAAACCCATTTCGTCGTAATGACTTTTTTACGTGTATAGAAGTTAAGCCCATCTTTTCCATTGGCATGTAGATCACCATAGAACGAATCTTTCCAACCGGAAAAAGGGAAGAATGCCATTGGAGCCGGTACCCCGATATTCACACCAAGCATTCCTGCATCAATTGTCTCTCTGAACCTGCGTACGCTTCCGCCGTCTCTTGTGAAAATACATGCTCCATTTGCGAAACGGGATTGATTGGACAGAGCGATTGCTTCATCTAAATCTCTCACACGTGATATGGATAGGACTGGTGCAAATATCTCATCTTGCCAGATTTTCATATCTGGTGTGACATGGTCGAAAATCGTTGGACCGACAAAGTAGCCTGCCTCTTCGACAGCTTCGTCTTTTCTTCCGTCACGTACAAGCGATGCTCCTTCTTTCTCACCGGTTTCAATATAATTTAGTGTACGTTCTTTATGCTGGTCACGGATGACAGGGCCTAAGAAAATCCCTTCATCTAAGCCGTTTCCAATTTTTATCTCATCAGCTTTTTGCTTCAGGCGTACTAAGAATTCATCAGCGATTGAATCTTCCACCGCTACAACAGATGCTGCCATGCAGCGCTCTCCAGCAGAACCAAATGCTGCGTTCAGAATTTGCGTAGCAGCATTTTCCAAGTTTGCATCACTTAAAACAATCGAATGGTTTTTAGCACCTGCTAATGCTTGAACGCGTTTTAGATTAGCTGTTCCACGTTTATAAACGTACTCTGCCACCGGCTGAGAACCTACAAAGGAAATTGCCGCTACATCTTTATGATCCAGCAATCCATTTACGACATCATGCGCCCCATGGACGATATTAAATACACCATTCGGTAATCCCGCTTCTTCCAATAGCTCGGCTAATCGGTTAGCCAAGAGTGGTGTTCGTTCAGAAGGCTTTAATACGAATGTATTACCAGTTGCAATCGCCATCGGGAACATCCAGCAAGGTACCATCATTGGAAAATTGAATGGGGTAATCCCACCGATAACACCAATAGGATAACGGTACACTCCAGACTCAAGATCTGTTGCAATCGATGGAAGTTGTTCACCCATCATGAGGGAAGGTGCACCTGCAGCAAATTCGACGTTCTCAATACCACGTTGAACTTCACCGTAGGCTTCCGTGTAATTTTTCCCATTTTCAATTGTAATGAGACGAGCCAGCTCTTCCCAGTTCTCTACTAATAATTGCTGATATTTAAATAGAATACGTGCACGTCTTGGCACTGCAACTTCTTTCCACGATTGAAATGCTTCATTCGCAGCTTCTACTGCGAGGTCCACATCTTCCTGAGAAGAAATAGGAACATGTGCTATCACTTCACCTGTTGCTGGGTTGTAGACAGGTTCTGATTTATCCGTGTTTGCTTCTATCCATTTACCGCCGATGTAATTCTTCAAAACTTTCATTGATGTTTGTGCCAATTAAGGTCCTCCTTACCATTTCATTAAACTTAAGGGAAGTTTTAGGCTCTATTTATAATACTTTTACCATTACAGGAGATATTAAACTCATACCCTATAAAACTAGTTCTACATGTATCAGTGCTTATCCTTCTTTTAATGAATATCATCAATTTACGCAGATAATGATTCATCTATGTTTTTTGTATTTAAACTGATGAATTATGCTCCCATACGAATCGGTCTAGGCTCAGCAGAAAGGATATGATCCCACTTCATTGTGCGAACAGCTTTACGGAAATAACAATATACAAGTAAGTATTCATCATTCATCTTTAATACCTTTACTTCACGTTGGGTTATTTCGTTATTTCCATTCATGTACATAATGGTAAGTTTTTGTTTGGACTCCATTGCACGCAAAAATACACCTTTCATACTCTTCCCTCCACGACTAACGAACGAATGTTCTTTTTAGTTATTATAAAGGAACGTGTGTTCTTTTGCAACACTTCACTATAATAACGGAAATGCATATTAAGATTACACGTTCGACCCTAAGTAGGATAAAGGCATTTTCACCTTAAATAAAAAAAGCACTGAAATCGAATTCGATTTCAGTGCTATATATGAAAGTTTATTTTTTTTCTGCAGTTGCTTCCTGCTTCTCTTTTTCGTCTTTATCATCCATCAGATCGCTTGCTGCACCTTTAAACTCTTTTAATGTCTGTCCAGCAGCTTTCCCGATTTGAGGTAATTTACTTGGCCCAAAAATAATCAGCGCTAAAATGACGATTAGAATTAGACCAGGAATTCCGATATTTGCTATACCCATTGTATCTCGCCTCCCACTTGGGACAAGTTTATCATAAAACTAGCTTTCTCGTATACCACGCATGAACGGGCTGTTAAGAATCCCCCTCCAATCATGAGGGTACCTCAATATATGAAGGTAGGAATAAACAGCCCATAAATCCCTGATTCTGGTCAACTAGCATTCAGGAGGTAGGCCCCCAACTGAATGAAGTTTCACATTATGCGAGACTGCCACCTTTTTTACTATAATCGATAATACCTTCAGATGCACGGTATGCTAATGCACCAAGAGTTGCAGTTGCGTTATATCCACTTTGGTGAGCATATGCAGATCCACCAACAACAAATACGTTATCATGCTCCCACATTTGTAGGTAGTTATTTACTGCAGATGTTTCAGGATCTGCTCCCATGATAACTCCACCAGTGTTGTGAGTTGCTTGATATCTTGTCATGTCAAAGTGATCCATGTTTGTATCATCACTGATATGAGTTGCTCCCATTGCTTCTAAGATTTTACGAGTTTGCTGGTTTAAGAACTTACCGCGTTTACGGTCACTCTCTGTAAAGTCAAACGTCATACGAAGAAGTGGGTAACCGTTAATATCTTTATACGTTGGATCTAAATCCAGGTAGTTGTGAACTGTTGGCAACTGTGCTCCATACGTGTAAAGGTTCAAATGACGATTGTAATATTTAAGGGATTGTGCTTTGAACTCTTTACCCCATCTAGGTGTACCTGAAGGAACTTGGTTTTCATCAATTGGACGTTTACCTTTTTGTCCCATTAATACTGATCCACCATGTAGGAAATCATAATCACTATGGTCAAAGTTATCTGCGTTAAAGTTATCTAACACTGCAGCAAGACCACCTGAACCAATTGCAGAGTTGAACTTCTCATCATCGAAGAAACCATCATTACCAACAATTACTTGGTAGCAATAGTTTTTACCGATTGTACCTCGGCCTGTTTTAGGATCATATGGAGTTCCCAATCCAGAGTTCAGAAGCAAACGGTTGTTATTGAATGTATAGCTCGTCACTGCAACAACTTCTGCCGGTTGTTCGAATCTTTCTCCTGTACGAGTATCCATGTAAAGCACTCCAGTAGCTTTTCCACCTTCATGCAGAATTTCAAGAACTTCTGAGTTGGCACGAAGTTCGAAGTTTCCAGTTTTTAGTGCTGTCGGAATTACTGTTGTATTAGGGCTTCCTTTCGCACCGAATTCACAACCGAAACGTTCACAGAAACCGTTATATTGACATGCCGCCAAATGTTGTCCATCTGGGTTATCATAAGCTTGTGAGTTATTCGCTGCCGGAATAACAAATGGGTCAAGTCCCATTTCCTTCGTCGCATCGAAGAAAATATCCATAGCTGGTGTCTTTTTCAATGCCGGGTTAGGGAACGGTTCGGAACGATGTCCACGTAATGGCGTTTCGTCACCAGAGATTCCAGCCATCAATTCAAATTTTGTATAATATGGTTCCATTTCGTCATATGTAATTCCCCAGTCTTGAATCGTCAATTCTGGATCAATTTTGCTTTCACCATATTTTTCAATTGTTTTCGAACGGATTTCAAAATCATATGGGTTATAACGGTCCGTCATTCCGTTCCAGTGCGTACCTGCTCCACCAACACCATTACCTAATAAGAAAGCTCCGTATTGGCGCATTGGTAAAGCTCTTTGTTTACTATTATGTCTAAATGTTAAAGTTTCACGAGATAAATCTTGCATCAGTTCGTAACGTAATGCATAGCGAAGTTCATCATGCTTCATTGCGAAGTTTTCTGTACTACGATCGCCACCACGCTCAAGACCAACGACTTTCAGGCCTGCTTTACTTAACTCAGCAGCAATAATGCCTCCTGTCCAACCTACACCTACCGTCACGACGTCTGTTTTTGGCAGTTTTGTAACCATACTTCCTATACTCCCTTTCTCGATGTACTACCCTGCTGTTAAAACCCCATACAGCCTGTCTCGTACAAATCCCTTATTTTATCTAAGAACGCTCTTAGTTATGTGTATCATGAAGACTCTTCGGTTCAATTTTAAGAAACTCTGTTTCCTCAACTTTATCTGCGTAACTCATTTGAACTCCTGGATATTCTTTCATCTTCCATCCAGCCATACCTTTGTTTCCACCATAAAGTGGGTCAGCGTAGACTCCCTCGATGGTAGTTTTACGTAAAAGTTCAAAGAATAAGCTTGAACGAAGGCCAGGAATCTTCACTTCATCATTTTCAAATGCAGTTAGAACTTCATCCTGTTGTTCTCCGTCTAACGCTACAAATAATGCATCAAATTTTTCTTGACTATATTTATCTAGAGCTTCTAATCCTAAATCGAAAACTTGATGGTGTTTTAACTGAGATTGATAACCTTGTTCAGGTACACCTTCAAAGAAAGGTCCTTGGCGGTATTCCTTCGCATTGATTCCCCATTTACCTGCTAATTGGTGGTCGATATAATATGGAACCCCCAACGCAATTGCTCCAGGTCCATTTTCATCTTCAGGGAAAATTCGCTCTGTTGCTTGTCCAAGTTTTTCAAAATCTGCCCGATTTGTAAAATATTGCAGTGCGTGGTCATGTTGCTGTGCTGGTTGAGATTCTGCAGGAGTAGCAGCAGGCGCTTCTTCTTCCTTACCATACATGCCTAGAATTCCACCTAATGCACTACCAACGGCAATTCCTCCGACAGCAATACCCGAGCTCTTCAAAAACTGGCGTCTGGAATTATTAGTTGTTTCAGTTGTTTCCAGCTTTTGATCCTCTTTTTTTTCCATTAATATATCCCCCATTCAAATACTTTTCATAAAGAACTGGAACGGCTTCTTGTTTCTGGTTTCTTTTATATGTAAATGTTGCAAATTGAAACAAAGTAATCGTTTACCAAATTCTTTACTTATACATAAATACGGTGTAAGAATTTTCAACAAAAAAATTCCCATCAATTTCTAGGGAATGATTAACACTTGCTATTTTCATAGACTATAGATACATCCATTTAAAAATATAGTGTGCTAATATAACCTAATTCATGATGTCAATTCTTGAAGTATGCTCACTTTGTTACAAATTCTTGAACTATTTATGCTGAATTAAGTATATGCCTCTCATTTTGTTTTGTCAATCAACTAAACTAATTATCCAGTAACTAGAAATTAATAGAAAATCATGGAGGAAAATTGCATAGATTGGTAAATTTATTAAGCATAGTTGCTAAATTCAATGTCCATTAATCGGATCACAACATCCGATTCATTTGCGTCGTTTGGTCCTGCAATTCTTCCTTAGTTTTTATTTAATTAAATATATCAATAATCGGTAAAGAAAAAAGAAACCTTTATTAAGTTTGGGTGATAAACAAATAACATCTATATAAAATCTACTACTCTCCTCTGTAATCCCTCAAGAATTATTCAGTATACACTGGTGAATTATTCCAGCTTTAGTATACTTCAGCCCTTATATGGAGATTCTGTTGATAATATTCATTATTTAACGGAGGGTTAGTATGGCTGAAAAACTACCAGATATCACAAAATCGTATTGGCGGGATTCTGTTAAGATCCCTGAATTTCCTAGATTAGAAAAGGACATACAAGTCGATGTTTGTATCGTTGGTGGAGGCATTACTGGAATTACTTCTGCCTATCTTTTGGCAATGGAAGGATTACGTGTCGCCATTCTAGATGCAAATGAATTATTAGGCGGGACGACGGGGCACACGACTGCTAAAATTACTGCTCAGCATGACTTGATTTACGATGAACTAATTAAAAACATGGGAAAGAGTAAGGCGAGATTATATTATGAAGCAAGCATGGAAGCATTGGCATTCATAAAAAGCACAGTGGAGAAGTCAGGTATAGATTGTGAATTTACCGAACAGGATGCATACATCTATTCCACGACCGAAGAATATGAAGAAAAAATCAACAAAGAAGTACAGGCATATGAGAAACTTGGTATCGATGGCGGATTGGTAGATACAATCCCATTTAATCTAAAAATCAGGAATGCTGCTGTCATGCGTAACCAAGCGCAATTTCATCCGTTAAAGTATTTAGTTCATTTAGTCGATGAGATTACTAAAAAAGATGGTCAAATCTTTAATCATACGACCGCAGTTAATGTGGAAACAGGAGAAAATCCAACCGTTTTAACAAGTAATGATCATCGTGTAACCGCTAAATTTGTCCTTGCATGCTCCCATTTTCCGTTTTATGAAGGGATGGGTTTATATTCAACGCGAATGTATGCAGATCGTTCCTATGTACTTGCTGTAAAACCAAATAAGCCATTTCCAGGCGGTATGTACATTAGCGCAGATCAACCGACACGTTCTGTGCGCTCGGTAACGATCAATGGAGAAGAAATGCTCCTCCTTGTTGGGGAAAGTCATAAAACCGGCCAAGGCATCGATACTAAAAAACATTTTGATGCATTGGAGCAATGGGGACAAGAGGTTTTTGGCATTGAAGAAATTCCTTATCGTTGGTCGGCACAAGACCTTACGACATTAGATAAAGTGCCATATATTGGAGAAATCACTTCCGGACAGCCGAACATCCTAATTGCCACAGGCTATAGAAAATGGGGAATGACCAATGGTACCGCAGCAGCTCTATTACTGAAAGATATTGTATTAGGAAGGGAAAATATTTTTAAGAACTTATTCACCCCTTCCAGGTTCTATGCGACACCAAGTATTAAGAACTTCCTCGTTCAAAATGCTGATGTTGTCGGCCATTTAATCAAAGGTAAGTTACAAATGAGTAATATGAATCCGAAAACATTAGATAATGATGAAGGTGCAGTCATCAGCATCAATGGAGAAAGAAAAGGGGCTTATCGGGATGAAAAAGGAGAGCTCCATATTGTTGATACAACCTGTACCCATGTCGGTTGCGAGGTGGAATGGAATAGTGGTGAGCGCAGCTGGGACTGCCCGTGTCATGGCTCCAGATTCACATATACTGGAGAAGTAATTGAAGGCCCGGCAGAAAAACCTTTACAGAAATATGATTACAAGATGATAGATAATCTAACATCGGAGGATTCCGGTTATTAATGCTTGAACCCTTATCCTGGGTAACCAGGATAAGGGTTCAATTCATTCATTTTAAAATGAAAGTCTAGTTAACCTTATTTTTTAAACTCAATTGTTGAATCATCTCTTTTAAAATAACCGGCATTTCTTCAAAAGCATTTTTAATATGTAACCGTTCAGTCAGTTTATGGGCATCCTTCCCAAATGGTCCGATATTTAGAACTGGAGCATCCAGTCTCAACATATCTTCGAATGGGATGGAATAGCTCGTCTCCCAGACCGGTGTGTTCGCTTCAAAAGTGACCGAATCCTTTGAATCTCCCTCATAAGATACATAACTCAAATCACAGATACCATTAAAATAGTGGACTCTCTCCACTTTCAAGTTGAATTTCTCTTTGGCAATTCTTTTCACAAAAGCCACACAGTTTTCAATCGTTTCATTGTCACTAGAATTCACAGCTGGATAGTACGGAGGTGTAAGTAAAATAACAATGGCCGGTGCAAGTTCCTGACATTCAATCATTAATTTATCCGCTATACGTAACGACTTTTCCCGATCGTCCCATTCTTTCTGGTGATGGACTGTCGCTTTCACCCTGTCGATGAATTCTCTTCCAAGCTTATTCACAGCATATGTTTCTAGCTGCTCGTACCGGATGACGGATACTTTCCCTACTGGATCCACTTGATTGTTTCTGCAAATTTCTGCGTAATCCCGATTTAGTCTCACAGCAGCTTTATTCGCAACTTGTTCAAAGCGATCAAATACATCAGCCGCCGTTTGTTCCATAACAAGCACATTATAAAGAGCACTCGAACGGTATGGTGTCTGTGTTGAATAATCGGACTTCAAATCACGTTGCTGTAAGGTGACTGGCAATGGATTCGTTTCACCATAAGAAGTTTCTTGAAACGAAGAATTCCACTCCATTTCCTGTGTCAGATAGGATGCAATATATGGAGAAGTCATCCCGTTCAATGGTTGTCCCGCATGAGTTTCCTTGCCGTAGAACAACGCAGCAGGCATGACCTTTCCTATCGATCCGGAATAAATATAATGTGTATCATCTCCATGTTGAGTGAAAACAGGCTCACTGTTTAGAAAAAGGATATAATTAAGTTCATGCTTTTCCTCCAATTTCAACAATGCAGGAACAGCGGATCGCATTCCAGCAGAGTTGACTTCTTCATCAGGAACGGTGAGCAGCAATAAATTAATTGGCCAGTTTTCCAAGCTTGCTCTTTCCAACATTTGCATATGTAACGCAAGGCCCATTTTCATATCCATGGTTCCTCTTCCAAATAAGTACTCTCCAGACGCTAAATCATTTCTCACGTCAGCTGAAAATTCAGCAGCTCTTATCTTCAATATTTCTGTAAGTTTATCTGGTTCAGTCGCCATTTCCTTCAGCTTCCCATATTCCTCTATGTTTACCGTATCGAAATGACTGACCAGACAAATTGTTTTCTGTGCATCTGGATGTTTATAAAGGGCTGTTAAGAACTGCCGTTGATCATCTGTATCATGGAGCGTAAGGTACTCCGGATGCTTTTGAAAATAAGCTAATTCCCGCAACTTATTTTCTAATTTTATCGGGAATTGACGCTCGCCTTCTGATAAGGTGATACTATTCCAACTTACCAGTTCATTTAGTAAATCTCTTAGTTGTTTTGGTGTACCCCATCTTGCTTTCAACATATTCACCCCGTAAATTCATATCTTCTTCTGTACTGCCAATAATGGAAAAGCTTATTACAATACTTTTGCAAGAAAGCTTTGTGTCCGCTTTTCCTGAGGATTATTAAATATCTCTGCAGGAGGACCTTCTTCTATGAGATACCCCTCATCCATAAATATTACCCGATCACCAACTTTGCGGGCGAACCCCATTTCATGCGTCACAATCACCATCGTCATACCATCTTCTGCAAGATCGCCAATTACATTTAAAACTTCACCTACCATCTCTGGATCAAGCGCAGAGGTCGGTTCATCGAATAACATGACTTTCGGTTTCATCGCCAAGGCACGGGCAATTGCAACACGTTGCTGTTGCCCTCCAGAAAGTTCATCTGGATAGTTTTGTTCCTTATCTCCAAGACCGACTCTTTTCAGTAATTGACGTGCAAGTTGCTCACTTTCCTCCTTGCTCTTGTTCAACACCTTCATCGGTCCAATTGTGATGTTCTGTAAAATATTTAAATGTCTGAACAAGTTAAATTGCTGAAAGCACATTCCAACATGTTGCCTTAACTCATGTATATTTGTTTTCGGGTTAGTAAGCTCCACCCCGTCAATTTCAATTTTTCCACTTGTTGCTTCCTCCAGCCCATTGAGGCAGCGGAGAAATGTACTCTTCCCGCTCCCAGATGGTCCAATTACCACAACAACTTCTTGATGCCGGATTTCAGTACTAATTCCTTTTAAAACATCAAGTTTACCAAATGATTTACGGAGGTTCTCAACGTTTATCAAGCTGCATTCTCCTTTCCAGATACCCGGCAAACTGTGATATCGCAAATATAATAGTAAAATAGATGATTGCAATTACTAGCCAAATAGAAAATGGCTCGAATGTAGCAGAAATAATTATCTGTCCACGATAAACCAGATCAATGATACCGATTGGAGCCAGTAAGGAAGTATCTTTAATCGTTTGTGCTGATTGGTTGACGAGTGGAGGGATCATCCGTTTAAAAGCTTGAGGTAATACGATGTACCTCATCGTTTTATATTCCGTCATACCAATACTTGCTGCAGCTTCCTTCTGCCCACGATCTACCCCAAGTATCCCCGCACGAATGATTTCAGATATATAAGCCCCCTCGTGCAAAGCAAGGGTGATAGTCGCTGCAATGATCGGATATGCTCTTTGACCGAACCATTCATTTAAAGGTAATACGCCCGTCAAACCGAAAACAATGAAGAATAGCTGTACTAATAATGGAGTCGAACGGAAAACTTCAATATATACTGTTGCGAGTCCTTTTAATATTTTTGACTTGGAAAGCTTCATTAGGGCAGCGATTAAACCAAAAATTACAGCCAAGATTATTGCGGCAATCGAGTAATACAGTGTAAATTTAAGGCCTTCCAAAAGTTGAGGGAGATTATCTAAAACTGCTTGCATGCTGTTGGACCTCCTTATGTATCAACAAGGAGATTAAAGGAAATCTAGCATGTTCTTCCCTTTAATCTCCCAGATAGTTTCATAATGTATGTGTTTAAGATGTTATTCCACCGTAATTACTACATCTTCCGGATTTAAGACATCTTCCACAAAACCATTTCTTTCTCCACCCAGATATTCATCAAATAGTTTCTCATATTCGCCATTCTCTTGAATGGTCGCTAATCCATTGTTAACTTTTTCGAGGATATCCTTCTTATCCGGATTTACCGCGATTCCGTAATATTCACCGTTTAGAATATCACCAACAATTACTGCATCTGAATTCCGTTCTGTTATATAGTTAATATTTGATGGATGATCATATAAAATTGCATCGACACCATCATTTTCAAGTGCGCTATATGCAGTACTAATATCAGCATATTGTTTAATATTTTGATCTTCGATTCCATTAGCAATCATATAATTATAAGAAGACGTACCTTTTTGGATACCTATCAATTTACCGTCTAAATCTTCAAAGCTCTGAATATCTGAATCCGCTGGTACTAGGATGGAAAGACCGGATTCGTAATAAGCATTTGAGAAATCAACACTTTCCATTCTTTGGTCAGTGATCGTCACCGCTCCAACGACGACATCGATTTGTCCCGCCTTCAGTGCTGGAATAAGTCCATCAAATTGCATCGTTGTAAACTCCACTTCGAAGTCTTCCGCTTCAGCAATTTTCTCAATTAAGCCAATATCAAAACCGATAAGTTCACCATTCTCTTCTGATTCAAACGGTGGATATGTTGGGCTTGTTCCAACTGTGATGACCAATTTATCAGATTCTCCACCACCATTATCATCTCCATCAGCTTCCGAACCACAAGCTGCCAATATGCCTAAAAATCCTACAATAAGTATTGATAGTATGAACTTTTTCAAATGAATATCCCCCCCTATATTTTGAATAACTTTTCCTAAATTAAGAAACGCTCTTATTCTTGAACATTGCTCAAATGCTTACCCAAAACTTCCCATTTTTCGTCACTCCAATCCTATTCGCAGCTCATATCTTATTCAACATCTTACTTTATAGCAGTTCGATTGTAAAGTTCTAATATTAGAAATACTTGTAATAACGATACACTTTTAATTATACATTCTTCTCTCATTCTTTCTCCTAATAAGAAAATCGTTCGGTAAAATAAAAACAACGTGACACCAATCATCTTATCGATGAGATGTATCACGCTGCTCTTTTAGCTATTTTCTTTTTCTATCATTTGAGTGGGGAACCTTATTGTTTTTCCAACTTATTTAATATATCTCCAATCGCTTCTTCTCCAAATTCCTGCCACTTACTTTTATCACGAATATAACCATCTGTATCAAGTGGTTCTTGAAATTGGCTAAAACCTGTTGCAGTTAATAGTGAATTTGAATCCTTATCCAATCCCAAATTCACAACATGCTTGATGACATAAGGCTGCTGGAATTCTATCCAAGCATCTTTTCGATCCAGCTCACCTTTAAGCACATGAAAAGGCAACCGAATATAAATAGTTTCTCCGCCTTCCCGGTGCATAATACCGTCAAATATTCCTCTATCGTAGTCCCAGTTGCCACCCATACTCAAACCATACTGTTTCAAGTTACTTTGGGCTTCTCCAAAAGACATCTGCTTTCCTTCAATATCTGTTTCCAAGCGAATCATCCATACAACCTCCACTGTGTTTTTTAACTATTATTGGTAATCAGCGGAAATGTATACATGTTAGAAAAAGAGTCAGCGATTATCATAACCAAATAATGTATGTAGCTATGATAACCAAATCATGTTATACTAGCTTGGCGATGAGCTGATTCGTGTAAGTCGAGGAACAAGGTAATACATGTGAATGTGAACACATGGTTCGCTCGCCACGAATATTCGATAACGCCTATATTTTATATAGGCGTTTTTTATTGTACTTTCACCACTAGCGTTGCATTAATTAAGATTAAATATTAACAAGACCCCGAATTTTCGCTAATTTACTTTAATGCAAATAAAAAGTCCTTTATAATGGATTTAGTCAGGTGGTAACCCATCCAAATCCAAAAA
>NZ_JAMBON010000179.1 GCF_023715655.1 Oceanobacillus luteolus | reverse complement strand
CGCACGGTGGATGCCTTGGCACTAGGAGCCGATGAAGGACGGGACTAACTCCGATATGCCTCGGGTAGTTGTAAGTAAACGTTGATCCGAGGATTTCCGAATGGGGAAACCCACTGTCCGTAATGGGACAGTACGTATATCTGAATACATAGGATATACGAGGCAGACCTGGGGAACTGAAACATCTCAGTACCCAGAGGAACAGAAAGCAAATGCGATTTCCCAAGTAGCGGCGAGCGAAACGGAAACAGCCCA
>NZ_JAMBON010000178.1 GCF_023715655.1 Oceanobacillus luteolus | reverse complement strand
TTTAAACAGATTTACGGTTATTTTATTTTTTTGCACATGTTGCTTGAATCGCCTTCGACCAAGGCATGTACTTATTTAAAGTTTCTGGCGTTCGATGGATATCCAGATTTGGTAGTTCTGTTAGTAATTTCACCAAATATTGATAGAAATCCACACCGTTAGCTTTCGCTGTTTCTGCCATACTCAAACAAATCGCATTGGCCTCGGCACCAGCTTCGCTGACGGAAAACATCCAATTTTTTCGACCGATCACAC
>NZ_JAMBON010000177.1 GCF_023715655.1 Oceanobacillus luteolus | reverse complement strand
TCTTACTGTAACCATTCCGTCTGTTTTCTGTTTCTTTTTCATCTTTATCGTTCGTTTCGTAGCCTAAATGATGGTTCATTTCACCCTTTAACATCGTTTCAAACATCGGTCCAAATATATCTTTAAGAGCGTTCTGCATGTCTTCTACGGTCTCTGGTTGGTAGTTTTCTAGAATCTGTTTCGCTAGTTCAGCTGATTTCTGATCTCGCTTTGACTTAGTCAATAGAATAACCTCCCAATCTTATATGTTTATTCTAACAATAAAAAAA
>NZ_JAMBON010000176.1 GCF_023715655.1 Oceanobacillus luteolus | reverse complement strand
AAAATGACTCTGTCGTTAGTTTTTTTGTATAGTAATCTAATTTCAACGTTTTCACACTTTCTTCAAATAATTGAAGATTGATTGGTGAAAACCATTGTCCAAATGAAGTTTTTCGTGTAACCTTATCGATGAGCTTTGTCCTTTATTTTTGGATTTGGATGGGTTACCACCTGACTAAATCCATTATAAAGGACTTTTTATTTGCATTAAAGTAAATTAGCGAAAATTCGGGGTCTTGTTAATATTTAATCTTAATTAATGCAACGCTAGTG
>NZ_JAMBON010000175.1 GCF_023715655.1 Oceanobacillus luteolus | reverse complement strand
GTTCAAAATCATCACCAACTACTCGTATAAACGCATTTTTTCGAAGTCTTGAGAGAAAAAAGTAACCATCATCGGTCATGCGATCAAAGCGCTCGTAATCCAGGTAACCTCGATCAAACACATACATATTTAGTCTTAATTAATGCAACGCTAGTGACGTACAATCAGTATCGAAAGGAGAAGAAAAAGAAACACAAAGAGAATGCTTTTCATGTAGACAACTGGGAATACGACGAAGAAGAGGATGCATATCTATGTCCAAACGGAAGAAAAGTACGATTTA
>NZ_JAMBON010000174.1 GCF_023715655.1 Oceanobacillus luteolus | reverse complement strand
CGTCTTTCCACAAACAATATAAATGTTCTTGACGTCTGTATAATCTTGCCTCATTCATTTCTCAACTCCCTTATGACGGTTTGAATGATATGCTCATCCACACCGTTAAAGAAGGAAAGTTCAAGGCCGCCTGATTTCATCGTAAAAACAGGAGTTGCCGAGGGAACTGGTGGGGTCGCTAACATAGGTTCTTCTTTTTCAGGATGGAGTGTTACGGGCACGATGATTAGTTCTTCATGTGGCATAGAAAAGCACCTCCTTCAATTGATATTTCTATCTTAGCAAGAGGTGCTTCATT
>NZ_JAMBON010000173.1 GCF_023715655.1 Oceanobacillus luteolus | reverse complement strand
CGTCTTTCCACAAACAATATAAATGTTCTTGACGTCTGTATAATCTTGCCTCATTCATTTCTCAACTCCCTTATGACGGTTTGAATGATATGCTCATCCACACCGTTAAAGAAGGAAAGTTCAAGGCTGCCTGATTTCATCGTAAAAACAGGAGTTGCCGAGGAAACTGGTGGAGTCGCTAACATAGGTTCTTCTTTTTCAGGATGGAGTGTTACGGGCACGATGATTAGTTCTTCATGTGGCATAGAAAAGCACCTCCTTCAATTGATATTTCTATCTTAGCAAGAGGTGCTTCATTTTT
>NZ_JAMBON010000172.1 GCF_023715655.1 Oceanobacillus luteolus | reverse complement strand
TCTTACTGTAACCATTCCGTCTGTTTTCTGTTTCTTTTTCATCTTTATCGTTCGTTTCGTAGCCTAAATGATGGTTCATTTCACCCTTTAACATCGTTTCAAACATCGGTCCAAATATATCTTTAAGTGCATTCTGCATGTCTTCTACGGTCTCTGGTTGGTAGTTTTCTAGAATCTGTTTCGCTAGTTCAGCAGATTTCTGATCTCGCTTTGACTTAGTCAATAGAATAACCTCCCAATCTTATATGTTTATTCTAACAATAAAAAAATAAACTGCGAAGCAAGAGCCGTACGCTCTCTCACTTACACAGTTTATTTTAC
>NZ_JAMBON010000171.1 GCF_023715655.1 Oceanobacillus luteolus | reverse complement strand
GCAGAGCATTTGATTAGCACGGAGAGAGGCAAATTAATTCAAGATACTCAACATACGCGAGATCGTACCAAAGGAATATCAGCGTATATTTCCAGCTTAGCAGAAAAGTTTAAACATCCAGATTTAGCTCGTAATTATTTAGAGAAAATACACAAAAAATATCCACGATACATACGTGATCAGCTTCAACTTATAGAGAAAGCGTGTCAAACAGAGGAAGCATTTATTGATGAAGCATTAGCAATCTGTGAAACCAAAGCACTTTATAGTGCAAATGAATTTAGCGATATCGTTCAATACCTCAAACGCCAGCGCCAAGTGAACAACAAAGTATGTATACCAGAAGAACCACCGA
>NZ_JAMBON010000170.1 GCF_023715655.1 Oceanobacillus luteolus | reverse complement strand
ACGTGAGAAAGGCTTGCGTTTGATTAGCAGGATGAATACTGCTTACAATCTAACGTGAGAAAGGCTTGCGTTTGATTAGCAGGATGAATACTGCTTACAATCTAACGTGAGAAAGGCTTGCGTTTGACTAGCAAGTTAAATTCTACTATCAACCGAACATGAGAGATTTTTCTTCCGAATAAAACGCGACTCCGTATACTAGCGTGTTAAATAAAATTCTAATAAATACTTATATAAATCGAGTAGGAGGAGGCGATTAACCTCCGTCCTCTCACACCACCGTACGTACGGTTCCGTATACGGCGGTTCAATCAAGATTGATAACGCAAGAATTTATAACGGTCGTGTAGACCTCTGAGCCC
>NZ_JAMBON010000016.1 GCF_023715655.1 Oceanobacillus luteolus | reverse complement strand
AGTTTGCCGCCCGCTTCCTTCAGATTCCGCGTCGCCACGGACACCCTTGCGTTAAGCTAACCACTACTTCTGCCTTCATGGCTCGGGACTCTCACCCTAGAGATTACACCCATGCCGGGCGCACACAAATAAACAGCCTGCCCAAGTTTTTGGCAGGCTGTTTTCCTCTTGCAGAATTTGATGTTTTTATAACTTAAATTCCTAAATTTTTCCTCTCCCTTAACCAAAGAAAAGATCTAAAACATTACTTCCAGTTGAACTATTTTTGTTATAAAACTCCGAATATCCACAGTTTTTACAGAAAACGACGGTGAATTGATTATGCTGGACATCAAACATTTTAGACAAACCAGTCCCCGTCATCGCTACATCCTTCGTACCTGCATTTGTACTTCCACATTTCATACAACCTTTGTTATCTTTCATTTTACCGGTCTCCTTCAGTTTATAATTTTTAACTATCATTGCATTTACCATTGATTTTTTTCTCTTCTTAAAGCAGCTTTATTAGAAATACGTTAATTTAAACAAAAATGTTTCAGTCCTATCCCAAAAGATTGCATCCAAATTGGAGAGCAGGGGTGTCAAATTAGAGCTTTAAGTTTTCTTGAATTATGCATATAATCATGATTAACTAGTGTATATAGTGATTATGTATTTTATACATGGTGTAAAGGAGGGCCTGCATGCAAATCATTATTTCCAACAGTTCAAAGGACCCCATCTATGAACAGATCTCCAAGCAAATTCAAGCGAAAATATTGTCGGGCGAATTGAAAGAAGGCACTGCTTTACCTTCCATTAGACAATTGGCGAAAGATTTACGGATCAGTGTGATCACGACGAAGCGGGCTTATGAAGAATTGGAGAAATCTGGATTCATCTACTTGATTGTAGGTAAAGGTACATTTGTAGCTGAACAAAACTTAGATATGATTCGAGAGAAAAAATTGAGAGTAATTGAAGAACAATTAAGTGCAGTTATCTCCAACAGTAAAGAAATTGGATTATCATATGAAGAATTACAGGATTTATTAAAGCTGCTGTATGAGGAGTGATCATTTGAATAACGTGATAGAACTTCGTAGTATATCTAAAGAGTTTAAGGAATTCTCCTTTGACAGTATAGATTTACAGATCAAACAAGGTTACACTACCGGACTTATCGGAGCAAACGGAACTGGAAAGACCACCTTGATCAAGCTGATCATGAATCTCCTGAAGCCCGATGAAGGGGAAGTCCGTCTGTTTGGACTGGATTACGCGACACATGAAAAATCGATAAAAGACAGAATCGGTTTTGTATTCGACAGCAACATATTTTACGAATCACTGAAGTTAAAAGATATTAGTAGAATCATAGCACCTGCCTATACACAATGGGATAGTGACCAATTCCAAGCTTATGTGGACCGATTTGAGCTGCCCTTAAATAAACCAATTAAACATTTCTCTAAAGGGATGCAAATGAAAGCTTCCATTGCCCTTGCTCTATCCCATCATGCGGAGTTGATTATTATGGATGAACCGACAGCAGGGTTAGATCCGACTTTTCGTAGAGAATTATTGGATATTTTTCAAGAAGAGATGCTCAATGAAAATAGAAGTATATTTTTTTCCACCCATACAACCAGTGATTTAGAACGATTTGCCGATTATATCGTATTAATTGACCAGGGTGAAATCCTCTTTCATGAGCGGATGGATGAATTACAAGAAAAATACGTCTTGGTGAAAGGCAGTAATGAATTACTAGATCGGGATACCGAAGCCTATTTTGTTCATATCGAACGCACGCAAAACCTATTCCAAGCTTTAACAACAGACCCAGCGCAAGTACAACAAGTCTTTGGTGAATATGTTGTACTGGAAAAGGCTTCACTGGACGATATTATGTTTCACATGAAAGCGGCTCACAGACAGCAATTAAATAAATAGCACAGAACAAGATCTTAATGAGAAATTAAGGTCTTTTTTATTTGTCATAAAAAACAAATTCACTATTGTTCATATCGTTCATATAGTATATACTGTTAATAAATTATATATACACTTAAGAAAAATGAACAATAAGGAGTGAGAACAATCGAAAATATAGTAGAATTTAAGAATGTAAGTAAACATTTCAAAGATTTCTCCTTGGAGAACATCAATTTGCAAATCAAACAAGGGTTGGTAACAGGTTTTGTCGGAGCAAACGGTGCGGGAAAATCGACTACGATGAAGCTGATGATGAACCTTTTGCAAGCTGATGAGGGAGAAATAAAAGTATTCGGCAAGAGTCATGATAACAATAATGAAAAGGAAATTAAGGAACGGATCGGCTTTGTTTATGATAGTAATATCTTTTATGAAAGTTTGAATCTAAAGGATATACGCAGAATTATTGCCCCTGCTTATAAAAATTGGAGTGACAAGCAATTTTATGATTATATCAAGTTGTTTGAACTACCATTAAACAAGGCGATTAAGACATTTTCTAAAGGAATGCAGATGAAAACATCATTGGCACTTGCCTTATCCCATGACGCCGAATTCATTATGATGGATGAACCGACAGCTGGCTTAGACCCTGTATTTCGGAGAGAACTTTTGGATATTTTGAAAGATTTGATGGCTGACAAGAGACGGACACTCTTCTTTTCCACCCACATTACAAGTGATTTAGAACAGATTGCAGACCAAATCACTTTCATTCAGAGGGGGAAAATTCTATTCAATGAATCCATCCAAGACATACAAGAACGTTTTGCATTAGTGAAGGGAAAGGCGAATTTGCTCAATCCGTCAACGGAAAAAAGTTTTATTAGTGTGAAACGCAGTTCCAATGAGTTCCAAGCGTTGACAAACAATGCCGAAGAAGTAAGAAAATCTTTCGGTGACCAAGTGGTTTTAGAAAATGCTACTTTAGAAGACATTATGTATTATGCGAAAGGAGCCCGTCATCAGTATGTTTAACTTGATAAAGAAAGATCTAGTAATCCAAAAATCACAAATACTACTCTTTATTCCATTTATCATGTTCTTCGCCATTTTCGGTGACCATATGAGTCCATTTTTTATTTTTCTGATCTCCAGTCTGTATATACCGTTGAATGGCTATATTTATGATGAACAAGTAGAATCCAACATTCTTCTTAACTCTTTACCGTATTTGAGAAAAGAAATTGTAGCAGCAAAATATATTGGTTCTGTGGTATACATGATTTTATCCATTGTTGTGGCAAGTATTATTCTATATATCTTTGATTTTAGCTTTACATTCCGTGATGTAGCCATTGCTGCAGGATTATTCTTTATCTTCACTGCTGTAGCGTTTCCTTTATTTTATGTATTAAAACCAGGCTATATTGGTGTAGCCGCTCTCAGCGGGTTGGTCGTATTTGCAATATTGCTATCACCGGTTCTTGAATTCATCGAGAAACATCTGACATCCATTACGGAATTCATTACAAGCTTATCGACAACCGCCCTTTACCTTAGCGGAGCTGCAATCTCCATAGGTCTCTTTCTTGTCTCCTGGATTGTCAGTCAAATGATTTACCAGCGCAAAGTATTTTAAATCGACTGAGGGACAGGTAGATTGTCCCTTTCATTTCTCGAACAGGGGGGTGTGTCACACCTTGTTTAACTTGATGAAAAAGGATTTTATTATTCAAAAAGTGCAGATTATCTTTTTTATACCGTTCATCATTTTCATTTCTATTTTTGCTGATTTGTTTAGTCCGGCTCTTGTTTTTATGATGGCAGGTGCGTATATTCCGATCAATGGAATACATTTTGATGCGTTGGTGAACTCCAATATTTTACTCAATTCTTTACCATATACCCGGAAAGAAATTGTAGCCGCAAAATATATTGGAGCACTTGTCTACATGTTGTTATCCATAACGGCGGCAGGAATTACTTTAGTTTTATTTAACTATAATTATTCCATTGCTGATATAGCAATCGCTGTCGGATTGTCTTTGATCCTCATTGCGATGGTTTTTCCACTATTTTATTTGTTAAATCCCGCTTATCTTGGAGCAGTAATTCTAATTTCATTAGCGATTATGGCTGCAATTATGCCCTCCATTATTCAATATATAGTACATAACGTCACAGAGTTTACAGATTTCCTCAGCAGCCTATCAACAGCAACCATTTATCTTAGCGGTGCCATCATTTCAGTCAGTTTCTTTATGATTTCCTGGTTAATCAGTCTATATATTTATAAAAATAAAGTGTTTTAACACAATATCCCCCTACCGATCTGGTTAGGGGGATTTTAGTTTTACATGGAATAGCTTAATAACCTTTCTATCCTCTCTTTCACTTCAAGGGGCAGTGGCTTGTTCAGTGCTTCCATCAGCAAATGCGGATAGGACACACCATTGTCTTTTAAATATTGTTCAATAAGCAATACTTTATCCTGCTTGTTTGGAATGAGCCAATATAAGATATACCAATCTTCAAGTGAACATAAAGGAATATTTACTCCATTTATTTTTTTATGGGTGACAATGGATTCCTGTTTTAGGGATAATTTGTAGACACCTTCCTTATGCTGTATTGCAAAACCTCCCATAACATCTATATCAATATCATTCATTCTATAAGTAGAGAAATGGACAGTTCGAAAAGGGTCAGTTCGTAACGCTTCTTTCGGTTCGCTTATGGATGAAATGATTTCATTTAACCTATCGGCATTCTTTTCTGCCACCAGAATATCTATATCGTTCGGTTTATCTATAACTTTATAAAAGCTGAGTAAAAGGGAGCCACCGACTCCCCATAGGATAGCGTGATCATATAATTTTTCTGCGACTAAAGATAATGTTTTCAGCAATACACCATTCTCCTAACCATAATAAGCTGCGTTTATAACATTATAGTAACATTATCGCACTTAAAGTTTTTCTGTCTTGTTTATTTTATACGAAACCTTTTTACAAGCTTCCACGTATTATGAGTAGTCGGAAAATTAATGCCATTCGGGATGACAAAATAACTCAAGAGGAGTGATTGCATGGCGGATTGGATTCCTAGATTAGTTATATTGGTAGCCGCAATCCCTTTTATTTGGTATTTTATCGCTTTAAGCAAAAATATCAGTAAGACAGAAAAAGAGCACGGTCGGGACATGACATATGAGATCAATCCTTTTACCGGTATGAAAATGCCTTCGAGTGAGGATGAAAAAAAGAAAGAGATGGATTAAGCTGTAAGAACCGCAAAGGAGAAATCGAACCTTGATGAAACTGGAAACTGAAAGATTACTTCTCGCCCCTTGTACCGAAGAAGCACTAGTGAAATATTCTGCGAAGCAATATAAACTGGGTCCACATATCGAAAATTATCTGGAAGAATTGAAGCATGATGAGTCTGTTTTAGGTTGGGGCGTTTGGCTTGTTATCGATAAACAAACGAATAAGATTATCGGGGATCTAGGATTTAAAGAAAAACCCGACAAAAACAAGACAGTGGAAATCGGCTACGGAATTACCCCGGCACAACAAAATAAAGGTTATGCGACCGAAGCACTGAAAGCAATTATAAATTGGGCATTCGACTCTAACTTGGTCCATATCATAACTGCTGAATGTCTTGAAGAGAATGCTTCTTCCATTAGAGTGTTGGAAAAACTGAGAATGGAAAAAGTAAGAGCTGATCATCAGATGCTTTACTGGCAACTAACAAAGTAATCATTTGGATAGGGGGAGTTACGTTGTATGAGCATAAATTCGTGAAAATAGAATTATCATCTTTCAAACTGGCTCCAAAGGAAGATTATCATGCCATAGTTTATGAGCATGAGAAAGATGGATGGGAATTAGTGCAGGTTTTTGCTCCTGGGACTAACGCTTACGGAACACCATCCTTCTTTGAATTAATATTTAAGCGAAAGAAAGCATAATTAACCTTATGTACAAGGAGTGGAGAAAATGAAAAGGTTTGGCCTCGTCTTTATATCTTTATTAATTGCTATTGGAGCTGTTTTATTGGCTGCAAAACATCCAACTGGCCCTAACGCTGTTTCATATGATGACCCGAATGGATTATGGTTATCAATCGGACTGCTCGTTATCGTTTTTTTACCTCCTTTGATTTTATCATTGTTCAGTAATCGTGCTGTTAGAATGATTAATGGAATATACTTAACATTAATTGTCATCACCTTTTTAGCGATGGTGCCCATCGGCTTTTTCATTCCTGAGCTTATTGCAGTAGGTATCATCGGGTTATTAGGAGCCATTACCACTGGCGCCGGCTTGGTAATGACCATAAAAACGGATTCACAAAAGTCATCTTTTCGGAGGTAAAAAGTTTTGAATAAACAAAAGGTAAAGTGGCTCGTACTCCTTGTTACTACAGTAGTAATCATTACATTTGCTTTTATTCGAATAAGTCAAATTCATGTCAATCACCAAGCTAATTTAATCAAATCAGAAGAATGTATGTTGAATGGTGGTACAGTTATCATAGAGGAAAGCCTCTTATCTTTATCAACGGTACATTGCGAATAAGATAATAATAGGATTATGATTAATAATTAACCTCAATAGATAAATAGAGGAGGAGTTTCATATGGAGAGAAATGCTGGGTTTTGGATTAGATTAGGGGCAATATTAGTAGATGGGATCTTTTTGAGCATAACGCTCGGGTTTTTAAGCTATATTTTGTTTGGGGTGTTCTTGGATGATAATTTCTTCCTGGATACGTTAAATCTCGTGTATTTCATCATCCTTCCGTTTGTATGGTATGGCTACACGATTGGAAAGAAAGCGTTCGGCATCCGGATTGTCAGCATCCATGGCAATAAACTGGGACTCGGACAGATGATTCTGCGAGAGTTGGTTGGTGGCATCATCTATGCTTTAACTTTTGGAATTGGAGCGATTATCAGTGCATTTATGGTAGGTATGAGGCCGGATAAACGATCCATCCATGATTTTATCGCTGGCACGTATGTTATATATGAAAAGCCGGAAACTTACGAGTTATAACTTAAGGAGAGACACGCATGATAGTAATAAAGCGAGAAGCAGCTTGGACAAAAAAATTAAGAAAATACATTGTCGTATTGAATGATCAAGAAATTGGTTCCTTTGGAGAGAATGAGACGTTCGATTATCGCATCCCTCCCGGTTCACATACACTTTATCTGAAAGTCGATTGGTGCAGAAGCAAGAAAATACAGTTTGAAATTCAAGAAAATGAAGTACTATATTTTACATGTCGCGGATTAAGTGGCTTTCAAGCACTGTTTCCATTATGGTATATCACTGTTAAAAGGAATGATTATATGCGACTTGAACAAGTAGATAATCTTTAAGGAAAGTGGTGGTTCTTATCTATTTCGGTTCAATAAAAGATACAATCTATTTCTTTGCAGTATGGGGAACGATTGCAGTAGTGCTTTTTGGAACAATTATAGATGGACTTTATCCAGCAGGTATATTAATTGGGGGGACAACATTAATCTTATTATTTTGGATGTGGTTTGGTACAGGCTATGTCATACAACAAGAAACACTTATTGTAAAATTTGGTCCCTTCAAAAAGAAGATTAACATAGAGGGTATCAAACGGATCTCTAAAGAAAAAAACGTTTGGGCTGCCCCAGCATTAGCTGCTGATCGACTGAGAATTCATTATGGTTTGTATGAAGAAATAAGTATATCACCAAAAAACAAGGAAGAATTTGTGAAGTTATTACTGGAAAAGAATAAAAAGATTGAACTAGATGAAGAATTGATAGAAGTACATTAATGATAGAAAGGATGAGTTGTTAATGAAACAGACGATAAAAGATAAGGCGATGTCATTCCTTGAGCTGGTAGCGTCTGGAAAGATACGTGAAGCTTACGAAAAATATGCCAGTCCGGACTTTCGTCACCATAACCTCTATTTCAAGGGGGATGCGGAATCTCTTATTTCTGCAATGGAAGAAAGTGCAGCCAAAAACCCTGACAAAGTGTTTGAGATCAAACACACAGTGACTGAGAATGATATGGTAGCCGTTCACTCCCACGTAAGACAGCATCCAAACGACCCAGGTGGCGTTGTTGTTCACCTGTTCCGCTTTTCCAATGAACTCATCATAGAACTTTGGGATGTGGGTCAACAGATACCAGAAAACTCACCTAACGAAAATGGTCCGTTCTGATGAGGGTAACTGAGACTGAATACAAAACTAAGGCAGATTAGAGAGAGGGCAGAACCTCCCTAATCTGCTTTATTTATATTAATTGAGCCGAAAAATAAGCAAAGTGTAACTAACTACGGCTTTATTCCGTCTGTACTTCTGAGGGGGGATATATAATGAAAAAATACTTAATTTGTTTGTTACTGATTCTACTCATGGGTGCATGCGGTCCAGTCGTTTCCGCTCCGAGTATGCCCCATGAGATGCCGGATGACTTTGCCTTTTCCATTCAATTTGGTGTGGATAAAAAGAATGAAATCAATTCCTATGATGGCACGGTAACCAAGGACTTGATTGCAGACGGAACGATCACAGCAGATATTAGCTTAACCAGCGAAGAAATGAATACAGTATATGAACTGATGAGAGAGGTAAATATTTTAGAAGAAAAAGAACTCATACCTGATCCTATTTTTGATGAGGTTTGTGTGCAAGAACCCCATGAAGATGATGAATGGAAAATTACTATGAATGGGGAAACAATAATCATCTCTATTGATGGCACGTATTGTGAACCAACAAAAGATGCAAAGCAGCTGATCCAAATACGGGACGCTGTATTTACGATGATCAAAGATAAGGATGAATTTAAAGCCTTGCCGGACAGTACGGGAGGGTACGATTAATCTCGTCTTGCATACATGGGAGGTGAAAATTTATGGAAATCAATCTATTGATTTTAGCGTTCACTGTCATTTTCATGCTTCATAATTTAGAGGAAATCATGACCGTGGAAAGGTGGATGAACAGAATCTATCCTCGTGTAAAAATGCGAGTTCCTCCATTTGCTCAAAAGCAAATCAAACAGTTCGATAACATGACAGGGACTCGATTTTCCTTTGTTGTTTTTGTACTTTCTATTCCCGTTTCAGTAATAATTTTACTGACGTTCATCACTGAAGATTATTTTTTATTTCTTGCTTTAAATCTTTTATTTGCAGTTAACATCTTTAGTCATCCACTGCAGGCACTGTTTTTACGTTGCTACTTACCTGGAGTGGCAACTTCCATCTTCTTAATTATCCCTTATTATATTTTCTTTTTTCAAACTTTTTCAGAAGCAGGCATGTTAACAATACAAAACATATTAGGTTCGTTAGTTGTCATCCTGCTGTTTATCCCTGTTTTCCTATTGATACACAAGCTTTCACAAAAATGGAGTTAATTTAAAGGATTATCCTATTTCTTGTTGAAAAGTATAAATGAAATAGGTGATTCCTAAATTATAAAAGAAGGAAGGTAAGTGGATGGGAAGAGTTATTGGATTTGAGTTAAGCAGTCAGGATCCTAAGAAGCAGGCAAATTTTTATGAGCAAGTATTTGATTGGAAAATTGCCGAACCAAAATGGGATTATTGGGGTGTCCACTCCAAAGAAACGGAGGAGCCAGGAATAAACGGAGGAATTAGTAAGGGACCACATGACTATCCCCATGGAACCCGTATTCAGATTGAAGTCGATTCGATTGATGAAGTTATCACTCAGGCTAAAAATCATGGTGCAATGATAGTGCGAGAAAAAATGGAATTTGATGATTTTTATCTTGCCTACCTGGTGGACCCGGTAGGTGTAAGTTTTGGACTTATTCAAAAGAAATGAGTATGTGATTTTGACAATGAGATATAATGAATGTGACTGAATATATTCTCCGTACGGCTTTAGAGAACATATTGGATTACCATGCTCACAATCGAGTGTAGGAGGAGGATTAAATGAAAAATAGTACACAAAAAATAGTCTCCCATCTCTGGTTCGACAAGCAATCTTACGAAGCTGCTGAATTTTATACTTCACTATTCCCTGACTCGAAAATTACCAATATGACTACCATTCACGATACACCATCAGGTGACCCAGCAATTGTCTCGTTTCATTTCTGGGGACAGGAATTCATGGCGATAGACGGAGGGCCTCACTTCACATTTAATCCAGCACTGTCCTTTTCCGTTAACTTCGATGTCTCCCATTACAAAGATGCCCCTGAGATGATAAATGAAGTGTGGGACAAACTGTCTGACGGTGGCACCGTTTTAATGCCGTTTGATAATTACCCATTCGCTGAAAAATATGGCTGGATTCAAGACAAGTATGGCCTATCATGGCAATTGATTTTAACCGATTCTGGAGAAGAGCGTCCTTCTATCTTGCCTTCGCTCCTATTCATTGATCATAACTATGGTCATGCAGAAGCGGCCATGCAGTTTTATTTATCGATTTTTAAAAATTCCACCGCAGGCCAGCTAGCCCGATATCCTGTAGGAATGGATCCAGATAAAGAAGGTACAGTTATGTTTGCTGATTTTATGTTGGAAAATCAATGGTTCACTGCAATGGATAGCGCAAATGCCCATGAATTCAATTTCAACGAAGCGATTTCATTTTTAGTAAAATGCGAAACCCAGGATGAGATCGATTACTATTGGGAAAAATTATCCGCAGTTCCTGAGTCCGAACAGTGTGGGTGGTTAAAAGATAAATATGGCGTATCTTGGCAGATTGTATCAGGAGAAATGGATGATATGATGGGCAGCAACAGTACTCCAGAACAAATAGCGCGGGTCACTCAAACCATGCTTAAGATGAAAAAGATAGATGTTGAAGCATTAAGAAAAGCCTACAACATGGAAGATTAATCAGCATTAAAGGAGGGATGTTTCGGTGAATAGAGTAAATCTAATCACACTCGGCACGAAAGATATTGTCAAATCTCATGAGTTTTATAAGAATCTCGGTTTCGACACGTCGATTAGAGGAACGGAAGAAAATCCGATTATTATTTTCTTTAGAAATGAAGGTTCGAGAATTGCTTTATATCCAGTAGAAGAACTTGCAAAAGATGTAAACGATGAGCATCCTCCAATGATATCGTCTGGATTTCCCGGGATAACATTAGCTTATAATGCGAAATCCATGAATGAAGTGGATGAAATGATGGACAGGGCTAAGTTAGCTGGAGCCGTTATTCAAAAAGAGCCTGTAAAAAATGACTGGGGCGGCTACGGAGGATACTTTACGGACCCGGATGGTTATTACTGGGAAGTCGCATACGGGGCAGATTGGGAATTTGATGAATCGAATATGTTGGTCATTGATGATCAATAGTAGGTTATTGGAGCGTGGAAATGATTCAGTATGGACATCACCCCTCTATACCAAACTCTATTGTTTAGAAATCCGCTTTTAAAGGAAATATAACGATAAGCTTCAAGATTCTACAATAATAGAGGTGAAATCATGTCGCGTTTAATTCGAAGACTCATTAAATACGGACCAATTATTTATCCGATTATTAAAAAGCTGATGAATAAAAGGAAACAAAAAAGAAATATTCCCGCGGACTATAATAAAAGCCGGTACTAACCGGCTTTTTTCTATTTTAAAAAAACATATCAATGATGGTGATGATGTCCAGCTGGCTCAGCTTGCACGCTACATAAAATGGAATTGTCATGGAGATGCGCAGATGATTCCAATTGAATCGTCATATGATGGATATTTTGATGTTCCAATTCATGTTCGAGCTGTCGGAGCATTCTTTCACTTTCTTCAATCGTCATTTGGTCGTCGACAACCGCATGACAGGATAAGGCATTTAATCCGCTCGTAATCGACCAAACATGTAAATCATGTACGCCTCGTATCCCTTCCGTATGTTTAATGATTTGAATGACTTCTTCCATCTTCACATTTTTTGGGGTTCCCTCCATCAGTACATGAAGTCCGGACTTTGTCACCTGATAACCACTGCGCAGAACAAGAGCTGCGACAATAACACTGGCCAAAGGGTCCGCCCATCCCCAACCGAAAAAAATGATAAGAAGCGCGGCAACAATAGCACCAATTGACCCAAGCATGTCACTGATTACATGCAAGTAAGCCCCACGCATATTCAAATTATCTTCTACATCAGCCCCTCGCATCATGATCCATGCAACGAGGATATTCACGAGCAGTCCAATAGCCGCAATGACCAACATTCCTGTTGAAGCTACTGCCGGCGGATTTAGAAAACGTCCAATCGCTTCATAAAATATAAAACCAGCGATAATGATGAGAGTCACACCATTGAGAACTGCAGCCAGAATTTCAAAACGTCGATAACCGAATGTCTTACTATAGTCTGCAGCCTTTTCCCCAAACTTAAAAGCAAGTAACGCGATTCCAAGTGAGATGGCGTCACTTAACATATGTCCTGCATCCGCCAACAAAGCTAGACTGTTCGTAAGGAAACCACCGATCGCCTCAACGATCATATAAACGGTAATGATGAGAAAGCTTATGAATAACACCTTTTTATTTGCAGTATGCGAATGATCATGTCCATGATCGTGTCCCATGTTATGCACCCCTAATTAGTGATGAGAAGCATGCTCAATTGCCTGCTTCAGTAAATTCATGACGTGTTCATCATCTTCCGAGTAATACAACGTTCTGCCTTCTCTTCTATACTTCACCAATCTTAAGTTTTTTAAGAACCGTAATTGATGAGATACACTTGATTGACTTAAGTCCAGAGTCTCCGCGATATCATTGACAGAATGTTCTCCGGTACATAATAAATTCAAAATACGTATTCTAGTCGGATCCCCCAACGCTTTGAATGTTTGGGAAACGACAAACAACGTCTCTGCGTCCAAGTGCTGCTCTTCTTCACGAAAAACCTCTAGTTTTTGCTCTTCCGTCATTTTTATTGCACCTCTAAGATTTATTATATGAGCATATGTTCATATGTTGACTATAAAACAAAAAACAATCCGAGTCAAATAAGTATATTGATTTGACTTTACCCGTAAAACGATATAGATGAACATGCTTTAGTATATTCTAGCTGCATATAAATGTTATGATGATTCTGCACAGGGAGGGATGGATATTGAAGATAATCAAGGTGCTTTTAGCAATTTCAGTTATTGCATTAGCTCTCGTTAGTCAGTTCAATGAAAGTATGAACGTATCATGGATTTTATTGTTTTTACTCGGGGCTTTGCTACTTGCGATGGGAGCGGAACAGCTGCAAAAAAAACAAAGGTCCATTGGATATATATTGATTTTGACTGCTTTTTTCAACTTTGCAGTCTCTTTGAAAATTGCTTTATAAATGAAAGTAATAGGAGGAAGTGCCATTCTAGGCACTTCCTCATAAGCAGTACTTTTATCCAACTGTCGATTGTATCTTATCTGTCGGCCACATCTCGATATTCTCAGCCATTTCCCAAAACATATACTCAAATTTACTCGTTTTCACCACAATATCTTCAAGTGCTTGTAGCTCTCTTTCTAACTTTCCAGTTGCATATTCATTGATAAGGTTTTTACAGTTCTCAGCGATTTCAGTAAAGTCTTCGGATGAATACATTCTTACCCAATTTCCGTAAAATTCATGGTCTGCAGCTCCTGGCCACTTCACCAGTTCCTTACCAATGTAGTTATAGCTCCATGCACAGGCTAGCACTGCCGCGATGGCATTCTCCACGCCTCCAAGTTGGGAAACATTCAGCATGTAACTCGTGTATGCTGTCATAGTTGATGATGGTTCTGTCGCTTCCAGTTCCTCATTTGTAATTCCGAACTTTGCTGCGTACTCCCTGTGCAGCTCCATTTCCATAGTTAACGTGCCATGCAGTAAATTCGCAAACATCGTCATCGTCTCTAGGTCAGGCGCTTTAGCACTTCCAATCGCAAAGACTCGGGAATACTCGATCAAGTATACGTAATCCTGCTTCATATAATGTTTAAATTTTTCTTTATTAAGTGTCCCATCCCCAATCCCCTTCACAAACGGATGATCCAAATACGCCTCCCAAATCGGTTGTACCTTTCTCCATAGTCTGTCTGTAAACTGTTCACTCATGCTTCTCTTCCTCCCTTTTTTGGTATAGAATTCCTTCGCACCACAAAGAGATTGGCAAATGCTATACGATTTTTACATCGCCCGTTCAAGCAAAAAGCCGCCTTCTTCTGCATAAGAAAAAGACGGCCTATGTATACGAATTTACGCTCATAAGTCATACGTACACCGCTTTCTTTCGCTAGCATAAACTAGATCAAGTTCAAAGGGTTGAGACAGTATTCCAACTGACTCTCTCAGCAATTTTGCACCCCTAGTGGTGAGAAATATTCTATTAACTATACTATTGCATATTCGAGAGCAGTTATCAAGGGAAGACCTTGATGAAGGCACGCCAGCTATTCTGTGATATGATTCTTTCTTATCATCTCTAACATCAATTCCCTCGGATTAAATGCATGACTTTCTATTCCATCCTGAGAATCGTTTTCTTTCAAGATATTGATTTCATGATTGAGATGCTCCATTTTTCGATCCAGTTCTGCTACAGTGTCAGCGGCTTCTTTTAATTGTTCTGTCAAATGCCCAGGTATTTGTTTATCATATTTATAATATATTTTGTGTTCGAGGCTCGCCCAAAAGTCCATAGCTATCGTGCGAATTTGCATTTCGACATAAACTTTTTCAACCCGGTCCGACATAAAGACGGGAATTTTCAAGACAAGATGTAAGCTGCGATACCCATTTGGCTTCGGATGCTTAATATAATCCTTTACTTCAATTACTTCAACATCCGACTGTGATTGGATCATTTCACTAATACGGTAAATATCTGATTCAAATGAGCAGGTGATACGAATTCCAGCTATATCCCTAATCTTAATAACCCCTAAAGATAACGGTAATCCTTTCCTATGAGCTTTGTTCATTATGCTTTCCGCAGATTTCACACGTGTACTCACATGTTCAATTGGATTATAATCATGGATCAATCGGAACTCTTCTTTTAAAATGTTCACCTTCGTACTTATCTCTTCTAATGCAAATTTATATGCCATGCCGAATCTTGTAACTTTTTTTCTTAAATCATCGACGGCTTCTATACTTAAAGGTTCTACTATATCCATTATTTTTTATTCCCTTCGTTCAAGGTTCTAACTCCATTATAATGGATATCCTAGCATTTCTCATTTCAGGGAGCAGAGTACAGCTTTCTAATTCTTACCAAATGCACTCTCCTCTCACTTACTTCTAAAATTTCAAATTCCAAGTCTTCATAAGTGAACTCTTCTCCTTCTTCGGGCAAATGGCTATAACGATTCAAAACAAATCCTGCCACGTTGTCGGCCTCTTCAGGAAGATTAATTTTAAAAACGTTGTTTAGGCGGTGCAGGGAAAGTCTAGCATCACAAATAATTTCTCTATCCGTCTGGCTGTGGATGAGTGCGTCGTCTTCATCCATCTCATCTTCAATATCTTCACCAATCATCGTTTCAATCAGATCCTCGTGGGTGATGAGCCCTTCTGTTCCTCCGTATTCATCCAATACAATTGCAATATGCTTTTTCTTCTCAGTCATTTGTTTAAATACATCTTCTATCAGATTAAATTCATAAACAAACAAGGGATCCATATCAGAGAAATCCTTAATCAATTTATCCCGATTTTTTGCCCACCTTAAAATAAACTTAGAATGAAAGACACCCACAATATTGTCAATATCATCGTCATAAATTGGATATCGTGTATGGTGGTTTGATAGTAAAAATTCTTCCGCTTCTTCAAAGGATATATTTGCCGGAACAGCTTTAATTTCCACCCGATGCGTTTTTAATACATCGGACACGTTTAACGTCTGGAAATCCAATACCGATTTCAAGCGAGACATTTCATCATTCCTAAAAGTTCCTTCTGTATGTGCAATATCAACCATCGCCCGCATCTCCGCTTTAGAGATTGTAACTTCTTGTACCTGATTTCTCCCCAACAATCTAATGGTAGTTTTCGTCAGTAAATTTAATAACCAAATAAACGGCTTTAAAATCATTAGAATAAGCATGGTCGGATAATAAACGATGTAAGCAATCTTTTCAGGAAAAGCTGCTGCGACCGACTTGGGCATTACTTCCGCAAAAATAATAATTAAAACCGTCAGCACAGCGGTTGTTATTCCAATATTCCATCCAAACTCCAGAGCCACAATCGTCACTAAAGAAGGAAGTACGATATTTGGAACATTATTAGCTATTAAGATTCCAGGAATGAATAAGTCCGGGTTATTAACAAGCCTGAGTAATCGCTCTGCTTTTTTATCCCCACTCGCAGCCTTCAATTGCAGCTTCATTTCATTCGTTGCTGTAAGTGCTGTCTCACTGCCGGAAAAATAACTGGATGCGATAAAAAGGATAATGATACTGATGAATAAGATAGTCAAAACATTACACCTACTTTTCCAAACATTTTTCTGTCATTCCAGATGATATTTACAAGTACTCCCTGATTTGCCTCGGAAACAACATAATTTAATCTTTTCCTTGCACGTCACGTAACGTGATGTTCTATGATGAATATAAGAATTTAAAAGGAGAGATTCATAATGAAAGGTCATTATTCTACCGGGGAATTCGCTAAACTGACTGGAGTAAGTGTTCGTACCTTGCAGTATTATGATGATATCGGTCTATTAAAAGCATCACGTTCAGACGGCGACAGAAGATACTATGATGATTCACATTTTATCACGATGCAAAAAATCGTAACATTAAAGTTTCTTGGATTTACCTTAGTACAAATTAAGGAATTGCTTGCCCAAGATAGCTGGAACTTAAAGGAGTCCTTGGAAATACAGAAAATCTTGATGGAAGATAAACTTCTTCAGATTCAAAATGTGCTCAAAACCTTGGACCATGCCATCCAACTAGCGGATGAAAAGGAACGGATCGATGCGGGGATTTTCATATCGATTATCCAAGGGGTTCAGTATGAGGATAAACATAGGGAATGGTTAAATGATGTCTTACCGGTAGAAAAGGTGGAGGACATCTTCAGTATCCCCAAAAGGCAACAACAAGAAATGGAAAAGAAATTCATGCTTATGCTAACTGAGTTGAAAAACAAAACAGGAACAGACCCAAAAGCTGAAGAGATACAACAGCTCGTTAAAAGTTTAATGGAAATGTTTGAAGATATTGTCGGAGAAGATATCCACTCCTTTTATGAAAATTTGGATGAAGAACAATTAGAGGAAGAAGATCCATTGTTTTCTTTGCCTTTTGAAACAAATGAAGTGGAATGGATCAGGGAAGCGATTCAAATATTCTTAGAAACTGATAGAGGAAAGGGTGGATGAATGTGATGGAATGGATATGGATTACAGTTCTAATAATCCCTGGTATAGTGTTGATGACCTTAAATGAAAAAGAGTTATACAAAGAACTATTACCAAATGATACACCTCCTCCCTATATGCTTCGTTTACTGAATCACATCATCGTGGCTTTTCCGTTTACGGTATTGGGTTTATTTTTTTACAAGCGGGCCGATTTAGAAAACGCCTTGACTCTATCAATTGATTGGCTTGTCATTCTCCTTAGCTTGGCATGTGCCTTTATTAACATTGTCGCTTATTATATCTTTCTCAAAAAGAATATCTCTACCAGCACCTTTTATCAAATGGAGAGAACAAGAAAGAAAACGTGGATATCGACACGTTGTTTATATGGTGGAATAGTCGAAGAAATCATCTTCCGATTTGGTCTAATGAGTTTTTTCATATGGCTTTTAACTCAGTTTACTGACCAGGAAATCCTCAGCTTTTGGATCGCTAATATTCTTGCAAGTATATTATTTGCACTTGCTCATTTACCCGGGATTCAGCAAAAAAAATCACAATCACAAAAAGAATCATTTTCTATATGACAAGCATCAATTTGATGGTTGGTTTATCATGTGGTTGGCTCTATTGGAAATACGGACTTGGAGCAGCAATTCTATGCCATATGACTTTCCATATGGTATGGTACTTGTTGGAAATAGTAGATAAAGATAATGCTGGAATGAAAGTATAGTTGACTTTAATATAGGTGGCAAACAAATAGGAATCAGAAAATTATCTTGATTAACAAAAGTACAGATGCTATAGTATGTGAAAGCAATTTTTTTAGTAAAGGAGCAAGAATATGAAGTTAATAGGCAAGCTGCTCATCGGTATTGTGAGTGGTATTATTATCGGCTTACTTGTGCCGGAAGTTGTTATTAGAATTATCGTAACATTCAAGGAATTCTTCGGACAATTCCTAGGTTTTGCTATTCCACTGATTATTATTTTCTATATTGTCAGCGGGATTGCGAGTTTCGGGAAAGAATCAGGTAAAATGCTTGGAATCACAGGCGCACTTGCTTATACATCCACCATTTTAGCGGGAACATTAGCATTTATTGTAGCTCTTATTGTAATTCCTACCCTTGTTGGAAATGGTGGAGGACAAGCAGAAGAAACAGCAGGCTTTGAACCTATATTTGAGCTTGCCATCGATCCGATTACAGGAGTAATGACTGCTTTAATCTTAGCTTTTGTGTTTGGGATTGGGATTACTCGAACAAAAAGCCCTACCTTAAGAGCATTTTTTGATGAAGGTAAGGAAATAATCGAAAGGCTAATTTGGAAAGTCATCATTCCAATCTTACCATTTTATATAGCAAGTATCTTTGCTGAAATAGCTGCAGATGGTGCGGTAGTACAAACATTACAGACCTTTGGGCTTGTGCTTGTGACTGCCATTGTCATTCATTGGGTTTGGCTTGTCATCCTATACTCTGTTGCGGGGGCTGTCGCAGGAAGGAATCCTTTTAAGTCACTAAAAAACATGCTCCCAGCATATTTTACAGGCTTAGGAACAATGTCTAGTGCGGCGACCATTCCAGTTACCGTCCGTGCATCGAAAAGCAATAAAGTAAGTGATGGCGTGGCTGACTCGGCCGTTCCATTATGTGCGACGATTCATTTATCTGGAAGTACAGTCACTCTGGTAATGTGTTCCGTAGCAGTCATGGTCCTCTCAAATAATCTCGACATTCCTACATTTGGGATGATGTTACCGTTTATCTTAATGTTGGGGATTATTATGATTGCCGCTCCAGGTGTGCCAGGTGGAGCTGTTATGGCAGCATTGGGGCTGCTCAGCACAATGCTCGGCTTTGATGAAACTGCACTAGGTTTAATGATTGCCCTTTACATGGCACAGGATAGTTTCGGTACAGCGACGAATGTTACCGGAGATGGTGCAATTGCCATGATGGTTGATAAGATTATTGGGAAAAAAGCTGTATAAAAGGTAAACGTGCCAGCACTTTTTGTGTCTGGCACGTTTTTTCTAGTTTACGAGTTTATCCGCTTTCCCGGCTTTCTTCCAATGTTCATTGCGAAGATGGACTTTTAATATTTTTCCAGAAGCTGTCTTTGGCAATTCTTCTAAAAAGGTGACACCGGTAATCGCTTTAAAATGAGCAAGCTTGCTTCTCGAGAATTGAATCAGATCTTCCTCGGTGACTTCTTCCCCTGGTCGTAAAACGACATATGCATGTGGAGTCTCCCCCCATTTTTCATGAGGAACGGCTATCACTGCAGCTTCTAGAACAGATGGATGATCATATAAAACACCCTCTACCTCAATAGAAGAAATGTTTTCACCTCCTGAGATGATGACGTCCTTTTTCCTATCGACGATTTCAATATTTCCATATTCATCAACATTCGCCATGTCCCCTGTATGAAGCCATCCATCGCGAAGTGCTTCCATTGATGCATCTTCATTTTTCCAATAACCTTTCATGACTCCGTTGCCACGAACGACAATTTCCCCAACTTCTCTTCCGTCCCAAGCAACTTCATCCCCCACTGCATTCACGACCTTCACATCAGTACCGATCATTTGCACACCTTGCTTTGCTTTCAAGCGATATTGTTCTTCTAACGGTAAATCTTTGTGGTGAGATCGGATTCTTGAAACCAACGTAAGCGGAGTGGACTCGGTCATGCCATAAACTTGGATAAATTCCCACCCGAGATCCTCTTCTATTTTTGTGATAAAAGCCGGTGGCGGTGCAGAGCCTGCAATCACTAACCGAATATCTTGTTTAACTGTTGGCTGATGCTCATCGTAATATTGAATGAGCGAGTTCAGAACAGTCGGTGCCATATGCATCACCGTAACTCCATGATTTTCAATCGCATCGTAAATACTTTCTGCAGAAGCTTTTCTTAAACAAACTTGAGTTGCCCCATTTGCTGTGTAGTAGAATGGTGAGCCCCAGCCGTTGACATGAAACATCGGCAAAACATGGGCAAGCACATCTTCATCTGTTACCCGTAAATGATGCATGCTCGACAAGGCATGGAGATAGTTATTACGGTGGGTTAGCATGACACCTTTTGGATTCCCGGTTGTCCCGCTTGTATATAACAAACTACAAACATCGTTTTCCTCTACATCTTCCCGTTCAAATGGTTCTTTGGAGTATGCACTTAAAAACTGGTCATAGTCTTCTTCCTCACAAAGACCATCATGATAGTGGACGATGATTTTCTCAACTGTTTCCAGCTTGTCTTTTATCGGTATAATCAAATCGTACAAGTCTTGGTCGACAAATAAAATTTTCGATTCACTATGATTTAAGATAAATAGATAATCTTCAGGTTTTAAACGGATGTTGAGAGGCACCATGATTGCCCCAAGTTGAAAGACACCATAGAAGCCTTCTAACATTTCCACTGTATTTGGTGCAAGGTAAGCTACTTTGTCTCCCTTTTTCACCCCCAGTTGACGTAGACCATCTGATAACTGGTTTACACGATCGTTCAGCTCACTATACGTAAATATCCGTTCGTCATTGATAATTGCCTTTTTGTCTCCATAAAGCTTTACTGCACGGTCTAAGAATTGCGTTAAGATTAAAGGTACTTCCACGTTGTCCATCCTCCCCTGTTTTTAGTAAATTTTTAATAGTTGTATATTAACATAACCCAAAATAAAGCGCTATCATTTTGTATTTTTAGAATTATCTATTGCATGTGATAGTTAATTAGGGAGCAGTGTATGTAAAGTACGTACTATGGCAATGATAATAGACAACTATTAATCTATCATTTGCTGAGGAGCAGGGTTATGGAATTTATACACATGTTTATAAAATTGACCATTGGTTTTATATTGTTTTTTGTCCTGATTAGAATCATAGGCCAAAAGATTATTGGGCAATATAGCCCTTATCACTTTATTACGGCTATTGTCTTAAGTGAATTACTCGGTAATTCTATCTATCAGCGTGAAGTCACCATAACCGAAATCATTTTTGCTATTGTTGTTTGGGGCTGCTTATTGTTTATCATTGAATATATCTTCCAAAAGTCCCTAACTATACGGCAAAAATTAGAAGGCAATCCGGCAATCCTGATTCGCAATGGGCAAATAGACTTTGAGCAGCTGAAAAAAAGCAAGCTGAACTTAAATCAGTTACAAAGCCTACTCCGCCAAAGTGAAACTTTTTCCATTCGAGAAGTAGCCTTTGCCATTCTCGAACCAAATGGCTCGGTAAGCACCTTAAAAAAATCAGCCTATCAAAAAACTACGTTGGAAGATTTAAATTTACCAAACCAAACAGTATACCTTCCTGTCACGATTATCAGAGATGGAAAGTTAATAAAAGAGAGTTTGCGTGAGCTTGATAAAGATGAAGTATGGTTGTACCGTCAACTTGACATCAAGGGGATTGAAAGAATGGAAAAGGTGTTATTTGCGGAATGGTTGGAAGGGGATGGATTGTTTGTTGTTGAGAAATAAGAAAGACTCTTGCATGAATATAGCACAAGAGTCGTTCCATATCACTATTTCCTAAGCGGCTCTTCTCCTTCAGGAATCAATGAAAAATAACCTTCTCCGTCCAATCTTTCCTGATGCTCTTGTTTCGCTTTGGCCAGGAGATCCGGATTTTCCATCACTTCAATTGCTGTTGCAGCAAGTACCTTTCCTGCTTGCAACATCCCTTTATGAGCAATCGGCATCGTTCCTTGGGAAACGACCTGCCACGTATGGAATGGGGTACCGAGCGCCCAACAAGCTGTCATACATTGCATCGTCGGCACAATCCAGCTCACATCACCCACATCCGTCGAACCCGATAACATGACTTCTTTTTCCGGATCAAATGGCGGGATGAAATCTGTTATATATTTTCCTTTGAGCTTTGCAGCTGTTGCTTTATCCAGTCCAGCATACGCAGTTTCTCGCTCTTCTTTTGCCAATGATTCGTTTATCGCTTTTGCATACTGGTGATCCGCTTCATCGTAAGTTGGAACACCAATGGCTTCAAGGTTTTTATACATGACAGCAGCTAGGTTTCGGTTAGGAACTAAATCAGAAGCAGCTCCTTCAAATAGCCGCTCCACCTTTGTCTCCGTCATTAAGGCCGCTCCTTCAGCAATGTTTGCCACCCGTTCATATAGCTCAACGACCTGTTTCTTTTTCGGTGCTCGAATCAAGTAAGACACTTCAGCATAGGCTTGCACGACATTAGGAGAAGTCCCACCTGGATCCGTAATTGCATAATGAATTCTTGCCTCAGGAATCATATGCTCCCTTAAATAGTTGACCCCGACATTCATCAACTCGACAGCATCTAACGCACTACGGCCTAAATGAGGTGTGGCGGCAGCATGGGCACTTTTCCCATGAAAAACGAATTTTACAGCATAGTTCGCAAGTGAGCTGAAATTCATAATGACCGGTTTGGTTTCCGGATGCCAAGAAAGTGCGAAATCCACATCGTCAAACAGACCAGCTCTTGTCATATACGCCTTACCCGAGCCTTTTTCTTCGGCTGGGCAGCCATAGTATCGAACCGTTCCTTTTAATCCGGTTTGTTCCATATATTCTTTCACCGCAGCAGCTGCTGCAAGTGAGCCAGTCCCTAGTAAATTATGTCCACATCCATGACCCGGTGCACCTTCTAGGACTGGTTCATGCCTTGTGAGCCCCTGTTTCTGACTTAAGCCAGGTAACGCATCATATTCACCTAAAAAAGCGACGACAGGGGTTCCGCTGCCAAAGCTTGCGATAAATGCCGTTTCAAGCCCAGCAACGTCCTTTTCAACATGGAATCCTTCTGCCTCCAGTGCCTGGCATAAATAATCTGCTGATTGTTCCTCTTCAAAAGCAATCTCCGGAACTCGCCATAGTTGGTCACTAAGCTGGATAAACGTATCCTTCCGCTGCCCTATATAGTCTGAGATAAAATTTTGTACGTTCAAAGTAACATCCCGCCTTACTTTTCAAATCAAGATGGATTCTTCAGTAATTCACCTTTCTCATAGTTGATCGTAGCTAGGGATATTGCGCAGATAAAGGCAAAAATAATCAACATCCAAAACGCTGCATTAAAGGAACCATTGAATAAATCAACGATGAACCCAATCGCAAGCGGTGTGATGAATCCAGCAAGCTGTCCACCTGTGTTCACCAGCCCCATCCCAGAGCCAGCTACCGAAGTCGGTAGTTTTTTAAGCACAATGGCCGGAAGCAGAATAACAACAAAAGAAAGAACTAACATAATAATCGTTTGATACACGATAAAAGCCGCTACACTTGAAGCCGTAAACATGAAATACAATAAAACGGAAATAGCAACACAGGCGAAAGCCCCTGCAACTTTTTCCCGGCCTCCTGACAACTTATCGATAATATATCCTGCAGTATACATCCCTATAAGTTGCGCCACACCAGGGATCGTCTGCATCCATCCCATTGAAAACAAATCAAGTTCCCGTACAGTTACCAAGTACGTAGGAATCCATGTCGCCAGTTCACCGCATACAAAGTGAAATAAGCAATAAATAAATTCAGCATGAGGGGAGTCTTGAACAGTAGTTTGAAAGGCGCTGCAGTAGTCGTACTAGTATTTTTTGCATTTGATTCGTCTACACTGTTCGGCAGCTTGATAAAGTACCAGTACAATATTGCAATAACAGCTCCAATTAACCCAAAAATAATAAATGTCATCCGCCAACCGATTGCAGTGAGCAATCCAACCGAAAGCAGCGGCACGATAAGCGCGGTTATCCCGGCAGACGATAACATAATGGACATTGCCCGCGCCCGTTGATCATGTGGAAATCCTTGAGAAATAATTTTTGAACTCGCAGGCTGGAATCCACCTTCACCAATTCCGAAAAGGAAACGGATAACGACCATGGAAGCAAGTGACCACGCCACCCCTGTCAAACCGGTAAATATTGACCATAATATGACAGCGGCGATGAGAACTCTCCGGGCACCAAAGCGGTCTGCCAACCAGCCTCCAGGAAGCTGCATCAGCGCATACCCTAGAAAAAAGCTGCTAAGCAGAAGTCCCGTGGATGAAGCACTTAAATTTAAATCCTCCGTAATTGCAACGACCGCATAGTTCATAATATATCTATCTAAATTTCCTAAAGCCCAACCTAGAAATAATAGCGCCAGTATTCCATTTCTTTTACGTGCTGAAATCAATTCTACTTCCCCCTGCCATTTAACTTTAATAACTATTCCGGAGTAGCTTTTGCTACAATTTGTAATTCATACAAATAAGTTCTTTCCTTCGACAAAATTCGACCGTTGCCAGCACGCACCCATTCACCGTGGTAAAATTAAAGCAATTATTAACCAAAAATAAACTTTTCAATTTACTTACCGAAGTTGAATTATACTTGAGTCAGAGAAGAGGGAGAGCTATGGCGGAAGAAACAAAAATACTTATCGTTGAAGATGATTATGAAATTGCTCGGATCATGCGGGACCATTTAGTAAGAGAAGGGTTCCAAGTGACATGGGCGTCCACAGGTGTAGAAGGGTGGGAAGAATTCAAAACAAGTCCATTTTCACTTGTACTTGTCGATCTGATGATGCCAGAAATGGATGGATTCGAGCTGTGCGAAAGAATCCGGCTGGAAAGTGAGGTGCCGCTGCTCATAGTGAGTGCAAAAAGTGAAGATGAAAGCAAAGTAAGAGGTCTCGGACTTGGTGCCGATGATTACTTGACGAAGCCTTTCAGCTTGAAGGAATTGACTGCCAGGGTCCAATCCCATCTCAGAAGATACCATCGCTATACAAGGAAGCATGAAAATGAAGAAATCATCCGCTATAAACACGGATTGGCCATTGATTTTCTAAATGAAGCCGTCTTTCTAGATGAGGAACTTATTCCACTCACAGCAAAAGAGCAGGAAATTTTATTTTTACTGGCCAGAAATGCATTCATCACTTTTGAAAAGGCTAAGATCTACGAGCATGTATGGCAACTGATGAATGTCGACGGCAATAACACGGTTACGGTTCATATTAAAAGCCTGCGCACCAAACTAATTGATACGGGCAAACAGGCGAAATTTATCCAGACCGTTTGGGGTGTCGGGTATCGTTTCATCGGGGAGCAAACAAGATGAAGATCAAATATTGGCTGATGATTAGTTACCTCCTCGTCATGTTGTTACCCGTGGCTGCTGCTTACCTGCTCTATGTCAGTCTCAGTGATTATGATGATAAGCAGGATATTACAGATTTCCTTCAGTTTCAAGATGTCGCTAACAACCTGGAAGATGTGCTCAACGATGTGTCCTTGTATACAATTCAGTCAGAAGAAAACTATGAGCCGTTAAAACGTTACACTAATGAGAACCTAAAAATCGATTTATATCGGTATGATGGCATTCATTTATATTCATCCATGACTCCTTCAAGTGCAACACAATTGTATAAGCCGAATAAAGATGTCTTGTTCCAAAATTTAAATGAATACCAAAAAAATCCGCGTACCTATTCATTAAAAAGATTAGTTTTTGATGAGCAGGAGCAGCTTGCAGGTTTGTATGAAATTACGATGAGCAGACAAGCTTGGATTGATGCTTCAAACAAAAGTACCACCATGATGGTTGTGCTTTTAAGCACCTTCTTTCTCGCTTTATATGTAATAGTCATTATTGCAATCAACAAGAAACTGAACCGGCCATTGAATCAGCTGCAGCACCATATGACTGCGTTCGCTGCAGGAAAAGAATTGGATCAACGGCTCCAACCATCAAGAGATGAAATTGGGGTACTCATCGAACACTTTGAACAAATGAAAGCACAAATCCTCGAAACAAGAGAAAAATTAGCCAAACAACAGAGGGAAAAAGAATATATGGTGGCATCCCTATCTCATGATTTAAAGACTCCGTTGACCGTGATCCGTACGTATACCGAAGCTTTGGAGAGCCATCATCTAACTCAAGAGGAGCGGGAGGAATACCAGCAAATCCTCTATGAGAAGCTGGAACATATGAAAGAGATGATCAATGATTTGTCGGTTTTTACTGCATTACAATCTGCAGAAAATACGCTACGTCGCGTACCTGTAAATGGAAATGAATTCTTTGATATGTTGTTCTCCGGCTATGAAGAAGCATGTGCGAAAAAGAATATCCATCTTAATGTTGAGACATCGGTGCGGAATGGGTATGTATTAGATCCAAAACAGATGATTCGCGTCGTCGATAATCTCATGGATAACAGCATCCGCTATACACCAGAGGGTAAGTACGTTTGGCTAGCCGGAATCTCAGCAAAAAAGCCACTGCCAAATTGGGTCTTCCCTGAGTTTATCCAAGGACTCGATGATTGGAGAAATGACGGAACCGTTATCATCATTCAGAATGAAGGACAAGGCATGCATCCGAGCCAAATAAACAAAGTTTTTCAGCCTTTTTACCAAAATGAAGCGTCCCGTGGTAAAGGAGCAACATCAGGTTTAGGACTTAGCATCGCAAAAATGATTATGGAAAAACACGAAGGAAAAATAAAAATTTGGTCCATAGAAAGTAAGGGCACATTAATAGCCTGTTGGCTCAAGGAGAGAGGATTATCATGAAACTTACATGGAAAAAAGTTATGCTGATCATGAGTATGTTTGCACTAGTATTAGGAGGATGCTCGCAAAACAATGTTTCTGCGGAAGAAATCATTCACAATGCGATTGAGTCAGAAAAAGATTTGGCCAGTTATTTCGGAAAGTCAGAAATGAAAGTGTATGAAGGTGAAGAGTTGATGGAACATACGGTCATGGAAGAGTATGTTGATGGTATAAAAAGAAAAATTATTAACATTGATCAATTGCTTGAGCAAGAAATAATCGTATTAAACGATGGAGAAAATATGACCATGTACGATGAAGCAACGGGAGAAGCGCATAAAATGATCACGTCTGAGCTCGAAGGCTTTACTGGAGCGGGCCCAAAAGATCAATTCATATCGATGATGGATATGCTAAAAGAATCCCATACACATGAACTGGTTGGCGAAGAAGAAATACTCGGTGATGACACTTACCACATTCGCATGAAAGCAAATGAAAAAAATGGATTAATAGGCGATATGGAATTTTGGGTGGATCAAAAAACATGGTTCATCGTAAAACTTGTCACCGAAACAGGCGATATGAAGGTGGAAGTGACCTATACCGAATTAGATTTTTCACCGAAATTTTCGGAAGATACATTTACCATCGATATTCCAGAAGACGTTGAAATCACCGACTTGGAAGAGGAAGTTGCACCAAACAACGTAACATTGGAAGAGGCGGCTAAAGCATTAGAGCAACCAATCCTTACATTCTCCGAAGATGATGCAAAACTAGACAGTATCACCATGCGTGAACCTCAAGGCGAATTAAATCGTTATGAAGTAGACATGACCTTCAGTTCCGAGGAAGGGGCACCATTATTTATGTTATCTGTTTTCCCAACTCCAGAAGATATGCCAATCTCTGAATCTGATGTAGAGGTACGAGGAAATGATGCTGAATATGAGGAAATGATGGACGCTTACCTCTGGGATGAAGACGGACTGCGTTACAACCTGATGGTTGTCAATCCAGACATAAAACAAGAAGAGATCCTTGAAATTACGGAAAACATGGTCCTTAGTTCTGAAGAGTAGGCTTTCAATAGGCTTGATATTGACACAACAATAGCTTGCATACCCTTAAGGGGCTGACTTTTGATGTCAGAGGGCGCGTAAGGATGTCTCACGTGCCCTCGCGGGAGGTTTTAGACTTCGAGAGGGCATGTGAGATGGACTCACATGCCCCCATTGGCGCTTTTTCACTTCATGAGGGAACGTGAGAAACCCTCACATGACCCTGCGGGAGATTTCCCACTTCAAGAGGGAATACAAAATCTATATTGCATCGGAAACCACCCTAGCAGACGTATTAAACCTAGCTGCTAGGGTGATCTTTATTCTAATAGCAATCTACAATTCCCATTCCCAACGATAACTTTAAATCCTGCAACACACCCCCAGTCTCCTTGAAAAATATCTCTAATATGACAATCATTGTCACCTCCTTGAAATACTTCTCAGACATTTCTCATTTAATTCTAACTTTTCTATTGTTTTCTTATAATGGTTCCCTAATCTTCCCGTGGAATAATGGTGGTAACAGGGAAGGAGGTGTTGCAGCATGACTTACTTTGATGGATTGACGCCAGCTGCAGCTGAAGAGGTTACTTCTTATAGTTACAGCAACAGCGATAGTGAAAGCTTCAGCTATAGCAATAGCTACAGCAACAGTGATTCCTAAACTACAACATTGAACGAAGAGAGGAGGGAACTGCAAATGACTTATTTCGATGGACTGACACCAGCCGCGGCTGAAGAGGTTACTTCTTATAGCTATAGCAACAGCGATAGTGAAAGCTTTAGCAATAGCTACAGTAACAGTGATTCCTAAACTAAAGCGTTGAATTAAGAGAGGAGGGAACCGCAAGATGACTTACTTTGATGGATTAACACCAGCTGCGGCTGAAGAAGTCACTTCTGTAAGTTACAGCAACAGTGATAGTGAAAGCTTCAGCTATAGCAACAGTTACAGTAACAGCGATTCTTAAATGCCAAAGGCTTCTATACAGGAATAAACAAGATGCGGCTCCTGACTCAGAAGGGGCCGCTTTCTTCACAAAGGGGTGAGCAGTTTGATGAGGCAACGGAATAATAAAAGAAAAAAACACTCCCGGCAAAAGTTCAGGGATTTATGGAAAGTTAGAAACATAGAGGATAACCTTATTTCCGAGTCCCCACCTGTCCCTGTAAAAGAAATATTCCGCAGGTTCTGGCCATATGCCAAGCCATACCGTTTCTGGATTCTATTTAGTTTACTGTTGATTATTTTACAGCCAGTCGTCCAATCAGGTACTGTTTGGCTCTTGCAGGACTTTATCGATCACGTTCTGGTCCCTCAACAATTTAATGCCATCTACGGAATTATTCTAGCGTACTTCTGCCTGACAGTTCTTCGCGGGACTTTATATTTCGGTGGTACGTATATGTCCAATTGGGTCGGGGAGAATTTTATTCTTTCATTGCGAAAAGGGCTGTATGAACATTTACAAGGTCTATCGCTCCACTTTTTTGAAAAACGGAAACTTGGTGATATCATTTCACGGATGTCGAGTGATATTGCTTCCATTGAACGGCTGATTATTACAGGAGCGACATCGGCTGTATCATATTTTAGTCAGCTCATTGTTTTTATAACCATGCTGTTTTTCATGCAATGGAAATTGGCTTTCGTTTCACTAATCGTCGTACCTTTATTTTATGTAGTGACACGGTTTTTCTCGAAAAGAATTAAAATGGCCTCGCGGGAAAGGACCCGTCGAGAAGGGGCAATCAACTCCATTTCAGAAGAGAGTTTTTCAAATATTGCCTTGATGCAAGCGTATAACCAACAAGAGGCAGAAGCTGAACGTTTTGATCTGCAAAACCGACGCAGCTTTGATGCCAAAATGTTGAAAGTCCGTCTGAAAGCCGCATTTTCTCCAGTCGTCAGTCTGATTGAAACGTTCGGAACACTCGCTGTAATGGCTGTTGGAGCGATGCTTCTCATTCAAGGTGAGCTCACCATCGGAGGCCTGGTAGCTTTCATGACATTATTAAATAAACTTTACCGACCGGTCCGCGGTCTCAGCAGATTACTGAATACGATTTATTCCGCATCTGCAAGCGCCGAGCGGGTCATTGAATTTATGGACGAAAAACCAATAATCAAAGAAGCTCCCTATATTATGGAAGAGCCAACGGGCCGTGTAGAGTTTGATCACGTTTCCTTTTCTTATCCAGGCAAAAAGAAAAAAGTATTGTCTGACGTCACATTTTCCATTGAACCCGGTGAATCTGTCGCTCTTGTCGGGGCAAGCGGAACCGGCAAATCCACGATTGTGAAATTGTTGATGCGTTTTTACGATCCGACAGAAGGAAGAATCCTTGTCGACGGAAATGTGATTAAAGGAGTGAGTCTTGAATCACTCCGGGATAATGTTGCTGTCCTTTTCCAGGAATCCTTGATCTTTGATGGGACTGTAAGAGAAAATATCGCCTATGGAAAATCTGAAGCGACTGATGAGCAAATCGTAGAAGCCGCCAAAAGAGCCGGGGCGCATGACTTCATTATTGAATTATCGGAAGGATATGATACCCACGTCGGCCAAAAAGGCAGAAATTTATCCGGTGGTCAACGCCAGCGAATTGCTATAGCAAGAGCCATTATCCGCAATGCATCCATCTTAATCCTCGACGAACCAACAGAAGGGCTTGATGCAAAATCTGAACAGCGGGTTATGGATCCTTTGAAACAATTAATGCAAGATAAAGCAACTCTCATCATTACACATAATTTAAGAAGTGCTGCTAGAGCGGACAGAATTCTCTATCTCGAAGACGGCAAAGTAATGGAGAACGGAACACATGAAGAATTGCTCGCAAATGGTGGAAAGTATGCGGAACTGTTTGATGCACAGCCAGAAGCTAAAAAACATTTGCAGGCAGTTCCAAACTAAAAGGAAATCAATAATATTTAAGGAGCTGAAACATCATGCTTTTGAATAACTTGAAATGGACAGACAACAAAGAAATGATTGAACCTCTTCAAAAAGGGGAAACACTCATCCCTGGCTACACCGTCATCCACCACATGCGGCGAGGCCAGGATTGTGACGTCTATTATGTTTGGAGTGAAGAGAAGCTTACAGGTTGTATCGCCAAGACCTTGCAGCCCGCTTGCGCAACGAGCGAAATAGCAAAGCAACGTCTGATTCAGGAAGGGGAGTACCTGAAGAAACTCTCCCATCCAAACCTTGTCCGCGGCTATGAAATTGTGAAAATACCAGTACCGGTCCTGATACAAGAAACCTTAACAGGAGAAACACTTTCCCGTCTGGTCAGGAATCTCGCAGCCGAAGATACCTATCTGCCGGCGAAACAGTTGGCACATCTCGGCATGCAGCTCACCTCGGCCGTCCACTATCTTCATTTGAATAATATTTTACATCTTGATTTAAAGCCCTCAAATATTATTTCCCAACCTCCACTTGCCAAAGTCATCGACCTTAATTTGGCAGCACGTCCTGGAGAGGTGAGGAAAGGGATTGGGACAAAACAATACATGTCGCCGGAACAGGCACGAGGAGACAAATTGACCCCAGCTGCTGACGTATGGGGAATCGGTGCAGTCCTCTATTTTGCTGCAACAGCTAAACGTCCATTTCAATCTATGGAGGATGGAAGTTTCGAACAGCTTAAAAGGGCTGCTCAACCCGTACAAAAACATCGGGAATTAGATGAAGATTTCGCTCATTTAATAAACCGCTGCCTGGATTTACAACCTGGCAAGCGGCCCACAACATTCCGGATTCATGAGTTCTTCCTCAATTATCTGGAGAGTCATTAAAGAAAAATACAGTCCACCCGCTCAATGTTGTGGACTGTAGTTTTTTTCAAGTCAATTTGAAGAGTTTCGTAAATAGCCTATTCTTTTCCCGCGGATTTGCACTTTCTTTTCGTTTTTCCTGCATTTCGTTCATCGTTTTCAACAAGTATTCATCCCGTTTTCTCTCATAATCCCTTTGTTCTTTCATCGTTTCATCCACCTGTTCAGAGGTAACAGCCAGCTGCTGCTGTTGTTCCAATATTTCTTCGTATACATTCATCCGTTCATGCATCTCGGTCATCAATTTCATGAGCTTTTTATTCTGGTCTACAAGCATATGAATCTCTTTCATCATTTGTTGTGATAATTTTTGATCATGTTCAGCTTCTTCTTTCTCTATGTGAACATTTGCTTCGTTCTCGTTCCTCAACAAGAGTTTCACCTGTCCATGCTGGTGTCCCTGTTCCAATAGAGTCCGGATTCTTTTTATCGTATCCAGTGAACTTTCATGGATAAGATAGGCTTTCTTTTCGCCTCGCTTCATAGCCAGATAAGATCCATATTGTCTAGCATAGCGTCTGACTGTTTCTGGAGGTATGTTCACTTTTTGGGATACTTGCGAAATTGGCATCCATTCGTTCATTCCGTTCATTGCTTTTACCCCCTCATGAGTTCATAACCTATTACTATATGAATACAACTTTTTTTGTTGATTTCCTTCCTCCGGCTCCTAAAAACAGTTCGACATGATATGGCAAAAAAATAAAAACATCCATCTAAATGGATGTTTTCACAATATCTTGGGTACCGTCTAACCCTTATGATTATTAAATAAGTAATCAATCAAACTATTATATAAAGGGATTTCACTTGTGAACAAAAAGACTGGCAACATGCCAATAATACAAATTATAGCTAGGTAAGATCCAAAAAGCCTCATGACTCCAATTGCAATCGCTTTCATTTTTGTTCGCCCCTTTCTAAGATTGGGAATATTATAACACCATTTTATTTGCACCACAATACTTTTGTTCACAGTTTTGTCACAATTAAGCTTAAAATTTTTTTACCACCGATCAGATTTCATTAAACCTCTTAATAATAAAATCAACAAAATGCCTACTTGCGGTTGGCATCGTTTTCTTGTTTTTATAAGCGATACCTATGGTGCGGTATATCGGTGGAGTCGTTTCTTTTTTTACAAAACGATAGCTGACCTTATTTAGGACCAACTCGGATAAGATGGATATTCCCAGTCCACTTTCCACCATAGACATAATCGTATAATCATCAATAACTCGATACTCTATATTAGGTTGTAAACCATTAGCCTTGAAACTTTCCAACGGCTCACTCCAATCACCTTGGTCGAGTAAAATGAAAGGCTCTGTAGATAGTGCTTCCAAAGATGCACTGGAATGATTTGTCAGCGGATGATGTTCCGGAATGATGGCGAGCATCCTATCTTGTTTTAATGTAACTGTCTCCAACTCAGTTGCAGCATCCGGGTTAACAAAACCAAAATCCACTGTACCATCTTGAATAGATTGTACAATACTCGTATATTCACCTTGTTGCAACTGAAAGTGAACAGATGGATACCTTTGTTTAAAGTCTTTCATTAACCCAGGAAGCCAATTGCTGGAAACACTCGTGAACGTGCCAATCCGTATATTTGCGTTTTCCAAGCCTTGCATTTCCTGTTTCTTTTTCAGGAGATCTCCATATGAGTTGGAAATCTTTTTTAGATAGGGAAGAAACTCTTCCCCGTCTTGCGTCAATGATATTCCTTTTCGACTGCGTGAAACCAGTGTGGTGCCTAATTCTTCCTCTAATGCTTGAATCATTTGACTGACAGCTGACTGAGTGTAGCCCAATTCATTTGCTGCTTTTGTAAAACTTCCCGCTTCAATTACCTTTATAAATACATCGTAGCGATTCAATTTCATCTCCCACTTTCATTAGATAAACTAATATAATGATTATATTTATTAATTTTACTAATGTAAAATTATATGCTAAAATCACTTTATCACAATAACGCGATAATAAATTAAATATTCTCATATAATTAAACAGCTTTGGAGGAGAACCATGAAGAACGTAAGAGAATGGAGAATCGGTTTCAAAAATGGAATTCCGATTGCTTTAGGATATTTCGCTGTATCATTTACTTTTGGCATTCTTGCTAAACAGGCGGGATTAAATCCTTTCGAGGCAGTATTCATGTCTGCAACCAATTTGACATCAGCAGGACAATTTGCGGGACTTACACTTATTGCCACTGCTGCTACCATAGCTGAAATTGCAGCGACACAACTAATCATAAACTCTAGATATTTCCTCATGTCATTTGCTCTGTCTCAAAGGATTGATCCTGAAACATCTTTTTTTCACCGGTTAGTCATGTCATTCGGGATTACGGATGAAGTATTTGGAGTATCCGTTGCAAGGCAGGGGAGATTGAGTCCTTACTATGTATACGGTGTGATGAGTGCAGCAATCCCAGGATGGTCATTAGGCACACTATTCGGAGTGATCTCAGGAAATATACTTCCACCACGAATGATAAGTGCGCTGAGTATCGCTTTATTTGGAATGTTGCTTGCGGTCATTATCCCCGCTGCAAAAGAGAGTAAAATTATTTTAGGACTAATTATTTTATCTATGGTAACCAGCTTCATACTCGCTAGTATACCTATGTTGGCATCCATTTCATCTGGTCTGAAAATTATTATTTTAACATTTGTCATTGCCGGTGTTGCAGCATTTGTCTTTCCGGTAAAGGAGAATACATATGAGTAATGCGATTTTTGTCAGTGTGGTTATGGCCGCAGTAACTTATCTTATCCGAGTCTTGCCGCTCACCCTCATCAGAAAAGAGATTAAAAACGTTTATATCCGATCATTTTTATATTACGTACCCTATGTAACCCTTGCAGTCATGATATTTCCAGCGATTTTAGATGCGACAGCTTCTTCATGGTCAGCACTTGTCGGGTTTATTGTTGCTATTATTTTTGCTTACCGTGGTGCAAGCTTGGTAAGTGTTGCGTTGCTTGCTTGCCTATCTGTTTTTTGCGTGGAATTATTTTTGTATTAAAGTACAGACACTTTACCCCTACTAGATTAATATGTATAGAAAAACGGTAGGGGTGGATCTTTTGAGTGAGTTTCAACCGGAAAAGCTGTCCATCGAATTCATAGAAGGAACGACCGATACACACCCAATCATTCCGAGACGATATACACTGACCCACTCTGATCATACAGGAGATCTCTTTTTAACTATCGGTCATGGTTTTGCTTGGGATAACATTAATCCGCTTAGAGATGAAGTTCTGGGTGAGTGGATTTTTTCTGATGGTACTTTGAAGTTTCTAGTTTATCTATATATCGATCGCGGAGAGGTGGACCCCTCCGTAGCAGCTAGGCGAGTGGATATATTCAAACATGAATTGCCGCTCGCTTTACATGCGATAAAATATGGAGACAGGAATTTATTCGACACTTATCCTTCTTTATTGCAGTCACCAATCCTAGTACACTTTATGTCCGCTTATCCAGAGTTTGCAAGACAGGAAATATGGGGCTCATTCAAAGTTAAATCAATTTCTAAAACAAAAGGGATGTCCTGTAATCTGGGCATCCCTTTTTACTTCTAACCATTGTTTTATCCTATTCCATTTGAGGGTTTCAACCTTTTTTGCCGGCGTTGTTCCTCCAATAACCCATTCATCAACATTTGAACTAAACCAGTAAGAGCATTTTCATTGGAAGAGTGTGCCAGATTTTTTGTTTCATAAGGATCTTTTGTTAGATTATACAGCTCATATTGCTCGGGAACAGGGGTTTTACGAGTCGTTGTTTTATATAAAGAGACAGTAACATCCTCATGAATCGGGGTTTGATTCTCAAACTCTGTCAGCTGGTCCTCCACACCTGGTTCACCCCAAAATTGAGGGTTGTCAAAATAACGTGAGAACTTCCATAATTCCTCTTCCATATTTTTTCCAGTCTGCAGATAGGCAATCACTGTTTCCACATGATTCGGCTGTCCAACAGAATTATATGGTTCACCAGATATGCTAACTTGATTGACACCTTTCGTAACATCATCATCCGTCATGAAGTATAGAGCTTCATTCGCCCGAAGAAAGTCAGCGTTGCCATATAGCAGGGGTGACAAGTCCCTCCCCACAGGAGGATGTACTTCTGAATGATTTTTGGCTAGCTGCTTGCGAATCGAGAGTTCATCTATTTGGGCAAGACCTAATAGAGTCGGTAAAATATCTACATGACTTGTAAGCATCTTTGTAGTTGCTTTTCTTGGAAACAATCTCGGATGATGGATGATGAAAGGCACATGAATCGATTCTTCGTAGGCATTGTACCATTTTTGGAAGAGTCCGCCATGGGAACCTAGTAAATCTCCATGGTCTGATGTGAAGATAACAATCGTATTTTCATAGAAGTCGGAGTCTTTTAGAGCATGGAGTACTTTGCTCATTTCTTGATCGACTTGTTTATGGAGCGAATAGTACAGTTTTCGGTAAAACAAGCTATCTCTTGTCGGTTGGAATGTCTTTTGGTACGCTTCTTTGTAATTTTGTTGGGCCGTCGGTTTTGTAAGTAATGATTCATCGGATGTGGGAGCAGGAGGGATATGTGGGACAGTTGGATCAATCTCAAAGTTGAATAACGGGCTAAGCTTCGTAATTTCTCCGTACAGGGTAATATCATGAGGATTTACAAAGGAAGAGACGATTAACCAAGGATCATTCTTATCTTCGGCCTCCAGTGATTGTATTAAATCAACGATTTCCCTTGCATACACTTCATCACGTCCACTCGTCCCAACTCCAGCAGATGAAGCTGAATTCCGTGGATTGGAACCGTGTGGCTCAGGTCCTAGCCAGCCGGAGAAACCGTACTCATCCAAACGGTCTGCATCTAAGTAAAGCTTTTCCAGTTTTGCATCCGGAACACCTGTATTTGGGTCATAACTCGGTAAGGCATCATGGGTCCCAGGAATTAATATGTCTGGTTCACTCGCATGCCATTTCCCTTTCCAAAACGTCCGGTAGCCTGCTGCGCGGAAATAATTACCGAATGTGGGAACCGTTTGAGGATCTAACCAAAACACGTTAGGGGCAAAAGAAGGGGAAGCGCCTCCTATGGTTTGCGTCACTCCATGCAAGGATGGATATTGACCTGTATACAATGTAGTTCGGCTCGGGATACAAGCTGTGCTGCCAACATAATGATTTAAAAACTCCATCCCATTTTTACGCAATAATTCCTGCGTTTTCAGATTTTCCTTTCGCCATTTCTTTAGCTCTTCATTTTCATAAGCCGGTGGAAAGCGCTGCTCATCCACCATGAAGATAAGAATATTAGGTTTCGTTAATTTACGGCTTTTCTCATCGTCTTTCATGTTCATCATTGTTCTCAGTCCCAACCTATAATTAGTAGAATATTATATGTCATCTAGGCTTGGTTGTTGATGAATACGAACGACATTTATACAGTCAAAGCATTATTTCTGTACTATTTTTAGTTTAAATTGGAAAAAGTGGTAGTATCCCCTTTTTTCTTCATTACTCACTGTTCTACAGAAAGGACTGTATGGATGCTAGACTTAATGAAAGACTTACTTATTGTTTCCGGAAGAATTATAACTATTATTCCGTTGCTTTTCTTTATGACGTTATTCATGGGAAAACGGGCAATTGCCGAACTGCCTGTTTTTGACTTTTTAATCGTCATCATTTTAGGGGCACTAGTTGGAGCGGATATTGCCGATCCTGAGATTAACCATATACCAACAGCTTATGCGATCATCGCAATCGCATTGTTTCAACGAATTGTCGCCAACTGGAAAATCTCCAATCGAAAAATCGGCAGGTTGCTGACATTTGAACCGACCGTCGTTATTCAAGATGGAAAATTTATACATAAGAACTTGAAACAAATTCGTTATTCCATTGATAACATTCTGCAACTGCTCCGGGAGAAAGATGTATTTGATATTAGTGAAGTAGAAACAGCAGTAGTCGAACCATCTGGGGGGTTAAGTGTACTAAAAAAACCAGAAAAACAAAATATTAAAGTGGAAGATATGTATATCGCAACACCAACATCATCGATTTCCTTTCCTGTCATCGTAGAGGGGAAAATCTATCCCGAAGTATTGAAAGAGGTTCATTTAAATGAACCTTGGTTAATCCAGCACTTGGCCGATCAAGGTATTGATAATGTGGAGGAAATCTTCTTCGCCTCTATCAATCGAAAGCTTGAATTGCATATTTCTCTAAGGAATGATAAAGACAACACATCCATTCCACCAATTTTACACTGATAATAAAAAAATAAAAGGGACCACTACGGTGATCCCTTCCAACTTTACTCTTCAAATGTGTGTTTTGCTAACTCAGTGACAATCGCGTCTTGAATTGGAGTCACTGAACCACTAATATAATTGTTATTTAAAATGGAGAAAATCAGTTTCTCTCCTTCCACAGTCAATACATATCCAGATAGTGTGTTCACACTCGTTAAAGAACCTGTTTTTGCAAAGACATTCCCCTTTGTCGGCTCGGAAGTCATTCGATTACGCAACGTACCACCAACAAATCGTTCAGACTCTCCGGCAACAGGCAAGGAGTATTCAAAATGCTCATACCATGCCTCATCCTGGATTTCATAGAGGAAGCGTGATAATTCACTAGCTGGAATATAAGTTTTATGTGACATCCCTGAACCATCACGTAGCAGGATGGATTTACCATCTACTCCGAAATTCACAGCCACATCTTCCAGCACTTCCAATCCTTTATCCCAACTTCCTTCTCCATGGACCACTTGGCCCATTTCTTTCGTCAACATTTCCCCATGACCATTATTACTCAATTTCATAAATGGAACTAAAACTTCTGATAATGGCATGGAAGTATGCGTCACTAGTAAATCTGCATCATCTGGGGTTACGCCACGCTCTACTTTGGATCGTCCAAGGAAGTCGATTCCATGCTCCTCCAAGGATTGCTTAAACACATCTGCGGCATAATAGCTCGGTTCCCATACAGAAACCCATGACCTTGACATCGAACCGTCCAGTGGCATCTTCCCTTTAATGATAATATTATTGGACCCATGTTCTCTTTCAATGGAAATGCTCTTCGACTGGCCAGCAGCAACCGTTTCCGTTTTGTTCACGATATTTACCGTATTCGTGTATGGTTCCAGATTCACCTTTGCCTTTTCTCCAGCTTTATCCGCCGCAGTCACTTCCACAATCACCGTTCCTGTATCATAATCTGCGTTCGGTGACAGATTTAACGCCGACACCTGGGCACCAGTGTAAAATGGTTCATCTGACCAATTCAGATCTTGAGAAAGTCTTACATCATCATACCAACTATCATCTGCGATTAAATTACCATTTATCTTCATAATTCCTTTGTCTTTTAATTGCTGAGCGATTTCATCAAAATCCTCTTTCAAGAGCGTAGGGTCTCCTTTGCCCTTTAAGTATAAATTTCCCTGTAACACCCTCGACCTCGGGTTACCATCCGTCCATATTTCCGTCTTAAACTGATAATCTGGACCTAGAATTTCCAACGCTGCAGCTGCCGTAAGGATTTTCATATTCGAAGCAGGGTGCAACATGATGTCACCATCGTTTGCATAAATTTCCTCTCCTGTTTCCGCATTCCGGACACTGACTCCTACTATTGAGCGATCTAGTACGGGATTATCTAGGAGCTGGTCCAGTTTTTCTTCGAGGGACAAGCCTTCTGTTACCTCAGCCACTTCATCTGATGCGACGACAAATAATTCACCTTCATGAGTGATAAAAGGTATACTTGCTAGTAATACGATGAGGATAGAAATAATGCCAACTTTAAAGCTTCTAATTTTCATAAAAACTTCCCACTTCCCCTCATATTTATTTGAATATTTATTATTATACAGATAGTTTGATAATTTTAAATAGATTTAATAGAAAACTATTCCAACTACCCAAGTTATTTTTTCTGTACCATCTATATATATGACTTAAGACCGAGAAAATATACATCAAAAAACCGGACAAGCATGAAGCCTGTCCGGTTTGGATTCAAATTTATTTAATGTTGATGGCTTTCATCTACTTCTATGTCTAGTTCCAACGGTGCCTCTTCTTCTGTACCGGGTTCCACCAGCAAGAATTGCCCCATCATACCACCATCTTCATGTTTTAATAAATGACAGTGATACATGAGCGGAAACTCCATATCCGTGTAGTCAGCAAATTCAACGACAATTTTCACACTTGCACCATGTGGGATAAATACGGTATCTTTCCTGCCACGTTCATATTCTTTAGGCTCACCGCCAGCCACTTCCAGTACCCTGAACGCTGCATTATGGATATGAAAATTATGTTCCGGCCCAAAATTATGGATTTCCCAAATTTCCGTCGTACCTGCAGCAACAACTTCATCAATCCGTTTCATGTCCATTTTCTTCCCATTTATATCATTTTCCATCGTTAAGTTGAATTGACGGATCTTTGCATCCTCTGGAACCTCTATAGGTGGGACCGAAGAAAGTTCACCACTTATCGGTTCAGATTCTGTGAGTTCATCAGCAGCAATGATTTTCAACAAATCAAATTCTCCACTTTCAATCCCGGCAGTCCCGCTGTAACTCCGAAGAATCGTCTCATCTCCCGGCTCGAATTGAACGACGATTTCCGCACGTTCTCCTGGACTTAACATGATTCGATCTAATGTTACTGGTTCGTTTAGAAGTCCAGCATCATTTCCAACGACTTGGAAAGAACGTCCGTCAGTGAATCCGAAATTATAAGCCCTGGCATTGGAGCCATTCAGCAGACGGAAACGGACTTGATTCGCAGTCACTTCAAGATATGGATCATGGGTTCCATTCACCAGTATCTCATCTCCAAGCAACCCATAGGATCCATCATCATCCCATTCTAACTGACCATCACTCGTAAACAATTTATCTTGGACAATAAGTGGGATATCATCCACACCGTATTCAGAAGGGAGTTTTTCGGAATCCTCATCATCAATAATAAACATCCCTGCAAGTCCGCGATACACGTGCTGTGCCGTATTACCATGTAGATGAGGATGGAACCAAGTGGTCGCAGCCGGCTGGTCTATCGTCCAATGAGGCTTCCACGTCTCACCCGCTTCAATCATTTGATGTGGGCCACCGTCCATCTCTGGAGGCAATAACATACCGTGCCAATGCAGTGTCGAGACTTCCCCCAAATTATTGACGACATCAAAGGACACTTGATCGCCACGGGAAACCCGAACAGTCGGACCAAGATACGAGCCATTTATTCCCCAGGTGTCTGTGTTTGTTCCTGGAAAAAATTCAGTCGTTCCCGGCCCCATCGTCAAGGTAAAATGTTTCGTACCATCTTCTAAAATTTCCGGTTCCAGCAGTTCCGGTATTTTTAATGGCTGCTCAAAATCCAACTCTCCAACATTGGTCACAATCTCATTACTACCACATCCGGCTAATCCAAAAACAAGTAGTAAACCGAGAAATAATCTATGATGTACTTTCAATAGTCTTCTAAACTTCCTCTCTATTTAATAGCTTGATAAGTTCCAATACTTTATTTTAACGTATAATCCCGGACATGTGCTATTACATAAAAAGGAAATGATAAAAATCCTGCCAACTTATGAACAATTATTGAACCTCAGTTAATTATTCGTAGCCATTCGGCCTAATGGACCGTTCTCGTCTATCATATCTTGAATATCATAAACGGATATAGGAAACATAGGAAAACCATAAACATATGGAGTGATTTCATAAAGTTGAAAGTAGATAATAAGTGCCTTGTCCGCAATATAAAAATCTTGATCAGGACGAATACCTGTAAACTCTCCCAACAGGGGGATGTCCCGCTGTTTAATTTGTTCATCGATTAAGCTAGATAGCCTTCCAACATAACCACTTCCTGGCTTGAACAAATCTTTCAGACTCACCAACTTTCCTTTCTCCAAATCAAATGTTAAGGACTTGATGATCGTCAAACCATGGGCAGCCTGGTGATGGTACGTATAATTCGATAGTGAAAGACTAAGTACTTGACGTTGATTATTTTTCAATTCATACGTACCTAGCATCTCTTGCACAGAACTCGGCATATTCCCAACTTGCTCTTGGATGAGCTGCTGGGTTTGATGTACGATGGCTTGATTAATATATCTTTCTAACTGTTGATTCTGCATACCTACTGCTTGAGGATAATACACTCTCTGATTGGGCCCGTTATTTAATACATACGTTTGAATACCGACAGGAAATATTTGGGGCATTTTGTTCATTCCTCTCCGATTTGTTAGCTTATTGTATTCATTATTTCGGGGATTGGTGTGCAAATGCCTAAGTGAGAGAAGATAAAAAAGCCGAACATCGAGTTCGGCTTTCAACCATTTCAGATTTTCTATAAAAACTATGCTCCAAATCTTTTACGGAAACCACATTTCCTACATAATTCCTCCACTGCGACCCTTCTGGAAAAACCATCAACGAGATTTTTCGCCCGATCCATTTCGATGATGTCCGAAAAGGAGTGCTCCTCAATATTACCAAGATCAATCACACCTTCACCATCGAGACAACAAGGAATTACCGTTCCATCTGCCAAAATACCAGCCTGATTCCTCAACCCATAGCAAAAGCCTTTCCCATCATCCTCTTCTTCATCTAATGAAGGCCACTTAAACTCGTAATCTTGATTGATGTACACACGGTCAGCAATTTTAATGCCGCCGCCTGGCTTAATTCGCTCTTCAACTTTATAATCCAGATTAAATTCCTCCTCAATAATCTCTAATAATTCCCGATTACGTTGTCTTTTAAGATTTTCCTCATTGTTTTGTGTCAAGTTCCATAATCTCAAAGAAATATACATTTCCGATTGGCTCGTTGCTTCTCGAATGAAAGAGAGGATAGTTCTCACATAGCCTTCCTTATCTTTATCCCTCAGAGCTGGATTGCCATCAAAACTATGTAGCGAGAAATTCAGCTGTCGGAGTGCAGGCTTGTTTAATAGTTGTTCTCTCTTCTTTTTGATCAATGTTCCATTTGTTGTGATGTGAACTTTAAAACCTTTCTCATGACTGATGTCCAACAGTTCACCAATCTTAGGGTGGAGCAGTGGCTCCCCCTTCACATGCAAGTATACATAGTCAGTGTGCGGTTTAATTTCGTCCAATCGCTTGGAATAATCCTCCAATGAAATGAATTGCTTAGGCCGTAATGTTGGTGGACAAAATACACAAGCCAAATTGCAGACACTTGTAATTTCTAAATAGACCTTCTTAAATTTCCTCAATAACAATTCACCACTTTTTCATATTTTACATTCTTATTAGAAAAATCCATCATCCCTATATAGTATAATCCATTTCATAGTTTTTTAGATGTTTATCGATAAAACGAACTGTCATAGTAATCAATTAAAAAAGGCCGCCACTTTCTATAGTGGCGAACCTACCTGAAACATTGAACCTACAACATCTTTGCAAATATATCTGCCAAGAATAAAATCAATGATGCTCCTAACGTGGAGGCAATTTGACAAAATGCCATTAATTCCATTCTTCTAGCTGCAGCCAGAACGGATACATCACCAGTCCCTCCCATGCTAATCATGCCTAATCCTGAGGTAATCGACGCTTCTATAGGATAAATGCCGACTAACTTTCCGACAAAACCTGTCATCAACATGACGCCGATAACAGTAATGCCGACAATAAGGACGAATTCAAGGGTGAATGCCTCCATGATTACATTGAGATCTGTAAATGTGATTCCAATCCCAACCAATAATGCATAGGTCCAGTTTTTCAAGACGAAGCGGAACCATGCAACTGCAGCATCTGCTAAAAATTTCGGGAGGAGATTTGTTACTTTAAATATCGCAATCATCAATATCATCAATGCAAAAGGATGGAGTGGAATAAAATTCCCTAATCCAGTTGCAAGGGTTAAAAATAATAATCCTACAAGCAAACCGATTCCTAACTGACTGATACTGTAATCTTTTTCTTTTTGTTTCTCATATTCAAAGCCTGGAATCATGACCCCATTTCCAGTCAACTTTGGATATTTATTACCAAGTCCGTTTAGCACGCTAGCAAGCACAATTGCAAATAAGTTACCTAATGCAATCGCTGGTACAAGAAGCGACATATAATAGCTTGGTTCATTGCCCAACACATCGGAGTAGATTTGAGACATTGGCACACCACCCAGCCCCATGCCTCCACCCATCAGCGGAAAAACAATGATAAGAACCGATTTGATAAAGCCTTCTCCTATAATGGAACCGACTGCTCCTCCAATTACAATTGCCGTTGCTACACCTATAATTAAAGGTATGGCAAATCGCGTTCCGGCTTTTATCAAGACTTTAGAATCAATGCTAAGAATACTGCCGGTTATCAACCCAGCTATATAAAAATTTAAAAAGCCGCTCGTTTGCATGAAATCAACAATCATACCTGATGTTTCCTCGGGCATCCAATTCATATGTACTAAAAACGCAGAGCCAAATATAGCTACAATTGCTCCACCACCAAGGTAACTACGTAAAATCGGTGTACGATCTCCAATCCAACCAAAAAACTCCCCAAGGATCATCATAATCAGGAGAGCACCTACCATACCTGCCGGTAGATTCCCTGTATACATCGCAAATAAAGTAATGAACACAATGAACAAAAACCAGCCAACAGGAATGTTGAAAATGGTTAGTTTTTCTCTACTCAATCGATCTGTCGCTTCTAGATGTGACATCTTTCTCCTCTTTTCTACACTATACTAATCTATGCTAATTTTCCCTATTTTAATACAAGTCACATATAAGGGTCAATATAAATAATTATTCAATTCATTTCATTTTGTATAATTTAATATAGACATTTATCTGAAAACAGCTAAAATAAAGGAAAGACTTTTTTGACGAGCTTAGAGAAGATTGTACAGGATGACGAGGAGGAAAATCATGAAACGTAATAAACTTGCGGTTGTAGGCGTCGGACATGTCGGATCTTATGTACTTGCCGATGCAATGAAAACGGACCTTTTTTCTGAAATAGTTGTAATTGATAAAAATAAAGATGTAGCTTTGGGTGAAGCTTTGGACCAAGCTCATGCTACGGCCCTTACTTATATGACGAATATCCATGTGTATGATGGTAGTTATGAGGATGTAAAAGACGCAGATATCATCATTATTGCTGCAGGGCCAAGCATCATCCCTACCGATAAAAATGAAAAACCGGACAGAGCACTGCTCGCAGAAGTAAATGCGGAAGTCATACGGGAAGTAATGGAAGGCATTACAGCGTACACAAAAGATGCCATCATCATTTTAATTACAAATCCATTAGATACGATGGTGTATGTAGCTGAAAATGAATTCGATTATCCAAAGGGACGGATATTCGGAACAGGAACCATGCTTGATTCCGCCCGTCTACGCCATGCGGTTGCTTCCAATTACAATATCGATCCAAAAAGTGTCACTGGTTATATGATGGGCGAACACGGAATGACTGCTTTCCCTGTCTTCAGCCGACTAAACGTTCAAGGTCTCGGCGAAAAGGAATTGGACAAACACTTCCAAGGGAAAGAACCCCTCAATCGGGAAGTATTTGGCCAGAAAGTTGTTGATGCTGCGTATCGTGTCATCACGAGCAAAGGATGGACAAACGCAGCTATTGCTCAAGCAGCGGTCACCCTGGCAAAGTCGGTCATATTGGATGAACGCAGTATTTATCCAGTCTGTACGACGTTAAATGGCCAATATGGCTATAATAGAGACGTCGCACTGAGCATGCCATGCATTATCGGTAAAAATGGTGTGGAACAGCAACTTGAGATTGAACTGGATGAAAAAGAAATGACACTGTTACATAAATCCGCAAAGTATATACAAGAAACAATGAAAATAGCAGGAACCGGTAAACACAAAAAAGTGAACTGATCGTAAATATTAAATAAACAGGGAGAGATTCCTCGTGATGTACCGATGTACAGCTCAACGTGGAATCTCTCCCTATTTTAAAACCTTATAATATTTAACCTTCTACTGTCAGCAATTGCTTTTTGCTATTTTTATTTTGATACATATTTTCATCTGCTACACTCATTAGTTGTTCCATAACACCAAAGGAGTTATTAGCGTACTCATATCCAATTGAGATCTGTATCGGTGAATGTGTTAATCCAACTCTTTGCTGCATTTCATCTTGAACCTTTTCAACATACTGCTTTACCTGTAAAACAGTTGCGTTCGGTATAAGTACAGCAAATTCATCTCCACCGATTCTTGCCACAATCATTCCAGCTTCTGCGTGTGTGTTTAAACCATTTGCTGCTTCACGGATCAGACGGTCCCCCATTTGATGTCCATAATTATCGTTGATCTGTTTCAGTTCATCCAAGTCTGCTATGACAATTCCCATCGGAATCTTACATTGGTTGAAAAAGCTCATTTTCGACTCGAAATATTCCCGGTTTCGTACATTTGTCAGTGCATCATGAGTAGATTTATATTCTAGCTGCTCCTGTAACGCAACCATGTCATCAATGTTTCTATAAATCCCTGTTACCGCTACAAATTTTCCGTCTTTATACACGGGCCTGGCATATTCCTCAAACCAAATATACTTTCCCTCATGATTTCTGAACCGCACTTTAATAGGTTCGTTGAAATCAAGCTGTCCCAATTCCTTTTTCTTTAAGATTCCCATATCATCAGGATGGACAATGTCAAAAATCTTATCAGGATTTTGCAAGTGTTCCTCTAATGTGCCTGGACCAAGCAAGTCATCCACGGTAGGGCTTAAATACAAATAGTTCAATTTAGGAACGGTTTCACAATAATATAAAATATCACGGATATTATTTACCGTTTTTACCATTGGCTTTAATAGACTTACTTCCTGTTGTAGCTTGGCTTTCTGCTTACTTTGATACACACATGATATGAAAAGTCCTATGATTAGAATGCTAGCAAAAACGATCAATATAGAAAAACTCACTTTCTCTTTCATTGATGTGAACGAAATGATCGAACAAATACTTTTATTGATGTAATGAGAGTAATTTTCAACCAAGTTTATGCTGTATTTCCTAGTTCTTCCTCACTATATATACTTTATTTTATATATACGTTGTTTTAAAAGCAACCTATTATCAGAAGCGAGGAGAAATTTCGGACGAAGCATTCCTCATTTGAAGGAATTTTTCTCTTGACCACCGAATATTTACTATAGTCAGGGATTTTCAATTCAAAGATGAGAGGAATATAACTATGTTGCATTTAAAACCGATTACAGAGGACAACTGGTTAGAAGCTATAGCATTACGAGTCCGTGAAGATCAATCGCACTTTGTTGCACCCAACGCCGTATCGCTTGCTCAGTTGAATTTCTTAGAGGACTTCCATGCTAAAGGAATTTACTTTGAGGAAGAAATGATTGGTTTCACGCTTTACGGTTTAGACGAAGACGATCAGGAATACTGGATTTATCGCATGATGATTGACCAAAAGCACCAAGGGAAGGGGTATGGGTTAAAGAGCGTAAAACTTATCATTGATGATATCAAGAGAATAAAAGAGGGGCATCATCAGACCATCTCACTTTCTTATGAACCGACAAATGAACGTGCAAAGCGAGTATACGAGCGGATGGGATTTCGAGAATTAGAAGGGTTAGTTATTGAAGGTGAACAAGTAGCACGCTTTACTTTTTAATGTATAAAGCTAGGAGGGCCCTCCTAGCTTTTCGCATATATAACAGCTATTTCGGACATGTTTACGGCTTACCTTTTCTGTAATCTTATAAAACTGCTGATTTATGTTCATCAGTACTTCATTTTACTCAGAAGACGATTCGATAATGCTCTTTTTTGTGCTAATATCTTTTACTTTAATCCTTCTGTCTACCTGCTTCATTATTATTGTTTCCAGCAATACCACTTCTTCCATTTTTATCCCCGAAGGATCCCGGTGTGTGAACAAATCGATTCACCTGGCGATTTAAGTCCTCTGCTAACATGGCTAGATCATTAGCGTTATTCGCAACTTCCTTTATTGTATTGCTAATCTGCTCAGATGAAGCTGAAGTTTGCTCTACCCCAGCAGCTGATTCTTCAGAAATAGAAGCAATCTCCGTTACAGACACATTCATCTTTTTAGTATTCTCTGCTATGTCCAAAATGTTATTGGATACTACTTGAACATGGCTCGTCATTTCTGTTAAGGCATGACCAATTACATTAAAAGTTTCTTGTGTTGTTTCAATTTGCTTCGTTCCTTTAGCAACTTCTACATACCCATCCTCGAGCGACTCTGTAACTAAACTAGATTCATATTGGATATCATGCACGATAGAGGTAATATCTGAAACGGAAGTCGATACCTGTTCTGCCAGCCTCCTGACTTCATCAGCCACTATCGCAAAACCTCTGCCTTGTTCTCCTGCTCTAGCAGCTTCAATTGCAGCGTTCAATGCAAGTAAATTCGTTTGGTCAGCGATCTCCTGTATAACAGAAACCAATCTGGATATCTTATCTGACTTTTCATCCAACCCCCTCACCTTACCCACTGCATCCTTAACAATCCCATCAATTCTGAACATTTGCTGACTGGAAGCCCGCATCAATTCACTGCCTTCATTTGTCATATGCAACAAATCGCTGGAAGCTTTTTGGATTCGATAACCATTATTTTTAGCCTCTTCAACTTTTGTAGAGAAAGCTACCATGATGGATGCCAATTCACTCGTTCTTATAGCCTGGGTTTCCGTTCCACCAGCCAATTCTTGCATCGTAGTAGAGATTTGTAAGGAACCGATATCCACCTCTTTTGCTGAACGGGATAATATTTCACTCTGTCTTGAAATGGATAGGGAAGCGTTGTTAATTTCACTGATCAAGTCGCGTATATTCTTGCTCATTTCATTTGTAGACATAACAAGCTGGGCCATCTCATCTTTTGATTTCACTTTTAAAGGTTCGTGACTGAGATTTCCACTTGCAATTAATTTTAATCGCTCCATTACCTTTTTAACTGGAGTCGTGATGCTAGCGGAAGTTACAAATGCCGCAACTATACTGATCATGATGACGATTAAAAGTGCGATTAATGCGATATAGAGGGTCAAATTCCCATTTTTGATGATATTTTTACCTTGATGTTGAATGATAACTTCACTTTCTACCGCTAACTCTTCAAAACCTTCCATAATTTGTCGAGCTTCTTTTGACGATATCGTAAGATTTAAAGTAGCTTGTTCTATATTGCCATTTTCAAATTCAGTAAATACATCCTGTTCCACAGCCGATCTCCATTCAGCAGCTCGTCCGATAAGTTCCTCAAATTCAGCTGATGCACCAATCTCTTGCACAATCTTTTCGTAATGTTGGGCCTTCTTTGTCTCGTCTTCAAATATATCTTTATAATCATTATAACCAAATAAGACATAACCACTGGCCAATCCAATCCCGTTAGCCATTCTAATAGCCATCTGCTCACTTGCTATCAGCAATTGAAGATCTTTATTAATCATACTTTCTGTATCCATATTAACATCACTGACAGAATAATAGATATACATACCAAAGATAAGAAATAATAAAATGACAAAAGAAAAACCACCTAAGATTTTCATTTTCAAGCTCTTAAAAGTAAATAAATTTCTCATGTATTATTCCTCATTTCAACAAAGGATATTTTATGAAAGCATGATAAAGAACCACAAGCTTTAATTCTTACAAAGAGTGAATTTCTCCTAATAAAAACGAGCCAACTATTTATCATAGCTGACTCGTTTCATTCTTGAATTCAAATTTGATTTTATGCTCGCTGTTTCCGAGTGTATACATCAAATATAACGGCGAGGGCCAACACCCCACCACGGATGATATATTGAGGGGCTATCCCTACTCCCATCAAGTTCATCCCGTTGGTTAATGTCGCCATAACGAGTGCACCGATAATAGCTCCTGTTACTTTACCAACACCACCCGCAGCGGAAACACCCCCAACAAAGGCTGCTGCAATGGCATCAAGCTCAAATAGTGTACCCGCTGTTGTTGTAGCAGACTGTAAACGGGAAGTGTATAAAATACCGGATAAGGCGGATAGCATCCCCATCGAACCGAAAACGAGCAATGTAATCTTACTCACATTGATTCCGCTCAGATGCGCCGCTTCCGGATTACTACCTACCGCATAAATATGTCTTCCTAAAACTGTTTTCGTTGTAATAAAATGATAGATGAATACCACAAGAAGCATGATGATGACTGTCCAAGATAATCCGTTGTAACTTGCCAATACCCATGTAATATAACCGATAATAGCTGATACAAAAACAAGTTGGAGGATAAATATTTCCTTCGATACCACTTCAAAGTTATATTTTATTTTATTTCTTCGGTTTTTAATCATACTGTATATGTAGAACACAATCGCTAATGCACCAACTAATAAAGATAGTAGATGAACTCCACCAACTACCATGAGCGATGGAATATATCCATTTCCAATCGCATTAAACATATCATCATCAATAATGATGGTTCCTGTCTTTTCCGTTGCTAATAGAATAGCACCTCGATAAATAAGCCAACCAGCCAATGTAGCAACGAAGGCAGGTATTCCTACTTTAGCAACTAGAATACCCGTTATGGATCCAGCAGCAATTCCTAAAACTAAAATAATTGGAATGACGATATAAACTGGCATTCCTACTTGCATCAGTAATATCGCTGCAATCGCACCAAGGAATCCAGCTAGGAAACCGATAGATAAGTCAATATGTCTAATGACGATGACTAACATGACACCAACAGCTAAAACAGCAATATACCCAGCAGAATCTAATAAATTACTAATATTCCTTGATGACATGAATAGGCCATCTGTCAGAATCGTAAAAGTAACCATAATCACGAGTAAAGCGATGTACATACCGTAATCCCGGATATTATCTTTAATTAAATGCTTCGCTTCATTCAATAGTTTCATTGCACTAACCTCCTATTGCGTAGCAAGTTGCATGATTTTTTCTTGATCGGCTTCCGCAGCCGACAACTCCCCTTTGATTTCTCCCTCAGCCATCACATAAATCCGGTCACTCATCCCTAAAACTTCACCAAGTTCTGAAGAAATCATAATAATACTCATGCCTTGAGCTATCAGTTCATTCATTACGGAATAAATTTCAAATTTAGCACCAACGTCAATTCCTCTCGTTGGTTCATCTAAGATAAGTAACTTAGGCCCTACGAACAGCCATTTACTTAATGAAACCTTTTGTTGGTTACCACCACTCAAATTACCGACGACCTGCTGTATGGAGGAAGCTTTAATGCCTATGGAAGTTTTATAATGATCGGCAACTTTGATTTCCTCATTTTCATTAATAACCCCATTCGCAGATATACCTTTCAGGTTGGCTGCAGAGATATTATTCTTAATATCTTGCAGTAAAAATAACCCATCTCCCTTACGATCTTCCGTAACATAAGCAATTCCTGCTTTAATAGCCTGTTCTGTATGCCTCAATAGGACAGGACGTCCTTCCACATATAAATCCCCTTGTATTTTGTAAGACTTGGAATTCCCGAAAATACTGAGAGCCAGCTCTGTTCGCCCAGAGCCCATTAAGCCCGCTATTCCAACAATTTCACCTTTCCTCACATGTAAATTAACATTCTTGGAAACGTTACGGCCTAGTTGCGGATCATAAGCAGTCCAGTTGGATAATTCAAGAACGTTATCACCAAAGTCTTTTTTTGCTCTTTTCGGATAAATATCCTCAATTTCACGACCAACCATATTTTTAATGATTGTATTCTCATTAATCTCACCCTTAGCTGCATCTAAGGTACAAATCGTCTCTCCATCCCGAATGACAGTTGCCTTATCCGCAATGGAGATCACTTCCTTCAATTTGTGTGAAATCATAATACAGGTGATTCCTTGCTTCTTCAATTCGCGCAACAAGCTTAATAGATTTTCACTATCATCCTCATTAAGCGCTGCTGTCGGTTCGTCTAAAATCAGTAATTTTACATCTTTACTCAATGCTTTCGCAATCTCAATCAATTGCTGTTTACCTACACCTAAATCCTTAATCAAGGTTTCAGGGTTCACTTTAAGATTAACTTTTTCAAGCAATCTTTTAGATTCAACGATAGTTTGATTAAAATCTAACACTCCACCATGATTCACTTCGTTTCCAATAAAGATATTTTCATATACCGGAAGATCGGGAAATAGTGCAAGCTCTTGATAGATAATGACGATTCCAGCCTCAACACTATCGTTGATTTTGTTAAATCGTTGAACCTCACCATTAAATACAATATCACCCTCATAGGTTCCATATGGATAAACACCGCTTAGTATTTTCATTAAGGTAGACTTTCCAGCCCCATTTTCACCAACCAAGCAATGAATCTCACCTTTTTCCACCTTGAAATTCACACCACTGAGCGCTTTGACTCCTGTAAATTCCTTCGTGATCTGTTTCATTTCGAGAATATATTCGCTCATTTTATTCCTCCTCGACCAAATAACTATGGTAAAAGTGAATAGTGACAGATGGTTAATCTATCACTATTCTTTAAGATTACTAGTTATTTTCGTTTTATAGCCCAGAGAATTCACTTGCTTCATAGTAACCGGAGTCAATGAGTTCACTCTTTACATTCTTTTGTTCCACTACAATGACATCTGTTTGTTTTGCTGAAACCTCTTTACTTCCGTTATCATAAGTACCTGTTGTTTCAGGTGTTTCACCTTTAAGGATGTCAACAGCCATACCCATCGCATCGACAACAAGTGTGCGTACATCTTTAAATACAGTCATCGATTGTTTACCATCAATAATATATTGAATAGAAGCCTTCTCAGCGTCTTGTCCAGTCACTACAAAGCTTGAAATATCAGGATCAGTTCCAAAAACATCCGCTATTGCACGGGAAGTACCATCGTTCGGAGCAAGAATGGCAACATCACCTTTTAAGTCTGTACTAGCAGCAGTCAAGTGCGTTTGAGCTTTGTTTTTAGACTCGTTCGGATCCCAGTTTGTCGTAACCTGGCCAAGAATTCTTCCTAATTCATCCCTCGAAAGCTCTGCCTTATCCTTTAGACTTTCTGCTTCACTAGAGTTTGCAATCACAAATGTTCCATCAGCGATTTTCGGCTGTAACTTATTCCATGCACCCTCGAAGAATAAGAATGCGTTATTATCCGAAGCCGCTCCTGCATAAAGGTATAGCGGTATTCCTTTTCCGTCACCAGCATTATCAATTAAGTATTGCCCTTGAGCTTCACCAACCGCAACACTGTCAAATGTTACGTAATAATCAACTGCATCTGTATCTGTGATGAGTCGATCATAAGCAATTACAGTAATATCATCTTTCTTAGCAGCCTCCACCGCAGCTCCAGCTGCTGCACCATCATGTGGGGCAATAATCAATACATCAATACCTTTACTAATAAGTGTTTCTACATTTTCCTTTTCTTTAGCGGAGGAACCCTGACTGAATAAAATCTCTGTTGAGTACTCCGTGTCTTTTAATGCATCATTAAAGCGTGCCTCATCTTGAACCCATCTAGGTTCATCTTTGGTAGGTAAAACAATTCCAATGTTTACCTTTCCACCTTTAGATCCTTCATTTCCACCTTCAGCACTCGTCTCTCCATCATCACTACAACCTACTGCTACAACTGCCATTAGTATCGCAACTAGTAAAACAGAAACCAATTTAAACTTTTTCATATTAACCCCCCTGTTGAATACTATATTCATTACCTTCTTTTTTAGAATAGCAGTCCTTTCAACCTATGTATGCGCTTACTTGTGGTAATAAATTATCATTATCTGTATTTTTTTAAATTCGACTTGGATACCTAGAAAAACATTAAAAACCACCAGGTTCTTAACCTGGTGGTTCAGTTAAAATTCATTCATTGTTTTTCTGATATACATCTTGTTTAGAATGGAAGCCATCCGCGATGATGGTGTCGTCTATATTGTGGCTATCAACGACAATAGGGGCAAGGAGAATCGATGGTACCTCTGATTTTCCATTGTTTATCATGCTTTCTCCTGTCACTTCCTCCCCTTTAGCAAGCTTGACAGCTACTTCAGCTGCGAGATCTGCCAATGGCTTTAACGGCTTATATACGGTTAACGTTTGAGTCCCCATCACAATCCGTTGTGCACCCGCAAGATCTGCATCCTGTCCCGCAACAGGGACTGCCCCTGCAAGACCTTGTTCTGCCAATGCTTCAATTGCTTTTCCCGCTGTCGCATCATTTGCAGCAATTACGGCATCAATGTCATTGTCATTTGCCTTTAAAGCCTCTTCCATACTTTCATATGCTTTTTCAGGTAGCCAATCCTTTGACCATTGATCATAAACAACGTTGATATCCCCTTTTTCGATGAAAGGGTGAAGTACGTTGAATACTCCCTTTTTAATTAAATGGGCATTGTAATCAGTGTCTGCACCACCTATGTAGACATAATTCCCTTCAGGAACGAGTTCAGTGATTGCATCAGCTTGCAATTCTCCAATCATTTCATTGTTATACGATATATAAAAATCAATTTCAGAATTACGAACTAGCCTGTCATAAGATACCACCTTAATACCTGCCGAGTGGGCCTTTTTCACAATCATCGCAGTGGACTCTGCATTATGCGGGACGATGACCAATAAATCGATGCCTTCGTTTATTAGTGTTTCTGCTTGTAGTATTTGTAAAGCATCGTCTCCTTCAGAAGCAAATATCTTCACTTCCGCCCCCAATGCCTCAACCGCTTTACGAAACAGTTCCCGATCCCTTACCCACCTATCCTCTGCTAAAGTGTCCATAGAAAAGCCAATCGTAATTTGATCATCTGCTTCTGTCGTATTCCTGGTAGTCTCTACTTGTGATGAGGATTTCACATTTTCATCACCATGCACAGTGTTGCTTTTATTCGATTCACAAGATGTAAGTAAAAGAAGTACTAGGAGGACCAAAAACAGGATATTGACCATCAAATAGCTCGATTTCATTCCATTCACCCCTTTTCTATGTCCTTTCCGTCTTAGCAACCAGCAACGACTTTCTATATTCGGTCGGAGATACTCCATATACTTTTCTAAAAACCTTGCTAAAGTAATTCGGGTCTTGATAGCCAATCTCAAACGTAACTTCCTTTAAACTTTTTTCAGGATCCAACATCAACTTCCTTGCATGCTCTAAGCGACATTCTGTCAAAAAGGTAATATAGTTCACACCTAACTGTTCTTTAAAAAGCTTACTAATGTAAATAGGGCTCAGTTTGAACTTTTGCGCAATCCCATCTAAGGAAATCTGTTTATGCGAGTTTTCCACGATATACTGCCTAACCTGTTTAATCGTGTCATCTTCCACTTGGTTCTGGTATTTGATGAAAGACTGCTTCATTTGGTTGAGCAAATGAAGCGACTCCGTTCGCAATTGTTTAAAATCATTTATTTGTACAAAATATAAAGGGGAATCTAGTTCAACTCCGATCTCATTCAACACCCTTGAGGCAACCCATAGTATTTCCAAGACTCGTTGCTGGGCTTCTAAAAGATGGACACCGTTTTTTTCATGAAACTCAATAATACCTATTATTTCCTCGGAAATATCCTGCCATTGACCATTTCGAATTTGATCAAACAATTGACTTTCATGCTTTTTCGAATGATATCCTTTATTAATCGTATCAGCTACTGGAATATCAGAATAAAAACGATATTTTACAGGTAAGGAGCTGTCTTTCGTAGCTATAAGTGATTCTTGGTACGATTGACGTATCGTGTCCAATGAATGACAGACATTCCCTATTCCGATGAACCAACCTTCTTTATCAGTTGTGTTTGCTACAGATAAAACCTCTCTTGCAAGTGTAATCGCTTGAGAGCGAAAAGACTCATCAGGTTTCCTAAACACAATAATAGGGATTTGTCGTCCATACAATGTACCAACCCATGCACTTCCTATTTTTCTGACACGTTGTTTAATTTCTGCATACAGACTTTTGGAATCATGCGGTAATAAGATACTCATCACAAACTTTTCACTTGTCATCGGTGTATCTAATAATTCCACTAACTCCTCCAAATGGACTTCATGTACATGGTCGAATAATAACTGTGTTACAACATCCGTTTCTACGATTGTTAATGCCTTCTGTAAAACAGTTTGTTGCTGGAGGCTCTTTTCCTTTGATTTCTTTTCCTCTTTTATTTTGCTCATCACTCTGCTGACCGCTTTTACGACTTCACTTGCTTTACTTGGCTTGAGCAAGTAATCTTTCACACCTAACTTCATTGCCGATTTGGCGTAATCAAATTCAGCATAGGCCGTAATCATGATAAACTTGATGTGGGGATCTATTTCCATCATTTTCTGTATCGTTTCAAGTCCGTTCATTCCCGGCATCTTAATATCCATCAACACCAATTCTGGCTGAAATGTAATAGCCTTTTCTAATGCAATCTTCCCATTTCTTGCATCTTCAATTTGAATCTCGGGGAAGTTCTTGGATACTATTGCTTGTAATCCTTCCCTCACAATCTGTTCATCGTCAACTATCAGGAGTCGTTTCACTGTCTTCCACTCTCCCCGTTTTTGGTATTTTCAAAATAATCTTTGTTCCGATTCCCACTTTGCTTTCGATATCAAAAACATCATGATTGTTATAGAACAAACTTAATCGTTTCACGACATTACTAATCCCGATTCCCGTAAAATGCCCTTCCGACTTTGTCTTTTTCAATTGAAGCATCTGCTGTACTTTTTCTTCCGTCATCCCCGGCCCATCATCTTCAATTTCTATTCTCACATGTTCAAGCTCCTCGATAATGCGGAACCAAATACTTCCTCCATCTTCAACCGGCTCGATCGCATGTATGATAGCGTTTTCAACAATCGGCTGTAAAGTTAACCGAGGAATTTGTACGTCTAAACACGATTCATCAATATCCAAATGAAATTGCAGCCGATCAATGAATCTTGTATTTTGTATATTCATGTATTGATTCAATACCTGCACCTCTTCAAAAAGCGAGGCGGAATTCTCCAGCTTGTTCAGATTATAGCGCAGAAGCTCTGCAACATTGACTAACAGATCACTAGTTTCTTCTGCATCTTCTATATATGCCTTTTTAGATAGCATGTCCAGTGTATTATAAAGAAAGTGAGGGTTGATTTGACTTTGCAAACTACGAAGTTGACTTTCTTGCAGTAACAGTTTGCTTTGCTGAAGCTCATTTTCCAACTGTGCCTTCTGTTTGATTTCAGATAAATAATTATTAATATTAATCCGCATCTTATCGAACATTTTAGCTAAAAATGAGATTTCATCATTTGAATTAACCTCCACCTCTAAATCAAAACGTCCTAAAGACAGCTCATGTGCTGCTTGAGTCAATTCATTGATTGGTTTTGTTATTCTTTTGGAAAACAGATGCGCAAATAACAATAATAACATCGTAATTAGAGGTAATAACCAAATTCCCAGTTTGAGTAACTCCTCTGAATTGTTAATCATGCTGCGGTAAACACGTTTATACGTATTGAGTTCCTTGTCGATGATCGTAAGAGTCATTTCAGAAATATATTTTGAAATACGACTTGCCTCTGACAGCGCATTCAAATAATCTTCTGTTTGTTGCTCTGAACGTGCCAAAACAGATTGTTCCATGATTTCAACTAAACTATCTATTAAATTTTCATAGCTTGTCAGTACATAATTATTATCCGTATTCCTGAATTTCATGACCTCGTCCTTCGTGCTGAGGATCTTAGTTTTACTTTTATTTATCTCATCCAAATTAGCTGCTGTTGGATCAATGATATAATTATTGAGGGTTGCCACAATTTGCTGACTTTCATTAGTTACCTCATTCATTATTAAATAGCGTTCTAGTATATTGTTGTACTGGTACTGCATTTTTTGATTGTAATAGGTTAACGAAGTCCAAATAATCACCATAATGAACAAAACAGCTATTACGAGTACCAGTATCTTTTTCTGGATACTGTTCATTTTTCATCATTCGCCTTTATAATCTTAATGTCCGTTTGATATCCTTCCAAATCAAGGGGCACTTTCTTATTATTAAGCCAGTCCAAAATCAGCTTCACACTCATCTTTCCCATCTCTTCAGGGGCCTGCTCAATGATTCCATCAACCTTCCCCTGTTTTAGTAATGTGATTGATTCATAATCATCATCAAAAGAATAAATAAAATAAGGCTCAATTTGTGATCTTCTTTCTATCTCATTAATCATGGCAGCAAGTATTTCCACGTTGACTACGATAAAAGCATTTATATTAGGATTTCGGTTCAAGACATCTTTCGTAGTTGCAATGACTTCTTTCCTCGTATCCTCTGTTTCAATATAATGAATATCGATAGTTGGATACCTTTGCAGCACCTCTCTAATGCCTTCTAATCGCTGTTCTTGGAAGTATTGATGCTGTTTATCAATCATAACAGCTACTTCTCCAACCGTGCCCATATCTGCTATTAATTGCTCCCCAATCATTTTTCCAGCCTCATAATGGTTCGATCCTACATATGATTTCCTAAGACTATCTCCCATCGGAACATCATTGGCAACAGTTATAATAGGAATTCCGTATGAAGCAGCTTTTATTTTGGTCAAGTTTTTAAACTCATCTGTGTCCAGCCCTTGTAGAATAATTCCATCCATTTGTGAATAGATAGCGATTTCAATTTGCTTCAAAAACTCTTCTTGATTGTTGCCGTAGCTTCCCCAAACTTCTAGACTAACCCCTTCCTTCTCCGCTTCATCCATTGCACCAGTTGCAACCTTGTCCCAAAAAGGAGTCTCAAGTTCCTGAGTGATTAATACGAGTCGTTGCTTCGTATCCACCTGTTCTGTTGATTGAGGCAACTCCCAATCCGTCTTAAACACTTTACTTGCTGACACAATCGTAAAATAAGATAGGGTAAGACAAACACAAATGAAGATTACGATAGCTAATTTACGCAATAAAACCCATCACCCTTCGTCATTGCCATTTCATTGTTTTTGAGCACTTCAGTCTCAAGTTAGTAATCTTTTTAAATGAGTATATCATTCTAGCACCGTTATTTGAATAAGCACTAGATTGGTGAGGGATTTGAGGTTATATTTGGTATATACCGGGAGAAAGATTTCAATAAAAATAGAGTGATTCACCAATTTTAGTGGATCACTCTACTAAAAGCTTATCAACATTAATTTTAAGTTGGTTTCATACCAATTTAAGGGGCTGTAATACTCGCTTTTCTTTTACTGAAATCAACATCTTCGTAATACGTGTTTTTCACTAAGATATTCGGACCAAGACATTTTACTGCAGGACAGTGGCAATTCAAACTTTTCGCCGTTTTGGTGCCCATCCATTTATCATAAGCCTCAAGTAAGGTCGTCGTCTGGATATTGCCAAGCGTTGGCTCATCGCCAAAGTCGGTTACAATAATGTCTCCACTGAAAATATTTACATTTAAGCGGGAACGTCCGTCTGGATCATTTCTTAATGATACATTTTCTTCCCGGTACAAACGCTTGAGTAACTCTAAATCCTCTGGATCACTGTTGCATGCATAAAAAGGTAACGTACCAAATAACATCCAAATATCTTTCTGGCGATGGTCCAGCAAGCGAATGATTCCTTCTCTCATTTGATCCAGCGTCAACGTTTCTAAATTACTGGCAAAATCAACGGGATACATCGGATGAATTTCATGACGGACACATCCCATTTCATTTACAATTTGATCATGGATTTGTTCGAGATAAGGGAATGTCCTTTTGTTCAACATTGTTTCTGCTGATACCATTACACCTCGATCAGCAAGTCGCTTAGAGTTTTCAATCATGACGGCAAACAAATTTTTCCTGCGCTCGATGGGAGCTTTCCGATCCATGTTTGCAAATCCGATTTCAGCAAACTCCTCTGCTGTTCCCCAGTTATGTGATATATGCATCACATCAAGATAAGGTATAATCTCTTCATATCGATTAAACGGTAAAGTTAAGTTAGAATTCAGCTGTGTCTTCACACCTCGCTCTTTTGCATATCGCAGCAAGGGGACGACATAGTTTTTAACAGACTTTTTATTCATCATCGGCTCGCCACCTGTAATACTGAGCGTACGTAAATGAGGTACTTCATCCAATCGCTTCAGCATTAATTCAATTGGCAGTGCATCCGGATCACTCGGCTGCAGTTGGTAACCAACTGCACAATGCGCACAACGCATATTACACATCACTGTCGTGGTAAATTCAATATTTGATAACGTCATTTTTCCAAATTGTTCTATATCCATATAAGCTTCCCATGGGTCACTTGTTGGCGTCATCGGTTGCATCGGACTAACCGTTTTCATTTAAATCCCCTCCATAGCTTAAAACTGCACCGTCATTGAGTTTATCATACATTTCCTCAAATAGACCAACAATTTCCAATGTAGTCCTATACTGGAAATTGAAGCAATTCCACTCTTAAAAGTCTTGTCATGATATACTTTATTAAATGAGATTAATGATTATTCAACGATAGCTTCCACACAAAATAGGATTATTGGTTTTGCGTATTGTGCAATACCAATAATCCTATCTATTCATACCATTTATTTATTCATTTCTGCTAGAAAATCCCCTAAAAGACTATCCAAATCCTCTTCGGAGTCGTCTTCTTCCGTGTTAGCGGAATCATCCTCATTCACTTTCTCCAATACAAATGAATCGATATCGTCGTCTGACGGATTCAAGTCATCTGCTGAAGGCGTTTTCTCTGAAGAAGGGGAGGGGGTTTCCATGTTTACTTCTTCTATTGGAGGTACTCCCATGTCAATTTCTTCTTGGAGATATAAAGCTTCATCAATATCCAGGGAACTACTATTCAATGATGCAAGCAAGGAAGCTGCTCGGGCAGGATCTGATAATAGCTGATAAACAATGCTCCCCAGCAATGCCTCCGAATGTTCATGTTTTAGCCAATTCCTCTGATGCTTCGTTAATTTGTGGGGGAGGGGAATAGTAATCACTTCTTTTTCCCTTGAGAGGGATTGACCAACCCCCTGCAATACAAACTCAGCAATCTTACTGGAAAAATTCCTTCTTTCCGTTTCTTTTAATTTCTGGAGATGCTTTAATAAATGATCAGGCGTATCAGAGGGGACGCGAAAAGAAATCGCTTGGCCCCTTTTCACCTCATTTGAGACAGACTTTTTCACAAGATCACCTTACTTTATTTTTTTACTGGCTCTTTTGGTGCCTTTTTCTTCTCTGTCTTTCTTACATGATCGGTAATAAGCTTATAATATGCGTTTGCCATCATCCAAATGCTCTCTTTTTCATCTTCAAAGAATTCGATATTATATCCGTCCAGATTATTATTTAATGTTTTTAAATAATCCTTCAATACGTTCGATCCACCACCAACGAAATAACAAATCTCTGTTTGTGAATTTTTAAGCCACATATTGCGTAGTAAACGATATTGCTTCTTAGCTAATTCCAGCAGGATGTGGTCTGTAATATCATGAACGCTAGTACGATTTCCTTTAACCATAATATGATTACGGTTATTTTTTCTTGTGATGATATCAACGACATCACGACGGCTATCTAATTCTATTCCGTGTTTAGACCTTATTTCTTCTCTTATCGACTCTAGTGCTTCAGAAACGCCGAGATTAAATCCTTGCGCTTTATCATCATCAACATTCCGGTTACGAATTACCGCTATATCCGTTGATAAGCCACCAATGTCTTGGATTAGAATTCTCTTATCAATTAAATCTTTATTAATAACTTTAAGGTCATTGTCCATCACAAGATTAATATAAGCAGCAAAGCCTTCCGGGTACACTTTTACTTCATTAAATTTAATGTTCACTTTTAACCCTTGGAACTTTGGTGTAACAAGAAACTCTACCTGGTGTACAGATCCTGCCAATTTCGAACGATATCCAACATCCTTACCTTCTTTCACTTCACGAAGGGGGAGGCCAGTTCCTAATGTATAATTAGCATCGATAACATTTTTTTCGCGTGGGAAAACCGACTGATTTTCTTCCCTTGCTGCATCCAACGCCAACGTAGCCAACAGCATCACTAGTGGTTGGTCTTCTTCTGATTTGCTGCTTCCTGGATCCAACTCTTCTGCACTACCACTTTTAGTCGCTAGATGACCCACTCGGTAAATTGCATTATTTTCCTTTAGAGCTGGAGAATGTACTTTTAAATGGATGCCCTCTAGAGGATCTTTATTATCTAATTCCTCGATTCCAATAACTGGACGATCTTCTGTATCCCTCGCTATGATGTTCGGGATATTCACTTCATAATCTAATTCTCCAAAGATTGCTTTGATTGAATCATTACCAACATCAACTGCTGCAATTCTCGATTTAGTCATCCATCATCATTCCTTTTCAATTAATATTTTTCCTCGCATTATCCGATTATGAGAGACAATACTTATTTCTAAGAAGAATCTAAAACCCTTAATCACAGATTCTGTTACAAACATTCAATGTAATAAACACACAAAGTGAGTTTCACTTTAAACTATTCTCTATGTAAACTCTTTCTGTGTATAAAAAGCATATATGAGTTTAATAGATTCTTCAATGATAAATACTGATTTGAAATAAATTTGTAAACTTGTATACAAACTCACTCTGATTGTATACATTTTCGTAAACAATAACTACATTTTTGTATACATGTTGATATAACACTGAGTGTACAAATATGTACACACGTAAACATATTTGTACACATAAAGTTTACGCATTTGTATACATGTATACGATTTTGTTGACAAGTGTATTTTTTACAAGAATAGCCATTTAGCTCAAATAGTACTTAATATTTTTCTTCCCCCACTCTTCCATTAGTAGAATGATCGGCATGAGACTTTTACCTAATTCTGTCAATGAATACTCCACCCGCGGAGGAACTTCAGGAAATACTTGACGGTGTATAATCCCATCCTCTTCCAACTCCCTAATTTGAGTGGTCAATACCTTATGTGTAATTTTAGGAAGCAATCGTTTAATCTCACTAAATCGCAATTTCCCTTCTGTACCTAGATAGTAAATAATGATTATTTTCCATTTACCACTAAAAAGGGATAAGGTTAATTCCTTTTCACAATTAAACTCACCATTTGCAATTTTCCTTTTAACTTCAGACCTTAACTGTTCCATTCGCTCCTCCCCTTCCCTATATTCTAAAAGTATCCTTTAAGTAACCTTCTCACAAAAAAGTGCGTTCTTCCACTAAAAGGAAATACACTTTAGAATTGTATAAAGATAGAGAATGTTAGTTTAACTACTGTTGCAGATTAAGATATAGATTTGCACCAGTAAGAAATCTCGTAAGGGAAAAAGAATAGGAGATGGTAGCTAGCAAGGAACAAGGTGATTGTATCTCAACCAGATCTTAGACATGCCGAATTGGATTAATAAATAAGTTATTAAATGAGGAGGCAAACATATGACTAACATTACATTAGAACTGGCAAAGGAAATTATTGCAGGTGCTGAACAAGAAGCAAATAAGCTTGGGGTTTCTATGGTAATTTCCGTAGTGGATAATGGAGGAAATCTGATTGCAATACACCGGATGGATGATGCATGGCTAGCAAGTATCGACATTGCTCAAAATAAAGCATGGACCTCTGTAGCATTAAAAATGCCAACAGCAAATCTAGCTGATGCAACTGTTCCTGCAGCTGAACTTTACGGGTTGAATACAACAAATAATGGGCGGCTTGTCGTCTTTGGAGGAGGAATCCCTCTTGTCATCGACGATAAGGTAGTAGGGGCAATTGGAGTCAGTGGAAGTACTGTGCCTCATGATGTACAAGTTGCAGAAGCTGGTTTGAGGTCTTTTCAAAATAGACTATCGTATCAATAAACTATAGTAATTAGTTTGTTTATGGTGAGGAGTCAGCGCATGATTACTGACTCCTCCAGTTACACTATATAAAGTATATCTATAAATCTATTTTTTGCCCGTTAACTTTAAACTCAGTTATTTCAGCGATCTTAAAATCATCTCTGTGTTCAATTATGTAGGAAATTCTGTAAGTTTCTCCATCAACGGATATCTCTTGATGTGCATATGTGGTTAATTTTTCATCGTCAAAGGTAGATCCACCGCCAAGTGATTCTATATTTTCTCCCACGATGTTTTTTTCGAGGATTTCAGTAGTTAATTTATGAGAATTCTCTGATAAAATAGCATAGTTACCCATGTCACCATACCATTTTGCACTAACGATCTCTAACCAATCAGACCACAGCTCTTCAGGATCTTCTCCGTATTCTTTGGCTATCTCGTATACAGTTTCCCGATCACCTGAGAAATCATCTATAGCATTTAATCTTGTCATAATAATGTCGTACCACTCTAGATCTTCTTCGGTAAGATTTCTTAGTCTATTTACTTCCGGATAGAAGGTTGTTGTGATTTCATCCGCTACAATACTTCTTTCTTCAATTTCTTCATCTAATTCTACAGTTTCTACCCATGTCTCGTCCGTTATCTTCTCGAAACTATCTTCCTCGTCAGTCATCTCAGAACAACCGCCTAATACTAAGCCTAACGTTCCAATTAATAAAAGTTTGTTGACAGTAACCCCCATTTTCTTCCCCCCACTATATTAATACAAAAAAACATAACTAATGATTATAACCATATTAGCAGAAAAGGACGGAGATAAGTCATTATTTTACAAATGCTTTTCTCCGTCTTATCATTAAAATACAGTAAAAACCTCATTTACTTATGGTACGGCTCAGCATTTTGGTGTGGTAGAACAGATATTGTTACCTTATTGATTATAATCATCTCAAACTCTCAATCAGCAAGTAAATCCCCGTAAACAATAAGATTATATATGTAAATATTCGAAAAATATTTTGATTAATCCTTTTAAATAATAGTTGTCCCAAGTACAATCCTACAAATACCAAAGGTAAGGCCCATAAACTCGATACCCAGATTGTCTTATTTGTTCCAGCAAAAGTAACTTGGATGATTAAACTAACAAAATATATAAATAAATAAAAGGCTAGTGTAGTACCTCTTAATTTTTCTTTTTGAGTCTCTGTTCCTGAAAAATATAATAATAATGGCGGTCCGGGCATACCTATACTTGTTGTGAATGAACCTGATAGTCCACCAACAATTAAATCTTTCTTCTTATTTTGGTTAATTCGGAACTTAAGAATGAGCATTATTGTTAATACTATGATAATAAGGCTCACTCCCAACTTTAATCTATTTATTTCAACTAACAAGAAGATCATAATTCCAATGGGCAGACCAGTAACACTTCCTACCATAAATCTTCGAAGGATGCCAAAATCAATATCCTTTCTAATTTTCATTATTAATGCACTAGAAATAATTAAAGACAATATTAAGTTTATTTGAATTGCCTCAATAGGTTCAAATATTAATAGAAGGAATGGAGTAGCCAAAATTGAAAATCCGAATCCTGTACTCGTTTGAAGTACGGAAGCGAATAAAATGATTATAATAAATGCTATTATCTCCATAAAACACCCACTTTCCTATAACCAAAAAATAAAGATACCGTTAATAAACAGTATCTCTTCTACAACTATTTTAACATTTCATTAATTGTTAAACTATCCAAAACTAATTCCACTCTCTGTATACCACTATTTGTGATACGGTTCACTATTTTTAGTGGTAAGATTAATATTACCACCACTTAATAATCATCACTCTCGTAGAAAATTCCACGTAGGTGAGAAGTTTGTAACTACCTATAACCACAAAACTACCTCTTCAAATTATTATTCTCAATAAATTTATCAAAATCATCAAATGAACTCTGCTCAATACGGGTTAAATTTCTCATATTCTTGAGTCGCAATCTCATCTGCAACGGCTTTCGATACCTTTCCAGTATTTTCAAGAATATCACGATAATTAAATTGTAGAAATGCATTTAATTTATCCATCCAATCCTTCATATACATTGGACGTTGTCGCTCCGCTTGGTCCTCAGTATAGTCTAAATACATTGTAACAATTCGATTAAGCGACTTTAACTCTTTTTCAGACAAGTAGTTTTTAGCAACAGTAACATCTCGCTTGCGTACTTTATCACCTTTCCAAGAAGTAAGACCCATATTTTCCATCTCTGCATCTGCTCTATCTTAAATGAGCTCAGCAGCCGTTTCCCATGGATTGCAAAATGTAATTTATTTTGAACCGTTGCAAAGAATTCCTGTGTTACTTCCGCTTTAGGGTCATAATCTACTGATGTAGCGTAAATGTCTGTAATTTTTTGATAGAATCTTTTCTCTAAGGCACGAATATCACGGATTCGTTCCAGTAACTCATCAAAATAATCCTGTCCAAAATTACGCATTTCTTTCAACCGATCGTCATCCATTGTAAAACCTTTGACAAGGTATTCATTTAAGCGTTCTGTTGCCCATTGACGGAACTGTGTGCCTCGATGGGAACGAACACGGTAGCCGATTGCGAGGATCATTTCAAGATTGTAGTGTTTCGTCTTATAATTTTTACCATCCCTTGCAGTTGTAAAGTAAAACTTGACAACTGAATCCTCATCTAATTCCTTCTCTTCAAAGATATTTCTTATATGTAGGCTGATATTCTGCTTAGTCGATTGATATAATTCCGCAATTGCCTTCTGTGTCATCCAAACTGTTTCATTTATCTAACATCTATTTTTCACGGTTCCTCTTCCTTTACTAGTAGATTTTATCTCTTTCCCACTAGTATACTGATTTATCCATTGACATAAAACCGAATGAGATGAAATATTGAACTTTTCACAAGTCGTTCTCAAACTGCCTTCTCCATTTAAATAAAATTCAACAGCTTCCCTTTTCAGCTCGCTGGAATATCCCTTCCATGTCCTCGAATCCTTTAAACCATCGCCCCCATTTTCTTTGTACTTGCGAACCCATACGTTAATCGTCGTTCGGTCGACAGCGTATTCTTTAGCAATCCTGCTTACAGACACGCTCCCCTCCATCACACGTAATACTGCCTCTATCCTTTCATTTAAAGTATGGTTACTTCTCCTTTTAGACATAGAAAATGCCCCCAATACAGTAGTAGAGAATTTTTATTATTTCTCTGTCCACTGTATTGGAAGCATATCATTTTAGATGTGGACTATTGTTATGATTTATTTAGTTTTATTTGGTACACGACATTCCGCTGAATGGACGGTGACCAAGGTAGTAGTTGATCCAATTTCGGTTTGTCAGTCATGTCCATATTTGGCAGCTGTTCAAATAAATATTTCAGGTAATTAAATGGGTTTAATCCGTTTTCCTTCGCCGTCTCCACAATGCTATAAATAATTGCGCTGGAATTAGCTCCCTTTGCGGTATTGCTAAACATCCAGTTTTTTCTTCCGATCACAAACGGCTTTATAGACCGTTCCGCCCGGTTGTTATCGATTTCCAGACGACCATCCTCTAAAAATACCACTAAACGGTCCCATTGATTACGACAATATTTGATTGCTTGCCCAAGTGCACTTTTCGGCAATACCCGGGGGGTTTGTTCACGGAGCCATGCTGAAAAAGCATCCAAAATGGGCTGGCTGCGTTTGAAGTGACCCCAAAAAGTTGGTTACAGAATGCTAGACCTTCCTTCACCTTTACGTGGGTTGTTTTCGCCGATTCAGGAAGAGCCTGAAGGGCTTCCGTGAATTTGTGTCTGGCATGCGCCAAACAACCAACCAAGGTAACTCCAGCTATACCATTGTAACCTGCATAGCCATC
>NZ_JAMBON010000169.1 GCF_023715655.1 Oceanobacillus luteolus | reverse complement strand
GATGGAGTGTTACGGGCACGATGATTAGTTCTTCATGTGGCATAGAAAAGCACCTCCTTCAATTGATATTTCTATCTTAGCAAGAGGTGCTTCATTTTTGTATGCGTTGTTTGATTACGGGTTTACGGTCTTCTCGCTGGAAGAACCAAAACGACGCTGTTGACTTAACCGAAATTGCTCCTCATACCATTTTAGCTTTGCTTCCAAAGCTTCCTTCTCTATTTCAAGCTTTTCGTTCCGCTCTTTATAGTATTCAATTGATTCCTGATTTTTGGTGTCTGTATTTTTCATAGTTTCATTATACGAAAGAGAACCCGAATTGACTAGTCGGATTCTCATTTTTCTTGATTTATAGAATGGTACGT
>NZ_JAMBON010000168.1 GCF_023715655.1 Oceanobacillus luteolus | reverse complement strand
ACACCGCCTGCCCGGACTACTGCTTCTATCTGGCGGAAACCCTGCTGGTCATCGACCATCAGACCAAGCATACCCGCATTCAGGCCAGCCTGTTCACCCCGCTGGAGAGTGAAAAACAGCGCCTGGAGCAGCGCCTGAGCCAGCTGCGTCAGCAGCTGAACGAGCCGCCGGCGCCGCTACCGGTTACCACCGTGGCCGAAATGCGCTGCGACGTTGACCAGAGCGATGAAGAGTACGGCGCGGTGGTGCGCAAAATGCAGCGCGCGATCCGCGCCGGGGAAATCTTCCAGGTGGTTCCTTCCCGCCGCTTCTCGCTGCCCTGCCCATCGCCGCTGGCCGCTTATGATGTGCTGAAGAAGAGCAACCCCAGCCCGTACAT
>NZ_JAMBON010000167.1 GCF_023715655.1 Oceanobacillus luteolus | reverse complement strand
CTTCCGGAAAGCGTCTACCAGCAACATCTCTTCGATCAATCATATGTCTGCCTGGCTGCGGAAAACCATCCTCGCATTCGCGCACAGCTCCGCGCCGAAGACTGGCGCCAGGAAAAGCATCTGGCGATCCGCGTGGAGGGACCTGCCCATGGCGATATGGATAAGCTGCTTGATGAGCACCACATGCCCCGGCGCATTGCGCTAACGTTACCAAGCTTTTTAGGTACCGGTGAGCTGGTGGCCGAAAGCGATATGATTGCCGTCGTCCCGGAACAGGTGGCGCGGCATATCACCCGGCGCTATCCCTGCCGCAGCTGGCCGCTGCCTTTTCCCCTCGCCAAAATCGCCATCCGTCAGGTCTGGCATCAGCGGCTGCACCGCGATCCCGGACATATC
>NZ_JAMBON010000166.1 GCF_023715655.1 Oceanobacillus luteolus | reverse complement strand
GATGGCTATGCAGGTTACAATGGTATAGCTGGAGTTACCTTGGTTGGTTGTTTGGCGCATGCCAGACGCAAATTCACGGAAGCCCTTCAGGCTCTTCCTGAATCGGCGAAAACAACCCACGTAAAGGCGAAGGAAGGTCTAGCATTCTGTAACCAACTTTTCGCTATTGAACGTGAATTGAAGGACGCCAGTCCTGAAGAACGCTATAAAAAACGCTTAGAACGCAGCCAGCCCATTTTGGATGCTTTTTCAGCATGGCTCCGTGAACAAACCCCCCGGGTATTGCCGAAAAGTGCACTTGGGCAAGCAATCAAATATTGTCGTAATCAATGGGACCGTTTAGTGGTATTTTTAGAGGATGGTCGTCTGGAAATCGATAACAACCGGGCGGAACGGTC
>NZ_JAMBON010000165.1 GCF_023715655.1 Oceanobacillus luteolus | reverse complement strand
AGCCGGCGATGCTCGGCCAGGCGTTCGGCATCGCGCTGCTCGGGCTCGCGTGGCTCGCGTTTCATGCGTCGTTCAACGGTGACCTCACGGCGCCCGTCGCGCGCTCGGTCGGCCACGTGTACTGGCTGACCGGCGTGTTGACGGTCGTGTGGTCGATCGGCACCGGCAGCGGGCCCGCGCTCGCGGCCGCCGGCCGGGTGCTGTCGGCCGTGGCCGGGGTCGCGCTGATCGTGCTGGGCCTCGGCGGCGTGCGGCTCGCATCGGCCGTGCGCCGGCGCGAGAAAGCGCAGGCGCTCGAGGCGCGCGCACCGGCGCAGCGGCCGGCCGAACCCGGCGATGGCGCCGGCGTCGGCGCCTGCCGCGCAGCGTGTCGAGCCGGTCGTCGGCCGTACCGTGGCGC
>NZ_JAMBON010000164.1 GCF_023715655.1 Oceanobacillus luteolus | reverse complement strand
ATCCAGCACCATCCCCTGCATGATTGCCAGCCAGTGAGATCCGGGTAGCCGATTCCCGATCATGCATCGCGCGGGCGTCGCGTGGCGAACGGCCGTCGCGAGGTGCTTACGATCTATCAGCGGGTGCATCCGTCCGATGCGCTTCGATCTATTCCTGGCATAGGGGCGACCTTGGCTCCGCTGCTCATCGGCGTACTCGGCTACGCGAAACGCTTCCGTAACGAAGATCACATACGCGGATTCTGCGGTATGTTTCCTACCAGAAGTTCGTCCGGTGGTATAGAGAAGCCCGGTCAAAGGCTGACAAAGAGTGGTAGTGATCGCGTCAAGCGGGCGCTGTACATCGCTGCGGACGTTGCACGAAAGATCGATCCAGATCTTGCCGCCGTGTACTGGCGTCTTA
>NZ_JAMBON010000163.1 GCF_023715655.1 Oceanobacillus luteolus | reverse complement strand
CACTTCCGGAAGCGGACCAGCGAAATCTAGATGCGTTCTCCCGCGTCGCCGACAGCTAAAGCGGCGGCACTATCTGCCTTGAGCTTTCGAGGATGACGATCGGCCCAGGGTGGCGAGGTCATGGCACCCAGCACGTCCAGGCAGTGCGCTCCGCACGTCGACCGCGTTGAGGCACGGGCCCGCCGAGCGGGGACGGCGTGTCAGCGAGCAGCGACAAGCAGATCCACTCCGACCCGGTCGGCGTCTGGCTCCTCCACCGTGAACCTATCGTCGGTGTCGGCGAGGATTGTCGAGAGCTTGCTCCATGCTCGCGTGCGCTTGGTCGAGTAGTTGAAGTGAAAGCGGGGTCGGACCGGCGAGCCGGTGATCAGTCGCGCGAGAGTCTCGGGGTTGGGATGCCGATAGGTC
>NZ_JAMBON010000162.1 GCF_023715655.1 Oceanobacillus luteolus | reverse complement strand
TACACCGCCAACAACCCAGGTATAGTGACCGATGATGATAAATTTTACTCAAAAAAGGATCCAAGCAAAATTTTTTGCTTGAATCCTTTTTAATTACTGTTTTTGGCTAGTTATGTCCCAGCCTCTTTTTTCAGTGTCTATAAACATGATTATGTTAATTATAATCCCCTATAAACATGGTTTTGGTTCCCTTGATGGCTAATGGTTTTATTCATTTCTTACATATTCAATTTCAAAGGAGGATTTCCAATAAAATCACTTTTTCTTTTTTCGGTCCGAATTTTTGCGATTAGCTCATTCTATAAGGGAAGGAACAGTTTCAGCATCCCTTATTATGGGGAAATTAGGTTCTTATTCAAGACAAAACAGCTTGGCTACAGCCTTACGTGAGATGGGCCGAATAGAAAA
>NZ_JAMBON010000161.1 GCF_023715655.1 Oceanobacillus luteolus | reverse complement strand
ATGTCCCGGCGCCGCGCGGCAGAGGTGGGGCTGCGCGGGGATGAAGGCCGACCACGGCTACCGGAGCGTCATGCCGGGTTCGCCGACGAGCGCGTATCGGTACAGCGGCGGTCGACGTGCACGCGGCCGCGTGGGCCGGCGTCCCTTCGGTATTCGGCATTGCGTGTCTCCGTGGCATCCGACGAGTTCCTGTCGTCGGTGGAGACAGATACTAGGAGCGGGAGCGGCGGCTGTCTGTCATCGTTTTGAGGACAACGCGCGACAAGGGAGGACGGTAGAAGTCACGACGTAGCGGTGGCGGCTAGTTGCCGCGGTCTTCCGGCGTTGCTTCTTCCTCGACGCACCACGCGAAGAGCCCGGCCCGGTTCGCGACGCCGAGTTTCGCGAGCGCACGGCCGAGATAGGTGCGTACGC
>NZ_JAMBON010000160.1 GCF_023715655.1 Oceanobacillus luteolus | reverse complement strand
AGTTCACCCACGCCATCGGCCAGCACACCACCGACAAGCTGGAATCAAGCCCCTTATGGCCAGCACTGGTGACGACCATCGAACGCGGACTGCAACGCGGCTGGCACCTCGAAAACCTCCTGGACGACGCTCGTCGAACACCCATCGACGGCCAGATCGACCCCTGCCAGGCATGGGTATGGAGGCTCTCCCTGCTTACCGATCCGGCACCAGCCGGCGACGACACCCACTACTCCGTCGAGGACGAACCACCCGAGGACCTCTGGGACGGCCACGTGCCAACGGAGCCGAACATGATCACAGATGCGGATGACGGAACGATCCTCAGGGAGACGCCCGACACCGACCAAGGCTTGGAACTCGAGCTCGACACCGATCAGGCACTCGCCGTTGAGGCATTGGTGCGTCGGAGCC
>NZ_JAMBON010000015.1 GCF_023715655.1 Oceanobacillus luteolus | reverse complement strand
AAATACTAAGAATCGGGCACTACAGTCAATGGCAAGCAGCAAAGCTGTGGCTGCTCTCACACTATGGTTTCAAATAATATTACTACTGGTCGAAAATATGCTTTTACACAGAATTATGGACTTGACTTGTTTCAATAAGATTTTCAGCTTACTTCCGACAATAGACACCATCTCTCGTATGTTTTAGATTTTTCACGAGGTTATAACCGACAATAGAAGCAGTCTCTCGTAAGTTTTCCCTTTTTCCAGAAGCTATTCCCGACAATAGAAGCCTCCTCTTGTATATTTGTACTCTCATCTGGATTCATTCCATGCAAGAGAACTCCACTCTAGTACATTTCAACTCCCCAGCGGACCGCATCCTTACAATTGATTTACTATAGATCTCCAAGACTGATAAAAAATAAGTTAGTAATAAAAAAGAATAAATTGATTGCACTGGGGAAGAAATCGTGTTATATTTATATGCGTAATTCATTATAATTGAATTAAATAAATTTAGTCATAGACAACAGGAGGAATACGAATGTTAAAAATTGGTATCATTCAAGGTAGTGTAAGAGAAGGTCGTAACGGAGATGCAGTTGCAAAATGGATGCTTGACTTCGCTAACAAACGTAACGATCAAGATGTAGAATATGAGCTAGTTGACCTAGCTGATTACAGACTTCCATTCTTAGGTGAGAGCCTTCCAGAAGGGGAAAAAGCTGCAGCAGAAGCAACAATCAAAGCTTGGTCTGAGAAAATTGCTTCATTCGATGGTTATATTTTCATTACACCTGAGTACAACCATGCAATTGGTGGAGCGCTTAAGAACGCACTTGACTACTTAAACCCAGAAGTAAACAACAAAGCTGCTGGATTCGTTGGTTACGGTAGCCTTGGCGGAACTCGCGCACACGAAAACCTACGTCTAATCCTTGGTGAACTACAAGTTGCAGACGTACGTACTGCTGTTACATTCTCACTAATGGCTGATTTTGAAAACTTCTCAGTATTCAAACCAGCTGACTACCATGCAGACAATGCTAACCAAATGTTAGACCAAGTAATCGCTTGGAGCTCTGCTTTAAAACCTGTAAGACAAGAATTAGCTACTGCTAATGCTTAAGTCTTTATAAAAGCAAAAAAAGAAGATGTTCCGCCTTTTCTAGGGCTGAACATCTTCTTTCTTTTCATATAATCTTAAAAACTCTGGGATATACATTAAGAAAGAAATGGATAGGAATATACCGGTTAGTATCATAAGAAAGATGACAAAACCGTAATCTAAATTAGGAAAAGTGATCATGATTCCCATAGCTACATAGAAAACGGCGGTCGACAGTTTTCCGAACCATTTTGCACCGTCTAATTTTTTCCCGCGTTTCAATAATAGCAATCCATTAATCCCCATAAACAATTCTTTTACTACTAATAAGGCAAATAAAATCCACATATATGGATATCGAAACAAGAGACAAATGATAATTGCCGCTTGAGTCAGTTTGTCAGCAATCGGATCCACCACTTTACCCAGTTCAGTGATTTGATTAAATTTCCTGGCAATCCAGCCGTCCAGTAAATCGGTCATACTTGATAAAAGAATAATAAGGCCAATCCAATAATAATCTCCTGTATTAGAAGCAGTAAAAAAGAGATAGACGAATACTGGGATAAGGAGAATCCGAATATAAGATAATAGATTCGGAATAGAAAATACTTCCTTTGCCGTAAGCTTCACATCAATTCCTCCTACATTGCAGTATAGCCACCTATAAGCATATCATGGATAATCGTGGAAGACCTCTATTTTGACAGTTGCTACCATATTATTCGACGCTTTCTCTCTACGATAGAATGTAGGCTAACTGCAATGAAAAATTGTGCTGCATAATAGCTTAGCATGATAATGGCTTTCATATCTTCCGCAGATCCAATGAACAAGCTCCATACAAGGAAAGAGTGGGAAATTACAAATAGAAACGCACCTAACATGGCTGTTTTATTTCCAGTTGATATAGCAGCACACAGTGTTATGGATATTATTAGAATATATGCTACAACAGGAAAAATAAGAGCTGCATCATGTTGGTCTTGTAATTCAATGATAAGAGACGTCCCAAAAAGACAGGTGTAGAGCAAGATTGGAATATAAGTGAGCATCCGAAGTTTTGTGAAGTTAGCCATGGAAAAGAGGCCGATGCTATAAAAGAGTTGGGCAAGAAAAAAGACCGTTAAACCAATAAGTTCCCATTGGATTAATACATCACCTATACAGGAAATGACTAAGCCGATGAGGAGGAATTTGTGGACGAGTCTTTTTTCTTTTGGTGTGATTCTGAATGCGTATAAGATGATTGCAATCATCGGCAGGATTTTTAGAAATAGCTTGAGAGAATAAGGTTCTTCCGGAGCGATAAAAATATATACGAGGCTGAGAGTGAATATCATAATCGGCAACCGATATAGTACCATGGTGGCTCCTCCTTTATATATCTACTTTAAAAATGCCGGAAGTTTGATATGCAAGGTGAATGTTTCATTTTTATACGTATAATCCAAATGTCCTCCGTAACGGTTGACGATATCTGCGATGATTTGTGTACCTAATCCTGCATGGTCTCCGGATTTTGTCGATGTCGCTTTTTTTGTAAATAAATGGTCTAGCACTTCATTTGGCAGAGGAAGCGTATCATTTTTACAGTTCAATATAAATAAACCACTTCGCTTATAAGTCTGTAATGTAATGTGTGCTTGTTTGGACTTTTCATTTTGCCATTCCGAGCTTGCATCAATTGCATTCCCTATTATATTTCCTATTAAGGCGACCGTATCATGGTCTGTTAAGGGAAGGGAAGAAATAGCTGTTTCCAAATCGTATATCACTTCAATACCTTTTTCTTTTCCGGCCTGGTAATTTTGATGGAGCACTCCTGCCACAGTTCCCCGCTCTCCTTGAATGGAAAGGTTAGTTTCCTTATATCCTTCTACCAGTTCATCCACATAGTTTTCCGCCTCATGATATTGTTTATTTTCTAACATGTAATGTAGTGCTGAAATATGTTTTAAAAAATCATGACGTTCTTTCCTGACGACGAGGAATGTTTCATTCATTTGGTCTATTTTTTTGGCTTGTGAATCCAACAAATGCTGCGTACGGAATAGTTGTCGGCTTATTTTATGGCGAAATACTTCAACGCCAATGAAGAGTAAGAATGGGATAAACACTCCCCAACTTGGCTCAAGCGAGATGTAGATGATAAGAATGAGTATCTGCAAACTATATAATTGTAAATTCACTTTATCCCCAAGCTGTTGAATGTGGAGAACGACTTTCCTGTTGATGAAAAAAGTAAGTCCACCAACTAAGATGATAGGTATGTAAATTGGTATATGAAAAGGTGTAGCCTGTCCAGTAAATTCTAAGTGAATCACAGTAAGCACGGCTATGCTTATCCAATAAATTTGAGCAAGTTTCATTCCTTATTCCCCTTTAACCTGAAAATAACTCTCCCAAAAATGGAAAAAGGGCTTTAACCCTAGTCCCTGTTTAAAAATAATTTTCCTGCAAATGATCGACCATCTCTTTGGTAATCATTGCAGTTTCTTCAATTCCTTCAAAATTGACGACAAATGAATTTTTTGCATACAGTTCGAAGTTTTGAATGTAGTGGATATTAATGATAAATGAACGGTGTGAGCGGATGAAATCGCGTTCCCGCAGTTCTCCTTCCAGCTCCTTCAATGTCTGGTACGTTTTAACCGAACCATTCTTCGTGTAGATGGTGGAGGATCTGCCAGTCCGTTCGATAAAGATAATGTCTTTCTTCTGGATGATGTGGATATTATTTTTATGTTTAATATAGATTCTGCCAGCAATTTCCGCCTGGCGTGATCTTTCCAAGATACGTTGAATGGAAGTCGTCAACCTATCCTTAGTATAGGGCTTCATAATATAGTCATGCACATTGATTTCAAATGCATGGACCGCATAGCCACTGTTTCCTGTAACGAAAATTACATCGATATGCAGGGCATGTGAATGGATGATATCTGCCAGTTCATATCCGGAGAGATGGGGCATTTCTATATCAGCAATAAGCAGTTCGATCTCTTCTTTCTTAATCCGTTCATAGGCTTCCTCTGCAGAAGTAGTCGCAAAGACAATCTCCACATGTTCCATCTGCGAAACAATGCCCACCACTTTATCTAAATCAATCTGCCGGTCATCAACGATTCCAACCTTCAGCATACAACAACACCTGTACTTTCTGTAAATTGGCACTTGAGTTTTCTTTATTATACCATTATGAAACGGTGATTTGGCATTTTCACGACATGAAAAGGATGATTCACGACATGTCTAGTGAAGGGAAGGACGTTATCTCCTACAATAAAGTTAACAAATCAAACGAAGGTAGGGAACACGATGATTGAGATTAAGAACGTTACGAAACGATTTCAAGATAAAAAAGTGTCCGTTACTGCTTTGAACCATGTTTCGTTCAAAGTGGGAGAAGGTGAGGTTGTCGGTTTACTAGGAGAGAACGGTGCAGGGAAGACAACGCTGCTTCGCTCTATTGCTACATTGCATACTCCAACGGAAGGAGAAATTAATGTTGGTGGTTACGATACAGTAAAGCAATCAGAAAAGATCAAAAGACGTATAGGTGTACTCTTTGGTGGAGAAACCGGTTTATATAATCGTCTGACAACAAGAGAAAACTTGGAATACTTTGCGAGCCTTTATCACTTAAGTAAACATGAAACAAAGGTGCGGATCGATGAGTTGACAAAAATGTTTGGAATGCGTGATTTTCTTGACCGAAAAGTGGATGGCTTTTCCAAAGGAATGCGCCAGAAAGTGGCGATTGCCAGGACAATTATTCACGATCCGGATATCATTCTTTTTGATGAACCAACAACCGGTTTGGATATTACAGCATCGAATGTATTTCGTCAACTCGTCCAAGAGTTGAAGCAGGAAGGTAAAACGATCATTTTCTCTAGTCATATTATGGAAGAAGTCGACCTGCTCTGTGATCATGTGGCAATGATCCATAAAGGGGAACTGGTCTATCATGGAGAGAAGGAAGCGTTATATAGAGAAGAAAATAGCCGTGATTTGAACTATATTTTCATGAGCAAATTAGTTAGGGGGACTGAAGGTTATGCTATTTAACATATATATAAAAGAATTGATTGATTCATTGCGTGATAAACGTACGTTGCTTTTAACTGTATTTTTGCCTATTCTCATGATGACTGCGTTAACTTTTTTCTATGAAAATATGATTTCCGGTGATGAAGGGGAAACATACACACTCGCAGTAGAATCCGGGTTATCCAGTGAACAAGAAATGGTATTAAACAATATTGAAAATGTAGAACTCGTCACTGTAGAAGATCTTCAAGAGACTCTATTGAATGGTGACGCCCAAGCGGCGATTGTATTTGAAGCTGAATTTGATGAAAAAGTACAAGCGGGTGAAGTAGGAAACATTGAAATTATTGGAGACACGTTTAGTCAAAACACGTCTAATCTAATCTATTTAGTGACCAGCCAATTAGCTGAATATGAGAGAATCTTAGTTACAGAACGACTGATAAATGCAGATGTCGATCCGGGGATTACACAAGCAGTAGCGATAGAACAGACGGAGCTTTCTACAGAGGATAGCAATATTATGCTTTTAGCTCTATTGATACCGATGATTTTAGCCATTGCAATTTCAGTAGGCTCAAGCCCGGCAGCGGCAGACTTATTCGCTGGTGAGAAAGAAAGGAAAACAATGGAAGCATTACTGATGACCCCTGTGAATCGTTCGACATTACTTCTTGCCAAGTTCCTCACGATTTCGTCAGTCGGTACGATTATTGGTCTGCTGACTCTCACAGTAGTTATTATTGAGATTGCTTTTTTCACTGAACATCTAAAAGCAGCTGTAAATCTAGGCGATCAAATGATTCTAATCTTTGCAGTCGGTATTATTATAATCATTTTATACTCTTCTTTAATGGGCGCTGTACTGATGATTACTAGTATTATTGGTAAAACAGTAAAAGAAGCTCAAAGCTATGCATCTCCAATTCTTATGCTTGCTGTAGTACCACTTATATTTATAACTGGGCTTAGCGTAAATGAGTTCACGTTGAACCATTTTATCCTTCCATTTGTCAATATCTTTGCGATTATTACTGAATTGATATTTGGAATTGTGAATTGGCAACATATATTAATTGTGATCGGAAGCAATCTTGCAGTCATAGTAATTATATTCATCATTAGCCGTATCCTGTTCAGTAAGGATAAATGGGTAATCGATTAAAGGGAATAAAAAATAGTAACCGGGCAGAAATTTGCCCGGTTCTATTAATTTCTATCTACTTCTCAGCTATAATGAAAGCCTCGATTCCAATTGAAGCTAGCCGCTTCAATTGGAATTCTGCATCTTTACGGTTCGAAAACTCTCCGGCAAGAACACGATGCACCAAATTTCCATTGATACTGATTTCTTTTATTTTTGAAGATATATTTTGTGATTGAAGAAAACGAATTCTTTCTGAAGCATTTTTACGCAGTTGAAAAGAGCCCGCAATTACGGAGTATGATGATCGATCCGTCTTTGTTAATTTAAAGATCTCAACTAACCCTTCCACATGCGCAGCTGCCACTTTTTCTCTCCATGATTCTTGCTTCATCAACTTCGCATCTTCTGGATGATCGATAAATCCATTTTCTGTTAGGATTGCCGGCATGTTTGATTCACGCAATACATGGAAGTTAGCTTGCTTCTGACCGCGATCTGGAAGATCAATAGCTGAAGATACCTTCTGGTGTAGAACGGCTTGGTGATTTCTCGCTGCTGCATTAGCTGGCAGGTTGTTATAAATAAAATCCTCATATCCTCGGGCTTTTCCGTTAAAAGCATTACAGTGAAGCGATAAAAAGATATCAGCACCCCAATCGTTAGCTTCATTTGTTCTAGCAATCAGACTCTTCTTTTCATCTCTATCCCTACTTAATTTCACCTTCGCATTTGGATAACTCCGAAGCATGTCCTTTATTTTTAAGGCCAAATCCAGAACAATCTCTTTTTCTTGTAGGCCATTTCCCACTGCTCCTGGGTCATTGCCCCCGTGACCTGGATCCAGGTAAAGCTTCATTACATTCTCTCCTTTCCTTTTTAATTCTATAATCGGGATAAAAAAGAAAATGGGGGCATCGTATACCTTAAAAATCTTCCCCTGCCTCCTTTCCGCCTATGTGAAAAGCTTGGATACAGACTTTATGCCTAATAGTTGTAAAACTTGTATTAATCTTATGTAGCGATACTTAAGATACCGTTAATCCTTTGTAAAAATCGCTTATTTACTTGTTTCCTATGGTTAAATGAAATTGTCTTATGGAAAGGAGAGCGGAAAGATGGGTCACGTTGAACTGGTGGATTTATCAAAATCATATGATAAACAAAAAAGCGTGTTGGATGGAATCAATCTAACCATTGAAGAGGGAGAGTTTTTTGTCCTAGTAGGTCCTTCAGGTTCAGGAAAGAGTACTTTACTTCGCATGATTGCCGGACTGGAAGAGATTACAGGTGGGACGTTGAAAATAAATAATGAAACTGTGAATCATTTACCCCCAAAGGATCGAAACTTATCTATGGTCTTCCAAAACTATGCACTATATCCACATCTGAATGTAGAACAAAATATTTTATTCGGGTTACGGGCGAAAAAGGTGAGTAAGCAAGAGCAACAGGAACGCCTCATGGAAGCCGTCGAGATGATGGGATTAGGAGAATATCTAAAGAGGAAACCGAGAGAGCTTTCTGGAGGGCAGAGACAGCGTGTTGCACTCGCTCGGTCGATTGTCAGTCAGGCGCCGCTCTGTTTAATGGATGAGCCTTTATCGAATTTGGATGCCAAATTGAGGGCCCATATGCGGATTGAAATTCGCAGGTTGCAAAAGCGCTTAGGACTTACGATGGTTTATGTAACTCATGATCAAGTCGAAGCGATGACAATGGGTGACCGAATCATGGTGCTTAATGATGGGAAAATCCAACAAGTAGGTAAGCCAATCCATTTATATAATGAACCGGCCAATTTATTTGTCGCATCTTTCATCGGTTCACCGAAAATGAATCTTGGAAATGCAGTGTTCGTGGAGGAAAGTAAAGAGCTTGTCATTGAAAATGCCCTTTCGATAAAAAATAACTCGGCTTATTTAGAAAATATCAAGCGGACGGAAAAGTTGAAGATCGGAATCCGAGCGGAACATATTTTTCCTGCTACGTCGGAGACTGCGACTCATCATTTGGAAGTAGTGAATGTGGAGCAGCTGGGGAATGAAACGATTGTTGCCTTTGATATTGGAGCGGAACTATGGACAGCGAAATGGGCGGGACAGTGGTCCGTCCAAGTAGGAGAGCGTGTCCCTGTGAAAATCGACATGGATTATCTTTGCTTCTTTAATGCAAAAACGGGTGATTTGATCCGCCCAGCGCATTTCAGTAAGGAAAAAGAGGTTGCTGCGATATGAGTATGCCAAACACGATAGCAGAACCAATAGAATCGAAACTTGATTTTGAGCATTACAAAAGAAAAGAGCGCATCAAATCTTGGGCGAAAGGTATGCTGTTTTTACTTCCGTCGATCATTTTATTTACGGTATTTCTCTTTTATCCACTCGTTCGTACGATATATTTAAGCTTTTTCTTAACGAATGCAGCTGGAGAAACGACTGTATTTGTCGGTTGGGAAAATTTTGCCCGGATGTTCAACTCACCAATATTTATGCAGAGTATGAAATCGACATTTCTTTTTGTACTTTATACCGTACCACTTACGATCATCATCAGTTTGTTTTTAGCGTTACTTGCAAATGAAAAGCTGAGGGGAATTGGGATATTCCGGACGATTTATTCATCCACGATGGGAATCTCTGTAGCTGCAGCAAGTGTATTTTGGCTGTATTTATTCCACCCTTCGATTGGCTTTTTAAATATGATTGTCACGGGGCTTGGATTTGAACGAATCGGCTGGCTGACGGATCCGACGTGGGCACTGATTGCCGTTGCGATTACAACAATTTGGATGAATCTTGGATTTACTTTTCTCATATTACTCGGAGGTCTGCAATCCATTGATGGTTATTTATATGAAAGCGCGGATATTGATGGAGCGGGATATTTTTACAAATTAAAAAATATAACGATCCCAATGCTTTCTCCGACCTTGTTTTTTGTTGTGACGGTGACAATCATCAATGCGTTCCAGACATTCGGCCAGATTGATATCCTCACTCAAGGCGGTCCGCAAAATACGACGAATTTGATTGTTTATTCCATCTATCGGGAAGCGTTTGTGAACTATCAGTTTGGTTCAGCCAGTGCCCAAGCGGTGGTGTTATTTATCATCATCCTGATTATGACCATCATTCAATTTAAACTTGGGGAAAGGAAGGTCCATTACCAATGAGCCTGCCTATAGGGAAGAAAATCGTTTTTTATACTTTATTAATCATTACAGCAGCAATCGTCTTTGCGCCAACTGTCATGGCGTTCGTCATGAGCTTCATGTCCAACAAAGATATTATGACTGGAAGTATGCCGAGTGTGCTGACTTTCGATAACTATGTAAAAGCATTTAACCAGTTTCCTTTATTACAATACTTGTTTAATAGTTTTCTGATTTCCATTGTGATTATGCTGGGCCAGTTGATTTTATCGAGTCTTGCCGCTTATGCATTTGTTTTCCTGGAGTTTAAAGGTAGAGATATGCTGTTTTATCTATTCATTGCAACGATGATGGTTCCGTTTGAAGCGTCTGTCATTCCAAACTTCCACACGATCAGAGATCTTGGGTGGATTGATACATATCCAGGATTGTCCGTTCCATTCTTTGCGATGGCTTTCGGTACATTCCTATTGAGACAGAACTTCAAGCAGATTCCGAAAGAATTAAGGGAAGCAAGTTTAATTACGGGAATGGGAGATTTTAAGTTTTACTTGACGGTCGTTCTTCCAGTTGCCAGAACAAGTCTTGTGACTCTAGGAGCTTATGGATTTCTCACCTCATGGAATATGTATCTTTGGCCATTGCTTGCAACAACAAATGACAGTGTCCGAACGGTGCAAATCGGCTTGAAGCAATTGCAGACACAGGAACAATTGAATGATTGGGGGGTGATTATGGCAGGAGCGATTATCGTCATCATACCTACCCTCATCCTTCTATTCCTTGGTCAAAAGCAGTTGCAGAAAGGCTTGACGGAAGGTGCACTGAAATAAGTTATCTAATTCAACAAAATAAATTAAAACTAGTTTAAGGAGTGTACGTCTTTATGAAAAAGTTTTTAGCGGTTTTGTTCATGGTATTTGCATTACTCATCACAGCAGCTTGCGGTTCGGAAGGGGAAGCAGAAGAGTCGGATGATACATCTTCTGATGCGTCCTCAACTAGCGGATCAAATACTGATGCCGGTTCAGAAGCGGAAAGCGATGAGAAACAAATCGTTACATTCTGGCACTCGATGGGTGGAGCTGGTCAAGAAGCGATTAATGCAATTGTAGATGCCTACAATGAGTCCCAAGATAAAGTTCAAGTAAATGCGGAGTACCAAGGTACTTATGACGAAGCACTAACGAAGTTCCATAGTGTGGCAGGAACAGATAGTGCACCGACGATGATTCAAGTGTTTGAAATTGGTACGATGTCGATGATCAACAGTGGTCAGATTGAACCGATCCAAAACTATGTGGATGCGGAAAACTATGATATGAGTTACTTAGAAGAAAATATTGTAAACTACTATACGATCGATGATAAATTCTATTCCATGCCGTTCAACTCTTCCACACCTGTCATGTACTATAACAAAGATGCATTTGAGGCAGCTGGTTTAGACCCGGAAACACCACCAGCTACTTTTGAAGAAATTGAAGAAGTGAGCAAGAAAATCATGGAAGCTAATCCTGACATGAGAGGATTTGCACTACAAGCATATGGTTGGTTATTCGAACAATTACTTGCAAACCAAGGTGCACTTCTAATGAACAACGATAACGGACGTACAGATACTCCAACAGAAATCGGCTTTACAGAAGAGCAAGGTAAAAGTATCTTCCAATGGGTAGAAAATATGGTGAATGATGGCACATTCGCTAATTATGGAACAAACGGTGATAACATGGTTTCTGGATTCTTAGCTGGTGATGTGGCGATGTTCCTTCAGTCTTCAGCAAGCTCCCGTGATGTGATTGATAACGCACCATTCGAAGTAGGCGTAGCATTCCTTCCACACCCAGAGAACGTGGATAGAGAAGGAGTAGTTATTGGTGGAGCTAGTCTATGGATGGTAGATGGAAAAGAGCAGGCAGAAAAAGATGCAGCTTGGGACTTCATGAAATTCGTACAACAACCTGAGATCCAAGCAGAATGGCATGTAAACACAGGATACTTTGCCATTAATCCAGCAGCTTATGATGAGCAAGTTGTTCAAGAAGCTTATGAAGAAATGCCTCAATTACAAGTGACGGTTCAACAATTGCAAGAAACGAACTCGTCCTACGCAACACAAGGTGCGGTAATGGACATGATTCCAGAAGAAAGAAGAATCGTAGAAACTGCACTTGAAACAATCTACAATGGCGGCGACCTAGACGAAACATACAATGCCATGGTAGAACAACTAAACGCAGCCATCGAACAAGCCAACGCAGCAAGAGGGGAATAACAAAAGCTGAAGAGGGCGTTTAGGGACGTTCAAACTGGAGTACGGTGCAAGGAGATAAAGGAAACACAGCGACCAACGGGAGCTGATGTTGACTTATCGACTGGAAGCGGACGAAGTTTGAGCAGTCCCTGCCCTCAGAAGCTAGCCGAATCAAAAGCGAAAACGACCGCGGCCGAACTCTAATAACAGAGAGAGAATAAAAATCTAAGGTTTTTGTTCTCTCTTTTATCTTTATTCCATAATACAAAATAAAGGAGCGACTGATATGCATCCAACAAAAGTTTATGGTCACCGAGGAGCAATGGGGGAGTATCCGGAAAATACATTACTGTCTTTTGAACAAGCAATTCTTCAGGGGGTTGACGGGTTGGAGCTGGATGTTCAATTGACTAAGGATGGGGAAGTTGTTGTCATTCATGATGAGATGTTAGACCGGACAACTAATGGAACGGGATTTATTAAGGATTGGACCTTAGGAGAAATTAAACAATACAGTGCTGGTGCTAACTTCACTAAATTTCCGAAGTACAAACCAGAGTGGGAAATCGAAGCGGTACCGACACTCCAAGAAGTATTAGAGCTTTTGCAAGATCATCCACATATTGAATTGAATATTGAACTGAAAACAAACCATTTTCGTTATGAAGGAATCGAAGAAAAAGTGCTTGAGCTCGTTAACCTATATGGAGAAGGCAGAAATATTATATATTCCTCTTTTCATCTGCCTAGCATTTTAAAACTTAAAGTGCTTGATCCATTTGTGGAAATAGCTTGGCTTATCCATCAGCCGATACCACATCCAAATGAATACGTGGAAATATTCGGTCTGGAAGCATTGCATGTTGCAAAGGACATTATCTTGGCATCTCCATATCAATATAAAGAAACATTAAAACGTCTCCGTGTCTGGACAGCGAATAGTACCGATGAGATTAAACAATTGTTGGATCTACAAGTAAATGCCATTATCACAGACTATCCAGAAAAAGCTCTTTTTTTTAGGAGTGAACGCACGTTATATATTTAATAAAATTCCAATCAAGAGGCAATTAACGGTGGGGAACACCATTGTTAATTGCCTCTTATTTTTTTCATGTACTCAAGCCATGGCTATGCAGAATTAAATCACGATGAGGATATCTCATTTTCTGACAATCCGTTAAATAAAAGTAGTATATTATTCCAGGTTCAGGAGAATTTAAAATTAAGAAGCCAATTGTAAAGATTTCATTACATGAATTCGACAAAAATTTACATTGGCTTAACAACAAATTTATTTTTATCCTGTATAGTAATTCTTGTAAGGAAAAAAATAAGCATAATCATTGAGGGGAGCAGTACAAATGAACAAAAAATACTTATTGTTGTTGATGGCAGCGTTATTCATGGTTCTACTCGCAGCTTGTGGTGGTAGTGACGCAGAAGACGAGGGAACTGATAACGCAGAAACTGAAAATACAGATTCAAGCAGTGGCGATTCAGCTGAAGGCGAAGGTACTAGCTTAGAAGGTACAATTACAATGGCTGGTTCTACTTCTGTTCAACCACTTTCTGAAGAGTTGGCAGCTGCTTTCATGGATATCCATCCTGATACTCGTTTAGAAGTTTCTGGTGGAGGTTCAGGTGCTGGTGTTACGGCTGCTCAATCAAATGCAGCAGACTTTGGAGCTGTATCTCGTGAAATTAAAGAAGAAGAAACTGGAATTGAAGCTGTAGTAATTGCAATTGATGGTATTGCAATTATTGCTCACCCAGACAATCCAGTAGCAGATATTGCATTAGAAGATGTTTCTAAAATCTTCTCTGGTGAAGTCACTAACTGGTCTGAAGTTGGTGGAGATGACCAAGACATCGTTGTAGTCAGCCGTGAAGAAGGTTCAGGTACAAGAGGTGCATTCACTGATATCGTATTAGATGGTGAGGATACTCTAGTAGAATCTGCTCTTATCCACAACTCTACTGGTGGTGTACTAGAAGCTGTAGCAAGTGATCCAAATGCAATTGGATATGCTTCAACTGGTTCTATGTCAGATTCTGTTAAAGGACTTGCGGTTGACGGAGTTGAGCCAACTGATGAGAACATCAAGTCTGGTGACTATAAAGTGTCAAGACCATTCAACTATGTAACGAATGAAGATGAAGAATTAAGCGAATTAGCACAAGCTTTCCTTGACTTTGTACTTAGCGAAGAAGGACAGTCAGTTGTGGAGGATAACGGATTTATTTCTGTTAACTAATTTGTGAATTAATGCTTCATATAGAACAGGGTAGATAAACTGCCCTGTTCTTTACCTGTTTCCACATAAGTTGATAAATCAAGTGCATATAATAAAAAGTAGCCAATATATATGCTAGCGAGACTTGGAGAAAAGCTTTAAATTATAAGAATTGTCAACACTGTGGATAACATTATGATTAATGTTCAATTGATACATCCCCTTAAAAATGTATTGGTACGTGTTATCAATGCGATATAAATTTACGATCTGTCATGGAGTGATATAAATTGAAGTTTCAAAAGGAGAGAAATAACAAAAACAATATAGAGGAAGCTATAGTTAAAGTAATATTATTTATCATGGCATTATCTTCTATTATATCTTTGGGTCTCATTACGTTCTTTGTTTTTAATGAAGGACTTCCTTTTATGATCGGTTACGGGATAACTGATTTCATTTTTGGGACAACATGGAACCCGACTGAACAAGTATATGGAATCTTTCCTATGATTGTTGGATCAGTAATAGTTACTATCTTTGCTATTCTGGTTGGAGCGCCAATTGGGATAGCTGTTGCCGTTTATTTGGTGGAAATAGCTCCCCCTCGAGTTACTAAAATAGTTAAGCCGGCAATTCTATTATTAGAAGGAATTCCATCTGTTGTTATTGGACTTTTTGGTATGGTTGTAATTATTGATGTTATACGTCGATTAGCGCGTGGACCTTTAGCTGATTATTTACCAGCAGGATATCAAACTGGATATTCCATTTTGGCTGGTGTACTTATTTTGGCAATTATGATTTTACCTACAATCATTTCCATATCAGCAGATTCCATTCGAGCAGTACCAAAGGAATATAAAGAAGCTTCACTAGCGATGGGATCTACGAAATGGCAGACCCTCTTTAAGGTGGTTGTGCCTGCAGCTAAATCAGGTATCCTCGCTGCAGTGATTCTTGGTGTCGGACGAGCTATCGGTGAAACGATGGCTATTATCATGGTAATTGGAAACAGTGTACAACTTCCGATTCCAGGTTGGGAAGCCGTTTTTGCACCTGTACGGACATTGACCGGAAATATTGCTCTAGAGATGGGGTATGCAGGTCCTGAACATCGTCAAGCTTTATTTGCGACAGGTATTATTCTGTTTCTATTTATCATCATCATCAATTCTATAACTTTACTACTACGGAGAAGGGGGACTTAAACCATGGTTGAATTTAAACCAAATCATTTAGTTAGAGTGAAGCGTGAGCAAATGTTTGCCTTTACGATGTTGAGTCTAGCTGCCGCATTAACAGTCCTCATTCTCTTAGCTATTGTCTTTTATGTTATGGCTCAAGGACTATCAGTGATCAGTATGGAATTCCTGCTGGAAGAGCCCCGTAAAATGGGGACAGAAGGTGGTATTTTTCCAGCTATAGTAGGAACAGTATATTTAGTTGGACTCATTATCCTTATTGCAGCTCCCATTGGAGTTGGAACTTCTATTTATTTAAATGAATATATGCCTGATGGCCGTTTTAAAAGCGTACTTCGATTTGCGACGGAATTATTAGCAGCTATCCCATCGATTATCCACGGGATGTTCGGATTCTTATTCTTTGTTATTGCCCTTGGAGATTATACTGGAGGCTGGTCCATTTTATCAGGTGCTCTAACAGGGGTTGTCATGATATTACCTATTATCATTCGTGCCTCGGAAGAAGCGTTGCGAAGTGTGCCAAGCAACTTAAAAGAAGGAAGTTTGGCACTTGGTACAACGAGATGGTACACGATTAAGAAAGTAGTGTTACCACTAGCATTGCCAGGTATTACAACGAGTGTCATCTTAGCAATCGGACGTGTTATCGGAGAAACGGCAGCTTTCCTTTTAACAATCGGAGGAAGCTTGCTGATGGCTGCATCTGTATTTGATGGTGCTAGAACACTTGCATTACATTTATACTTGGTAGCAATGGAAACAGGAAACGTACAAATGGCATTTGGTACGGGAGCAGTTTTAATTGTACTTATCTTAATTATCAACTTTGCTGCTGCAGCGTTATTTAAATTATTAGTAAAACGATTTTCTGCTTAATGGTTTTGCATAGGAGGGAGAAACGGATGATTGCTCCAAAAGAACAAGATGTAAAAATTGCGGTGGAAGGCTTGGACTTTTTCTATGGTCAAAAACAGGCTTTGCATAATATTACAATGGACATAAGAGAAAATGAGGTTTTTGCATTCATCGGCCCGTCTGGTTGTGGAAAAACTACATTTTTACGTGTTTTAAATAGAATGAATGATTTAATTCCCTATACAAGTGTGAAAGGGAGCGTACGCATCGACGGTCAAGATATATATGACCCTAACGTTGATGTCGTTCAATTACGAAAAGCAGTGGGTACGGTTTTCCAAAAACCAAATCCATTTCCAATAAGTATTTTTGATAATGTAGCTTATGGTCCTAAAGCGAATGGACTAAAAAACAAACAACAATTAATGGAAATTGTTGAAGATAGTCTACGACAAGCAGCTCTATGGGACGAAGTAAAGGATAGACTGAACGAAAGTGCATTAGGTCTATCTGGTGGACAGCAGCAACGACTTTGTATTGCGCGCGTAATGGCAGTAAAGCCTGAGATTATTTTAATGGACGAGCCGACATCTGCATTGGATCCGGTGGCAACATTTAAAGTGGAAGAGTTAATTACCGAGTTGAAGAAAAATTATACGGTAGTAATTGTCACGCATAACATGGAGCAAGCAGCACGTGTATCGGACAAAACAGCCTTCTTCTTAGATGGTGTCGTTATTGAAGCAGATGAAACGAATAATATATTTACGAATCCGAAACAAAAAGAAACAGAAGATTATATCTCTGGGAAGTTTGGTTAATACTCACAGGCAAAAGTTACTTGTGAATAGATGTATTCAAATGCCGAGACCCTATCAGGTGTTTTTCGGCATTTGACATGACAAACTGGAAGATTGCTACATTAAGATTTCTTTAGCATCCTTCGTCTGATACGATCTTTGCTCGCAACAACTTCCAGCATAACCTTTAATCAAAGCTGGAGAAATTCAGTAGTAAGGAGAGAGAATAGAATGAGTCCGCAATCAGATAAACAATCAATCAATGTGAAGATAAATGGAAACTCGGTCTCACAAAAGGATAATGGAAAACGTTCTGTATTCGAAACGAACGACCTTAACCTTTGGTATAGCGACACACACGCATTAAAAGGTATTGATTTGTCTTTTAATGAGAATGAAGTAACAGCTATTATCGGCCCTTCTGGATGTGGAAAATCAACATACATTAAAACCTTAAATAGAATGGTGGAACTCGTTCCAGGTGTGCGGACAACCGGTGAGATTAAATTTAAGGGGAAAAATATCCTTGATAAAGACTTTCAAGTTGAAGCTCTTCGAACACAGGTCGGTATGGTGTTCCAGAAGGCAAATCCATTCCCTAAATCAATTTATGATAATGTTGCTTATGGACCAAGAATCCATGGAATTCGTAACAAAAAGGTTTTGGATGAAATTGTGGAAAAAAGTCTTCAAGGAGCATCCTTGTGGGATGAAGTGAAAGATCGTCTAAAAGATAACGCTTTTGGTTTATCTGGAGGTCAGCAGCAGCGTCTTTGTATTGCCCGCTGTCTTGCCATTGAGCCGGATGTTATTTTGATGGATGAACCGACTTCCGCACTCGATCCGAAGTCTACATTAAGAATTGAGGAACTGGTCCAAGAATTACAGAAGGATTATTCCATCATCATGGTAACGCATAATATGCAGCAAGCTGCCCGAATCTCCAATAAAACTGCCTTCTTCTTAAATGGGGAAGTTGTTGAGTTTGAGGAAACGGACAAGCTTTTCACCAATCCTAGTGATAGCCGTACAGAAGATTACATCTCTGGTCGATTCGGCTAAGAGTGTTTATAATTATAAATAAGACTAGCCGGTGGGCTAGTCTTATTTTGCTTGTAGCGCTATACTGGTAATGTTGTTTTTTTACTGTGGAAAAGAAGGTGGCTTTTATTTGGTAAGACTATTTAGGATCATCACACATATTTTCTTTTTATATGTATTGCTTCTTGTCGGGAATTTTCTGCAGGAGGCTTTTCAGCTTTTTATACCAGGAAGTGTAATCGGTATGCTCCTTTTATTTGCTTTATTGAAGCTTGGAATTGTAAAGCTTCGGTGGATTGAAGAGGGCACCTCATTATTATTAAAACATCTCACTTTATTTTTCATTCCCGTAACCGTCGGATTTATAGAATATTTTGATGCTGTATTTAGTGTCAGAGGTGTTTTATTGCTATCCATAACAATTATCAGTACAGCACTTGTAATGGGGGGCAGCGGTGCTGTTAGTGAATATTTAGCACGGAGGAAGGAAGTGCAGCATGACTGAGATTATTTTTGGCATAATCGCTATTATCATCACCGTCGGGGTATATGCTGCAATGGTTCCGATTCATAAAAAAATAAATACTCCATTTACTCAGCCGATTATTGCTGTTTCAGTAATCATCATTATTTTACTGCTCGTTTTCAATATACCTTATGAAACGTATCAACTTGGCGGAGCGTGGATTGATTTCCTTATGGGACCAGCTGTTGTGGCACTGGCACTCCCGCTGTACAATCACTTTGAACGTCTGAAAAAACTTGCTGTACCCATTCTTTCGGGTGTTACTGCCGGCTCTTTTATCGGAGTATCAACAGGCCTCCTGTTTACAAAACTATTTGGATTTGAACGGGAACTGATTCTTTCGATTGTACCGAAATCAGTGACAACACCTGTAGCAGTCTCTATTGCTGAATCACTGGAAGGATCGATGTCACTCGCAGCAGTTTTTGTTGTTATTGCTGGTGTAAGTGGTGTTCTCATGAGTCCTTTGATATTTAAGTTGTTTAAGTTGTCGTCTCCTATCGGCCGGGGAATTGGCTTAGGTAGTGCTTCCCACGCAATGGGGACGGCTAATAGTATGGGTAGAAGTGAACTTGAAGGTTCCATCAGCACGATTGCGATGGTAATCAGTGCTGTTATCGTTTCTGTGATTGCTCCTATACTCGTTATAATCATGCTTTAAATGTTGTTATTTGGATAAGCGGTATTAGTAATTTTTTTATTTATATCGATTCTTTTATTATGTATAAACTAGCCAAAAATAGAAAAGCTAAGGTTGTAAATACCTTAGGAGGTGTCTTTATGGAGACATTACGAAGAATTGCACTTACATTAGTTATTATCGGTGCTATTAACTGGGGTCTTATTGCTTTATTCCAATTTGACCTTGTCGCAAGTATTTTTGGTGGACAGGATGCCGCATTATCCAGACTCATTTACGGGCTCGTCGGCCTTTCAGGTTTAATTTGTCTTAGCTTTTTCTTTGAACCCGATGTCGCAACAAGCTCTGATAGGGTGCGTGCCACAAACCAAACGTCCTTTGGAACGGAGTTTGCTGATGACTTTGATCCAGAATATCGTTTGGACCGTGACAAACAGGATAATAATCGAGATCAAAATCCATAAGATAATGCCCCTTCCTTTTATCAGGTTGGGGCATTTATTTTTCTTCGTTGACTAATGCATTTGTTCATGTTACGATATACATATACTGAATTAAAGATATATTAATTAATGATATATGAATTAATGGAGGGTGAGACATGAATCATTTAAAAGGAATCCACCACGTTACTGCAATTACTAGCAGTGCAGAGGAAAACTATAAATTTTTTACTTACGTATTAGGAATGCGTCTCGTGAAGAAAACGGTAAACCAAGACGATATCCAAACCTATCATTTATTTTTCGCAGATGATGAAGGGAACGCCGGAACAGACATGACGTTCTTTGACTTCCCGGGCATTCCTAAAGGTGTACATGGTACGAATGAAATTTACAAGACTTCTTTCCGTGTACCGAGTGACGAGGCCATCGAATACTGGGAAAAACGTTTTGACCGTCTCGAAGTGAAACACACTGGGATTAAAGAGCAATTCGGTAAGAAAACTCTTTCTTTCGTTGACTTCGATGATCAAAATTATCAGCTTATTTCTGATGAGAATAACAAAGGTATTGCTTCAGGGGTTCCTTGGAAAAATGGTCCGATTCCATTAGAGTATGCGATTACTGGCCTAGGACCGATTTTTATTCGGATTGCAGAATTCGATTATTTTAAAGAGATGATGGAAAAAGTTCTTCAGTTTAAAGAAATAGCTACAGAAAATGGAGCTCATTTATTTGAAGTCGGCGAAGGTGGAAATGGCGCTCAAGTTATTGTTGAGAAAAACGTAGTATTGCCACCGCATAGACAAGGATTTGGTACAGTACACCATGCAGCGTTTCGTGTGGAAGACCGTTCTGTACTTGATGAGTGGACGAATCGCATGCACAGCTTCGGCTTCCAAACATCAGGATTTGTTGACCGCTTCTTCTTCGGTTCTTTATATGCACGTGTAGCTCCGCAAATTTTATTCGAATTTGCGACAGATGGACCTGGATTTATGGGAGATGAACCTTATGAAACACTTGGAGAAAAACTATCCCTCCCACCGTTCCTAGAACCAAAACGTGAACAAATTGAAAAACTGGTCCGCCCGATTGATACGGTAAGAAGTACGGTGAATTTTGAAAAAGAATATAATTAATTAGTTTTTCATCCCCGCACTCTTTATGAGAGTGGGGGTTTTTATTGTATTTGATGAGAATAGCGTTTTCATGTCAGTTTACTCTCTGTATTGAAAGATAATCTGACAAGAGGAGGGCTCTCATGTCAGTTTACTCTCTGTATTGAAGGATAATGTGACAAGAGGAGGGCTCTCATGTCAGTTTACTCTCTGTATTGAAAGATAATCTGACAAGAGGAGGGCTCTCATGTAAGTTTACTCTCTGTATTGAAGGATAATCTGACAAGAGGAGGGCTCTCATGTAAGTTTACTCTCTGTATTGAAGGATAATCTGACAAGAGGAGAGCTCTCATGTAAGTTTATTCTCTACATTAAAGCAGTACCTTTCAATAGAAGAACTCTCTCCAACAAAAAACTCGAATAAGCATTTAAGCTCATTCGAGTTTATATCTTTTACAGGCTGTTGAGTGCCTCTTCGATCGACTGATCTCCAGTTAATAAATCGAAGGATCGACGGTGAGTATTTTCATTTTTAAGGCTGGCAATTACGGTTCTTGCTACATCTTCTCTAGGGATGGAACCATACTCTTTCAACTCTCCAGCCAAGACTTTTCCTGTGCCAGACTCGTTCAGTAAACCACCTGGGCGCAGAATCGTATAGTTTAATTTACTATTTAAAAGAAAACGATCGGCGTAATGCTTTGCTGCCATGTAATGCTTGATTTTACTATCAGCCCAGACTTCACGATTGTTAGCTTGGAATGCACTAATCATGATGAAGCGGTCCACGTTTGCTGCTTCAGCCGCTTCGATCGCTTTAACAGCACCGTCCAGGTCAACGAGAATCGTTTTATCTGCGCCGGTATGTCCACCAGAACCAGCAGTAAAGACGACTGCATCCATACCTTCCATCACGTTGCGCAAGTTTTCCACTGAACCTTCTAGGTCAGCAAGCACTGCATTTGTTCCTTGTGCTTTATTTTCTTCCAATTGTTCTTGTTTACGTACCATTGCTGTTAGGGAAAATTCCTCATCTTCTTTTGCCAATCGAATAATATGCTGTCCGATTTGGCCATTCGCACCTATTAGTAATACCTTCATGAATTAATCTCCCTTCCCAATCATTTTCTATCATTGTTTCAAATTGGATGGAAGAATTCAAGCAATTGATACAGGAGCAGTATTTACATATTCTTAACGTAAAGGATTCTGTAAATAATGATATAGTACGTGTATAATTAAAATTAATATGAATCATTGAGGAGAATAATATGAAACTAATTGCTTCTGATTTAGATGGAACATTATTAAATGAAATAGGTCAAGTAAGCGAAAATAATGCTGCAGCGATAAAAAAAGCAGTGGATCAAGGAATCCGTTTTGTAGTAGCGACTGGCAGGTCATGGGACTCTGCTTCCAAACCATTGCAGGCGGCAGGGATCACTTCTCCGGTTATTAGCTTGAATGGTGCGACGATCTATGATGAAGACGGAGAATTATTGCATGAAGTAAAGATGAATCGTGATGTCGCTAAAGAAGTTTTATCCGTATGCAGGGAAGCGGAGATGTATCTTGAGTTCTTCACGAATAAAGGAATTTACTCCGCGAGCAGGGAATATTTTGTTGAAGTATTGGTTGATATTATGAAATCGGCAAATCCGAATCTTACCGAAGAAGAAATTCGTGCCAATGCACACCTCCGTTTTCAGAATGAACCGGTTGAATTCATTGATGATTATGATTTGATTTTTGAAATGGATGATGTGGTTATCTATAAAATACTAGGTTTCAGTTTAAAGCCTGAGAAACTTGCAGGGGTACGTGCTTCGCTTGGTAAAGAGAAGGAGCTTGTCATCACATCCTCAGGAGACATTAACCTGGAATTCAACCACCCTCAAGCACAAAAAGGAGTAGCGCTAAAAAACTTGGCTGATCGTTTAAACATTCCCATGGAAGATATTGTAGCTGTAGGGGATAACTGGAATGATGTCAGTATGCTTCAGGCGGCTGGTAAAGGAATCGCAATGGGAAATGCTTCCGATGAAATCAAACAATTAGCCGATGGAGTCACGAAATCAAACATAGAAGACGGCGTGGCAGCATTAATAGAAAGTATATTAATAGAAAAAAATTAGAAAAACCAAAGAAATGCAGCAATCAAACTAACAGTAAGTTTAAAGGTAAAACGCATGTCTCCACCTCCACTACATTCTCTTACTTTCATTATAGAAGGGGAGTGTTAATGGAGGGTGAATGTAGTATAAGGTTTATGTAAAGTTTACACGTACATAAAAAATCCCGCATGATTATCGGCTGATACCGGTATCATGTGGGATTTTTGGTGTTTTTGCTTTTGTTACGGCTAGCTTCTGCGGCCAGGGACTGCCCGAACTTCATGTACTTCCGGTCGATAAGTCATCATCGGCTCCTTGCGTCGCTGTGTTTCCTTTATCTTCCTGAAATAGGGGAAGTTCGACTAAGAACGCCCCATCCTGGGGCAACATCGAACCACCCCACGTCCTGTGGGGCGCAGTTCGGCCGTCCCTAAACGGCCGCTTCAGCCTTAGTTGAATTAATGCCTCTTATTCAACCAAAGTACTCCTGATTTTGCTAAACGGGGGAGTAGGCCGGTGAAAGGCATGGTCATCATGTTGCCGAATCCATCGGATTTTCCTAAGGATCCAAGGGTTCCACGTAGTTTTATTGGACGTGGCTTTCTTGGTTCTTTGCCGCGGAAGATGGCAAGTAATATTTCAGCGATTTGCTCACCTTGCATTCCCGCCAATTGTGCACTTGGGGAATGCTCAGAAGATGCGCAATCACCAAGAACATATATGTTTTGCTTTTCGGGTACTTGGAAAAATTCATTTACTATTACTTTTTCATGCTGGTCCTTTTTGAAAGGCAATTCTCGGACTAAATAGACCGGACGTACACCAGCTGTCCAAATCGTTACATCATTTAAATAGCAAACTCCATTATTACAAACGCCATCCTTTTCGACGTATTCCACATTGGAGTGATGGATCACATCCACATCGTTAGCAATAAACCACTGCTCGACATGGTTTTGGATCTTTTCATCAAATGCTTTTAAAACAGTTGGACCACGGTCAAGTAAACGGATATTCAGATCTGGACGGCTTTCACGGATTTCAGATGCGACTTCAATTCCGCTCAGACCTGCGCCTACAACAGTTACTCTGCCATAGGCATTCAAGTTGCCGACTGCAACTCCAGTATGTCTTGCCTTTGCAAAGGTTTGTACACTTTCCGTGAATTCCTCAGCGCCTTTAACTCCATGAAAATTATCTTCACAACCAAGTCCGATGACTAAATAATCAAAGGAAATGGTGTCTTCCGGCTCTTCAAATACGATTTGGTTATTTTCTGTATCAATTTTCGTTACTTCTCTAAAAACATACTTCACTCTATTATCTTCAGGAAAATCCACCCGAACCTCAGAATCGGCAACTGTACCAGCTGCAATAGTATAAAATTCCGTTTTCAACGAACGAAATGGATTTCTGTCAATCACTGTAATTTCTAGATCATCTGGAAGATGATTTTCTAGCAATCCGGAGAGCACTTTTATGCCACCATAGCCCCCACCTAAAATCACTAGCCTTTTCATGCAATAACCCCCTAGTAGTATGATCGCATCACTTTTTACACCCATAGTATAGATTACCAAAGTTAGATTGAACTGTCATCAAATGTCATAGAATAAGAAAATCCATAATTTTGCATCTATAACAAGGGAGTGAGATTATACTTTAATGCAATTTCTGACAAGCAAAAAGCTGTTTTTACCTAACATGTTCAAAGTTAGACATCGTGTTCAAAATAAAGAAAGTTCGTACATGAACCTAACTTGTCATAAAGGTAATGAAGCAGCATGTGTGCTATACTGAAGATAAATTTCCTATATGAAAATATTGGAACAAAGGGGCGATTTAATGGAGAAAGAACCAGTAGCAATTCAGGATGAATATGCAGATGAATTTGCTTGGTGCTATGGTTGTGGCAGATTGAATGATTCTGGCCACCACTTTCGTACAAAATGGGATGGGGAAAAAACGGTTACGGAATATACACCAAAAAGTGAACATAAAGCAATTCCTGGTTTTGTTTATGGGGGTTTAATGGCGTCACTAGTTGATTGCCACGGGACAGGATCTGCATCATTGGCCCTGCATCGGAAAAATGGGCATGAACCCGGCGAAGGAGTGGAGCCGCCACGATTTGTAACGGCATCCTTACATGTTGATTTTATGAAGCCTACTCCACAGGATGTACCATTGAAGGCAATTGGTACTGTCGAGGAGATCCATCCGAAAAAGTTTAAGGTTCACACGGAAGTATATGCTGGCGAAGACTGTGTTGTAAAAGGTGAAGTAGTTGCAGTCGTCATGCCAAAGACTTTTCAAGTATAAAAAGTGGAATCTCCCTTATAGGCTAGGAAACCGAGCGTCTTTGGCTAATCATGGTATAGATGCAAAGGTGAGGAATGAATAGATTCCATTCCTGTGCGAAAAGTAAACTTATTGTTGATCAAACACGAGGTGATGCATTGATATGTTAACACTGAAATCTTTACTAGACGTGATGGGTGAACTATTTTCCGACGAAATCTCCATCGCTGTCACAGATAAAACGGAATATATCTATTATCGAAAAAGTAAACGAATTGATTTGAAAATCAATCCAGGAGATCCAATTAAAGAAGGAACAATTGCATATAAAGCAATCAACACACAACAAAAAACCTCTGAATTTATTGACCGGACGATATTTGGTGTACCTTATCACGGAATGGCTGTCCCTTATTATGAAGATGAAGAAGTCGCCGGATGTGTGATGGCGATTCATCCTGCATTTACGGAAGGAAAATCGGTTGTTACAGTGAAGACGGAAGATGGCTGGAGGCCGATTCCTTTTGATGACGTGAAGTATTTGGAAGCGAAAGATAGGAAAACCCACGTAATCTCAGACAAGCAAAACGGTACACATAAAAATACCCTTCAAGAATTTGAGTACCTTCTTCCAAGGGATACGTTTGTGCGGTGCCACCGATCTTATATTGTAAATGTGCACCATATAGAAGAAATCTTCCCTGATACACATTCTACTTTATTATTGTCTATGACAGGTGGAGATAAAATTCCTGTAAGTCAATCCTATTCAAGTTATTTTAGAAAGTTGTTAGGGTTTTAATGTAAAAAAATTCATGTTTTGTTCACAAATCAGCTTGTTTCGAGCAAATAAAACTTGAATCTATCGTAAAAATCTAAATTCTCCCTTAATACACGGTAAAATTATTATAAAGAACGCTTGAGAAGGGAGAATTTTTCATGACGGAAAAATTAAAGCGCATACATTTATCGGAACTCCATGATCGTGTAACATCGGCGGAAGAAGCGGCATCATGGATTGAAGATGGAATGTCACTAGGCTTAAGTGGTTTTACGCGGGCAGGCGATGCGAAAGCAGTACCAACAGCTTTAGTGAATAGGGCGAAAAATGGTGAAGAATTTAAAGTGAATGTATATACAGGTGCTTCCCTTGGTGCTGACATTGATAAAATCCTTGCTGAATCAGGAATTGTAGATAAAAGACTGCCATTCCAGGCAGACCCGGTCATGCGGAAAGCGATTAATACAGGGGAGCATTTGTTTATTGACCAGCACCTTTCCCATACAGCTGAACTTCTGCGTGCAGGTGTATTAGAAATTGATTACGCTATCATTGAAGGGGTTAAAATTACAGAAGAAGGACTTTTGATTCCGAGCACTTCCATCGGAAATAACTTGGCATTTGTTGAAGCGGCGGAAAACATAATCATTGAAATTAATATGGCACAGCCAGAGCAATTGGAAGGTATCCATGATTTATACAGTCCAAAACCACAAGGGGAACGGGAGCCAATTCCATTGACTAGTGTGGAGGATCGCATTGGTGAAATTGGTATTCCACTAGATTTAGATAAAGTAAAAGGAATTGTGTTTACGAACCAGTTAGACTCTCCTTCTACAATTTTATCTCCAGATGAGGAAACACAGCAAATCGCCGATCATCTACTCGACTTTTTACGTGAAGAGATCCAGGCTGGCCGTTTAACAGAAAGCTTAAGACCAATTCAAGTCGGAATTGGAACGGTAGCTAACGCTGTCCTTCACGGAATGATTGACTCCGAATTTGAAGATCTCGTTGTTTATTCGGAGGTATTGCAAGATGCGGTGTTTGACCTGATGGACGCAGGAAAGGTTAGCTTTGCATCTGCTTGCTCGATGACTTTATCTGAAGAAAAGATGAAAGAAGTCTTCGGTAACTTTGAGAAGTATCATGATAAGCTTGTGATTCGTCCACTGGAAATTTCAAACCAGCCGGAACTCATCCGCCGTCTCGGTACGCTTTCCATTAACACCGCTTTAGAGACGGATATTTATGGAAACGTTAACTCAACACATGTTACTGGAACGAAGATGATGAATGGTATTGGAGGATCGGGGGACTTTGCGCGTAATGCAAGACTTGCGATTTTCGTTACAAAATCTGTTGCGAAAGGCGGAGACATCTCCAGTATTGTTCCATTTGTCTCTCATGTAGACCACACAGAGCATGATGTAGATGTCTTGGTGACGGAACAAGGATTCGTTGATCTTCGAGGGCTTGCACCAAGAGAGCGAGTACCACTCATTATTGAAAACTGTGCTCACCCGGATTACCGGGAACAGCTTTGGGCCTATTACCAGGAAGCATTAGAGCGTGGTGGACAAACTCCCCATGTTCTTGAAAAAGCCTTCTCTTGGCATGATAACTTCATGAAGACAGGAACAATGAAACAAAAAGTGAAGCTAGAGGTAGAAAGCTAAAATCAAACTAGGGGTTCATATATAGAAAGACATATATGCTTCGGGCAGGAAGCGTATATGTCTTTTTCGTTGTGTTGGGACTTTCAGTGTTGATTACTGCTCTAATTTTTCCGAGTGCAGAGCTGCCTTCCTTATTCGGTCGTTCATCGCTGTCTTCATTGCCTGAATGTAGAGTCGCCTTCCGTATTCGGTCGCTCATCGCCGCTCTCATTGCCCGAATGCAGAGTCGCCTTCCGTATTCGGTCGCTCATCGCCGCTCTCATTGCCCGAATGCAGAGTCGCTTTCTGTATTCGGTCGCTCATCGCCGTACTCATTGCCCGAATGCAGAGTCGCTTTCTGTATTCGGTCGCTCATCGCCGTACTCATTGCCCGAATGCAGAGTCGCTTTCTGTATTCGGTCGCTCATCCCCGTTCTCACCGCCCGAATGCTGAGTCTACTTCCGTATTCGGTCGTTCATCGCCGTTCTCACCGCCCGAATGCTGAGTCTACTTCTGTATTCGGTCGTTCATCGCTATCTTCATAGCCCGAATGCTGAGTCTACTTCCTTATTCGGTCGTTCATCGCCGTTCTCACCGCCCGAGCACAGAGTCGCCTTCTGTACTCGGTCGCTCATCCCCGTTCTCACCGTTCTAATCGCCCAAACGGAGAATCAAATTTGCAATTCAAGAGTTAAAAAAGCGCTCAGGCTTGAAAAGACAGTCAGTTAAAGCCGCCTCAACCCTGCGCACAAAAAAAGAGGAAGCAAATGCTCCTCATTGTTTAATAAGCTGCAGGAAATGGGTCAATATTTTGGCTGTTAATCCCCAGATGACTTTCCCATCGTATTGATAGAACAATTCATCGATATGTCCTGCGTTCCATTTATAATTTTCTCCCCCCACTATCCGGTCGAAAGGGAAGTCTTCTTCTGGCTGCACTTGGAAGTGTACTTTATAAATCTCTGGCTCGGTTTTTAGGAGGTAGTTAAGTGGTACGGTGAATACTTCCGCCACCTCTGCCTCGTTTGGAACTATTTTTTCGGGGTGTAGCAAGGTTCCAGCAAAGGGATAAATAATTCTGCGATTGTCGTTCACAATATAATCTAGTGGGACGATATTTTCAATTGCGTTTTCATTTACTCCCAACTCTTCGGTTGTTTCACGGATTGCTGTATGTTTTGGGCTAGGATCCTCTGGGTCGATTCTTCCTCCTGGGAAGCAGATATCACCAGGTTGACTCCTCATGCTCATGGATCTCACTTCAAATAAAATATGAGTTTCATCTTGGATGGATATAAGTGGAAGAAGTACGGCAGATTGTTTATAAGAGAGCTGACCCATAATCGAGGGGGTTCTATTTTCCAATTTTGCAAGGATATTGGATGCGTTCAAGCTGTCACCTCCAAAACTTTCTATCTACTTACTATTATACATGATTTGAATTATTTATCCTTTCTTCGATTCACGCTTCATTTCCAAGCTTAGTTTTATTATGGTAAAATTAAAAAAACAACCAAGAAATAGAGGGATGTTATGAAAAAGCGATATGAAGGTAAAACGAAGGACGTTTATGAACTGGAAGATGGCAACTTTTTATTGAAATTTAAAGATGATGTGACCGGTGAAGATGGTGTATTTGATCCTGGCGCGAATACGGTCGGACTGACTATCGAAGGTGCAGGTCGAGCGGGGCTTAAAGTGACGACGCTATTTTTTGAAAAGTTGAAGGAGAGAAATATTCCGACGCATTATATCGCAAGTGACTTGGAGAACACGACAATGACCGTTGTTCCGGCGACGGTTTTTGGGGAAGGGCTTGAGGTTATTTGTCGCTACCGGGCAGTTGGTAGTTTCCTCCGTCGTTATGGTAAATACGCCGAAGAAGGACAAGCTCTCGATTCATTTGTGGAAGTTACATTAAAAGATGATGAGCGCGGAGATCCGCCAATCAGCAAGGATGCTTTAGAAATGCTTGGGATTCTCACAAGTGAGGAATATGAGACGTTGAAAAAACTGACGATTGATATTTCAGAGGTTGTCAAAGAAGAGCTTGCAAGGAAAGACATCGAACTCTATGATATTAAGCTTGAATTTGGTCGGGATAAAGCAGGGGACATCCTGCTCATCGATGAGATTTCTGGTGGAAATATGCGTGCTTATCGAAAAGGCGAGTATATTGAGCCGCTTGAACTTGAAAAAATACTTACAGCTGAATGAGGCGAGTATACCTCTTAGGCTGATTTAGCGTGCTGAATAATGGAAATCACAAATACTCAGTACAAAAATGAGATAAAAAAGTAAGCCTGGCAGCATATATATGTTACCAGGCTTTTTTTATTTAATGTTTTTCAAGTTTAACGTTTGGTTCTTCTTTAATCTCTCCAACCACAAGATCGTCGGTGATATGAACTTGGCGAGTTTTTCCATGTTTGCTGACAAACTTAAAAATGCCGTTATTAAAGTCTGTGCCAATCTCTTTATAGAAGATTCCTTCATAGAGATTATCTCTTGCTCTTGTAAAGGTGATACGGTAGGTATCTTCATCTTTCCTCAAAAATGCACGTACCCCTTTTTCAAAGTCCATATCTAAACTATCACTTTTTAACGTGCGGTCGACTGATACAATGTGGATATCGACAAAGGTTATTTCTTTAAGTATTGAATTTACTAAAGAGCCTTTCGTAATTTCTTCCCAGCGGCTTTGTGGTGTTTGGCCAATAATAATCTGGGTAATGTTACGAGTGTGGGCAACCTCTGCGATTGCTTTTGAGACTGGACGTCTTTCATTATCACGAAGGATGAATTCATCGACATTCAATTCATCGCAAAGCTCTCTCCAACGATCCACATAATTCGATCTCTCTGCATCGAAGTCATCATATGGGAGAGGATCTACAGTCATAACATACAGAGGACAATTCATGATTTGAGATAGCTTATGTCCTCTTTTGATTAAACGCTCACCATTCGGGCCATAGTATACACAGACTAATATTCTTTCATCCATACGACCTTTAACGTTTTTCATGGCGGAAAAATTCACCTCTTGTTTACTCTGCAATTTTATATTCTATATGTTGAAACTGTATCATTTTAACATGTATTCACTAGAAGGTGAAGCCCTTATTGGGAAAAACTGTATTATCTTGGTGAAGACTGTGTGAATACAGAAAAGTTGACGGATATTTTATGTTATAAGTATGTGGAAAAAGGGAATTTGGTATTAGGTCTTAAAATCATCGGGGCTTCTTAGATGCATGCCGAAATATTTTAATGTATACTAAATTAATGTAAAATCAATCCCACTTGTACATACTACTCTTAATGAAAATTTTATTATATATGTCGTTTTATATAATAAACCGTACAATTCCTACGTAATACGAAATATTTTGTTGCCTCTTATTATCATACGCGCAACTTCTTAAGTCAAGAAATGTTAATAAAATATGAAACAGTGCTTTTATTATATGAAAAGTCTATTTATTCTGCCTGTATGTTTGCTTAGTTGCAGGTGATTTTTGATTGGAGGTCTGATTTTGGGAACATTGAATTTTATTGTACTCATACCTTTTTTAACCGCATTGCTCATTCCGCTATTTTATAAAAAAGGTTCACGGCTGCATATCGGTTTATTGCCAATACTCGTTGCCGTATCATTATTTATCTATCTGCTGACATATATACCTGATATCGCAAACGGTAAGACCTTTCTCCATACCATATCCTGGATCCCTTCCTATGGAATAAATTTTACCACCTATTTAGACGGACTTAGTCTAATATTTGCATTACTGATTACAGGTATCGGAACGCTTGTCATACTTTATTCCATTTATTATTTGTCTGAAAATGAACAATTAGGTCATTTTTATACGTATTTGATGATGTTTATGGGGGCAATGCTAGGGGTTGTTCTGTCTGACAATCTGATGGTTCTTTATGTGTTTTGGGAACTGACTAGTATTTCTTCCTTCCTGTTGATCGCTTTCTGGTATCAGCGGAAACGTTCAAGGGAAGGTGCACAAAAGTCCATGCTTATTACGATGAGCGGCGGCTTTGGTATGCTCGTTGGGTTCCTTATGTTGTATGCGATCACCGGAACGATGAATGTCCGTGAAATAATTGAAATTATACCAGACCTTACAGGGCATGTGTTATTTGTACCTGCGATGTTGCTTCTTTTATTTGGAGCATTCACAAAATCAGCTCAATTCCCATTCCATATCTGGTTACCTGATGCAATGGAAGCTCCGACACCAGTCAGTGCTTATTTGCATTCGGCGACGATGGTTAAGGCGGGAATCTATTTGGTTGCCCGTTTTACACCGGTATTTGGTGGAGAAGGAGTTTGGTTCTGGATTGTTACGGGGGTAGGTATTTTTACACTATTCTGGGGTTCGTTCCAAGCGGTTCGACAAACTGATCTGAAGGCATTGCTTGCTTACTCGACTGTAAGTCAACTTGGAATGATTATGAGTATGTTCGGAATGGGTTCAGTTGCTCTGAATTTCGGATACTCAACGGAATCGGTCTTTTACACGCAAGCAACGTTTGCAGCTTTATTCCATCTCATTAACCATTCGACCTTTAAAGGTGCACTTTTCATGGCGGTAGGTATTGTTGACCACGAGGTCGGTACACGTGATATAAGAAGGCTCGGTGGTTTGGCGACGTTTATGCCAATCACATTTACGATTTCTCTGATTGGGAGTTTCTCGATGGCCGGATTACCGCCATTCAATGGTTTTTTAAGTAAGGAAATGTTTTTCCAAGCTGCTATTGATATTACAACGCTTGGCGTCTTTCATGTGGATACATTAGGTAACTTGATACCAATCGTTGCATGGATAGCAAGTATATTTACATTCGTATACAGCATGATTATTGTATTTCAAACCTTTCTTGGACCATATAAAGAAGAAAGATTGGAACGTCCGGCAAATGAAAGTCCCATTGGTATGCTGATATCACCCTTGATTTTAGCGGGACTCGTTTTGATTATTTTCTTCTTTCCAAACGTACTTGGTAACTACATCATTCGTCCGGCAATGGCGAGTGTCTTTCCAAGTCTTGCAACCCAAGTTGATTTAGGTGTTGAGATTCTACGCTGGCATGGGTTTAACAGTTTAGCATTATGGATGACAATCGGAGTCGTTCTGATTGGTATTATTCTTTATAAGTTCCCCAAAATATGGCGCTGGATTTATGTGTTATTTCCAGGCGAGTGGTCCTTCAATTCCTTGTATAATTTTGCTATTGAACAAGGTGAAAAGTCGTCAAGGCGATTCACGAATAGTTATATGACAGGCGATTTGCGGAACTATCTGATGTATATCTTTTCATTTTTTATTCTTCTGATTGCAGGGGCATTCGTTTTGACAGGTTCATATAACTTTACGATTTCTGATAACGCAATGATTTCTACTTTTGAATGGATCATTGTAATGTCATTAATGATTGCCGCAATATCGATATTATTCGCAAAATCACGTCTGACTGCCATCCTGTTGAATAGTGTGCTCGGTTACGGGGTTGCGCTTTTATTTGTTATTTTCCGCGCGCCTGATCTTGCTCTCACACAAACGGTTGTTGAGACGGTAACAACGGTTCTTTTCCTAGTCGCTTATTACTTCTTACCGGAGTGGCAAAAGGAACAGGGGACGAGGAAAGCGAATTTGACGAAACTCGTCGTTTCAATAGCTGTAGGGGCAACCTTTACTGTCGTGGCTTTGGCTGCTCAAAATAATCGTTTGTTTGAACGGATTTCGACATACTTCGAAGATTCTTATGAATTAGCGGGTGGAAGAAATATCGTTAATACCATCCTAAGTGACTTCCGTGGTTTTGATACGATGCTTGAAGTTGTCGTATTGCTGATTGCTGGGCTTGGAGTTTATTCCATCATCAAACTGAAGGCTGGAAAGCGGGGGAAAAAGATTGAAAATCAATAATGTTATATTACGAACGGTTACAAAATTAGTGGTTTTTATTATCCTTACCCTCGCTGTATATCTGTTCTTTGCTGGACACAACAGTCCGGGTGGAGGGTTTATCGCTGGTCTTGTCCTCGCATCTGCATTTGTACTTCTGTTCATTGTGTATGATATGGAGACGATTAAAAACGCGATACCACTTGATTTTAAAAAAATAGCTGCACTGGGTGCCTTTTTAGCTGTAGGGACAGGGTTTGGTGCGTTCTTGTTTGATGTACCTTTCCTTACTCAAGCATTTGATTATTTCCAAGTGCCTTTTTTTGGAGAGATTGAACTGACGACTGTGACAATTTTTGAAGCGGGAGTCACGCTCGCGGTGGTCGGTGTAGTTGTTACGATTATCTTAAGTATTAGTGAGGATGTGTAAGTCAATGGAAACGTTAATAACCATCCTATCCGGTGTATTAGTCACTGTTGGAACATATTTATTATTATCAAAAAGTATACTCCGTGTAGTCTTAGGGACGGCTATTTTCTCCCATGCGGCACATTTATTGATCATTACCATGGGTGGGTTGAAAACAGGGAACGTTCCGATACTGGGGGATGAGGATGTCAGTGCATTTGTAGATCCGCTGCCACAGGCTTTGATCTTAACGTCGATTGTTATCAGCTTCGCGGTTACTGCAGTGATACTCACGATTTCATACCGTGCATACCAGACACTCGGTACGGATAACTTGGAAGAATTGCGAGGTAGTAAATATGACTAATTTGATTGTACTGCCAATGGCGCTTCCAATTATTATTGGTATTATTTTGATTTTCTTAAGACCCTATATAAAAACACAGCGAGCCATCACGGTTATCGGTTTACTGACGACAATAGGAATCTCTGGGTATATATTGCAATCCGTATATACGGATGGGATCATGCGTCTTGACTTTGGTGGTTGGCAACCGCCATTTGGAATTCTGTTTGTAGCTGATTCCTTTTCTGCGATACTCGTGCTTGTTGCTACTATTGTTACACTCATTTGTACAATCTACGCGTTTTCCTCTATTGGCAGGGAAATGGAGAATATGTATTTCTACTCCTTTGTTAATTTCCTTCTTGCAGGAGTTAACGGTTCTTTTTTAACAGGTGACATTTTTAACCTTTATGTCAATTTTGAAATTATGTTGCTTGCATCCTATGTATTGATTGTCCTTGGCGGTAAGAAGATGCAGCTGCGCGAATCGATCAAATATGTCGTCATCAATATCATTTCCTCTTGGTTTTTCCTTGTTGGGATTGCCTATTTATATGCCCAGCTCGGAACGTTGAACATGGCGCATATTTCTCAGTTAATTAGTGAATCAGGCCAAACACCATTACTTACGATTACGAGTTTGGTATTCCTCGTTGTATTTGCCCTTAAATCCGGTTTGCTTCTATACTTTTGGCTTCCTGGATCATATAGTGCACCACCAACAGCGGTTGCGGCATTGTTTGGAGGATTGTTGACAAAGGTCGGTATTTACTCGATGATTCGTGTATTCACTCTGATTTTTTATCATGAAACTCAGATTACCCACTTGGCAATTGGAATTCTCGCAGGTGCAACGTTAATTGCAGGGAGTATTGGTGCGGTTGCTTATAAGGATATTCGCCAAATTGTCGCTTACAATGTCATTATCGCCGTTGGGTTTATCCTAGTCGGACTGGCAGTCATGACACAGGAAGCTTTTGAAGGCTCCATTTACTATCTCATGCATGATATGATTGCAAAATCACTGCTCTTTTTACTGGCGGGTACGATGATAACTGTTACCGGTGAGAAACGGTTCGATAATATGAGTGGACTGATCCGAAATTACCCTGCGTTCGGTTGGATGTTCTTTATCGTTATGCTGTCACTTGCAGGAGTTCCACCGCTTAGTGGATTTATTGGAAAAGTCCTTGTTGGTCAAGGAGCAATTGAAGCGGGTTCCTTTATTTTATTGGCCCTAGCTTTTATTTCTAGTATTTTTGTATTATATTCTCTCCTGCGTATCTTCTTGAATAGCTTTTGGGGAGAAACAATCATTAGTTTTGAAGATGAAATTCCATTGCGAAAAGGTTGGATGGTATCATTTGGCCTACTCACCATATTGATGTTTGTTCTTGGGCTTGGGGCGGAATATTTTGCGCCATATGTGGCGGACGCAGCATATACCTTAATGAATCCCCAGGTTTATATTGATGCTGTACTGAATGATTAGAAGAATGAGCTATTAGTAGCTAAAAGAGGAGCTGACAACAATGCCAGCACAATTTTTTCTTAATGTATTTATTGCTATACTCTGGACGCTGATTAGTGATGAAAATGAGCTGCAATTTACCACATTCGTTGCCGGCTATATTGTCGGGATCGGAATTGTGTTTTTGATGCACCGTTTATTTGGAGAAAAATTCTATCTCGCTCGGCCTTGGGCCCTGTTTAAGTTAATCCTTATCTTTCTGCGGGAGACTTTTTCGTCCAGTATATGGGTGTTGAAACATATTTTAAGTCCAAAGGTAAACTATAAACCGGGAATCTTTAAATATGAGACACAAATGCGTGGAGAATGGGAAATTACAGCAATATCTTTACTCCTGACGTTGACTCCAGGATCTGTTGTAATGGAAGTTACACCAGAAGAGGATTATTTATATATCCACGGTATGGACCTGGAAGAATCAAAAGAAATGCTGATCAAGTCTCTGCACACTTTTGAAAAAGCTATTATGGAGGTGACGCGCTGATGATCCAAACTTTGCTCATTACATCGTTGATTTTATTCGGGATAGCTATTGCGATTACTTTAATACGAGTTATTATCGGGCCAAGTCTACCTGATCGCGTCCTCTCCCTGGATATGATAGGGGTACAGATTGTTTCGGCATTAGCGATCATATCCATATTACTTAAAACCAAAGCTTTTCTTGAGGTTATTCTCGTGCTGGCAATCCTTGCGTTTATTAGCACCATTTCCTTCACGAAGTATATAGAGAGGGGTGTTATTATTGAACGTAAGCGTGATAATTGAGTACATTGGCGTGTTTTTGATTTTTATTGGTTCGTTGTTTGCGTTCGTTAGCGCCGTTGGACTTATCCGTTTCCCAGATGTATACACCCGTTCTCATGCCGCAACGAAAAGCTCTACGCTAGGCGTGCTTATGACGTTGACTGGAGCATTGATTTATATCGTAGTAAGCCAAGGGTATTTTAGTGTCCGTCTGGTGTTGGGTATTATCTTTGTTTTCTTGACTGCACCAGTTTCTGGGCATCTGGTAACAAGGGCTGCTTATCGGGCTAAAGTGAAGTTGGCGGATATTACGATTGAGGATGCTTTGGAGGATGTTATCCACGGGAAGAAGGAAGAATTGAAAGAGGATAATACGAATTAATCAAGTAGCTGTGAGGTTGCTTGATTTTTTTGGTTTTATAGTTGGAAAGGAAAAAGGACATAACCTTTTAGTTATAGCTAAAACACGAACAGCTTAATGGTAGTGCCTCTGACAAGCTCCGGAAATATACTGCGCATTCCGCGCGGGCGGCTGGTGAGCCTCAACGCATAGGACGTGCTAATGCAGACGTTGCCACAGGACGTGGCGCACTTAGTCTGCCTCAGACGCAAGCGTCTTGCGGGGTCTCACCGATGCCTTTCATCCCGCAGGAGTCTACGTATATTTCCGGAGCTAGTAAAGTGGCTGTTCGGATTTATCCGTTGAAAGTATTATTATGTCCCACCTTCTCCTTCATTCAAGCTATTAATCAAACAACTCTGCTACAATCTCATACGAACGTAAGCGGTCGTTGAGGTCATAGATTTGTGAGCCGATGATGATTTCATCTGCATTTGTTTCTTCTTGGAAGGCGCGGAGTCGTTTTCTGACTGTATCTTTATCTCCAACGATGGTTGTTCGTGGATCTAAGGATTGCAGTACTGCCGCTTTTTCCATTGGTGTCCATACTTCTTCCATATTATCAATCGGTGCTTGGAGCTTCCTTGCTTCACCACGTCGCAAATCAAGGAACTGCATATATTGGGAACTCGCAAGCCGTTCTGCTTCTTCCGCAGTATCTGCTGCGATCACATTTACACCCACCATCGCATACGGTTTGGCTAGTGTATCAGAAGGCTTGAAGTTATCTCGATACAATTTCAACGCTGGAACGGTATAACGAGGTGCAAAGTGACTTGCAAAGGAGAAATACAAACCTTTTTCGGCAGCAAGTCTTGCGCTGAAGTCACTGGACCCAAGCAGCCAGATTGGAATATCAAGCCCTCTGCCTGGCACAGCCTGGACTCGGGAAATGGGCTTATCAGAAAAATAATCTTGTAATTCATTCACTTGCATTGGAAACTCTTCCGGTCCGGAATTTAAAGTCCTTCTAAGGGCATAGGCTGTCGCTTGGTCTGTCCCAGGTGCTCGGCCTAATCCGAGGTCGATGCGTCCAGGGAAAAGTGATTCCAACGTTCCGAATTGTTCAGCGATCACGATCGTAGCGTGGTTAGGCAGCATAATTCCTCCTGAACCAACTCGCATATAATTGGTGTTACCCGCGATATGTGCAATCAGTACCGATGTTGCCGAGCTTCCGATACCTGGCATATTATGATGCTCTGCAAGCCAATAACGATTAAAGCCCAATTTTTCCACATGCTGGGCAAGGGACACACTTTCCTTGAAAGCCTCTTCGGCATTGGAACCTTCCCGGATTGGCGCGAGATCTAATACGGATAAGGGAATTCCATTAAAATTATTTGCACGTTCATGTAGCAAACAACTCACTCCTTCTTTATTTCTTTACTATACAGGATAAAGGTTTGTCTCTATTTTCGTCCACTATTCGAACTTACAAAGGCGATTTGCTACAGAGCAGAGATTCAAGTAAGATAAAGAAGGAAAGTTATAAGAAATGGGGAACTAATATGTCTAAAACATCCATTTATGGATTAACGTTTAAAGAATTGGAAGAATGGCTTATAGATAATGGTGAAAAACGCTTTCGTGCCAATCAAGTTTGGGATTGGGTTTATAAAAAGCGGATTCAGCATTTTACGGAGATGTCGAATGTTAATCAGTCAACCATTCAATTGCTCGAAGAAAATTTTGTCATCCACACCCTGGAAGAGGAAATCAAACAGGAATCGAAGGATGGGACAGTTAAATATTTATTCAAACTTGCAGATGGAAACGTCATTGAAACCGTATTGATGCGTTTTGATTATGGACTTTCTGTCTGTGTGACGACCCAGGTCGGCTGTAACATCGGCTGTTCTTTCTGTGCAAGCGGCCTTCTGTCAAAAAACAGAGATCTTTCAAGCGCAGAAATTGTGGAACAAATTATGCAAGTCCAAAAGAACTTGGACAGTAAAGGGAAAAATGAACGGGTTAGTCATATTGTCGTGATGGGTATTGGTGAACCATTTGATAATTTTAACAACCTGATGGATTTCTTATATATCGTCAATGATGAGAAAGGCTTGAATATTGGTGCACGTCATATTACGGTATCAACGAGTGGCCTCGCTCATAAAATTTATGAATTTGCAGATACTGGGATTCAAGTGAACTTGGCAATTTCCCTGCATGCGCCTAACAACGAACTGCGTACACAGATTATGAAGATCAATAAAGCGTTCCCAATTGAAAAGCTGATGAAGGCTGTCGACTACTATTTAGAGAAAACGAACCGTCGCATCACTTATGAGTATATCATGCTGCAAGGTGTAAACGACCATAAGAAGGAAGCGAAAGAACTTGTAAAATTACTTTATAATCACCGTCATTTGGCTTATGTGAATTTAATCCCTTATAACAAGGTGGATGAGCATATTCAGTATGAACGAAGTGAAGTAGATACGATTCATGAATTCCATCAAACTTTAAAGGCGGGCGGAATTAATAGTGGTGTCCGTTGGGAAAATGGCGCAGATATCGATGCTGCATGCGGACAGTTAAGAAGTAAACAAATTGCAAAGAAGAAAAGAACACGGGCGGTTTGAGGTCCTTATAAGAAAGGATTTTGCAGATGAGTAAATACCTGACACAGTATGAAGCCAGAAGAACTACACCTGAGAATATCGTACAACATGTCGAGTCAGGTTGGATATGTGGTTCTGATATTGGACTTTCGCTCCCTCCAGCAATTATCACTGCATTTGATAAGCATGTAAAGGAAAAAAAGCTGACAGATATTAAATATCATACATTATTAGAATGGATGCCAATTGGGGCATATAATGAAGAATATCCTGAAATTACAGGTGTTTCCTGGTTTTCCGGTGGATTTGCACGGGAAGCTGTAAATAGAGGAGCTGCCGAGGTGATGCCGGCATATTTCAGGGATATGCCATCGTTGATTGGATCGTATGACCGGTTGGATGCTATCTTCCTTTGCGTGTCTCCAATGGATGAGAATGGGAATTTCAGTACGGGGGTTTCTGCTTCCTTAAGTGAGGCACTCATTAAAAAGGCAAAACGAATTTATTTGGAAGTGAATAAAAATATGCCGCGGTCTGTAACTGGACCTGTCGTCCATATTTCACAAGTGGATGCATTATGTGAAAATCATGTGGAACTACCTGACTATCCACGACCTGAGTTGGAGGATATCAGTAAAAAAATCGCAGCCTATATAGCGGAGGAAATACCGGATGAATCCACCATTCAATTTGGTATCGGTGCCATTCCTGATGCAGTAGGTGCAGCATTGCAGGAAAAGCGGAACATAGGGATCCATACAGAAATGTTTACGGAAAGCATGATAGATCTGATTGAAGCCGGTGCGGTTACAAATGCAATGAAACCTTTACACCAAGGCAAAACAGTTGCCTCATTTGCTTTTGGGTCGAAACGGGTTTATGACTATATTCACGAGAATGAATCTGTAAAGATGTTACCGATTGATCAGGTAAATGATCCAAGCATCATTAGGCAACTGCCGAATTTCATGTCGATCAACTCTGCTGTGGAAGTGGACTTTTTTGGACAAGTTTGCGCGGAATCTCTCGGTGCGATGCACTTCTCCGGAACAGGAGGTCAAGTGGACTTTGTGCGGGGGGCCGTACTTTCTCCTGGTGGAAAGAGTTTTCTTGCCTTCCCGTCTACCGCAAAGGGCGGAACGGTAAGCAGAATCAAATCGATTCTTTCTCCGGGAGCAATTGTGACGACGAGTAAAAATGATGTCAATTATATTGTCACCGAGTACGGTATCGCAAATTTAAGGGGTAAAACCGTGAGGGAACGAACAGAAGCTTTAATTAATATTGCACATCCTAAGTTCCGTGAAGAACTGACCTTCGAAGCGAAGAAAAGAAACATACTCAACTAAAAAACAGCTGATCACTAGCTGTTTTTTAGTTGTATGATTCCTTATTCGCAAATTTTACTGAAAGTGGTTTGTTGAACATGCCGTTTTTTGAAATTACCTGGTTTTTTCCAAAGGACTTTGCTTTATTCAACAAGTCGTCGGCGTGGATATAACCTTGCTTTATATCTGTATCTCCCTCTGCAATAAAGTAATACATTCCAAAAGAAGCGGTACAGCTCACCGAGATTTCCTTGGAACGGTACTCCGATTTCACCTTCAGTTTTTGGATTTCCTCCTGAATGTTATCTACTAAAGCTTTACAGGCATTATAGTTTCGCTTCCTTAATATTATCGTAAATTCTTCTCCACCACTTCGAAACAGATAGTCCTCTTTGCTTAAAAAACTCTTTAACCGTGTAGCAAAGTGATGGATGACATGGTCTCCCACGGTATGATTATATGTATCGTTAATCCTTTTAAAATCATCGATATCACACACAACAATTCCTAGTTGCTCACCGGATTGATTAAGCTCCCTCATTACCTTGTTCATATATGTCCGATTATGGACTTTGGTCAGAAAATCGGTATAAGCCATTTGTTCAAAACGGTCACGTTCAATTTTGTGTTGAATACTTTGTGATTTTAATACAGCTGAACGGCTGAAAATATAATTTAAAACAAATAGTGCAAACATCAGTCCCCAACGGCCTTCCATAATAAAAATGAATAATAGTCCGTTTGAAATTGCCTTTTGCAGCGATTCCGACTTGCTTCTAGCTTGGATGAAATTTATCCGATCCTGCCACGTTTTTATATCGCCGACGATATGAAAGACACCGAGAAGAAGTATAGATGAAAGCGTATCGATCAGAAATACAATCAGAATGATCAGAATCCAAAATCCGAACAAGGGAATAGCTTCGAAATATGGAAGCAACCAATAGTAGAGATAAAAACCAAGTGAATGAAGAAGCGTAGGTGCCCCCACGTTATAAAAGGTATGCAAAAATTCATCTTTATCTGCTGTATCTGTTTTTTCCAGATACAGAAACACATAAAAACGGTTGATCAATTCAAAGAGAAAGAGCCCGAAAGGACCAGCAACAAGGCCGAATGACAAGCCGTAAGAAATACTGTAGTCTATATTGACCCTTCCTGTTTTGACTATGGTTTGTAAATGTGAATATAACGTGGTAAATAGCAAGTAAATGATAAGCAGTTGTGCGTAGAGTGTGATATCGATTTCAATTGGGCCGGAGAGCAATGCCACCCCAAGCGCCATGAAGAAAATAAATAGAATATAAGCGTTCAAACGTCTTTTCATGAAAGAGACCCCCAATTCCCCGTATCAATATGCTGCCCCTGTGGGGATAAATCCCTAGTTCTTCCTCATCATATCATAAAGTTCAATATTCGGACAGTAGATGAAAGGACAAAATTTCAGAACTATTGATTAAAAAAAATAAATTTCTACAAACTTTTGAGCGCATCGCGAGGTATTATAATTGAAAGATGAATAAAGGGGGAGCTGGTCGGGGATGGAGTTGGAAAGAAAACTGCTTAAGAAAATCAAAAAAGGCAACCAGCAGGCATTTCGGATACTTTATGACAGGTATGCGGGTGACGCGATACGGACCGTCTATGCAATTACACGAAATAACAACCATACCTTTGATATTGTCCAAGAGACGTTTATTAAAGTGTTTCGCCATATTGATCGTTTTGATGTGAGTAAACCATTTAAGCCATGGTTTTATCGAATATTAGTTAATGAAAGTATGCGATATATGAAGAAGGAAGCAAAGCTTGTCACTGGTTTAACGGAGGATACGTTAGATTATTTAGGGCAGCAGCATTCGTCCAGTACGTACGAAGATCTAGAAATTGCAATGGAACGATTACAACCAGAAATGCGCACGTTACTCGTGTTAAAGTATGTGAATTCTTATACGGAACAAGAAATCGCGACGCTGTTGGATGTACCAAAGTCAACAGTGAAATCAAGGCTATATCAAGCGAGAAATGAGCTTAGGGCATATCTGGGAGGGATGGCAAATGAATAATAAAGAGCTGGATAACAAAATAAAAGAGATTCTATCAAAACAACCAAATGAACGTGACATAGCTAAAATGGAAGATGACATATGGAAGTCACTCGACGATCAGTTACCCCGGAAGAAAAGAGGAAGGGTTATGAAAAAAATATCCATCGGTTTATCTGTAGCTGCAGTTTTATTCATTGGTTTTATTATTTTTTCAGCAAGCAACTCTCCAGAGAATGCTATGGTGCAAAGTGTAAGGAAAATTTTTGTGGAGGATAAAAAAGAAATCATAGAGATTGAAGGTCAAGAAGAAGAGATTGATGTCCATTACGAACCTAATCAGGAGTTGAACTATAGCATTTATATCGATGAATCGCGTTATAAAATGGTGAAAGGGGAAGCGTACGACCGAATTGAAATGAAGGAACCTGTTGGTGGGGACTTCCCTGAAGTATATATGGAGATCCGTAAAGTGGAGAACACTACAACAGAAGCTGTTGTCCAAGCAATCAAAGAAGGAATAGAGACTAGTGAAACAATGGGTATCCGCAGTGAGGAGCGGGTCAGTGAACCTATCGAAGCAGAGATGATTCAAGGGATGGGATTGGATGGTTCCGGTGATCCAGATAGTTTTGGTTGGGAAAGTACTACGCCAATTCACCGGTATTATGTAACAGATGCACAAAATGAACAAGTGTATGTCATCAAGCAAGTTTATTTTCTGGAGGCAGCGGAAGGGCATGGGGCAAGGTTCCATCACATGTTGGAAAGCTTTGAATTACTAGAGGAAGAGTAAGGTACAAGAGTCAAGCAGGGAAGTCCTTGCTTGACTCTTCTTTTTTGGAAATTTGCCAGTTTGATAGCCCATTTTCAAATAATTTTTAAAAAGAACTATCCTAAATGAAGAAAATGTGATAGAATCACTGATATACATCAATACATAAACGCTTTAACGTGATAAAGAATAATAGAGGGGGAAGTGCAATGAGAAAGATAATCGTTACATTACTGACGATCGGGCTAGTATTCCTTGCAGCTTGTGGATCCAGTGATACAGAATCAGGAAATAATGATAGTGGAGATGGTGAAGTTTATAAAATTGGGGCTACACAAATCGTTGAACATCCATCACTAGATGCTGCATATGAAGGGTTTAAACAAGCTTTAGAAGATGCAGGTCTAAATGTGGAATATGATTTCCAAAGTGCGCAAAATGATCAAAATAACGTGAAACCAATTTCAGATGGTTTTGTTGCTGATGGAGTGGATCTGATTTTTGCCAACTCCACACCGAGTGCACTTGGGGCTTTACAAGCAACAAGTGAAATCCCAATTGTGTTCACATCCGTAACCGATCCTGTCGATGCTAAATTGGTTGATTCACTGGAAGAACCAGGTGGAAACGTGACTGGGGTAGTTGACCTGCATCCGGAAGCGATCCAGTCAACGGTACAGTTTATCGCGGATTATTTCCCAGATGCATCAGTAGGTATGGTGTATAATGCAGGGGAGCAAAACTCTGTAACACAAGTGAATACGGTAAAAGAGGCAGCGGAAGCTACAGGTCTTGAAATTGAAGAACGTACAGTAGCCAATACATCAGAAGTACAACAAGCAACTGTCTCCTTAGTTGAAGATGTCGATGTATTGTATATTATTACGGATAACACGGTTGTATCTGCACTGGATAGTGTTGTAGGTGTTGCAAACGATCATGATATTCCATTAGTTGTTGGAGAGCCGGATTCCTTGGCAAAAGGTGGATTTGCAACATTTGGTATTGATTATCATACAATTGGATACCGCACAGGTGAGATGGCTGTTGAAATTTTAACAGAAGGAACATCACCGAATGACATTCCGGTGGAATATCCTCCACAACTTCAACTTTATATCAATAAAACAGCCGCAGAAGAACAAAATGTAGAATGGCATTCCGACTGGGATGAAGATGCGGAGTTTGTCGAATAACAATAAAAAGAATTTTTAAAGGCTGCCTCCTTATGTGGGGTAAAAGCCTGTTATATATGGTAAGTTGCTAGAATTAGCGACTTGCCATATCATCATTTAGTTTGAAAACAGCAGGAGGAGTACAAATATGTTCATATCAATGTTCGGTGCAGTGGAGTCAGGGGTCATATATGCCATTATGGCATTAGGTGTATACCTAACTTTCCGTGTGTTGGATTTCCCTGATCTGACTGTCGACGGAAGTTTTGTAACCGGTGCTGCTGTTGCTGCGTTATCCATCATAAATGGAGTTCCCCCAATATTAGCCACGGTTCTTGCTGGTATTGCAGGCTTCCTCGCAGGAACACTGACTGGTTTAATCCATACGAAAGGAAAAGTAAATGCCCTACTGGCTGGTATTCTCATGATGACAGCCTTATATTCTATTAATCTGAGAATTCTTGGACAGCCGACTTTATCACTTCATACGGAAAGTACCATCTTCGATCAATTAGGAAATGTGTGGGCAGGACCAATTGATGACTTTTTTAATGGTATATTAGGTATCTTTGGATTAGAACGCTTGCCAAGCACATGGGGAATTTTAATCGTCATGTTTATCGTGACATTAGTCATCAAGTTAGTAACCGACTATTTCCTGAAGACAGAAATTGGGCTTGCGATTCGAGCAATCGGAGATAATAAACGGATGATCCGCAGCTTATCTGCCAATACGGATAACTTAACCATTTTAGGTGTAGCTTTATCGAATGGTCTAGTCGCTTTATCTGGTGGTTTGATTGCACAGCTGGGCGGATTTGCGGATGTTGGAATGGGAATCGGAATGATTGTTATCGGTCTCGCCTCGGTTATTATAGGTGAGGCATTATTCGGAACAAGAACGATCGCCAGGGCCACACTAGCTGTCATTTTAGGGGCGATCATTTATCGGATGATTGTAACTCTTGCTCTACGTGTAGACTGGCTTGAAACAGGTGATATGAAATTGATTACAGCTGTGATTGTTATTATCGCGCTTATATCACCGAAGATCCTCCAAGCACAACGTGAGAAAAAGCGTCGTTTGGAAAAGCGCCGGTCATTAAAAAGCGGAGGAGGTTCTATCAATGCTTGATTTAAAAAATATATCCATCGTGTTCAATGAAGGAACAGTTGACGAGAAGAAAGCTCTGAACGATATCAACCTGAGTATGAGAAAAGGAGATTTCGTAACTGTAATCGGTAGTAATGGAGCAGGTAAATCAACGTTGATGAACGTGATTGCCGGTAATTTATTTCCGGATGTGGGGGATGTATTAATAAACAAAAAGCAAGTTGTCCACTTGCCTGAATACAAACGCTCACGCTTTGTAGGACGTGTTTTCCAAGATCCAATGGCTGGAACTGCACCATCGATGACGATTGAAGAAAACTTGGCGATGGCTTATTCAAGAAATAAAAAGCGGCGTCTTAGTTTTGGAGTCAATAAGAGTCGTCGCCAAATGTTTAAAGAGTATTTAGAGACATTGAATCTTGGCCTCGAAGACCGTTTGACAGCGAAAGTAGGGCTCTTATCCGGAGGGGAAAGGCAGGCGTTATCTCTGCTTATGACAACCTTTACGGATCCGGATATTCTTCTGTTGGATGAACATACTGCTGCTCTTGACCCATCACGAGCAGAATTGATTACCCACCTTACGAAAGAGGTTGTGGCGAAATCTGGACTTACAACATTAATGGTAACCCATAACATGCAGCAGGCCCTTGACCTCGGAAACCGGTTGATTATGATGGATAAAGGACAGATCATCTTTGAAGCAAGCGGAAAAGAGAAGGATAGGCTGAGGGTAGAGGATCTTCTCCGGGAATTCCAACGGATACGTGGAGAGCAGTTTGAGGATGATCGGGTAGTTTTAGGTTAAATCTGACTAAAAAAAGAAATGCTATCACTTTTAGATGGCATTTCTTTTTATTTTGTAAATAACCAAACTAATCCCAGGATGCCGATTAATAATAGAATAATTATACCGCTAATTTTCCAGTTTGCTCCACCGACCAAATCAGCTAGGTTATTGCCTTTCATACTGCTTGCTGGATGCTTCACTTCCTTTTGTCTTAATTCTTCCCGCATGTTCTCTGGGGATTTCTTTTCATTGTTTATGTCCATCACCTCTATTTAAATTGTATCATAAAATTATAAAATATTTTCTGATAAATTAACACAAAAAATAACCTGTCAATTTCAGTGACAGGTTATGAATGATTAAATGACACCTTGGGCAATCATAGCGTCGGCAACTTTCTTAAAGCCGGCGATATTGGCGCCTTGGATCAGATTCGTTGCATTATCGAATTCTTTTGTAGCATCCACGCAGTTTCTGTAAATGCTTTTCATAATATCTTGCAGTCGTTCGTCCACTTCTTCAAAGGTCCATTTCAACCGCATGCTGTTCTGCGCCATTTCTAACTGGGATACAGCAACTCCGCCAGCATTTGCTGCTTTAGCTGGTCCGAATAGGACGCCGTTATTTAAGAAGACTTCTGTCGCTTTAGGTGTACAAGGCATATTGGCGCCTTCAGCAACAACCTTTACACCATTTTTAACGAGCGTGATTGCATGTTCTTCATCCAATTCATTTTGGGTTGCACATGGCAGTGCAATTCCACAAGGTACACTCCAGATTCCAGCACAATCTTCGGAATATGTTGTATCTGGATGGAAATCAAGGTATTCTTTTATTCTACCTTTGCGCTTTAGCTTAATCTCTTTCACTGTATCTACGTCAATGCCTTTTTCATTGTAAATATATCCCGTCGTATCACTGCAGGCAACAACTCTTGCACCTAGCTGGGACGCTTTTTCCATGGCATAGATGGATACATTTCCGGAACCGGAGACGGCAATTGTACTGCCTTCCAATCTCATTCGGTTATCTTTCAACATTTCTTGAACAAAGTAGATCGTACCATATCCTGTAGCTTCCGTTCTGCCGAGGCTTCCACCAAAATCTGGCGCTTTTCCAGTGATGACACCAGCTTCATAAGCACCACGCAAACGTTTATATTGGCCAAACATGTAGCCAATTTCTCTTGCGCCGACTCCGAGGTCTCCTGCAGGAACATCGATGTCTGGTCCGATATATCTAGCGAGTTCCGTCATAAAGCTTTGACAGAAGCGCATAATTTCATTGTCGGATTTTCCTTTAGGATCAAAGTTCGAACCACCTTTACCACCGCCGATTGGCTGTCCAGTCAATGAGTTTTTAAAGGTTTGTTCAAACCCTAGAAATTTAACAATACTTGTGTTCACGCTAGGGTGAAAACGAAGACCACCTTTAAATGGCCCGATAGCGCTATTGAATTGTACTCGGTAACCACGGTTGACTTGAGTTTTTCCATTGTCATCCACCCACGTTACACGAAAAGTTATCACACGTTCTGGTTCAACGATTTGCTTGAGGATCCCTTTTTCGATATATTGAGGTTCTTTCTCTAGCAGGGGGTAAATCGATTGGAGGAATACAGCAACGGCTTGATGAAACTCTGGTTCATTCGGATCTTGTTTGACAACAGAGTGATAGATTTCGTCTAGATAGTCCGCTACATATTGACTTGGTTTCTTTACATTTTCACTTATGATTGTCATCTTGCTTGCCCTCCTTATAGTCGAAATAGTCTTATCCTATTTTAACTTTTATTATTTATCTAAACAATATAAAATATAGATGAAATTAATGCCAATATGAGATAATAGGGGAGGAGGCGATAAAATGGAGTTGAGACAGATTGCATATTTCATTGAAGTGGCAAAGAGGGAGCATGTTACAGATGCGGCCAATCATTTACATGTCGCACAATCCGCAGTTAGTCGGCAAATCTCCAAGTTGGAGGAAGAACTTGGAGTCGACTTATTTATTCGGGATGGAAGAAATGTACGGCTGACTCCGATTGGAGAAGTTTTTCTGAAGCATATGGAACAAGCGATGCATGTCATTCAGGATGCGGAGCAGGTCATTAAAGAATATACGGATCCCGAGACAGGGACGATTCATATCGGTTTTGTCAGTACGCTGGCTCTATATATCTTGCCAACATTGATATCCGCGTTCAGAAGGGAATACCCTCGAGTAAAATTTAAATTAGTGCAGGGGAACTATTATGAACTGAAAGAGTCCGTGATCAAAGGGAGGACGAATATGGCGTTACTAGCTCCGGTACCAGTCGATGATCGGCGGTTGAGGGGAAAGATTCTTTCTACAGAAAAGATAGTTGCATTACTGCCCAGCAATCATCCAAAAGCAAATCAAAGGACACTTCGACTTTCCGAATTACGGGATGAATTGTTTATTATGTTTCCGGAGACATATTTATTACGGAAAATCCTTGTAGATGCTTGCGAACAAATAGGTTTTACGCCAAATGTTGCATTTGAAGGGGATGACATTGATGCCATCAAAGGACTGGTTTCAGCAGGACTTGGAATCTCGCTTGTCCCAGAAAGTACGTTAGTGGAAAATATCCCAAGAAGAGCAGTGCGCATTCCACTGATTGAACCAGCCGTCACTCGTACAGTTGGAATTGTGATACCAGATGATCGGGAGCTGCTGCCAACGGAAAAGCTATTTTATGAGTTTGTCGTTGATTTCTTTAGTCGTTTAGAGCAATTTCAGAAGTAAGGTTCGGCAACTTTTCTCATCATAAAAAGTCGCCGAACAGGATATTTAATTTAAAGCTTCCATCTCGACCAGATCACCGGTCACTGCATCAATTGCTAGTGCGGAATCTATTTTACCGCAAAGGATATATTCTTCGTTTATTTTATCATAGACGTAAATCGGGCTAATTTCGATATGCTTGTAAAGTCTGTCAAAAGCTTCATCTTTCGTTATAGTTGCTTCTGGTGCACTAGACAATTCTTGAAAAGTATCAAGCAGGGCTTGATTATCAATATGGTTAATTGGTTGAAGTGTATCTGTTTCAAGTACAACTGTTAATTTACGGGTAATCACTCGTAACTCTGGTTTATTCAAACGCAGAACTGCATAAATATATTTATCCTCCCGCTGGATTGAAGTTAGCATCCATTTTCCTGACTCCTCAGGTTTGATATGTTGGAGGTATGCTTCCACCTGTCGAATGACTTGATTCTGTTCTTGGTCGGTTAGAGGCTCTGGCCCTTGAACTTTATTATTCAAAGCTTCCTCCACGGATGCATCCGTGCTTTGGTCGATTTCTTTCTTAGGAAATTCGCTCGGTTCCGCATTTTCCCACTCTAAGGCCTGATTCAATAAGACATGGGCAGGGTCTGTTTCCACTTCTTCGTACGAGAGGACTTCCTTCGTTGTATTTGTAATAAAACTGCTTGATATCGTATAGACTTTCTGCCATTTCTCTTCATCAACGATTGGAATTTCCAATAGTGTCAATTGATTTTTCACTAATTCTTTTGTCTCTGTTTCTGTTAGGGCAAACGGTTCCCAACTGACTTTTTCTGCATCAGGAAAATTCCCATGCATGGTGAAGAGACTTAATTTCCCTTCATCATTGAATTCGAGCTCAATATAACCGGACGGGTAAACTGGGATATTATCCACCGCCGCTAGAAAAATCAGATCGGGACCTTCTGTATTTTCCAGTTTGAATTGCCGGCCGAATTCAAGGCCCGTTTCATTCTCTACCCACTCAATTGCCATTTCAGGTGCATCACTAGTTGGAAGTTCAGCCTCCAAATCATTTATACCATCAACAAATATTAGGCTCTTCACCCGTTTCGTATGGAAATCAACATCGATACTGACGGTGCCGGGAGGATTGAATTCATCGGTTTCATCTGTTGATCTGGTTGGAAACCATTCCATATTGAAAATATAGGACAGTTCATTATTGTGATCTTTTTCTTTGAATAGTTGATATCGCTTTAATTGGAATTCATCCAAGCTAAACTTTCTCTTTGTGAAGTCGACTAATTCTTGTAATTTCTCATGCATATATTTCCCTCCGTATCAAATTACTCTCTTAATACTATAGCATTCCTTAAATGTGCAAGAAAATAACCCTCTCCAACTAAAAGAGAGGGAAATGTGTTTATTGAATGATTGAGCTAAAAATAATGATAAGGAAACATCAGTTTATTCCGTTGCAATCTTAACGAAAGTATTGAATAAGTCCTTTTGCTATTGCATCAGCAACTTGATTTTGATAATCGGCGGTTTGAATGATGGATAGATCATAAGCGTTTGTAATAAATCCGAGCTCAAGTAAAATTGCCGGTGCAATGGTGTTGCGAAGTACTTTATAATTTTCTTTGCCCATTCCCCGATTATTCAATGGCACGGTAGAAGTCAGGCTGGAGTGTATATCTTTTGCTAAAGCATATCCCGCGTCACTTGAATAAAACGTATTGATCCCTTGTACAGAAACAACAGGGAAAGAGTTATAGTGGACACTGATAAATGCATCTGTATAATGCGTGTTGCTTATCGAAGCACGCTCATCCAAAGATAAATAATAATCTCCGGTACGAGTTTCGATAACTGTGGCTCCATAATTACGGAGTGTTTGGGCGATGGTGCTCGTCGTATCATACACTAAGTCTTTTTCATATAATCCACGGAGCCCGATAGCACCTGGATCTCTTCCTCCGTGGCCAGCATCGAGTACAATGGTATATCCTGAAAGTGAACCAATGGAAGAGCTTTGAGCTGCTGTGTTTGTGCGGTTTTTTTGTTCTTTTGGAGACTGAATTGAATCTGTAAGCCAGGAAGCAATCCAACCAGTTTGTCCGTTCGATAAGGATATTTGGATCCATTCCCCAGAATGATCGATTGCATTAAACGTTTCTCCTTGGGATGTCCCTGCAACGACTCGATAATCCAGACCTGGGCCAGAACGGATATTTACACTTGATTCAGTGACGGTAATGCTGGCAGTCGCTGAACTCATCGATTTTTGACTGGAAGTTGTTGTTGAACCGGTAGGAATTAAGTAATGTTTGGCAACCCACGCCGGCTCCCCAGCATAGTACGTTTGTACCCACCCATACTTTTCCTGGAAGGCTGTCAGTTTGTCGCCTTGTTGCAGCAGGCCGATGATATCGGCGTCCCCATCTGCGGCCTCACGAACATGTAGAATATTTACTCCAACTTCATAGGTTTGACCACTAGCGGCAGTTGTTGTTTCAACATGGACGAACAAGGTCAAAAGTAATATTAAGATAATGCCGATTCCAAAGTTTCTCATAGATGCCTCCTTATACTTGGAAAAAATTAGATTAGTAGTTTCATCATAATATGAAAGATGATAGTAAACAAGCCTCATTTAATGAAAAAATAAAAAAAAGCGTATCTGCATAAGCAGATACGCCTAGATATTTTTTCCTGTGTGTAATAAAAGCTTGATTAAGAACGACTTCATTCGAAAGTAACTTCGAACTCCATCCGTGTCCTAGTCCGTATGTCCCTACGATACAAAGGACGTGCTAATACAGGCCTCTTTTAGACAATCGCGTTCTTAGACTGTAAGGTCGCTTTCACTTTTGGGCTTAATCCCAAACTTCACTCGCAATTATTAGACTGACACTAACGCCGATTGCTAAGGATACAACATACATTAACATCTTATGACCTCCCACCAAGTAAATACTATTATACTACTATTATAGTATATAACTTCTGAAATGGAAAAAGAATTTGCTGATTAATGGGAAGTGTATATTTTAGTTCGTTAAGTATTACGCTTTTAACCATTTCCAAATCTCGCCTGGAGTTGCATTTTTACCGTACATGAGTATGCCGACTTTAAATATCTTTCCAGCAAGCTTAATGAATAAGAGTGTACTTACGATAATGATTGCCAGTGAGAGGATGATTTCCATCCATGGCCATACGTCCAGTAAGGTCAGTCTTAGTAAGAGCACGCCAGGTGCGGTAAATGGAACATAAGTGCCAATTTGTGCCCATAGCCCAGATGGATCCCCAATGACTGGACCGATGAAGAGAAATGGTAAAAATGGCAGCATCATGACAATCCCTTGGAAGTTCCCGGATGTAGTAACATCTTCAATCGTTGCACCAATTCCAACGAAAATCGCTGCAAACATCAAGTAATTGAGTACCGCTATAAAAACAAAAAGAAGTGTTTCCGGTACGAAAAGATATTCAAAGATTGGTATATCCGTTTGAATCATAATAAATGGAATTAAAAATACCAATAACACAGCTGCTTGAATCAAACCAAGTATGAAATACCCAATAATTTTTCCTTGCATCAACTCTCCTGGAGTTAAAGAAGATAAAATGATTTCTGCGATCTTATCCTTTTTCTCTTGTGAGGCACTTTGGAAAATAGCCATTCCTGTAAATACGATTGATATAAAAATGATGCCCCCAAAGGCAGCTGGAATCATTCTAGCGAGGAAATCATCTTCAGACGCTTCTTCTGGTGCTGCAGCTTCTTCAATCGCTTCGGTTTCCGCCCCCATCTCAGCAAAATATACTCCTCGGCTGATAACTGCTGATTGCTCCTCAGTCAGCCCAAGTTGATTCATTTGATAGGCGAGGATAGGTCCTTGGAAAACAGCCAATTGATTAGTGAAGAAGGCGTCTGTATCTTCACTTGTATAGACTGGGACAATTCCCTCTAATAGTGAAGCATCGTTTAAATAGATATATGCGGTTGCTTCAGTATCCTCGATTTCAGTCATGGCATCTTCTTCCGACACGTCTGTGGCGTGTAATTCCCAACCTAGTTCACTGTTATGTACTAGACTCTCTAATTCTTCCATAATCCCAATTTGATCGTCGATGAAAATAGTCATCTCGTTAGATTCATCTTCTGAATCACCGCCAATCCAACTTCCGAAAAAGCCGAAACCGATGATGATAAGCGGGGTCAGAAAGAGTCCGATGATGAAAGATTTATTTTTCATATTTCGTTTAACTTCCCATTTTGCAACTTTCATTGAATTACGCATGTGCTTCACCTTCCTTCGTCATCAGTCTTTTGTCCGTTGCTATATCAATAAAGATCTCGTGTAGGGAAACGCGATTCATAGATAGCTCTTGGATGTTCAAATCTTCTGGGAGATGTTTCACCCATCTGGATGGATGAACATCTTTCGTTAAATATAAAACGGAAACATCGCCGTCTTGTTCAATATGTTCAACCTCTGGGATGGTTTCCAGTAAATGAATATCGTTCTGTCCTTGGATGGTACATTTGAAGTTCGCATATTCTGTTTTGACTTCGTCGAGCGTTCCGTAAATGACTTTCTCACCACGTTGAATCATAAATAGACGGTCACACATTTCTTCTACTAAGTTCATTTGATGGGAGGATAGTAGGATAGATGTACCAGCATCACGTAATCTGCGGATTTCTTCTTTGAAAATATCCTGACTGACCGGGTCAAGTCCGGAAAATGGCTCATCGAGGATCAGCAGTTCAGGTTCGTGGATGACAGCTCCGATAAATTGCACTTTTTGTCCCATCCCTTTTGACAATTCTTCGATGGAAACATTCTCTTTACCTTCTAAATCAAACTTTTTCAAATAATCGAGGATACGCTCCTTTGCCTTATCAAGCGGGTAATCCTTCAAGTCCGCCAAATAAAGTAGAATATCCATCACCTTTACATTTTTATACAAGCCACGTTCTTCAGGAAGGTAGCCGATTTTGTTTTGTGGAATACCTTTCCCTTTATGATTATGGAAAGTGATTGATCCTTCATCCGGATACAAAATCCCCATAATATTACGGATGGTCGTTGATTTTCCTGCACCGTTTGGACCGAGGATTGCCATAATTTCTCCTTTTTTCACTTCAAAGGAGATGTTTTTGAGGACTTGCTTATCTTTAAAGGATTTGTTCAATCCTTTTACCTCTAACATTGTTTGCATCTAAGTAACTCCCTTCAATAATATGTAAGTGTAATAGGTTATACGTTTATATAGGATTTAAGTTTCAGTAAAAACTTATCATATTTATAAAATAACTACTACTCTTATTTTAGTATGAAGATTGATTTTAAATTATTTCCATTCTCGAAATATTTCGGTATAATTTACTATTAGTATAAGGAGAGGAAGTTTGATTAATGGCTCAGGCTCGGGTACAGACGAAAACGAAACAGGACATCATCTGGTCGAAGGATTTTGTTTTTATTTGGCTGGCTAATTTTTTCATTTTTTTAGGCTTTCAAATGACATTACCGACCCTCCCGCTTTATGTGAAGGAGCTTGGTGGAAATGATCAGCTTGTTGGTGTGATTGTAGGTATATTCACCTTTTCTGCTCTTATTTTAAGGCCGTTCGCAGGTCATGCGCTAGAAACGAAGGGGCGTGGCTTTGTCTATATATTTGGGCTTACTATATTTGTTATATCCATGGGAGCTTATGGTTTTCTAGCGAGTCTCCTCTTTCTCGGTATAATCCGAGTGATTCAAGGAGTTGGCTGGGGCTTTTCAACAACTGCAGGAGGAACGATCGCCACTGATTTAATTCCCCCGCATCGACGTGGAGAGGGAATGGGTTATTTCGGATTATCTGGAAATATTGCGCTCGCTTTCGGTCCTTCGCTTGGATTGGGACTGATGGGAGTTCTTAGTTTTAATGAAATCTTTTTAATATGTAGTGGGCTAGGGTTCATTGCTTTGCTATTTTCTTTAGGGATCCGGTATAAGAAGGTAGAAGTTTCAAAAGAACAAACACACGTAGCCAGGTTTGACATCATTGAAAAAACGGCGATACAACCGTCGATTCTCATGTTTTTTATCACGGCGACGTTTGGTGGAATCGCAACATTTCTTCCATTGCATGCATGGGAGAGGAATGTTGATGGCATCGCAACTTATTTTCTTGTCTATGCCATCTTTTTGATGATTTCCCGTACATTTGCTGGTAAGGTTTACGATAAGAAAGGGCATCTCTATGTCTTTCTTCCAGGTACTGCTCTTATTTTATCTGCCATGCTTTTACTTGCTTGGCTTCCAAGTACGTTGATCTTATGGACGGCAGGTGCAATTTATGGGTTTGGGTTTGGTACGGTACAGCCGGCTTTGCAAGCTTGGGCAGTTGACAAGGCGGAAGCCAATCGAAAAGGGATGGCAAATGCAACGTTCTTTTCCTTTTTTGATTTAGGAATCGGAATCGCAGCCATTTTCTTTGGCTTTCTGGCAGCCACAATCAACTACGCCTCCATCTACATCGCATCGGCCATATCCATCGCATGCTCAATGATGATATATATTTACTTTTACATAAAAGAAAAGCGAGCCGCGAAAGTGTAGATTAGTTCACTCATGATAGAGTAGAGCCTTTCTCCTGGAGGTTCGCAGCCCCCATACACCTTCGCTTTTCGCGGGCGGCTGTTGAGCCTCCTCGGGCGTAACCGCCCTGCGGGGTCTCACCGATGCCTTTCCTCCCGCAGAAGTCTTCGGTGTATGGGGGCTGCTCAGAGGGAGGCTGAAGATTAGTGCATCAATCTTTTTAATGATTTGAGTGTTTATCCGTTAATACTGAATAAATATATAAGTAATTGCTATTTTTTTTATGGGTCATGAATTATTAAAGTACACACATTTTAAAGGTACATTTATTGAGATTCAGTGATTCAAATTAAAATATTCCTTGGAGCAGTCCAAATACCTCAAGGCTCCTGCAGGGGGATAGGCCAGAGTGAGACCCCGCAGGGCGCTTGCGCCTGAGGCTGAATAGGAACGCCATGTCCTGTGGCAATGTCTGCACTTGCACATCTTGTGCGTCGGAGGTTCACGGGCCGAGGGGTATTTGGATTGCGGACTTCCAGTAGAAAAAGACTTTTAAATGGTTCATTTCACTTTTATCAACTATTCCTATAAAATAGTAATAATAAGCTATTTGCACATAAAGGCGGGTTTACAATCTTGAAACAATTAAAAGACGTTAACATAAGCAGGTTATTTCCATCGGCCATATACCGAAGGGGAGTTGAATATTTCAAGAAAGACAAAGTCCACGATCTAGTCTATGACCGAAACCATCAAGTTTGGACTGCGATGGTCGACGGTAGCGAAAATTACTTTGTGGAAATCGATATGCGCGAAGCAGAAAAAGGAACGATTGATACATATTGTGACTGTGCTGCATTTGATACCTATGGTTCTTGCAAGCACATTGTAGCAACCTTATTAAGCATTCAAACGAAAGAGAATAATAAAGAACCTGTACTTGCCTACGATTACGTAAAAACAGATAGGTTCATCGAGCAACTGAGTGCACTTCAGCAATTGGAACCTAAAAAGCCTGGCCATATTTTCGAACAGGAACCGGTACAGGTGGAGTATCATTTACATCACCATTATACCGGCAATCTATCAGTGGAATTGAAATTTGGAGTTAAACGTCCCTATGTTGTAAAAGAATTGTTTAAACTAATCGATGCCGTGCTTACCGGAAACGAATATTATTTTACAAAGAATTTTACATATCGACCTGAAGAGCATTATATATTGGGTCAGGACGAAGAGATTTTCCGGATGTTACATGCAATCCAAAAAAACGAGAACATCTACCACTCGACGATTTATGCAATGACAAGCGGCACGGATGATCGTTACATCATTATTCCACCGCTGGCAGCTAGAGAACTACTGGAAAAACTCGTGGAACGGAAGACCTCCATTCGAATATCCAACAGAACTTACTCCAACATATCCATTGGAGAAGGGTCGCTACCTTTTGAATTCATGCTGGAGAAGAGCAAAGAAGATGTTTTGCTCCGGCTTGCAGAAGGGAACGATGTGTCGATTCTAAAAGAGTACAATATGGTATTCAGTGATGGAGTGTTTTATTTTGCGACTCCTGAAGAAACGAATATTATTGATAAATTATTTCAGTTTAATGTTAATGATTTGTCGCTCGCCATCTCGAAACAGCAAGCGGACCGGTTCTTTTCTGAAGTCATTCCATCACTGAAAATCGTAGGAGATGTGAAAGTAGCGGAGAACATTATTGAAGAAGTGATCCAAGTACCACTTCAAGCAAAGCTCTATCTCGAGCTTGAGGATGAATTGATCACAGGAAAACTGGAGTACCATTATGGTAAGCATGTTGTTGATCCTTTTAATGGCAGGGATCAGAGTGATCTCATCATCATTCGCGAAGTTGAAAAAGAAATGGAAATCATGCGGCTGATTGAGCATGCGAATTTTAGGTACAATGGAAAAGAACTTTATTTGGAAACAGCTGAGGAAGAAGAGCTGTATGAGTTTTTATATGATATCTTGCCATTATTAGCGGATAAAGTGGAGCTTTTCCTTACTTCAGATTTAAAATATATGATTGTTGAACATGAGCCGACTGCAACAACGAATGTCAATGTAGACACGAGTTCCAATCTATTGGAAATCAGTTTTGATATTGATGGTGTAAATGAGCAAGAAGTGGAGTCCATACTTCAGGCGGTGATTGAGAAGAAACGCTTTTATCGTTTGGATAGCGGGGCATTAATGTCATTGGAAAACGATGCATTTTCCTCGATCCATCAGTTCTTTGACAGTTTGGACATTCGAAAACAGGATGTAGAGGGAGGTAACGTGCAAATGCCGCTATACAGAAGCACGCAAATTGATGAGCTTATTGATACGAAGAAAAGTTATGATCCGGCGTTCCGGTCTTTAATCCATCATTTACGTACACCGGATGAACAGATTGATGAGTTGCCGGAAAACTTGAATGCGACACTCCGTAATTATCAGGTCACTGGTTATCAATGGTTCAAATCATTAAGCCGTTATCACTTAGGCGGAATATTAGCAGATGATATGGGGCTTGGAAAGACGATTCAAACGATTGCTTACATCGCTTCTGAGCCAAGTGATAAGTTACATCTGGTCGTTGCACCGTCTTCTGTTGTTTACAATTGGAAAAATGAATTTATGAAATTCACACCGGATTTGAAGGTTGCCATCTTAACGGGAACCCCCGCTGAACGGCTTGAAAAAGTAAAGAATCTACAAGATGTGGATGTGTGGATCACTTCTTATTCGACGCTTCGGCAAGATATAGAGTTATATCGTAATCTTGAATTCCAGACGATGATTCTGGATGAAGCGCAATATATAAAGAACTATGCAACAAAAACATCTCAAGCAATCAGACAAGTGAATGCATCTCGTCGCTTTGCTTTAAGCGGAACACCAATTGAAAATTCAATTGAAGAACTATGGGCGATTTTCCAAGTGATCTTGCCTGGATTAATGCCATCTTTACGCAAATTCAAGCAATTGACGAATGAAAAAATCTCCAGTCTCACACGACCATTTATTTTGCGGAGATTGAAACAAGATGTGTTGAAAGAATTACCGGAGAAAATAGAATCGGTAAGCTTGTCGGAATTGACTACGGAACAAAAGGAGCTTTATCTCGGTTATTTGCAGCAAGTACAGCAGGACGCTTCCCAGTCGTTGAAAGAGAGTGGCTTCAATAAAAATCGAATGAAGATTTTAGCAGGTTTAACACGGTTACGTCAGATATGTTGCCACCCATCTTTATTTATCGAAAACTACCAAGGTGACTCTGGAAAGTTGCAACAATTGATGGACACCGTAAGGACTGCTTTGGAAAATGGCAAGCGCATGCTGATCTTTTCACAATTTACGAGCATGCATGAAATCATCATGAAGGAACTTGAAAAAGAGGGAATTGATTTCTTTTACTTAAGTGGAAAAACAGAGTCCGAAGAGCGGGTCATGATGAGTGAACGCTTCAATCAGGGAGAAAAAGATATTTTCCTCATCTCATTGAAAGCTGGCGGAACAGGTTTGAATTTGACCGGAGCAGATACGGTGATTCTATATGATCTGTGGTGGAATCCGGCAGTGGAAGATCAAGCGACAGGACGTGCGCATCGTTTTGGACAAAAAAATATCGTTCAAGTTATCCGATTGATTGCGGAAGGAACGATTGAAGAAAAGATATATGAATTGCAACAGAAAAAACGCGAGCTGATCAGCCAAGTCATCCAACCAGGCGAACAAATGCTGAGCAGTCTCAGTGAGGATGATATCCGAGAACTGTTGAGCTTGTAAGGAAAGAGTCGAACAGGAGATGCCTGTTCGACTCTTTTTCATGTTGGACGGAATTATTGATTCAGTGTAAATAGTTTTCTTGGCCTTCCTTTTTTGTATGGACGTTCTTCACCGGCAATTTTAATCACATTACCGCTTAATAATTTATTCACCGTCCGCTCTGCACTTCTTTTTGTGACTTTATAGAATAAGGCAACGTCATGTGTGGAAAAGGGTTCATTATTACGGTCGGTAATGAAATCAATGAAATTATATGAAAGCTCATTATTTAATCTAGCATCATGAATCAGTGCCTGATACAAGCTAGACGTGTCAATCTCCTTTTTCACACCGATTGGACCGATCATTTCTTGTCTTTCATTGACGATGTAGCAAATGCTATGGTCGCTTCGTTTGCAGCTATCCAGAGCAATTTCGGCATTTTTCGCAGATTCATTAGCACTCAGTCCTAAACCGAATCCAAGGTGGATCGGCAATTTAATATTACTTTTCATTTCCTGTAACAACGGGAAGGACCTGTAATGCTCCTTTAAATGTTTAAGCAGCTTTTCCGAACCATAGATGACAAAATGGTTTTCCGAGGTTTTAACAAAAGATGCATCATTCTTGGCAGTGAATTTAGTGAGAATCCGCCTTACCTTGTTTAAGATGTCCAAACTATGCCCGATTATTTCGGTATTAGCATCAATTCCCTTAACAGAAACATATCCGGTGACCATCTGCCGGTTTTCGGACTCACTTAATCGTACGAGAGAGATTGCCTGGTCAATCAATTGTTTTAGTTGCAGTTCGGGAATTTCCATCGTATGTGCAGGGATTCCTTTTGCTGTTAACTTAGCAGTAATTTCCTCTGAACTTGGTAAGATATAGTCCACTTTATCTTCTGTCCATAGAGTTATATAGTAGGATACTAATCGATTGATATCAGGCTTGGTCCATTCGTCGTGAAGGAAACTGTGGATATCATCATCTAGTCCAAGTTCTTGGGTGACCTCGTCCAAAAAGGTTTCGTTAAATGCATCAAGCGCGACTCGACTTGGAGGATGATCCATTTTTGTTTCCAGCCGATACAGATTTGCGGCCATCATGTAAGGGTCCATTTCCACTCGGAGTGCTGGGAGCCGCTTTTTTTCGATCGTGTCTTTAACGTATAAATAAGATAGGTATTCTGTAAATACATAGATGTCACAATTAAAAACCGTGTCCAGTAGATTGGTAGTTTCTTCAGCTTCAGAATAGATGAATGGTAACATTTCCACTTCTTCAACATCTGATATAATTTCTTGAATACGACGGATCGTGTTTTGCGTACCGAAGACTGCCATTTTTATCATAATCTTCCCCCTCCAATCAAACGACAAATTATATTTCTATCATCGTAGCTGAATTTTCGTAATATTGTCAAGAAATATATTGAAAACGGATACATTTGCATAAAAAACGTAAAAGAAAATAATTTTAGTTGATTTTTTACAAAAAAGTCGGTAAAGTGTATCTTAAGAAAAATCTGCGCTTCTATCTGTACCTTCATTGTTGTTTATCAGCCAGCCGAATAAGAGGAAAGTCCTACATACTGGAATCCAATATCACTAAATTTCTATCTATTGTAATTCTTCAATTAATTGAGTACTGCCAAATTATAGTTATTGACAAAGTTAAGCAATTTGTTAGAATCTTACGTATAAACGAAAGGGGAGTTCAAATGAAAAAGAGTAAATTATTTCTATTTTCCATTCTCTTGACGGCTATGGCTTTATTCCTAGCAGCATGTGGTGGAAATGATGGAGCAGATGGGGATTCAAATGAAGGTGGGGACTCACCATCAGCGATTAGTATGTTGACAGGTGGAACAAGTGGTACATATTATCCACTAGGCGGAGAAATGGCAAAGATTATTTCAGATGAAACAGGTATTCAAACTGACGCATTATCATCCAATGCTTCTGCTGATAATGTCATATCTTTACAAAATGAAGAAGCAGAGCTTGCATTCGTACAAACAGATGTGGTAGCGTTTGCAGAGCAAGGGATCAACGCATTTGATGGAAATCCAGTTGACAATGTTTTGGCTATTGGTTCCCTCTATCCGGAAACGATTCAAATTGTAACAACACAAGATTCTGGAATTGAATCTGTCGAAGATTTAGCTGGTAAAACAGTATCAGTAGGTGCTCCAGGATCAGGTACGTATGTTAACGCTGAACAACTATTGGAAGTCCATGGTATGACAATGGATGATATTGACGCACAACACTTGGACTTTGGTGAGTCTACAGGTGGTATCCAAGATGGAAATATCGATGCGGCATTTATTACTGCTGGTACACCAACTGGTGCAGTAGAAGGATTGGGAGCTACAGCAGATATTAAAATCGTAGCGATCGAGCAAGATAAAATCGATGCTTTAATTGAAGAATATCCTTACTATGCACAAGACACTATTGCAGCTGGAACTTATGCTGGGCAAGAACAAGACATTGCCACTGTAGCTGTTGGAGCGATGCTTGCAGTTACGGAAAGTTTATCTGAAGATACGGTATATGAAATTACAAAAGCTATTTATGATAATGCAGAATCTATCACACACGCTAAAGGTGAATTCATTTCTCCTGAAGCAGGTGTAGAAGGAATCGGTATCGATTTCCACCCAGGAGCAGAAAAGTACTTTAAAGAAGCTGGAGTACTGGAATAAGTAATAAATAGAATAACCATATTCAGCCGGCAGTCAAGACGGTAGATTGTTTTGAGAGCCGGCTGTTTTATGGTTTTATATTTACATAGCCCTATTTGATGCATTTGACAGATACCACATGTGCGGTGATTTATCCATGAAATTTAAAACAATTATTTTCGTTTCTATCCCACTTCTGCTCATTACTCTATTGTTTATCCCTTTTAAGAGTGCGTTGGTCTTTTATAAAGAAAATACTGATGAACTTGCAGCCTATTTACCAATAGATGCAGGTGACCAGTTTGACATTATATTTACTCATTCCATTCATTTGACAGATGTTGTTGAGAAATACCATGTTACAGAAAACTTAACGATTATACAGGATGAGATCATTTTCGAATCCTTTGGTATTGGCATGCCTTCTACTGTAGAGGAGGGGCAGACATTTGAATACAAAGATGGAAGATATCATTTAGGCAACTTAAATAATGTATTTGAATCCATGAAAATACGAAACGGAAAGACAGTTTCTAAGCATCGTTTGCGATGGAAGAATCATATGGAAGAAAAAATGGTTTGGTTCAACGATTACTTTGAACCGGGGGCTTGGTATACGGTGAAAGTAGACAAGTTGCCCCTATGGAGTTATCTGAAAGGAGTGAAGATTGATGAGCGATCAAAATAAAAACAACAAAAATAAATTAACAGATACTGAGAATACGAATTCGAACGAGCAAGAATTATCTTTGGAAGAACAACAGAAGTTAATGGAAAAATATGATATCGAATCGAATACGAGAAAGCTGACCGGAATCCTTGGCTGGGTTGTCTTTATTGTGTTAGTTGCATTTTCTTTATTCCACCTTTATACAGGGATCTTTGGTGCATACACAGCATATATCCAACGTACGATTCACTTAGGTTTTGCTTTGTCACTTATTTTCATGCTGTTTCCAGCGAAACGAGGAATGAAGAAGACGAGTGTGGCTTGGTATGATTGGATATTAGTAGTATTATCCATCGTTGTGTGTGCCTACTGGCCATTATTCTATGATACGTTAGTGGTGAAAGTCGGAGGTATTGATAACACGCAACTGCTGATTGGTGGAATAGCGGTTTTACTAGTTTTAGAAGCTGCTAGACGTGCTGTGGGATTACCAATAGTTATTATAGCGGTAGTATTCCTCTTGTATGCGTTGTTTGGTCCATACATGCCAGGTATGTTGATGCACCGTGGCTTGTCTCTACAACAGTTGGTCAATTCGATGTTCTTTACAACAGAAGGAATACTAGGAACACCATTACAAGTGTCTTCTACTTATATTTTCCTATTCCTATTATTTGGTGCTTTTCTAGTTCAAACAGGTGTAGGTAACTATTTTAATGATCTAGCATTAGCTATTGCTGGTCGCCGTGTTGGAGGACCTGCGAAGGTGGCTATTTTCGGAAGTGCGTTAAACGGTACGATATCCGGAAGCTCTGTAGCAAATACGGTAACTACTGGTTCCTATACAATCCCGATGATGAAACGGTTGGGATATAAACCGAACTTTGCCGGAGCGGTTGAAGCGGCTTCATCAACTGGTGGACAAATTATGCCACCTATTATGGGGGCAGCTGCTTTTCTAATGATTGAATTTGCAGGAGTTCCGTATTGGGACATTGCAAAAGCTGCTGTGATCCCAGCGCTTCTGTACTTTACCGGTATTTGGGTAATGACTCACTTTGAGGCAAAACGTCTCGGGTTGCTTGGTCTTCCAAAAGAGGAATTGCCAGATAAGAAAAAAGTCTTTAAAAAGATTTATTTACTATTACCAATTCTAGCTATTGTTTACTTCTTATTTGCTGGAGTGAGTATAGAACGTACAGCAATTTATGGTATTCTTTCAGCGATTGTCGTCAGTCTGTTCAGTAAAGAAACGAACATGTTCTTAGATGAAAATGGTAAATTTACTCTTGGTAAGTTCTTTTCTGCGTTGACAGATGGTGCGCGGACTGCATTAGGTGTAGCTGCCGCAACAGCTTCTGCTGGTATTATCGTTGGTGTTGTAACGAAGACAGGTTTAGGTCTGAAGTTAGGTAACGGTCTAGTTGGTTTAGCGGCTGCCATTACATCCAATGAGATGGGATTAATCTTGTTAACTCTAGTATTTACTATGATCACATCCCTTATCATTGGAATGGGTTCACCGACTACAGCTAACTATATTATTACGTCAACGATTGCATTACCTGCAATTATGGCTTTAAGTGATCAATATGAGCTAGGAATTCACGTGCTCGCTGCTCATATGTTCGTATTCTTCTACGGAATTCTGGCGGATGTGACTCCTCCTGTTGCGCTGGCAGCATTTGCGGCAACCGGTATCTCCGGGGGAGAGCCGATACGTACTGGGGTTAATGCATCCAAACTTGCTATAGCAGCCTTTATCATTCCGTATATGTTCATATTTGAGCCACAGTTATTAATGATCGATGTCACGTTCTTTGGTTTGACATGGATCATCATCACTGCCATTACAGGAATGATTGCGATTGGTGCTGGACTCATTGGTTTCTGGTACCGTAAGTTGCACTGGGCGGAACGATTAGTTGCTTTTGCCGCAGGTATTCTGTTAATGTACCCAGAAGGAAACACAGATTTAATTGGAGCGGTTATTTTTGTTGTCATGCTCGCTACTCAATTTATGAGCAGAAATAAGGGCAACGACAAAAAAGAGCCAGCCGGAGCTTAATAGTAAAGGCTATGCATTAATATGATAGGAGAGGTCCTGTAAAACAAGGACCTCTCTTTTTGCTTATCTCATTCTTTCGGGTATGATAAAGATTAGATAAAATGATAAAGGCTGGTTTGATAATGAGAAAGCAACATGATTTTACGGAAGGAAACATATTAAAACATTTAATCTCCTTTTCTTGGCCGATACTGCTCGCGAATTTATTGCAAACTTCCTATCAGTTTATTGACAGTTTGTGGGTTGGGAATTTATTAGGAGCTACGGCATTAGGTTCGATTGGAATTTCCAGCACCATTTTGTTTACCGTGCTTGCTTTTATCATTGGATTGAATAATGCAGCACTAACCATTCTTTCTCAACAACAGGGAAAAGGAAATGAAGATGGACTTATTCGCTATTTGAATGCATTCGTCGTCTTGATGACATTGATTGCGGTTGGGTTAGGTGCCGTTGGTTTTTTCTTCGCAGAACAGTTGCTTCATCTTTTAGGTACTCCTGCTTCGATGGTTCAGGGTGCTAAAGTGTATTTGCAGATTAATTTCCTTGGGATTCTATTCTTATTCGGATACAATTTCATGAGTACGGTCATGCGTGCACTTGGGGACAGTAACACGCCGTTAAAATTTGTGACTGTTGCCGTTGTCGCTAATATTGTACTTGATCCTTTATTTATCTCTGTGTTTAATTGGGGGATTCATGGAGCTGGGTATGCAACGGTAGTTTCACAAGGTCTGGCTTTCATCTATGGTTTTATTCATTTGAAACGACATAAGCTTGCCCCTTTTACTAGACCTACCATTCCTTCTTGGCAGGAAGTTCGACTGATTTTCAACCTTGGAATACCCTCAGGTCTGCAAATGGCTGTTATATCAGCCGGATCTGCAGCGATCATGAGTGTTGTCACTTCATTTGGCGGCGCAGTCGTTGCTGGATTTACCGCAGCTCAACGTCTCGATAGTCTTATTATGCTTCCTGCCCATGCTCTAAGTACTGCAGTGACGAGTATGGCAGGACAAAACATTGGGATTAAGAACTGGAAGCGAGTGAATCAGATAGCCAAGTATGGTGTGTTATTCAACTTCGCAATCATGGTAGGCATTGGAATCCTCATCATCCTGTTTGGAGAATATGCCATCAAGCTATTTATCCGTGATGAAGCATCCGTAGAGTTTGGTCGGACGTATTTAGCGATTATTGCACTCTGTTATCCATTTTTAGGAATTAACTTTATTCTGAATGGGATTGTTAGGGCAGCTGGTGCGATGTACCAGGTCCTTATTCTGAATATCATTTCATTTTGGATCCTGCGTTATCCATTAACTTGGTTGTTTTCTGAACTATTCGGCGAGCAAGGAATTGCAATGGGGATGGGCGTCAGCTTCTTAATTAGCAGTGTCATTGCTTTTCTCTATTTCCGTTACGGTAAATTTCGTGAAAAAGATCTATTCAAATAGAAAGATAATTAGCATAATGGTAGAATAAAGTTAGATTTAAAAAGGAGGAATAGTCATGGTTAAAGCAATTAACACAGAAAATGCTCCAGCAGCAATTGGTCCATACTCTCAAGCGATTCAAGCAGGTGAATTTCTTTTTGTTTCTGGACAAATTCCGGTAGATCCTGAAACAGGGGAAATTGTAGAGGGAATAGAAAAACAAACAGAACAAGTCATGGAAAACTTGAAGGCTGTCCTTAAAGAAGCCGGGACTGATTTTTCACAGGCAGTGAAATTTACAATCTATTTAAATTCCATGGAAGATTTTGCGACTGTAAATGAAATCTATGGAAATTATTTAATTGAACCTTATCCTGCAAGAGCAACGATAGAGGTAAGCCGTTTACCAAAAGATGTATTGGTGGAAATCGATTGTATTGCACATGTAGAGTAATCTGAGGAGGTTGATGTATGGATAACTTCATTTTCAGTAATCCTACGAAGCTGTTATTCGGAAAAGGTCAAATTGATTTATTGCCAAAGGAAGTCTCCCGCTATGGCAAGAAAATATTGCTCGTTTATGGTGGAGGCAGTATTAAACGAAACGGAATCTATGACCAAGTCATGGAAAAATTAGCTGAAATTGATGCAGATGTATTCGAACTTCCAGGGGTAGAACCAAATCCAAGATTATCTACGGTCCAAAAAGGGATTGAGATTTGTAAACGTGAAGGTATCGACTTCCTCCTTGCAGTCGGGGGAGGGAGTACTATTGACTGTACGAAAGCTATAGCTATTGGAGCTAAGACGGATATAGATGTTTGGGATATCATTATGAAAAAAGAATCAGCTTCCGATGCGCTTCCTCTTGGTACCATTTTAACATTGGCAGCAACCGGTTCAGAAATGAATGCCGGGTCTGTCATTACAAATTGGGAAATAAAGGAAAAACATGGTTGGGGTTCTCCACTCGTCTATCCGAAGTTTTCTATCTTAGATCCGACGTATACATTCTCAGTACCGAAAGACCAGACGATATATGGGATTGTTGATATCATGTCCCATGTATTTGAGCATTATTTCCATTTGACTTCAAATACACCAATGCAGGACCGTTTCTGTGAATCCATTTTACAGACAGTAATAGAAACAGCACCTAAACTTTTGGAGGAGCCGGAGAATTACGAGTATCGTGAAGTAATGATGCTAAGCGGCACGTATGCTTTAAATGGAATGGTTAGTGTAGGTTTAAGAGGCGATTGGGCTACGCATAACTTGGAACATGCCGTTTCCGCAGTGCATGATATCCCGCATGGTGGAGGGCTTGCTATCTTATTCCCAAATTGGATGAAACATGTGCTCGATGAAGAAAACGTTGATCGCTTCAAACAGTTGGCGATTCGAGTATTTAATGTGGATCCGACTGGTAAAGCTGATAAAGAAGTAGCTTTAGCAGGAATTGAAGAGCTGCGTGCGTTTTGGAACCGGATAGGCGCTCCAAGCAGATTGTCAGATTATGATATTGGTGAAGATAGCCTCGAATTGATGGCAGATAAAGCAGTAGCAGTACGAGAGCAATATGGTGTATTCAAGAAGTTGGACAGAGAAGACTCTTTGGCTATATTACAAGCCAGCTTATAGATATAAGGTTTCGACAAAATAATAAGTATTTCCCGGGAAATGTTGAAAAAAGGAAGAACTCGCTCATGAGTATTGAGCAAGTTCTTCCTTTATTGCTACCCGAATCTTATCCAAACATTCTTCCGGTGTTTTTCCAAAGACCCGTTTATTGTTTACTAGTGCATAGGGACGGACCGCACAGAGTCCACAAAAGTTTAGGCATGTATTCATGATGACGGCTACTTCAGGGAATTCCGATTCTAAAATCTCTTCCACATCAACCATCGTTATCGTATTTCCGTCACAAATTTCGACGACGACAATGCCCATATCTATCACACTTTCTATGTTGAAATGTTTATCTTCTGTTCACAGGCTGTGAAACTACTGTATTCGCTATATGATCATGATGTTGTTAGTATAATCCTATATATGAGGAAAAAGCAATTTTTCAGCATAGGAAAAGCTTGAGAAGTAGTGGCTTCCCAAGCTTTATTTTATTGCTTTAATATCGAAAAGAGCTTTGACTCTTTACCTTCATATTCACTTGTATACCAAGTATAGAGCATAATGACTCCACTTATCAGGAGTAATGCACTAGTGATATAGAAAACTGCGGAAAATCCGAATGACGCAGCAATCAATCCGCCAAGTGCCGGTCCAATTACGTTCCCTAGAAAGCGTAGGCTCGTATTATAGCCGAGCACTTCACCTTGCATCGATAGGGGAGCGGCTTTCCGGATATATGCAACCCTTAATGGTACAATTCCTCCAATCGCTACACCAAGCAAGAAACGTAATACAACAAGCTGCCAGATGTTTGTTACAAATGCTCCTGGCAAGTAGATGAGTCCTGCTGCGAATAGCAAGACGATCAAAATTTTGATATATCCTATTTTGTCACCAAGTTTCCCGAGTCTTCGTGAGAATAATAATGTTCCGAGACCCGCCGCTGAAAATGCCATTCCTGCGAAAAATGCGATGTTTACTGGACCATGAATCTCCTCCACGAACAAGGACAAGATTGGCTGGATACTGAAGTGTGCAATTTGAATCAACATCGATAGAAGAATGACGACAAATAGGACTGGATTACCTACGATATGCTGAATGACTTCTTTACTTGTATAAGATTTAGAGTCACGGTCATCTTTTGATACCTTTAACTGTACTTCTTTAATGAAGAATACGAGTATCGCTGATAAGAAAAGTGTTACGGATACCCATTTAAATGTGCTTGCATAACCAAAGGAGTCTGCTAGAGCTCCACCAAGCATTGGCCCCATTAATGCGCCTGTAATACTTCCGGTTTGAAGCGTTCCAAGCACTTTGCCCGCTGATTTCTCCGGTGTCTGCACAGAGATTAATGCTTGAGACATGGGGATGAAACCTGTCACAATCCCCATCAGGAATCTCAATAAAAAAAGTTGCCAAACGGTTGTGGCAAACCCCATTAATAAAACAGATATTCCTATTCCAAATGCGGACATAATTAAAATATTTTTCCTGCCATATCGATCACCAATTTTCCCCCAGATCGGTGAGAATATAAAGGCAGAGATAAAAGTTACTGCGAATATAATACCAGACCATGTTTGCACATATGCGTCAGAAAAGTTACCCATAGAATCGATATACAAAGAAATGAATGGAATTACCATTGTCATACTTCCGCTGACAAAAAAGTTGGCAAACCACATGATGACTAAGTTTCGATTGATGGTTTCTTGATAACTAATTTGTAATACCCTTCTTTCCCACGAATATTTCGTTACTCTAAATATAACGTATCCCGAAGTATTTTTAAAGGAATCTGCTCATGTATACAGACGGGTCAAATTCGAACTTAAAGTGTTCTTTTTTCAATGAAAAAGGTATAATAATTGCAAGTCCCTCTCAAATTATATAAAAGGGATAATTGAAGTTAGATGTTCTTGACTTCTTTAAAGGGGTGTTGAATCATGAAAAAGATGACCAAAACGATGCTGACATTATTGTTTGTAGCAATTTTCTCTATTGGATTAGCTGCACCTGTAGCTGCTGTTTCAGAAAGTATCCTCATTTACGGAGAACAACTTTCGGAATCGCAAAGGCAGGACGTCCGTGAAGCGCTAGGCCTTGGTGAGAATGAAGCGGTTGAGGAACATGATGTCACTGGTCAAGACTATGCGAACTATATTAATGGAAATCCTAATGCGAATATGTACTCTTCAGCGTTAATCAAATTAGAAAATAATGGTGAAGGTCTTGTTGTTAATATATTGACGCCTGAAAACATCACCAAGGTAACAAGTGAGATGTATGAGAATGCTTTACTTACTGCAGGAGCGGAAAACGTGACGGTCGATGTCGTTTCTCCAATTGCTGTAACTGGTCATTCTGCACTAACGGGTATTTATAAGGCATATGATGTGGAAGGTGTTGAGCTCGACAAGGAACGGATGGAGCTTGCGAATGATGAGCTTGTCGTTGCTACTGATCTAGCTGAAAGGGAAGGCGTCAGTGAAGAAAATGTTTCCCAATTGCTTACGGAGATAAAACAAATGATTGCTGAACAAAATCCGGTAACACGTGAAGAAGTGGAACAAATCGTCAGTGAACAATTGAACAAGCTGGAAATCAATCTTAGCGAGCAGGATCGTCAAATGCTTATTGATTTATTCGACCGGATGCGAGAACTCGATATCGATTTTAGTGGTGTTCGTGATCAATTGAAGAATATTGCGGATAGTGTAACGCAAAAGGCAGAAGAACTTGGCCTTGATCAAGGATTTTGGGAGAAGGTCGCTAACTTTTTCGCAGATTTATTTGAAGGTATAGGAAATTTATTTAGAGGATTGTTCAATTAGTTCTTAGATTGATGGAGTCTTTTCCAATGGAAAAGGCTCTATTTTTATGGAAAAGAGCTTGCATAGACATGGCGGAAGATGTAGTATCGCCGTAATATTGTCATACTAAATTGCGGTTTAGCGTCATTTATTGCATTTTCATTACAGAAGGCGGTAAATGTAGATGAACTGTAATTGATGTCATCCACTCTTAATTCCCCTGTAACTGTTTTCTCCTTTTTCCTGTGTTAGTATAATCACAGTCAGCAAAAAGACCTGCGGTGATATGTCAAGAGGTAAATAAATAATTGTTCAGTTATCAAGGTGCATTATCCTTAAAAAAGGCAACACTAAACTAACCCAGTAAAGTTATGCGAATTTACTGGAAATTATTGGAAGGATTTAGAAGCTAATCATGCTTCATGTATGTACGCTCCTTTCCGGCGTGTAAATTTGGTTTTTACGTAGTAGCGCATCCACCAAACGCACTAGTTTTCTTGCAGTTAAGACGAG
>NZ_JAMBON010000159.1 GCF_023715655.1 Oceanobacillus luteolus | reverse complement strand
ATCCAGCTGATCGAGGGTCATAAACAGCGAACGCATCTCGCGATCCAGCCGCTTCAGCAGGAAGCGGCACACATCTTCCGGCATCTCGAAGCCGCGCAGTCTGGCGCGCAGCTGCAGCGCCTGCAGTTTGTCTTCATCCGACAGCGGCTGCAGCTTATAGATCTGCCCCCAGTCCAGCCGTGAGGCCAGATCCGGCAGGCCAAGATTCAGCTGCCGCGGCGGCCGATCGCCGGTGATCAGCAGCCGGGTTTTGCCTGATTCCAGGATCCGGTTATAGAGATTAAAGATGGCCATCTCCCAGGGCTCATCGCCGGCGACGCACTCGATGTTATCGATGCACACCAGCGCCAGCTGTTCCATCCCCTCCAGCACCTCGGGAACAAACCACGTCCGTTTATCCAGCGGCACGTAGCCTACC
>NZ_JAMBON010000158.1 GCF_023715655.1 Oceanobacillus luteolus | reverse complement strand
TCGCCGCGCTGTGAATTTCAACGGTGAGCGTCGGCCTCCGAGCGCTCTGCATGCCGATTCCGGAGGTGGACATCCCGCCCCCGACGCCACTCGAAACGCTGTGCAATCGAACGGTGAGCGCGCTTGCCCGACCGGCCGAAGGACGCGTCGTTGTGGACATCCGCCGCCAGCGACCAGTCGGAACGCTGTGCATTTCGACGGTGAGCGTGACGTCCCGATGCCGCCGAAACCCTTGCCGCTCGGGGTTCGAGCGCCCTCCACCCGGCTGGCGGCGAGCGTTGCGGCACGCACCGGCTTTTCTGCCGAACCACTCGACCGCCCTGACGCGCCGCCCGTCACGCTCCCGCCACCCGCGCGAAAACTCTCTCAAATCACGGCAAAAAGCTGCGCAGTTTTTCTCGCCACGGGCCGGTCCGCGCAAGATGAGAA
>NZ_JAMBON010000157.1 GCF_023715655.1 Oceanobacillus luteolus | reverse complement strand
AGGCGGGTGGCGATCGCGGACGCGATGGTCGTCTTGCCGACGCCACCCTTGCCCATGCACATGATCAGGCCGTGGCCGTCGGCGGCAAGCTCGTCGATCAGGGCGTCCAGCGAGGGGGGTAGGTCGACGGGAAGCTCTGCTGCTGCCGGTGGCGCCGCAGAGGCGTCGCCGAGCAGGGAGCGGAGGGCGTCGAGGCCGACCATGTTCTCGGGCTTGAGCTCGATGATGTCCACGCCGACGCTTGCCAGGGACGGCGGCAGGCCGGCGATCGCCGCCTGCTCACGCTCCCGCACGGCCAGGCCCAGGCTGTCGGCGGCAGCAGCGCTGCCGGGCAGCACGCCGTTGATGACGACTGCCCTCGGCTTGATCCCCGAGGTGGACAGCTCGACCGCCGTCCGGGCGATCTCGGCACGGCTGGACGGCTGGGCAC
>NZ_JAMBON010000156.1 GCF_023715655.1 Oceanobacillus luteolus | reverse complement strand
GTTTTACCCGACGTGATGCTGTTCAGCGCATTCAGGGCTTCGGCGCCCATCTTTTCCGGGTCCTGCTGCAGTACGGCGGTGACGTAGCCGCCGTCAATACCGGAAATCGCCTTCGCCGTCAGATCCCAGCCAAAGACTTTAATATCCTTCTGCCGCCCCTGGTTTTCTACGGCGGCGATAGCGCCGAGCAGCGCGGGTTCGCCGGTGGCATAAATCGCTGTCAGATCCGGATTACCGGTGATCAGGTTTTCCGCCGCAGTCATCGCTTTATCCTGCACGTTCTGCCCGTCGACCACGTTAGCGATAGTAATCTTCGGATTGCTTTTCAGCGTCTCTTCGAACCCTTTCTGCCGCTGGTTCTGAATGGCCGAATTCAGCGCGCCGACAATACCCAGTCGCGCCTGGCCACCCATCTCTTTCTGCACGTAGTCCACGAA
>NZ_JAMBON010000155.1 GCF_023715655.1 Oceanobacillus luteolus | reverse complement strand
AACGCGTCAGGCTGCATGTGACCGGAATTTTACAGCTGAGCGGCCAGCTCGATCATAGTTTTGCCATGATCCCGATGCAGGATGCGCAGCAGTACCTGGAGAGATGGGCAGCAGCGTGACCGGCATCGCCATCAAGGTCACCGACGTTTTCCATGCTAACAAGCTGGTACGCGACGCCGGCGAGGTGACCAACAGCTACGTCTACATCAAGAGCTGGATCGGCACCTATGGCTATATGTATCGCGACATCCAGATGATCCGCGCCATTATGTACCTGGCGATGGTGCTGGTGATCGGCGTGGCCTGCTTTAACATCGTCTCGACGCTGGTGATGGCGGTCAAAGACAAAAGCGGCGATATTGCGGTGCTGCGCACGCTTGGCGCAAAAGACGGCTTAATTCGCGCGATTTTCGTGTGGTATGGTTTATTAGCCGGATCGGTAGGC
>NZ_JAMBON010000154.1 GCF_023715655.1 Oceanobacillus luteolus | reverse complement strand
CATCAGCGCCGGCAGGCTATGGGGAATATCGTCCAGTGCCGAATGCTGGGCTTTTTCCGCCCGCTCCGCGCTTTTGATTTGCTCCCAGCGAGCCAGGACTTCCGTGCTATTGCCCGCCGATGCCTCGCCGAAGATATGCGGGTGGCGACGCTCCAGCTTGTCGCTGATGGCGGCGCAGATATCGTCAAAGTTAAAGCGTCCCTCTTCCTGCGCCATTTGCGCATAGAACACCACCTGGAACAGCAGATCGCCCAGCTCACCGCGCAGATCGTCAAAATCTTCCCGCTGGATAGCATCGAGGACCTCATAGGTCTCCTCAAGGGTGTAAGGGGCGATAGTGGCAAAGGTCTGCTCTTTATCCCATGGGCAGCCGTTTTCCGGGTCGCGCAGGCGGCGCATGATGCCGAGCAAGCGGTCAATTTGAGTCATGTGACAATCCTGGAAA
>NZ_JAMBON010000153.1 GCF_023715655.1 Oceanobacillus luteolus | reverse complement strand
CGCCCGCACGGCGTCGTCGCGGTGTTCGGCCCGTACAACTTCCCCGGCCACTTGCCGAACGGTCATATCGTGCCGGCGCTGATCGCCGGCAACACGGTCGTGTTCAAGCCGTCCGAACTTGCGCCGGGCGTCGCGCGCGCGACGGTCGAGGTGTGGCAGGCAGCCGGGTTGCCGCCCGGCGTGCTGAACCTCGTGCAGGGCGAGAAGGACACCGGCATCGCGCTCGCGAATCATCGGCAGATCGACGGGCTGTTCTTCACCGGCAGTTCGGACACCGGCACGCTGCTGCACAAGCAGTTCGGCGGCCGTCCGGAAATCGTGCTCGCGCTCGAGATGGGCGGCAACAACCCGCTCGTGATCGGCGAGGTCGAGGACGTCGACGCGGCCGTGCATCACACGATCCAGTCGGCGTTCCTGTCGGCTGGCCAGCGCTGCACGTGCGCAC
>NZ_JAMBON010000152.1 GCF_023715655.1 Oceanobacillus luteolus | reverse complement strand
CTAAGGATATTATTCGGAACATCTAACTTCGTTAGATGAAACATACTGTGTTGTTTGTTCAGTTTTGAGGGAGCAAATCTCTCTGCTTGTACCTTGAAAACTAAATAAGAGTAACAACGACATCAAAATTTACTAGCTAAAGCAACCATATATAGGAAGCGGAAGCTATTTGTGGTCTTTATTGACCAATAGGCAAAAAAGTAAGCTTTATTTACTGTGACTTAGTTAAGTGAATAAGGGCGCACGGTGGATGCCTTGGCACTAGGAGCCGATGAAGGACGGGACTAACTCCGATATGCCTCGGGTAGTTGTAAGTAAACATTGATCCGAGGATTTCCGAATGGGGAAACCCACTGTCCGTAATGGGGCAGTACGTATATCTGAATACATAGGATATACGAGGCAGACCTGGGGAACTGAAACATCTCAGTACCCAGAGGAACAGAAA
>NZ_JAMBON010000151.1 GCF_023715655.1 Oceanobacillus luteolus | reverse complement strand
GCACGTTATTACCCCAATCCCGTTGTGGATAACGGGCCGTCCTGGCCCAAAACGCATCCCTGTCTGATATTGAAATTACTCGTATTGCACTTTGAAGGTGGCGTCAGCGTTAGCAGTACCCGCTGTCGCCGCGCCAGTGGCGTAATAACGAGCCTGGAAAGGAATGATATTGGTGCCGTCGTTCAACGTGGTCGCTGCACTGAAGGATGCTCCATCTAGTGCCAGCGGGGTACCGGTTTTATCAAGGATTTGTACGCCTACATTGGTAGCGCTACCAGCAGCAGAATTCTGAAGCGCCAGAACGCTGGTGTTAGTTGTATCAACTGAGGTACCGGAGAAAGCAACAGACGCTTTGGTAGCAACGGAAGTATCGCAATCGTCTAACTGAATATTGAAGCCAACAGCGGAGCTAGTGCTACCTGCCGTAGCCAGTTTCGCCGAACGAACTTGGCC
>NZ_JAMBON010000150.1 GCF_023715655.1 Oceanobacillus luteolus | reverse complement strand
CCGGAGATCACGCCCATCAGCACCTCGCCCCCAAGGTGCAGCGCGAGCAGCGGGGCAGCGGAGTTGGCCTTTCCTGGCGCGGCGAGGATGTTCTCCACCCCCACCAGCTCCGCGGCGCCGAAGCCGAGGATCAGGGTGAACAGGAAGAACACCCCGACAAGGATGATCGCCCACACCGCGGAGCGACGCGCCTCGCGGGCACTCGGCACGGTGTAGAAGCGCATCAACACGTGCGGCAGGCCGGAAGGTCCGGCCACGAGCGCGATGGCGAGGGAGAAGAAGCTCAGCTTGCTGATCCACCCGTTCGCGCCGTACTGCAGCATCGGGTCGAGGATCGCGTCGCCCTTGGGGTGGACGGAGACTGCCGCGCCGAGGAGTTCGGAGAGGTTGAAGCCGTGGCCCGACATCACCCAGAACGACATCACGGCGCCGCCGGAGATCAGCATGACTGCCTTGATCA
>NZ_JAMBON010000014.1 GCF_023715655.1 Oceanobacillus luteolus | reverse complement strand
TAATATTTATTTGGGTCATCTTTTCCTACCTCCATGTGTTGTTTTCTTGGTCGAAAATATTTTAACATGGGTCTGGAAGATGACCTATTTTTTTATACCTTTTTACACAATTATAAGGACGTTATCTTGAAACATGCAAGAGGATGCCTCTATTGTAAGAAATGACCTCTCGAAATAGTTCAAGCGTGCAAGAGACTCTTTCTATTGTAAGAATGGACTCGAAGAATCAGCTCTAATGTGCAAGAGAGCTCTCCTATTGTCGGGAATTACTCCTTGAAAATATTTAAACGTGCAAGGAGCAGCCATATTTCCGGAAAAACTTTTCCGGCCAATAAGTGATTAATCAGCTTTTAGATTAACCATATTATTAAAGGATATTGGAGGACGAAATAATCATTTTAACGAATATTCGACAAAAATTTGCGCTAATTGACAGATTATATGGTATACTATTGAATCAAAAGAATAGTTTTTAGATTTGAAACAAATAACTATTCGACAAATAATCAGAAGATAAAACATAAACAGGGGACTTGGAGAGGATATCATGTTAAAGGTCTTACAACTTGCGAGCGCTTTCATAGGGGTTATCGTGGGAGCAGGCTTCGCATCAGGTCAAGAAATCTTACAGTATTTCACAAGTTTTGGATTACTAGGAACAGTTGGGGCAGTAGTTTCAACAGCTTTATTCGCTTACCTCGGTATGGTTTTAATGCAGGTAGGAAGCAGAATGAAAACAGTTTCTCACCGGGATGCAATCTACGAAATTAGTGGAAAAAGGATTGGAACCGTTATCGACTATATTATTATCTTCACCTTATTCGGGGTTGGGGTCGTGATGATTGCTGGTGCGGGATCTAACTTAAGTCAGCAATTCGGTTTTCCTTATTTTGTAGGGACGACAGTACTGACATTGCTCATACTATTATCCGGTTTAGTGAATGTTGGCCGCTTTGTCGCTATTATCGGTAGTATTACTCCGTTCCTGGCACTAATTTTTATTATGCTTGCGATTTACAGCATATTTACGCAGGATAGTACTTATGCCAGCTTAAATACAACCGCTCTTGCGCAACCGACGACATTACCTAACTGGTTTGTATCATCTGTTAACTATGTTTCCTTCAATCTTGCGGTTGGTGCATCCATGGCACTTGTAATGGGTGGAGCAGAGCGTAATGAGAAAATTGCTAAATGGGGCGGATTTGCAGGAGGACTCGGAATCGGGATCCTCATTATGTTGAGTCATTTGGCGATCTTTTCTAAAATTGAATCTGTTGAAGGATATGACATGCCGATGCTTCAACTTGCGAATGAACTTTCTCCGGTATTAGGATTCATCATGTCGATTGTATTATTCGGGATGATCTTCAGCACTGGAGCGAGTATGTTCTTCTCTTTTTCTGCAAGATTCTTTGAAGTCGGAACATCAAAATTCAAAAGTTTCCTTCTCATTACATTAGTGGTTGGATACGCCTTGAGCTATATTGGATTTACTGACTTAGTAGGTAAATTCTATCCATTAATCGGATATCTTGGATTGTTCCTCATTGGAGCGTTAATTGTAGCGTTCGTTCGCATCAAAAGAGGTACAATTTAAATACACATATTATAAGGGGCATTCAGCAAAATCTGAATGCCCCTTACTTTATCTATAAACTCTCGGAACCCTTTTTCCAATTAGACATACAACTTCATAGTGAATCGTATCTAAGCGTTCTGCCACTTCATCCAAAGATATGTACCCTTTTGACTCATCACCAAAAATAGTGACAACATCCGATTCATTGACTTGTCCAAGATGGGTAACGTCTATCATCGTTTGATCCATGCATACTCTTCCGACAATCGGTGCTCTATCTCCTTTAATCGTCATCTCTCCTTTATTAGAAAGCTGTCGGGATAGTCCATCTGCATAGCCTACTGGTAAAGTCGCAACAATAGAATCCTTTTCCGGAAAATAAGTACAACCATAGCTGACTGGCTGACCTGTTTTAACTTCTTTGATTAAAGTCGGCTTTGTCTGGAATGTCATTGCTTGTGTTAAGGAGATGACTTTTTTCATATGTTCTCCAGGATAAAGACCATAAAGACTTATGCCGACCCGGCACATATTCAAATGCATCTCGGGGTAGCTGATGGTCGCCGCACTATTACAGCAATGTTTAATCGGAATCTGATATCCATTTTCTTCTAAGTAGCTCGTTATTTCCAAAAAGCGTTTAAATTGCTGCCTTGTGTACGTCTCATCTGTATTATCCGCGTCCGCAAAATGCGTATAGATCCCTTCCACTTCAACTCTTTCATCAGTCAGAGATTTGACTAGATCAAGCACTTTTTCCTTCGTTTGTATCCCGATCCTTGTCATACCTGTATCAACTTTAATATGAACCTTAGCTGTTTTGTCGCTTTCGTGACAAGCTTTCGCGATTGCTTGCAACACATCCTCACCATAGACCGTCAGCGTAATGTGATTTTCAATCGCCAGCTTCACCGCTTCCGGCTTTGTATAACCAAGAACGAGAATGGGTGCTTCGATTCCAGCTTCCCGGAGTTCAAGCGCTTCATCGAGCAGTGCTACTCCTAAACCTTCGGCGCCTGCTTCTAGAGCAACTTTCCCTACCTCGACTGCGCCATGTCCATATCCATCCGCTTTTACAACTGCTAGGAGTTTACTTTTCTTATTGATATGCTTTCTGAACGCTTCCACATTTCCTTTAATAGCATCTAAGGAAATCTCGACCCAAGTATCTCTATAGCTCGTCTGCTTCATCTCCTAATCCCCTTTTTTGACTACTCTTTTCTCTCATTTTACACCAGGCCATTCTTCTTTTGAAGCAAATAAAAATAAGGCAAACCTTCGTCAGGCCTACCTTATTGTTTATATTCCTTGAAGGTTTGTACAAACTGTTCTGGAGAACTTTTTACCATATAGGAGAAAACACCTTTATTCGTATGTACATACAGTAGTCCGCCTTTTGGACCTATCAATCGGTAAGACATATCGTTTATGGTATGGAAGTCAAACTCACGATGCCTAGTTACCAGTCGATCCTCATATAAATACATCGTCCGCTCCTCTTCTGTATTAGTCTGAGTGATGGAATCGACCGTACGTACAATTTTCACATATGGTTGTTTAGCCAATAATTGAGACATATGATTTTATCCTTCTGCGAGGTGCAGTTGATTTAGTCTCCATTGCATCCATTGGCGTTCCCTTGTTTTCCTTGGAAGGAATTGGCGGATATCATCTTCGTGATAACCTACTTGAAGTCGTTTTTCATCAACCATAATAGGACTCCGTAAAAGTCGAGGATGTTGATGAATTAGTTCGAGCAGTTCTTGAAGTGGAAGTGTTTCAATATCCAAATCCAAGTCTTTATAAATTTTTGACCTAGTGGAGATAATTTCATCTGTCCCATCCACCGTCATTCTTAAAATCCCTTGAAGTTCTGATACAGTCAACGGATTCTTTAAAATGTTCCGTTCCACATAAGAGATATTTTGCTTCGTAAACCATTGCTTTGCTTTCCTTGTCGATGAACATGCAGCTCCATAAATCGTCACTGTCATATATCATACCCCATTCCTTTAAGATTTTGCGTTTCAATCTTATGTTGTTTTAGCTAAGCCTTTTTTCAATAATTTCATTTCTACTTTAAACCGTTCGATCGCTTCATCATCAGATAATTCTTTCGTAAATTTCTCCACGAAATTCCGAAATGCAACCGCCGAGATAATGTGGATGAGGTGTGTCAATTCTTTATCTGATTCGATATTTAAAATATCTTTATTTATAAGCCGTGAAATTTCTTTAATTCCATCTCTTTTTACATTACTCTCTATTATTTCAATGAAAATGTTTTCAATCTGATGAGTTACATTGAGAAGCGCATTCCGGAAAAAGTTATACTCTTTGTCATCTGGCAACTCAATCAACAGTTCATAATAAAAGGCAGTAATTGCTTCAAAAAGATTACCCTCATGTTTTGCAAGCTGCTCGATAAATTGCTTATTCCTCCGATTTGCTTGTTCTTGAAGAATGTAATAATATGCGTCCTCTTTATCTTCAAAGTATTGATAGAAGCTCCCTCGTGATATCCCTGCTGTTTTAACGATATTTGCAATGGAAGCTTCAAATACTGGTACCCGGGAAAACTCTAATTCCATAGCCTTAATTAAGGAATGACGCTTTTTTTCTGGCAGATTAAAAAATGTTGCTTTAGGCATCCGCTAACCTCCATTTCCACCAGATAATGACACCGTGTCACAACTCGATAGTTTTATATTAAATGACACAGTGTCATTTGTCAACGCGCTTCAGCAAATTCCTAACTTTTTACTTATTTTTACCACAATTAATTTGTTTATTACTTAATATGTTTATCTTAGCAAACGCATCGCATTTATTTAGCAGGATGGCGCGTGTTCCAACTAGGGAAAATCAGATTAATAAAGCTAATTTGAGAGATATTAAAGTTAGTAAGGAAATTTAAGTAATTTATCATCCCGAACACATGAGGTACTATTCTTTTTTAGTAAGAGAAATTCTATTACCTTCCCATGGACGCGAGTTTATTCTCTGTTCGGGATCATACTACTCTTTTAACTTCCCGAAATCATAAGATGCAAACTTTTCCGGGAAAATAAAAGTTGTTTATTATCCTGGAGACATGGCGTTCTTAACACTTCGGGAAAGTAAACCCACTTTATCTTTGTGAAAATATATTTTTAGGATAGATGGTTGATTCCTGCAAAAATTAGGGAAAACATTTAATCTGTGGACGTGTTGAAGCCCCTATCCAGTAAGCTCAAATCAATGAAATAACCTAAAAAAATAATTATTTCTTTTTCAAAAGTTTGGTTGTATAATTATTTTCGACTTATACGACGTATGACAAAGGAGACAGAAATGGAAAATGCTTCTATCATTCAATTTGTGAATGTTACAAAAACATTCGCGGATGACACCATTGTTTTAGATAATGTAAGCTTTGAAATAGAACGCGGAAAATTTTATACGTTGCTAGGACCTTCAGGATGTGGGAAAACGACCATTTTACGTTTAATTGCAGGCTTTATCGAACCCACATCTGGGGAGGTTTATTTTGATGGAAAGAAAATCAACCATCTGCCAGCCAATAAACGACAGGTCAATACTGTTTTTCAAGATTATGCCCTATTCCCTCATTTGAATGTATTTGAAAATGTTGCTTTTGGCTTGCGGATTAAACGAGAGAAAAAATCAGTTATAGAGGCAAAAGTTAAAGAGGCACTGAGCTTTGTTAACTTATCTGGATATGAGAACAGGGAAATCAGCGAAATGTCAGGTGGTCAGCGACAGCGGGTGGCGATTGCACGTGCGATCGTGAATGAGCCAAAAGTGATTTTGCTGGACGAGCCGCTCTCTGCACTCGATCTTAAATTACGGACACAAATGCAGTATGAGCTCCGAGAATTACAGCGTCGTCTCGGTATTACTTTTATTTTTGTTACGCATGACCAAGAAGAAGCGTTGGCGATGTCTGATGAAATATTTGTCATCAATAAAGGAAAGATTCAACAAAGCGGGACACCAATTGATATTTACGATGAACCGATTAACCGATTCGTTGCTGACTTTATCGGAGAATCAAATATTGTTAAAGGTAAAATGATTGAGGATTATTTAGTGGAATTCGCAGGTAAGCGATTTACCTGTGTAGATGGAGGAATCACCCCGAATGAGCCGGTCGAGATTGTCATCCGTCCGGAAGATCTGGAGATAACGAAGAAAGGTGCGGGGAAACTTGAAGTAACCGTCCATTCAAAGCTGTTCCGTGGTGTCCATTATGAGATGACTTGCCGTGACGTTGAAGGTAATGATTGGCTCGTCCATACAACACGCAAAGTGGATGTCGGTGATATGATTGGACTCGACTTCGAGCCGGAAGCTATTCATGTCATGCGTTTTGATGAGTCGGAGGAAGACTTCGACCGACGTATGGAGCAGTATACGGAGGAAGAGGCAAATGGATAATAAATTCCTGCGCAACCTGTATATGGTACCTTATGCAGTGTGGATTATCGTTTTTGTCATTGCACCAATTTTACTCGTACTATATTATTCTTTTTTAGATATTCATGGGAATTTCTCGTTAGTGAATTATGAGCGATTTTTTACATCAGTCTATTTGAAACTGACGCTTAGTTCTTTTTGGTATGCGTTTCTCATAACCTTAATTTCCTTACTGGTTGCATACCCAACAGCATATTTACTAACCAAAACAAAACATAAACATTTGTGGTTACTGCTCATCATCGTCCCTTCATGGATTAACTTGTTATTAAAAGCTTATGCATTCATTGGTATTTTTGGGGCTTATGGGGCGGCAAATAATTTCCTTGAATTCATTGGAATTGGTTCGAGACAATTATTATTTACCGACTTTAGCTTTGTATTTGTAGCAGTTTATATCTTCATCCCGTTTATGATTCTGCCCATCTTTAATGCATTAAACAGTTTGAACCCGACATTGATCGATGCGGCAAATGATTTAGGCGCTTCCAGATGGACAACCTTTTCAAAAGTCATCTTTCCACTGACGTTAAACGGAGTGAAAACGGGTTGTCAGGTCGTCTTTATCCCTGCCCTCTCGTTATTCATGTTGACGAGACTAATTGCAGGAAACCGGGTAATCACCCTTGGTACAGCTATTGAGCAACATTTTCTCGTTACTCAGGACTGGGGGATGGGATCAACGATTGCAGTATTCTTGATATTGATCATGTTTCTCATTATCCGATTGACCGGATTTAGAAAGCGGGGTGCATAATATGCGTGAAAAGCCATCTGCAGCAGGAAAAACATTCTTAATCATCGTCTTTTCCATTCTGTATGCGCCAATTTTTTATTTGATTTTTTACTCATTCAACAGCGGTGGGACTATGAGCGGGTTTGAAGGATTTACCCTTGACTGGTATCGTGAATTACTTGGAGATACGAGGCTGCTCATCATCGTGTTGAATACGCTTGTGATTGCTTTGTTGTCTGCGCTGATTGCAACGATAATTGGAACGTTTGGGGCAATTGGGATCCATTCTTTAAAAAAGAATAAGGGCTCGATCCTCGGCTTGAATAATGTTTTGATTGTGAGTCCGGATGTCATCATCGGTGCTTCCTTCCTTATTTTATTTACAATCGCAGGGATGCGGCTCGGATTTTATTCCGTGCTTTTATCGCATATTGCTTTCAGCATACCAATCGTCGTGTTGCTGGTGTTGCCAAAGCTGGCGGAGATGAACCCTTCCTTGATTGATGCGGCCCGTGATTTAGGAGCCAGCAGTTGGGATGTATTTACAAAAGTTATCTTCCCTTATATTACACCAGGAATATTTGCTGGATTTTTCATGGCTCTCACGTATTCCTTGGATGATTTTGCCGTGACATTTTTTGTGACGGGTAATGGATTCTCCACCCTGTCCGTTGAAATCTATTCGATGGCAAGGCAAGGGATTTCATTAAATATCAACGCACTTTCTACGATTCTTTTCCTATTCACCATCCTATTAGTAGGCATCTATTACATGCTTACCCAGCGTAGTGGTCTGCGGATAGGAGGGAGCTTTAGACGATGAAAAAATTAATGACTGGGTTTATTGCAATAGCCCTTGTTTCTGCTCTCATGCTCGTAATCATCGATCGGCTGAATGCTGCCCAAGGCTATTCTGGTGCCGATACACTGACGGTATATAACTGGGGTGATTATATCGATATGGAGCTCATCGACCGTTTTGAGGAGGAAACAGGAATTACTGTCATATACGAGACGTTTGATTCCAATGAATCAATGATGACTAAAGTTCAGCAAGGTGGTACAACATACGACATCGCGGTTCCTTCAGAATATATGATTGAAAAAATGAAAGAGGAAGATTTGCTCGTTGAATTGGATCATGAAAAATTGCCGAACCTGAAATATATTGACGAGCGTTTTTTAGACTTGGCTTTTGATGAAGGGAATAAATACTCCGTGCCATACTTTTGGGGGACTGTCGGTATTTTGTACAATCCGGAAATGCTTCCTGGAAAAACCTTTACGAGCTGGGATGATTTATGGGATCCAGAATTGAAAAATGAAATTTTACTGATCGACGGTGCAAGAGAAGTAATGGGTATGGGCTTGAACTCCCTCGGCTATTCCCTCAATGATACCGATCCGGAACATTTGCAGGAAGCGTTGGAAAAGCTTCAAACGTTAACACCGAATGTGAAAGCAATTGTCGGTGATGAGAATAAACTTCTCATGGCGAACAATGAAGCAGCAGTTGCCCTTGCATGGTCCGGAGACGCCCGTGATATTATGTGGGAAAATGAAGCACTCGATTATGTCGTCCCTGAAGAAGGATCTAATCTATGGTTTGATAATATGGTCATTCCAAAAACCTCCGACAATATCGAAGGAGCCCATCAGTTCATCAATTTCATGCTTGATCCGGAAATTGCAGCAATAAATACAGAATATGTAAGTTACTCCACACCTAATCAAGCTGCTCTAGATTATTTGCCGGAAGAGATGGTAGAGGATGAACGATTCTATCCCTCCTCTGAACTGACAGAGCGTTTAGAGGTTTATGAAAACTTAGGCCAAGAAATGCTTGGACTGTATAATGAGCTGTTCCTAACGTTTAAAATGCATTAAGTATTGCCAAAAATTAGAGGAAAGCCCCGGACGAGATTCATTCGTCCGGGGCTTTTTCAAGACCGTTTCCATGCATGATACACGAGGAAAACAATGATGATAAGAAATAAAATCGGTGGCAGAAAACCAATCCAATTCATACTTTCCAGCATGTTTATCACTTCCTTTGCATCACAGTCACTTCCTGGCCAAGTGATATTCTTTGAGAATTTCAAGTTACTAACTATCATACAATATTCAGTAAACATTTAACAGTCAGTCACTTCGAAGAAAAAACGGTACCTTCCAATAGGAAAAGTACCGTTTCGTATTTAGAGCATCACTTTAACCATGTCATTCGTGAATGCAACCGGGTCTTCAATTGGAAGCCCTTCAATGAGCAATGCTTGGTTGAATAAGAGATTCGTATACAGCTTGAGCTGCTCCTCCCCTTGATCATGTGCACGTTGGAGGGCATTCATGATTTCGTGGTTTACGTTGATCTCCAGCACTTTATCAGCTTTAATTTGCTGGTCATCTGGCATGGAATTGATGATTTTTTCCATTTCGATGGAAATTTCTCCGTCAGCAGTAAGGACTACAGGATGTGACTTCAAGCGCTTCGATGCACGCACATCTGTCACCTTATCTCCGAGAACTTCTTTCATTTTCTTGAAGAGGTCCTCATGTTCTTTTGCCGCTTCCTTCTCTTCTTCTTTTTCCTTCTCATCTGGCTCAATACCTAAATCGCCACTAGAGACGTTTTTGAATTCTTTATCTTTATAACTCATCAACATGCGGATCGCAAATTCATCAATTTCGTCTGTGAAGTATAGAATTTCGTAGCCTTTATCTTTCACCAATTCCGTTTGTGGAAGTTTATCCGCCCGTTCTACCGTATCTCCTTGCGCATAATAGATATATTTCTGTTCCTCCGGCATGCGCTCTACATACTCATCCAGTGTGACCAATTTCTTTTCCTTCGATGAATAGAATAACAGGAGGTCTTGCAGAACCTCTTTATGCTGTCCAAAATCACTGTAGACTCCGTATTTCAACTGTTGACCAAAGGATTGATAGAAACGTTCATAAGCTTCACGATCATTAGTAAGAATTTGCTTTAATTGTTGTTTAATTCGTTTATTGATATTTTTCTCGATTATTTTCAACTGACGGTCATGCTGCAACATCTCTCTTGAGATATTCAAGGAAAGATCCTCGGAATCAACAAGACCTTTTACAAAACTGAAGTAATCCGGGAGCAGCTCTGGGCTTTTCTCCATGATCAGAACACCATTGGAGTATAATTCTAGACCTTTCTCATATTCTTTCGTGTAGTAATTATATGGTGCACTTTCCGGGATATAAAGAATAGCATCATAGCGAACGGCACCATCAACAGAAATATGAATATGTTTTAGTGGCTTATCAAAGCCATAATGTTTTTCACGATAAAAGTTTTCATAGTCTTCATCGGTCAGTTCACTCTTGTTTTTCTTCCAAATTGGAATCATCGTATTCAACGTTTCTTCTGTGATGACGTCTTCATACTCGTCCTCAGTTCCCTCTTTCAGCTTGCTTTCCGTAACATCCATTTTGATCGGATAGCGAATGAAATCAGAGTACTTTTTCACAATTTGTCTGATGCGATACTCTTCAAGAAACTCGTCATAGGACTCTTCCTCTTCATTTTCTTTAATGTAGAGGATGATTTCTGTTCCTACTTCTTCCTTTTCTGCCGGTTCAATCGTATATCCATCCGGACCAGTCGACTCCCATTTATAAGCTTCTTCACTGTCAATAGAACGACTGATGACCGTCACCTTTTCCGCAACCATAAATGCAGCATAGAATCCGACACCGAATTGACCAATAATGTCATGTCCATCTTTAATTTCATTTTCTTTCTTAAATTGATGGGAACCACTTTTCGCGATAATACCTAGGTTATTCTCCATCTCTTCCTTCGTCATCCCGATTCCGGTATCCGTTACTGTTAAGGTACGTGTGTCCTTATTCGGGGTGAGTTTAATATAGTAATCGTCTTTGTTGAAAGTTAAGTTGTCGTCTGTAAGGGCTCGGTAATACAGTTTATCGATGGCATCACTTGCATTCGAAATAAGCTCTCTCAGGAAAACTTCCCGCTGGGAGTAAATCGAGTTGATCACCATATCTAATAACTTCTTGGATTCTGCCTGAAATTCTCTTTTTTCCATGGTCTCTCTCCTCCGTTATGTACTTAAAAATAGAGAAACTATACTGTGCCTGCTTCCCTAATGACTTGAATAACATCATTTTAGCACTCATCGACCTCAAGTGCTAATCCAACTATTTTAATACCATATCCTTTTCCTTTAGTCAATTAACTTGCCAATGGATATGGGTAGCAATGGTGGACCTGAATTCCACTTACGGTATACTAAGGGTAATTACATAGGAGGGATAGTCATGCTTAGAGATTGGTTGAAGGAAGCAGATTATACGGTGGTGTTTACAGGAGCTGGCATGTCGACAGAAAGCGGTTTGCCTGATTTTCGTTCGGCCAATAGAGGGTTATGGAAACAAAAAGACCCATCACAGCTTGCCAGTACGGAGGCACTTAATCATAACGTGGAAGAATTTATTGCGTTTTACAGAGAACGAGTACTTGGTGTGAAGGAATACGGGCCTCATAAAGGGCATGAGATTCTTGCAAAGTGGGAGAAAGCAGGGCTGATTCAATCGGTTATAACACAAAATGTCGATGGATTTCATCAGCTAGCAGGAAGTGAACGTGTTGCCGAATTACATGGTACACTTCAAAAATTGCATTGTGAAACATGTGGACGTGAATACAATAGTGAGAAATATGTAGAAGATACATTTTATTGTGAGTGCGGTGGCGTGTTGCGCCCTTCCATCGTATTATTTGGTGAAAGTTTACCCGTAGATGCATTTGAGTTCGCACTTCAGGAAACAGAGAAAGCGGATCTTTTTATTGTCCTCGGCTCTTCCCTAACCGTTACCCCCGCAAATCAATTTCCGATACTTGCGAAAGAAAGTGGAGCAAGATTGGTAATCGTGAACCAAGATGATACCCCACTCGACCGACATGCGGATTTGGTGATTCAGGATAGAAAGATTGGAGAATTGTTGTTGGAGTTGGATGGGGAGATCTAGGGTTTGAAGTGAGGGTAGCGTTTTTGACGGAGGGGCGAGCGCTTTTCGCGGAGGAGCGAGCGCTTTTCGCGGAGGTGTGAGCGCTTTTAACGGAGCGGCGAGCGCTTTTAACGGCTGGCATGGGCTTTCAGCAAAAGCTAGCATGGCAGCGCAAAAGAAAAAGGCGCATGAATTATATTCATGCGCCTTCTTTATATTATGCCATCCACTTTGGTGGTGTATTTTTATCCCAATAGATCTCGCCGATTGTGTGATGCTCTTTGAAGTCGTCTTTACCTAGGTGATAGTGAAAGTTGAAGTAGTAACCTTCCAGGGGCCGGTTGTCGCGGCGGACGTGGAATCTTACGACATCTTCATCCGTTCTAAGATCTGTAACATGAAAAATCCGCTCTCCGTAGCCTTTTGAAGGTTTTTCGGTGATGCCGTAGTAGCGAACTGCATCTTCTCCTGCTTCCGAAGCCAATTGTTCCAAGACTGCTTCCATCTTAGGTAAAATAACCTCAGAAAACTCATCCTCTACCTGTTCAGCAATTCTTGGACCAAATTTCAAGAGACTTTGGACTTTCGCCTGTTCTTGCAACTCACTTAAATAATCAGGCTCTAAATCTTCGACCAACACGGTTTCATAGGTTTCCAGTGTCTGTTCGGTCGGACTCAATTCAGCTTGGTCTACATCAGCTTTTGAGGAGAGACTATTTTTATTATCTTCCGCTTCAATTTCTAGTAATGTCGTTGGAGTGTACATGCCCAACGTCATAATGGCTACAAGTACAACGAATACTTTTCTCATCCACAACTTCACGGCAATCACTTCCCAATCGTTTCATTACTACAATTTTAACATTTTCTAGGTGAATGTCTATCGGGAAAAAGAATTATTAAATTAAGATTCTATTACAAGGGATGAGAAAGTATACTGGACTTGCCTCCTATTTTAATGAACGGAAAACAAAGAAAAAGTATAGAGAGCCTACAAGATAGATTCCTGCCGTAATGCTGAATACATGGGCATAACCCCAATAGGAACCATACTTAAGAACAATTCCTGTAGAGACAGGTCCCATAAACGCCCACCCCAGATTGAATACCATTTGGTTGACTGAGTTCGCAAGCCCCTTCATGGAGTCATTTACTTTTGACATCATCAAGGAAGACTGGATGGGGTTACCAGCATTCATCAATGCCTGTCGAAATAGAAAACCAATAGCCGCAATCCATAGACTCGTCGAGAAAGCGGTAAGCAGTAAAAACGGCAGGGATAACAACTGTAATGTCACCACTGCCCTCACCTCACCCAGGCGCTGTACAACGAGCGGACCAATAAACATCGCCAAAGCGGTTGCAGCCTGCCCTAAAGCAATAATAACTCCAATCATTGAAGTCGATGCCTGAAAGCGGTCGGCAAAATAGAGATTGAGATACGGAATGACGAGTCCGCTCCCTGTTCCGATAATGAGTTGAGCCACCGCAAAAAGAGCAACAACCTTTAATCCGGTTTTATTCTTACTCATGAATCTTCGAATGCTCGGATTTTCCTGTTCATTTCTTTTCTCTCTCGGCTTCTCCTTCATTTTCATAATTGGAATAATAGAAACAAAGTAAAACAAACTACCAAAAAGCAATGTATAACGAATACTGAATAAATCAGTCATGAATAAAGAAAAGAAGTCCGTCATTACACCACCAAGCAGGTTACCGATCACATTGGCCGCCATCATGACCGCCGAGTGTAGACTGAATAAATGGATCCGCTGCTTCGTCCCAGAATTTTCTGCAAGCCAAGGTATAATCGATACTTGGAAAAAGGCGAGCGCAATCCCGGTTGCAAAACCGGTTCCAAGCAGAAATGATTCCAACTCTACCAAACTACGTGAAGCCAAGATAACGCCACCGATTACTACACCAGCAGCCATTACCTTCTTCCGACCGAGCCGATCACTCATAATTCCAGCCGGTACTAAGATAATGGCTGTAGCTAAGGAAGTTAAAGCAATTATTTCCCCGTTTACCTGTTGAGGTAAGCCAAGTGCTCGAATATAGAAATTATATACGACCATGAACGCCCCAAGGCCGATTTGTGTAAATATATTTGCCAAGATCGCCAATTTAATATTGCGGTTATAGGTCCGGAATTGCCCAACCCACTCTTGTAGAAAAGTCAATTTTTTTCGCCGCCCTTAGTTATTTAGTAAAATTGCATGGAATTCACCCACACAAAATTACTTCGTGTCCCTAAATAGTTTAGAGCTTTTTAAATGAATTGTAAATGGTTAACAGCCCACTCCTCCCTCGTGTCCGGCTTTTTAGGCATATACACATTTTCATAAGTAAAAACATAGGATAAAATGATCTTCTTCATTCATTAGAACGAATTGCGAGCTGTGTATCCTGTCTTCATCATTTGAGCCGGAATATGACAGCCATTCATATACGATAAATAGTTAGAAAAGAGGAGGAAAGTGTTTTGATTATCCATGTTGTCAAGGCTGGGGATCAATTATATGACCTTGCTCAGCGGTATCAGGTTGACCTCAATCAATTAATAGCAGTAAACGAATTACCTGATCCAAATCGGCTTGTCATTGGTTTGGCGCTACTTATTCCAATCAAAGGAACTTGGCATACCGTACTAGCGGGAGAAAGCATGTGGAGCATTGCCGGTAATTATCGAATACCTTTAAACTCTATTTTGAATGCCAATCCAAATATAGACCCCACAGCTCTTATGCCTGGTATGAAAATCTATGTACCATTGCAAAGTCATGAAGTACAACAAGGAGAGACTCTTGCTACTATTGCAAGTCTCTACGGCGTATCCATTTATTCACTGGCACAAGAAAATGCGCTGACGATAACCGATCCTATTTTCAGCGGACAAACATTATATATCCCTCGGGAAAAACCAATTATTGAGGTCAATGCCTATTCCTATCAACCAGATGCAGAAGGGGCCCAGTCTATACGGGAGGTTGGAGAACTATTAACGATTGCAAGCCCTTTTGCGTATTTGGTCCAGTCAGATGGAAGCATGGAACCGTTTGAGGATGTTTTAATGATTGCGGCAAGTTATGAAGAGAACATCGTACCGATGATGTCGATATTAAATTTCACCCCAGAGGATGAAGGATCTAGCGTGACACATACGATTCTTTCTAGTGAAGAATTAATGAATACTTTGCTTGATAATATTTTAGCGGTGATGAAGGAAAAGGGATATCAGGGATTGAATATCGATTTTGAATACGTGTTGCCCGAGGACCGGGAACGTTATAACACCTTCATTCAGCTTGCCGTCGATCGGTTGCATCCTGAAGGTTATTTCGTATCCACGGCGCTCGCCCCAAAAACAAGCGCTGATCAAACCGGATTATTGTATGAGGCACATGATTATGAAGCACATGGGCGACTTGCGGATTTCGTTGTCTTAATGACATATGAATGGGGATATATATACGGACCTCCCCAAGCGATTTCACCGATTAATCAAATGCGAAGAGTCGTGGAATATGCGTTAACGGAAATCCCTGCCGAAAAGATATTCCTCGGTTTTGAAATTTATGCAAGAGACTGGAAGCTGCCCCATGCAGAAGGTCAAGTTGCAGAAAACTTCAGTTCCCAGGAAGCGATTGAACGGGCGACGAGATATAATGCAGAGATTCAATATGACGAGGTCGCAGCATCCCCCTTTTTCCGGTATGTGGATGAGGAAGGGGTGGAGCACGAGGTTTGGTTTGAAGATGCAAGAAGTGCACAAGCCAAATTTGATTTAGCAAAAGAATATGGACTTGGCGGGATCAGTTATTGGGTGCTTGGTTATCCGTTCCCACAAAACTGGGAGCTGTTAAGGGAGAACTTTTTGGTTAGGAAAAGATTATAAAACGAAGAACGTGGCAAGCACACCCCAATAAAATAGCAAGATACTTAGATGGCGAATTTGAAAGAGAATTCGTCTTTTTGTATTGGTTGGATTATAACATTAGCACAAATTATCAAGTTTCCATAATTATTTTTAGATATACTTAAGACAAAAGATTAGGAGGTGTCCGGTTTGTCCTATCAAGAGCATGAAAAAACCATTCAACAAATATTGATTTTTATTGAAAAACATCTGACAGATAAATTACAGCTCCATTCTTTAGCAGAACAAGCCGGTTATTCGAAGTTTCATTTCCAACGTATTTTCCGGAGGATCACCGGTAAATCAGTCAAAGACTATATAAGGACACGCCGGATGTCTCAGGCAGCAAGTGATTTAATTTCTACAGATAAAAGAATAATAGATATTGCGTTGGATTACCGATTCGGTTCACAGGAAGCCTTCACAAGAGCCTTTAAGAAGGAGTACGACGTGACACCGGGACGTTATCGAAAATTACTCAGGAAACTAAATGATAAAGGAGAAATGAACATGGTTGAAGCGAACAATACTCCTGCCGGTTGGATTATGACAGGAGACACACCATCTGATTATGAGACAGGTTTGGATAATAGAATAGTCCATAGTGGTAATTACTCGGCATTTTTAAGATCAAAAGATGAAAGAGCTCGAGGTTTCGCGACATTGATGCAGCAAATCAAGGCAGATCGCTACCGAGGTGAGAGACTTCGCTTTTCCGCATTTGTTAAAAGTAAGGAGGTAAAAGGCTCAGCCGGATTATGGATGCGTATCGATCACTCTTCCGGGGAAGTACTTGCTTTCGACAATATGATGAATCGCCCAATCACAGGAACGAATGAATGGAATCATTTCAGCATTGTGTTGGATGTTCCAGTAAAAAGCGAAGTGATTTCGTTTGGGATATTATTGAACGGACAAGGTCAAGTTTGGATGGACGAACTTACATTTGAAATAGTAGACGAAAGTGTTCCGGTGACAGAGAATAATTCCAATGAGGAATTATCTAGCGAACCTGTTAATTTAAATTTCGAAGATTAACTACAAGATGCCTGATATGAAGGAGAATTTAATATGAAGAGATTCCTTTCAATCTTATTGCTGATTGCTAATGCAGTAACCTTTATGATAGGATTTGAATTTTTATTCGGTGAAGATAGAGATGAACACGAAATTTAAAAAGCAGAGGATGGGTAACCTCTGCTTTTTATGTGGTGTACTTCTCGATTCAGTTATTATAGTTCTCCGTACGGTTAATAAATTCCTCGGCAGCACTGTATCCTTGTTGCTTTAATACCCAACTGTTTGCAGCCGCTTCTATTAAGCCGGCAACATCACGGCCTGGCTGAAGCTGAATTTTAATATGCGGGATTTCTACTCCCATATAGTTCGTATACTCCGTTTTCATTTCGAGATCGTTATGGAGTTCATTTTCTCCCCACTTCGTCAATTCAATATCCAGTGCGATTCTTGTTTCATCTTGAAAAGCTTTATTTCCATAAACCTTTACGATATTCAATAAACCGACACTGCGGAGCGCGAGAAATTCTTTGTTCATCTCATTATGTGTCCCAAGAATCGTTTGGTGGCTTAGTTTTCTAAGCACAACAATATCATCTGCTACGAGGCGATGTCCCCTGCCAATAAGTGTATAGGCAGTTTCACTTTTTCCAATTCCTGATTCACCGCGAAGCAGAATTCCAATCCCGAACACATTGAGGCAGACTCCAGGCACGGCAATTTCCTCAGCAAGCGCTTTAGCCAAATAAGCATCCAGTTTGGCGATAAATTCGTAAGTAGAATCATTCGTCCGAAGCAATGGAATGTTCTCTTGTTCACAATACTGCACCAAATAAGTGAGTTCTTCCTGACCACGCGTCACAATAAAGCATGGCGGATGGTAATTGACAATATTACCTATTCGAAGCTTTCTTTCCTCTTCACTTAGTTGTTTTAAATAAGTGATTTCCGCCAGACCAAGTACTTGTACCCGCTCCATCGGGAAAAAATCAAAGTGACCAATAAACTCAAGCCCTGGTCGATGCGCTTTATTCTTTGAAACTTTACTGCCTAAATTATTTTCCCCTGCTAAAATCTCCAATGACAATACCTGAGCAATTTTCCCTACACTAACCGTTTTCAATTTGTCCACCCAATTCTATTTTTCTATTGTTTTCCGTTTCACAGATAATTGTATTTATTATACAATATTATGCCATAGATAGTAAGGGTAGAATAGAATTTTGTTCATACCAGAAAAAGCCAGGTCCAATATAGGAACCTGGCTTTCGTATTATTTTGTAAAATCGATTTTTCTACTAACATAGTACATGATGAATCCGCCAATAGTCATAGCTACGAGTTCACCCATGGCAATACCAAGGTAAGTCAGCCAGAATGGATAGCCCCCAACAATAACGAGTTGGATTGCAATAGTAAACATGGATATAACAACAATAATTGCAGTTACCACAAATTTCGCTTTAAGATTCTTCATTCTGTTCGTCACTGTCCTGACGACGATCAGTGTGAGAAGCGTTGCTAATCCTCCAACTGGTACATCAATGAACTTCATTGGCGACCATAAGAAGTTTGAAATGACCACACCTAAGAATACTGCAACGATATAACGTTTATGAAATATAGCTAGATAATTGAACATCTCGGATAGACGGAGCTGGAATGCTCCGAAGCTGATAGCAGAAAAGATGAAGGTTACAGCTACATACAATGCAGTAACAAGTCCAATTTTCGTCAGACTCTGAACTGAGGTGAGGGATTCTTCCTCGCGGTACACAGTAGTTTGATTCACTTTTATCATCTCCTTTGTAAAATAGCGATGTGCTATTTTAGTAATAATTATGGCCAAAGGACAGAAGTGCCATAATACGAGCAGAAAAAAGCTCGCTTTGCCAGTATAACAGATAGCATCTCGATTGCATAGTGGGTTCCTAAATTGGGAAAATACAAAAAAGCCCCAAGCATCTTTTGCTTGGAGCCTTTCTTCCTACAGAGGATAACGTATTGTGAGAATCCTTGTGGTTTTCCTTTATTCGAACGTAAGTAAGAGCTTCTCATGCGCTACGAGGTTTTAATAATCCTCTTCTAGTCGAACGCGAGAGGTTCTTGCGTGCTACGAGTCTTATGAATTCACTTCTAATCAAACGCAAGACTCTCTCACGTGCTATGAAGTCTTATGAATTCACTTCTAATCAAACGCAAGACTCTCTCACGTGCTATGAAGTCTTATGAATTCAATTCTAATCGAACGCAAGACCTCCTCACGTGCTATGAAGTCTTATGAATTCACTTCTAATCGAACGCAAGACCTCCTCACGTGCTACGTGTCTTATGAATTCAATTCTAATCGAACGCAAGACCTCCTCACGTGCTATGAAGTCTTATGAATTCAATTCTAATCGAACGCAAGACCTCCTCACGTGCTATGAAGTCTTATGAATTCACTTCTAATCGAACGCAAGACCTCCTCACGTGCTACGTGTCTTATGTATTCAATTCTAATCAAACGCAAGACGTTCTCACGTGCTACGAAATCTGAATCATCCCTTCTAATCGAACGCGAGGAGTATTCATGTAATCCCCGCAATACGTTCCATAGAATAAATCAGTAGAATATTTAAAAATGCTAATACTTATCGCATCTCCTCTTACTTAATTGTCCAGCCGCCATCAATCGGGAGAACGGCACCGTGGATATAATCCGCAGCACTACTGGCAAGGAAGAGAGTTGTATTCGCCACTTCTTCTGGTTCGGCCCAGCGTCCAGCAGGGGTTTCCTCTTCCACCCACTTTGCCATTTCCCCACCATTAGCGAAATCACTCGCATTCATTGGAGTACGAATTGCACCTGGTGCTATTGCATTGGCCCGAATTCCTTTTTTACTAAAATCATAAGCGAGCTGTTTTGTATACCCAATAATGGCATGTTTGGAAGCTGTGTATGCTGCTCCGCCACCACCAGCGACCAACCCTGCAATCGATGCTGTATTTACAATCACTCCCTGCTTCCATTTCAGCATATGGGGAAGTATGTAATTCGTCACATAATAGATTCCTTTAACGTTCGTATTGAAAATCTCATCCCATAATTCCTCAGTCGTTTCAAGTGTTGTTTTATAATCATCGAGAATACCTGCCGTATTTACGAGAATATCGATGCGCACATACTCTTGAAGCGCTTGATGAACACTTTCAGCCACTTCCTCGACATCAGCCACATTGGTACAGCGATAGGCGAACTGATCGGGATAAGCCTGTTTCAATTCTTGTAAGCCGACCTCATTCCGATCTATCGCAAACACACATGCCCCTTGCTTAAGAAAAGCCTCTGCCTGCGCATAGCCAATCCCTGATGAAGCACCTGTAATAAAAACCGTCTTTCCTTCGTACTCTGAGAAATTCAACCATCATCATCCTTTTATATATTTTTGTGGAACAGCCACGTCAATCTCCAACTTGATAACTGCTTCACGAAGCTTACACCTTTGAATCTACCCTAATAAAAAAGAGCCCATGCAAAAATAGGCTCAATTTTATTTTACGATTTCCCAGTCTTCTGCCAGCAAATCGCAAACGGTCGGGGTAAACATTGTATACCCTTCCCCTTCTACATTTATTAATAAATATGGATTCAACTTTTCACCATCAATTTCACTTTCTCCAACAAGCTTCACATAAAGTTCTGCACCTGGCCAACCAGTACGGATCACTTTTTCGCCCGAACGTAAACGCGGTAAAACTTCTTCAAACTTCATTCGAACCATCCTTTCTTATAGTAGAAGTATAGAGGATTGATTGTGGAATTTCAAATAACGTAATGCACCGAATTTGAAGGCCTTCAAATTTTCGGGCGTTTGTAACATCTATGAGGTACCGAATGAGAGCATTATCTAATTTTTCGGGCGTTCATTGCAACCTTGAGCAACCGAACTAGAAAATCATTTTAGTTTTCAGGCACTCATAACGGCTTTGAAGTACCGTATGAGAGCACTATCTAATTTTTCGGAGGTTCATTGCACCCTTGAGAGACCGAACTAGAGAATCACTTTAGTTTTCAGGCACTCATAGCGGCTTTGAGGTACCGAATGAGAGCACTACCTAATTTTTCGGGCGTTCATTGCAACCTTGAGCGACCGAACTAGAGAATCACTTTAGTTTTCAGGCACTCATAACGACTTTGAGGTACCGAATGAGAGCACTACCTAATTTTTCAGGCGTTCATTGCAAACTTGAGCGACCGAACTAGAGAATCACTTTAGTTTTCAGGCACTCATAACGGCTTTGAGTTACCGAATGAGAGCACTATCTAATTTTTCGGGCGTTCATGAGAAACCAAACAAGAAAATAAAAGTTTGTCCGTAGTGCACAGCACAAAAAACACCCGCAAGCCACCTTCTTCCCTTTAGAGGATAGGTAAACCATGCGAGTGCTTTATTCATTTAGACGCTAGCCAATAACTTTTGCTCTTCTGTGTCATTATGCAACTTTAATACTTCTGACGTGGTTTCTTTCACTTCACGTAAAAGCTCTGGGTTTTCACGCAGCAGCTGCCCAAATGATGGAACCATTTCTTTAATTTTCGGTTCCCATTCTTCCATTTGGTCTGGGAAGCAGCGGTTTAAGATATCCAACATGACATGAACGGCTGTAGATGCTCCCGGTGATGCACCGAGTAATGCAGCGACTGTCCCGTCTGCTCCAGTAATGACTTCTGTTCCGAATTGCAATGTTCCTTTTCCACCGTGGTCGGTATCTTTAATCACTTGCACACGCTGACCGGCAACAATGAGATCCCAATCTTCGCTCTTCGCATTAGGAATAAACTCACGAAGTTCTTTCATGCGTTGTTCCTTCGACTGGATCACTTGAGTGACCAGATATTTAGTCAATGGTAATTCCTTTGCTCCAGCAGCAAGCATCGTAAAGACGTTGCTCGGTTTAACGGAAGTGATTAAGTCCATGTTTGAACCGGTTTTTAAGAATTTCGGTGAGAAACCAGCATACGGACCAAATAATAATTGTTTTTCGTTATTAATAAATCTCGTATCCAGATGTGGCACGGACATCGGCGGAGCTCCAACTTTTGCTTTTCCATATACTTTCGCATGATGCTGCTCCACAACTTCCGGATTGTTACATGCCATGAAGATTCCGCTGACCGGGAAACCTCCGATATGCTTGCTTTCTGGAATCCCTGTTTTTTGGAGAAGATGCAGGCTTCCACCTCCGCCGCCGATAAAGACGAACTTGGCGAAATGACACTCCGTCTTACCAGTAGCACAATTTTTCACTTTGACTTCCCAGCCGTTTTTCTTGCGTTTCAAATCTTCTACTTCATGGTTATATTGGACATTCGCTCCAGTTTCTTCCAGATGTTCAAAAAGCTTCCGTGTTAAGGCACCGAAGTTGACGTCCGTTCCGCTATCAATCTTCGTAGCAGCTATTCCATCTTCAAGTATCCGATCATTCATGACAAGCGGCATCCATTCTGCAAGCTTTGCAGGATTCTCGGTGTATTCTATATCTTCGAAAAGTGGGTTTGTCTTCATTTCTTCATAACGTTTTCTTAAAAATTCCACGTTATTTTCGCCTTGCACTAAACTAATATGCGGCAATGCACGGATAAATTTCTCCGGCTCACTTAACAACCCTCTTTTTACGAGGTAAGACCAAAATTGTAAGGAAACCTGGAATTGCTCGTTGACATTGTTTGCTTTCGTCATATCGATTGTTCCATCCGGTTTTTCCGTAGTATAATTCAACTCACATAATGCGGCATGCCCTGTACCAGCATTATTCAATTCATGCGAACTTTCTTCCCCAGCTTTATCAAGCTTTTCAAACACGGTAATATCCCATTCTGGTGCCAACTCCTTCATCAAAGTACCTAGTGTTGCACTCATGATCCCCGCACCAATTAAAATAACATCTGTGCTTTCCCTTTTAGTCATACTATCCTCTTCCTTATCTGTTTTTTAAAATGAAAGTGCTTCCACAATTAATTTTTAAAAAAACATCGACGGATGCTACCTATATTTCTTTATATTTATAACACTATTATTTTATCATATTCCCTCTTCTCTAACCACAAATTCCGTTAAAAACAATATTTTCTGGATAGAAATGGTTCATCTTAGGATGGACCGTGAATGAACTGGAAATATCACTTTTTTAGGCTACTGACAAAAGGGGGTAATCATTGTACAATGGGAGTTGAAGTGCTTAATTATAATTCTATATTAAATATATGCAATGGAGAGGGATGCAGGAATGGAAGTACGTGTGGAAAAAGACTTTTTAGGGGAAGTGCAAATACCTGATGCAGCTTATTACGGAGTACAAAGCGTCAGGGCGCGGGACAATTTCCCGATCACTGGTTATAAAGTGGATGAAACCCTCATCCGTGCGGTTGGATATGTGAAAAAAGCGGCTGTTATGGCTAACGCTGAACTTGGGCAGCTTGATAAGAAACTCGCTGAAGCAATCAAGCAAGCGGCTGAAGAAGTAATTGCAGGCAAATTTAATGACCAGTTCATCGTAGACCCGATTCAGGGTGGTGCCGGTACATCTTTCAATATGAATGCGAATGAAGTGATTGCAAATAGAGCGCTTGAAATTCTAGGCGAGGAAAAAGGAAACTATCAGTTGGTCAGCCCGAATTCCCATGTCAATATGGCTCAGTCGACAAATGATGTATTCCCTACAGCAGTAAATATCGCCCTTATAGATAGGTTGCATGGGCTAGCAGAAAAACTCGCAGATCTTGTAGAGGCCTTCAAGAGCAAATCACAAGAATTTGACCATGTGATTAAAATGGGAAGAACTCATCTGCAAGACGCAGTGCCGATTCGTCTCGGACAGGAATTTATCGGTTATTATTCTGTGATGCAGCGTGACTTGGAAAGAATCAGCAGCTCGATGAAAGGCCTGCGCTCTGTCAATATGGGCGGAACTTCGGTTGGTACAGGTCTGAACGCGTTACCGGAGTATACAGAAAAAGTTGTTGAGTATTTAACGGACCTCACCGGCTTTGAAATAAAAAGCAGTGAAAGTTTAATAGACGCAACCCAAAATACCGATGTGTACACTGAAGTTTCAAGCATGCTGAAAATCCATGCTCTCAATATATCAAAAATCGCAAATGACTTGCGTTTAATGAGTTCTGGCCCGACTGCCGGTTTTGGTGAAATCAACCTGCCAGCACGTCAAAGTGGTTCTTCCATTATGCCAGGAAAAGTAAATCCAGTTATCTGTGAAGTTATCAACCAAATCGCTTATCAAGTCGTTGGAAACGACACAACAATTGGAATGGCGGCAGAAAACGGACAGCTGGAGCTAAATGTGATGAAGCCAGTACTTGTGTTCAACTTGCTGGAGTCGATCTCCATTTTAGAAAATGGACTACGTATCTTTAGAGAATATGCGATCGAAGGAATGACAGCGAACATTGAACATTGCCGCAATATGGTCGAGCGCAGTATTTCTCTTGTTACAGCAATCAACCCGTATGTCGGTTATGAAAAAGCAACAGAAGTGGCACGTATCGCCCTTGAAACAAACCGCCCAATCCGGGAGATTTGTATCGATAACGGAATTCTTACAGAAGCAGAAGTAGATATGATTCTTGATTTGAATAATCTAACTTCCCCAGGAATTGCTGGTAAAGATAAAGTATACGCTGGTAAATAAATATACGAAGTAAGGGCAATCAAAGATGACTTTGATTGCCCTTATTATTTCTTAACGTAATCGCGAGGTTCCTTTATTTCCCAAAATGATTCGGAAGATGACAACTTGTATGGCTGCTTCCTTCCTGTTTCATTCCCCAATACATATGCAAAAAGTACGATACCCGTTTACAACTAGGATGGTTTTTTATATTTTTAAGCAGGCCTGCTTTGACAGCTTCGCTAAGAAATGGTTGATTCAATTCTTCTTTTAGCAGCAATAGAGACTCCCTTTCAATTGACTCATGGACGTAAGCTAGCGCATCATCTATGGACTCCATCACTTTTTCAATCGTCAGCGAACCTTTGGATGGTTCCCTTAAAAGGAAAAATATTTCCGAAGTGATGGCTGGGAGTGTCATATGATTAGCCAATACATTCGTTTTCTCAACGAGTGACTCTGCCAAGTATTTATTGTTCAATGGTAAGTTGCCGAACAACAGCAATTCCATATAACTTTTCATTAAACCTTGAATTGCGTATACTAAATCGTATTTCGTCGTAGCCACACTTTCTCCATACACATTCTCCAACATGACCAATATCGAGTTTTGAATCATTTCATTATAGCAAAGAATCTGGGCAAGAAACTCCTCGTTAAAGAAATGTGTTTGCTCCTTCACGAAAATCTTGGCAAAGCCCGATTGGTCGGAAAAACTCTCTAAATGATAAAAATAAAAATTATACAGTAATTGTTCCGGATCACTTTCGCTGACCAGCTGGTCAACATCAGCGACAAAAGTCTCGAGGTACTCATGAATCATCTCCGAAATCAACTCGTCCTTTGACTTGAATGAAAGATAAAACGCACCCTTTGAAATGCCGGAGTGTTCAGTTATTTCTTGCACTGAAGTAGCAGAAAATCCTCGCTCAGCAAACAGCTCCAATGCCTTTTCCATAATCAGCTCTCTTTTTTCCACTTTACCGTCCCACTTTCCGCTATTATCGTTGACTTATGACCCAATAGTCATTTATTATAAGAAAATGAGTTTATAAAGTCAATTAAGGTAGGTGCAACATGAAAGGTATTGTCAATTTTGTAATGAAGAATAAACTTGCCGTATGGCTGTTGACCATTATTGTTACAGCTGGCGGTATTTATGCCGGTACGCAAATGAAAACCGAATCGATTCCGGACATCTCCATTCCATATTTAATGGTAATGGATGTTTATCCTGGGGCAACAGCTGAACAGGTGATGGATGATGTTACGATTCCACTAGAACGGGCGATTGAGGACTTGGAGGATGTGAAGAATTTATACTCCACTTCATCTGCCAGTCTTTCTAATATTCAAATTGAATACGAATATGGCGTGGATATGGATGAAAAACGCCGACAATTGCAAGATATAGTAGAAAATGTCACTCTCCCAGATGATGCTCAAGAACCATCGATAACTGCAATCAGCATGGATATGATGCCAGTCGTTGCGTTAAGTATCAGCAGTGAAACGGAGGATATTGTTGAACTGACATCAACCGTCACGAACGTTATCCTTCCTAAGATTGAAAAGCTGGATGGTGTAGCATCGGCTACCATGACTGGTCAGCATGTGGAAGAAGTACAACTGACTTTTGACCAGACGACTCTAGAAGAGCTTGATCTTACGGAGGATTCTGTTAAAGATATCATCCAAGCAAGTGACCTGGATATATCCCTCGGATTATATGAATTTACGGAAGGGGAACAAGCCGTATCTGTAGATGGTAAATTCATGACCGCCGAAGATCTGAAAGAAATGATTATTCCTGTTACACCAACAGAGACGAATCCTGAACCATTTATCGAGCTTGGTGAGATTGCCGATATCGAAACCGTTGGTCAAGTCGAATCCGTTTCCCGGACGAACGGTGAAGATGCGATTGCAATCCAAATTGTTAAAGGCCAACAAGCAAACACAGTCGATGTTGTAAATGCTGTAAAAGAACTCATGGATGAAGAACAAGAGCGATTGGATGGCCTAGTCGTTGATATTTCCCTTGACCAAGGACAACCGATTGAAGACTCCGTGAGTACGATGGTAGAAAAAGCATTATTTGGTGGTTTAATTGCCGTTATCATCATTTTACTTTTCTTACGTGATATCAAGTCAACGGTCATTTCCATCATTTCTATTCCAGTTTCCATTTTTATAGCTTTCCTTATTTTAAACTACCTCGATATTACGATGAACATTATGACACTCGGGGCAGTTACGGTAGCAATCGGTCGGGTAATTGATGACTCAATTGTCGTAGTGGAAAATATATATCGACGTCTGCATTTGAAAGACGAGAAACTAACAGGACGGGCATTGATTCGTGAGGCTACGATTGAAATGTTCAAACCAATCCTTTCGTCCACTCTAGTAACGATCGCGGTATTTGCACCAATCGCATTTATGGGTGGAATGGTCGGTGAGCTATTCATGCCATTCGCATTAACGATGTCCCTCGCGTTGCTTGCTTCTTTACTTGTGGCGATTACCATTGTACCTTCCCTATCCCATACGTTATTTAAAAAGAAATTATATGGTGACCGGACGGTAATCAAACATAAAGAACAAGGGAAATTTACTCAAGGATATAAAAAGGCCCTGAATTGGACTTTAAATCATAAAATTATTACGTCCATCACAGCAATTTCTTTACTCGTTGGAAGCTTACTTCTAACACCACTCATCGGATTCAGTTTCCTAGGCAGTGAAGAGGAAAAAGTAATGTACCTCACCTACTCCCCAGAACCTGGTGAGCTAATGGAAGACACGTTAGAATATGTTGGTGAAGTGGAAGATAAACTAATTGACCGTGAGGATACAGAAATCATTCAGCTTTCTGTCACAGACTCCTCTGATCCACAAGCCGCTATGATGGGTGCTGGTGGAGGAGCGTTGATATTCGCAACGTTTGATAGTGAGATGGAGAATTTCTCTGAAGTAAAAGAGGAAATTAAAGACGAACTATCAGAAATTGACCACCCTGGTGAGTGGATCAGTCAAGACTTCAGTGGAATGAGTATGTCATCCAATGAACTCAGCTATACATTTTACAGTGAGAATTTAAATGATTTAAATAAAGCTGTCGAAATGGTTGAGGAAGAAATGGCTGCTAATGACCGCTTGACAGATGTAACCTCAACAGCAGAAAGCACATATGTCGAACACATATTGAACGTAAATCAGGCGGAACTATTACAATATGGCTTAACGACAGGTCAAGTAGTCGGGGCGCTAAGTAGTACTGGTTCCCAAGAAGTGATCACAACTGTTGAAAAAGATGGAGATACATTAGATGTCATTGTTCAGCAGGAGGAACAGACCGCTGTCACATCGATTGATGAGTTACTGGAAACACCGATAGCAATTCCTGCTGCACCTGGTACAGAGCTTCCATTATCGGATTTGGTGACCGTTGAAGAAGATGCAACAGTTGCTTCGTTATCAAGAAGTAATAACCAATATTACGCTTCAGTATCTGGGACGATTTTGGATCAAGATATTTCTCAAGTGACATCTGAAATGGATGAAGCTATTGAAGCAATGGAATTACCAAAAGGTGTGGAATACGGCATCGCCGGGGTTGCTGCAGATATGGAGCAAACCTTTGAACAGCTAGCTGTAGCAATGCTTGCAGCAATAGCGATTGTCTACTTTATTCTTGTAGTCACCTTTAGCGAAGGTATTGCACCATTCGCTATCCTATTCTCCCTGCCATTTGCTGTCATTGGTTCCTTCGTCGGCCTATACCTGACAGGAGAAACAATCTCAGTAACGGTTATGATGGGACTTCTGATGTTAATTGGAATTATCGTCACGAACGCCATTGTTCTTGTCGATAGAATCATCAGAATGGAACGCAGTGGCATGACATTGCGAGAAGCAATCATTGAAGGTGGAGGAACTCGTCTCCGTCCAATCTTAATGACAGCTATCGCAACGATTGGAGCATTGATTCCATTGGCTGTAACCGGTGGTAGTGGACTTGTTTCAAGAGACCTAGGTATTACTGTTGTCGGCGGACTTGCTAGTTCGACATTCCTGACACTATTCATCGTACCGCTTGTGTATGAACTATTATCGAAGCTATTCAAAAAGGATAGAAAAAATATTATAGAAGATTAAACTTTAAGAGCGATCAGAAGTGGATTCTGGTCGCTCTTTTTTATAGCTTGAGGTTAGTAATGAATTCTTATTTTTGAATATCGACATTTAAATTGTGAACTTCAGCATTTATTTAAAGTACGACTTTTTCATAATGAACATTCTCTTTAGAAGTGACCCTTTTTAACCTCAGAACGAGTTTTCTCAAATTCCATTAAGGTCAGTCGTTCATTCACGATTATTTCTTTCGTAACTTTAAAACCGTTCTTTTTATAAAATTTAACTGCTGGGATATTTTTAGATGCTGTTGCAGTTTTTATTGTGATACCTAGATACTTTTCTTCGAGAAAGATAAACAGTTTTTGGGCAATCCCTCTTCCAAAATAATCAGGGTGAACAAACAGCCGATGAATATCGACTACCTCATTTACTTCTTTTATTGATAAAACGCCACAAAGTCTATCATTGTAAAAATAACCGTAAAATGTTTCTCCACACTGTTCTAATATATCGATTGTTTCTTTAAGTGGTGGTAGTTCCAGATAATTAATGATTTCCGCCTCTATTTTGTAAGAGGCTACTTGAAGCTCCAAGACCTCTTCAGAAATAGTACGGTCGCGGATATCGAGTTCTTTGATCAAGACACATCACCTTCTACAGTCATAATGAATCAGCTATTATCAGGAGCAGGCATCTTTAATTATACCTAATAGACGTTCTGCCTCAGCCTTCTCTATATTCTCAGCCAGCCTGGCGCCCGCAAGGATCGGCTCCCATTGTAAGATTTCGTCTCTAGAAAAATCACTCTTACTAAGATATACTCGCATATACATTTCAGCTAGCTCTGTGGAAAGCTGTGAGTACAAAAGGTATGTCCGACAAATGTCAGCACAGCTATCCCCTGCACTTGCATCTACCCAGTCTATTATTTTTACTTCATCATTATCTGTAACAATTAAATTAAAAAAGTGGAAATCTCCATGGCATAAACTATTGTTATTCGGCATGGATTCTAATTTGCGAACTAAACTAGTTTTATATTTTTCTTCGATGACAGCCTGCTTAATTTTACTCCTTAATTTAACCGCCATCGGTTCGAATGAATCAGCTGTAACGCTATGAATCTGTTGCTGCACGTCAATGGAGAGATCCATGTAATGCTCCGTTTGCTGTCTATTCTCAGATACAAGTTCACCAATTGTTTTCCCGTTGATATGCTCCATGACTATCGCTTGTTTCCCATGTACTTTCAAAACATCAATGACTCGGGGTACAGGAAGTCCTTTTGAATACACAAACTCCTGCTTTTTCGCTTCATAAACTGACTCTGTATCTGGTAAATGGTCTTTAAATACCTTGACAACCATACCCTCACAAAGATAGATCTCTGCAGTATTTCCCACTGCTATTGGTCCTTCTAAATTCATTTGCTTTCTCCTAATCCATACTCTATTGTCAAAAAAATGGGCCAATCAAGGAACTCCTGACTGACCCAAACGATGTATTATTTATCTGATTAAAATAATCCAAAATCAATTCCAGTAATAAAGTAAGTTGCGACTAACAACACTAGTAAATACCCTGAACTCAACCAAAACAAATCATATTTTGGCTTATCCACATTCATAAGGAAAAGATAAATATGAATCATTCCGAACAGCATGAGTCCGAATACATACATGATTAAAAAGAAATCAATCAGTACGAATCCGAAGAGGGTGAAAATTAAACAAAATACAAGGACGAACGGAATGTTGACGATAGCATATTTCGTTAATAATAATTGGTGATCCATTTTTCTGTTGCCGAAGTAGGATAGCATAAAGTACAAAGAAAAATACCCAATGGCAAATGTAGCGAGCCAACCTAGCATCGTAAGGAATAAAAAGTCGATTCCAATCGAGGGACCAAAGAGGCTTCCAAAGCCGCCGAACGCGTTGTCCATAAAGTTTTTAACACTAAAATAAGCAGATACCCCTACAAGTATAGTAAGGATTACAAAAATGATGACACTTGTTTCTATACTGATGGATCGATTCGAAACGATTAAGGAATGCGGTCTGAACACAGCATCCTTCACAATACTCTTCGATTCATTCATGCTCTTTCCAAAGTCAAAGTTGATTTTGTTTTGGGATTTTGTTTCTTGCTGATTAGAACTTTGTTCCATATTCGCTTGATGAGGGGTGTGGATCTCTGGTTGAGTGGTTGAAGCATGTTGATGTAATGTTTCTTCTTGGGGGTCAGTAATTTCCTCTTCCGTTTGATTTTCATTGTTTTCAGAATCAGGGTTTAAATTTTTGTCCATTCCTTTTCTCACCTTTCCTATTCATTTCTATCACTCTTTTAACCTATGTTCCTCTGGATTAAACATACAAGCTCCAGGTATTATACAAACATAACTTTTCACTATTTACAATAGACTTATGAATTAGGAGTAAGGTGGCAAAAAGGGGCAGTGTTAGTGTATCAACTCTCCCTGCCCATTTCCTGCATTATAATTTTTTAACAAATTCTGATTTTAACTTCATCGGCCCGAAACCATCAATTTTACAATCAATGTTATGATCGCCATCAATTAGTGTAATATTTTTCACTTTTGTTCCTTGTTTCAGCGGATTCGAGCTTCCTTTTACTTTAAGATCCTTGATTAAAGTCACGGAGTCTCCATCTGTAAGGATATTGCCAAATGCATCTTTCACAACTGACTCTGTTTCTTCTGTCTCTGCAGCAGGTGACCATTCATGACCGCACATTGGACAAACTAAAAGAACACCATCCTCATATGTAAGATCAGATTGGCACTCTGGACAATTAGGTAATTGACTCATATGTATCCCTCCATATTAATTTTAAATAAGCAGGCTTAGCTTTGATTCTCCCATGCTTTTAAGATTTTGTCTAATGTACATATCCGTCTATCCCCCATCCTGATAAAAGTCTGTAACTGCAGAATATTTTTTAATTTATCTAAAAATTCATTGACATGTATTGATGTATTAGTGTACTATACAAATAGTACACTAATTTTTGTTTTTAGGAGGCTAAAAATATGAACGCTTGGTTGGCTTTAACAAAGAAGGAATTGCGCCTTGGTTTACCCATATTCATCTTTGTTTTGATTCTCTATGCTGGAGTCATTGCCTTAGCTTATTACATTGGTTATCGTCTCGGCTTGGAAGAGGAACTCATCATGGGAGCATTAGGAGTTGTTCTTCTGTTCCACTTATTCTTCTTATTCCTCTACCTCCTCTATGCTTTGAATTCCGAAAGAAAGAGATTGCATCTATGGTTGCATACACCAATGCCAGTCACAGGTTTGCTCCTCTCTAAACTGGCAGCAGGCATCTTGTTTATGTCACTAACCTTTATTCCTATCGCGATATTTACAAATAATTTCTTCAGTGACCATTATAATTTTTTGACGGAGCAATCAACGATAAATCTTCTTGGACTATCCACCTTTGGAATTTACACCTCAGCCATTCGGATGGCGTTGACGTTCATGTTCTTTTGGTCAATCTTCCTGACATGTAGCCAGCGGATGAATGATTTCCTTAGTTTTTTAATTACATTTGCATCCTTCTTACTGTTCGGGTATCTTTACGACCAATTCGTCCATTTGTCATTCATTCAAATGCTCACAGATTGGGGAGCTATTTCAGCAAACGACGTCATTACAGGATTTGAGTTCAAGTTTACGATGACGGAAGATTATTTTGAAGCAGGAACAATGATGGATACTTCCATTTTCTATATTGGACATTTTATTAGGGATTCGATTATGGCAATCCTTATGTTTTTCGGTGCATGCTGGATCATAGACAAAAAAGTAGAGGTGTAGACATCATGGCAGAATTATTTCATTCATCTAAGCCTATATACGAACAAATTGCAGAAATGATTAAGAAACGGATTATCCGGGGTGAACTGACGGCAGGTGGTAAATTGCCATCCGTCCGCGAAATGGCAATTGAAGTAAATGTCAATCCGAATACGGTACAACGAACTTATAGGGAGTTGGAAACGATGGATATTGTTGAATCCAAACGTGGGCAAGGAACATTTGTTACAGAGGATACGGAAGTGATTGCATCCATACGTGAAGAAATGAAAAAGGAAATCTTAATGAATTTCACCAAGCAGATGTTTGAAATGGGCTATACAAAAGAAGAGATAAAACAGGGATTAACGGAATATTTAAATCGGAAAGGAGAATAAGCAGTGATTAAGTTGACGAATGTAACGAAAAAATACGGATCCCGAACTGCACTGAATCAAGTGGATTTGGAACTTGATCAAGGTAAATTGATCGGACTTGTCGGGGAAAATGGCAGCGGAAAATCGACTACTTTAAAGTTGATTGCCGGATTGATCCATCCGACAAGTGGTGAGATTACGGTAAATGGAGAAAAAGTGAATCGGCAAATCGCTTCTTCTGTTGCCTATCTGTCAGAGCTTGATGAATATTACCGCTTTTTTACTGTCAAGGATACGATTGAGTTTCATGCAAGTCAATTTGGGGACTTTGATATCGAAAAAGCATATGAGATCATGGATTTCATGAAGCTTGAACCGGAAAAGAAATTAAAACATCTTTCAAAAGGGAACCGTGGGCGGGTCAAAATCGTACTAACATTAGCACGCCATACTCCGGTAGTTTTGATGGATGAACCCTTTTCCGGCCTTGACCCGATGGTCCGGAATTCCATTGTAAAAGGATTGATTTCCTTTGTGGATTTGGAAAAGCAGCTCATCTTAATTACCACTCATGAAATTAGAGAAATAGAAAACATCCTGGATGAGGTAGTGGCTATAAAAGACGGTCACATTATTGGCCATCATAACGTCGATGACCTTAGGAAGGAAAACCAACTCAGCATTGTGGATTGGATGAACGAGATCTATGGATAGATGGGGAGTCCGTGTATATATCTCTAGTAAGTTTTTAAAGGCAAGCCCTGACTCCTCATCCATCGGCCTTAAACCAACTAAGTCTCAAGGCTGAGATAAAATAAATCTTTAGCTCATTATAGAATTTTTGTTTTCATTATAAGCTTAACTTAAGGATTAATTAGGGGATTGGGACAATAAAACAAACCATTGTCTCCAAAAAAATCAGGGGCGGGGGAAGTAAATGATTCGATTTATTTTAAACAGGAAGATTTTGGTCGGGTTGTTAACTATTTTAACGATTTTGGTTGGGGCCTATTCCATCACCAAGTTAGATGCGGAATTAATGCCGGAAGTTGATTTTGATGGTGCTTATGTCGCCATTAGTGCTGGGGATATGGCGGCAATTGAAGTGGAACGGCAGATTACTACACCATTGGAGCGAGCAATTCTTGGAATTGAAGGTGTAGAGGATGTTTTTTCTACAACAATGACTGGGATGAGCAATATTCAAATTATGATTGAGCAAGGCCGTGGTGAAGAAGTTTCCAAGGAAATCCAAACGACCACTACTACAATGACTGCCAATATTTCAGGAGTGACCGATGTTATCGCAGAGCAAATGAGCTTGAGTCAAAGCTATGAGTTTTTCATGGACATCTCCGACGGGGACATGAATGAAATGACAAGTTTTGCAGAGGAAGTCCTTGAGCCCCGTTTAGAAGATTTACCAGAAGTAAAAGATGTCGCTCTGATGGGTATCCAGGAATATGAAATGGTCATTTCCTTTAACAAGGATCGTTTGACAGAACATGGATTAGACAGTAACCAGGTGATATCGATTATCCAGCAGGCAAATACAGATGCAACATTAGGGGAATTCACTGCTGAAAATGAACAACCTGCAATACGTTTTGAGACCAATCTTTCTTCGGAAGAGAACATTGAAAATATAAAAATCCCAACACAGAATGGTTTAATCACCGTTTCTGATATTGCTCAAGTCTCTTTAGAGCCAATGGAAACATCTTCGTATGTCTGGAAAGAAGGATCGAAGGATTTTATTTTTGTCCAAGTCGGCAGATCTGCTGGTGTGACTCAAATTGAAATGGCCGATGCTGTAAGAACAGAAATTCAAAAGATAAAAGACGAAAATTTAGTGGATGGCTTTACGGTAAATGAGCTTGTCGCACAAGCGGATTATGTAGAAGATTCGATTAATGGGATAACGGAAAACATCATTATCGGAGGAATTATCGCAATTCTCATTCTACTTGTTTATCTGCGCAATATCCGAGCCACCGTCATTATCGCCATCTCGATTCCAACTTCCATTTTGTTGACATTTATGTCCATTTGGATGTTGGGTTATAGTTTCAATATGATGACATTAGTCGCCTTAGGACTTGGTGTAGGAATGATGGTCGACTCCTCCATCGTTATTTTAGAATCCATATTCAAGAAGAAAGAAATAGGACTTGATGCACGTCAAGCTGTCCTGGAAGGAACAAGAGAAGTAAGCTCTGCAGTCATTGCTTCCATACTCACGACAATCGTTGTGTTTATACCGATTGGATTAATGAGTGGTGATGTAGGTCAGTTCATGGTCATTCTGTTCGCTGTTGTTTCCGTCACATTGATCAGCAGTCTTCTCGTTGCTTTCACTATCATCCCTGCCCTTTCGGAAAAATTTTTGAAAGCACCGAAGAAAAAAGTAAAAGAAGGAAAACTGCTCCGAATTTATGACCGTATCATTTCTTGGATTGTAAAGAGAAAACGTCATAGCTTGGCCATGGTTGTCATCTTTATCGTCATGTTCGCTGGTTCAGTCTTTCTCTTATTCAAAATTCCAATGACGATTATGCCTGATATGCTAAATCGATATACAGAAATCTTGGTTGAATTGGAACCTGGGATTACACCAAATGAAAAAGAAGAACTCGTTTCACAAGCTACAAAAGAATTGAACCAAATTGACGATGTGGATACAAGCTATATCATGGACGATGGCACGCTGCTCTTCATGCTGATTAATATGACTAAAGATGAGGACATCACGAGAGAACAAAAGGAAGTCAATGAGGAAATCTTAAGAAGTTTACGTGGACTCACTGAAAATTATCCAATAGTAAGTGTTGAGAGAGCGATGGTAGCAACTGTTGGCCAACCAGTACAAATTCAAGTAAAAGGAGAAGAGTTTGATCAGTTGCTGGATATTGCCAATTCGCTTAAGGAAGAATTGAGTGATATTGAAGGCTTAGTTGGAATCAACACCTCGATGGAACGGACATCAATTGAAAAAGTAGTCGAATTGGACAGCAAGAAAATGGATGACGCAGGCATTTCTGAACTTCAATTGCGGGGAGCGATGGAAGAAGCATTTCTACAAATGCCAATTAGTGAAATCAGCACGGATGACCGTACCGTTCCATTGGTCGTAAAATGGAAAGATGAAGTCGTTTCAGAAGCAGAATTATTAGAATGGAAAATTCCTACAGCTCAAGGGGAAGAAAGTTTAGGCACATTCATCGACTTACAAAGTGTGGAAGTCCCAAATGAAATCTCTCATTTGGATGGGGAAAGATATATTACCGTATCAGCTGACATAGAGAATACAGATTTGGGAACAGTTAATCGGGAGATACAACAATTGCTTAGTGATTTTGAGACGCCAAATGGCTATACGGTTTCAACAGGCGGGGATATTGAAACTCAACAAGAGTTGATTTACGATCTCGCATTGATTTTGGTGATTTCTGTCTTCCTCGTCTATCTTGTTATGGCAGTACAATTTAATAACTTGGCACATCCACTGATTGTGATGTCCACCATTCCGATGGCATTCATTGGGGTTGTAGTTGGGTTGTTTGCAACACAACGAGAACTCAGCATTATGTCGGCGATGGGGATTTTGATGTTATTTGGAATTGTATTGAACAATGCAATCCTGCTAATTGACCGCACGAACCAATTGCGGAGAAAAGGAATGTCTGTGAATGAGGCGATTGTAAGTGCAGGTAAAGACCGAATCCGGCCGATTTTTATGACGACCTTCACAACAGTTGGTGGAATGATGCCACTCGCATTGGCAACCGGAACAACCGGGAATTATCAAGCACCTATGGCAACCGCCATCATATCCGGACTGCTTTTTGCAACGATGATAACTCTCGTATTAATCCCAGCAGTATATCGACTCTTCCATTCGTTCGGCAATGGCATTCGGAAATTGTTTAAACGGGAAAGGAAAAACAAAGTAATAGAAAGCACGAATGGACCGAAACCTATCGAACTCGTAAAATAAACTACAATATATTTAACATAAAATAATTAAGGGACGCGGGATATCCATCCAGCGTCCCTTTAAGAAGGGGGACTAAGGTTCGGAACATTTGTCCCATTTGTTTTTTTAGACAAATACTCCGAACTTTAGTCCGGTTTTTTTATAATAAACTTTTATTTGGCTTGCTATATGATTCTTTCAATAAATTTTTATTTACTTTACCGACATCTGTCTTCGGCAATTCCTCTATAAAAATAAATTGCTTCGGTACTTTATAACGAGTCAATTGCTCGTTACAATACGCTTCCAATTCTTCCGGAGTAAGTTTACTTTCACTTACAATAAATGCCGTTACCGCTTCTCCCCATTTTTCATCCGGCATTCCAACCACTGCCGCTTCTGATATGTCGGGATGAGATTCCAGCCAATGTTCAATCTCTAGCGGATAGACATTTTCGCCGCCTGTGATGATCATATCCTTTTTCCTTCCCACGATATATACATATCCGTCCGCATCCTGCCGTGCCAAATCACCGGTCCTGACCCATCCATCCACAAGCGTCTCCTCTGTTTCTTCTGGTCGGTTCCAATAATACATAAATGCATGATTCCCACGGACATACAGTTCCCCCACCTCATCTGTACCTGCATGTAACGAGTCTTCGGCTACAATTTTAATTTCATTAAACAGCATCGGTTTCCCTACCGAGCCCATCTTGTTCATAACATCACTCGGATCAATATAAAAGTTATTCGGACCCGCTTCGGTTAAACCATACCCCTCTTTAAAGACGATTCCTTTATCAAGGAAAGCCTGGTATACCCGAAGAGGACAAGGAGCACCGCCAGAAACGAACAGTTTCATACTTGGAAATTCAGTGGTTCTAAAGGTTTCTGATTCGATTATCATATGATACATCGTAGGCACTAACATGACAACCGTACATTGGTGCTTATTAATATCTGACATGACTTGCTCTGGGTCAAAGTCAGAACGAAGAACGACCTTTCCGCCGACTAATAATAGTGGCAGAGACAATACATTCAATCCACCTGTATGAAACATCGGTAAACATGTAAGTGTCACATCATCTTTTGTCAGTCCCCAACTCGTAATCGTATTTAATGCATTCCATAAAATCGAACGGTGTGACAGGATGACACCCTTTGGCCTTCCGGTCGTTCCTCCGGTGTAAATCATTGCTAGAGGATCAATCTCTTCCATTTTAGTTTCGGTATCTATAAATCCTGAAATGATCTCTTTTTCCAAGTAATCATCGTGCTCGATGATAAGTGTATTTACCTGATGATCACAAACTGCTAGTTTCGCTGCAAAATTGGGTGATGCACCTACTAGTATTGGAGCGGAATCATTTAGGCAATAATTCAACTCAGATGTTGCAAGCCGCCAATTGAACGGTACAAATATTGCACCTATTTTCATACAGGCAAAGAAAAAATCAAAGTAACTGATATCATTAGGTGATAGAAGACCAACTCGATCCCCTTTTTTCACACCTTTTGCATGGAATATTGCCGTAAGTTTCATTACTCGTTCGTGTAACTGTTCATATGTCCAAGACTTATTTGTCTTTGCATCAACTATAGCTGTTTCCTTCGGTGTGAGTTTTACCCGACCCTCAAACCAATTCACATCATTAACCATCCGAGACACCCCTTGCCAACGAATTAATTAACCATACTATAATCCAGCAAAGTTACAACGTAGTTACATGATTCAAAAAGCATATTTATCCATATAACCGAATCCGGACAATACGCTTCCGTCCGTGGCTCCGCATCCCCCGATACACCTTCGCTTTCCGTGGGCGGCTGGTGAGCCTCCTCAGGCGCAAGCGCCTTGCGGGGTCTCACCGATGCCTCTGCTCCCACAGGAGTCTTCGGTGTATCGGGGGATGCTCCGAGGAGAACAGTTAAATAGCTTATTTATAAATATTAAAAGAGATTCCTTTGTAAATAGTTTTGTAGTTTAATTCAATTAACTAATATTCTAATCTTCATTCTATATTTTAAATAAAATTCATTGCGTATAACCTGGCTTTAGCAGGGAGCAGTCCAAATACCCCGAGACTCCTGCAGCAAAGCAAGGAGGCTCACGGGCCGCCTGCGGAAAGCGAGGGGTATTGGACTGCGGACCTCGGATAGAAGCGTTGCTATTTCCAATTCAAGAAAGCAGGAATTTGGTTACTATTGTCGAATTAGTTAGGTAGAGATATTTAAGGAGGCATGTTGGTGGATAAATTATGGATTGACTCTTCAAAATAATACATTTTGAGGAGGATGAGGAAATGATAATTACTTATAAAACTGATAAAAATATAAACCGCGACCAATTGGAAAGCTTATATAATGACGTGGAATGGTATGCATATACAAAAGAAATGGAAGTTCTTCAACGTGCGCTGGAACAATCATTGGACGTCATCTCTGCTTGGGATGGTGAAAAACTGGTTGGACTTGTGCGTGTTGTGGGAGATGGATTAACCATTATTTATATCCAAGATATCCTTGTATTAAATGCATATCAAAACCAAGGTATTGCCAGTAGATTAATGGTACAAATCCTCGAGAAATATAAAGACGTTCGTCAAAAAGTTTTATTGACAGAGGAAGCCCCTGATGTAAGGCATTTTTATAAAAAGAATGGCTTTATATCCTGTGACCAAGGCACTCTGGTGGCATTTGCAAAGTTGAATTAAGAAGACGTGTAGAAAAGAATACGAGCAGTGCTGTTGGCCACTGCTCGTTTTTTATATTTGCTGCATCACATCATAATTCCGCCATCTACATGAAGAGCGTGGCCATTCACATAATCCGATTCATCTGACGAAAGGAAAAGATAAGCATTGGCGATTTCCTCTGGTTTCCCGAGGCGTTGCTGTGGAATTTGTGCCTTGATCTGATCAATTACTTTCTCGGGAACAGTATTTACCATGCTCGTTTCTGTAAACCCTGGCACGACCGCATTGACATTAATCCCTTTTCTCCCTAGCTCCTTCGCCCAGCTTTTTGTCATACCGATAATTCCCGACTTGGCCGCTGCATAATTCGTTTGTCCGACATTTCCATACACTCCTGAAACCGAAGAAGTGCTGACGATTTTACCTTTTCCTTGTTCGATCATATAGGGGATTACGGCCTTCGTACAATGGAATACGCCAGTCAGGTTTACGTCGATGACTTGCTGAAACTGATTGACCGTCATTTTTGCCAACATAGCATCCCTTGTAATTCCGGCATTATTGATTAAGATATCAATCTTGCCATATACATTTTTCGTTTCCTTGGCAAGGGATTGCACACTTTCCCAGTCGGAAACATCGACCTGGATAAATTTACAATCTATTCCTTCCCCTTGTAGGGCTCGTTCCTGTTCTTTTCCAGCCTTTTCGTCAAAATCTGCGAGCACCACTTTGGCCCCTTCTCTCGCAAAAACACGGACAGCTGCAAGTCCAATTCCATTTGCCGCTCCCGTAATTATGGCAACTTTACCATCCAATCTTTTCATCTACAAAACTCTCCCTTGTCTACTTCTAGCGAAGAAATGTTCCATCGTTTCGACCACTTGCGATAGATTATCGACTTGTGGGGAATGGCCGCAATTTTTAAGCTCAACTACTTCTGCCCGCTCACCAAAATCCTCAATCAACTCATCTGTCATATTTTTCGTAACGACCATATCATTATCTGCATATGCGATGAGCACCGGGATATTGATATCATCCACTTGATTGGTGCCTTCCACCAAGCCATTATGCACATTACTGATATTGAATGTATTTAACGCATGATAACAATCCACCAAATTCCGCTGATTCGTCATCGCTTCCAAATACTTTTCATAGCGAGCTTCATCCGGCTTTTTATTTACATAAATGACCATATCCCACATTTGTCTTAAAAAGTCATAATTCAGCGTATCATAAGCGGTCTGCACATATTTCGCCTTATCATCTTCACGAATCTCCTCCAACGTGCGCAGACGGTTTGCGACATCAGGCAAACCGTCTTCTCCTACTGGATAGTAAGGGTACCCGCGTGAAGAGCCGGAAGCAAATAGATATAAACGATTACAATATCCTGGATAATCCGCACAAAACTGCTGACTCACCGTACCACCGAGGGACCAGCCAACTAAACCGAAATCTTTCAATTCCAGTTCGTCTACAAATAACTTCAAGTCATCAGAAAAGTCTTTTATTCCCGTAATTGGTTGCTTGTAACTCGATTTACCAAATCCGCGCAAATCAATCGCATACACTTTGAAGTGAGGGTCCAGCTTTTCGATTACTACATCCCAGTGAACGGAAGACGTCATATTTCCGTGTATGAGTATGACCGGATCTTCACCACCATTTCTTTCCTGATAGTAAATCTCTTCACCGTTCGCTAACTCTACACTTTTCTCTTCAACCAACATGATTATCAGTCCTCCTTACTTTCCCCATTTAATGACATTTGCACCCCATGCATAACCGATTCCCGCAGAAACTAAGACAACAATGGAGCCATCTTTGAGCTTTCCTTCTGCTTCAGCAAGCTCTAATGATAATATTTGATCGATTTGCCCGATATGGCCATAATCCTCTAAATAAATCGATTGTTCAGCTGACAATCCAAGCTGATCCAGCACATAGTGATGTGCCGACCGTTTCATATGAAGGATGGCGACATAATCAACGTCTTTCTTTGTGTATCCGCTCTTTTCCAAAGCCTTCTCGATACATTGGATAAAATTGACCATTGATTTTTCTTCCAAGCGCGCCTTCATTCCGGCTGGATCCGGGACGTCAAAAAAGTGAAGACCGACCTCCGCCGCTTCTTGGCTGATAGGCTGTTTCGTCCCGCCTGCAGGGACAATCACATCTTCTGAAAAAGCACCATCGGTAATCAGATGCGATGTTAAGATCCGATTCTCCGCATGCCCCTTTTTCAGTACCAATGCGCCGCCCCCTGCAGCAAGATTAAACATAAACCGGGTACTGCTATTTTCATAGTTTATCAAGTCACCGTTCCGGTATCCCCCTGCAAGCAGTACCGTCTCGATTGAATCATCCTGAAGCATCATGTCTTTCGCAAGTTTCAATGCCATGACTGTCGTTCCACAGCGGAGAGCTGTATCAAAAGCCCACGCATTCGTCGCACCAATTTCATGCTGCAGTTTAATTCCCGCTGTCCAAACTGGATATTCCTTATACTCCTCACCAATATATATGACAAGATCGATTTCCTTCGGGTCAATCCCCGCTTTTTCAATCGCCTTATTGGCCGCTCTCACTCCCATTTCGACTGTATGATCATCTTCCCCAGGTATAGGTTTTTCCTTAATCCCCATCTTCTGTTCGACAACTTCTAATGGAAGTCCTGCTTTTTCGGCAATTTCCTCTGATGTCATCCGCTGCTCAGGTAGGTAGATTCCCGTACTTACAATCCCAATGTTCACAATATGTTCAAGCCCCTTTCCTATTTTCCTTCTTGCCGTCTGATTTTCGATTCGTTCGGAGCGCCCGCACTGGACGGTTCATAAACTTCGATTGAATAGTTCCGACAATCCCGAGCGGGAAAAAGATAACGACGAGGACATAGACGATTCCGTAAAGGATGATCCACCGTTCAAAAATCCAATGCACATCCGCCAGACCAGATAGCCAATGATGTGCAAATTCCACTAACCCTGCTCCGACAATCGGGCCAATCAATGTTCCAACTCCACCGATAATCGTCATGAGTAACACATCAATCGTCAGGTCTGTTGCAAACACTGCTGTATTTACAAATCGGAGTGACAAGGCATATAATACCCCTGCAAAACTAGCAACAACACCTGCGACAACACTTGCCAACACTTTATAATAAGTGACCTGAAAACCTAATGATTCTGTCCGATTTTCATTCTCACGGATTGCCATGAGCACCCGGCCAAATGGAGATCTTGTAAACCGTCTTAGCCCGAAAAATATCAACACCATCGACAGTAAGGAGAACCAATACATCGTCTCCGAATCACGGAAAAATTCGGGCAGGCTGAAAGTGAATCCGTCATTCCCTCCTGTAACCGAGCGCCATTTTTCCGCTAATACGAGGAATAATCCTGCAAGCGCCAAAGTGAGCATCGCATAGAAATGACTTTTCAGCCTAAGCGTGAGCGCTCCAACAATCAAACTTACAATTGCGGCAATAACTAATGCGATGATTGCTCCCAGAACGAAGGAACCAATCGTAGCATCCATCCGTCCAAGAGTAACCGCAGTGGAATAAGCACCAATCCCAAAGAACATGACATGTCCGAACGAAATGATACCTGTAAACCCTAGCAAAATATCATAACTCATCGCGAAAATCGCAAAAATGAAGATTTGAATGAAGATAAATTGCATACTTCTGCCCGTTACAATAAACGGAATAAAGATTAATAGAAAACTAATGGCTAAATAGATCCACGTACTCGTTTCCACACGACGTAAATTCACTTATCCTCACCCCTTCACCTGAAACAAGCCTTGTGGTCGGAAAATGAGTACAATGGTCATCAAAAGCATGTTCACTGCCAATGATAGAGCCGGCACATAGTAAGCCATAAAGGCTTGTGCTAATCCAACCAGAATAGCTGCAAATAATGATCCAGGAAAACTACCCATTCCACCGATAACAACAACGATAAATGCCAAGATAGAGAATTCAAGTCCCATCTCTGCATATATGACACCAGAATATACCGCATGCAGGATTCCACTTAATGCGGCCAACCCAGCACCTGTCATGAACACAAGCATAAAAACAAGTTTGATATTGATTCCAAGCGCCTGCACCATTTCCTTATCCATTACCCCAGCTCGAACGATCAAGCCGATTCGTGACTTTTTCAAGATTAAACTGGCAATGACAAAGACGAGGATACCAACCGCAATAATAAACAAACGATATTTGATAAGTACGATGTCTCCAACCATGAAGCTTCCCGCAAGAAAATCAGGTGGGAAAACCGCTTTTTGGTCAGGACCGAATGCTACTTTAATCAATTCTTGCAAAACGAGCATAAATCCTAACGTAATTAAAATTTGCTGCATATGGTTTCCATATACTGGACGTATGACGAGACGCTCTGTAACCAGACCAAGTAGTAGACCAATTAGAATTGCAGCGACAATTCCCAGTGTAAAGCTATTTGTCATCTGAAAGACCCAAACACCGGTATACGCTCCCCAAATGAATAACCCACCATGTGCAAAGTTCAACACACTCATTAATCCAAATATCAGTGTCAGACCGGCAGCAAGGAGGAAGATTAACATGCCCGTCGCAAGCCCGTTAATGACTAAGCTTATGAATAACTCCATTTTCACTCCCCCTATGAAATCCCAAGGTATTTTTTCATCGATTGCTTATCTTCCTTCAGTTCATCCATTGCACCGCTATGGACTGTAACTCCATCATCAATAATGTAGAAGCGGGTGCCGATTTGACTAGCCATCATAAAATTCTGCTCCACCAATACGATGGTCGTCTGTTCCTTCATTTGCTGGATGGATTCTGTCACTTTGTCCACCATAATTGGAGCGAGTCCTTTACTTGGTTCGTCGATAAGCAAGAGATCATTTTCATTTACATAGGCTCTGGCGATTGAGAGCATTTGCTTTTGCCCACCACTTAACTGTCCGCCTTCCTTCTTCCAGAACTTCTTTAAATCTGGAAAAAGCTCCAATATCCACTCGAGTCTCTCCGTCGTTTTTTCATCTTCCTTCTTCATCGCGACCCGTAGATTTTCACCAACCGTCAAGCCACCGAAGATCCCTTGGTCCTCGGGGACATAGCCGATTCCACTATTCGCAATATCAAAAGTAGTGCGTCCTACAATGGATTCACCTTTAAAGGAAATGCTTCCCTTGGACACCCGGTTCAGTCCCATGATTGTTCGAAGCGTCGTCGTTTTTCCGGCTCCATTTCTGCCTAATAGGACCGTCACTTCACCCTTAGGCACTTCAAAAGAGATGTCGTGTAAAATATGATAATGTTGGACAAATGCCTCCACTTTTTTTAATTCGAGCAGATTTTCCATTACACGCCACCTCCTAAATACGCCGCCTGCACCGTTTCATTTTCAACAATTTCTGCAGGTGTGCCCTTAGCAATCAACTCTCCGTGATAAAGCACCAACACTTCATCAGACAACCCCATAATCATATCCATTTTATGCTCTATCAGTACGATGGTACGATTGCCTTCATCTTTGATATTCCTGATCACATCCATAATTGCGGGAACTTCCTCGACAGACATTCCGGCTGTCGGCTCATCCAATAGTAAAATTTCAGTTTCCAAAGCGAGAAGCATCGCAATTTCCAATTTCCGCTTTTCTCCATGGGCGAGGCTTGCTGCAATTGCATTCGCTTTTTCCTTTAAGAAAACGATATCCAATAACTCTAAGGAACGCTTCTCAAAACCCGGGTAATGCTTAAAATGAGAGAAAATATTATATCTAACCTTATTTTTTGACTGCACTGCTAAACGAACATTTTCTAAAACTGTTAAATTCGGGAAAACATTTGTAATTTGAAAGGACCTACCAATTCCCATGCGGGCTCGTTTTGTAGTTGATACTTTAGTGATGTCTTCGCCTTTAAAATATATTGACCCGTTGGTAGGAGAGAGCTGACCGCTCAGTAGGTTGAAAAAAGTGGTTTTTCCTGCTCCGTTTGGTCCAATGATCGAGGTGAACTTCTTCTCGGGTATCTCCACAGTTACACCGTTAACAGCCACATGCCCACCAAAAGCAATCGATAAGTCCTTTGTCTCTAGTATTGCTGTCAAGCCACTTCCTCCTTCACGTTAAAATGGAGGACAAATCCTTTCTATAGGAAGAAAGGATTTGTCTTAAATTTTTTATTGATTCATAATCGGTGGTGCCGTTTGTTCTGGTGTCAGGACTTCCTTCAGAACCGGAACAGGATAGTCGAATTCATCACTTTCTTCCAATGTGACGGAATACATTTCCTGTAACGCCTGATGGTCTTCCGGTCTGAACGTCATTGTCCCTTTCGGTGTCTCAAAACTCATGCCTTCCATGGTTTCAATTAACTTGGCACCATCGGTATCTCCATCCGTTTGTTTAAGCGCCTCAATAATCGCAAGTGCGGAACTCATTCCCCCTGCTGTAAACAGATCTGGTGGAGAGTCATGCTCTTCCATATGTTTTTCTACGAGCCAATCATTCACTTCGTTGTCTGGAAGGTCATGATAATACAGTGTAAACCCTTCCATTCCAACTAACGGTGTCATTGATGGCAACGTAGCAATATCTGCCACACCTGTTGTCACTTTAATTCCTTGCTCGTCCAGACGCATATCCGCAATTTGGTTCCATGGCGTATTCGCTCCTGCCCAAACAACGAATAAATAATCTGGTTTTGCTTCAATAATCTTCTGGATGTTCGCTGTGAAGTCTGTAGCTGCCTGGTCTGCATATTCTTCCAGTACAAGCTCTGCCCCTAGCTCTTCCGCAGCTTCAATGAATGCTTTTGCACCGTCATGCCCAAATGAATAATCTGGTGCAAGGGTAGCAATTTTAACTCCTTCTCCTGCAACTGCAACAGCTGCAGCCTTAGCATCCTGAGAAGAGTTTCTAGCAGTTCGGAATACGTAGTCATTGTATTCCGCTCCAGTAATACTATCTGCCGCCGCAGGTTCAACTACCATAATCGTTTCATACTCCTCTGCTAACGGAGTGACTGCCAGTGTATCCCCTGAACTGGAAGATCCGACAAGGAAATCCACTTCATCTTCTTCCAACAACTTCAATGCTTTTTGTCTTGCAACCGTTGGATCGGTTTCTGTATCTTCAAAAATATACTCGATTTTTTTGCCTGCTACTTCATTGGTACCGTCTGTCCCATATTCAATACCTAATTCGAAGCCTCGTTGGGTTTGCAGACCGTATGTCTCTAATGCTCCCGTTCCGGAAATAAGTACCCCAACTTTTACAACATCTTGATCGCCTGATGCAGCTTCCCCATCATCGCCGCATGCCGCAAGAATACCGATTATAAAGACAATCAATAGTAAACCCCAAATACGTTTAACTTTCATGATACGTTTGCCCCCTTTTAGAAATTCATTACTACTTGAAGTCATCATAGTCACTTTAAGTTACAAGGAAGTTACATCGCAGATTCCAACCACCGAATGGCAGTGGCAGCCCATGTATAACCTGTGCCTGCAGAAACGATGACGGCAAGGTCTCCCTGATTCAGCATCCCCGCTTTTTCTGCCAAATGAATCCCAAAACAAGGGTCCAGTGCAGACATATGTCCATGATGCGTTAAATAAACGGCTTGTTCCTCTTGTAAACCTACTGATTTCAGCAAATCCCGAAACATCGACTTTTTAGTGTGTAATGGTAGAAGTACTTTTAAATCTTTTATATTTGCACCACTCTTTTCTACTGCCTCATGAATGACACGGGTGAAATTTGGAATGGATACTGGGTCCAATCTTTCTTTCATTCCTTGTGGATCAGGCACATCTAAATAATGCGATTTTTCTTGGACCACTTCTTCACTGACAGGATGGACAGAACCTCCTCCAGGAACAAGGACATCCGCATGAAAGGAGCCATCCGTAATAATAGATGACGCTAGAATTTCACTTTTCGTCGCATTCCTGGACACTAAAGCAGCCGCTCCTCCATCCGCAAAATTGAACATAAAGCGGGAGCGCGGATTCTCGTAGTTGATAGCCTGTGATTCCTTCGAGCCACCAACCAGTAAAATATGGTTAATACTTTTATCAGAATAAATCATGTCCTTGGCAACCTTGACAGCGATTGGAAAGCAAGAGCTCACATTCATCATCTCAAACGAGTATGCATTTTTTGTACCAAGTTCATATTGTGCTTTGGAGGAAGCAGTCCAGATTGGATAATCTTTATACGGACTGCCAAAATAGATGACAACATCAATCTCAAGGGGATCGACGGATTTCAGAATCTCTTTTCCCGCTGCGACCGCCAAATCGGAAGCATGTTCATGCTCTGGAGCAACCCTCTTTTCATAGAGTCCGAACTTTTCAATAATCACCTCTTCCGGAATCCCTGTTTTAATTGCCAATTCTCCCGCTGTCGCTTTTAGAGCAGGTTCATAAATACTCGTAGCTTGAATACCGATCATCTTTGCTCCTCCTTTTTTGGAAGTTTCATCAATCCCTCGCCCTGTAAAACAATATCTCCGTGTTGATTCTCACAAGTCGTTGCCAATGTCAGCAGCCGTTTGGAATTCTCCAAGTCTATTACCTCAGCTTTGGCTGTAATCGTATCTCCGATATATACCGGCTTCTCAAAATGCAATGTTTGCGAAACATAGACAGAACCTGGGCCAGGCAAATGCATTCCCAACAACCGGGATAGGAAACTCGCAGTCAATAATCCATGACTGATCCGTTCTTTAAAAAATGTCTTCTTAGCATACACTTTGTCGACATGAATCGGGTTATAGTCACCGCTCAAACCGGCATACATCATGAAGTCTGTTTCGGTAATCGTTCTGGAAAAGGATGCAGTCTGTCCAATCTCAAAATCCATGATTGACACCTCACTTTCTATTATTAATATTCTGAATTAGGGAACCGTACTGATTAACTCTTTCAGCTTCACTTTATCAATCTTTCCAGTCGCATTTTTCGGCAATTCATCTAACACATAAATGCGTTTCGGAACTTTATAGTTTGCTAGCTTCGTCTTGCAAAACGAAATGAGTTCTTCATCGCTTATTGTTTTTCCATCACTTAGGGAAATGAATGCAATTGGTATCTCTCCCCATTTTTCATTTTCTATCCCTATAACAGCTGCTTCACTGACAGCCTCGTGTGTATAGATGATTTGCTCCACTTCGAGCGGATAAATATTTTCCCCGCCGGAAATAATCATGTCTTTCTTTCGTCCCGCTACATAAATGAATCCTTCTTCATCTTGGCGCATCAGATCACCAGTATAGAACCAACCATCACGAATCGCTTCTTTCGTTTGTTCTGGAAGTCCCCAATATTCTTTCAGGATGTTCGGACCTTTGAGGATGAGTTCTCCAACCTCCCCCTGCTTTACAGGCTTACCTGCTTCATCCACAAGTGCTATGTCACAAAACATCACTGGTTTTCCAATCGAACCGACTTTTCGCCTATAATCTTCTTCAGATAACATGAAAATCGTCGGTGAAGTTTCCGTCATTCCCATTCCCTGACCAAACGGCAAGCCACGCTCAAGGAAGCTATGGATAAGTTCCTTAGGACAAGGTGCACCCCCGCTATAGAACCAGCGGACAGAAGAAAAATCTGCAGTTGCAAATAACGGATGTTTACGGATTGTATCGTGAATGGTCGGGACACCCATAACTATGGTTATTCCGTACATTTCAATTGCCCGGATCACTTCTTCCGGATGAAATTTATTCGGTACGACGATCGTCCCACCGGCAAGCAAAGTAGGGAAAGCGAATAAGCCAATCCCGCCGATATGGAAGAGCGGCAATAGAACATGCGTGATATCCTTTGATGTAATATCTAGGGCATATTGATTATTCAATGCGTTCCAAAACATATTCGCTTGAGTTAATACCGCTCCTTTAGGTCTCCCCGTCGTGCCAGACGTGTAACAAATAATAAACGGATCATCATTAAAGTCGATAGAAACGTTTGGAATGGTGTTCTTTTGTTTGGGAAATTCTTCATCAAATGAGTAAGCGTTTTCAAATCGGTAAAAAGTTTTTATGGCCTCTAATAACTCTTCTGTGCTGTTTTCATAGAGAATCATCTTTGTTCCACTATCATTTACTTGAAAGGCTAATTCTGCGGCACGCAAGCGGATGTTTAAAGGGACGGCAATTAAACCCAGTTGAGCAATTGCAAAGTAGGCAATCATATACTCCTCACGGTTATAAGATAAGATGGCCACACGCTCCCCTTTTTCCAGCTTGTATTCATGATGCAGCACACTTGCCATCTGCGTGACTTTTTCTGAAAGCTCCTTGTACGTATAACGATTCTGTTCACTTATGAGTGCAGTACGGTTCGGAGTAATCTCCGCTCGTTTATGAATCCAATAAGCAATCGATTCCATGTTCACTACCCCCTGCCATTTATTCCATGAAAGATAACTTCCATGACTTCATCGAACACATCATCCGGGACAAGCTCATTCTCCCAAAGGACCCAGCGCATTCCAATAAATTGACCGATGCCCATCATCGAGTAAGCAATTGTTTCAGGTAGGAGGGGTTTACAATCCCCACCATCAATCGCTGTTTCAATGGATTTGATGAAGCCATCGGCAAGCTTTTCATAATACCAGCGATATAAAGAAGGATCTACCAATACCAACTGCTGGACAACACTATAGAGGTTTCTATGGTCAAGCACCCATTTAAAAAATGCATGGTAGCCGGCCCGTTGTTTTTCCTCGAATCCCTCCTGCTCCTCCATTGCCTCCTTAATGGCAAAACGAAGATCAGAGCTCAATTGGTAAATCAATTCATCGAAAACAGCTTTTTTCGTTGGAAAGTAATTGTAGAATGTCCCTTGTGCTACTCCAGTTCGGAGCGTAATCTCCGCAACAGATGTTTCATAATAACCTTTCTCCCCAAAAACTTGTTCCGCAGTTGTTAATATCCTTCTTTTCGTCTCGATTCCTTTTTTCGTTAGTCGCGAACTTTTAATTTCTGACATATGACTCACCTCTCAGTTTTAGAATATAATTAATTATTAGAAAATTTGCAAGAGGATTTATAAAAAGTTTTAGGAATATATCATACATTTAATTGAGAATTGTTATCATTTATAGTATGTTAATAATAACAAAAGCTTTTATTGATGAAGGAGAATACCATCATGCAAATATATTGGACGAAAATAGATAAGATTATCGAAGAGACAGCTGAGGTGAAAACATACTTGCTTGAGTGCCCGGAAGGCTTCACTTGGGAAGAAGGCTCATTTATCCATCTGGCTTTAGAAGGATTTAATGCGGGGGAGAAACCAAATAAATCCCTCGTTCGACATATGTCCATCTGTACGTTGCCTAAAGAAAATTCCATTGGGATCACGACACGCATCAGAGAACAATGTTCCGAGTACAAGGCGATTTTAAGAAATCTAGAAGTCGGCAGTAAGGTTGCCGTCTTTAAAACACGTTGCAATGTACCGTTGAAAAGGGAGAATAAAAATATTTATCTTCTCTCATCAGGTGTAGGTCTGGCAACATTTAGACCGCTAGTCCTTGATTATCTGGAACATCCTGAGAACGTTCCACACATTCATTCTCTGAACATCGATTCGTCTAAGGATTTCCTCTTCCCTGATATTTTCAAAACTGCAGCTGACAAGAATTTCACTTCCGAATTCGTCGATAACCGTAAAGACTATTATGAAAAAGTAGAAGAACTTGCGATGGATAAAGAGGGATTGTTCTACATCGTCGGCAGTGATGAGTTCCTTATGCAAAACATTGAATTATTACGTGAGCACGGCATCCAGCCTCAACAAATCTTGCTGGATAAGAATGAGAAACAATTGCCTAATTTTTTACCAGTGGATTTGTCGGTTTAAAGAAGTAAGAAGTGTTTATCTCTGGATAACACTTCTTTTTTTGTATAAATTAGGGGGTTTTTTGCACATTGTTCATGGCATGCATCTAGTAGGGCCCCTCCGCTCTTGCTTCGGATAGTTTAATTAGCAATTAACTAGGGAATTATCATACATCTAAAGGGGGACTTTACTATGAAAAAGTGGTTCAGCTTTATTTTCATTCTAATTTTCATCTTTCCTGCCAGCATCCATGCTGATCCGAATCCCCCATTGCGGGTCCATTTCATAGATGTTGGTCATGGGGATAGCGTATTAATTGAAACCCCAAAAGGAAAATCTGTTTTAATTGATGGCGGCCAGCAAGATGCTGGAACTAAACTTGTCGACTATTTAAATCAAGCCGATATTGAAGAAATCGATTTAATGGTTGCAACACATCCGCATTTTGACCATATTGGCGGTCTCATAAATGTAATGAAAAATTTTCCGGTCAAACAGCTCATCGATAACGGACGAGTTGATTTAACAAAGACTTATCTAATCTATCAATGGCATATTCTTAGAGAAGGCATTCCTATCACAACAGCGGATGAAAAGGAGAGGATCCCATTAGATGACTCTTTGGATATTCAAGTATTAAATTCCGGCGGGGATATATTCAGCAACAATGAGTCCTCAATCGTATTAAAAGTATCTTATAACGATATCGATTTTCTATTTATGAGTGATGTTGAAGCAGAACAGGAAGAAGAAATCAAAGAAAAATACAATCTAGATGTAGAAGTCTTAAAAGCAGCCCACCACGGTTTCAATGCAAACACGATGGCCTTCTTAAAAGAAGTAGATCCGGAGACCGCAGTCTTGACATACAGCCAATCGAACGGATATGGCCATCCGACCGATCGCGTAATTAAGAACCTTAGGAAGCTCAAAACACAGATTTATTCCACTGCAAAATCAGGAAATATTTTAATTGAAACCGACGGAAAAGACTATGTTATTGTACCTCAGTTTGAGCCGAGGATGGAAGAAAACGAGGAAGATAAACAGTAAACAACTAGTCCTAAAATAAATTGATACTGAAGATGTATACTGTATTCCCGTAAAATCGGGGAGGGTTTTCGGTAGAGCAAATAGGAGATAGTCTCACGTGCCCTCTAGGGAGATTTTTCAATGATAGAGGGAACATAAGATGAACTTCCAACTTCATCGGCAAGTGCTTGGCAACAGAATAAAAAAAGGAGATCCAAATCGGACTCCTTTTTCGTAAATCACGTTAAATGTCAAATGCATCAACGTTTCTTTTCATAAAACTCAAGGTGCAGCTTATGAACTTGTTCCACTAATTCAGGTACCGGTCCATCCACTGTAACATCGCGGATCACGTCCTGGATCGGTAAATTCCTGACACGTGATGGCGGGACTCCAATTTCACTCAGCCATTGAACTAACTGTTCAGACGAGCTTGCATAAACAATCCGACCTAAGCCAACCCAGCCGTGGGCTGCTGCGCACATCGGACAATGTTCACCAGAGGTATACACGACTGCCTTGCTTCTTTCTTCAGGCGTCATATTATTAGCTGCCCATCTTGCCAAAGCAAATTCAGGATGTTGTGTGTGATCACCACCTGCAACATGATTATGATCTTCCATGAGAACTTCGCCGTCTGCTGACACTAGTACAGAACCAAACGGCTCGTCACCTTTCCTTAATGCAGTTTCAGCCAGTTCCACACAACGCCGTAAATACTTCAAATCCGACTCACTAATCATCCATGCATCCTCCCACCATATTAATCTAACTTGCTCTACTAAAAGTCAATCAAATTCTTGGGTGTTTAGCAAGCTAAGAACTCGAAGGAATGAAATCTAATTCTATTCGTGCTCTTAGAAGCGAGTTAAGAACACGAACGACGGAATGCTAATCCCATTCATGCGCTTAGAAATGAGTTAAGTACATGAAGGGCAAAACTTAGGGTCACGTTCATGTACTTAATACCACTTAAGGACTGGATTACCAAGGATTTTTTCTATCCCAGTCATTATTAATACCTGTTTCTAGTAAACATCCAGCTCTTCAGCATCCAACACCAATTTATACATTTCCCTCGTCTGCTCCATCGGCTCTACCCCCAACTCGTCCTCAAGCACTTCGCAACATTTCTCATACCAACGGATTGCTTGTGGGCGGTTGTTGTTTTGATAATAACAATACATGAGCAGTCGATACGCCTCCTCCCAAGTCGGATCTACCGCAAGAATCCGTTCACACCACTCTAGGGCGAGATTGAATTCCAGCAGCCGAATCGCGTGCTGGGCAAGTAGTTCAGCACCTCGTAGAAAGAGCTGACGTAGCCGTTCCCGTTCTGAGTTTGTCCATGATTTAAAACGGAGATCGTTTAAATAATCTCCTTTATAAAGATTAAGCCCTTCTTCCAGAATTTCGGCAGCATGTCTCGGATTGGTTTCTTCCAACCCTTTGCTGATGAGATTTTCAAATATCATACTATCCATTTCATAGGCAGCATTAGGGTTTAATCCGTACGCACTACCTTCACGTAAAACGAAGAAAGATTCCTCCCGTGCTTTTCTATGAGGTTCCAGTACTTTAAGCAAAGCGTTCAATGTCACCTTGAAGTTTTTATTCGCCGTTTCCTCCTCCTGATCCGGCCATAAATACTGGAAGATTTCCTCTTTCTGTAATTTCATATGACGATGGGTAATCAATAACTCAAATAATTCCTTCGCCTTTCCACGTTGCCAATCTTGAAGAGCTATTTCCTTTGTGCCTAAAGTCAATCTCAAGTTGCCGAGCGTATGAATAACTAATGTATAACCCGGATGATTCTTAATCGCATGATCAACTCCAAGCTCGGTGAGCATCCGTGAAACGAAAGCAGTTTCCACCTTCAACTTTCGCGCCTCAAGAAGCATTGGAGCGATATTTTGCATATCAAGCGGGCCGAAACTAGTCCGTTTCTTCAGGAAGAATTCATAGCCTTCCAATTGGACGGCTTGGAGAAATTCCGTCATTTCCATTTTGAATGTATCTGTATCTTGCTGTTCAAAAGCGATATAAGCGGACCAAAAATGCGTCAACATGAGTGCATAGCGATCACCACAAGCACGCATATCATTTCTTACTTGCTCCAGAATTTCCGATGCCCTTTCATAGTTACTTTGATAAATTTCTGTAATGACCATTCCGAGTTTGATAAGCGCACCAAGCCAGCGATCTTTTACTTTTTCTGTTTCGATTAGCCCACGTTCTGCATGATCGATGGCAAGATGATAGTTTTTCGCATGTCCGTATAAAATGGATAGACCCATATACGGTTCTGCTTTTCCACGGGATACATTAATTTTCTCCATCACATTCAAAGCCGTTTCATAACATTGGATAGCGAGCTTCTGGTCGTATTGATTCGTCAGCTGAGCGGAATGGCCCAGACGCATCCAACCACATGCCTCAACGAAAGGAGATTGGGTTTTCAAACCTAGTTGGATACTTTCTGTCGCTAGTCGTTTACTTTCCTCTGCGTCTCCCATAAAGGCTGCAATCAACGATAAAATTACATCCGTCTCCCGATGGGATTGGGGTAAGTGTTTCTGTGTGCGGCTTTTCGTTTTCTTTTCGATTAAAACTTCTTTCGCCTTCTGTAACCGGCCGGTCCTTAAATAGATACGGGCCTGCAGGTTGCTCTCCTCCAACGGTAGGTTCAGCCGTTTCGCCCGGTCATACCAAGCTTCTGCTTTTACAGCTTGTCCTGCATTCAACAAGTTTTCAGCCATCAGGATATAAATTTTAGCCATTTCCTTCTTTGTGGCATTTGCCTGTTCCCGAAGGATAAGCGCTTGATTAACAAACCGTTCTGCACGATCCGGTTGAATCGTATCGAGATAAATTTGTGCCTTGCCTTCAAGTGCAAGACTCATTAAATAGGTATCTTCATTTCCCTCTTCCAAGGCTGCAATCATCGCATCATAGCTTTGTTCAGCCTCTTCATATAATGAACGATATCGCTCAATTTCACCTTGGTAAAAGTAGAGTCGCGGATATTTCACTTTATAGACATCATGCAATCCGTTCAATAAATCATATAAAGCTTGTAATCGACCAGCCTGAAGCATGGAACTTCCCTTCTTATTAAGAATAGCTGCAATAGCCTGCTCTTCATTGATTTCCTGGTAATGGTATAATGCAGATTCGCTATCCCCTTTCCGCTCAAAGTAATTAGCGGCTCGCTTATGGAGCGCTTTCCATTCGACTTCGTATTTTTCTTTCATCGCATTTTCTAAAAATGCTTGAAACAGAGCGTGATAACGATAGGTTCCATCTCCTTCCTCAATAAACAGATTCTGTTCCAGCAGGTTGGTCAGAATTTCCTCAGATCCTTGGATATCTAATACATAATCACAAGTTTCCGGAGTGAGCACATGTAAAATGCTGGATTGCATAAGAAATTGTTGGGTGATTAGTGATTGTTTCGAAAGTACTTCCGTCGCTAAATAGGAAAACAAATCCCTGAGCGACTTTTTCTGATTGCTAAGCAAAGTCGTAATCGACGTATTCTCGACGAGCTGTTGGGCCAACATATTAAAAGCGATTGCCCAACCTTCCGTAAGACGATAAATATTAGCTACTTCCTTGTCGGATAAACTCATTTCATAAATTTCTTCCAATATATAAGACATCTCTGCTGGCGAAAGGACTAAGTCATACTGCGTAATCTCAAGTAAATCACCTTGCCCCATCAACTTCGGCAGTATTTTCCAGCGTGGTTTTCTTCTGCTTGCCACGATAAGATGGAAATTCGGCGGCATATATTCAAGGACATACAGCAACCAATTTTCAATGTCAGTCACCTGCATCACATGATGAAAGTCGTCCAAAATTAAAATAATTTTCTCTTGCCGTTCAGCTATCTCATTAATAAATAACGTCGCTATGGAATAAATTTCTTCAGTTGTCATATAGTTATCAAGATGTTGGATTTCCTTTTGGAGGGTTTCGCCAAATTCAGGATGGCAATGGCGAATGGCATAAATGGTTTTTACGATAAAGGGTAACAGATCGTCGTCATGTTGGGAAATGGAATACCAGGAAACTGCTTTTTGCTTCTCAGCAAACAAAGTGAGTGCCGTACTTTTACCATAACCAGCACCGGCATATACAAGAGTGAGTGGATTGTTCGGGATATCCCTGAACTTTTTATTCAATTGACTACGTTCAATAAACCGATTACTTGTTGGCGGTGCCGAAATCTGCCCTTTCACTATCGGTATATTTCTCATTTCCCAATCCCCCTTTCTGGACAATTTAGTATTTTCTTTCATTTTACCATAGCTTGACTAACCAGTGAAATCAATTTTACAAAGTATGGATAGTTGTTCAGTCTAGCTTATTCATTATATTCGTGTTACGTTGAGAATATTATTTTATCAAATGTGATCATTCCCTTTCATATAGAGGAATGAAGTAAAATTATGATGTTAGCTCGTTTTACGTAATAATTGAAATAAAGATAGAGGGTATTATAGATGGATAAAGAATGGAGTAAGAAAAGAGAAGAAAGCTATCAGGTGCAGGAAAAGAGAGCGATGGAATATTTTTCTGAGCTTTCTCATGGGGTTGCGGCAAAAACGTATGCCTCCACCTTGCTGGAAGACTTGAAAATCTGGGAAAAACAGCATGTCGGAAAGCACTCTGCTGTGGACTTCCTAATGAAACGCAAAAACAAACCTAGTCGAAAAAACTATCATCGCTACATCAAATGGTTGGATGGCACAAAGCAATTAGAAAGATTTCTTGATCGCAGTGTCGCCTACATTTTTATACGTGATTTAGGAAAGTCCTTAACCGAAGCAGATTCAGGAGAAAAGCTTGAACGCACAAAAGCATTCTTTAAAAACATACTAATCAGTGATAAGAATGAATTATTCCGGATGGAAAGTCTATTCAGACTGGCCCAAAAGGAAGGAATTGAAAGCTCGTTTATATGGTTAATTGAAAAAGTCAAGAACATCCAACAGGTCATCCCTGACGGATTGGATGCATCAGAAGCTCGTAGGAAATTACTGAAATTGATTGCTGGGGTACTCATGCATCAATTGGATCATCTACCGAAAGATGTGACTCCTGATGAGCGAAGAGAGGCATTGGATGAGTCCATCCGATTAGGATATGCGTACGGCCTTACCTACCCATTCATCGATGACTTACTAGATTCTGATCTATTGACTGCAGTTGAGAAAAAGCAGTATTCTGCTTTTATCCGTTCAACCCTTGTTACAGGTGAAGTACCAGACATGACGCAGTGGACTGGATCTCACCCCGATTTCATCGGTTTTATCCACACCGAACTGAAGGCAGGATTTGAATATATAAAGGAGAAGCAGCCAGAAGCTTTACGCAATCGCTTTTTCGAGGAAGCATATGTATTTTTTGAAGCACAGGAAAGAGACCGTTTAAAAACATTGGACAATCCACATTATCGTAATGAAGAAATTTTCGTTCCAATTATATTAAAATCAGCCTTTTCCCGATTGATCGTCCGTTCCATCATTGGCGCTCCGGTAGATGACGGTTTCCATGATCGGACATTTTATTATGGAATTTATAATCAGTTGGCAGATGACTTTACGGATATGTTTATGGATTTAGAAGCGGGGGCTGTCACTCCATACACGTATTATTTAACGTATCATGAAAAACGCAAGGATTTACTGAATCCGTTTGAACTGTATTGGACGGTAGTTACTTATTTACTTCATCATGTGTATGATTCTGATGACGTCGTACGGGAAGTCATGGTGAGCCGGGCAATCAATAGTCAGCAGCGTTTTAAAAAGCGGATCGGAGACAGCTCATATGAAGATTTGATGGCGGTCATAAAGCCTGGGGAAGAAGACTTTTGGAATCATCTTCAAAGGCTAATCCAAAAGGCAGAAGATGTAGATTTCCTTGATAAGCTGATCCGCGACCATATGATTGCAAATTATGGACAGGAAGAAGAGGAAAGAGATGAATTTTTGGCGAAGATTGAGGAACTTCGAATAGCCATCAATGAATTCATATCTGTTGAAGATATTCCTAACGCAACAGGGCTGTCAGCAAATTTGGAAGTACCCCTGGCCAAAGCTGCCAATTATTCTTTGGAAAGCGGCGGAAAAAGATTACGACCGATATTAACTTGGTTTATGGGCGTCGAAGAATTTGATCTTAAAGAAGAGGCGTTAGTTCCCGTATTAAAATCATTGGAATACATGCATACCGCATCCTTGATTTTTGATGACCTTCCTGCCCAGGATAATGCAGAATTCAGAAGAGGGCGCCCTACTTTACATGAAGTTTATCATACCGCGATGGCTGAAATTACCGGGCTTTACCTAACTCAAAAGGCTGTTTACGAGCAGACGACATTGGAAGCATTTGATGCGAAGCTTGTACTGAAATTAATTCAATATTCATCAAGCACGATTACAGAGATGTGCAAAGGTCAATTGATGGATCTGGAATCAAAAAATAAGCAGTTGACCCTCGAACATTTAGAGGCGATCTGTTTTTATAAAACTGGTCTAGCCTTTGAGGCATCTCTCGTCATGCCGGCGATTTTGGCTGGCAAGGATGCAGCGGAGATTGCGACCTTGAAGAAATACGCGTATCATGCTGGGATTGCGTTCCAAATTAAAGATGATCTACTCGATGCAGAAAGTGATGAAGCATTGCTTGGGAAGCCTACTGGCCAAGATATTGAAAATGAAACATCAACATTCGTGACAGTTTTAGGATTGGAACAAGCGAAGATTGCGATGTGGGAGCATTACACGCTTGCAGCAGAAACGCTTAAACAAATCAAACAGCGGACGAATTTTCTAAGACATTTCCTTCAATATATTGTAAATCGGGATAGTTAAGGTAAAGGGAATGCGATGCTTGTTTGCCTTTTGAAAAAGTTATAAAGGATAATAGTAAGTAATAGCGAATAGTAAATAAAAGGGTTTTTAAGATTTAATTCATAAATCGCTGTTCTTCAGGTGAAAGCAAGAGTGAACGAAGTAATCAAATTCAGAAATGGAGTTTGTTCAACATGTCAGTAGAGGTATATTTGGTTTTTAATGGAAATTGTCGCGAAGCTGTAGAATTTTATTCAAAAGTCTTCAATTCGGAGATTGAAATGTTGACAACCTTTGGTGATACTCCAGAGCAACCGGGTTTTGAACTTCCCGAAGAGGCGAAAAATCGAATCATGCATGCCCGTTTGAACATCAGCGGAAACAGGGTGATGTTTTCCGATACGTTCCCAGGACAGCCTTTTACCCAAGGTGACAATATTACCTTAGCATTAGTCCATCAAAATATGGACGATCTTCGTAATTGGTATGAACAACTGAAAGATGGCGGAACAGTTGCCGTTGAATTGCAAGAAACATTCTGGAGCAAACTGTACGGTAAAGTTGTAGATAAGTTTGGGATTCATTGGCAATTAAATTACGATGGCGAATAAGTGAATCGACAATACACTACCATTTGTAGTCAACATCATGAAAGAAGGCAGACCATATCTTGGCGCTGCCTTTTTCATTTATTACTATTTAACCTTATCGTTTAGCGACAATCACAATATAGCCTTTATCAAGCTCTTCCTCATAACGGTCAGCTTCTGCTTCAGATAGACCAAGGTTTTCAAATTGGGAACGAAGCTCGTCTCCTCGAGAACGGAAGACATTCGCGATTTTATCAAATACACCTTCTTCTTTCATACCTACTTCGTTCACATGTAAGTTGTCTGATAACTGTTCCGTACGATCTTCTTCATGAGCTACCACATAAATTTCATCTTTTGTATACCCTTGGAGTGTCAGTTGATCAATTTTATCTTTAGCTTTCACACTATTTTCTACTACATATACGTTTTCCATCATTACATCCTCCTCAGAAATTTGTTTCGTGTTGTACTGTATGTTTATCCGTTATAAAAAAAATGAAACATCAGTGAAGGATGTCAAGAAGTTTTTTAAATAAATCATTCTCTCACAAAAAAATGTTACATCCTTGTGAAGTATATTGCAAACTCGAGAAAAAAGGATTATAGTTGAATTGTAAGTTAGTGAAATGTTTCACAATATATTATGTGAGGAGATAATCAAATGAAAAACTTTCTTAAAGGACCTATTATGTCTATTGTCTGGACTGTGTTACGTATATGGCTTGGTGTAAAATGGATTACTGCAGGTTTCGGAAAAGTGACCGGGGAATTTGATGCAACAGGTTTCCTACAATTCGCACTTACAAATGCAACTGGTGAAAACCCTACAGTACAAGGCTGGTACGCAGCATTTTTAGAAGGATTTGCGATTCCTAACGTTGGACTTATTAATATCTTAATTCCTTGGGGAGAGCTTTTAGTCGGTATTGGTTTAATCCTAGGTGCAGCTACAATCCCAGCTTTAATTGCCGGTGCCTTCATGAACTTAAACTTTTTACTTGCAGGAACATTAAGCACAAATCCTATTCTTTTTACGGTTGCTATTGTGATTTTATTCACAGGTTCAGCTAGTTACTATTATGGTGTTGACCGTTTTGTTGCCCCATATATCAAGGCACGTTTTGGCAAAAATAACTGTCCAGAACCAAATCGTGGTGAAGCAGTTAATCAACCAGCTTAATAGAGCTTAATCAACAAAGAGACAGAGCTTAGAAGTGTACTTTATAGAGTACATCTCAAAAGCGTCTGTCTCTTTTATATAAAAGCATATTTCTGCAAGCATTAACTTTCCTTCTTAGGGACATGTTTAAATATTTCACCACTCTCGAAGAATTCGGCGACTCGGCGTACCCAGTCATGATAATCCATCCACTCTTTGAATTCAACGAGAAGTTCATTAATGAGTTGTTCTTCTTCCTCTGTCAAATCTGGAGACTCTTTCATCTCGCTTAGTCTTCTTTTCAGTTTTTGTTCAAAATTTCTGTTCTTGGTGATCGCTTTTTGCCATGTGGAATTGAATAAGGAAATAAAGGTTTCGTAATGATCTTTTTCCACCTGATATAAGTCTTTGCGTACCCCTTTTTTAAATGCCCGCTCCAGCATGTCGATGTCAAGCATCCTGCGAACGACTTGACTCATCCTTGTTTTGCTCATACCAGTTTCAGCAGCCAATTCATCTAGCGTCATCGGTCCACCGTTCATATAAATAATCCCAAGTACCCTGCCAACAGTTGATGGGGCTCCAAAAGCGTTCATACTCTCGGAAATTTTATCTATAAATTGTAATTTGATATCTTCAATACTTTCCATGCGTTCCATCATCCAATCCCCCCTTCCATCATCTGGTCAGCAACATGATAACTTAACTATACTACCATAATTCTATATCTAATAGAATGATGAAAGCTATTACAATTTCACTTTTAATTATTGCCGTTCAGAAGTGAGCTCTGAACGACAATTTCATAATAGATTAAACTATGATGTTTTCACCGGGTGGAGTTTACGTTCAATCCAGCCCATCACCACATCAGCAATAATTGCCATGAATGCTGTCGGAATTGCTCCAGCTAAAATAATTGCTGTACCGTCTGTTGCATTCGTACCGGTAACGATAATCGCACCTAATCCCCCAGCGCCGACGAATGCACCAACCGCTGCAATCCCGATACCGATAACGATGGCTGTCCGTAAACCTGCCATGATGACACTGACTGCCAAAGGCAATTCAACCATCCGAAGCACTTGGAAGCGAGTCATTCCAGACGCATAGGCTGCTTCTACGACATTCTTGTCGACGCTCTTCATCCCGACATACGTATTTTGTGTAATCGGCAAGATGGAGTATAGCATCAAAGTAAAAATAGCTGTATTGACACCAAGACCGAATACGAGCATGATGACTGCCATCGCCCCTAGGGCAGGGATGGTCTGAATGATACTTCCAAGAGATAGCACCCAGGCACTAAGTTTCCCATATTTTGCAATCAATATGCCAAGAGGGATGGCAATAATAGCTGCAAACAATACTCCATACGCCGCCATTAGAAAATGCCGGTAAAATTCAACCCAAATATAATCGGCATTCGTGCTGACATAAGTGATGAGTTGTTGTAATGTTTCCATCTTACTGACCCTCCTTCACGTCTTCAAAATAATTATTTTCCTTTAAGAAGTCCTCTGCAACTTTTCGAGGATTGATGAGTAAAACATCTGCTTGGTAATTCAACTCTTGCATTTGTTCGGTTGAGATTTGTCCGTGTAGACGATTCATAATATCTGCAATTTCCGGATAAAGTTCCAATGTTTCATTTCGAACAACGGGAGATGCGTCGTAAGGAGGGAAGAAGCGGCGATCATCTTCTAATACTTTTAGATCGAATTCTTTGATTCTACCATCTGAAGAATAGGCAAGCACTACATCCATACTGCCTGTCGCCGCAGCTTGATAAACGAGTCCCAGATTCATCGGATACACTTCTCCAAACTCAAAGTACATCTCCTGGAATCCGTCATATCCGTCTCCTTTTCTGTTAACCCACGCATTATCTACACCGAATCGTAACTCATCTGCAAACGGCTCCAAGTCAGAAATCGTCTCAATATTATTTTCCTCAGCAAATTCATTAGTAATCGCAATGGAATAACTATTATCAAACCCGTAAGTCGGTCCCCATGTTTGGTCAAATTGTTCCTGGAATTCCTTTTCAACAATTTCTAGAGCCTCATCCGGATCCGTCACCGGTTCCATCCCGAGCGCCCCGGACAAATCAGTTCCTGTATATCTTGTTGCCGTAATATCAAGGTCACCTTGCACCATTCCTTGATGCTGAACGATGGAAGAACCAAGGTGAGTAACAAGCTCTGTATCTGCACCGATATCCCTTTCAATGAGGATAGCTAACATCTCCGCTAATATATGGGATTCCGATTGAACAAGCGTTCCAATTTTCACTGTATTGGCGGCTGATCCTGTCAATCCAGGTAACGAACATCCCGAAAGCATCAATAATAAAGCAATTAGTATAATTCCCTTTCTCAAAACATTTCACCTCCAACATTATGCAGCTGTTTTATAGGATTCTCTCAATCCTTTAGGCGTCATTTTAGTTTCCAAAACAGCAAGTAACCGATCTGCGATAACCGCAAGAATCGTTGCTGGAATTGTTCCAGCTAAAATCAAGTCCGGTCGATATAAATTCAATCCATCAAAAATAAAATCACCAAGTCCACCGCCACCAATAAAGGCTGCTAGTGTCGCCCAACCAATCAAGTACACGGTAGACAAGCGAATACCCGCCATAATAACAGGAAGCGCTAATGGGAATTCCATTTTTATAATGGATTGCCAGGTATTCATTCCCATACCTTTTCCGGCTTCAACTATCCCTTTATCCACATCTCTCACTCCGACATACGTATTCCGTAAAATCGGCAGTAACGAATAGAAGAATAAAGCAATGATTGCAGGCAATTTTCCAACCCCTAAGAATGGGATGAAAAATGCTAGAATCGCTAAACTCGGGATAGTTTGCAGAACTCCGACAAGGGAGATAAACCGATCCGCAAACTTCGGTACCCTGGACAACGCTATTCCCAGTGGCACAGCCACAATGATTCCTAATAAAATAGCTGCCAGTGAAATATATAAATGTTCCCCAGTTTTGTAGATTAAGTCACTACCATGGGCAGCAAAAAACTCTGTCATTTACATCCACCTCCTACAGTGCACGAAGCTTTGGCTTTTCGTCTTCCAATTCCATTCCATCGCCCCAAATCGTGTCATACAATAGATTCGCCAAAGCTGCACGAGTGACGATTCCTGTCAAACGATTTTCTTCGTCTACAACCGGTACAAATTTCGCACCACGACGAAGTATCTTGTGAACTGTATCACGTAATAAGCTGTCTTCCGTAACAGCAAACAAATCTGTTTCCATTACTTTTTCAACTGTAGTTGCTTTTTTATAGTTCAAGTTCACCATTTCAATATCGATATATCCCTGTAGCTTACGATTCGAGTCAATGACAAGCAGTGCATCGACTTTTTTGTCCTTCATCGTAGCCAGAGCAGTTTTTAATGTGGCTTGTGGTTCAATCGTCACTGGAGAGCCACCGGTGATTTGTCCAACTGTAACAACATCAGGACGGCCTTGAATGAGACGTTCTTTTCCTAGGAATTCTTCGACAAACTCATTCGCCGGGTTTCTTAAGATTTCTTCCGGTGTGTCTGCTTGGACAATTTCCCCGTCACGCATAATGACGATTCGATCCGCAAGCTTCAACGCTTCATCCATATCATGGGTGACGAACACAATCGTTTTTCCTAATTCACGTTGCAATTTTTTGAACTCATCTTGAAGCGAGTCCCTTGTGATCGGGTCTAGTGCTCCAAATGGTTCGTCCATGAGAATCAATGGTGGGTTAGCAGCTAACGCACGTAATACCCCAATTCGCTGTTGTTGTCCCCCACTCAGTTCATGTGGATATTTATCGAGGTAATCTTCCGGTAAGTCAACAAGTTTAATCAGTTCTTTTGCCCGTGCATCTTTTTCTTCCTTCGACCATTTGAGAAGGGTACCGACAAGTACGATATTTTCCTTGATCGTCATATGTGGCATCAGCCCGATTTGCTGGATGACATAACCAATGGAGCGGCGAAGCTCTACCGGATTTTGCTTCATAATATCTTTTCCATTTATTAAAATCTGTCCTTCTGATATATCAATCAACCGGTTCACCATTTTCATCGTCGTTGTTTTCCCACAACCACTAGGACCGATAAAACAAACAAATTCTCCTTTTTCTATTTTTAAATTTAAGCTGTTAACAGCAGGTCTACCTTGGCTGCTGTAGCGTTTTGTAACATTTTTAAATTCCAACAAAACAACGCACCTCCGACAATTTTCATGTTTTCTGAAATCACTTCTTAAGTATAGCTTAGATTGCTTGCTAACTAAACTCAATTTAAACTTTATATAACGTGTTTAATACGTACAATTTTTATTTTATAAAGTGTATAGCGTTGTTTTTCTTACAATTGCTTCGTTTTTCGTCGGATTACTGAAGATTAGACATAAAAAAGAAGCATGAAACTGAAAAATACGTTTCATGCTTCTTTATTTCTCCTTGTTACATAGAGCATTCCTGGAAACAGGAGGGCTGCAATAAATAGGAGCACCATTGTCATCGTCATCATATTTTGATTGCCCATACCTGTGGCAAAAGCAATTCCATAAAGACTGGAAGCAAGAATATTTCCAATGAATCTCGATGTCATCAACAGACCTGAGGCAATTCCGCTGTCTGCTTTATCAATGAACGTAAACAACAGATTTTGTAAACCGATATTCTGGATTCCATTGCTGATCCCTATGATAGCAAGAACTAAGCCAACTAAGAAGAGTGATGAATTGCCTTTTACCATAAACATCATGAGTACGCCGATTATCCCTACCCCCACACTGACTAGAAGAGGAATCCGGAATCCCGAACGTTCCATCCACCTCGTTGCAATTGGAGTCATCACCATTGCAAATATCGACAACGAGAGCATGACCAATCCTGCTGTTCTCGACGTTGTTCCGATTGCACTCTGTAAGAATGTTGGAAAGCTGAGTAATACTGCGAAGAAAATGACCGTCGAGAGAATGTATTGTCCAAATATAAGCGTAATATTTAAATTTGAACGGAAAAAGTTTACATTTATAAAAGGATTTTCCCTTTTCTTTTCATGCATATAGAATACAACCGTAACAATAATCGAGAGAGTCAACGTACCTATTTGTACTTCCTGCTCCAATCCTAGTAAAAATATCATCCAAGCAATAATCGTCAAACTGAATAATAGGATTCCAAAGATATCCCATGAATGATCCTTCCCACTGGATTGCTCGTCTTTCGGAATATATCGTAACGTCAAGAAGATTCCCAATGCCAGAATGGGCAGATTCACATAAAAAATGACTGGCCAGCCCCCAAATTGAATTAGCAACCCACCAATAGTAGGTCCGAAAGCAGCCGAGGTCGTGGCAAATACAGCTAATGTTCCAATGACTCGATTTTGTTTATGTTGGATCACATTCCGGATAATGCCTACCCCTGCCGGGAATAAGGCGGATGTACCAATGGCTTGTATGCCGCGCATAATCAATAATACAATCATCGTATTTGATAATGGAGCCAGGATAGAGGAAACTACGACGAGAAGGAGTCCAATCACAAATATTAACCTTCTGCCGTAACTGTCGCTTAATTTTCCAATTAATGGGGTGAATATGGCGCTGATAATAAAGTAAGAAGCGATCAGCCAAGATATATCAGTAGCGTTCAATTGAAAATCCTGCTGGATGGCAGGTAGAGCGACGGTAATCATCGTCGTGTTTAAAGGATTCAAGATAACCCCTAAGGATACTGCTAGTACAATTAATTTTTCATGTTTGCTCACCGTCTAAAACTCCTTTTATGTAGTAAATCATCCTATACTATCTTAACACAGCCCAAATGAGTATAGTTTAAATGCTTTTATCTATATAAGCAGAAGTTTTATAACACATATTATAACCCTCCCTGTTTAAGTCAGAGAGGGTTCAGAGATGAACTTATTGGGCAGTGTATCCACCATCGACGATCAACGAGTTTCCAGTCATAAAGGAAGAGTCATCACTTGCCAAGAATAGTGCTGCTTTAGCCATTTCCTCAGGTTGTCCTAAACGTTTCATCGGCGTTGCATTCGTCAAGAATTCCCTGTCCGTATCGCCTAAAATCGGTGTTTCAATAAAACCAGGACAAAGAGCGTTGATACGGATGTTTCTTTCAGCATATTCAAGACCAAGGGAACGGGTAAGGTTAATCACTCCACCTTTCGCTGCGTTATAGGCTGCACTTCCCGGAGAACCTACCCAACCATACATCGAAGCTGTGTTGACTATGACACCGCCACCGTTTTGCAAAAACTCTTTGATCGCAAACTGGGCATTTAAAAAGACCGCATCCAAGTCCACTTCTACCGTTCTTCTCCATTCAGCATACGTTAACTCTTCGGTTGGTTTCACACTTCCGATTCCCGCGTTATTGAAAAGTATATCCACCTTGCCAAACTGGGACTTCGCTGTGTCGAATACGTTTTGCACATCCGCCTCATTCGTCACATCGGCTTTGACAAACACTGCATCGCCACCCTGCCCTTTTAATTCTTCAATAAAACGATCACCTAGCTCCTGATTCATATCGACAAGTACCAGCTTTGCCCCTTCTGCTGCAAAAAGTGTCGCAGAGGCCGCTCCAATTCCTGAGACCCCTCCTGTAATAACGGCTACCTTGTCTTGTAATTTACCCATACCCATTCCTCCTGTATAATGTTTTTAAGCCTCATGTAAAGGTTTACAGTTTTATAGCATCAGTGTTATTCTGCTATTCCATCGCATGATTTATTCTAGTCAGGGGGGGTTATATGGGGATTCGAGATCATCTTGGACGGATAGTTCCACTGGACGAACCACCAAAGCGGATTATTTCACTAGTTCCTGCAATAACGGAAACGATGTATCACATTGGATTGGAAAAGGAAATTGTCGGCAGGACGAGATTTTGTAAATTTCCTGAGGATAAAGTGAAAAGCGCCATTAATATTGGCGGAACAAAAGATATAAAGCTGGATAGGATCCACGAACTGAAGCCAAATCTCATTATTGCTGAAAAAGAAGAGAATACGAAGGAAATTGTAGAAACACTAGAACAGCATTACCCGGTTTTCGTGTTTGAAGTTCAGCATTTCAATGATGTGTTCCGGATGTTGAATGACTTGGGGCGCTTAACGGGTCGAGAAGAAAATGCGGCAACTCTCAGCAAACAAATTAAAGTTGCATTTCAAAACCTGCCACATGCTAGTGGAAAGAGAGTGGCCTACGTCATTTGGAAAAAGCCATATATGGTGGTCGGAAAAAATACATACATAAATTCACTGCTTGAGGAAATGGGTTTTATCAATCCTTTTACAGAAACAGAAGGCAGATATCCAGTAGTGACGGATTTGGATTTCAAACAGGCAGAGCTTGAGGAAGTTTTCCTGGCTACAGAACCATACCCATTCCGGGACGACCATCTGGATGAATTCCGTGAGATGCTACCAGATGTAAAAATTAGAATCGTCGACGGAGAAATGTTCTGGTATGGCGCAAAAATGGTGGAAGCTGCTACCTATTTTAAGACTTTTGGAGACAGAGGTTGAATTTGAGCCTCTGTCCTTCCCAACCACTCTTCATTACCCATCCTTGCTGCAACCCACCTTAATCTCCTTTTATTGGAGATTATAAGACACCGATTCTATCAAATAAAGTTCTTCCACACTTTCTCTGAATCTACATATTATATAAGTAGAAAGTTTTATCAAAATTATTTTTATTTAACCCTTGCATAATTATACATCGAGGAGTATAATTATAATCAATTCTTAGAAACGCATAGGAGCTGATGCAAATGGAAACTAAAAACGTGATTATCATTGGTGCAGCTGGTCGAGACTTTCATAATTTCAACACGTATTATCGTGATAATGATGCATATAACGTCGTTGCATTCACTGCAGCGCAAATTCCTGATATAGATGGACGTAAATATCCGAGTGAACTTGCTGGAAGCTTATATCCAGAGGGGATTCCAATTTATTCCCAAGATGAGCTTCCTCAATTAATTAAAGAACTAGATGTCGATGAATGTGTCTTCGCATTCAGTGATATCAGCTATGAAGATTTGATGGGAATCAGTGCAGTTGTGAATGCTGCTGGTGCAGATTTCAAATTACTTGGACCAAACAGTACGATGTTAAAAAGTAACAAACCGGTCATTTCCGTTACAGCCGTACGTACAGGGACAGGAAAAAGCCAAACTTCCCGTAAAATCATTGAAACGTTGCTTAAGCAAAACTTAAAAGTCGTTGCTGTACGTCACCCGATGCCTTACGGTGACTTGAATGCACAACGTGTACAACGTTTCGCGACTGTCGACGACTTGAAAAAACATGATTGTACAATCGAGGAAATGGAAGAGTATGAGCCACATGTGACAAGAGGTAATATTGTATATGCAGGTGTCGATTATGCAGATATTTTAAAAGCTGCGGAAAATGATCCAGATGGCTGTGATGTCATTCTTTGGGATGGTGGAAACAATGACTTCTCTTTCTATGAGCCAGACCTCGCAATTACCGTACTTGACCCGCACCGTCCAGGTCATGAACTGAAATATTATCCTGGTGAAGTTTGTTTGAGAACGACAGACGTGTCCATCATAAACAAAGTGGATAGTGCTCCGGAAGAAGCAGTTGCAACAGTGGAAAATAATATAAAAGCTGCAGCCCCTGATAGCAAAATCATCAAGGCTGAATCGACGATTACTGTTGATAAACCAGAATTGATTACAGGTAAAAAAGTTTTAGTTGTAGAAGATGGCCCGACACTTACACACGGAGAGATGAAAATCGGCGCAGGTTCTGTTGCTGCAGAACGTCTTGGAGCTTCAGAAATTGTAGATCCTAGCCCATATTTAGTCGGAACATTGAAAGAAACATTCAAAACTTACCCTCATATTGAAAAAGTGCTTCCTGCAATGGGATATGGGGAACAGCAACTGAAAGATTTAGAGGAGACCATCAATAATACGGACTGTGATGCAGTGATTATTGGTACACCAATCGACTTGACTCGTGTCATCAATATCAACAAACCTACTACTCGTGTGTTCTATGATCTAGACGAGGTGGAAGGGCCGAACTTGGAGAGCATCTTAAAAGAGTTTATCGAAAAACATCACTTACAGTTTGCATAACTAAAAAATCACACGTACCCAGGGGGCGTGTGATTTTTAAATTGTTTAAACTTACTTTTCAAAGTGAAATGAGCTTCTCATATCTGACTTGCATTCTCAGCAGCCTTGACCACTTCTTCTATTGATTTTCCCATCCCTGCTTCCACTGCTGCTACAAAAGCACCTTCCAATATAGGAGCTTCCACCACTTTCAAATTATCGTGTTCACTTATTTCAACAGCAATTTCCGCATTCATTTTCGCACTGCCGATATCATAAAAAATAAGCACACCTTGTTCATTGTACACTTCTTCGACTGCCTGTTGAATTTTATCAATGCTTGTCCCGATGGAATCTTCTTCAGTACCACCGGCAAGTGCAACAGACACATTCGGCACCATTTGACTGATGATATCTTTAATGCCTGCCACCACTTTAGAACTGTGGGAAACGAGCACAATCCCTACCTTGCTCATAACGTTCAAACACTCTCCTTCACTACATCAGACAAAGAAGAAAAAATATAATACGAGGAGACCGACCCCGGATCCAAATGCCCGATGGAACGTTCTCTCAAATAGGCAGCCCGTCCTTTTTTAGCTTCAAGTTCTTTCGTTGACTCCATAGCAAGCTTGGCCGTTTCCTCAAATCTGACAGAATCGAAGTCATCTTGCTCCTTCAGTTGCTCCAGTAATGTCTCCCAAACATCTACAAGTGTCTTCTCTCCTTTTTCTGCCTTTCCCCGCTGTTTTATTCCTTGAAGGGCTTCCTCCATCGCATGAACGAATTGAGGATAATCAACCGAATCACTATCCTTTAAAGCCATGGACATCTTCAAAAATGCTGTCCCATACAATGGGCCCGATGCGCCTCCGACTTTTGATAATAGAGTCATAGAAATATCCTTTAACAGGTCAGACACATTGCTATAATCTGATGCTGAAATCTTTCCAATTACTTCTTGGAATCCACGAGCCATATTAATTCCATGGTCCCCATCGCCAATCGCTTGGTCTAAAGATGTTAAATAGGTTTTATTTTGTTGTATTTTGTCATTAGCCTTTTCCATCCAATCTAATATATGAGCCACATCTAATTTCATCATTGCACCTCCATTTCAACGACGAAATGCTGGAGCTTTGGATTCAGCATCCAATAGGGTTTTTAGTTCTTGGTCCAATCTTAAAAGCGTTACAGAACAACCGGCCATTTCCAGAGAAGTCATATATTCTCCAACGAATGTATCATAAATGGTAATTCCTTTATCAGATAGTAATTGATTCACTTTTTTATTTACGATAAATAGCTCCATCTCTGGAGTTCCACCTAACCCATTAACCATCACTGCAACTTCCTCGCCACTTTTCAGACCTAAATCAGCAATCACCTTTTCAGTGAGTTCAACAGCGATTTCATCAGCAGTTGTAATTTCTTTCCGTTCAATTCCAGGTTCTCCGTGGATACCAATGCCAATTTCCATTTCATTTTCTTTTAGTTCAAAACTAGGCGTTCCTGCAGCCGGCACGATACATGGCGTGAGCGCCATCCCGATGGACCTTACATTTTGGATGGTCTTCTCAGCCACCGCTTGAACTTCCTCTAAAGAGGCACCTTGTGCAGCCTTTGCTCCAGCAATCTTATGCACGAAAACTGTACCCGCTATCCCGCGTCGTCCGGTTGTAAAAGAACTATCCTCCACCGCAACATCATCATTGACAACTACTTGCTTCACATTAATGCCTTCCGCTTCTGCAAGCTCAGCAGCCATCTCGAAATTCATGATGTCACCGGTATAGTTTTTAATGACCAATAACACACCAGCACCATTATCAACGGCTTTAATTCCTTCAAATACTTGATCTGGAGTTGGAGATGTAAACACTTCACCTGCTACTGCCGCATCAAGCATCCCTTCACCGACATATCCTGCATGTGCTGGTTCATGTCCACTCCCTCCACCACTGACAATTCCAACCTTATTCGTAACAGGGGCATCCTTTCTAGCAATGACTGTTGTACCAGGCAAACGTTTTACATCATTTGGATATGCTGCGACGAAGCCATCCAACATATCCTGTACAGCTGAATTTGGATCATTGATAATTTTCTTCACGAATATTCCCCTCCTAATATAGATGGATATTGCAATACTATAGTCTCTATATCTATTGTATTATAATTATATGAATAATCCCACAAATTAAGCTGGTGGAGAATATAGAGCATCAACGGAAGTGTTTAGGCCTGCTTTCCAGTAACCCTCTATAACTCTCTCGATAGTGCCATAGTAATACTCCTTCAAGAACGGTAATAAGGATTGCCAGGAGAAGTAGATCAGCATCTACAAAAATATGAAAAGCTAATATATTGACGATAATTCCTGCTAAAATCAGTAACATCAATGGCACATACCTTCGTATCAACAAAAATATCCCCGCTACAATTTCGACGCCTTTTTCTAATGCAAGAAAGTAACCAGAGCCTAGAAACTCCATTGCTGCCGGACTGGTGGGAGCCAGTGGTTCAAAACCAAATAATACGAGATATCCATTTAATCCGGCACCAAGAAAAATAATACCTAAAACAATTTCAGCAAGACGCATGCCCATACGCATTGTCATCCCCCCTGGATGAGTTTAATTTTTTACCCATCAACCCTCATAAGCAATAACGCCACGACAAATCGTAAATTTGATATTGAAACCATCATCAACAATAACCAAATCCGCATCTTTACCTTTTGCAATACTGCCTTTCCGATCAAACATGCCAACCTGTTTAGCTGGATTGACCGAGGCCATCCGGATAATGTCATGCCAACCTACGCCATCCAATTCAAGCATAAGTTTGGCGGCTGCATCCATCGTTAAAATACTTCCTGCAAGTGTCCCATCTTCCAATACAGCACGATCCTCCGTCACTTCAACCGGCTGGCCTCCGAGCTCATAGTCACCTGGTTCAAGCCCTTTCGCCCGCATCGCATCTGTTATCAAAATTAGACGATCACTTCCCATCTGGTTATAGATGATTTGAAGCATTTCTTTCGTAACATGGATGCCGTCTGCGATGAGTTCCGCAGATAACTCTTTCAATAAAAATCCAGCACCGACTGCCCCAACATCACGGTGGTGGATGCCATTCATAGCATTACAGAGGTGCGTCAATTGCCGAACACCATGCCTGACCGCTTGCTTCATTTCATGGAAACCAACATCGGTATGACCAGCAGATACGATGACACCCGATTCATTCAAAGCTTGAATAAAACTACCGTCTGTATCATGCTCCGGTGCAAGGGTAATCGTTCTAATATTATTTCCCGAGAGCCGCTGCCACTCATTGAAGAGTTGAAGATCCGGCTGCATGATGAATTCCTTCGGCTGCGCACCCGCTTTTGACTTCTCAACAAAAGGACCTTCAAGATGTACCCCAGCCACTTCCGCTTGACCAGGTGTATTCTCGTAACTTACTATATTCGTCAATGCTTGCTCAATATTATCCGGAGATTGGGTAATTGTTGTTGCAAGGAATGCAGTAGTACCCTCCTTGGGTAAAAATTGGGCCATCGTCTGTAATGCTTCGTGCGTACTGTCCATCACGTCGGCGCCGTTTGCTCCATGGATATGGCTGTCGATGAACCCTGGAATAACGTTTAGATTTTCTGCATCGATGATATGAGCCTCATTCAACATCTCACTCGACAGTTCACCTTCATCAATAATTTCCTTGATTTGTCCGTTTTCCACATAGAGATTGGCTCGGTTAAGAACCTGATTTTCCAAGTAGATTGTTGCGTTTTTTATAAGAAGTGCTGATTTTTTCATGATTGTTCATCCTTTCGAGCAAAGTCGTTCTCATACTTGTCTATACATCAGTACATCTATACATGTGTAATTTTGTTTGGTACAATGGTTGTAAGATGAAAAAAGGCGGGGTTACATGATTGACAAAAATTCACCGATTCCAATTTATTATCAGCTGGAATTGCAAATTAGACAATTCATTGAATCAGAACAGCTACAGCCGGGAGATATTTTACCGTCAGAACGTGAATTCACTGAGAAGTATAATATTAGCCGGATGACTGTAAGGCAAGCGATTAATAACCTCGTAAGTGAAGGATTATTATACCGTCAAAAAGGTAAAGGCACCTTTATAGCTGAACAGAAATTTGAACAAGATCTCTCTGGTCTGACAAGTTTCAGTGAAGATATGAAAAACCGCGGGTTTACCCCATCCAATAAATTACTTCACTTTCAAACAATCACAGGAAACGAACAAATTGCAGCTATTTTAAAAATAAGTGAAGAAGATGCTGTCTATGAAATTAAAAGAATCCGGATGGCAAATGATGAACCAGTTGCCCTTGAAACTGTCTACACTCCACAAAGAATAGTTGGAGATATGACAGAGCAAGACATCTCCACGTCTTTTTATCAACACTTGGAAAATAACTTGCAACTGCAAATCGCCTATGGAAAGCAAAGCATTGAAGCGGCACTCGCAAATGAAGAGGAAATCAAGCAACTGCGCATCAAAAAAGGTAACCCGATTCTTTTAATGAAACGCACAAGCTTCCTTCAAGACGATACACCGATCGAGTATGTAAAGTCCGCTTACCGGGCCGATAAATATAAATTCAATTTGCAAATGAAACGGGAGTAAATGTACTCCCGTTTATCTTTTCCACGTCCAGCTTCAGCGAAGCATCTGCATGTACTCTCTTCATGAATTTACATCTAAGGACTACATCGTGTGGCTTTGCGAGTGCCGCTTCACTGACTTAACTTGCAACACGACGAGCACTACGACTACCGGACTTGCTAGACCTCCGTACTTAAACGGGCGCTTCCTCTTTTGCATATCAGCGGAAAATGGAAGATGCCATGCGAAAATACGTATGCCTTTTTCCGCGGATGGCTATGGAATAATCCATAATCCGCTCTGGAATAGCCATCCCATACATGCCGGCATCACCAATATGATGCACATCTGCACCAGCCATTTTATTATACAACGCGATTTGCTGGATTGTTTCCCTCTCTGCTCCCTCTTGGCTCGTTCCGATTGAAGTCAGTGCCATTGCTCCAAGAGAGTGGACTTCCTCCACAAGACTTGCTGTTTTCTCTAACGTCGTTCCCGGAACTGTTCCGACTCCCGGCAGCAGGACAATATCCGCTCCAGCCTCCACAAAATTCCGCACTGTTTCTTTATCAGTTAATTTCTCATCGATCCCCGCGCCATGCATCTTGCCGGCGATAATAAGCAATCCCGCTTCTTTCGCAAGTTGAATCGATGCTAAAATCTCCTGATTCGTCACACCTGTTTTCGGGTTGCCGGTCAAGCAGACAAAATCCGCCCCCAATGCTTTTAGCTTTCTTAATGATTTGGCAGTTGCCCGTCTCCCTTCCGGCAATACATCGAGCGTTTCCAATCGTCTTGCACTAGAATCCACCGGCTCCAGATTCACTCCAACTGGACGGCCGATCATTTTCTTTAATGTTTGAATGCTATCTTCTATATTCTCAATTTCCAACCCCTCTATACTCGGTTTCTCCACATCCAACACATTCAGCAAAATCATATCCGCTCCAAAAGCCGCAGCATATTCCGCATTGGTGATACCTGGATACAGCGGCTGAGCATGACACATGACTTCGGCAATAAGCGTACGGCCCTCGGATGCTTTAATCGATTGTAACAGTTGGTCCTTATCCAAGTTTGCAAAATCGGATGCGGTTGAGCTGATTAGTCGTTTCATGTGCACCTCCATGGAAGAAAGGCTAGTATTCTAAAAAGCAGAATGCTAGCCTCTATGATTAGTTTTCTTTTCTAATTTTCTTCACTTCATCCGCAACTGCTTGCACTTGTGTACCTACGATGACTTGGACATTATTTTTTCCAATGACGTTTACTCCTGGTACACCTGTCGCTTTAATTTTTGCTTGGTCTACTAGTTCAGCATCTTTTACTTCCAATCTTAATCGGGTTGCACAGTTATCCACAGATAACACGTTATCATCCCCACCAAGTCCAGCATAGATTTCACGAGCCATGACGGCAAAACGATCATCCGATGCGGAACCAGATTGACTTGCTGCTGCCACTACCTCCTCATCATCTTCACGTCCTGGCGTTTTCATATCGAATTTAACGATCAAGAAACGGAACAGGAAGTAATAAACCACCGCAAATCCAAGTCCTTGCACGACGAGCATGAGCGGCATATTCGCTAGCGGCAAGCGTGAACTTAGGAAAAAGTCGATAAATCCTGCACTAAAACCAAAGCCCGCTGTCCAGCCAAAGGTAGAAGCAATGAACAGGGATAATCCCGTTAATGCAGCATGCACAACATAAAGGAATGGTGCTAAGAACATGAAGGAGAATTCAATCGGCTCGGTTACACCGGTTAAGAAAGAAGCGAATGCTGCTGCCATGAGTAAGGAAGCCGCTTGTTTTCTTCTTTTGCTTTTCGCAGTATGGTACATTGCTAAGCAAGCTGCCGGCAATCCGAACATCATGATTGGGAAAAACCCAGCTTGGTACATACCGGTAACACCTTTTTCCCCATTACCAGACCAGAAATTAGCAATATCATTAATTCCAGCTACGTCAAACCAAAACACAGAGTTCAGCGCATGATGCAGCCCAGTTGGAATCAGCAATCGGTTGAAAAACCCGTAAAGCCCAGCCCCAACAGAACCCATATTACTAATCGCTGTACCGAAGGAAACTAACCCACTATAAGCAATAGGCCATACAACCATCATTAATAATGAAATGACAAGCATGACAGCTGCCGTCACAATTGGCACACTCCTTCTTCCACTGAAGAAAGCGAGCGCATCCGGAAGCTTTGTTTTACTAAAGCGGTTGTACATCGCTGCAGCAATAAGACCAGAAATAATTCCGACAAAAACGTTTTCAATATTAGCAAACGCTGCATTGACACTATCCGCTTCAATTCCTTGGAACATTGCCATTTTATCAACAGAAAGCATGTTAGTTATAACTAAATAACCAACGAGACCAGCAAGCGCGGCGGCACCGTCTCTTTCTTTTGACATTCCAACTGCTACCCCAACTGCAAATATCGCAGGAAGGAAATCAAGTATCGAGCCTCCGGCTGCAATAAGGAAAGCCGCAGCAACGTTTTCGGAGCCCCACCCATCATGGTCGATCCAGTAGCCAATCCCCAAGAGGACTGCTGCTGCTGGCAAAACTGCTACAGGGAGCATTAGTGACCGACCAAGATTTTGTAAATACTTCAACATAATAATCATCCTTTTTTTAAAAAATTTGATGATATCGCAGCAAGCAACTTGTCTGATGATGATATACAACTATATGATAGCGCTACCAAATCACCAATAAAAATCCAGGCTCCCTCCTTTCTGTCCGTGTAAACAGATTTGGCAGCTATTAAACGAGGTAACTTGCTAATTCTATTTTACCAGATGCTAAGTATGGTTGTCTATACAACTATACTTATGTCTGGGATAGACGCAAATAATACTCTTTCATTAACTTTTTGTTACGCTCGTCAGCTTGATCGATATTACCACTCAATAAAACTGGAGGCTCCATCCCTTTCTCTGCTACATTCGCAATAGCTTGGGCAATTATACTATTGACAATTGCCGCTCCAATAACCGTTGAACTTGGTGCAAAAGGCACTGCTACTCCGTCATGCTTCAAGATAGCATCTCCTAGCGGAACATGGTTATCGATCTGCAAATCTACAACATCTTTCAAACATTTACCGCTCTCATGCCGCGAAGTCTGAGTTTCTGCATAGACACTGGAAGAGATTCCAATGATGTACGCATCTTTTTCCTTTGCAAGAAGTGCAACGTCGATCGGGACTGGGTTTCTTCCCGATGTAGAGACAACTATCATGATATCTCCTCTACGTATGGGCTGATTTTCCATAAACTTTTCCGCATACCCGCTTTTTCTCTCAAGCACAGAAGCACGTACTGCATCTTTATGGAGCATCACATCCTCATCAAAAATCGGATGGATCACAGCCAAGCCACCAGCTCGATAATATACCTCTTCTGCTAATATATGAGAGTGGCCGCAGCCAAATACATGAATAATTCCTTCCGATTGGATTGATGCAGCAATTTTTTCCGCAGCTTGGTTCATTGCTTGCATTTCTTTTGTTTCAACATGCTGCAACAGTTCGCTGATACGTTTAAAGTATGTGTGAATCATAGAATCCACCTTTCAGCTCTTATTTTACTGTAAGAAGCACCGTTTCTCCTGCCCGCGCTTCGGTTTCCTCTGCCACGGTCACCTGTTTATCATTGCTGTTTGTAATGATGACAGGGGTGATGATATCGGCAGCATTTTCTTTGATATATTCTAAATCCACATCCAATAACTGCTCGCCGACTTTTACTTGATCTCCAACACTCACTAAGGTCGTGAATCCTTTTCCGTTTAGGGATACCGTTTCCAACCCGATATGAATAAGAACTTCCGTACCGTCTTTCGTACGCATTCCAATCGCATGTTTTGACTCTGGAATCGTGACGATTTCTCCGTTCACTGGAGAGAAGACCTTTCCTTCTGAAGGAACAATAGCAATACCTTCACCCATCATTTTTTGGCTGAACACGGGGTCCGGAACATCCTTCAGGTTAACGACTTTTCCATTTAAAGGAGCATGAATTTCCACTCCATTTGATTTCTTGAATAATTTTTTTAGCATGGTTCGTTGACTCCTTTCTTTAAAAACTACCTTTAAAAATAGTTTAGCACTCCACATGTATACCTGTCTATACATTTAGATAGCAAGGTAACTTCTATCATTTATTAGTCGGGTTGATTTGTTGGACAAATTTTTCAGCAGCCGGAGATAACGGAACGGATTTTAAATTAACGATGCCAATCTCTCGACTAGGGATTGTCTCCTCCAATAGCACTTCATGAAGTATTCCCCTGTTTAAATATTCCTGTGAAAATTCACGCACAACACAAGAAATCCCTAGATTGCTCTTTGCAAAATCCATAAGCAAATCATAGGAACCCAACTCAAAAACAGGTGAAATCGCGTAACCTCTTTCCTCAAAAAATTCATCGACATATCTTCGGGAAATCGTATTCTTTTCAAATAGGATTAAAGGCAGCTGCATCAAATGATCAAAACTAACAGGTATCTTCGAGATGCGGCGATATTTTTCCCCACAAACAAAAATATCGTGGATTTTCATACACGGAATGACCCTGAACTGTTCATCCGCAATCGGCAAGTTACACACACCGACATCCGCTTCACGGGCTTTTATATAATCCAATATTTCCGGAGTCGTTCCATTTAATATCTTCAGTTTAATTCCGGGGAATCTCGCATGATACTCTTCTAAAAAAGGTAATAAAAAATACCGGGAAATCGTATCCCCAACCGCAATCCGTAATTCTCCCCTTCTCAGCCCCTTGAACGCTTGGATTTTGTCCTCCGCCACATCAATAATTCCGAGAGCCGAGCTTACATGTTCATGCAAAACTTTCCCCTCATTGGTTAAAACAGCGCCTTTTGGGGTACGATGGAAAAGCTGGACCTCCAATTCTTTTTCCAATCGTAAAATCGATTGACTGACAGCAGACTGAGTCATAAACAACTCTTTCGCCGCTTTGGAAAAACTTTTATTTTTACTGACGATATGAAAAACACGGTATAAATCCAATTGCCCCTTCATATTAACCCACCTAATACCTCTTATTATTATTATTAATTTTACTTATACCAGAGAATGAAGGTATAGTAAAGAAGGAGAAATCAAAAGTTAATGATACCTACATATACCTTGAAACAGAGGAGAGATTAGATTGGAAAGAGTAGTTGGAACGACAGTACGTGGACTCAGAGCACCAATTATAAACGAAGGTGATGATTTAGAGAAAATCGTTGTGGATACCGTATTGAACGCCGCAGAGGTGGAAGGAATCACGATTCAAGATCGCGACATCGTATCCCTGACTGAATCCATCGTTGCACGAGCACAAGGGAATTACGCTAGTATTGATGCGATTGCAGCGGATGTGAGTGAGAAATTCGGTGATGAGACGGTCGGAGTGATTTTCCCAATTCTAAGCCGTAACCGTTTTGCAAACTGCTTAAGCGGGATAGCAAGAGGTGTGAAAAAGGTCGTGCTTATGCTGAGCTATCCTTCAGATGAGGTCGGTAACCACTTAGTAAGCATTGATGATCTCGATGAAAAAGGCATCAATCCATGGACAGACAACTTAACAGAAGAACAGTTCCGTGAACTATTCGGCAACCAGAAACACCCTTTTACAGGCGTTGATTATATCGAATATTACCGCAGCCTTGTCGAAGCGGAAGGAATCAGCTGTGAGATTATCTTTTCCAATCACGCAAAGTCCATTCTTGATTATACAAAGCATGTACTCGCATGCGACATCCACTCCCGCTTCCGGACAAAACGTATCTTAAAGAATCACGGTGCGGAAACTGTGTATGGTTTGGATGATATTTTAACGGAACCAGTGAACGGCAGCGGCTATAACGAAGCTTTTGGACTGCTCGGCTGTAATAAAGCGACGGATGATAGCGTGAAGCTATTCCCGAATAAATGCCAAGGGCTCGTTGATGGTATCCAAGCAAAAATTAAAGAAGCAACAGGAAAAACTGTTGAAGTAATGGTTTACGGAGATGGTGCTTTCAAAGACCCTGCAGGGAAAATTTGGGAGCTTGCTGACCCTGTCGTTTCACCGGCTTATACGAAAGGCTTGGAAGGAACGCCAAATGAAATTAAATTAAAATATTTGGCTGACAATAACTTCAGCCATCTTCGCGGTGAAGAACTGGACAAAGCAATCGCAGAGTATATTGAAAACAAAAGTGATGACCTTGTTGGATCAGTGGAAGCCCAAGGTACAACACCAAGAAAACTTACGGACTTGATTGGTTCTTTATCTGATTTAACCTCAGGCAGCGGAGATAAAGGTACACCGTTTGTCTTTATTCAAGGGTATTTTGATAACTATACGAGCGGAAAATAGAGGATTCTTGTTGGGGCGAGCGGATTTGACTGTGGCATGAGCGATTCGGGCTATGGGGTGAGCGCTTTTGGCTAAGGTATGAGCGGTTCCGGGTCTGGGGCGAGCGCTTTTGAATATGGTATGAGCGGTTTCGACTCCGGGGCGAGCGCTTTTGAATATGGTATGAGCGGTTTCGGATCTGGGGTGAGCGCTTTTGGCTAAGGTATGAGCGGTTTCGACTCTGGGGTGAGCGCTTTTAGCTCTGATATGAACAATTAAATGGGACAGAGGGGAAATTGATTCTCCTCTGTCCCATTTTCTAATCTCCAAAGCTTGCGGAGGATGCTGCGGACGACTGATCTGCTTTCACGCAATCTATGGCAATGACAAGGGCGATGATTAGCTTTTCCACTGATTCGTCCATCACTTTCACCTGGTAGCTGTCTCCCCAAGAGAACCACTTTTTACTCACTTCACCGATTAATTCACCGTGCTGGTAGATTCCAAAGTCCATGTCCCACCAGTCACCTTCCACCTCTAAGCCAAGCGCATCAATCGTAAATTTCGATTTGAAGAAAGTGAATTCTTTTTTAATCGTGATGACTTCCTGCCCATCGATTGAAACCGTGAATTTCGGCAACCATGTTAAGAAATGTTTCGTGATCTGCGCGACTTCCGAGCCCCCGGTATCGGATACTGTAAAAACTTTCGGGACCTTAAGGAAGCTGCCCTCGACAAAGTAAACATCACGTTCATCCGCATCTTTTACCGTAAATCGGCCCCTCATACTTAATACTTTCTGTTTAATATACAGCTCTTTCATAGCCGTCTTCCTTCCTAAAGGTGTAGCCTATTAAAATGTTGCTAGTGAGCTTTTTTACGACGCTTTAAAATTCCTCATATTCTGCAGGGTCTTGATTTTTTTGTCTGCCATCTATGCGGGACAAGGTGGCAATTTTATTCATTTCATCATCCGTTAATGAAAAATCAAAAATGGAAATGTTCTCAAGCTGACGTTCGGAAGATGTGGATCTTGGAATGGAAATCGATCCTAGTTGATAATGCCAGCGTAAAATAACTTGCGATACCGATTTATTGTGACGTGCTGCGATTGGAGTTAAAATGTCATTGTCCAACACATTCTTCACCCGTGCAAGTGGGCTCCAAGACTGAGTCTGTACATTGTTTTCCTGATGCCACTTCCGCTGCTCTTCTTGATTGAAAAATGGATGTAATTCAATTTGATTCACACTTGGCTTCACACCAGTCTCTCTTTCCAGACGTTCGATATGTTCTGGCAGGAAGTTACTTACTCCAATAGAACGGACCAAGCCCCATTTTTTCGCATCAATTAACGCCTGCCAGGCTTCCACATAGACATCCTGTTTTGGATTTGGCCAATGGATCAAATATAGATCATAATAATCTAAATTCGCCCGATATAACGATTCTTGAATCGCCTCAACTGCGAGGTCATATGTATGATATCGACCAGGTAACTTTGACGCAATCAGCAATTCCTCACGGCGGACCGAACTTCTTCTGATAGCTTCGCCCACGGTTCCTTCATTTTCATAATTATAAGCACTGTCGAGTAAACGATAGCCGTGGTCAATCGCACTTGTAATCGACCGAACCCCAGCTGCCCCTTTCAGCTTATAGGTACCAAGACCGATTACAGGTACCGTCAGTCCATCGTTTAATGTCACTTCAGGTATGGCTTTACTCAAGATGATCTCCCCATTTCATTGATTGTCTTTATTGTCTAATAACTTTAGTATAGCATAACAAGTGAGTCTCAATAGTTTATAATGGTTGTATACAGAGGAAGGTGTTTCAGATGGTCGGTATGGGATATCGAACAATTAAAACTGCCGTTGGTGCAGGAATTGCCATGTGGCTAGCAAGTCTATTCAATTTGGAATTTGCCACTTTTGCTGCAATTATCGTAATCATGTGTATTGAAACAACGAAAAAACGGACCCTCCATACGATTAAAGATAAGCTTTTCGCATCGCTTTTATCGTTGGTGCTAGGTGCGATTGTATTTGAATTAGCTGGCTATCATCCGGTTGTCTTCGCTCTATTCATTCTCTTTTTCATGCCAATTTTGGTAAAGGCCAAGATTCAAAATGGCTTTGTCACGAGTATGGTTGTGCTGCTCCATATTTATTCTATCGGGGATGTGAGTGTGGAGATCTTCCTTGATGAGCTATTAATCATTGCTATTGGTATGGGAATAGCGATACTTACGAATAGTGTCATGCCAAGCTTTAAAGAAGATATAAATCAACATAAATTCAAAGTGGAAGAGAAGTTTACGAAGATTTTTCATGAGTTTCACGCATTTTTACAAGATAAAGACCGGAACTGGGACGGCAAGGAAATCAAGGAAGCCCAAGGTTTAATCAATCAAGCCAAATCCATCGTCATTCAAGATATCGAAAACCATTTATATCGTGAAAAAAATAAGGATTACTATTATTTCAACATGCGCTCCGAACAACTTGAAATTGTTAAACGAATGGTAACGATTGTCGGTATTGTCGCCAGCTCCGAAGTACATGTAAAACAAAAAGGGATGATCGCGGATTTATTTTTGTACATCAGCAAAAATGTCCGCTCGATGAACATTGACTACTCCCTGGATTTGCTTGAGGCTTATGAGCAATCGATCCGTGAAATGGACTTACCGAAATCAAGGGATGAATTTGAAGTTCGGGCAAATTTATTCTATTTGAACTTTGAAATAAAAAACTACTTGACGATTAAAAAGAAGATTATGGACCAACTTGGAGCTATATCCAAACGTTCCAAAGAACAAGAAGGAGAAGAGTCATGAAACTTACAGAAATCACCATCCATCACTTACAAATGGAATTGAAGTCACCCTTTTCGACCAGCTTCGGAACATTAAAGAACAGAGACTTTTTATTACTTGAAGCGAAAAGTGAGGATGGTATCATCGGCTGGGGGGAATCGGTCGCTTTTTATTCCCCATGGTATACGGAAGAAACGATGAAAACGAACTGGCATATGCTCGAGGATTTTTTGATTCCACTTATTTTACACAAAGAAATAACTTATCCAGATGAGGTAAGTGAAATATTTGCCCCAATCCGTAAAAACAACATGGCAAAAGCAGCGATTGAAGGAGCGATATGGGACATCTATGCCCAGCAAACTAATCAGTCGCTCGCTCAAGCTTTAGGAGGGAAACAGGAACGTATCGAAGTCGGCGTCAGTATCGGGATTCAGCCAACAATCGAAGAGCTCATCGCGCTGGTGGATAGCTACGTGAAGGAAGGCTATAAACGGATGAAGGTGAAAATAAAGCCAGGCTGGGATGTAGATGTCATCCGCGCCCTACGTAATGAATTTCCGAAGGTTGCGATTATGGCCGATGCGAATTCAGCCTACACCTTGAATGATATCGAGTTATTAAAGCAACTCGATGAGTTTGATCTCATGATGATTGAACAACCTTTGGCTGCAGATGATATCGTTGACCATGGCGTCCTACAAAAAGAACTGAAAACCCCAATATGCCTTGATGAAAGTATATGTTCTTTAGAAGATGCGAGAAAAGCGGTCGAGCTTGGAAGCACAAAGGTGATTAATGTGAAAATCGGCCGGGTTGGCGGCCTAACCGAAGCTAGGAGAATCCATGATTACTGCGCGGAAAAAGGGATCCCAGTTTGGTGTGGCGGCATGCTTGAATCAGGAATTGGACGGGCCCATAACATTGCGCTGACCTCATTGCCGAATTTTACCTTGCCAGGTGATACGTCAGGTTCAAATCGATATTGGGAAAGAGATATTATAACTCCGGAAGTCGTGGCAGTGGACGGGATGATTGAAGTACCCCAAACTGTCGGGATTGGTTATAAAATAGACAGAGAAGCTGTGGAAGCTTTCACTGTGGGGAAGAAGCATTATCGTTGATTTAGATGAAAAGCGATCTTCTATTGTAAGATTTTCACCAAGGCAGAAGGGCTTCATGACTTGAGAGACGCTCTATTGTTAGCTTTCAACCGAAACAAGGGTGATTCAGGACAAGAGGACCACTCTATTGTCAGTTTTACACCAAATCAAAAGTCATTCATGACAGGAGACACCCTCTATTGTCAGTTTTACACCAAATCAAAAGTCATTCATGACAAGAAACAGCTTCTGTTGTCAGTTTTCAACCAAAATAGAAAGTCTTCATGACAAGAGGGCCGCTCTATCATCGTTTTACATCAAATTAATTAACTTCATGTTTTCCCTACCAAAATTCAGGGAATATTTTTAGGACTTATCCTCAGCATAATAACAAGTAACAAAAAAGGAGTGTTCTGATGACAACCTACAATAAGCTTGTTCGTGACCGTATTCCAGAGATACTTGATGAGGCTGGGAAAAAGTATAATGTGGAGACGCTGAACCATGACCGTTATATTTTGGAACTGCGAAAAAAGTTGATGGAAGAACTCAGCGAATATCAAGAAGCAGCAAATGATGAGGAATCACTGGGAGAACTCGCAGATATTCTGGAAGTAATTTATGCACTTGCTGAAGTACATGGCGAATCATTTGAAAAACTAGAACAGCTGCGTAAACAAAAAGCTGAGGAAAATGGAGCTTTTGCGGATAAAGTATATTTAATGGATGTGGAAGAATAGAGACCGAGGCATTTAGGTTATTCCTGAATGCCTCTTTTATTCCCTTTGTAAACGAAAAAAAGTGCAAGCGCCATAAAGAAAATAGCCAGCCTACGATTGGAGTCAATAGGTATCACAGCTCCGTTAAACATGCCGAAATGATCAATAATGAGGCCCATGAATAGTTGTCCGCTAATGACGAGGATGCTCGTTGCGGCCACTCCAATTTTAGGAACAGCAAATACACTGAAAAGAACATATAACGTACCACAAAACACGGCACTCAACTGCCATTTCGGAGCGTCAAATATTGCCAACAGGTCACCTTGACCGAAGAAAAGGACAAGAATGGCTAGAAATCCTGTGCCGGTAAAGAAGGAAATAAAAGAAGCTTCAATTACTCCTATATTTCTGCCAAGAGTACCATTCACCGCCGCTTGACTATTGAGCATAATGCCACCAATGACGGTAAATAGAATTGCGAATGTAGCCATCGTCTCTCCCCCTCGTATATTATGTTTAGGCCTACATTTTCCGCCTATTATTTCCTTGTAATTCACCCTGTTGATATGTCAAATGACTTGGACGCTCTGGGATATTCCTAGATAATGGTCTTAGGATCATTTG
>NZ_JAMBON010000149.1 GCF_023715655.1 Oceanobacillus luteolus | reverse complement strand
ACACTGGCTGGGGACCGATTTCCTCGGTCGCGATGTCTACACCCGCCTGCTGCTGGCCGGGCGCATCTCGCTGATTATCGGCCTGCTGACCATGGTGATGTCGGTGTGCCTCGGCTACCTGCTCGGCGCCCTCTCGGGTTACGTCGGCGGGTTAACCGACAAACTGATCATGCGCGTGGCCACCTGGTGATGACTATCCCCGGGTTACCGCTGTTAATTGTCGCCGGGGCGATGCTTTCCGAGCTCGATTTTTCGCCGGACTCGCGCATTTATATGGTGGTGGTGATGCTCAGCCTGCTGGAGTGGCCCCGACTGGCGCGGCTGGTGCGCGGGCAATGTCTCTCCCTGCGCGAACGCGATTTTATGCTGGCCACCCAGGTGCTGGGCCTGTCGGCGCGTCGCCGGCTGTTTGGCCACCTGCTGCCGAATACCATTCCGATTCTGGTGGTGATGGCGACGGCCATGGTC
>NZ_JAMBON010000148.1 GCF_023715655.1 Oceanobacillus luteolus | reverse complement strand
ATCGTAGATATCATCGGCCGCGAGATTCTGGATTCGCGCGGCAACCCCACCGTCGAATGCGACGTGCTGCTCGAATCGGGCACGATGGGCCGCGCGGCGGTGCCGTCGGGCGCGTCCACCGGCTCGCGTGAAGCGATCGAACTGCGCGACGGCGAAGCCGGCCGCTACAACGGCAAGGGCGTGCTGAAGGCAGTCGAGCACATCAACACCGAAATCTCCGAAGCCATCATGGGCCTCGACGCGTCGGAACAGGCGTGCCTCGACAAGACGCTGCTCGAGCTGGACGGCACCGACAACAAGTCGCGCCTCGGCGCGAACGCGATGCTGGCCGTGTAGATGGCCGTCGCGAAGGCGGCCGCCGAAGAGGCCGGCCTGCCGCTGTACCGCTACTTCGGCGGTTCGGGTGCGATGCAACTGCCGGTGCCGATGATGAACATCGTCAACGGCGGCGCGCACGCGAACAACAGCCTGGACA
>NZ_JAMBON010000147.1 GCF_023715655.1 Oceanobacillus luteolus | reverse complement strand
CGTGATCGCGCCGATGCGGCGCGGATTGCGGCTGACGACCGGCGTCGAGATCGCGCGGCGCGGGCTTCCGCCAACGGGCGTGCAGCTCGAACGCGCGGAACGCGTCGCGCGGCCGGTGTTCGGGTTCGGCGAGCGGCTCGACCCGCATCCGTGGCTCGGCTTCCGGCCGTGCACGCCCGACATGCGCCCGGTGATCGGCCCCGCGCCCGCGCATCGCGGGCTGTGGTTCGCGTTCGGCCACAACCATCACGGCCTGACGCTCGGCCCCGTCACCGGCCGCCTGCTCGCCGAGATGATGACCGGCGAGGCGCCGTTCACCGATCCGGCGCCGTATCGCGCGGATCGCTTCTGAGCAGGCGATCCCCCGACGCGCCGCCCCGAATGGCGTCGAATCCGGCGTCGTCAGCGAAAGCGCAGCTGATCTCGCCCGAGCTGCGCAACGGACGCGCAGCCCATCAGCCGCATGTCCCGTTCGATC
>NZ_JAMBON010000146.1 GCF_023715655.1 Oceanobacillus luteolus | reverse complement strand
CGTTTCCAAAAGGCCTCTCGCACCAAGTTGAAGGCTCATTACGCAAAGATTAGATCCCACGAGATACGCTGGTGTATTTTGGCTGTCCCGAACTTCACATGGGCAACTAAAGTATTTCCTCACTTAACTAAAGAAGAAGCTCTGCATTCATTATGGAAATTAATTTTAAAAGGAACTCGTGCAGATGGGAAAAATTCTATAAAAGATTGGGAGAGTCACAATAGAGCCTTCGAGTCTCGAAAAAAAATCCTGAACGAGAGCCAATTTGAAGCCCTGCATTTTACAAATAGCCGTGGGACTGATTTATTAGTTGGTCTACCTAAAAATCATCTCTATATCGGTGGGAGTGTGATAGATAAAAATGGAATACCTTTCTTTCCGAACATTCCTACGGAAGAAATATTTACTGCTCCACATAAAAATAAGGTGAATGGCAAATTGGTAGGTACTAAACCTCTTATCTATGGGGGAAGTGTCA
>NZ_JAMBON010000145.1 GCF_023715655.1 Oceanobacillus luteolus | reverse complement strand
GCGGGTCTGAATACTTCACTTTTGTTAGTCAATGTGACCTTTGGTACCGAAGATATGAAAGTAGTGGGCATTAAAGAAGGTGGAACTGAAGTCCCGCTAATGAAGGATGGGGATTTCCAATTCTAAAACGTCTACAACTTAAAAACAGAGAAAACTGATCTTTGGTGGATTATACTTAGTGCTAGTTATAATGACGACGAACTGGGTTGCATACCTGTAGCCAATGAAGATTATGGGTTATTTTTGTGAAAGAATGTACTTAAACAAAACCAGCTAATAGTTGTCAATATTTTTCTCTAAAAAACTTAAATTAATTGTGATATACTTATTTTGCACATGCCAAATAACCCTCCTGAATTCTTTAATTGGAAGGCTTTGGAGTATTTAGTTAAGTTAACTAGTTACGCAATATCTTGGAAGGTAGAGTTGCTTTTCAATATGGCGTAAATCCAATGTAATAGTTTATTGGCACACGCAATTATCGCTACTTTATAAGGCTTTCCTTCTTCTCGTT
>NZ_JAMBON010000144.1 GCF_023715655.1 Oceanobacillus luteolus | reverse complement strand
GTAAGCGAAGAAAAAGACGTCAAAAGCTTTCGAAACCAATCGTAGAAGAATTCCTGAAATGGATTGAGGAATCCCCTTTTTACGGCAATAACGCACTTGGAAAAGCAGCCGAATATACACTGAAATTGACAGACGGGCTTCGTGCCTTTCTCTATGATGGTCGCATTGAAATGGATAATAATCCAGCAGAAAATGCGATTCGCCCTAGTGTGATCGGTCGAAAAAATTGGATGTTTTCCGTCAGCGAAGCTGGTGCCGAGGCCAATGCGATTTGTTTGAGTATGGCAGAAACAGCGAAAGCTAACGGTGTGGATTTCTATCAATATTTGGTGAAATTACTAACAGAACTACCAAATCTGGATATCCATCGAACGCCAGAAACTTTAAATAAGTACATGCCTTGGTCGAAGGCGATTCAAGCAACATGTGCAAAAAAATAAAATAACCGTAAATCTGTTTAAAACATCTCAGATTCACGGTTATTTGGCGTTTCTGTTTTTAATTTTAGTTGCTTCTATTATAAAATTTCTTAGTTCGGGCTTAC
>NZ_JAMBON010000143.1 GCF_023715655.1 Oceanobacillus luteolus | reverse complement strand
TGGGGTGAAGTCGTAACAAGGTAGCCGTATCGGAAGGTGCGGCTGGATCACCTCCTTTCTAAGGATATTATTCGGAACATCTAACTTCGTTAGATGAAACATACTGTGTTGTTTGTTCAGTTTTGAGAGAGTAATATATTCTCTTAACCAACTTAAATATAGATGGGCCTGTAGCTCAGCTGGTTAGAGCGCACGCCTGATAAGCGTGAGGTCGGTGGTTCGAGTCCACTCAGGCCCACCATCTATCATAATAAATACGGGGCCTTAGCTCAGCTGGGAGAGCGCCTGCCTTGCACGCAGGAGGTCAGCGGTTCGATCCCGCTAGGCTCCATTTTTGTACCTTGAAAACTAAATAAGAGTAACAACGACATCAAAATTTACTAGCTAAAGCAACCTATATATAGGAAGCGGAAGCTATTTGTGGTCTTAATTGACCAATAGGCAAAAATGTAAGCTTTATTTACTGTAACTTAGTTAAGTGAATAAGGGCGCACGGTGGATGCCTTGGCACTAGGAGCCGATGAAGGACGGGACTAACTCCGATATGCCTCGGGTAGTT
>NZ_JAMBON010000142.1 GCF_023715655.1 Oceanobacillus luteolus | reverse complement strand
ATGGAGTGTTACGGGCACGATGATTAGTTCTTCATGTGGCATAGAAAAGCACCTCCTTCAATTGATATTTCTATCTTAGCAAGAGGTGCTTCATTTTTGTATGCGTTGTTTGATTACGGGTTTACAAAACAATTGGATGCAGCAGTATTTTTTTCGCTAAGAATTTTAAGAAAAGGGTGCAATTCCAAAATTTATTATCCTAGTTTCACGTTTAAAAAATAAAGAGATTAGGCATTATGTATTAATTTATGATGCAGAATAGCGTTTGAAAAGTGCAAAATAATGCTTAAAGTGACATAGAAAACACCAAAAAGCAGTGGGAATAGACTCTTAAATGGTTAGGAATAACACTGGAATTGACATATAAATTAACGATAAAAAAGGAGCTTGGATAATCAAGCTCCTTTTCCTATAAATTTAAATGACATCTTCTTCAACTAACGCACCCGTCGTATTATAAGGTTAACCAGATGTTAAATATTTCTGGTTGACCTTATTTTTTATGGTCTTATTATTACATTGTAGCCGGGGCAGGACGGACGCACCCGTGGGACTTGATCCCGTCAGCTAAACTGT
>NZ_JAMBON010000141.1 GCF_023715655.1 Oceanobacillus luteolus | reverse complement strand
TCGAAAAAATGCGTTTATACGAGTAGTTGGTGATGATTTTGAACTCCCTCATGATTCAACGGTACTGTCAGATCAAATGGTGTTAATTGGCACCTCACAAAATCGTGCGGAGAATTACTTTCGACTCGTAAAGGTTGAAGATACGAAAGGAAACGTACTTCACTTAGTTACAAACCGTTTTGATTTAAGCGCAGATGAAATTTCCGAGATGTACCAATCACGTTGGGCCATTGAGATATTTTTTAAATGGATGAAACAACACGTGAACATCAAAAAATTCTACGGGCAAAGTGAAACAGCAATCTACAACCAAGTGTTTATTGCACTGATCGTATTTTGTTTAAATGTAATCGTTCAAATTAAGACGAACAGTAAACGAACCCTCCTACAAATCAGCCGTTATTTAAGAGCTGCCTTATGGAAACCAGGGCATATCTGGGTACGAAAAATCGAAGGGAAAGGTGCTTCTTAATTCTTAAAATCTGGCTGTCGCTCAAGTCTAATTGTATATTGTAAAAAAAATGAATGGAGCCACCTTTAGTTGGGTATTTACTTTTTTGGCTCTAATAGAAAAAAGATTAAAACTGAAAATTCTGG
>NZ_JAMBON010000140.1 GCF_023715655.1 Oceanobacillus luteolus | reverse complement strand
GCGAACGGTTTAGTTGACGGGATCAAATGTCCCACGGGCAGAGACGTTCTACCCCGGCTACTGTTATAATAAAACCATATAAAAAATGGTCAACCAGAAATATCTGGTTAACCTTATATTACGAAAGGGGCAGGTTGGTATAAGTAGGTCTGGGTTCTGTAGTAAATTTATCACAGGGGAGATATTAAATGATTAAAGGAATATATGAATTTATAAGTGAAGCACAGTTAAAAAAGTATGCAGAACTTGCTATACTAGCTGGTGTAAATCTGCAAAAAAATCAATCATTGATTATTCATAGTGATATACAAAATGCTACGTTTGCACGTCTAATCCAAACGGTAGCCTATGAGACAGGAGCTTCAAATGTATTTATAGATTGGACAGATGAACAGTCTACCAAAGATTTCTACTTAAATGCAGCAGATAGTTTCATCAATCACTTAACTGATTGGCAGGCTGCCCGTTTTAAGGAGTGGGACGATGCTGGTGCTGCATACATCCATATTATTTCTGAAAACTTAGATGTCTTTAAGGAGGTTTCTACAGAAAGGATAAGTCGTTTCCAAAAGGCCTCTCGCACCAAGTTGAAGGCTCATTACGCAAAGATTAGATCCCACGAGA
>NZ_JAMBON010000013.1 GCF_023715655.1 Oceanobacillus luteolus | reverse complement strand
TTTTTGGATTTGGATGGGTTACCACCTGACTAAATCCATTATAAAGGACTTTTTATTTGCATTAAAGTAAATTAGCGAAAATTCGGGGTCTTGTTAATATTTAATCTTAATTAATGCAACGCTAGTGATTTACAACATCTTTATTTATTCTGACGTAATTGTTGCTGTTTAGACTTGAGCCTTCGACTAAATATTCAATAGGATATAATATATCGAAGTTCTCATTTTGTGGAAGTTTTAAAAGATCCTCTAAGATATCGATTCCATCAGTGTCTAAATTGCGGACATCAAGTAACACAAAATTATTGTAGCTTCTTCTGATTAAATCTAGCGTCTCTTGAGCAGCATCATTGATAACGATATTGGGAACAAATTTTGTTAAATCATTGCCAAATTCTTGTAGCATTCTTAGTGCTCTCATTTCTCCTTGTTTCTGATGTAATGTAGCGTAGTACATTTTATCAAATCTCCCTTTATTTAATATTTTTTATGAATAAAAACACCTAATACCCGTGCTATTAATTGATGCACGAATCTAAGGTGTTAAATCATATGTATACATTAAAAGAGAGGCTATTAAACTAGTATCTAATTTCATTATACAATAAATAGGTATATTTTACAATTAGTATTCATTCAATGAATCTATAGTAATGGTAATATAGTGTTGTTTGGGTTTCATTTGATCTTATACTAACTCCCTCCCTTATTATTGAATGGTTAAGTCAAAGTTACAGAATTGAATTCGGACATTTGGTGAAGAAAAGATGATAGAAGCGAAAAAGGGAAATAGTTGTTTATTATACTTGGTAGCTAGCTGTATTTTTTAGGTCTACCAAGAGGATTTGAAATGACATCGGGAATATGTTCGGAAGGGTATAATAGTTTTACATATTATCTTTCTATAGTAAACTAAAGCTTATTCCTTTATTTATCTATAAGAGTTCTAGGAGGCTTCCAGTGAAAGAAATAATTATCATATTAGCAGAAATCGTTAATGATATTCATGATTTATTAGTTGATATGTTCGGTTTTCATATGACGGATAAGCAGCTTCATTTCTGGATAATTGGTATTATTGGGATGGTAACTTTCTTTTTTGTGCATTTTTTCTTTAAAATAATCGAAAAGATGAAATGGAGTACGACTATTCTTTCCTTTATTTATACTTTTACCGTAATGGTTGTCCTTGTCTTTGCCATCGAGTTGCAGCAAGCAATCACGAACAGAGGAAATATGGAGTTTGCTGATGCTGTAATGGGGCTATGGGGATTTATTGTGTTATTTCTGATATATGCTGTCTTAGCAATAATTGTTTATTTTCTTTTTAAGGGATTTAGGAAGAGGAAATGAGATATTGTGTGATGCCTATTCACCACCTTTTGTACAATAAGTATTTTATAAACGAATGATTCAGTTGTGTTACGCCGTGACTAATATTAATAAAGCAGCTATTGGAAACGTGAGAGCCTGCAATAGCTGCTGTCTAACTTAATTATATTTTTTTGCTAGCTAGTGCAGTGCTATTTCTCTCTATCATCCTCACTGAATAATTCCCCATGACTAGCCTCAAGCTTTGAAAAATGGAATTTGATCTATCAGACGTTTAACAAACAACATTTCTTATATTTCTTTCCACTCCCGCATGGGCATGGATCATTTCTGCCAGCTTTCTTCTCAGATTGATTAAATGGCTGATTAGGAAAGTTTTTGTTAACCTCCCCATTTGAAATTGATTGTAAATACGGCTTCTCCAATTCAAATAATTCAGCAGGGGTAAACCCATTATTGGACCAAAGTCGCGTATGATTGGATAAGTTGGTAATTAGCTTCAGTGCCTGTATGGTTTCTTTTTCAGTAGGGAATGTCACGTCGATTTGCTCCAAGCCATGGATGATATCTATAGGTTGTATTTCCATTTCGCAATCGCTTAGAACTTCATAGAATACATCTTCGACACTATTAACATTATCAGGTTGAACATATTTTTCTAAAAATCGATACAATTTCTTCATCTGAGGAGTCTCTTCATAATACTCGTCATCTTTATAACGTAAGAGCACTGCTTTTTCAGGGATATAATATGGTTTACCTGTTTTTTTACGCAGGAGTTGCTCTAATTCATTTTCTATAACGAATAGCGCATCATTGGCGAAATAACGCCCCTCTATTTCAACGTAATTTTTTCTTAACTCATCCTCGTTATTCCTCATCAATGCTTCTACATCAGAGACATTTTTTTTAGGATTATTCTGCATATTATAGATTTCTATCACTTTTTCTTTATCAACGACACCATATAAATTAGTAAGTGCCACTACATAATCAAATAGTAAGTTCATATTTTCTCCTTTCGATTGAAGAGTGTATCTGTTACCTAGTTCTGGAGTTGAAAAACACATGATTTACTTACTTGAATTATACTTGTTTATTTGGGGCATGTCACGGGGAAGAAGGACATGGGGTGAGGTTGAGACCACTAAATAAGGATTCCTGTCATCATCCGAAATTTGTCATTTCATGTCGAGATTTGTTAATAATAATAAATTATGCTAGGACTGATTAGCAATATGCTTTTTTTCAGTTCTGGATGTTTTGATTTTGTACTGGCCAATTTTCAAATATTCTCAACTTGTAATCTGATGGCATAGATGCTACCATCATGGTAATACTATAGCAAAGGGTTAAGAAAATGATTGAATCAAAGGGTTTTGGAATTTTGTATGAAGGAAATGTTAGAGATTTTGAAGATCTTATTTTAAATCAATCAGAAAAAGAAATGAATATAGGGAAACCGGGTTCTTGGTGCAAGTTAGCAGATTTGTACGCACGACAACTTACCATTATAAGTATCAATCCATATCCTGAAGAGACAGATGAATCGAGTAATGATGACACACCACCGTCAATTAAGCATATTAACAGGAATACCGACTATAAAAATTTCTATCGCTGGGGAATTCATGAACGTAAGACAGGGAATCATCGTATTATTTATGCAATCCATAATTATCATAAAGTAATTATGCTTTATTATTTCGATAAACAATATAACGGTTTAATTAAAAAGGAAGATTTAATTCCAGCTGATATTAATTATGAAGAATACTGTGGGAAAGATCCAAATCTTTATTAAGAGTGGAGGTAAGAAAATGGGTGATTTCTATAAAAGATACTCCAAAATTAGGGGAGAAGATCATGTACAGAATCTTCAACAAGAAGGACAAATTGCGGCTCAAATTAAAACAAAGCGTCAAAAATTAAAAATGTCACAACAAGAATTAGCTGACTTAGCAGGTGTACCTAAATCAACGATTGGCAGGATTGAAGCGGGACTAACTAGCCCTAAAGTTGAAACCCTATTAAAGATATCTAAGGCTTTGGAAACACCCTTTATCATTGATGGCACATCAGATAAAGGGGATAACCAAGGATTATTTGTGCAATTGTAGATTTACTTTTTAGTTGCCGCCACCACTCGAATGGATAGAGCTAGACCTGATAAACAACAAAAGTCACTATCAGTTCTAGCTCTATATAATTGTATGGATATTTTATTTAGCATAAGCAGCTGTCTTACGAGGCGGCTTAACATCTCCAGGAGTCGGACATTCATAAGCTTCCCCATTCAACCGCTCTCTCAATTCAGCTTTAGCCTTTTCAATAATCTCCGGGTTTTCCGTTGCCTCAATGGCAGTGGCTGCGATAATTTTTCCTGCATGGAGCATCCCTTTATGTGCGATAGATGTGGCCCCTTGTGATACGACCTGCCATGTGTGAGGGGACGTTCCGAGTGCCCAGGTTGCTGTATTACACTGTATTGTCGTTGGGTTAAAAATTCCACATTTCCCTGAATATATTCTAATGCCTGGTTCAGCCAATCCTCTCCATGTCTGTATGTAGCCTCTGCCCCGACAACTCCGAATGGGTTCATGAATGTCAAAATGTTTTTCGCCATGATATTCGCAAATTTTACCCGTAATTGATCATTTGGCCCTTCAAAACCAAATCAGCATGAATCTCATTTATTTATACTTTTTACGGTAATGGTTGTCCTTATTTTGGCCATCGAGTTACAGCAAGCCATCGAATAGAGGGAATATGGAGTTCGCTGATGCCTATTCACCATCCGAAAAAGAGTGCTTTGAAGCAGGATAAAACTCTCTCCATTCTTGTAGGATTAGTTTGATTGTCTTAGTTTGGGAAGGGAGGTGCAGTAATTTAAAAAATTGCAACGAAAAAATATATAGAAGTGGGGTTGTTTTAATGCTTTGTGGCTAGAATACTGTTATAAAATCAATTTTTACGTCTGTTTTACACAAATAGAGAGGGTCCACTTTTTCGTAGACCCTCTCATGTATTCCAGTTCCTTATCTGTTATCTTAAATATATTTGAACAGTGTCTAAAGTATAGTTGTCCACTTCTACACTAAGCTGATACGTTCCTTTTGCTAGTGATTTTGTATTCCAGTTGAAAATATATTTACCATCACCTGCAGAACGGAAGAGGTTTCCTATATTTGCATTCCCGCTGGATATGGCTTCTTCTTTAGAACCCAATGTCCCATCATCGAATACTTCCGTAACATATAGTTTTGCCTCTAAACCTGTTGCATCATCACCTGATTCATCTGTTATCTTTAATTTCACGGGAAGTGTTCTCCCTTGTTTAATGTGATTTATTTCATTTGGTTTGATTGGTGATAAGAAGGTGCTAGAATAATCCCTTGGATCCTTCAGCCCCATTATTGCAAAATAAGCAGGTTTCACATTGTATTGTGTATCAAAGGCGAAGGGGGCATCCTTTCCTCTTCCATCACCACTATATTCCTTGGCGCGGTCGTCTAACCAAGTATGGTTATCGGCTATTCCCCAAAACGTTACATTGCTGATAGCGTCATCCATTTCTTCATATAAACTGAATAAATCTCTATATCGATTCGCCTGTTCTTCAAGAATGCTGTCTGGAATTTCATCTTCTGTTTTATATTCACCACTTGGTGGCCAACCATAGATGCTAACATCCAATTCTGTTATTTGAACATCTAAACCTAAATCTGAATACATTTGAATGGCCTCTCTAGTTTCCTCAATGGAAGGCCAATTAAGTTGGATATGTGACTGTAACCCAACCCCATCAATAGGAACCCCATCTTCTAGCAATTCCTTTACTAGATTATAAAAGTCATCTCTTTTTACACTGTCTACTTCGTTATTATAATCATTGATATACAGCATGGCATCTTCGCCAGCATATTCTCTTGCTGTCTCGAAAGCTACTTTAATATAGTCCGTTCCAGTAATTTGATACCATGCCGACTCTCGTAATCCGCCACCATCATCAACCACTTCATTCACGACATCCCAGGCATCCACATCATCTTTATAACGCAATACAACCGTTTTAATATAATCTCTCATTCGGTCTAATAGAAGTTGTTTATTTTCTTCCCGTTTTTCAGGATCTTCTTCTTCAACCATTGGGTTTCCTTCTTCATCTAAAAAGAACCAATCTGCTATTTGGCTATGCCAAACAAGGGTGTGGTACCTTAAGTACATGTCATTCTCTTTAGCAAAATTAACAATCTGGTCGGCATCTTCCCAAAAATATTCTCCTTCTTCTGGCGCGATGTACAATGGTTTCATAGCATTCTCTGCAACAATGCTATTATAGTGGTATTTTAATACTTCAGCTGATTCACCCTCCAATTGAAATGGTTCGACTGCTGCTCCAATTCCAAAAGAATCTTCAAATCTTTCATCCATAGGAGCAACGTCTGTCGCATGAATGGACTGCGAATGTTGAGCAAATACATGGCCTGCTCCAAATGGTAATAATAAAGTTAAAGCCATACCGGAAATAATCGTTTTCTTCAACACTTTCAACATGGAATAAAATCCCCCTTAGTAGATTAATCGCTCCAAGCAACGGTCAACTAATGGATATACTAATTAGGTTGCAAGAAATTCGATCTATCACCTCGTTTCATGTGTTTGGTTAGATATCAATCCTTTTCTAATTTCAAATTAGAAAGGATAGAATCACTTTTAATTGTGAAGTGTTGCTGATCATGGAAGTCTCTTCATTTTGAATACAGCACTATGCTATCCTTATACATCCACTATTTATGATGGAATATTCAATCTTTTTTTGTGAGAAATATCCATTCGTTTTACCTCTTATCTACTTTCTATCACTGCTTGATAATTGACTATTGTAACCGCTTTCCTGTTTTTGTTAATAAATTACTTATGCTTGTTTTTTATACTAACAAAATAAACTTCATTTGTCTAATGGATGAACAAAGTTTACGATATAAAATAATTGCATGCAACACAATTCTACAATGAGAGATAGTTTTATAAGATGAAATTTATTAAATTAGATCTATTAACTTGGTCTAACGACTGTGCTAACTCTTAGTGTAGTAAATAGAATGTAATAGGTTGTTTTGTTCATGAAATTACTGATATATCTACTAAACCTAAGAAACTGGAACTATAGTACAGTTAAATTAGATTGAAAGTTTTAATTATATAGAATACTAAAATGATTATTAATAATCATGCATGTTTATGCTTTTTATTCTATGATTAATCTATCATTATCTATCATTTAAATAGTAGGGTATTTATTAAACGAATTATTTGCTGATGTTTTTGGTTGAGTAATTATTTAATCAGCAGAAAGACCTCTACGGAGAGGGAAGCGAAAAGGCTGCCGCGTTGCCTAAGGGTTTGATCAGGGGAATTTATTAGACTACAAGGTTAATAGTGCTAGGACATAACTAGAGAAGATGGTTCCAAGCAGGCGCTTGGAACCTTTCATTATATTTAGGGTCCTGCAAACTTCCGATGGAGGATTCTTAATTTGCAGATTGCTAAGCTTCAGTGAACAGTAGATTCTGAAATAGACGATGCGGTTTGAGGAGGTGATAGACCTAAGTAGAAATAAAACTATCAAAGTCGGTGGCAGAGGGTTAACGAAGAAATGATGGCAATGCGCAATCATCAAGGATATTACAATAGGTATGACTTTGTTTGACATTATTACCAGTTTAAAGAGTAGGTTATTTTCTGAGTAGGAGGAGAATGAATTGAAGCTTAGACGTAAGGTTACAATTTTAACAACCACTATATTACTTGCGCTTTCTTCACCCGTTGCTTTTGCTGCAGAACCAGGACTAGATAATCTACCGGGACCAGTGGATCCCCAGTCGTGGGTGAACCCGGATGATATGACGTGGAATGATTATATTCAAGTTCCTGGGATTGACTGGAATACAGCAGATTTTGAGCCTGAAACAGAACTGAAAGGGGCCTTGATTTTGGTCGACTTTCCAGATCAGGATTTTATTTTAACTCAACCTAAGGGTTCGGAGATTGCTGGTAACCCGCAGATCGATGCAGTTCCGCGTGAGGAACTTGGGGAATGGTGGAAGGACTTTCTAAATACTCCAAGTGAACTTAACAATTATCAGACAATCGATGGCTTCTGGAAAGAGAACTCTCAGGGGAAATGGGGCGTCAGCCTGGATTCGTTTGGTCCTTACCGCTTGGATAAATATGAATTTCAGTATGGGCTTAACAATATGAATCCCGGTACCAAGCCAGACCAATATCCAAGTGGAAACCTCTTTACGGATGGTATAGATGCTGCGGCAGCCGACATACTTGCATCTGGTGAAGAATATGACTTTGCGTTCATCGTTCATGCCGGCTATGATGAATCAACGGTATGGCAAGAATTCGGCGAAATGATGTTCCTGAATAAAGAGTCGGTGTCTGATGAATTTGGACCGCCGGACTTACCTGGATTTGAAAACACGCCAAACTGGGCACAGACTCGTTATGTACCATGGACTTCCTACTATGCAGCTAAAACGATTTGGTCAGCCGCATCTAGTGCAACACTAAATGGCAAACGGATTCGTGTTTCTATTCAAGGTGAAAGTGATGGTATGTCCACATTTGCTCACGAATTTGGACATCTTCGCGGACTTCCGGATAACTACAATAATGCAGCCCTTGATCCGAGAACCTATTCAGGATATTGGGAAACGATGAGCCGTGGGTCATTCAATGGTCCTGGTGGAACGCATACGCGTTGGATGATTCCAGCAACCCTTGGTTCTTCCTTACCAGCACCACATATGCTTCGAAATAAGATAGAACAAGGATTTGTATCCGATGAAGAAGTCCTGCAGTTGGATCGTGATGAATTAGAAGAGTCTGGGCCGGTGTTTGCGGATATTATTGCGCGCGAAGTACCAGTTGGCAGTCAATTCGGCCGCACAGGATTCCACGGTATCAACATCAGCATGGACGATTTAACACCAAGTGATTACCTTGAAGGTGACTGGCGTAACGATATCCTTAGCAATAGATTGTATGAGAACTACACACTTGAGGTGGTAGACCGCGTTGGTGCGGATTCCTTCGCAGCCGATTCCGGGGTATTGATTGCCAAGACGAAAGAACGGGGTGCACCGACCATCTGGGTAGTTGATTCGCATCCTGAAGATATCAATTTGAAGGACTTTACAAGACCAGACGGCACAACTGCTATGGTAACCAAAGGCGATCCTCGTCAATTACTTGATGCATTATTCAAAGCTGGAAATGGAGAAACGTTGGTCTCCGGACAATTCGATGGTTCCATTGACCAGGACACGATTGTCAGTGAGTACATCGATCCATACAATAAACTTCATTTCTATATTTTAGGGAATGACAAAGACGATGAAGGTGTGCTTCGTTATCAGGTTGCCGTGCGTAACACAGAGGGATCAGGTAACTATGATCGAGGCGTAGATGTAAGCGCCGGCAATGTGCAGCCTGCTGTAGAAGACAAAGTAGCAGTCTATCATTTTAATGTCTCTAATACCGGCGAAGCAAAGGATCTCATTCGTATCAACGCTTCTGCGGGTGAAGATTGGACAATTCAACTTGATCACAACGTAATAGCTGTGGAAGCAGGGGAAACTGTTGAAGTTCCGGTATACGTGAAAATTCCTAATGGCAAAACAGCTCCAGAAAGCCTTACTTTTACAGCTACATCGGAGACAGATTCTAATCAAAGCGTTACGGAGACAAACCTATTGCCTAGCAAACTTAGTGCAGCAGGAGTAAGCTCTGTTATTGATAGCTTTAACAAAGAGGGCGAATTCTTCAATAAAGGTGCAGCTCAAGCATTGAAAGCACATTTGAAATCTGTGGAACAATTTGAAAAGAAAGGTTCCCCAGATAAAGTTATCAAGCATCTTAACGATTTCAAAAAATTCTTAGATACGAAAAAAGATGCAAATCATGTCTCTAATAAGGCTTACCGAAGCTTAAAAGCGTATGCCGATGCAATGATTGAAATCTGGCAATAAGTTATTATCAACGTTATAGAAAATACCTCCTGTACCATGAAAGGCCTGGTACGGGGGAGAAAATGAGTTTAAGAGTCACATAGGAAATAAAACAATAGAACGGTTGGGACAGTTGGTGGACTGTCCCACCTTATATTAGCAGGTTTAGAAACGGTGAATTTCATTTGGCTGTTTTTTATCACGGGAAGTTGTCAAGGTAGGGGTGAAGATAATTGAAGAAAGTAATTAAAATTTTAGCTATATTATCATTGCTATTTATACTGGGTGCCTGTACGACGCAAACCTCGGGCGAAGAAAGCAAGGTGCTTGTTGAAACAGATTATGGAACGATTACAGAGGAAGATTTATTTCAAGAAGTGATTAGCACCGAACGGGGAAAGGAATTGATTCAGAAGTTGGTCTATATGCAAATTTTGGAAGGCAAATATGAGGTATCTGATAAAGAGGTGAATCAACGGTTGGGCGATATAAAGGAACTGGCCGGTGATGAAGATGGCTTTCAAATGATTCTACTACAACAGGGCTTTAAGGATGAAGAGGATTTAAAAGATCAAATTAAACAATCCCTCTATTTCTTTAAAGCAACAACTGAAGGGGTGGAAGTCTCAGATAAAGAAATAAATGATTACTATGCACAACATATAGACGAATATACAGAGGTCGCGGTCAGCCATATTCTCGTGGACAATGAGTCGACCGCTAAAGAAATTAAAAAGGAACTAGAGAAAGGCACTGACTTTGCTGAATTGGCTATAGAACACTCAACGGATTCAATGACTGCGGAAGAGGGCGGGAATTTGGGCTATATTTCTGGAAAAAGCAATGAATTGGATCCAACGTTTCTTGCGGCGGCCATGGAGTTGGAGAAAGATGAAGTAAGCGATCCGGTCAAAACAGTATTCGGTTATCACATTATTAAGGTGACGGATAGAAAGGAAACGCCATTAAGGGAAGTAGAAGACCGAATCAGACAAGCACTTATGGAGAAAGAGGCAAAACCTATACAGGAGATATTAAATGAATATAATAAAGAAATTGAGTTTGTAGAAGAAGCGTTTGAAGAAGCATTTAAGGAAGTAGATCATGTTAACTAGAGATACCTATCTGTTCAATGATCGCGAGTTCAAAAAAGACCGAGTTGGTTTTCGGCTTAAGACTCTATGTGAATATGCTTTTGGCCGATGATTTTACGAAATCTAAAGTTAATTCTCTGTGATGAACCATTACTTAGCTCTTGATATATCCATTGAATCACAAATCCTTAAATGGAAGAACTGCTAGATGAATTCAATTTAACGTACATATTCATTGCACATTGAATATAGGAGCGGATTGGCGTCATATATTTAGAGAGAATGGTCGAATTTACGGACACAGATAATCTTTATAGCAATCATAAACATCCTTATATACAATCTTTACTCTCTGCTGTGCCGTTCCCGCAAATCCACAAGCAGTTTTCCCTGTCATACAAGACTGTTAATCAGTATTTTGTTGCCTGTCATCTATATAACGGCAAGTAATAAAAAATATATATAAGAATAAAAGGGGGATACCAATGAAATTAAGATTATCGCTACTAGTTGTTTTATTTCTAGGACTTTTTCTTGTTTTAGCAGCATGTAGTGGAGATGGGGGCGCGAACACAGATAAAACTACTGATGATAGCGCAACTGAAACAGAAAAAACTGCTGGTGATGAAGAAGAAGTAGGAGAAGCAAGTGCATCGGGTGAACAAGTACTAGTATTTGCTCGGGGAGGGGACTCCGAAAGTCTTGATCCTGGAAGTACGAGTGATGGGGAATCTTCGAGAGTCACACAACAAATACTCGAAGGATTGCTTACATTTGAAAAAGATTCTTTTGAAGTGAAGCCAGCGCTTGCTAAAGATTGGGAGGTTTCAGATGATGGTCTGAAATATACCTTCTATTTGGAAGAAGGCGTAACGTTTCATGATGGAACAGATTTTAATGCAGATGCTGTAAAAGTTAACTTTGAAAGATGGGCTGACCCTGAACATGAATATGCATTTACTGATGATGGCTATGTCTATTTCATGTACGGGACGATGTTTGGTGGCTATAAGGGCGACCCTGGACATGTTATTGAAGAAATTAATGTTGTAAATGACTATGAAATTGAATTTATTTTAAATCAACCGCTTGGGTTCTTTTTACAAAACTTAGGGATGAGTTATTTTGCACTCACTTCTCCGGCGGCTCTTGAGGAGCATGGATCAGCAATTAACGAAAATCCAGTGGGAACCGGTCCATTCAAATTTGTCAGCTGGTCAAAGGATGACTCTATTGTTCTTGAAAAGAATGAGGATTACCGAGTAGAAGGTCTCCCGAAACTTGATCGTGTGATCTTTGAAGTAATACCTGATAATGCTGCCCGCCTCATAGCGCTTCGTTCTGGGGAAATCGATATTATGGATGGATTAAACCCAGATGATGCAGCCGGAGTGGAAGCGGAGGATGGTCTTGAGCTATTAGAAAGAACAGAAAATAACTTTGGATATGTTGGCTTCAATACGCAGAAGGAACCATTTGATAATGTAGAGCTTCGTCAAGCAATCAATTACGCGATTGATAAACAAGCAATAGCCGATGCGCTGTATGCCGGTTATGCTACAACAGCTGTAAACCCATTGCCACCAGGTTATTTAGGCTATAATGATGAACTTAAACCGTATTCGTATGATCCTGACAAAGCAATCGAATTGCTTGCGGAGGCAGGATTTGCCGATGGATTGGAGGTTGAATTGTGGACTATGCCAGTGGCAAGACCATACATGCCTGATCCTGAAACAGTGGCTCAAATTATTCAGAATAACTTGGCCGAAGTTGGTGTTACCGCAAATATTGTTCGTGAGGAATGGGCTCCATATTTAGAAAAAACCATGAATGGTGAGCATGAGCTGTATATGCTTGGTTGGTCTGGAACAAACGGAGACCCTGATTACTTCTTAAGCAGTCTGTTACACGGTTCCAACGTAGGAAGTAGTAATCGCGAATTCTATCAGAATGATGAAGTAGATGAGCTATTAGATTCTGCTAAACGTGCAGTGGACCAGGAAGAGCGTGCAGAGCTTTATAAGAAGGCTCAAGAGATTATTCATCACGATTCACCAATGGTAACATTAGTTCATTCTAGACCAGTAATGGCAACAACAAGCAAAGTGAAGAACTATGTACCACATCCATCAACAAGCGAATCTTTAGCTGAAGTGGAATTAGTCGATTAACTATCAGGTAGACGTAGGCTAAAAAGGCTTTTCTTGGAAGATTAGACGACTTTTATAGACAGCGAATAGATCCTCGAGGGACTGTTCGCTGTCTTTAGTTATTTTAGAGGTTTGCTTGGAGTGGTACGAGGGACCTGTCTTTAGGACTCGCTCGATTACGCCTTGGAAGACAATTTTTTCATTTTATTCCCATTAAAACAAACGTTCGAATATACCCTTATAAAGGTTTGCATTAATGGCAGTGAACTTGAGGAAGTTCACGCCTACAACAACAATCTAGAGACCGATAATGAGAAATTTGACTCAAAAAGATCCAAGCAAAGTTTTGATTGATTGTCTTTTTAATTAATGTGTTTGGCTAGTTATGTCCTAGCCTCTCTGCCTCATTATGACTCTACGATTATTTAAGGAAAGACCAAAAACTAGGACTCTCTCGAAACTTCACCGTATTCAACTTCTCAATGATCTTCGTATTAATCTCTTGCTCCAAATCCTCTCTGTCTTGAAAAGAAGTTTCTCTTAGGCTCTTTTTTATCTTCGGTTGGAAGTCGTTTATGATACTTATTATTTCTTCATTCTTTGTCATATTTAGATTGTACCTCCTCTGATAATATCTGATTTAGCTTTTTGAGAGACTTTCGATGGAGATTCGATATATTTTGGGGAGTTGTTTTTAAAATTTCCGAAATCTCTTTTAAGGTCAACTGCTTGTGATAGATCAAATCTAGTATTAATAACTGTTTTTCCGTGAGAGTTTGTAATGCTTTGATTAAGCGTTCACTTTCAATATCATCTAATAGATTCCTATTCAGCGTATGTTTTTCCTCATTTTTATCTTCAATTAAGTCCTTTAGAGGAGTGCGGGCATCATATTCGGAGCTTTTATCAAGTATGAGCAATACCGTATCATTTTCTTTCCTTCTCTTTATGTTGTAATCCATGGTGAAAAAGTAGATTAAATTACTTACATATTTTATTTTTAACACTCTATTGTAGTGCTGCTTAAATGCTTTATCCACCTTACTTTTGTTGGCATCTGTAGGATTTAATATATATTTCTTTAGTAAAGATAAGTTATCTTCATTCGCCAGAAACCCCTTGATAATTGGATTTTGAACTTTATCTCTATATTTAAGAAAGAATTCAGCTATCTTTTCTTCGTTTCTCTTCATAGTATTCAGCTCCTCTCTAAATTTTCAATATTATGGTAAATTAACTTGTGTTTATAAAAGAGGACTAAAGTTGAAAAAGTAAACCAAAAATAAGAAATATGGGAACTTATGTTCTATTATAGTTTAAAATCTAGAAAAATAACAGATGAAATTCAAATTGGGAACCAAACGAATCTACCTTTCCTATTTAAAGAGATTGGTTTTTTAATAGGGGAATCACTTTTAAAAAGCATTAACCCGTTTTCGGGAAAGGGGGAGGTAGTGATGTCGCCTGTAGAGACTCCTGTATGGGTAGCGATCATAGGTAACTTTGGATTTCCTATTGCGATCACAATGTATTTGTTTATTCGCTTTGAAAAGAAGCTTGGAGATTTAGAGAGAGTAATAACTAATTTATCTGAGACAATCAAGCAGCTGACGAATAAACAATAAAACGTTTTATAAGTGGTTTATTTATTTGTTGTGTTATCTCTTTCTCCTAATAGATGTACATCGAAATTCTTAAAAGAGGAGAGGTAAATATGGTTAAAATTTATTTGGACCCAGGGCACGGAGGAACAGATCCGGGCGCACAAGGAAATGGTTTGCAGGAGAAAAACGTGACGTTGGCAATTGCATTGAAGGTAAGGGATATCCTGAATAGAGATTATGAAGGTCATACCATACGAATGAGCCGTAGTTCGGATGCAACCGTAAGCCTGCCGCAACGTACGAATGACGCAAACAGCTGGGGAGCTGATTATTTCGTATCGATCCATATTAATGCTGGTGGTGGTACAGGATATGAGGACTATATTTATAATGGTAGTGTCTCTAGTCAGGACATATCATACCGGGATATCGTACATGCAGAAATTATGAAGCAAGTCGACTTTAGAAATCGTGGAAAGAAACGTGCCAACTTCCATGTGTTACGTGAAAGCAATATGCCGGCGGTATTAACGGAAAATGGGTTTATCGATAATAGTACTGATGCGGCGAAACTGAAGTCTGATGCATATCTAAACCGTATTGCGCTTGGACATGCAAACGGGATTGCAAAAGCTCTAGGTTTAAGTCCTGGTGGAGGAACTACTACCTATGTAGTTCAACCAGGGGATACTCTATGGGGCATCGCGCAAGCTCATAATATGACCGTCCAACAACTTAAAGATCTGAACGGCTTGACGGATGATATCATTTATCCTGGACAAGTTCTGATTGTAAGCGATCCTGCATTGTATCGTACCATTCAAGATGGTGAAACCTTTTAAACTAGTAATGCTGGACAGCCGGAGAAGAAGATTGGTAGAGAAATAATAAATAATAGGATATTACTTTTTAGGCTAGAGCTTGTAGAGCTCTAGTCTGTTTTAATGTCTAGTATAATTTTTATTCTTCCTTAGCACCCATAATGTATACAAAAAAATAATAAAAAAATCCATTTGACTCATAAAAAAAGAATTTAAAATACTAGTTAACGAATCCTTATCTTTTAAACTATAAGAAAACTCAAAAAAATATTTCTTGAAAAGGGTTTACAAAGTTTGAATATTGCATTATTATGCTTAGTAAGACTATTGGAAAAAGTCTTGCGATGAAAACTTTAGATTACCGATTTTTTCTCTTTAAATGTGGTAAAGCTACCTATTTATCTGAGGAATAGTAGATTTCACTTGTTAAAAAGAAATTTTCGAACAAACTTATTAAAGTCAATGGAGAAAGAAAGTAGAGAGGTCCGCAATATGCAAAAACAAAGAACTGGGGATTTGAAGTTAATTCAGGAATTAAATCGTTCTATTATTTTAGACACAATCCGCAAAAACGAACCAATTTCTAGAAGTGAAATAGCGAAGCTAATAAATATCAGTCCGACAACAGTCACTTCAGCTGTTTCTGATTTAATCAGTGAAGGCCTTGTTTTTGAGGATGGAGTAGGAACATCAAGCGGGGGTAGGAAGCCGGTCTTACTTCGATTCAATCCAAATACATATTCCATTATTGGTGTATCTGTAACAAACACCTATATTAAAATTGCTGATATGAATCTTGAAGGGGAGATCCTTAGGAAGGAAGTTCATTCGACCAACCAGTTAAAAGGGAATGCTATCATTCAATTTATTCTTAGTGTTATAGAGGGATTTTTGGTCGGAAAATCAGATGTTGAATATTGCCAAGGTATTTCCATTATTACACCGGGGATTGTGGATGCTGAAAAAGGAGTGATTTTACATAATGTAAAGCTGAATCTGTATAACGTACCATTAAAGGAATTAATAGAGGAAAGAACTAACCTTCCTGCATTTCTGGATAATGATGCAAATGCATTTGTTTTGGCAGAAAATTATTTTGGTTTGTTTAGTAGATTTAACGATCTACTTTATATAACCATTGGTGAAGGCGTCGGTTCTGGGTTGATGGTGAATGGCTCCATATACCGGGGGTTTCTTGGGAGCTCCGGGGAAATTGGACATACGACTGTAGTCGATGGGGGGATAAAATGTAGTTGTGGTAATAGCGGTTGTCTGGAGAATTATGTGAACTGGCCAGCCATCTACAGTAAAATTGTAACCGCTATCATAACAAGGAACAAGGACACGATCATAAAGGAAATGGTTTTAGGGGATTTGACCAAACTAAGTCCGGCTATATTTGTGGAGGCAGTGAATCAGCAAGATGATTTAGCGAAGGAGATCATGGAAGATATTTTGAAGTATTTGTCGATTGCGATTACTAATGCCATCCACTTATTTAATCCAGAAGTAATTATTTTAAGTGGTGAAATTATTCAAGATAATCCTTTATTGGTAGAAAGTATTAATGAACAAGTGGTGGCTAAAGTGATACCAACTCTTAAGGAAAAAGTCAATATTCAAAGTACATCACTTGGCATCGAATTTGAATTGCTTGGCGCAGCAGCCCTGATCCTTCATGGGAAGTTCAAGTTTCAAATGTAAGGCAATTGAAAAATATACATGAGGAGGTTTTTAGTTAGTTAATAGGAAAATTAAAGTTATATAGCGTGGACAAAATCTCAACATTCACTTATTAATAAAATCCAATACATATTTATTAGGAGGGAAATTATGAAAAAAATAGTATTTAGTATTTTTATATTAATGGTTGCCGCTTTTCTTACAGCATGTAGCAGTGGTTCCAGCGCTGAGAAAAAAGTGATAGAAGTTGCGCTTTGGGATGAAAATGTAAAAGGTGCAGTGGATGCCTCGATTGAAGCGTTCAACGAAATTCATCCAGATGTAGAAGTCAAAGTAACCTATACCCCTTATGCGAATTATTGGACGAAATTAAAAACAAGCCTTGGAGGCGGTAGCGGTCCGGATGTATTTTGGATGAATGGTCCCAACTTTTACAGGTATTCCACGGATGGTTTGATTAAAAATCTAGAGCCATTCATTGTAGAAGATGATGAATTTAATAAGGATGCTTATGTTCCAGCAGTCGTAGATATGTACTCTGTGGAAGATGAACTTTATGCCGCCCCTTATTTTACAGATTCTGTCGGTCTTTACTACAACAAACAGCTTTTTGATGAAGCAGGTGTCGATTATCCGGATGAGACGTGGACTTGGGAGGATATTGAAACCGAGGGTGCGAAGTTGGTGAATCCGGATGAAGGTGTCTTCGGATATGCGGCACATACAACAGTAAACCAACAAGGGTATTATAACTTAATCCACCAAGCTGGAGGATTCATGATCAACGAAGACAAAACGGAATCAGGGTTTGATTCTCCAGAGGCGAAAGAAGCGTTTGCCTTCATTAAGGATTTGATTGACAAGGGGATCTCTCCTTCAACACAGAACCAGATTGAAACCGAGTCTAAACAGCTGTTCATGTCCAACAAGCTAGCAATGATACCAGCAATTTCAGTTAATACACCAGAATTCTATGAAGCTTTAGGAGAAAATCTCGGCGTTGCTCCATTGCCGAAAGGGAAACAAGCAGCTTCCATCGTCCATGGGATTGGCTGGGCGATGAACGAGAAAGTGGAAGATGAAGAAGTGGCTTGGGACTTGATCAAGAGTCTGACAAGTGAGCAAGCGAATAAAGATATTGCTGAATCAGGATTCTCCATTCCCGCTATGCAAAGTACAGGTGAAATTTGGCTAGGTTCTGTTCCATCATTGGATCTGCAAGTGTTCCTTGATGCACAAGAAGAAGGTGTAGGTGTAGCTTATCCAATTTCTGAGCGAACGACGGAGTGGCAAGATATTGAAACGAAAGAAATCCAGGGCGCATTTTTAGAAGATACTTCTATTGATGAAGCTTTAGACAGAGTCGCTGAAGGAATGAATAAAATCTTAGAAGAAGAAAACAATGAGTAATCATTTATGGACTTGCTTCTTCCCCTATTAGGGGGAAGAAGTGCTCCATACTTTTATGGAGGGAGAGGTAAACTTGAATTCTGCAATAGTTTCAAAGAAATCCAAAAGCAAGGCAAGAGTCAAGAATAAAAAGAAAAAGTTCAGCCGGGAAGCAATGTGGGCTTATCTGTTCATCGCGCCGACGTTCTTAGGCCTTGCTGTATTTTATATGTTTCCTGCCGTTGCATCTTTTGTCCTGTCGTTTACACGCTGGGATGGGATGACAGCACCTGTATTTGTTGGCTTGGAAAATGTGATTACATTGTTTCAGGATTCATCATTTATCCGTGCAATCATCAACACCGTTATATTCACCGCGATATCTGTACCACTATCAGCCGGTATTGCGACATGTATAGCTGTGATGCTCAACCAGAAGATTAAAGGAATGGTTTTTTACAGAACGTTGTATTTCCTGCCGGTTGTAACGATGCCAGTTGCTGTTGGTATGGTTTGGAAATGGCTTTACAATACGGATTATGGATTGATTAATTATGTTCTAGGAATATTCAATCTACCTCAGCCTTCCTGGCTGTTTGACCCGAATATAGCACTAATATCGGTAATTGTTGTCTATGTCTGGATGACTGTTGGAAATAATGTCATCTTGATCCTTGCCGGACTTCAAGGTGTTTCAAAATCATATTATGAAGCCGCTCAAATTGATGGTGCCTCCAAGCTAAGACAATTCTTCAGCATTACGTTGCCTTTGATAACGCCAACATTATTTTTCGTCTTTATTACGGGGATGATCAGTTCCCTGCAGGTGTTTGACCTTATCTTTATCATGATTGGTGACAGTACTGCGCTTCTCGAACCGTTGAGAACGGTTGTATACGCCGTTTACGAGTACGGTTTTGAATACTCGCAAATGGGGATGGCATCTGCGCAAGCCTTCATCCTGTTCTTAGCGATATTAGCAATCACCATCATTCAGTTTGTTTTTCAGAAGAAGTGGGTTCACTATGATGGGTAAAATAGGAAGTGATAAAAAGTGAAAATGAAACTAGGAAATCACATATTACTGATTGTCGGTGCTTTTATTATGATCGTACCGTTTCTATGGATGGTATTGACTTCACTCAAATCATTTACGGAAACGATGCAAGTGCCGCCGACAATTTGGCCGAACGAGCTTAAGTTTGAAAACTATCTTAATGTCTTTCAAAGTGTCGATTTTTTAAAGTACTACGTGAATACGATACTTTTAACTTTAGGACGGACACTGGCCCAATTATTTCTTTGCTCTCTCGCTGCATACGCTTTTGCGCGTCTGGAATTCCCGGGTAAAAATATCATTTTTATTTTAGTTTTATCTGTTTTAATGGTTCCGATGCAAGTTATTTTAATTCCGAACTATGGCATTTTGACACAGCTTGGATGGATTGATACTTTCTATGCGTTGATCGTTCCAGGAATGTTCAGTGCATTTGGTGTCTTTTTGCTTAGACAGTTCTTTATGGGAATTCCAAAAGAGATTGATGAAGCTGCCAAGATCGATGGTTGTTCTTTCTTCGGTATTTATTGGAGGGTGATTCTTCCTAATGCAACCCCTGCATTGATTGCATTAGGGATCTTTACAATCCTTTCGTCTTGGAATGACTTCTTATGGCCGCTGATCATGACAAGCTCAGAGGATATGCGGGTGTTGTCTGTCGGAATTGCTACATTCCAGGGACAATATTCAACGGACTATCCGTTGCTGATGGCTGGTGCAGTTATGTCTACTATTCCAATGCTTATCATGTTTATTCTCCTGCAAAAATATCTTGTGGCTGGTATCGCATTGCAGGGGGCTAGAAAGTAAAAAGATAAAATACTGCATATGTTTTAGGAGGAAATCAGGTGGAGGAATCAAGAGATTTAGCGATAGGTCTAGACTTGGGCGGGACGAAAATACATGCGGCCCTTATAACCAGGGATGGGGAAATACTAGGTGAATTTACGTGTCAGACATCAACAAATGAAAGCGACACGTCTGCCAACATTATTTATGCCGTAAACCGTGTACTTTCCGAAACTGCGGTCGAACGGAACAGAATAAAAGGCATTGGAGTGGCGACCGCCGGAGTGATCGATACCGAGAGAAACATCATCAAATTTGCGAATAATTTAGGGTTGGAAAACTTTCCGATTGGCGCAATTCTTGAAGAAAATTTCCAATTGCCGGTGAGGCTTGCGAATGATGCGAATGCAGCGGCGATAGGCGAATGGATGTGGGGTGCCGGAAAGGGGAAGCAAAATGTTATTTATATCACGGTGAGTACTGGTATTGGTTCAGGGATCATCAGTAACGGTAACTTGATTACAGGGTTGAAGGACAGTGCTGGAGAATTCGGGCATATTTCCATCTACCACGATGGGATCGTATGCGAATGTGGCAACAGGGGATGTTTGGAGAAATATGCTTCCGGCACTGCAATCAATATAAGAGCGAACGAGCTTCTCAAAAATGGTGAAACGAGCAGCTTGCTCTCTATTGTTAATAACGGAGCTGTCGTGATGAACACGGATATTGCCACGGCTGCACGTGAAGGTGATCCATTTTCCCTGCGTTTGCTCGAGGAAGCTGGCGAGCATCTCGGCACTGGGGTTATCAGTTTGATCCATTTATTCAATACAGAAGTGATTGTATTTGGCGGTGGTGTCATGAATATGTCTGAATTCATCTTGCCTTCCATTAAAAAGACTGTATTAAAGTATGGAATGGAAAATTTGGTAAATGAGGTTGAAATCAAAAAATCAGTGCTTGGTATCCATGCAGGTGTGATAGGGGCTTCATCTTTGTTCTTTTTAAATGAGACAAACAAAGAGGCAAGCAGCATGTTACAAAGGACTAATATTTAATAAGGAGAGTTGAACATGTTAAATGCGCTTATTATTGGAGCGGGTACAATGGGCGGTACCCATGCAGAAGCTTATGCGAAAATGGAAAACGTGAAACTGGCAGGAATCGTCGATATTAATTTGGCTAAGGCTCAAGGCTTGGCGGACAGATTAAATACGAAAGCATTTCAAACATACGAGGAAGCAGTAGAGCTAGACGAGATTGATGTCGTATCTATTTGCGTGCCGACTCCGTTCCACAAACAATATGTGATGAAGGTGGCAGATGACAAGAAACATGTCATTTGTGAAAAGCCTTTAGCGATATCACTTTCCGATGCGAGAGAAATGATTAATTATTGTAACGATAAGGGAGTAAAACTATTTGTCGGACATGTAGTAAGGTTTTTCCCGGAATATGTAAAAGCAAAGAAATTAGTTGATGAAGGAAAAGTCGGCAAGCCTGCAGTTGTACGCACGACTCGAGGCGGCGGTTTTCCAATCGCTTCCAATGATTGGTACTCTGATTTTGCCAGCAGTGGCGGGTTAGTTCTCGATATGATCATCCATGACTTTGATTACCTAAGATGGTGTTTCGGCGAGGTGAAGCGTGTCTATGCCAAAAGCACGAGAACAAGAGTTTTTGAGAAGTTTGAATATGCGTTGGTCACATTACGCTTTGAGAGTGGGGTCATCGCACATGTGGAGGGAACTTGGGCACATCAAGGGTTTTCTACAAAATTTGAAATAGCTGGCAAGGAAGGGATCATTGAATATGACAGTTCCAAGGTAACTCCAGTTGTCGCAAGCAGAAAAGAGACCGCTTCAAGTGAAGGTGTTGCGGTTCCGGAAAGTCCGATGAAGGACAACCCGTATTTCGCCGAACTCGAGCATTTCATTCATTGTATTCAGACGGATGCTGAACCGGTTGTAACTGCAGAAGATGCATATAAAGCAATGGAAATATCATTAGCTGCACTAGAATCGATTGAAACAGGAAAAGTTGTCGTTCTAGAAGACACTCAAGAAAAGGTGGGAGTCCAATGAAGGTAGGAATTATCAGTTTTGCTCATGGTCATGCGTACAGTTATGCGAATGCATTAACCGAATTGGATGGAGTGGAAATCCTTGGTATCGCTGATGAAAATGAAGAGCGGGGAAGAAAAGCTGCGGCAGAGTTCAACACGGAATACTATGCGGATTATGAGGATTTACTCAATCAGCCGATCGAAGCGGTAGTCATTACATCGGAGAATAGCAAACATTATGAACATGTCGTTGCAGCGGCGAAAAAAGGCAAGCATATCCTCTGTGAAAAACCATTGGCACATACGGCGGAAGCTGCTCAAGCCATCATTGATATATGCAAGGAGCATAATGTCATCTTACAGACTGCATTCCCGGTGCGATTCAGTACACCTGTTGTCGAAGCGAAGCGAATCATCGATAGCGGGGATTTAGGTAATATTGTTGCCATTAAGGCTACAAACCGCGGGACGAATCCTGGAGGTTGGTTCGTCGACCGAGAAAAGTCCGGCGGCGGAGCAGTCATTGATCATACCGTCCATGTAGTAGATATTATCCGCTGGTACACTGGTGCGGAAGTGAAAGAAGTGTACGCCGAGATAGGAAATTTAATTTCTGATTATGATATCGATGATTGCGGACAGCTGACAATGGAATTCGATAATAATATGTTCGCAACGCTCGACTGCAGTTGGTCAAGGAATGATGCCTATCCGACATGGGGTGATGTGATGCTGGAAATCGTCGGAACGAGAGGTACACTCTCGGTCGATGCATTCGGGCAAAAAACGAACCTTTATAATCGTGACGGTGCTCATTGGGATTTCTGGGGTGATGACATGGACAGAGGCTTAGTCGAAGATTTCATCTCAAGTGTACGTGAAGGCAAAAACCCTTCCATCACGGGAGAAGATGGGTTGAAAGCTCTGTCTGTAGCAATTGCTGCATACGAATCATCTAAGAAGCAGGTACCAGTCCAAGTAAATTAACGGAAAAGGAGGCCAATCAATCGGTCTCCTTCTTTGTTCAAGCATGAATCGATAAACTTATACTAATCTGAGGAGTGAATATCGTTATGTTAAAAGGGATTAATCAGTGGTGCTATCCAGCTGGAACTCCGCTTGAAAAAGTATTTGAATACAGTCGGGATGCGGGCTTTGATGCAGTTGAATTGAATGTGAACGAACCCGGGGATGTCGGTCTGACGATGGAAACAACAAAGGATGAAGCATTACAAATCGTCGAGCTTGCATCTTCCTATGGGTTAAAACTGAGAAGCATTTCCACAGCTTTATTATGGAAATTACCGCTATCACACCGAAGTGAAAGTGTCCGGGAGCAGGGAAGGCAAGTCGTAGAAAAACAATTGGAGTTGGCAGAAACGATGGGGATCGATACCGTTCTTGTCGTCCCTGGCGTAGTCGACGAAAACACATCCTATGAAGAGTGCTATGACCGCAGCAGGATCGAGTTGGAAAAACTAATTCCTCTTGCAGAAGAGTATCAAGTGAACATTGGCATTGAAAATGTTTGGAATAAGTTTTTGTTATCCCCATTGGAAATGGCGCGCTACATCGATGAATTTCAATCCGATTATGTCGGCGCCTATTTTGATGTCGGTAACGTGCTGCTTTTCGGCTACCCGGAACAATGGATCCGTATATTAGGTGAACGCATCAAGAAGGTGCATGTCAAAGATTTCAGCACAGCTGTCGGCAACATCAATGGGTTTGTTCCATTATTGGCAGGTGATGTGAATTGGCTGGAAGTTTACAAAGCGTTAGTGGAAATTGGATATGAAGATCCGATTACTGCTGAATTGACGCCATATCAAATAGATCCATTTTCGTTGGCTGATGAGACAGCGAACGATATGGAGCGGATATTAAAACTGGGCAAGGAATATTTGGAAAAAGGCGGGGTTGGAAGCGATGCAAACAGTTAAGGTAGGCTTTGTCGGTGTCGGCGGAATTGCTTCTATCCACTTGGCAAATATCGCAGCAAATGAACATGCGAATATCGTCGCCGTGTGCGACATTGTTGAAGAAAATGCAAGGTGTGCCGGTGAAAAATACGGAGCTGCTTCTTATACAAATGCAGATCTTATGCTCCAAGAGGAGGTTCTCGATGCACTTTTTATTTGCGTTCCTCCTTTTGCGCACGGAGATATCGAGGAAAAGGCGGCTAAGCTTGGCATCCATTTACTGGTGGAGAAGCCGATTGGTCTGGATCTCGCGACTGTCGAGAAGAAGCACAAGATCATCCAGGATGCAGGTGTGCTCTGTGCAACCGGGTATTGTTTACGATACCTTGATACGGTTGCAATCGCGAAGGAGTACCTCGCAGATAAAAAAATAGCCATGGTCCGTGGTCATTATCTCTCTGCCTTCGTACATACCCCATGGTACAGGGAAATGGAAAAATCAGGCGGCCAGCTTGTCGAACAAGCGACACATATCGTGGACATGATCCGTTACTTAGCCGGCGATATTACGAAGGTGCATGCAAATATGAATCTGCTTGTATCTGAAGAGATTCCAAATATTAATATTCCAGACGTTACATCTGTTAATTTCTTAATGGAATCCGGCGCTGTTGGACATCTTGATGCGTCCTTTACTCAGCCAGACCATCGGATGGGAATGGAATTGCTAGGAAATCAATTTCGGCTGAGCTTTGAAGGAGCGGAGTTGACAATAGTAGAGGCAGGTCATACCGTAATTTACCGTTCAAAGACGGATTATTATGCAAAACAGGCGGAAGACTTTATTGAAGCGATCCGGACGAATAATAAATCTTTAATCCTCTCAGACTATGAAAATGGAATGGAAACTTTGAGAGTCACGCTTGCAGCGAATGAATCGCATCAAACGAACAGGTTGTTGAGCTTGTAAAGGAAAGCAAAAGCCACGGATAAAATCCAACATATTTAATCAGCATCATAGATTTTTAGAAGCGGGGTGAGATTGAGATGAAGATAAGCATTAGTATGTATAGTCTAAATACAACGGTTAAGAAGGAAGGATGGACAGTTGTTGACTTTATCGAATATGCCAAAGGTTTGTCACTGGATGGCGTGGAATTATTAGATATTTATTGGAAAAGCAAAGCCAAAGATCAGGAAATAATACAGGTTATAGAAGCAATACGGAACAATAATTTACAAGTTTCGGCCTATGATGTAACGAATAATTTTGTGAAAGAATCAAGCAAAGAACGTGCGCTGGAAGTTGCCAAAGTCGAAGAAGGCATTCGGATTGCGAAACAGTTGGGAACGAGCATTGTTAGAGTGTTTTGTGGTGATTTACATGAAAATGTAACCTATGATGAAGGACAAGAATGGATTGTCGAAGGCTTAAAGAAAAGTGCGATACTGGCAGAGCAGGAGCAAATATACTTAGCAGTTGAAAATCATGGTCTACTAGTTGGAAAAAGTAGGCAAGTGGATGAGATCATTCGTAAAGTTGGCAGTCCGTACGTGAAATCGACCTTTGATGCAGGTAACTCTCTACTAGTTCACGAGAAACCACAGGATGCATTTGATCTATTAAAGAATGAAATCGTACATGTCCACTTCAAGGATTTCCGTGAAAAGAAACAGAGTGAACCTACAAGTGGATTTCGCTCTACTCTGGGAGTGGAAATAATCGGTACGGTTCCAGGGGATGGGCAGGTGGATTTACCTTATATTGTTGAGGGATTGAAAGAAATAAACTACGATGGATGGCTATCCATTGAATATGAAGGAATTAAAGATGATAAATCTTCTAATGAGAAAGCGGTTCAGCGGTTAAGGAGTTTATTGGGATAGCAAAGCCTCGCTTCGAGTTAACTAATGTAGATTAGAGAAAATCTACTAAGACACTATCCAAACAAGTAGTTTTTGTTCATATAATTGAATCGCCAGATTATCTAATAGAGAAAACTGAAATATATAAGGTGAATTCAATAATTGTAGATTGGACGTTAATCTAAAAATCTATTCAATTTTAAGGGTTATAGCCAGGACAGAGGTTGAGAGTGAAATAATAGGATATGATTATTTAGGCTAGAGCTTTTAGAGCTCTAGCCTGTTTTCGTGTATAATGAATCCAAAATTAAGGCGATTGTATCCAATATAATATGGATGTATATTGTTCCTTTTTGTATAAATGCTGTAAATAAGCTTTTTTATATATTGTCAAAATTAACAAACAATGATATCATGATGAAAAGTGTATCCAATTTAACAAGGAGTGGATGCAAGATAGTACATTCAAGTAAAGATAAATCAACCATTGTTAGTTATGTAGTAAAAGAAATAAGGCAAGAGATCTTGAAAGGTAACTTAAAAGAAGGAGAACGCTTGATTCAAGAGGAATGGGCAGAACGCTTGAATGTAAGCAGGATGCCTGTACGGGAAGCTTTTGCAAGGCTCCAGGAAGAACATTTGGTGGAAATCATTCCTCACAAGGGAACAATTGTAACCCCTATCAATCGGGATGATATCGAAGAGGTTTATCAAACTCGCGCATTATTGGAAGGGCTCGCAGTGAAAAAATCGCTGCCCTTTTTAACAGAGGATGATAAAGAAGAGTTACATAATATATTGATTCAAATGGAAGAGTTGGAGATTTCCGATGGGACGAATGAACAATATATCCAGTTGAATCGAGATTTTCATCACCTCCTTAGAAAAGGGTGTCCGTGGGGCAGACTTAAAAAAATAGTAGAGACGCTTGGGATTTCTCTGATAGCTCCTAGTCTACTGAAGGGTTATTATACGGAGGCGCAAAGAGAACACCGTAATATATATGAAGCTGTATTAAGAGGAGATCCTCATGAAGTAGAGGCGGCTGTGAAATATCATATTTTACGGACGAAAAATAATCTGATCAAGCAAATGGAACTTCTAAGTGAAGAGACAAAAAATAATTGAGGGGTGTAAACAGTGTATGATTATGCGATTGTAGGTGGGGGAATCGTTGGTTTGTCTACAGCGATGGCTCTTTCCACACGTTATCCAGATAGTAAAATTGCTGTTATCGAAAAGGAGTCCAAGCTTGCCGAACACCAAACCGGAAATAATAGTGGAGTGATCCACTCTGGCATTTATTATAAACCAGGCAGCTATAAAGCTCGTTTTGCACGTCGAGGAAGTCAATCGATGGTAGAGTTTTGCGAAACACACGGAATTGATTATGATATCTGCGGTAAAGTTATTGTTGCAACGAGCGAAGAAGAGTTGCCATTGCTTGATAATCTATATGAACGTGGATTACAAAATGAACTTGCCATTAAGAAAATAGGACCTGAAGAATTAAAAGAAATCGAACCTCATGTGGCTGGTCTTGCTGCTATCCAAGTTCCGCAAGCAGGGATTGTGAATTATAGACAAGTCAGTGAGAAATTCGCGGAGATTATCGAAGCGCATGGTGGTGTCATTCATTTAAATACAGAAGTAATGGAAATCCATGAAGAATCTGATCAAGTCATTATTGAAACGAATCAAGGTTCTTTCAAAGCAAACGTTGTCATCAATTGTGCTGGTTTACATAGTGATCGCGTGGCGAAAGCGGCAGGATATACAACCGATATGAAAATCATGCCGTTTCGAGGGGAATATTTCATGTTGAAACCAGAGAAGCGTTATCTGGTGAAAAACTTAATCTACCCTGTACCGAATCCAAAGTTTCCTTTCTTAGGTGTCCATTATACGCGTATGATTGATGGGAAAGTGGAAGCGGGCCCGAATGCCGTACTCAGTTTCAAACGCGAAGGATATAAAATGACCGATTTTAGTGCAAGGGATTTAGCGGAATCATTAACTTACCCAGGTTTATGGAAATTAGCAAGTAAATTTGTCAAAGAAGGACTCGATGAGTATGCACGTTCCTTTAGTAAGAAGCTGTTCACGAAGAGCCTTCAGAAGTTAATTCCTGAGATTCACGAAGATGATTTAGTTCGTGCACCTGCGGGAGTACGGGCGCAGGCGATCAATTCAGATGGAACACTCGTCGATGACTTCCAAATCATTATGGGGAAACGGACCGTACATGTCTGTAATGCACCATCTCCGGCAGCTACTGCGTCGATTGAGATTGGGAAGGAAATTGCGGATATGGTTGCTGAGAAATTTGAAGTGAAAGAGCCGATATTATTATAATCATAGATTTTTGGTTGATGTAAGTCCCTCCGAGGAGATTTTATTGGAAATCTTATCGGAGGGACTTTTACGTTTTTTCAGTAGGTTTGAACTATAGTAAACTGCTTTTGAGTATGATAGAATCCATTCGAAATAGTGATAAAAGGAATTTCTTTCCTCCCAGTGAAACGATTTAAACGTAACATCCGTATAAAAATAAAAGGGAACATTCCAATGCGCTCCCATCATACACATACATTGGATGGTTAGAGAAAGTAATCTTAGATAAAGGGGTAAAACAAAACATGGAACTTTTAGGAGTAGCCATTATAGGCATCATATTTTATATCCTTCATCAAAAAGGGATTGTTCGGATAAGAAGTCTTACAAAGATCTTTTGGAAAGCGACTTATACACCTAGTCGGTATAAAGTGTCTTATAAGAAATTTGATGGGGTGGAGTACCATCGTTTCTTGGTGAAGAAAGGAAGCAAAGTTACTGTATCTTATGATGTTACGGTGGAGGAGGGTTCACTATTAATTGAATTCTGGCGTACGACAAAGAAATCCTACTTCCGAAAAGAATTCACTGCTGATGAATCAGGTGCTTTTTGTTTTCGAGCTGATGATAGAATGTACACATTGAGGCTGGAAGGGTTCCATACTAAGGGAGGATGTCGCGTGGAATTGGAAAAGGAATCGACTCCTTCCTAGATAAATGAGTGTTGGAAGACTACTAATCTACTATTGAATCGGTGGTGATGACATCAGGACGTTATCTTCTTACATTATGTTTGTCGGTATTTTCGTTATAGCGTTAACTGGCAACTGGGTGATTGAGCAGTATGATTTCGTGTCCATATATCCTAAGGCCACATACATTTCGTTTGGGATTGGGTGGGGCATGGTCCTCTGTTCATACATCATGAGTAGGTTATCAACTTACAAAGAGATTCCCAACCAAAAGGACAATAGGGACTTCATCAATAAATGGGAACGTCGAGGAGTATCTTATTGGGGGATCGTTATTGCGCTTGCAGTACTTGTTGGAGCAGCATTTTATAGCTGGCCGCTCGCTTTTAGGTTGTTTTTCATTTATATTTTTATCGGTATCGCATATATTGGTTTTCTCTATATAATGATGGGAGACAGAATGGAGGAACCAGACGATTGGGATACGACGGGAAAAACGAAAAAACTCCTCGATTTGATAGACTATCGACGGCATCCCTTTACTATTTCGTTAATCATGTATAGTCTTGTGATCATCAGTTTTCTTTTAAGCAAGCAGCTAGGTATTCCGATACATATGGAAGTGAGCGGCAATCCGAAATATATCACTTCCCTTCCAGTCATGGCATTTTTAACGTCGGGTTTGATGGTCGTCAGTATTTACGTATATATCATCAACAATGGAGATATCTTTGGTATTCGTAAAGCAACACAAAACGAGAACAAAATGATGCTCATCCGTTTCCTCGAAATTTGCTGTTGTGGTTTAACACTTTTCATCTGGCTGGTGGAAGTGGTTGAGGCTTTGATTTTGTATTTCTAACATGCTAAAACTAGGACTGATGTTATACCGATTTCAACATCAGTCCTAGCTAGCTAAATTCGATATCTCACTAACTATTAACCCAACTCTCTTTCCTTCTCTCAATCATATCCCGCACGACTTCTGGATTCGTTCCACCCGTCACATTCCTACTTTCCACAAAATGCTTCGGATCAATGATTGCCTCCCAATCACTTTCCTCTAGTTGAACATCTTTTAACCACTTATTTACTAATGATAGGGGGACATCATACAACTCTTTATTCATTTCACTTACTTTTGTCGCGACATTGCTGGCCTTACTGTGTGCTTCTCGAAAAGGTATGCCGTATTCACGTGCGAGTATATCTGCCAAGTCTGTGATGGTAATCATATTTTCCCGTGCTTGTTGATATGCTCTTGGTTTATCGAAGTCCAGCGTCAGAATAACCGCCCTCATGAGGCGTAAAACTCGTATTGCTTTTTGATATCCAGCATAAATATGTGGTTGCATATCATCTTCGGTATCATTAATATCTCCAAATGGTGTGTTGTGGATCATATGAATAATGGCTAACCCTTCAGCAGCCGCACTGCTGGCGAGTGCACGGGAATGTTCAATGGAGACAGGGTTCCTTTTCTGAGGCATGATACTGCTGATCTGAATGTAGGCATCTGATACTTTAATTAAACCTACTTCTTTTGAAGCCATCCTCAAAAATTCTTGCAGCCATCTTCCCATGTTCGTCATAAGGCTGATAAGTGCCTGTGCTGCTTCAATCAAATAGTCACCAGTTCCAATCGCGTCATATGAATTTTCTATTAAACCATCAAACTCAAGTAGTTCGACCATTCGTTCCCGATTGATAGGAAAGCCCGTTGTCGTGATGGCTGCTGCTCCCATAGGGGACTGGTTCACAGTTTGATAGGCTTCCTTCAACCTCTTGATATCACGGCTCAAATTATCATAGATTGCCACAAGATAATGTCCAAAAGTGGTCGGTTGGGCAGGTTGTGTATGGGTATGAGCTGGCATAATCGATTCGGTATGCTGCTCTGCCTGTAGGAGAATAACCTTATTTAACTGTTCGGCATCTTGTATCGCGCGTTTAATATAATCTCTCAGCACGATTCGATACATCGCCTCTCCCATATCATTTCTGCTTTTTGCGATATGCATTTTCCCGGCCAACTCGTCACCGATATGCTCGCCAATTCTTGATTCAACGAGGAAGAATAAGTCTTCATATTGAGAAGAGTAGCTTATTTCACTAGTTTGTAGTGATTTCACTTCTTGAATTCCTTTTAAAATGATCTGGCATTCGTCATTTGTAAGTATTCCTTGTTCAGCGAGCATGGTGGTATGGGCTTCGTGAATGTTGAACATCGCTTCATATAAATGTTTCTTTTGATCCTCGAATACTGGCTTTAATAGTTCTTCCACGTATGTTTTTCCGGGGAAACTAATACCATCCTTTAATTCGAATTCCTCTCGTATTGTTTTCATTTAACCACCCCATATGATTTATTTATGATCAATTCAGTTAGTTAGATTTACTTACTAAACATTCTATAGTAATACTTCTGATTGTAAAGAGTTATTGTTCAAATAGTTAATTAAATTGGAAAAATATAATTAAAATGAATATTACGCATTGTAAGCGTTGACAAATATATATTACCATATTATTATAAATTTAATTAATAAGTAAACTTTACTAACTATTAGTTACTTTCTGAATGGAAGGAGTGACAAACCATCACTATACGTAACATCTCGGTGCATGGTAATACAACCAAACAACTAAACAAAAGGAAGGTCTTGCATTATATACAAAATAACGAAGGCCATTCACGGTCTGATATCGCAAGTGCCTTGAAAATCAGTAAACCGACAGTCTCTAATATTGTTGATGAATTATTAGAGGAAGGCTGGATAAGAGAGAAAGAAAGTGAAAAAGCAAGTTCATCCGGAGGTAGGAAACCTTTTCAAATATCATTCAATGAAAATGCAACGTATATTGTTGGAATCGATATTGGAGGAACATCCGTTGAAATTGCAATATTAAACCTATCGGGGGATGTGCTCAGTAAGACAAATTTAGATACGCAAGCAAATGTTGACAACGATTTGATTAAACAAATTGCAGATCGAGTACATCATTTGTTGGATGAAAATGAATTTGAGATGGAACAGATTATGGGCGTTGGGATTGGAGTTCCTGGAATCACTGATGTGGAGAATGGCATTGTTCTAGATGCACCAACAGTGAATTGGCGCGATGTACCTTTACAAGCAGAGATGGAGAAGCTACTTCACTGTCCAGTATATGTCGATAATGATGTAAACGTAGCGGCATTAGGAGAGTGGTGGAAGGGTGCCGGAAAAACCGATGATAACTTCTTAATGATTACGTTAGGCAGTGGTGTCGGATGCGGGCTCATTATTAATGGTGATTTATACCGTGGTGCAACTTATGCTGCTGGAGAGATAGGGTATATGGTGACCGACAAAAACGCAGCAGAAAAAGAATATGATCAAACATTTCCTGGATACGGCTTTTTGGATAGTCATGTTGGTGGCCCCTCGATTACAAAAAGAATGCTTCGTCACTTAGGTGAAGCGGAGCAGAAGTCAGAGGATTGGTCAGCTGAGAAAATTTTTGAAATGGCAATGGATGGGGATGCAACGGCGAAGAAAGTCATTGAAGACTTTCTGTCTCACCTTTCTTATGGCTTGATTAATGTGATTACGATACTCAACCCGCAACAAGTTATTCTAGGTGGGGGAGTATCCAGATCATTGGATCATTTTTTACCACATATAATTGAAACAATCCAAAAGCACTTGCCAATACATACCAACATATCAGTCACGAAGGTGGAAGATGTTTCTTTAATAGGTGCAGGTTACTTATTGTTGAAAGAGCATGATTCAATTTTAAAAGTGTAGTCTCCATATGTATTAGAGTGACTTCGGTCCTTTAAAATAAAAATATTGGGGGTAATGGAGAATGAAAAAATGGTATCTTGGTTTGTTGGGGATTTTACTTCTATTGTTACTTGCAGCCTGTTCTGGGGATGACGATGATGGCAGTTCAGAAACTGACGGTGCAGAAGGTACATCAGATGAGGTAACAGAAGGTGAAGATGGTGAAATCACACTAGAATATTGGCAGTACTCTTTTGATTCAAAAGTGAACTTGATGGATGAATTGATTCAGGAATTTGAGGAAGCGAACCCAGGTATTAAAGTGAAACAAACGAATTTCCCTTATGATCAATACAATGAACAGGTAGCGGTACAAGTACCGGCAGGAAGAGGGCCTGATGTGATCAACTTGTTCTATGGTTGGGTACCTACTTACGTAGATGCGGGCTATTTACAGCCGTTACCACAGGATGCTTTCCCGCATGAAGAGATTGAAAGTGAATTTTTCCCATTAGTTGAAGCGACAAAAATGGATGGAGAGTATTGGACCATCCCAACTGCGGTAAGAACACTTGCATTATTCTATAATAAAGATTTATTTGAAGAAGCTGGATTGGATCCGGATTCACCACCAACTACGTGGGAAGAGTTAGAAGAATATGCAGTGAAACTAACGAAAGCGGATAGCAATGGTCGGTTGGAGCAATCAGGTATGGCTTGGGAGCCGGCGCAACAAGGTCACCAATGGCTGCGGGATGGTTTGACGAGACAGGCAGGTGGCGAAGTTCTAAGTGAAGACCGTAAAGAAGTGATTTGGGGTGATGACCCTGCAGGATTGGAAGCATTTAAGTATTGGCTAAGTTTCCCTACGGATCTTGGCACATCTGAACAAGGATTCTACACAGATGACGTAACTGCTTTTGTTACTGAAAAAGCTGCGATGAACGTTGACGGTTCTTTCCGTATTGGTACATTGCAAAATGATGCGCCTGATTTGAATTATGCAGTCGCTCCTCTTCCAGGAAATGTAGAGCAATCAACGAATGCTTCTTTCTGGACGAATGGAATTACAGCAAAAGTTGAGGGTGAAAAACTCGATGCAGCTGTGAAATTCTTACAGTTCTTGACCAGTGACGAAGTGATGGAGAGATGGTTGGATGAAATCGGTGAACTGCCGGCGAAAGAAGCGGTAGCAATGCAGGATAAATATGTGAATGACGAGATTTATGGTCCTTTCATTGAATCTCTACCTTATGCGAACGCGCATTTCTTTGTGGATGAGACGAAAGAACGTGAACTTGTCATCAATGCTGCAAATAAAGTGTTGATGGAAGGTGCCGACCCGGAAGATGCATTTAATGAGTTGGTTGAATCGACACAAGCACTTTACGACGAATATTGGGGAGATAAATAATACGTTTATAGGGGATCAAGGGTAGTCTACCTTGGTCCCTATCCATTAGAGGAGGTGCAAGATGGAACAACATTCTGTCTCACAAGAAAACCAAGGTAAAAAGACACCCCCGATTCAAAAGAAACCAGTAAAACAAAAGTTCTGGAAAAAGCTCAACTTTCAAAAATACTTATTTGTGTACGTCTGTTTATTACTTCCACTTATTTTCTATCTAGGTATTCGTATTTTACCAACATTATTTACATTTAATGTAGGGTTTAGGGAATGGAACCTTCTATCAACGGAAGCCCAGCCATTTGTAGGATTTGATAACTATGTCACTCTTTTTAAAGATGAAGTTTTTATTAAATCGATAGTTAATACGTTGATTTATATCGTCTTAGGAGTGACGGGCCAATTGGTGTTCGGAATGGTTGTCGCATTATTGCTGCATAAGATCAATCGGTTTGTCGGATTCTTCAGGGTAATTTATTTTATTCCTTATGTAACGAGCATTGTGGCGATTAGCTGGGTCTTTCAATGGATATTGATGGGTAACGGGATAATCAACGATGTGTTAGTCAAACTAGGATTGCCGGCACAACCTTTCTTGAATTCACCGGATCAAGCAATCTACGTCATCATCGGTGCGATGATTTGGCAATCCATCGGTTTTCAAATGATTTTATTTTTAGCCGGTCTAGAAAATATACCGGATTCGTTGTATGAAGCAGCCGATATTGATGGTGCGAGTCCATGGCAAAAGTTCTGGAGAGTAACCTTTCCATTGTTGAACCCGACGATTGTGTTTTCAGCCGTTATTGGAACGATTACATTTATTCAAGTTTCGTTTACCCAAGTCGTCAACATGAGTATGGACGGAAGTGGTGGGCCGTTAAATTCTACAATCTCCGTTGTGGTTTACATTTATCAGCTTGCTTTCCGTCAGTTTGATATGGGACTTGCTTCAGCAGCTACGGTTATCCTATTCCTATTTATCCTGGGCTTAACCATATTCCAAATGAAAGTCCTCACGAAGAAATTTGATTACTAGTGAAGGAGGTTGAAACAGTGAAAATCAGAAAACTCTTGCCATACTTACTCTTATTGCTTGGTTCTGTCATTATGCTCTTTCCGTTTGTTTGGATGGTTTCCACCTCTTTAAAAGCACCGATTGATATATTTAGTTTGGACATCATTCCTTCTAACCCGACGTTGGATAACTATCTTAAAATCTTAGAGGAAAGCCTGTTCCTCCGATGGTTCATAAATAGTCTGATCGTTGCGGTCATTACAACCATCAGTGTCTTGTTTTTTGATACGTTAGTAGGCTATATTATTGCTAAATTCCGGTTTATCGGCCGTACATTCATCTTTTTCCTGATATTGAGTACATTAATGGTTCCGACGGAAATGTTGATTATCCCATGGTTTATGATGAGTTCGGAATTAGGTTGGACGGATACGTATTGGGCAATCTTATTCCCAGGGTTGATGACAGGTTTCGGAGTATTTTTAATGCGTCAGTTTATGGAACAAATTCCTGATGATCTTTTAAATGCTGCCCGAATTGACGGCATGAATGAATTCGCGATTTTCTTTAAAATTGCGGTGCCCCAAGTTTGGCCAGCCATCTCTGCCTTAGGAATTTTCACCTTTTTAAGTAACTGGAACGCATTTTTATGGCCATTAATCGCCATAGAATCACCGGAGCTGCGGACACTTCCTGTAGGTCTATCCTTCTTCTCATCAGGTGAAGCGGAATCACAATGGCATTTAATCATGACAGGGGCAACCATTTCAGTAGTACCAATCATACTGGTATTCATTCTGCTGCAACGACATATTATTAAAGGAATTACGTTGACTGGTATGAAGTGATGCCATACATTAAAAGGAGCTTCTCTTATTTTTAGGGGGAGCTTTTTTAGTGTGTTGTAAAAAGAAAAGGGCCTCAACCCATTTATAAGGCTGAGACCTTTAAGATCGTTTCTTAATCGTTACTATAGCTGATCAGGTTCGTGAATATACGATATGCTCCAGGAACTTGACTATCCATTTGACGATAGAATACTAAATTTGTATACATGTACGTTCCTTCACCGTACTCAGCGAGTAGGATACCACTTGTAAATGGATCTTCATTCGGATCGGCCATGCTTACAAATGTTTCATAACGGTCATCCCATTCCATTGGGAAATAGAGTCCTCTTTCTTGTACCCAGTTATCCCAGTCGCTGTCTGTAATAACATTCGGGTAGTTGAACAGCTTATGTTCCGGCTGTAATAACGTTACATCAGCAGTTTCATCCGTTACACGCCAGCGGATGGATGGAGTTCCGATTTTTAATGAATATGGTGCAGTTGAATTTGTATCCCAATTATCGCCAGGTTTATGGTACTGCACGACATAATGACCACCATTTTCCACATATTCAAGCAGTCTATCATTATTTGCCACTAGATCCGGGCGGGATAGATAAGCTCTGATTCCTGTAACGATTGTATCGTACTGGGTGAGGTCGCCGGATGAGAGGTCCTCCGCTGTAAGCTTATCGATATCTAAACCAGCATTGGTCAAATAATCTGCTACTTGATCAAAACCACTTTCGATATAACCAATCTTCAGATTATCCTCGGTTAATAATTCAAATGCAATGGTATTTACGGTCGACGGATACAGATAGTAAGAATCTTTAATATGGTCGTAACTGATTTCCTGTACTGTTGTATTATAGAGTTTGCCATTTGATTCGACGATCGCATCGAATGAGAAGTCACCATCTTCGATATCTGATGGAGGAGTGACTTCAAATGTCACCTCAGCTTCTTCGAATTGATGTGTAAATGAAACTTCAGCTTGTTCCGGACTGCTTGTCCATCCTTCAGGCAAATCTAGAGATACAACGCCTGCATTTTCACCTTTTACATAGTTTTTCACTTGAACCGTGATTGGAATATTGGATTGTACATGAGCGGTGTTGATTGTAACGTTTTTCGGATTTGGTGCTACACTCAATTCCGGCAATACTGCAACTGTATTATCCAAATCGATCAATTTATTTACAGTTCTTCCTTTTTCTTTGAACTCAATGACACCTTGCACTAATGGCTCACCGTATGGCTCAAAATATTCAGCATTGCGAGGAGCGGTGATTTCAAAGGTTACGGTTTTTGACTGATTCGGCTTCAAGTGGCCGATTTGTTGTACATTAACTTGCTTCCAATCTTCTGGTAATGCAAGGGAAGCTTTAACGTGTTTGATTGTTTCATTGCCTTCGTTCGCAACCTTCATTGTCACTGTCTCTTTCTGACCTTGCGTTAACACATACGAGTCAAGGTCCGTTTCGACTGTTAGACTAGAGGTGACGAAACTCACTTCCTGTAATTGTTCTTCCTTGATTTGGAGTTTATGGAGCAAGTCATTTTTTAATTGCTCATCGATTTTAGCCTTGCCGACCATCTTGTTTAATTTTTCTAAGTCCTTCAAGGCCTGTTGAGATACAGGTAGAATGGCTTCTCTATTTGGATATAAGTCGATGATCTCATCTAATTTCTCTTGTAATTTTCCAAGATGAACTTGTACATTTCTTGCAGGAATGATTTCTGCCCATTCATTAAAATCATAAGGAACTCCCGCAAATAGTTCATCCGTTTCTTCACTTGGGTTGATTTGATTGATTAATTCTAGGTGGGTTTGTCTCGGTTCAACAGGAATATCTCTACCCATTCCTTGGCTTTTATGCATGTAGCGAGATTCCTCTCCAATTTGCGGATAGCTCATCCCGTAGATTGGATCATAATCGCCAATTTCTATGGAAAGGGTTGCTGATGCCGGAGACTCAGCTGGAAGGTATAGTTTCTTGATTTGCCAGACAGATAAACCTTCCTCTAAGTGTTCCGGGAACACAGAAGGGTCTGCTGCATCTTCAAATGCTCTTTCTGACAAAATCGAAATCGCTCTATGGTGGCCGTGCTGACTGTCTACATCACGGAATGAAGGCATCACGATATCTGGCTGATAGGTTCTAAGGAAGCGGATAAAACGTTCGTAAGTAACTTCTTCATCCCAGAATTCTAACGTTTCCTCTGGTGACTTAGAAAATCCGAAATCATAAATCGCATCTGAAGTAGTTTCACTTAAATGATAAGCTTTTACTCCAGTTATTTTGGCAGCTTCAATCATTTCATTCGAGCGGATAATCCCTAGGCCATTACCTAGTTCCGTTCCGATTTCATTTTGTCCACCTTCACCACGATTGGCTATTAAACTTGCTGTTTTGACACCAAGCCCGCGGGATAAATAGGCTAGAAAATCACTTCGCTCATCATCTGGATGTGCCCCGGTGTTTAAGAAGGTGACAGTTGTACTCAACGGCTTAATGACATTCCAAAGTTCCACATCTGGTTCTTCCTGATCTTTCGCCAGGGCACTTAGTGGTAAAGTCGATAAGAGAAGAAGTAAGGCTATAAATAGATACAATGTCTTTTTCTTCAACATAGATTAATAAGCTCCTTCCATTATTTAATTAATAAAAGAATCAACCTATCCTCCTTTTTATTCTGGTTGGTTAGTAAACTAAACTTACCAACTATTCAGAATTTTATAGTTGTATTTAAGTATATCATTTAGACATGCAGCCGTACATATAACGAAAGCCTTATTTTATAAGGGATGTGGGGAAGGGGACGGGTTCTATGTCCTGTGAATCTGCCTATTTTTGGTTAATTCCAACTGTTTTAACTACATCTCCAGAGGTCACTTGCTTAAAAAACTTATGTTATAATGACCGAGTGAGATTTTTTCAAAGAAATATTTCTTCATCTTTTCCCCTGTTTGTAACCATTCATTTGGTTAGATCCTTCCATTCATCTTGTGATCATCCAACGTAGAGAAAGGAGTTACAATATGGAATTTACTTTATGGGATGTACTTACAGATTTAGGTTTGTTGTCACTTCTACTTTTATTAGGAGTTGTTTTAAGGGCGAGGATTACTTTACTGCAACGCTCTTTTATGCCAGCAAGTATTATAGCCGGAATTTTAGGTTTGATTCTCGGTCCAAATGGGTTTGGAATTATTCCGTTTTCTGATTTTATCGGAACTTATCCTAGTATTCTTATTGCGGTCGTTTTTGCATCGATCCCTTTGTCTTCGGAGAAATTCAAATGGCGTAATGTCATGGACAAGGTGGGAGGCTTCTGGTCTTATTCCCAAATCATTATGCTATTGATGTGGGGGGTAGGCTTGCTGTTTGCTTTGATTTTCCTCGTGCCGACATTTGATGTCCATTATGGATTTGGATTATTATTGGCAGCAGGATTTGTTGGAGGCCATGGTACTGCCGCAGCGATTGGAGATGCTTTCGCACAGCAAGGCTGGGAAGAAGCTACATCTCTAGCGATGACTTCAGCTACAATTGGTGCGATTGTTGCCATTGGAATAGGGTTATTATTAATTCGGTCTGCTGCTAATCATGGGCAAGCCAATTATATTAGCCGCTTTGAAGAGTTGCCTGAAGAATATCGAACAGGACTCTTACCAAAAGAGAAGAGAACGTCGATGGGACAAGATACAGTCTCAAGCATTTCCATTGACCCACTCGTATTTCACTTGGCTCTCGTATTACTGATTGCAACTGGTGGTTACTATTTGAGCCAATTTGGTGAATGGCTATACCCAGAACTATCCATTCCAGCATTTTCATTAGCTTTCTTAGTCGGGCTTGTTTTTAGTCTATTCATCCAACGGGCAAAAGTAGAGCATTATATTGATAAAAATGTTGTTTCTAAAATAAGTGGAAGCGCTACCGATATACTAGTAGCTTTTGGTATTGCATCCATTAATCTGACGGTCGTGGCGGAAAACATTGTTCCCTTTGCGATCCTCATTATATTCGGGATTCTTTTTGCATACTTCTTCTATAAAGTGGTATCGAAGTATTACTTTAGAGAAAACTGGTTTGAAAAGGGTATCTTCACTTGGGGCTGGATAACTGGAGCTGTAGCAATGGCAATCGCCTTGCTTCGGATTGTCGACCCGAAAATGGAAAGTAAAACATTGGATGAGTATGGGCTAGCCTATATACCAATCGCACCTGTAGAAATCATGCTCATTACGTTTTCCCCGATGTTTATCTTGAATGGCCAGCACTGGCTATTTGTTGTAATAACAGTAGGGATTTCCCTGTTGATTGTATTATTTTCGTATCAGCGGAAGTGGATTAGATTTCGATCTTAATAGATGTTTGAGGGGATTAGAATATATGAAAACACCGGATTTGGATGATCCGGTGTTTTTGGTAAAACAAACCTTTTTCCCTATTGAAGAGAGCCTGTCCCTTCTATAGTATTGTTTAAAGTGACTGGGAATTTTAACATTTTGAGGGGGAAAAATGGGATGAAAAAATGGTTCATGTTTGGTTTAACATTACTTATTAGTTTTACACTTATTGCTTGTGGTTCTGAAGAAACTACAACTACACTTTCAATGGAACAAGCCGGTGTCACGATGGTAGTTACGCTTAAAGCAGAGGGAGACAGAGTAACGGAGCAAACTGCTGATAATGAAATTATGTATGATGCATTAGGTGTAAGCACTGCTGAAGAGGCAGAGGAATTCTTCGCGGGTTTTGTAGAAGGCTTTGATGAAACAGAAGGGGTTACCCATAACATCGAATATCAAGAGGATAAAGTAGTCGAATCGTTAACGGTCGACTATGAGAAGGCTGATATTGATGAAGTAAGTCAATTAGCTGGATCCCAGTATGAAGCTGAATCAGGTGATGAAATCAGTTTGGAACGAACGATTGAAATGTTGGAAGAACAAGGGTTTGAAATTGTAGAATAACTTATAAGAATAGAGAATTTGTGAGCACTCCAATTTGGGGTGCTTTTTTATAAGCCTCAATTAGATTACCTTCCGCACAGATTCGACATAAAAATCGAAGGCATTCCTTAAATTTTCCTCAACTAAGAAAAAAGTACGGAGAATTATTTGAAATGTGATAAAATTAGGTAAGTGCAATAATGTTGAAAAACTTTTAGTCGAAATATAATGTTTCTAATTCTTCTTTTGAAGTTTAAGGATGTGCAGAGCTATTGAAGTTAAGAAACAAAGTGTTTATTATGTTTACAGCTTTAGTCTTGGTTCCTCTAATTATTATTGCCATTGTTGTTCATGGGATATTTTCGTCATCTAAGTTGGAGGACGTAACGAAGAGTACGGAAAATACAATCGTACAATTAAATAATAGTTTGGACTTAATGATCGATGATGCAGCAAGATCGACGTTATCCTTACTCTATAATAATCAGTTGATAAATACTTTAACCTCATATAGTAATGACTCACCCGGGAGTTATATCAGTAACGAGGACAAGAACCTGTTCTCACTTTTCTTATCTGGGATTATGTATAATCGAGAGACTTTCCGTGGTGTACATGTATTTTCAAACCAAGGTCATACATTTAGTCATCTCGACCGGGGTTCAATAAGTGATACGATTCATTTAAAAGAACAGCCTTGGTATCAGACGGTGATGGGAGCAGATGGGAGTTGGATATTATATCCGGAGTTTCATCAACCGTACTACATCAACGATAGTAATAATTATGTAAGTTTTGTCCGGTTACTAAAAGACCCTGTAGACCTCCATGGAATTGGGATAATAAAAGTGGATTTTAATCCAGATTACTTTGAGAAGTTAACCCAACAAATGCCAGGTGAAGATTGGCAAATATTTAGTGAAGGACGAGCCTTATTCAATAAGTCCAGCTATCAACTTTTAGATAAATGTACAAGTAACCGTACATGGGTTAACGATGGGAATGAGGAATTCTTATGTCTTACACATACATCTCCATCTACTGGCATCCAAGTTAGTAATGTCATTCCTAAAGAATTTATCTATCATGAGATTAAAGAATTTCGTCAATCCTTAGTTCTCGTCATCATATTGAGTTTGATTGGCACATTATTATTATCTTTCTATGTTTCTAAATTGTTGTTAAAACCATTTGATCTCCTAAAGGATAGAATTAGAGATTTTCAAAATAATAGAATGAATAAAATTGATGATAATTTTAGAGGGGAATTTGCGGAAATCAGTGGTACATACAATAATATGTTGTCTGAGATTAATCAACTAGTGAAAGAAGTGTATGAGTTAAATACGAAAAATGCAGAGTCAGAATATAAATCATTGCAAGCTAAGATGGATCCACATTTTATTTTTAACACGTTAGAAACGATCAATATGACAGCCCTTTCAAATAAACAGTTTGATGTATCGGATATGGTTTCCGACTTAGGTAGTTTAATCCGATATCGATTAAATAACGAAGATACGTTTATACCGTTGCAAGCAGAGATGAATTTTACAAAGTCGTATATAGCTTTAATGGAATATCGACTGGGAGAAAATCTGAATGTACATTGGGATATCGCTCCTGGAGTCTCGTCCTTTTTAATTCCAAAGTATCTCATCCAACCGTTAATCGAGAATTCAATTAAACATGGTTTCCTGGACAGACCTATTTCCATTTCCATTCATGTAAAGACGGAAGGTGATGTACTGGAAATATCAGTTAGGGATGATGGCGAAGGCATTCCACAAGAAAAACTATCGGAGCTTCAGAACCATCTATCCAACCAAGATGTCAGTAATCATGCTTTGAAATCTGAACGTGGAAATGGGCTGGCTTTAGTCAATATATCAAAAAGGTTAATGCTCATCTATGGTTCAGAATATCACTTACATGTTCATTCCATACCGTTTTTAAACACTACTATCAAGGCGAAAATTCCTGTACAAAGGGGGGAATCTCATGAAGAAAGTGATGATCGTGGAAGATGAGAAAGTGATCAGACAGGGGATTAAATTCCTGCTTGAAGAAGTGTTCACCGGGTATCAAGTAGCTTGGGAAGCTGAAAATGGAGAAAGGGCACTCGAGATCATTCATGTAGATGTCCCTGATATCATTCTTTCAGACATTCGAATGCCCAAGATGGACGGTCTTAAATTTTTATCTTACTTACAAGATAAACTACCCGAAGTTCCTGTTATTGTAATTAGTGGGTATGATGACTTTGCCTATGTACGTGAGGCGTTTAAGCTTGGGGTAAAAGACTATCTATTAAAGCCAATTAAAAGAAGCGAACTTGCTAGTGTGCTTAAGAAAATCGAAAAAGAAGACATAACATATGCCTTCAGAGAAGACCCACCCGTTATTCGTCAAATCAAAGAACTGATTGAGCAACATTTGGAAGAGGATTTATCCTTGAAATTTATTTCCAACACACTAAACTTGCATCCTAACTATATTAGTCAAACGTTTAAAGATTATACGAAAGTCAATTTATCGGACTATATTGTTTCGAGAAGAATGGAGAAGGCAAATAGGTTGCTTTCACAGACAAACTTAAAAATATATGATGTCGCCTATCTCTCCGGATATTCAAATGCGAAACATTTCTCATCTGTATTTAAGAAATACTTTGGTAAAACTCCTCAACAATTTAAAAATGAAGTACTCTAAAACAAATATCTTAATATATTACACCAAATCTTAAGACTTCTGTATTGTTAAGCGCTTACAATTTAGTTATCATTACATTTAATAAAAATTATAAAGAAAGGGTGGAATGGTATTGAGAGCATTTAAGAAGTTATCTGTGGTTCTAGTACTTGTATTATTATTTACAAACATTCCAATTGCGAATGCGGCAGAAAAGGGAGGACTTGCTGAATTATTATTAGTGCCTTTAGATGATCGTCCTGCAAATTTATACTTCCCTCAACAAGTTGGTAAAACTGCAGGCATGAATGTTATTACTCCACCAAAAGAAATCATCGGATATTTTAACACACCTGGAAATACGGAAGAAATAGTTGAGTGGGTAATGGATAATGCCAATGAAGCGGATGGGTTTGTTTTATCCAGCAGTATGTTAGCTTATGGGGGATTAATTGCTTCCAGGACTGGTGAAAAACCACTTGATGAAGCATTAGAGGGTATTGAAGTAATTAAAGAATTGCGGGAAAGATATCCAGATAAACCAATCTACGTGTATGATACGATACAGCGCTTAGCAATTTCCGCGTTAAGTGAGGAATCTTTAATTTACTATGATCAGATTAGAGAATGGGCAATTTTATATGATCGAGTACACAATTTAGGTTTTGAAGAAGATAGAGAGAGATTAGAGGAACTGGAAGCATTGATTCCGGAAGAAGTACTGGATGATTATCTACGGGCTCGAGCAAGAAATCATGAAGTGAATAAACAGTTAATTGATTGGTCGGCTGACGGCTATATTGATTATTTGATTTTAGCTCAGGATGATGCAGCTCCACATGGATTACATCGAGCGGAGAGAGAACTATTAGTTGAAAGAGTAAATGAACTAGATATCAATGATAAAGTATCTATCTTCCCAGGAGCAGATGAAGTTGATGTTGTTTTAGTTTCCAGATTTGCAACAGAATTTTTTAATGAGTCGCCAACGTATTATGTTGAGTATGGTGGGATGCATGGAAAAGATTGGATTGCACCATTCGAAGATACGACATTTGAAGAAAATGTAGAAAAACATATACGTTCTGCTGGAGCGGAAATAACAACAGACGAAGAAGCTGCCGACATCCACCTTATTTTAAATACCCCGACTGAAGCGGGAAGGGAACGATCGTCGGATATAGAAAATATGGTTAATCGAATAAGCGCATTAATAGATGCTGATAAGAAGGTTGTTATTGGTGATGTACTCATTGTCAATAAAGCAGACGAAGACTTCGTTACATTACTATCCAATACGGTAGATTTAACTAAAGTATTATCCTATAGTAGTTGGAATACAGCAGGTAATGCGCTCGGTGTAACCGTGGGTCATGCGACAGCTAGAGATGTATTTTTAAAACAGAAATCAGGTTTTGGCGTACCTGTATATAAAGAAACCGCTAAAGCGCATTATGAATTTTTACTACACCGTTTTGCCAAGGATCAAGGCTATAAAAACGTTGTACAGCCGGGTGCTAATAATTTCATTAGGGAAATCGGTGGTGACCAATGGAATCTCGTTCAGCATTATGATGTGGTAAACCAATTCGTTCAGGAGCAACTGACAGAAGAGACTCTAAATTGGTATAGCCACTTTGATGGTAAAAAGGTTTATATAGGTTCTAGAGGGAATAAAGATTTTTATAGTACCATAGATGCTTTGGAATCCGTTCATATTGAACTTCCATGGCCAAGAACTTTTGAAGCTGAACTAGAACCAAAATTAATTTTAAAATAGATATATGCATACAGAAATGCTGTTGATCCATACCAATTTGGGGTTCAACAGCATTTTTTGATGGAAGCATATATCTTAAGAATGCAAACCAAATCTTAAGATATATGTATTTTAAAGCGTTTACAATATTGATATCATTGACTTATACGGAAGGGGGAAAATTATGAAAAAGCTATTATTGATTGGTTTTGTCTTTTTATTAACGATATTGGCCGCTTGTGGGGACGATAACGAAAGCACTACGAATGATGAGAAAAGTGAAGATGGAGATGTCGTAGAACTAACGTTTACCACATGGGGTAGTGAAGGTCATATTGCTATGTATGAGGAACTTCTCGAAGAATTTTACGAGGAGAATCCGAATATCAAGGTGAAAATTGAGAGTATCCCTCATGCCGATTATCAGCAAAAGCTTTCTGTCTTAGCTGCAGGAAATGAATTGCCTGATGTAGGCTGGGTAGCGGAAAGAATGGTGCCTCAATTTACAGACAACAATATTCTTCGTGAGATTACAGAGATTACAACGGATGAGGAATTTGATTTTGACGACTATATTCCATCCACTTTGGAACTATGGCAACATGATGGAGGTTTATACGGTTTACCGTTCTCTACACCTCCAATGATTATTTATTATAACAAGACGATGTTTGAAGATGCGGGTGTTGAAACACCGAATGAATTGGCTGCTAAAGGTGAATGGACTTGGGAGCAATTCGAAGAAACAGCTAAAGCAATATCATCAGGTGAAGGTGTAAATCGGAAATATGGTGCAAGGTTGTTCAATGAATGGACGAACTTCGCGACGATGCCTTCTCATACATTTTCCTATGGTGGAGAGATGTTCTCTGAGGATATGAGTTCTTTCGAATGGAATTCAGATGAAGGGGTTGCTACTTTCGAACTTCTTAACCGCATGATGTTTGAAGATAAGTCCCATGTACCACCAGGTGAAAATGTTAACTTTGAAAGTGGAAATGTAGGAATGTTTACTTTTATGTACAGTTACATTGCTAATGTAAGAGGAATCACTGACTTTGAATGGGATATTGCACCATTACCTGAAGGTCCAGAAGGGCGAGTTCCATTACTTGGTCAAGCAGGACTTGCAGCATTCGAGGGAAGTGACCATCCAGAAGAGGCATTAAAGTTACTCCAATTCCTTGGTTCGAAAACTGGCATCCAAGCTTCATCCCAGTTCTTCGTACCAGCCCGGAAGAGTGTATTGGAATCAGATGAGTTTATCAATGTAGAAAATAACCCGCCAAGAGAATCGATTGAATTAGCGTTAATTAATGAAATGGATAATGGATTTATTTATCCACTTCATGATGATTGGGCAAAGATTGAAAGTGAAATTGTTGGTGGATTCGATAAATTGTTTGCCCAAATGGCTACTCCTGAAGAAATTTTAGCGGAAATGGAAGAAAAGATAAATCCAATACTACAAAAGTAAATGAGAGAACGGTTCCCGCCGTTCTCTTTCCATAGGTGTTCAAATAACATAAGAGGTGATAAAATGACGAATCGATTAAACGAACTATTATCTAATCCTAATTTACCAATTATCGTTAGCCTTCCAGAAAACAAGTTAGAGTTGGCTGAAGCTGCAATAGAAGCAGGAGCAGACGCTTTAAAGTTTCATATTCAAGTGGATCATCGAGCGAGTGGCAATAGATTTCTTGGGTTGGAGGAATATAGAGATGTGTTCACAACTGTGAGGGAAAAATTCGCTGGACCAATTGGCATTGTTATCGGAGATGATATAGAAACAGTGAATGAAACAGATCTTCATTCCTTGAAAGAGGTTGGATTTGATTATTACTCACTGTATGCGAAACATATTTCATCTAAACTGTTAGTGCAAGACCAATTAGCGCAAACCGTTGCAGTAGATAATGAGTTTGATCCTACACATGCAAAAGCTTTAGAAGTGTTAGATGTAAAAGCGTTAGAGATTTCGGTTGTTAAGGGTGAAAATTATGGAACTCCCCTTCATTTGGAAGATATTGTTTCATACATCAACTACCGAAAAAATACAGATTTACCTCTTATCGTACCATCACAGAAAAAATTAGTACCAACGGATTTGAAGGTTTTACGGGATATCGGTATCAACGCAGTTATGTTGGGTGCAGTTACGATTGGAGCAACGAAAGAATCTATTCATCAATCAATTTCAGAATTCAAAGCTTTTTTAGCTAATCTTAACTAATGCAAGGATGATCATATGCTGAACAACAAAGCAAAAACAAAAAAAACATTTAGTGCAAAACGGGGGGAAGCAATTGCTGGTTGGTTGTTCATCTCCCCTATGGTTATAGGATTTACCATCTTTATGTTCGGTCCTTTAGTCTATGCATTTTTTATGAGTTTGCATGATTGGCCGTTATTAGGTGAACAGGCATTTATCGGACTAGAGAATTACCGGAACTTGATGAGTGATGCTTCGTTTACGAATTCATTGAAGGTCACATTGTTATTTAGTCTAGGACTTGTACCACTAAATATTATTCTAGCACTGTTTTTGGCGAATCTTTTAAAAGAGAAGTTTTGGGGAATTGGTATCTTTAGAACGGCAATTTTTGTGCCGGTTATGACATCACTCGTTGTTTGGGCTATTGTATGGAAGTATCTTCTAGCTCCGGAGTTAGGATTTATTAATCAAATGCTCGGTTGGTTTGGCATTACTGGTCCGAGTTGGCTATTGAATCCAAATACCGCTCTCCCAGCGGTTATTGTTGTAAGCGTTCTAAAGAATGTTGGATTAAATATGATTCTATTTCTTACGGCGATGCAACAGGTACCAAAAGAGTTATATGAAGCAGCGGAGTTGGACGGGGCTTCTAACTATGTTAAATTCCGTAATGTCACGTTTCCATTGATCACACCGACCGTATTTTTAACGATAATTATTACAACAATCGGTGCGATGAAGATATTCGGTCAAGTGTATGTTATGACGAATGGCGGTCCAGGTGAAAGTACGAAGGTGCTCGTTTACTATATTTGGGAAACAGCCTTTAAGCTATTTGATATGGGATATGCGTCAGCATTGGCATTTGTATTGTTCTTTATCCTACTAGTATTTACCGTTATATCTTGGGTTGTTCGTAAAAGGTGGATATTCTATGAAGACTAAACGACGATTAACATTAAAATATATATCCTTATCTATTATTACACTGATTATGATCGGCCCATTGATATGGATGATCGCTACATCATTAAAAGAAAGATCGCGTATCTTCACCCAGTTCTTCCCTAATCCAATTAGATGGGAAAATTACTTGGATGTATTACAGAATGGCACGTTTTTAACACAATATTGGAATAGTATTTATATCGCCTTATTAGTCACTATCTCGGTTTTACTATTTGCATCGATGGCAGGGTATGCATTTGCCAGACTGAATTTTCCTGGTAAGAACATTATTTTTATCTTACTTTTGAGTGTCATGATGATTCCACCAGAGGTAACGATTATTCCATTGTTTTTATTCATGAGAGATTTAGATATCATTAATACTCATATACCTTTGATCATCTTACCGATTTTTGGTGCACCTGGTGCTTTTGGGGTTTTTCTAATGAGACAATTTTTTATTGCCATTCCAAAAGAATTAGAAGAGGCTGCGGTTATGGATGGATGCTCTCGTTTTAAAATCTATTGGAAAATATTCTTACCACTTTCAGTTCCTGCTTTATCAACATTGACAATCTTTACATTCCTGACAAACTGGGATGAATTTTTATATCCATTAATTTTCATTAATGATAGGGATTTAATGACACTACCGGTTGGATTGTCCTTATTTACAGATGAAACTGGTACTGCTTGGGAGCATCTGATGAGTGCTACCACATTGGCTACAATTCCGTTATTAATTATTTTCTTCTTTGCTCAGAAGAAGTTTATTGAAGGAATGACGGCAGGAAGTATCAAATAGGGTATTGGAGGAGATTTTCATGAGTTTTGATAACTTATATTATTATCGACCGATTGAGAAGAAAAGTAATCCGGAGCAATTTGAACGTGATTTGGTTATATATGGAGGAACTTCTGCTGGAATAACAGCTGCCATTCAAGCAAGGAAATCCGGTTTATCTGTTGTCATTGCTGAGTTTGGAAGGTATATCGGGGGCATGACTGCAAGTGGTTTAGGGGCGACGGACTTAGGAGCAGAAGCTGCTCTTGGTGGTCTATCCAGAGAGTTTTATAATCGTGTTTCTACTTACTATAAGGAAGAGAAGCAATTTAAATTTGAACCAAAAGTAGCGATGGAAATTTATAAGAACTGGCTGGAAGAATATGAGATTGATGTTATCTATAATCAAACCTTGGAAGAAGTCGTGATGGAGAACGGCGAAATTAAGGAACTGATGATGGAAGATGGTAATTCCTATATCGGAAAGGTATTTATTGATGCTACATATGAGGGGGATTTGTTAGCAAGATCGAATGTATCCTATTTTGTCGGTCGTGAATCAAATGCTACGTATAAAGAAATTTATAATGGTGTCCAATTCAATGGTCAGCATCATAAGTTTGAGACGTGGATTGATCCATATGTAATCGAAGGAGATAAGGAGAGTGGCTATCTGAGCGGCATTACGGAAACCGATATGAATTTGATCGGCTATAACGGGCAAGGCGATAAGCGAATCCAGGCATATAATTTCAGAGTATGCCTAACAAGTGATGAAGATAATAAAATACCTTTTCCTAAACCAAAGAATTATGATGCGGACCGATATATGTTGCTGCTGCGTTATATACATGCTGGATTTTGGGATGCGATGAATCTACATACGATGCTTCCAAATGGAAAAACAGATTTAAATAACTATGGGGGATTTTCTTCCGATAACATTGGAATGAATTATGATTGGCCTGATGGTTCATATAAAACCCGCGAAGAAATCTTCCAAGACCATGTGACATATAACGTAGGAATGCTATATTTCCTTAGCAATGATAAACGTGTACCAAAGACTATTCGTGAAGAAGTTTCCCAGTGGGGATTACCGATAGATGAATTTGTAGAAACAGCGCACTGGCCTCATCAGTTATACATCCGTGAAGGAAGAAGAATGATTTCTGATTATGTTATGACCGATCATAACTGTCTTGGTACTCAAACTGTTACCGACTCTGTTGGTCTAGCATCTTATCAAATGGACTCTCACCATGTCCGACGGGTTGTAATAGATGGTAGAGTAGTAAATGAAGGAGATATCCAAATCCCGGTTTCTCCTTTTGCAATCTCTTATCAGTCGATTAGACCAAAGGCAGAGGAATGTACAAATTTATTAGTACCTGTATGTCTGTCCAGCTCACATATTGCTTATGGATCGATTAGAATGGAACCTGTATTTATGATGTTAGGACAATCCGCAGCAGTTGCCGCAAGTTTAAGTATCAAGAATGAGACGATTGTTCAAGACATAAATTATGAGGAATTAAGAGAAGAACTCCTGAAAGTTGGCCAAGTACTTGAGTGGGATGATTCCATAGAAGATAACCCGATTGAGAGAATGAAGGAAACATTTGGGAGAGAGACGAATAGGGTATAGTTTAAGGCCGAGGGTGGTGCTTTTCTCTTATTTTGAGGGAAGAGCATCAGGCTTCGGTACAAGCTCGTAATTGGACAGGGGGAACTCTGGAATGATTGAATGTATTGTAGAAAATAAACGAGATGCCATTCATGCTGAAAAACTCGGGGTTAACAGATTAGAATTAGTATCTGCAATAGCGGTGGGTGGTTTAACACCATCTCATGGAACGATTAAAACTGTATTGAAAAGTGTACACATACCTGTTCAAGTTATGGTTCGACCCCATCCTTATGGGTTTGTATATGATACATATGATAAAGAAGTAATGTTAGAGGAAATTGCCTTTCTAAACAAGTTAGGTCATCATCGTATCGTGATAGGTGCACTCCGCGATAATCATAAAATAGATACTGATTTTCTCGATCAACTATTCAAGAAATTTCCTGAAGTAGATGTTACTTTTCACCGTGCATTTGATGAAGTGGATGACCAAATGGAAGCTTACGAGACATTAACACGATATAGCAGAAACGTTAAAAGAATACTGACCTCAGGAGGGGAAGATAACTGTAGCGCAGGGATTATAAATCTCTCCAAGCTAGTTCAATTGCAGCGGGAAACAAAGGGTCCTGAGATTCTACCTGGAAGTGGATTAGATGTGGATAATATAACGGAAATTCATGAAGCTGTGCAGGCAAAAGAATACCACTTTGGCCGCGGAGTGAGAAGCAATAAATCTTTTGAAAAAGGATTTAATAAAAAAACTGTGGATGAAATTAAAAGGATTCTAAAATAAAGTTTCTGGCTAGCTACTGTGAACAGAGTATAACTTCCTTACAAACTGGAATTTGTTATCCATTTGGGATGCGTTTCTGAGGGTCATTCGGGTGAAAGATTATCATGAAATGAGCAATACCTCCTGTTCTATCATTGTAGAAAAAATTAATCAGTAAAAAACACCAGTGTTAGGGCTTGCTACAGGATCAACTCCGGAAGGCTTGTATAAGCGGATCATTGAGAAGTATCGTCAACACGAGGTTTCTTTAACGTGTAAAATCATTTAACTTAGCTGGATAACGACAACCCTAATAGTTATTACTATTTTATGAGAGAAAGCCTTTTTATCATGTGGATACCTCATTAACACATGTGAACGCATCTAATTGAGTTGCTAGTGATTTACATGAAGAATGTGAGTTATACGAAACAAAAATTAAAGCTGAGGGTGGCATCGACCTTCAATTACTGGGAATTGGGGAGAATGGACATATCGGTTTTAATGAACCGGAAACACCTTTTTCAAGTAGGACACAAGTGATAGATTTAGAACTTAGCAAGTTGCCTGGATCACAGTATGAAGGAGATTCAGATTCACATGTTAGCTTGAAACAAACAATTGAAATGTTGGAAGAACAAGGTTTTAAAGTTGTTGATTGATCTGACAAAATGAGCCAGCTGTGTGGACTTTTTGACGCTCACTCTCTTACTTTCAGATTCTGTGGATGTTACTCCCAAACATAGCTTATCCTAGCAGGAGAGCTATGAGGTTGACTCATGTAAGCTGACAGTTCATAGATTTATCTAATTCGGAAATAATTGTATTTTTATATAACACAAACTTTTTGCAAAAAATCAATTGACTAAAAGGAAAAGCTGATCTATTATTTAGGTAACCGGTTACATACATATTTATATTTTTTTGTACCTATATGTAACCGGTTACCTAATTAAATATTTGATCAAATAATAATTTATATATGGTTCAGATGTATAAAATTTAACTTCAACAAGGTGAGGGGATACATATGAAAGAGATTAGAATTGTTTCACCAAGCGGGATGCTTGGTTACGGATTTCCAAAAGAGTCGTTTGATCGTGCTTTTGATCAGAAAATAGACGGGATCGTGGTTGATGCAGGATCGACAGATGCAGGTCCGCATAAACTCGGTGCAGGAGTATCGATTGTCAGTGAGAGGGCAGTGAAAAAAGATTTGGAAATCATGTTAGCGCAAGGTATTCCAAATAAAATCCCGACGATTATTGGATCAGCTGGTGGAGCGGGAGCAAAACAGCATGTGGAAGACACGCTTGCTATTCTGAAAGAAATCATTCATGAACAGAACTATGAAGCAAAGATTGCAGTCATTTGGGCTGATTTTGAAAAAGACTATATTATCGATGCATTGGACGACAATAGAATTACCCCCCTATCGAATAATATTCCGGATTTAACGAAAGAAGCTGTTCAGGAAACTGCTTCAATCGTTGCACAAATGGGGCATGAACCAATATTGGAGGCACTTCAAGGAGGGGCAGACATCATCGTTTGCGGCCGGGCTTATGACCCTTCTCCGTTTGCTGCGATTGGCATTTATCACGGAATGGACGAAGGTTTATCCTATCACTTAGGAAAGATACTGGAGTGCGGTGCATTGTGTGCGGAACCCGGAACGACAAAAGATAGCATATTAGGAACAATTTATTCGGATTCATTTACCGTAGAATCGTTAAACCCGGAGAGAAAATGTACAAAGACCAGTGTCGCCGCCCATACCTTTTATGAAAAAGAACATCCGTATCTCTTAAATGGTCCAGGTTTTCAATTAGACTTATCAAATTGTAGCTTTACAGAGAAATCTCTAGGAGTAGTTGAAGTCAAAGGCAGTACATATGTAGAAACAGAGAAGCATTTAGTTAAACTCGAGGGTGCACGGAAAACATCCTATCGAGCCTTCGTTATAGCAGGGATTCGTGATCCGTTATTACTCGCTAATTTGGAGAAGGTCGAAAAGGAAGTCAAAAAACAAGTGAAAAATTATTATGTTGAAGTACCAGAGACAGAATATGAAATCAACTTTTACTACTATGGAAAAAATGCGGTACTTGGAGATAAAGAACCAGAGATTTTCCAAGGTCATGAAGTGGGCGTTTTATTTGAAGTGCTGGCAAAAACTCAAGAACTGGCAAACGCGCTCTGTGCTACGCTTCGCTCCACTTACTTGCACTATGGATATGAAGGAAGGAAATCAACGGCAGGTAATTTGGCCTTTCCTTTTGCACCAAGTGATGTCACCTTTGGTCCCGTTTATCAGTTCTCTGTCTATCATTTACTGGAAGTGACTGATAATCCGTTTCGTATTGAATGGTTGGAGGTGGGAAGTAATGACTAAGTTATATGAGTATGCTAAAGTACTGCGCAGTAAAAATGCTGGTCCATTTGAAGTAACTTTGGATATTTTATTTGAAGAAAAGGAAAAGTATGATCATGTTAAGCAATCTGGAATTTTGACGAAAGAACGCATTGCAAGACTCTATCATATTGAAGTTAGTGATATCCATCATTTTGTATTCTTTGATCAAGCATTAGGAATTAAGATAACGATGGCAAGAGACATTTCTTCTGGCAGTGCCGGAGATCGTGATGTATATGGGGCACAACAGCACGCCCCGCTAATGAATATTGACATCGATGAGGAGTAGAAGAAGATGAAAAAAATTGCTGTGTTTGGCAGTGTCAATATCGATTACTTTGTAGAAAGTAAAATACTTCCCAAGGCTGGAGAAACGGTTTCCGGAGAAAATTTCTTCATGAACTTTGGTGGGAAGGGTGCCAACCAAGCAGTTGCAGCGGCAAGGCTTGGCGGAGATGTTGCTTTGTTCGGTTCAATAGGAAATGATGATCAAAAAAATATCCTTCTCGAACATTTTAAAGAAGAAAATGTAGATGTAAACTATTTAAATGTTAGAAATGATGTTTCGACAGGAGCGGCATTTATTCAATTATGTGAAAGTGAAAATCGAATCATCATTGTTCCTGGTGCAAATCAATATACGAACCGGAAATATAGTGAGCAACATTTAGAAAATCTATTAAACTATGATTTGTTCGTGTTTCAGTTGGAAGTTCCAGTAGATGCATTAGAATACTTAATACCTATTCTTCATTCCCATAACAAAACAATCATTCTTGATCCTGCACCAGCGCAATTACTGTCGAATGAAATATTAGAGAAGATTACGTATATCACTCCGAATGAGCATGAAGTTTCCATTATTACGGATGACATAGGTGATAAGGATGGACTCTTGGCGAAGTATCCGAATAAATTGATTGTTACTTGTGGGAAGTATGGTGTCAAATACCATAATGGTAAAGAAGTTGTAACTGTACCTGCGAGAAGGGTTAAAGCAATTGATACGACGGGTGCAGGTGATACATTCACCGGGGCATTTGCAGTAGCTCTATCAGAAGGAATGCCACTACATGATTGTATTGTTTATGGCACGTATGCTGGAAGTTTGGCAGTCATGAAAAAAGGAGCACAGTCTGGCATGCCACGTAAACATGAAATGAACGAGCTATTGGAGAAGGAGGGGAGAAGGCTTGAAAGCTAAACTAAAGAGGATTCGCAGCGACTGGATTTTATATTTAATGTTACTACCTGGAATTACTTATTTCATTATTTTCCACGTCATTCCAATTATTAATATGAAATTGGCATTTGAAGACTATCGGATTATTGGCGAGAATACGTGGGCAGGACTAAAACATTTTCAAGTACTGTTCAGCTCCCCAGCCTTCATGGATGTATTGCAAAATACGATTATCATAAGTACGATGAAAATCATCTTTATATTCCCAATCCCTATTATTCTATCATTACTGATCAGTGAAGTTCGTTCAGGTCCTTTTAGGAAATATGTACAATCTGTATCCTATTTACCGCACTTCCTGTCTTGGGTTGTTATCGCAGGTATTTGGATCAGTTTTTTAAGTCCGGATGGGGGATTTAATATTATTCGTAACTTTTTCCAGCTTCCTTCTCTCGATTTTATGACTAGCAAAGACCATATCAGATGGGTGCTTGTGTTTTCTGAAATGTGGCGGAGTGCAGGTTGGGACAGTATTCTTTATATCGCAGCAATTATGAAAATCAGTCCTCATTTATATGAAGCGGCACAACTTGATGGGGCAAGCACCTTTCAGCAAATGCGTCACATTACATTACCAGCTCTTGCCACCACTGTTGTAACCGTATTCATATTAAACCTTGGTTTCTTTATGAACGCGGGCTTTGACCAAGTGTTTAATCTAATGAATGATTCCGTAATCAGTAAAATTGATATTTTAGATACGTATGTTTATCGAATCGGTCTTTTGAACGGGGAGTATTCCTATGCTACTGCTGCCAGCCTATTTAAAGGTGCCATTGGCTTGGTCTTGATTTTAGGAACACATTTCCTGTCTAAGCGACTGACAGGAAAAGGTGTATGGTAATGGAGGAATTAAAATGAGAAGAATGAGCTGGTCCCGGACCATTATATATACTATTTTATTTTTCGTTTCTTTAGCTGTTTTAATTCCCCTTCTGAATTTGTTGGCCATGTCCCTGTCATCACCAGATCGAGTTAATGAATTGTCAGGCTTGGGCATTTTTCCTAAGGGGTTCTCACTAATAAACTATGAAATTATTTTATCCAATCCCATGATTTTAAAAAGTATCGGCAACTCTGTATTCATAACGATTGTTGGAACAGTACTGAACCTCACTTTAACTTCAATTACAGCTTATGTACTTGCCCGTACGAATTTTGTAGGTAAGAATTTCGTATTAATATTTCTTATTGCGATTATGGTATTTGAGCCATCCATGATTACGGAGTATTTGCTGGTTAAGGATTTGGGATTACTAAACACCTATGCATCTTTGATTTTCTATAAGGCGATTAATGTGTACTATTTATTCATTTTGATGCGCTTCTTCCAGGAAATACCTGAGAGTATAATTGAATCAGCAAGAATTGATGGAGCTGGGCACTTCCGCATATTCACCCGAATCGTCTTGCCTCTGTCCAAACCGGCGTTAGCAACATTGACTTTATTTTACGGAGTTTATCATTGGAATGAATATTTCCGTGCGACGATTTACATTTCCGATCCAGGTAAATGGCCACTACAAGTTGTCTTAAGACAATTTGTTGTGACTCAAGATAATACAACAATGTTGGCAGGCATGAATCTATCTCCAGAAGTGTTGGCAAGTCTGGATTTCGCTTCACTGCAGTCAAGTACGATAGTTATTGCGATTATACCTTTACTGCTTTTATATCCATTAATTCTAAAATACTTTACAAAAGGAACGATGGATGGTGGAGTGAAAGACTAACTTTTAGGTCTCTTTAAAGGAGGGGGATGTCTTTATTTATATTGTTGAAAGAAATGTACAAAGGACAAATGAAGACAAAAAACATTGGAGGTACTTGAGAGATGAAAAAAATTAAATTTTTGCTGATTGCATTATTATTTATCGGTTTATTAGCGGCTTGCTCTTCAGATGAAGAGCCTCAGGCAGAAGTAACAGAGGATGGAAAGACAATCATCAAAGTAGCGTTCAAAGATGATGGGCCATCAAATCCAAATGCTGTGAAATACTATGAAACTTTAGCTGAAAAGTTAAAGGAAGATAAGGATTTAGATGTGCAATTTGAATTATTAGAAGTTGCTCAAGGAGACTACTCTGAGAAGTTGAGTTTGTTATTAAACAGTGGTGAAATCCCTGATTTGATTTACTTCCAAGGTGGAGACCAACAAATTGCCAACCAGGATTTATTAGTCGATCTTCGCCCCTATATTGAAGAGTCGGAGTATTTAAAGGATATTTTACAACCACATAATGAACTAAGATTAGATAACTATCCATATTTATTATGGGTAAAACCAATTGACTATAAAGTGCCTGTTGTGCGCCAAGATATTTTAAATGAATTAAGTACTGCAGATGCATTATTAGCAGATCCGACGATTGAAAACTACAAATCTCTATTTGAAGAAATAGTGGAAACTGGTAATGCTGATTATGCAATGACCGTAGCTGGTGACATAGCAGAGTTGGACTTCATTTTTGAAAACGCATTCGGCATCAATCAAACATGGTTGGAAACAGATGATGGTTATGTATTTAGTAAAGTATCCGAGCAAGAAAAAGAGAAACTTGCCTTTTACAGGGAGTTATATGAGGAAGGTTTGCTGGACAATCAATATTTAACGAAACAATGGGATACGAAAGAAGACGCCTTTTATGATGGCAAAGCCGGTGTAATAGTTGGTACAAATGGTAAGGTTGTAGATTTTTATAATACTAGAGTAAAAGAAGTGAATGGTGAGGAAGCTGAATTAGCAGTGCTCCCACCGGCAAAAGGTATCTATCAAGGTTTTGGTGCATCTGATGTTACAAAAGAATCACGTGGTGTAGCGATTTCTGCAGTATCTCCAAATAAAGACTTGGTGTTCGAAATTTTGGATTATCTAGCTAGTCCAGAAGGGCAACAATTCGACCGTCTTGGATTTGAAGGAGAGCATCATAATGAAACAGATGATTCCATTGAATTGACGGATGCTTATTATTCAGATTGGTATGCACGCTATTGGGAGCCAGTAGATGTAGAATTTACGAAACCAATTAGTGAAGAAACACCAATGCTAAGTAAGCCAGGACTCGAGTCTGAACAATTAGCAAGTGAATACTTTGCAGAAGACAATACCTTCATTCTCCCACAAGAGTCTATTTCACAATGGGATGCAATGGAAAACTTATATAGAGAATACTCAGCAGATATAATTACTGGTAAACTACCACTCGATGCTTTTGAAGATTTCGTTGAAGAGTGGTATGCAGCAGGTGGTACGGAATTGACCGAATTAGCAAATGAAACGATTAAATAAGGAGCATATGAATGTCTAATTTTAAAGATAAAGTCAAAGGTGTTCTAATTTCAACGGCGCTGGGTGATGCACTCGGCGCTCCCGTTGAAAAGTTAAGCTATCAAGAAATTAAGGAACGATACGGTCGTGTGGAAAGTTTGAAAACGAAATGGTATAAGGAAGAAATGGGTTACGATGCACATAAAGGTAAAAAACGCGGAAATGGAATTGTGACAGATGATACCCTGATGACATTAGCCTTATGTAATGTGTACAACATTGAAAGAAGACACTTGGATGCGTACGACATGTCAAATGAATTTGTTAAAGAGATTGCTTTTCGCAAAACATATATCCCAGAATTTGACCGTGAAGATATGATCATCGAACGTCTTTTTTACCCGGAAAAGCATATATTCCTGCGTCATACGCTAGCGAATTGTGAACCACGGGAAGGTGGTTACGGCAACATGATTAATTGTGGTGCAGCAATGTATATTGCACCAGTGGGAATTGTAAATGCCGGAAATCCAAAGGCTGCGTATGATGAAGCGATTCTATTTGCGATGGGACATCAAACGAGCTATGGGTTGGAAGCTGCTGGTGTGTTAGCTGCATGTGTCGCAAAAGCTTTTCAATCCGATGTTACAGTAGAAGAAATTATTGAGACGTCAATTGAATTTGCTAAAGACGGCACAAAGCAGGCAATTATTGCAGTTACAAATGCTGCCCGAGAATTGAAAGCAAGTAATTGTACGATGGACGAAGTTGTTGCTGCTTTCCAAGAAGCGATTCTGCCATATTCACCTATGGGAGATGATGTATCTAGAAAATTGGAGAAAGTTGGAATTCCATCGAATCATTATACACCGAGTCGACTAGGATCTATAGAAGAATTGCCTTTTGCTTTAGGTTTTATTTTGTATAATGACGGTGCTTTCTATAAATCTATTTATGATGGAATAAATTCGGGGCGTGATACCGATTCAATCGGAGTGATGATTGGAGTAATTCTTGGTGCAATGTATGGTGCCTCAGTAGTTGAATCTGAAGATGTTGCATTACTTGAAACTTCTAATCAACTAGATTTCAACAGCATTACAGAGGAATTTGCAGAGACTGCAAGACAGATCATAAAGAGCGACATTGAGAAAATCGCAGTACTTACAGATATCATAGAATAATATAGGGGGCATATGAATTGATACCACATAATTACTTAGAAAAAGTATACGCTGGTTTTATTGGAATGAATGCTGGCATTCGTTTAGGTGCACCAGTGGAACCAACCGAATGGACACCGGAAATGATATCGGATGTATATGGTGAAGTAAATGGATATTTAAAAGATTATAATGTGTTCTCTGCCGATGATGATGCGAATGGGCCAGTATTTTTCCTTCGTGCTTTAATCGATGATGCAGTTGATCGTGAGATGGAAGCTCAGGATGTAGCTAGAGCATGGCTGAATTATTCCAGAGAAGGGATTGGAATGTTCTGGTGGGGTGGAGACGGTGTTAGTACCGAGCATACGGCATATTTGAATTTACTTCGAGGGATGGAAGCACCGGAATCAGGCTCTGCCGAGACAAATGGAATCATTATGGCGGAACAGATTGGTGGTCAGATTTTCATTGATACATGGGGCTGGATATTCCCGAACAATCCAACGAAAGCAGCAGATTATGCAGAGAAAGCAGCCAGTGTCTCCCATGACCTTAATGGATTATATGGTGCTCGATTCATTGCTGCATGTATCGCAGAAGCTTTCTCAGCTTCAACTATCGATGAAGTCATATCCCGTGGGTTAAAAGAAATCCCGGCTGATTCAACGTATGCAAAAGTTGTACATGCCGTATTGGATTTTCAAAAAGAACATCCCGATGATTTTTGGAAATGCCGCCAGTATTTAGAGGAAGAATGGGGTTATGACAAATATACGGGCGTCTGCCATATCATTCCGAACGCCGGAGTATGTGTATTATCCCTCGTGTACGGAGAAGGGGATTTATCGAAAACAATTGAAATTGCGACTGCATGTGGCTGGGATACAGACTGTAATGCAGGGAATGTCGGATCGATTGTTGGCACGCTTGTGGGAATTAATGGTATTGAAGATAAGTATCGCGCACCGATTAATGACTTTATAGTAACATCGAGTGTTTCAGGGTATTTAAATATATTGGATATCCCTTCTTTCGTAAAATCATTAGCCTTATTAGGGTACCATGTGTCAGGTGAACAAGCGCCTGAAATGTTAGTGAATGGCTTTAAGGAAGAAGATGTGTTTTTCGATTTCACATTACCTGGTTCCACACATGGTTTTCAAACGGAAGTACCTTTCAAAACGATATTAAAACCAAATGATGAGTTTGGATATCGCACACCTGGTTCTTTAGAGATATTCATTGATCGTATGGTTGAAGGGGAAAAGAGTAGAGTTTATTATCAAACATTTTACCGTAGAGATCAGTTCAATGATGAAAAGTACAAACCAACATTTGCACCGAAAGCTTACAGTGGTCAAACAGTGTCAATGAAACTATATCTAGATCAACTTCGTGGAAAAGAAGTTATTGTGACACCATATATTCGTGATACATTTACAAAAGAAGTAGTAGAGCTCGAGCCGGTTACTTTGGAAGATAAGACGTGGCAGACAGTAGAGTTCATTATTCCAGATACGGAAGGTTCTTTCGTTGAAGAAGTGGGCTTTGCAATTGAAAGTCCATCACCGAGGGATTATCGTGCCTTTGGGAAAATATTCTTGGATGAATTTCATATTTATGGTGCGCCAAACTATGATATTGATTTTTCAAAACAGGTTGTTGAGTTTCTGAGTGTTACACCATTCGCACATCATCGAGGAAATTGGGATCTAGAAAGTGGGAAGATGGTAGTTGACAGTAACGAAGACTGTGCTTCTTTCACTGGACATTATTATATGAAGGATGCCGTTATTCGAGCGGGATTAAAACCAACAGCTGGTCATCACCATGCTCTTTTATTCCGTGCGTTAGGAACGCAGAAGTATTATCAAGCAGGCTTTGCTGGTGAAGGAAAAGTAGCACTTCAACTTAATGATTTCGGTTTAGAAACATTGAAAAGCGTGGACTATGACTGGAATTTAAATGAAGATTATACGTTTGAAGTAGCGGTCCGTGGTTCGGAAATTCAATTCTTCATTAATGGAGATTTAGTATTAGAGCATCTGGATGAGCGATTAACCCATGGAATGATCGGATTTTCACTTTCAGAAGCTGGATCATGTGAATATGAACATGTAGAGGTTCGAGAATAGTTGTCCAGAGAGATGAAACAATGTTGCGTGAAACACCTTCCTTACTGAGGGGGAAATTTATGTTATAATTCAGTTAATATGGATTTATAGGAGAAACGTTGTGACGAAGAAAAAAGTGACTATAAGAGAGATTGCAAAAGCATCAGGGGTTTCTATTGCTACGGTGTCACGTTATTTGAATAAAGTTAGCTATACGAGTCCAGAGACAGAGAAAAAAATACAAAAGGTACTGGATGAATTCAATTACACACCGAATGCAATAGCGCGTGGTTTAGCGAAGCAGAAATCGAATACGATTGCATTCATTACTCCCGATATTACGAACCCCTTTTTCCCGGAGATGATTAAGTCGATAGAACATGTCGCGAAGAAAAAGGGTTATAGTTTACTGCTAATCAATACAAAAGAAGAGGAATTAAATCAAAAGGACTTTTGGAATAATCTTAGGAGCAGATACGTTGATGGGTTTCTATTAGCACAATCGGAATTGACCAGTGAAATCCAAGATTACTTAAGTCAGGTAAATATTCCTTTTGTGAAAATTGACCGAGCAGTGCATGCAAAGGAAAATAATACGGTAAGTGTAAATAACTTTGAAGGTGCAAAAATGGCAGTCAACCATTTGGTAGACATTGGATGTAAGGCAATCGCACACATTAGTGGTCCGAAAACAGTCCTGACTGCAAAAGAGAGATTGAATGGTTATCTAAGCGCTGTCGAGGATTTGAATCTTGAACCAATCATTTTTGAAGGTGATTTCTCGCTAGAGAGCGGAAAGAATATTACTGAGGCAATGCTTGCTTCGAATCAGAATATCGACGGTGTATTTTATGCGAATGATCTCATGGCAATCGGCGCATTAAAAACTTTTGCCAAACAGCAAGTGCCCATTCCTCAAGAAATCGCGATTATTGGTTTTGATGGGATACAGTTGACGGAAATGGTGAATCCCGAAATTAGTACAATTAAACAACCAGTTGTAGAAATTGGAGAAAATGCGGTGACTCAATTAATATCATTGATTGAAAAACCAGATGAAACAATAAATCGTAATGTTGAATTGAATGTGGAGTTGATTGTGAGGGAGTCGAGTCGAAGGTAGAGGGTGTATTCGCTTTTTTTTATGCATTATCCGTGGTGGAAGAACATTATCTTAATCCTCATCCTAACTCTTATCTTTACCCTATCGGCAAGCAGTGGCATTGAACGAGGGATTAAATGGTTATCCAATACTAACATTGTAATTGCATTAACGATCTTGGTTGCAGTATTCATTCTTGGTCCAAGCGTGAAGATCGTAGAAATACTATTTACATCAACTGGAGACTATCTAAGTAATTTTCTGGCTATGAGCTTTCATCTAGAGCCATTTCTTGATGATTATAGCTGGCAAGCAGGCTGGGATTTCTTCTATTGGGGTTGGGCAATTAGCTTCGGTGTATTTGTAGGACTATTTTTCGCTCGGATATCAAAAGGGAGAACGATTAGGGAATTTGTTCTTGGGGAAGTAACGATTGCAACAATGATTTGGTATGGGACATTCGGAGGAACTGCCCTCTATAACATTATTAACCTCGGAGATTCAGAACTTGTCAATCGAATTTTAGAAAATATGAATACAGCTCTTTTCTATTTCCTAGAACTATTCCCAGCATCACCAATACTCATTTTAATGACATTTATTTCATTAATCATCTTTTTCGTTACCTCGGCAGATTCGACTGTTTATGTGCTTGGTATGTATAGCGAAGAAAGCACAGACCCATCAACACGCAGTAAAATTCTATGGGCAATGGTTATCGCCGGTGTGGCAATTGCTTTACATTTAACCGGTGGATTAACACCGCTACAAACTGTATCTGCCGCTGCAGGACTACCAGTCTCAATAGTTATCGTAGTGATGGCGATATCATTCTTTAAATCATTGCGTAAGGAGAAGTTGGTGAGTGGGCATGTGAGAGAAGAAGAGCTGGAGGATAGAAGGAAGAGCTCTTAAGTGTTGTGTGGCTAGACAATATATCCCCTTATTAAGGACTTCGTAATTTAATTCTAAGTAATTGTTGTAGAGATTCTATGCAATTGCTTAGAATTTTTTTATTAGTTACTTCTCCCTTGTTAAGCGATGTATTTCTTCGCTTTTGGGGTATGATTGGTATTAGATAAAGGATAAAGAATAGAGGAGGGATTCCATGATTATCCGAGAACAGGATGATAACTTTTTAATGATACGCCAGCATGATCACGCCATTATTTCAGAACAAATGACGATGAAGTTGAGGAAGGAATTTCTTCCGGATGACGATTGGCAACGTTCGGTGCTTTATGCGATTAAGATGCATGATTTCGGTTGGAGAAACTTTGATGCTGAACCTCTATGGAATGATGAAAAACAAATACCTTATAGTTTTATTGATTATCCCGACCATATAAAAACCATTCTATATAAGCATGGAATTGATGAGGTAGCAAAAGAAGATCTTTATGCAGGGTTGTTATGCAGCAAGCATTATGCAAACTTCCTTGCGCATGATCCCTCTCCAGAAGCCACCCGGTTTGTTATAAATGAAGAAAATAGGCAAAAATCAATTCAAGAAGAATTTAGAGTGGATCATGAACTAGTAGCTTCCCACTTTGAACTGCTCCAATTCGCTGATAACCTTTCATTATTTCTTTGCTTAAACGAACCCGGGGCAGGGCAGGAGGACTTTCATTACTTTTTTAAAAAGGGGATTCCGTTTCCAAAACATGTGGAGGAGCAATTTGGCAAAAGACTTCATTTGGAATGGATAGATAAACATACAATTGGCAGTGAGAAATCTCCTTTCCAAGAAACTTTCACTGTTTCCATCCCGTTTAAAAAAGTATCCAAAGTTGAAATAGCTAAAAAAGGCATAAGGAAAAGTTATAATGAGGCGGTAGAAGAGATCTTTAGTGTGTATGTGAAAGGGGATTAGTAAGGTTTGTCATAATAGGAAGGGGTTACGTAGCTGCACTTCACTTTTTTGATTAACAGTATTGAACATACTCATAAAAAAGACTTCATTAAGTCCAGTGCTTAATGAAGTCTGTATGCTTTTAATTATTCCTCAACCAACACCCAATGTCCTGGTTTTACCTCTTTAAATTCACCGTGGTTTACATCATACTTTGGTACTTTTACTGCTTCTTGTTTTAATTTCTTCGATTCAATGGCCGGATCAGGTATTGGAACTGCTGATAATAACGATTTCGTATAAGGATGAATCGGATTGCTGTAAAGTTCCTCACTCTCAGCAAGTTCAACAAGCTTCCCGGCATTCATTACCGCGATTCGATCACTGATATGTTTGACCATGGATAAGTCATGAGCGATAAATAAATAAGTCAGACCAAGTTTCTCTTGTAAGTCCTTTAGTAGCTCTACAACCTGTGCTTGGATGGAAACATCAAGGGCAGATAGTGGTTCATCACAAACAATAAATTTAGGATTGACAGCCAACGCTCTAGCAATACCGATTCGTTGCCTCTGTCCACCGGAAAATTCATGCGGATAGCGCATCGCATGGGCTTTATCTAATCCAACTAACTCCAATAATTCTTCCACTCTTGCTTTTCGTTCAGCTTTTGTTTTATACAGTTTATGTACATCTAATGAATGCCCGATAATATCCATTACCTTCATTCTGGGATTAAGTGAAGCGTAGGGGTCTTGGAAGATAATCTGGATTTCTTTACGGATCTGTTTTATTTCCTTTTTCTTTAGTCGATTGATCGCCATTCCTTTATATAATATTTCTCCATCTGTTTCCTTCTGCAGTTGTAACAACAATCTCCCTGTCGTTGATTTTCCAGATCCGGATTCACCAACAAGTCCTAACGTTTCACCCGGTTGAATGGAAAAGCTTATCGAGTTGACTGCCTTTAATGTCTGTCCGTTCCTGAGAGGGAATTCTTTCTTTAAATCTCTCACTTCCACAAGGGCTTGATCCGGATGGATATCTTCAGGCAGTTGGGATTCGTTTTTTGGCTGTTTCTTTTCATGTAGTCGTGGCAAGGCATTCAATAACTTTTGCGTATATGGATGCTGCGGCGAAGAGAATATTTTTTCGGTTGTATTCCTCTCGACGATTTCCCCTTCTTTCATTACAATTACGCGGTCACACATGCCTGCGACAACACCTAAGTCATGCGTAATTAAAATAATGGATGTCCCGAATTGCTTTTGCATTTTTTTCATCAATCGGAGGATTTGTGCTTGGATGGTTACATCCAGCGCGGTTGTCGGTTCATCCGCGATGAGCAGTTTAGGTTGGCAAGCTACGGCCATTGCAATCATGGCGCGTTGCCTCATTCCTCCAGAGAACTCATGCGGATATTGATTATATCGTTCCGCTGCATTGTTGATCCCGACGAGTTTCAACATCTCAATCGTTCTCTCTTTCGCTGCTTGAGCACTGAGTTGCTGATGCTTCATCAACATTTCGTCGATTTGCTTCCCGACTTTGATTGTAGGATTCAGGGAAGTCATCGGATCTTGGAAGATCATACTAATCTCTTTCCCGCGAATGGCTTCCATTTGTTTATCGTTAAAAGTGGAAATCATTTTTCCTGAAAATTCTATGCTCCCGTCTGTCATCATTGCAGGGGGAGATGGTAGTAACCGCATAATCGACCGTGCGGTTACACTTTTACCTGAACCGGACTCGCCAACAATCCCAAGTGTTTCGCCTTTTTTTATGTCAAAGCTGACTCCCTTTACAGCTTCAAATACTTCCTGATTTGAGATAAAGGAAACGTGTAAATTATCTACTTGTAAAAGATTCTCCATTGTAAATCCTCTTTTTCTATTATGCTAATTTCTTCTCATTGACTTCCGTCTCAATAGATTCTATACTGTTTTATTACATAGTATACTAAATTCATAGGATTAATCAACTTAAGGAGTGGAGGTGAGATTTTGCCATCCCAGACAACGAAATCGATGGTCTCAACTGGAGGAAAGCTGGAGAAAAGCTATCGTCATATAAGTGAAAGTTCTATGCAAACGATTTGGTTGGTTATCTTAGGATTACCTGTGCATATCGTCAGTTGGATTTATTATAAAATTAATTTCCGGCATACAACGTACCAAAAGCAACTTCATAAACAAATCGAAATGATGCGACACTCTCCAAAATATGAGGAACTTTTGGAACGGTATAGAAAGCAATACCGCAGTAAAAAGGAATATTTCAACGAACCAATTCTTGAAGATGAAATGGAGCAGTTGGCGACGCAACTCAGTGATGAGCAGGTATTGAAATTAGCAAAGGCTGAATTGGCTAATCAAAATATGGAAGAAATGAATTATCACCGTTTCTTTCAAGATTGCTTACAAAACAAGTTATTCCTGGTTTTGAGTTTTATTCCGGGAATATTCATGTATCTCTACTTGCTTATTTATTCCAATCCTTTTATTCGATACATAGCAGAACGAATCGTAATGACCATTTTTGTAATTGTTTCTGTGACGATCTTTGTATTCACGATGTTATATTTCTCACCGACGGACCCGGCGGCAAATATCCTCGGGGAAGCAGCAACAATGGAACAACGTGAGGAGTTCAACCGCCAATACGGTTTGGATCAACCATATCATGTCCAGTTATGGCATGCAGTAAAAGGCATCCTATCATTTGATTTAGGATATTCGTATACAGGAAATGAAGATGTCATGACAAGCATTGCGAATAGATTCCCAATTACATTGATCATCGCTCTTTGGTCACTGTTGATGGCAATTGTGATTGCTATACCGATTGGGATGATTTCTGCAGCAAGAATGAATACGTTTTGGGATTATACGCTCATGTTCATTGCTTTAATCGGCTTGTCGATTCCGAACTTTTGGCAAGGGCTTATCTTTATTTTAAACTTCTCCATCAATTGGGGGATACTGCCAGCAACCTATTCGCCAAGTAACTGGCTATCGATCATCATGCCCGTCATTGTCCTCGGGACTGGACTAACAGCATCGATCGCCCGGATGACACGCTCTTCGATTCTCGAAGTCATCAATGAAGATTACATCATCACAGCTAAAGCTAAAGGGTTAAAGCCTGGGCCAATATTTGTTAATCATGCGTTACGAAACGCAATGATTCCCATTATTACGTTGGTTGGTCTCCAATTTGGCGGAATGCTTGGCGGTGCCGCGGTGACGGAGAAAGTGTTTAATATTAGTGGAATAGGGAGTTATATCGTCGATAAACAATTTATCCCAGATATCCCTGCTGTATTAGGAGGGGTTGTCTATATTGCCATCGTTATCTCCCTGGTGAACTTACTTGTTGATATTTTATATGCTTTACTAAATCCGAGGATTCGTTCACAAATGAAAAACGTATAATTGAGGTGAATCACGTGTCGACACAACAAGTATTTGCATTAAAACAGTCTGAGGAGTATAAGCAGGCTCAATTCACCTTTGTTATTTCAATTGCATTAATGGTTATTTTCTTATTCAATGTTTATGATTTTTCAGAGGATACTTGGAGTATGGGTTGGGGCATTTTTAGTCTCGCTTATCTTTTAATATCTGTCTTGCAAGGTATTATTACTTATTGTATAAAAAGGGATTTACTGACAGAAGGAACGATTCAAAAGCGGTCCAGGATCCTTGGTGCAATCCAATTGCCAAGTATACTAGTTGGAAATGTCTTTTCGACTGCTTTTGCTTTTCGCATGTTACGACGTAAGCCTTCGATTGAATATACGCTTAGCTATTTCATGTTGATTGCACAGTTTCTAATTGTCGGTGTGTCTTTATTCAATGTATTTAAACCTTATGTATCGGATAAGTTCATGATGACCATGACGGTCCTGACCTTATTCCTGATTATGGATATCGTTCTGGTGCTGTATTTTAATCGAAACGATGTAGTGCATCAAAAGAATAATAAGCTGAAATGGCTTGGTATTGCATTATTTCTAAGGGGTGTCACTGGTAACCTATTTGGCTTCATCTTAGGATATAGTTTGTTGGTCAAGTCCACGAATCGAGATGCATCAGCTGTAGATAAATGGAATAAACTTTGGAATAAGATTACAAGAAACTTTACAGCCATGCTCGGTCTCTTGTTTGTTATTTTTACATTCGCTATTTCCGTTGCCAGCATCGGTACGTTCGTCTATTCCTTTGCTTCTGAAAATAACTATGAAGCGATGCTTTTGGAGCCTAGTTTAATGCATCCTTTTGGTACAGATAACTTTGGACGTGATGTGTTTTCCCGGATTATTTACGGGGCACGCATTTCACTCATTGTCGGTGTAGTAACCACTATCATCCCATTCGTCATAGGTGGAGGATTGGGTGCGGTAGCCGGCTACTTTAGTAAGTCGCTGGACAATGTCATCATGCGTATTCTTGATGTTCTTTACGCAATTCCTGGTATATTACTCGCGATTGCGATTATCGCAGCGTTTGGTTCCAGCACAACAAATTTGATCATTGCATTAAGTGTCGGTTCGATACCAACCTATGCACGTACGATGCGTGCCAATGTGATGATGGTCTCCAATTTGGAGTATGTCGAAGCGGCAAAAGCACTTGGGGAATCAGAGTGGAAAATTCTCTTTCAGCATGTGGTCCCTAATTCCCTGGCACCGATGATCGTCAAAGCTACCTTTACGATCGGTGGTGCAATTATTGCAACGAGCAGTTTAAGTTTCCTGGGGTTAGGTGTGGAACCGCATGTACCTGAATGGGGGAATGTCCTGAGAGTTGGAAGCGAGTACCTTGAAACTCATCCATATTTGGCGATCTTCCCAGGTATAGCGATTATATTATTGGTGCTTTCTTTTAACTTCTTTGGGGATGGTTTAAGAGACTCGCTCGATCCAAAAATGGATTGATGAAGAGAATAAACATTAGTCTAAGACTATGTTAATAAAATGGGGGTATACAGAGTTGAAAAAACGAATAGTTTTATTAATGGCGTTCATTGCTTTAGTATTAGCCGGCTGTTTAAATACAGAATCTGATGTGAAAGAGGACGATTCCTCTACAGATTCAACTAGTGAGACAGCAGAAGACAAAGGAACAGGTACAGCATCTGCTCCTACAATTGAAATTTTAGGGATGAGTACTAGCGAAGATGATTTGAATATTCTACGTGACCAACTCACTAAAAATGGTTTTAACGTAGAACTGAATATCCAACCGGATTATGGTAGCTTTACATCCCAAAAAGAAGCGGGCAACTATGATTTAGCTTTAAACAGCTGGACGACAGTAACAGGTAACCCTGACTATGCCGTTCGTTCCTTGTTTACATCTGATGGTGATAACAGCTTGTTTGCGGATGAAAAAGCAGACGAATTAGTCAATAAAGCCAGCACACAATTACAAGATGAGTACACAGAGACTTATAAAGAATTAGAACAACATGTCGTTTTTGATCAAGCGTATATCGTGCCGCTTTATGTTTCTTATAAAGCGCAGGCCGTGAATCATGAAGTCATTGATGAATCAACTGTACGTCTACCGAAATCAAGAGCAGCAGTCTGGGAGGATTATGACTTTGTTGATGAATCAAAACGTGATTCAGAACCTTTAATTCTTCAACAAGCGATTGGCGCGTTGACTTCACTTGATCCAATTAAAGGAAATGATGGTTCCATCAATACGTTAAACACGAATATGTATGTTCGTTTAGTGAATCTGACGGATGATGACCAAGTAGTTTCTGACGGTTCCTTATCTTTAAACCATGCGATTGCAGAAGGTAACGAAGATTATTATTTCTTATTGCGTGATGATATTAATTTTGCGGCGGTAGAAGACATGGAAGCAGTTGATACTGGCGAACGTGTTGGTGCGGAGGATGTAGTATTTTCATTAGAACGTGCTAAAGATAAAGATTCAGTACCAGATCACCGCACATACAGCTTGCATGAAAGTATGAAGGAAATCTCGATTGTCAGTGATTTAAGTGAATTGGACACAGCAGCTACAGACGGTGGAACAGTACGTGAAAAGCTTGAAGAAGGTATTGATAACGAAATTACTGAATTGGTAACAGATAAGACGCAAGTAGATAATGAATCTGGAGTTTACCAAGTTGTTAAAGTAACTACAGAAAATCCATTCCCACAAGTGCTAAATTATTTAGCGCATCAATCAGCAGGAATCGTTTCTAAAGACCAAGTGGAAAGCATCAATACGTATGATGTAGAAGATTACGATGTGAATACGGATATTGCCTATGGTGACCAACGCACGGTAACCGAGGGTAACAGCTATGATAATACGCTATACGCAAGCGGTCCTTACATCATGACGCATAAAAACGATTATGAAGCACATTTTGTGAAAAACCCAGCTTACATGCCTGGTACAGAAAAAGAACCGAAGATCTCCGAAGTCATCGTGAAGTTTATCCAAGATCCGGATAGTGCACTTTCAGCTTTACGAAACGGAGAAATCCATATTTTAAACGGAGTTCCTGAAACGAAATATGATATCGTGGAAGAGGACGACAAACTTACATTGCAACAAAATGAAAGTAACGGAGTCTCCTATCTAGCATTTAATATGGATAATCGAGAGGTTTCTTCTAGCGTGCCATTACGTCAAGCCGTACTTTATTCTGTTAACCAAGAAGAAATCATCAGTTTCTATCAAGGGAATAAAATGAATGCAGTATCAACAGTAACACCATTAGTTGATACAGGGCTATCATTGGAAGCAGATAGTGAGAAAGTGAAAGAGCTTTTGAGTGAGTATGATGGTAACTAGGTAGATTATGAGAAATGGATGATGATAGATAATAAAAAAAGTCATGTGTGGTGAGCTTTTCTTTCACACATGGCTTTTTTTAAAATTATTACTTTTGATACGCAGTTTTTGAATAATTAATTTCTGGCTTTCTCATCGTATTTGAAATTCCAATATTATTCAGCAAACCATCCCTAAACTTAAACAAAAAACAACGTTAACTTGACTACTTAAATATATCTAATGAATGGTATTTTGATTACAATACAGTAAATTATCAAAAATTATGTTATTATTTTAATTTAATAGGCTCAACCTTAATAAATTTCAAAATACAACATAATAATCATACATAACAAAAGGAGCTGACCAATATGAAAATCGCAGTCTACCAAATGGAACTCGTTCCAGGTTCTCCAGAGAAAAACCGTAAGAAAGTTAGTCGCTGGGTTGAAACACAGATGCAAGAGGATGCACCCGACATAATTGTTTTACCAGAAATGTGGACCACCTCGTATGTACTTGAACAGCTTGATGCAACCGCAGATGAATTATCAGAACCAACTCAATCTTTCCTGAGTGATTTGGCCAAAAAACATCAAATTAATATTGTTGGCGGTTCAATTGCCAATAAAGTAAATGGCAATATCTATAATACGAGTCTTATTTTTAACCGAAAAGGTGAACTTGTTTATAAATATAATAAGATCCATCTTGTCCCGATGCTGAATGAACCAGCATATCTAACGGGCGGGGAAGAAAAGGTGGAAACATTTGAATTGGATGGGGTCCGCATGGGTGTCATCATCTGTTATGACCTCCGTTTTCCTGAGTTGGCTAGGAAGCTGGCACTCGATGGGGCACAGGTTTTATTTGTTGTTGCGGAGTGGCCAAAGCCTCGAACAAATCACTGGGTTAGTCTGCAAATTGCTCGGGCGATTGAAAACCAGATGTATGTTGTATCATCGAATAATGTTGGTACGTTGGATGGTGTTGAATATACAGGAGCTTCGTTAATCGTTGATCCGTGGGGAGAGGTCCTCGCGAAAGGTTCTGAAAATAAAGAAGAAACCATAAGGGGAAGTCTCAATCCAGATAGAGTACTAGAAGTAAGAGAGAATGTCCCAGTTTTTGCTAGTCGTGTTCCAGAATTATACTAATAGAAAACAGAAAAAGAAAAGAAGGTTGTTACTATGGAATTTTCAAATCGTTTAAAAAGTTTGCCTACCCAATTCTTTGCAACTCTTGTAGAAAAGGTGAACAAAGCAGAAGCTGAAGGAAGAGATGTCATCAAATTGGGGCAGGGTAACCCAGATCAGCCGACACCTGATCATATTGTGAAGGCTTTACAGCAATCTGCGGCAGATCCACAAACACATAAATACTCTCCATTCCGCGGAACAGCTGAACTTAAACAAGCTGCGGCGGATTTTTATAAACGCGAATACAATGTGGATATTGACCCGGAGACCGAAGTGGCCATTTTGTTTGGTACAAAAATCGGATTAGTGGAATTGCCGCTTGCGTTAATGAATGAAGGGGAGTTGATGTTGCTGCCTGATCCTGGTTATCCGGATTACTTATCTGGTGTGGGACTCGCAGACGTTCGCTTTGATGTCATGCCATTAGTTCGTGAAAATGGCTTTTTACCAGATTATAATAAGCTTAGTCCAGAACAATTGGAAGAAGCAAAGCTCCTTTATTTGAATTACCCGAACAACCCGACTGGTGCCACTGCATCAAGGGAATTTTTTGAAGAAACAGTGAAGTTGGGCAAGGAACATGGCATTGGAATTGTCCATGACTTTGCTTATGGAGCAATTGGTTTCGATGGGAAGAAGCCGGTGAGTTTCCTAGAGGCTGACGGAGCAAAAGATACAGGAATCGAACTGTATACTTTATCGAAGACGTATAATATGGCAGGCTGGCGTATCGGATTTGCAGTCGGCAACGCTAAAATGATTGAAGCTATCAATCTACTGCAGGATCACTTATTTGTCAGCATGTTCCCAGCTATTCAGCATGCGGCAGCAGTGGCTCTCACCGAAGATCAAACTTGTGTCGAGGAATTGGTTCAGCTTTATGAAGGGCGTAGAAATGCGTTGATTGCAGAATGTAAACGGATTGGATGGGACGTTGAAGCTCCGCAAGGCTCCTTCTTTGCTTGGCTTCCTGTACCTGAGGGCTTTACGAGCGAGGAATTTGCTGATTTTCTATTGGAAAAAGCAGATGTAGCGGTTGCTGCAGGAAAAGGCTTTGGTTCATTTGGAGAGGGCTATGTCCGTATTGGCCTGCTTGTGGATGAAGAGCGCCTGAGAGAAGCCGTTCAACGAATTGAAAAGTTAGATATTTTCACGAAAGACGAAAATTATCAGAAATATAGTTGACTGAAACGAAATAATAATGTAGATTATATTAATACAATCTAATAATTAAATCTCTTATCAAGAGAAGCTGAGGGACCTGGCCCAATGAAGCTCGGCAACCTTTTTATGGCAACCATAAAAAAGGTGCTACATCCAGCAAAACGTTATGTTTTGGAAGATAAGAGGGGAATTCTACATATTGAGCCTCTCTTTCTTTCTTTGAAAGAGAGGCTATTTTTATACCATCAAATGAAAATCAGAGGAGGAAATAAAATGAGAAAGTTAGGTTCTGTATTCATTGTACTTTTACTTGCTAGTTTGCTAGTTGCTTGTGGTGAGGATGAGGCTGGCGATGCTGGGATAGATGAGAAAAATATCGTGGTTGGTGTTACTTCTGGTCCTCAGGAAGAGATTGCGGAAGTCGCTGCAGAGGTTGCTGCGGAAGAATTTGGATTGGAAGTGGAATTGAAAGTATTCTCCGATTATGTCCTACCGAATACAGCTCTTTCCGAAGGTGATTTGGATCTGAACAGTTATCAGCATGAACCTTTCCTTGACCAGTTTAACGAAGACCATGGCACAGATTTAGTACCAGTTGGTAAAACAATCTTAAACCCGATGGGGATTTATTCAGAAACATATGAGAATATCGAGGACCTGCCGGATGGTGCGAAATTTGGTCTTCCAAATGACCCGACAAACGGAGGTCGTGCATTATTCATTTTAGAAGAAGCTGGCGTCATCACATTGGAAGAAGGTAAAGCAGAAACAGCTTCCATCCATGATGTGGTGGATAATCCAAAAAACCTCGAATTCATCGAGTTGGATGCTGCGCAAATTCCAAAGCAACTCAGTGAAGTCGATGCGGCCGCCATTAATACGAACTTTGCGTTAGAAGCGGGTATCAGCCCGAAGGAAGATTCTATTTTACTCGAGTCAACGAATTCTCCTTATGTGAACTATATCGTTGTAAGGGCTGAAAATGAGAACGACCCGACCGTAGAAAAATTTGTACAAGCCTATCAATCAGATAAAGTGAAAACATTTATTGAAGAAGAATTTCAAGGTTCTATCATTCCAAGCTGGGATGAATAATCAAGAAGTAAGGATAGGGAAAAGAATGTTGCTTGGAAGCAGCATTCTTTTTCAGAAAGGAATGAACTTAAGATGATTAAATTAGAAAACGTCAAGAAAGTCTTTCCCGCAAAAAATGGGAATGTAACTGCTGTAAATAACGTAAATCTCCATGTTAAAAAAGGAGAAATACATGGTGTAATTGGATACAGCGGAGCGGGGAAAAGTACTTTAATCCGACTTATCAATCTGCTCGAAAAACCAGATAGCGGAAAAGTGCTCATCAATGGAACAGATCTAACTACCCTGTCACCAGAAAACCTACGTCAAACAAGACAAAAGGTTGGGATGATATTCCAACATTTTAACCTCATGAAAACGGCAACCGTTTATGATAATGTCGCTATTCCATTAAAACTTCTTGGATATGATAAGCAAGAAGTAGAAAAACGGGTTGAAAAATACTTGAAAATTGTTGAACTATCCGACAAACATCATAGCTACCCCTCTCAATTATCCGGTGGACAAAAACAACGGGTCGCAATCGCAAGAGCATTATCACAAGAGCCAGACGTTCTGCTTAGTGACGAAGCGACGAGTGCGCTGGACCCTGAAACGACTAACTCGATTTTGGATCTGCTTCTGAAAATCAATAAGGAGTTAGGCATTACCATTTTACTTATCACGCATGAGATGAGTGTCATCCAGAAAATCTGTGATTATGTATACGTGCTAGAAAAAGGAGAGATCATTGAACAGGGATCTAGTATCGACCTATTCACTAATCCAGATCGACCAACGACAAAGAAATTCTTGGATACGATATCGCAGCGTAAATTATCAACTTCCCTTGTTGAACAATTGAAGCTCGAAGGTACGGTAACAAGACTTACATTTATCGGTGAAAATACAGGTCAACCATTGCTTGCCCAAGTCAGTCAAAAATTTGGTGTTGTACCGAATATTTTAACGGCAAATATTATGGAATTAAAAAATGGCATTATTGGAAACTTAGTCGTTCATCTCGTTGGTGAACAGGATAAAATAAACGCCTCCTTACAATTCTTAAATGATCAAGGCGTTCGAACTGAAGAAGTGGAGGGAGAATAAAATGGAAGAATTCATCCAAGAATGGTTGCCAATTATTGGCCAAGCAGTTGTAGAAACATTTCAAATGGTAGGTATATCGTTGTTTTTCTCAATTTTAATCGGGATTCCTTTAGGCATACTAATTGTACTGACAAGACCTGGTGAAGCGTTAGAAAATAAAGTAGTTTATCAAATACTGAATCTACTTATCAATATTGTCCGTTCGATTCCATTCATCATCCTATTATTCTTTATTTTACCATTCACGAAATTGTTGGTTGGAACAACGATAGGAGTCAAAGGAGTTATCGTGCCGCTCGTCGTCTATACAGCTCCTTATATTGCTCGTTTAATGGAAACGTCGTTGTTGGAGGTAGACAAAGGCATTATCGAAGCGTACCGTGCAATGGGGATTAAAACAAGGCAGATCATTTGGCATGTTATGCTCCGTGAAGCAAGACCAGGAATCATCTTAGGTTTGACGATTGCGACGATTGGCTTGATTGGTGCTACCGCGATGGCCGGTCTAGTTGGAGCAGGCGGACTCGGGGACCTTGCTTACCGTTTTGGACATTTACGATATGAAGTGGATGTCATGTATGCAACTGTATTTATTCTAATTATCCTTGTTCAAGGAATACAATCTCTTGGAAATCGCATTGCAGCGAAATTGAAGAAGGAATAACAGGAGGATCTACATGACAGATAAATTATATGTGGAGAGGGATGGTGCAATTGCATCCATCATCATCAATCGACCGGAAAAAAAGAATTGTTTCTCGCTCGCAATGTTTCAACGACTGGAAGAATTGCTCGATGAACTGAGAAACGATGATTCGGTAAAACTGCTTATCGTTCGTGGTGTCGACGAAACAGCTTTCTCAGCGGGAGCAGATATCACCGAATTTCTGGAAGTTCGTCTACACGCAGAAAAGGCTAAAGCATATAACGACTTTGCGCTCGGGGCAATTGAAAAGCTGTATCGATTTCCTCGCCCGACGATTGCGATGATCCAAACACTCGCAATTGGCGGTGGCCTCGAACTTGCGAATGCATGTGATTTCAGATTCGCAACTTCAGGCAGTAAGGTTGGAATTACTTCTGCGAACATTGGAATTGTTTATAACTTATCCAGTACGAAACGACTATACAATTTAATTGGACCGTCTAAAACGAAAGAAATGCTCTATACGGCAAAACTCATCTCGGCGGAAGAAGGACAGAAAATCGGTTTAATCGATTATGTTTGTGAACCTGAAGAAATTGAGAATGAAGTTGATGCGTTTGCTAGACGGATACTTACAAAATCTCCAGTTGCCAACTCTGGTATTAAACAAGTCATACAGGCAATTATCGATGGAGAAAATACAGAAACCGAAGCCCTTTCCAATATGATACTAGAATCATACAGTTCGGATGATTATTTGGAAGGGATCCAAGCTTTCATGGAGAAAAGAAAACCAATTTTTTTGAAGGAAGAGTGATTAATCGTGACAACAACCAAACCAAGTGATTCATTCTTAGAAAATATTGTATCAGGTGCTTCCTTCCCATTCGGTCCAGAGGAACTGGAAGCAGAAGCTAAAAAGAAGATGTCAAAAGAGGCTTTCGGCTTTACACGCTCAGGAGCCGGTGGAGAAGAAACGTTAAAAAACAACGTAGCTTCTTTCGCAAACTACTCGATTGTTCCGCAGTATTTAAAGGATGTATCTCAGGTGGATACGAGCATTGAATTGTTTGGCCATAAATATCAGCACCCATTCTTACTTGCACCTGTCGGAATGTTGAAGATCACCCATGAGGACGGGGAGATCGCCGTTGCGAAAGCTGCTGCCAAACATCATGTTCCACTTATTCAAAGCACCACCTCCAGTTACTCCATCGAGGATGTAACCGAAGCTTCGGGGACAAGTCCAAAATGGTTTCAACTGTACTGGTCAAATAATGAAAACATATCTTACAGTATGGTGAAACGTGCGGAAAAAGCAGGCTATCAAGCAATTGTTTTAACGATTGATACGTTTATGTTTGGTTGGCGTGAAGAAGATATGCGAAATCACTTTTCTCCGTTAAGAGAAGGGTATGGAACAGGAAATTATCTAACAGATGATGTATTTTTAGCAACGTTACCTAACGTCGACAAAGAGTCTGTTGTTCAAGGAATTCTAAAAAATATTTACCATCCGACGCTCAACTGGAAACATGTTGCTGAACTGAGGAAATGGACCGACCTTCCTATTCTATTAAAAGGTATTTTACATCCGGAAGATGCCCGTCGAGCAATTGAAAGTGGAGCGGATGGTATTGTCGTCTCCAACCATGGAGGCCGTCAATTGGATGGAGCCGTTTCTAGTATTGATATCCTTCCGAGCATTACAGAGGTAGTGGATGGAAAGATTCCTGTCTTACTTGATAGCGGGATTCGCCGTGGATCAGATGTTGTCAAAGCACTTGCACTTGGAGCGGATGCAATATTACTAGGAAGACCTTTTGTATATGGACTAGCGATCGACGGACAAAAAGGTGTAGAAAAAGTAATTGAAAACTTCATTCAGGAAACAAAAGTATCTCTAGCGCTATCTGGAGCTATCAAAGTGAAGGATGCTCGCGATATATATATTGTAAAGCGATAAGTGAAAGAGGGAAGGTGGATGCATCATGATGAAACAAGCGCTGGAAGGTATGAAAGTAGTGGACCTCTCTCAAGTATTGGCAGGACCATATTGCACCATGGTATTAGGTGACATGGGAGCCGATGTCATTAAAGTGGAGAAATATCCGATTGGTGATGACACACGTTCTATGGGACCCTATATCGATGAGGAAAGCTATATGTATATGATGGTGAACCGGAATAAACGAGGCGTCTGTCTTAACCTTAAAGAAGAAGCTGGTTTACGTGTATTATATGATCTGGTCAAAGATGCAGATGTTTTTGTAGAGAACTACCGTCCTGGTACAACGAAAAAACTGGGAATCGATTATGACACATTAAAAGAAATCAACCCGAATTTGATCTACTGTTCCATTTCTGGTTACGGGCAAACAGGTCCCTATAGTAAAAAAGGTGGCTTTGACATCATGGCCCAAGGGCTTTCCGGAATGATTGATATGACGGGTGATAAAGAAGGAAAGCCAGCGAAAGTCGGAATTGCAATACATGACATTGCTGCAGCGCAAACTGCGATTCAATCCATCCTTTCAGCTTATATCCACCGCCTTAAAGGTGGAGAAGGCCAGTACATTGACATATCACTTGTTGATGCTGGGCTCGCTTGGACGGTGTGGGAAGCTGCTGCTTACTTCGGTAAAGGTGAAGTTCCGAAGCGAAATGGAACAGCGCACCGTGTTTCAGCACCATATCAAGGTTTTAAAACGAAAGATGGATTTATCCTGATTGGAGCAGGTAACCAGAAACTTTGGGAGAAACTATGTCTTTATGTCTTAAAGAAACCGGAATGGATAAAGGACCAACGTTTCCTGACAAACAGCATACGGGCAGAAAATGTCGCAGAACTGGAAGCTGAAATGGAACAAGTCCTCACAAAGGAATCCAGTGACTATTGGCTGCAACTATTAGATCAATACGGAATTCCGTCTGGACCAATTTTGTCCTATGATGAAGCGTTGAATAATGAACAGATTCAATCACGCGATATGATCTTGGAATACGAACATCCCGTTGGCGGCTTGATGAAGACTCTCGGATTCCCTGCTAAGTTTTCTGAGACACCAGGAAAACTAACGAAGCCGGCACCACTACTTGGACAGCATAATAAAGAAGTGTTGACAGAGCTTGGATATGCAGTTGAAGAGGTGGAAAGGTTCGTTGATGAGGGTGTGCTTCACGGTAGAAATGATTTAGTGGATGCAACCGGACGTTAGGTTGCTGTCGAAATGTTGAATGTAAAGTTTTCTCAAAAAGACGGTAAGGAGAATTCAAAATGACAACAGCAATTGTTAAAGGTGCACCTGGTCACTACAGAATTGGGGAAGGCGTCTTAAAAGAATTGGATGTACTCCTTTCCGAATTAGATGTAAAGAAGATAGCGATTATTAGTGGTAGGAAAGCATGGGCTGCGGCTTCTCCGTATTTATCAGAAACGCTTTCTAACCATTCCAATATTACATTTGTCGATGGGCCTTGTACTTTAGAAGTGGTTGCAGAACTGTCCAAGAAATATGAAGTGGAAGCAGTAGATGCTGTCATTGGTATTGGTGGTGGAACAGCATTAGATATTGCTAAGGCTACTGCTGTTGAAGCCCGAATCAAGTCGGTGCTCATTCCAACTATTGCAGCTACTTGTGCAGCATGGACTCCGCTAAGTGTCTTTTATCATGTGGATGGCACCCATTCGCATTATACGGAATTTCCTGTAGCGAATACGCTTGTACTTATTGAACCAGAAATCATTGCTCAAGCGCCATTGAAATATTTGAAGGCAGGAATTGGGGATACGCTGGCAAAGTACTATGAAGCAGATGCTTTAGTCCGCGCTTTTTACCAGGATAAGGAACACCCTGTCTGGCTGCAGATATCCCAGTTTACGGCAACGCAGTGTAGAGATGTTTTACTGGATGATGGAAAGGATGCCCTCGAAGCAGTTTCGAATAATGAGGTTACAGATGCACTCGTTCGTGTAATTGAAACCATTATTATGGCTGGCGGTATGGTCGGTGGATTTGGTGAAAAGGCAGGCAGGATTGCCGGTGCACATTCGATTCATAATGGCTTAACCGAGGCACCAGGCGTAAAAGGAATATTGCATGGAGAGATTGTATCTTATGGTGTATTAGTTCAACTTGCTTTGGAAGGTAAAGAGGAAGAGCTACATAAGCTGCTTGCATTTTATGAGGACTGGGAATTTCCCACTTCATTGAAGCATTTATCGATTGATCCAGAAGATGAAGAACTTCTAGGGCGGATTATTAAAAAGATACTGTTACCTCAAGAATCGATTCATTTAATGGAAGAAGAAATTAACGAGGATAAGCTTTTATCTGCAATTCATTCAGTGGAAGCAAAAAATAAAATAAACAATTAGAAAGAAGGATAAAACATGAAGAAGTTATTATTAACAGCAATTCTAGCAAGTATTGTAGCATTATTGGCTGCATGTGGCGGGTCGGATGAAGCGGAAGAAGGACTTTTAGAAGATGGTAAGCTCAAAGTTGGAGTGACAGCAGGTCCTCATGAAGAAATCTTAGAAAAAGTATCTGAACTTGCAGAAGAAGAAGGACTAGAAATTGAGATTGTTTCTTTTAGTGACTATGTCATGCCGAATGTCAGCTTGTCTGAAGGAGAGCTTGATTTAAACAGTTTCCAAACTGAGCCGTTTTTCGACCATATGAATGAAGAACGTGATTTAGGATTAATTAAAGTGGCGGATACCGTTACATTCCCAATGGGTATTTATTCAGAGAAAATAACAGATCTTTCCGAGCTTGAAGACGGAGCACAAATTGCACTGCCAGGTGACCCGACAAACAGTGGCCGTGCTTTACTATTATTTGAACAAGCTGGTTTAATCAAATTGGAAGAAGGACTTGGCGTTAATGCTACAGTAAATGATATTGTAGAGAACCCAAACAACTATGAATTTATTGAACTGGATTCCGCACAAATTCCACGTCAATTAGGTGAAGTGGATATCGCTGCAATCAACTCGAACTTTGCAATGGATTCAGGACTTAGCCCTAAAGATGACTCCATCTTTATTGAGCAAGATTCTACATTTGTAAACTTGATCGCTGTTCGTGAAGAGAATAAAGATGATGAAGCATTAAAACAATTTATCGAAATCTACCAATCTGATGAAGTGAAAACATTCGTTGAAGAAAGCTTCTCAGGTTCTGTTGTTCCTGGTTGGTAAGATAGAATATACAAAGAGGCTGGCATGATGTTGCCAGCCTTTTTGTTATCAGGGGTGGCGGAATTTCAAGAGAAAAGTAATGCTTTGAAGCTAGGATGGTAACCAATCCTGTGGTTATGGTGTGAATTACGGCTGAGATGGTGTGCTTTTTTGCAAGAGGCGTGTGAATTCGAACGGGGTAGGTGCGTATTTATGCCGTTGGCGTGTGAATTTGAACGTGGTTGGTGCGTATTTATGGGGGTAGCGTGCGAATTTGAACGAGAATGGTGCGAATTCCTGCATATGGGGTGCGAATTTATTTATGACCAAAAGATATAGGGACCTGTGTTTTACTGGATTGCGGATCACCATACGCTGGAACAGAGATGAAGTAATAGTAAAACCTCCTCAATAATTTAGATTGCATGAAACAGTATATCTAATTATTGAGGAGGTTTTCTTATGATTTATTTATCTCTGAATTATGGAGCGGGTAATCTAGTTAATATGGACGAGAAAATCACATGGTCTATAAGTTAAATCTTCACACAAATCTGCTCAAAGCAAAGGGAGTTATATCCAAATCAGTATCTTTATCTATCATCATCTGACTCAGAATCTCTCCGATAACACTTCCGAATTTGAATCCGTGACCTGAGAATCCACTTGCTACGAAGATATTGCTGTAGTTTGGTAGTCTATCGATGATGAAATCTCCATCAGGCGTCATATTATATGTACATACCTTGCCTATATTATGTGGTCCTAAAGATGAAAAGTGTTTCTCGGCAAAATCAGTTACATCGCTTTGATCTGCAGGATGTTGCCCGAACTTATCCAGAGATTTTAAAGGATCTACTGGCATTCCGCCATCATGCCTTCCAATTTTAAATCCGGATTTCTCGATACTTGGAAAGCCGTAGTATGTCTGATTCCCGTCGTCAAAAGTCCATGCAGGAAAAACTGCAGCGTTGTAAATTTCTTCATTCGTTTGAAACCAGGAAAACGTCTTTCGAAGCGGTGTTAATGGGAGTTCTAATCCTAACAGTGATAATACATGATTCGTTCCTTTGCCTGCTGTAATTAATAATTGATTTCCATTTATTTTCTTTCCATCAAGGCGAACCTCTACTTTAGAATCATTCACAATCATTTTCTCGATTTTCGCGTTGCTCAACAATATTGCGCCATATTTTAAAGAGAGTTCTCGATAAGCTCGTATGGCTTCTTCACTTAATAGTACACCAGAGGTCTTTTCAAAACAGCCTACTAAATTCTTTTCCAGTTTAAATCCGGGCCATCTGTTATTTACTTCTTCAGCTGACAAAACTTCCACTGGTAGGTTAAAAGTATCTGCAGTTGTGATGACGTTTTTCAAAAAAGCAGAATCTTTTGTTCCGATATTTAACACACCGGTATTATAGAAAATTTTTCTATCAACTTCTTGTTCTAATTCCCCCCATAATTCACTCGCACGCAGAGCCATAGAAACATAATGCGATCCTTCCCCGTATGCATGCCTGATAATCCGAGTTTCTCCATGGTGTGATCCTTCCGTGTGCGGTGGATCATAGGCATCAATGAGGGCAACCCGCTTTCCTCTTTTCGATAAAAAATACCCCGCTGCCATTCCAGCAGTGCCAGCACCAACTATCACTACATCAAAGTCCATGTATTTTACCTCCCAATCATCAGTTTAAAAAGATAAAAGAAAACCACCCTACGCCGTCACAAGCAAAAAGGTGGTCCTCAACATAATAACTAAATTTTGACAACCCCTGCCCTGACGGTAGAGGTTGCAGAGAGAAGTGTTGATGCACTTCTCTCTTTGTCTATATCCATTGTACAGTATTTCATTTCTTATTTCCATTGGGCACGAATCAGTGAAAGCAGCGTGATAATGCCGTTATTTACTTAACCAAGCTGATAGGAAATCAAATAAGATATCGTAAATCCAATCAACATGATAATCGAAAAGATGAAGTCCTGTTTTTGTATAGAGAATTGTCGATAGAAACTTCGGCTTTTATCCCCAGTGAATCCCTTCGATTCCATTGCCATGGCAGTTCGCTCCGCTTTGCGTATCGCGCTGGCAAGGAGGGGAATCAGGTAGCGCTTGTAATTTTGCCATTTCTCCCGCATTGTCTTTGCTTGATTTACGCCACGGATACGATGGGCATCGTGGATGATCATTAACTCATCCTTCAGCATCGGTAAGAACCGGTAGCCAGCAAGAACGCCGTAAGCAATCCTTGGTGGCAGCTTTAATTGCTGCATCATGCTAAGGATAAAGTGGACGATGTTCGTGGTGAACACAAACATAAGCGATAGGGCGGCAACATTCAGTACACGCAGTGAGAGTGCGAGCGCTGTAAGTACGGATTCCTTTGGTAAACTCGTGCCGAATAAGCTAATCGTATCGCTCGGATTATTTGGTGTATCCGCAAAGGCAATTGATGTCCAAAGCATGCCAAGCGCAAAGATGATGAACGGCGTAAAATAAAGAAGATACTTTTTCAAACTCACACCACCAAAAAGGAATGTGACAGCAAGAGTCCAAATTAAGAATAAGAGTGGTGTAACCGGTTCAAAAATCGTTGCAAGAAATATAATGAACACGATGATCGTCACTGCCTTATAGCTTGGATTAAGTCGTTGTAAGAACATCGTTTACTTCCTCTTCATATATATTTTTTAATTGGACGGCAACTGGTAGGGTAAGCTGCCAAGCTTCCAATTTTTCTGGATCACCCTTCCATAATTCACTTGGTGAACAGTCCTCAACGACTCTACCGTCCTTCATGATAATGACTCGAGTCGCATAGTCATGGATCAGATCCATATCATGTGTGATCATGATAAGTGTCGCACCGGTCTGATGCTTTTTGTGTAATAGTTTCATAAGCTCTTGATTAGAGTGAGCATCTTGACCAAAGGTCGGCTCATCGAGCAGGAGCAGGGACTGATTGTCAATAAGCATCGTGGCAACGCTCAGTCTGCGCTTTTGCCCTTGGCTAAGTGTAAATGGATGTGCATGTTTCAACTTCAGCAGCCCGCAAGTATCAAGAATTTCTTCCACTTTTTCTTGAACTTGGCTCGGTCGCATATCTTTCCACTGAAGACTGAAGGCGACTTCATCATAAACCGTGTTTGTAATGAATTGGTGCTCCGGATTTTGAAAAACATAGCCAATTTCTTGTCGCAGCATGGATTCCTTCCATTGTTTGATTGGTTTTCCATGAACCAATAGATTTCCAGTGGTTGGTTGCCTTAGTCCCGCAAGCATTCTGGAGAGCGAGGTTTTTCCACTTCCATTGGCTCCTACGATTGCAACAAACTCACCTTGATGGAAAGTAAGTGAAATATTATGGAGAATTTCATGCTTGTTGACCGTCCATGAGATATCTTTCGCTTCCAGCAGGGGAACAGTATTGCTTTCAGTTTTAATAGGCTGATCGATTTCTCTATCTGCCAACAAAACAGGATTTCTTCGATACTCCTCCACCGTTAAAGGAGGCTCCTGTAGATAAGGATGTTCACGTAATATGTGCTCTGTTACCCTTGGAATCCAAATCCCTTCCTCTTTTAATTGCTGCCCTTTTTCCTTAATGACCTCACGTATCGATCCGTCGTGAAAAATCTCACCATGCTGATTAAGTAAAATTACGCGCTCCGTAATCTCTGTCCACCCATCGAGCTTATGTTCAATGACGATTAATCCGAAGTTCAGATTGTTTTTCAAATCTTTAAGGGTGGAGATGAAATCCCTAGTTGCAATCGGGTCCAGATTTGCTGTCGGTTCGTCGAGTATGATAAGCTCCGGCTTCAGTGCAAGGATACAAGCAAGTGCCAGTTTTTGCTTTTGCCCGCCGGAAAGGGTGGCTATGTCTGTTTTTTTATAAGGCAGCATATTCACGAGTGCTAGTGCAGAATCAATTTTTTCTTCCATCTCCTGATGGGCTATTCCGATGTTTTCCAAACCGAATGCCACTTCATCTTCCACGGTCATCATACAAAACTGTGTTTCTGGATCTTGGAAGACGACGCCGACTGCTTGGCTTCTTTCACCAGGTTTCGTTTCCCTGTTTTCGACGCCATGTACAAATACATTTCCACTCATTTCTCCGTCCAGCTCTCTTGGGAAAAGGCCATTCAAGCAGGAGGTTAGGGTGCTTTTTCCGCTTCCGCTTGGCCCTAAGAGCAGCACGCTTTCCCCCCGATTCAGCTTGAAGTTGAGTGAAGAGAGGACATTCTGTTTTTCCATCTCGTAGCGTAACGATAGATTCTCGACCTGCAGTAATGGCTTCATGCAGCATCTTTCCTCTGTTGTTTACCTAAGGCAAAGCTGGATAGAGCGCCTGTCCTTGCAAGCCCTTCACTGAGTGCTTTTCCTAGGAGACCGGCAATGAGTGCTCCACTGATTAAGCGAACGACAAACATGGCGATGACGTATTCGGTGGCAAGTGCAGCATATCCACTCATGAAGTAACCGTATATAAAGCTTGTTACGGATGAGCCCATTCCGGCTGCTATCAATACCCAGGTCGAGTAATTTTTCCAGCGTGTAGCGGCAAAAACAGCTTCGGCTCCAATCCCTTGCACCATTCCTGTAACAATGAGCATCGGCCCGACCGCATTGCCAAGAAGTACTTCAATCATAGCGGCAATGGTTTCTGATAAAAATGCTGCACCTGGCTTTTGCAAGATGTAGGCTGCAATAATCGAAACGATGAACCAAATGCCGAAAATAAAGTCATACCCGATAGGTCCCATAAAGCCAACTAGCAAACTACCAAGTGGTAAAAAGGCAAGATAGACGACTCCAAAGACGACAGCAAGTGCTGCCATCACCACGATTTCTTTAAAACGCCAGTTATTCATCTGCACCGTTTCCTTTGTGGGACGGACTGTTCGCTGAGATGGAGACAGTCATCACGGTGTGACTCGATCCGCGTTCAACTGTGGCAGTGAACACTTGCTCCAATCCACGGAAAATATCACTGGCATCACCATCTAATCGAGTGGAATAATGGGCGGGAGAGACGTTCACATATTCCTTCATTGCTTCAATTTGGTCATAAATAACATCCATATAATTCCCGCCCCCAAGTGGGTAAAGGGAAAACTTCGCTGCCACATATTGTTCGATATCTTTTATAGACTCTGTATTTAATGGGGCATCATCGGTTTCCATATATGCTTCTCCTTGTGAATCTCCTGGGCAGCCGAGTGAGTAGGTTGCTTGGAATGCCACATGTTCACCTGTACTTGCTGCATGGAGAAAGATTGCCTTCGTCACGTCGAAAATATGGACAAGCTTTCCTCTAACTGTCGTCGTCACATCGTCGGTTTTCACATAGACCTTTGATGTATCTGTCTTTTCTAAAGCATCTTTAATGATGGAGATGAAAGAATCACTCATTGGATGGATGGAAAAGCTTGCTCCTGCGATATCGCTCTTTGTACATGCTTGGTTTTGATTTGTCATTGAAAATTCCTCCCCGAAAGTATTTTTGACAATAAAAAAACTGCGTTCCCTGTGGGGGAATGCAGTCTACATGTATGTATCACTCAAAGTTTAATAGATTGCACTAAAAAACATCGTTTCAGTAAAACATTTCGACCGCACTTCCCCACGCTGGTATTATCCAGATCGGGTGCAAAGGGTCAGAACTCACTTGTTCTTCTCAGCCGCTTTTTGGCTCCCCTAGTGCTAACGCATATTGAGTTTTCTACATGTACCATACCATGGCTGGAAAAGAATGTAAAGGGGATATGCTTGTTGATGTAAATCGTAAAAGTATCTGGAGTCTGTGGATAGGAATGTGGTTTGTATTACGCTATGATGATTGTAAAAACCCTGCTCTGGAGCGAGCGGTCTTAAGTTTAACCGGCAGGGATTATATTTTTATATACTTCTCTGTTCCGTAGGTAATGGCATTGTTTTGTTTGCGTTCCGAATTCTTTTGATATCTAATCGTATCCATAGTGAAAGTGCTAAAGCAATGACGAACAATAAGCTAAAGATGACCATGGTCAGATTATAACTTTTCGTTGAATCATAAATCAGCGATAAGATGAGTGGGCCTGCCAGACCAGCCATTGCCCAGGCGGTGAGGATGTATCCGTGGATAGCGCCCAGTTGCTTCGTTCCAAACAAATCTCCAATGTACGCGGGAATCGAAGCGAATCCTCCTCCATAACAGGAAAGAATAGCAAACAATAAAACTTGGAAAACGATCGGATTCGTTGCGAAAGGCAACATAAAGAATGCGGCAACTTGGATGACGAAAAATACGGTGTATACATTTGGCCGTCCGATATAATCACTTAACGATGCCCAGCCCAACCTGCCAGCTCCATTAAACACACCCATGATGCCAACCATCGTAGCTGCGGCAATCGCAGTCATCCCTGTGATTTCCTGTGCCATTGGTGAGGCGACGGCAAGAATGGCAATGCCACACGTAATATTGATGAACAGCATGAACCAAAGAAACCAAAATCGACGTGTTTTAACGGCTTCATTTGCTGTCAATTGTGATAGATCCGGTTTAATCTTTTGCTTAGAAGCTTCATTTTCCTTAAATCCTTTTGGCAACCATCCCTTAGGTGGAGGAGCTAAATAGAGGGAGGAAAGGTTCATGACAGTAAAGTAAATCGCCCCTAATATGAAAAAGGTAGAAGGAATATTAATCGCTTCAATTAAGGCTGCTGCAAGGGGACCGGAAATCATTGCGGCAAATCCAAATCCCATAATAGCTAGTCCAGTAGCAAGTCCCCTGCGATCCGGAAACCACTTCACAAGTGTAGAAACCGGAGCGATATATCCAATTCCGAGCCCGATGCCACCAATGACACCGTAAAATAAGTATAATAACATTAAGGATTCGGTTAATGTTGCAAGGCCTGAACCAGCAACCCCAACGCTAAAAAACAAAGCAGAAAGCATCCCTGATTTTCTTGGACCATGCTTCTCTACAAACTTCCCCATAAAAGCAGCGGACATCCCTAAAAAGAAAATGGCAATACTGAACGCTGTCGATACCTGTGCTGTTTCCCAGCCGTACTGATCAACCATAGGGTTTGTAAATACACTCCATGCATAAGCAGAACCAATGGAAAGATGAATCCCTAAAGCAGAAGCTGCAATCAACCATCTGTTCTTAACCTTTTCCATGAGGTAACCTCCTCGTATATTATGTTTAGGCACTTAGTTTCCGCCTATTATTTCCCTTGTTAATCAACCTGTTGATATGTCAAATGACTTGGACGCTCTGGGATATTCCTAGATAATGGTCTTAGGATCATTTGGGACAATTCTTATTCCTCCTGCGGGCTTAACCGCATTACAAAGACTGAATCCCAGTGTGCGTTTCGACCTTCAAACACGCAGGCTGTACCCCTTGATGTTCGAACCTGGATGATAGTAGCTCCAGGGCGGCTTTCGATGCAAGGAGAGTACTCATACACGAGGCTGCTGATCGGCGCCCACACTAGGGATATCCCAGAGCGTCCAAGAGTTAGGTTCCAATGATTCTAAATCGAAAGGAGTGTTAATTCTATGAAATTATTTGTTGGTTTAGATGTTAGTTCTTTTGATATCAAGGTTTGCTTTTTA
>NZ_JAMBON010000139.1 GCF_023715655.1 Oceanobacillus luteolus | reverse complement strand
GACATAATTCGCCGAGCATGTAAAAGGCTGTCGCCCCTACGGGGCAACATCCTTTTACATGCCTATCCCCATAGAAAGTGTTCATTCTTATTTAGCAATAACTGTCTATTATAGTTTAGCAGTTACACCTTTTCGTTCCCTTTAAATCTCTTATAATACAAGATTTTTATATCCAGTTGATTCACTCCCTTTTTACTACCCGACTTATTCAAGAAAACTGCCCCTTCGTATTATAAGGTTAACCAGAATTTACTGGTTGACTATTTTTTATATGGTTTTATTATTACAATGTAAATAAAACGATTCATCCTCACCAGTTGAGACACAGTTATGCAACTCACTTGTTAAATAATGGTGCCCCATTAGAAGTTATCCAAAGTCTATTAGGTCACGAAAAAAGTGAAACTACAAGGATATACGCAGAACTAAGTGGTAGACTGCGACAAGAGCTTTATAGAAAATATTTCTAAACATTAAAGAGCAACGCTGTTATAATATCGTTGCTCTTTTCATCTCTTGCACCCGTTCGTAATATAAGGTTAGCCAGAAATTACTGGTTGACCTTTTTTTATAAGGTTTTATTATTACGGTAGTCGGGGTAGAACGTCGCACCCGTGGGACTAGATCCCGTCAGCTAAACTGTTC
>NZ_JAMBON010000138.1 GCF_023715655.1 Oceanobacillus luteolus | reverse complement strand
AATACTAAGAATCGGGCACTACAGTCAATGGCAAGCAGCAAAGCTGTGGCTGCTCTCACACTATGGTTTCAAATAATATTACTACTGGTCGAAAATATGCTTTTACACAGAATTATGGACTTGACTATTAGAAGATGAAATACAGAACCTAATCGAACGTAAGAGGTTCTCACATTTGATTAGCAGGTGAAATACAGTACCTAATCAGACGTAAGAGGTTCTCACATCTGATTAGGAGATGAAATTCAGTACCTAATCGAACGTAAGAGGTCCTCACATTTGATTAGCAGGTGAAATACAGTACCTAATCAGACGTAAGAAGTTCTCACATCTGATGAGAAGATGATATTCAAGACCTAATCGAACGTAAGAGGTTCTCACATCTGATTAAAAGATGAAATACAGTACCTAATCGAACGTAAGAGGCTCTCACATCTGATTAGAAGATGATACTCAGTACCTAATCGAACGTAAGAGGCTCTCACATCTGATTAAAAGATGAAAATCAGTGCCTAATCGAACGTAAGAGGTTCTCACATCTGATTAGAAGAGTCAAGTCCATAATTCTGTGTAAAAGCATATTTTCGACCAGTAGTAATATTATTTGAAACCATAGTGTGAGAGCAGCCACAGCTTTGCTGCTTGCCATTGACTGTAGTGCCCGATTCTTAGTATTT
>NZ_JAMBON010000137.1 GCF_023715655.1 Oceanobacillus luteolus | reverse complement strand
GTTCAAAATCATCACCAACTACTCGTATAAACGCATTTTTTCGAAGTCTTGAGAGAAAAAAGTAACCATCATCGGTCATGCGATCAAAGCGCTCGTAATCCAGGTAACCTCGATCAAACACATACATGCATTCTTTGTCATCGACTAGCACTTCAAGCTGGTTGCGATCATGTTCTTTCGCATTCGTGATAACGGCTTTTTCAGGATACGACAAGCCATTTTCCATAAATACGAGTTTTAAATGTACTTTCACACCTGCTTTCGTCTTACGAAATTCAGCCCACCTGTGATTGGTTAAATTCAATGGCAGTGTCGTGGAGTCGATGATCTTCAATGGCATCATAAGTTTTGGGTAATGTGTTTTCTTATGAATTTGAGACACTAAATCAAGAAAAAGTATCTGAAAGATATCCGGATTCATCCCATTCAAGCGCCGAGATAGCTGAGAAATACTAATCGTATCAAGAACGGTTTCTTTTTGTAGATCGTCATCAAAAAGATAATCCGCTAGTTCATGTAAACTTTCCACCTCTTCCAGCTGCGCAAAAAGAAGTAATTTTAAAAATGACTCTGTCGTTAGTTTTTTTGTATAGTAATCTAATTTCAACGTTTTCACACTTTCTTCAAATAATTGAAGATTGATTGGTGAAAACCATTGTCCAAATGAAGTTTTTCGTGTAACCTTATC
>NZ_JAMBON010000136.1 GCF_023715655.1 Oceanobacillus luteolus | reverse complement strand
AGGTGTTCTCTTTGAGACTTAATCCAGCTAACTTAATCAGTTGCCTTGGGTGGGAATATTCATTCAAATCACCAACTTCGGCAAAAAATCCAGCAACTGTATCTCTTCCAACACCCTTAATTGCCAACATTTGTTGAACACCAGGTATCTGGTCAATTAATGTATCAATTTTAGAATCTAATTCTTCGAATTTCATTTGGATTAATTCATATTTATCAATTAATGTTTTAAGCTCCAATTTAGCCATACTGGCACCTTGCTTAAGTCCAATAGACTTACTGGCTGCTTGTTTTAACTGTTGGATCTTACCAAGACCAACACCGCGTTTCACAGTTTTTCTTAAATGAATTAATAATTCTTGATCAGAGAACTTCACTAACTCATGTGGTAATGCGCAGAGCTTTAAAAACTGTAATGCAGCTTTTCCCTCCCACTTTTTAAAGACAGTAAGGAACTCTGGAAAATAACGATCTATCCAGTTGTGAACTTGGCCTTGAACGGTTTGAAGATCTTCAGTTAGGAGATCACGAATTTTTTTAGCCACTCGGAGTTCTGCATAAACTCCTTGCGGAATTGTAGGTTCAGCGTATCTCCCGTCTTTAACTAACTGTGCAATAACTTTGGCATCCTTCACATCATTTTTAGTTGGTGAATTATCGTCTAATTCCTTCGATTTCTTTACGTGAAGTGGGTTAACAGCCACAAACTTAATATCATTTTCTTTAAGAATGTGAGCTAAATTCA
>NZ_JAMBON010000135.1 GCF_023715655.1 Oceanobacillus luteolus | reverse complement strand
CAGAGACGATGAGGTTGATAGGTTTGAGGTAGAAGCATGGTGACATGTGGAGCTGACAAATACTAATCGATCGAGGACTTAACTAAATTCTATTTTGATGTCGTTCCATTACTCTTATTTAGTTTTCGAGGTATAAGTTATACATGAATGATAGTTTATACTTGATTTTTTCTGTGAATGAATTATAATAATGATTGTCACTGAAAAATAATAGAACATTTACTTAGAGTTAATATTGTCTGGTAGTGATGGCGGAAAGGTCACACCTGTTCCCATACCGAACACAGCAGTTAAGCTTTCCAGCGCCGATGGTAGTTGAGACTTTGTCTCTGCAAGAGTAGGACGTTGCCAGGCAATTAACTTAAGTTAATTAACATAATGGTATAAACGTAGTTTTCTGAGAAGACTCAGCTAAACTTTCGACTGTATTACTTATAGCTCGATGGAGAGCTGTCCGAGTTGGTCGAAGGAGCACGATTGGAAATCGTGTAGGCCACTACCGTGGTCTCGAGGGTTCGAATCCCTCGCTCTCCGCCATTTTAATTTAATGGCCCGTTGGTCAAGCGGTTAAGACACCGCCCTTTCACGGCGGTAACACGGGTTCGAATCCCGTACGGGTCACCATTGGAGGATTAGCTCAGCTGGGAGAGCACCTGCCTTACAAGCAGGGGGTCGCAGGTTCGAGCCCTGCATCCTCCACCATTTATTTCATTTTTATATTATGTACGATCTAAAGTGCATATTCCCAATTA
>NZ_JAMBON010000134.1 GCF_023715655.1 Oceanobacillus luteolus | reverse complement strand
GAAATTGGATCAACTACTACCTTGGTCACCGTCCATTCCAGCGGAATGTCGTGTACCAAATAAAACTAAATAAATCATAACAATAGTCCACATCTAAAACTAGGTGTGGATTATTTGACGTTTACAAATGGGACAACTTTTATTCCTAAAGGCTCAAGGTTTTCTTTTGCTATTTCAAAGTTTGGTTTGTAACCTTCTGTTGCATAAACAGAACGAGGGAATGGTCTCAACATTGATAAGAATTCTCCACCACCAGTTCCCATGTCCAACATTGAATCAACATTTTGAATTAGATGTTTTGCCATACTCCCATAAGACCAAGAAAGTAAGCCACTTCTCATTCGTCCAGTTCCCGTAATAAATGAGAAGTCCCATCCAGAAAATTCTTTATTTACATCGTTTAAATAACTTAAAAATTGATTATCTCTTATCATAATTTACCTCCCAAATTGTTTAAAATTAGGTATGAAACGTAGAATGGGAGGTCCTCTTACATAAAAAGTAAGTTGTTATATTTCATGTTCTAATAAATTCATATTTAAACACCCCGAATAATAGTAAGATTTTATTATCTAATTATATCAGAAAATTAAATTTGCTACATATTATTTGGCTTATTCAATAATCCTGCCCCGTTCGTATTATAAGGTTAACCAGAATTTACTGGTTGACCTTATTTCTTATGGTCTTATTATTACATTGTAGCCGGGGTAGAACGACCCTGCCCGTGGGAGATAGATCCCGTCAACTAAACTGTTCGCC
>NZ_JAMBON010000133.1 GCF_023715655.1 Oceanobacillus luteolus | reverse complement strand
TTTTGCGATTAGCTCATTCTATAAGGGAAGGAACAGTTTCAGCATCCCTTATTATGGGGAAATTAGGTTCTTATTCAAGACAAAACAGCTTGGCTACAGCCTTACGTGAGATGGGCCGAATAGAAAAAACGATCTTTATTTTGAATTATATTTCGGATGAATCATTAAGAAGAAAAATACAAAAAGGATTGAATAAAGGAGAAGCCATGAATGGACTGGCAAGAGCTATTTTCTTCGGAAAACAAGGCGAGCTTAGGGAACGAACCATACAGCATCAATCGCAAAGGGCCAGTGCCTTAAACATAATTATCAATGCCATCAGTATCTGGAATACTTTACATCTAACAAAGGCAGTTGAATATCAAAAACGGTCAGGTAGTTTTAATGAAGAATTATTGCACCATATGTCACCTCTAGGTTGGGAACATATTAATTTACTTGGAGAATACCATTTTAATTCGGAGAAAATGGTCTCGTTAGATTCTTTAAGACCATTGAAACTTTCTTAACGTTGTTAAAACTGGGGGAATCGTCTTGAAAATGGGCTTAGCGTTGTAAATTCGCATTTTCCTGACGCTACCCCAAAATGAAGTAATTCGATGTAAACTGAATTTATAGAAATAATTGAAATGATGGTGGACTTTGTGAAAATATGCACTTAAACTAAACCAGCTAATAGTTGTCAATATTTTTCTCTAAAAAACTTAAAATAATTATGATATACTTATTTTGCACATGCCAAATAACCCTCCTTAATTCTTTAATTGGAAGGCCTTGGAGTATTTGGT
>NZ_JAMBON010000132.1 GCF_023715655.1 Oceanobacillus luteolus | reverse complement strand
TTAGAAAAAAATCTGGAGGTTATGCCAATGAACGATGCTAACAAAAGAATAGAATGGAAAGCTAGGTATGATGCTTGGGAAGCAAGTGGTTTAAGTGCAGCCGAATGGTGCCGCAACGAAGAAGTGAACAAGCACCAAATGTACTACTGGATCCGTAAGTTTAGGGAAGATGCAGCTTCGAAACATGAGCCTCCATCTGGTACAAAATGGCTTACCGTTAATATGCAAAATACTCCCTCAGGTCATAGGAACGAGGAACCTGTATTTATTCATGTTGGTACGCTTTCTGTTGAAGTCCGGCCAGGAACTGACATGAAGTTACTATCTCATGTGGTTCGTGTACTACAAAATCAATGATATTCAATGCGAACTTTGAACGGGTTTATCTTGCGCGTGGAAGTACAGATCTTCGTAAATCCATTGATGGCCTCGCGGTTATTGTAAAAGAATGCTTCGATTTAGACCCTTTCTCGCCCTGTCTATTCGTTTTCTGTAATCGAAAACGAGACAAACTTAAGATTCTACAGTGGGAGAACAATGGATTTTGGCTCCATTATAGAAGATTAGAGAGAGGTACGTTCAATTGGCCGTCTGATCAAGATGAGGCACCAATGGATATCAGTCCCCGCCAACTACGCTGGCTATTAGACGGGCTATCTATTGAACAGAAACAAGCGCATCCAGAAGTGAAAGCACGTACCATTCTATAAATCAAGAAAAATGAGAATCCGACTAGTCAATTCGGGTTCTCTTTCGTATAATGAAACTATGAAAAATACAGACACCAAAAATCAGGAATCAATTGAATACTATAAAGAGCG
>NZ_JAMBON010000131.1 GCF_023715655.1 Oceanobacillus luteolus | reverse complement strand
GACGTTATCTTAACCGCAGAGTTTCAATCTTACCGCGAAGAAAGAAAATTAAATATAGCGATTTGTCGAAAACAAGACCCTGAAAGCAAAGGGAAAGTTGAAAATGTCGTCGGTTTTATCAAAGGAAATTTCGCAAAAAATAGAGTGTACGAAAACATTGAACAATGGAATGATGCGATGTTGAGATGGTTAGCAAGGACGGGGAATAAAAAAGTTCACAATACAACTAAAAAAAGACCAGTCGAAGTGTTTTCTCTGGAAAAGCAACACTTACGACCAGCCGTCAAAAAAATAAATATTTCACCTATTGATTCTAGTATAACAAGAACGGTGAGGAAGGACAATACCATCCTGTATCTCTCGAATCGCTATTCGGTTCCTCTCGGAACATACACAAAAGAGAAAAATGTCTATATTGAAGTGACAGATGATGGTAACTTACTGATACGCGGCGAAAAAGATGGTCCCGTAATCGCAGAGCATTTGATTAGCACGGAGAGAGGCAAATTAATTCAAGATACTCAACATACGCGAGATCGTACCAAAGGAATATCAGCGTATATTTCCAGCTTAGCAGAAAAGTTTAAACATCCAGATTTAGTTCGTAATTATTTAGAGAAAATACACAAAAAATATCCACGATACATACGTGATCAGCTTCAACTTATAGAGAAAGCGTGTCAAACAGAGGAAGCATTTATCGATGAAGCATTAGCAATCTGTGAAACCAAAGCACTTTATAGTGCAAATGAATTTAGCGATATCGTTCAATACCTCAAACGCCAGCGCCAAGTGAACAACAAAGTATGTATACCAGAAGAACCACCGA
>NZ_JAMBON010000130.1 GCF_023715655.1 Oceanobacillus luteolus | reverse complement strand
CAATAATTTCCAGTAAATTCGCATAACTTTACTGGGTTAGTTTAGTGTTGCCTTTTTTAAGGATAATGCACCTTGATAACTGAACAATTATTTATTTACCTCTTGACATATCACCGCAGGTCTTTATCTATATTATCTGCCACATAGGAATCAGATGTCAAAGCTACGATTTACCCTCCCAATACTGTTCCATGAGTGAGCTGGACCAATGTGGCTGCCTGATTTCACCTCTTGGCAGGAATTCTTTCATCACTGGTTTTATATCGATAACCGGGGTTCCATCTATGGCATCTAATCCCCTAACGATTATTGCTCGATCCTTTAATTCCATCAACTCCACCATCGTCACACCTAATTTATTCGGTCTGTTTTTTCCTCTTTGAGCAAAAATCCCAACCTCCGGATAATCCTTTCTGTTCCTTGGATGCCTTGCCCCATACTCAATTTTTGAATCCGGTACCTTATCAAACAAAAAGATGATTTCCAGGTGAGAAAACGCTTCGATTCCTTTTAATGACGATGCAGGAATATCTTCACGTAATACAATGGTTGATAACACCGAGCCCCAATAGTCATCTGTAATACTTGTTCGCTGATTAGTTACATCAGCAATAGGTTCAATGGTATACATTGGTTTCGTCTCCCTCCTCTCGAGCTTCTTTCTTATTTACTGCTACATTGTCTATCTACCTATAAATTCAACAAAAAGTACCCTTCTCCTTCTTGAACCTCAAACCCGCTAAAAATAAAAAAGCCATAAACATTTTAGACTGACATAGCAATTTGAGACAATAATAAAACACCTTCTTAGGCTGCCATTCCACGAAATTCTATTGGAGATTGGTAGCCTAATTTTTCTTGAATACGCTCTTCATTATAATGCTTCATAA
>NZ_JAMBON010000012.1 GCF_023715655.1 Oceanobacillus luteolus | reverse complement strand
GTAATATTTATTTGGGTCATCTTTTCCTACCTCCATGTGTTGTTTTCTTGGTCGAAAATATTTTAACATGGGTCTGGAAGATGACCTATTTTTTTATACCTTTTTACACAATTATAAGGACGTTATCTGTGGTTTGTTTTTTATGAATATAGTTCTCTTTCTTTATTGCAACAAAAAATAATAGAGAAAGGAGAATAGATATGGCGCATTATAACCTTATCTATGACTTCAAGCACACTTTAGTGGGGGAGAGCAGGTTATTGAATGACAAGGGGAACAAACAGACTATTACCTTGAGGCTGAGCTCTCAAGAAATCGGATCAGGCGGGCGTAATGATACCTTCGTCGTTCAATTACAGGCGCAGGTTCAGCGTATGTGGTTCACTGTAAAGACGGCTTCGTTCCCAAGGAATGGGATGAAAGAGGTAAAGTGGACTGGTATGGCTGGTACTTCATATCGACTACGTATGGAGAAATCAACAGATGATGTCCGGGTAATCGGCGTTGGTGTACTGCATAACTAAGCTGGCATCATGAATTGACAGTATGCACGACAATATTATAAGTATTCTTGTTTCTTATGAAATCTCCATCCCGGTATTTTGTAGTGTAAACCCTTACAAATATAATATAAATGACCATGATTAAACAATAGAAGATTGCCCTTGAGAAAAAGTGGGTGTTTTTCCAGTAAATGGAGGGTAAAAATAACACAGCACCATATTTGGATGTGTTATTTTTTGCAAAAGGAACAGGATTGCCTTAAGCACGTTGTATGCAAAAGAACCTCAAATTATATTGGGTTCTCAATAAGTTATTCTTTCGCTTTCAGTTCACAATACTTCTTCACAAGATCGGAAGAATGACTCGCGTGCTCGATGAGTTTGTTTAGAAGTTGCTTTTCTTTTTCCGACAGGTCTTCATCCATCAGACATTTTGTGTAAAGTGTTTGGGTTTCTCTGGCTTTGCAGAAACAAGCCATCCCAAATCTTCCATTTTGATAACAATCACCCCCATCATCTACTTTTTATTATCAGCTTTAATGACATCGGAAAGATGCTTTATGATAGCTTCTAAATTATCTAATTTGCGTTCAAATCTAGCGAACAGGTAAATGGTTATAGCGATAGGGAACCCGAAGTTCCCTATTATCGAAATCCAAATAGGGATTAATTCTGGAATCATGTGGCATCCTCTCCAATCTTATAAAGTCTGAAAGGTGCTACTCATTAGAACCGTCTTATCGATTGGCTTTACCATCATATGGTGCGTATATCTAGTAAAGTGATTTCGATTTTTAAGATTAAATCAATAAAATAATTATTTCTATGGTTGTATTTTGAGAGTTCAAAATCTCTTTAGTATGTAGAAGGGGGGTGAGCTAAATGTTAATCATCTTGTAATTGAGAAAAGTTGGTTGGACTATACATCAAAAGGATGTGTAACATGCCTGCAAGCAGGAAGGGACTTACGGAGAATAGTGTGGGCAATATTTTTTACTATATTGCATGTGAAAGGCGATACTCATTATAAAAAACAAAAAACGCTCCATCCCTTGAAGGATAAGCGTTTTAAAATATGGAGCATGCGGGGCTCGAACCCGCGACCTCTTGCATGCCATGCAAGCACTCTCCCAGCTGAGCTAATGCCCCGTTAATAGTAAGAACAATATTTATTATAGGAGTAAACTAGAAATATTTCAAGTGAATTGTTATCGAATTAAAACAGTCTATGATTAGGTTAGGGACTATATAACCTTTTTCAAGAAATAATAGGAATAACGTCCTTTTTCCAGTCTGATTTAACGAAAAATTAATAGTAATATAAAAAATTACATGTAATATTTAAGATATCCGGTAAATAAGCGGAGGAAATTAAACTGAGGAGGGAAAAAAATGAGAAATCCAGTAAGTGAGAAGGCATTTCATCTACTGCTTGCTTTTGCTTTAGTCCTAATGAGTTTTACTGGCGTATTTGCTATTATTTCAACGGCTGAGAGCAATGAAGTTACGGCGGATGAATTGTTTATATCAGAGTATGTGGAAGGCAGTTCCTTTAATAAAGCGATTGAAATTTATAATGGGACTGGTGAGGCTGTCGATTTATCAGATTATCAAATATCACTTTATTCCAATGGAGCAGCACAAGCAACGCAATCATTGAATCTTTCTGGAACATTGGAGCATGGGGATGTTTACGTTCTTGCTCATGGTAGTGCAGATTCAGCTATCCTCTCGATTGCAGACGTTACGAATAATACAGTTATTAATTTTAATGGTGATGACGCTTTATCTCTAAATAAAAATAGCGAAGTCATTGATGTAGTTGGAGAAATTGGCGTTCGGGAAAACTTTGGCCAGGATAAGACTCTTGTCCGAGGGTCTGGAGTGACTGGACCAGTAACTGTTTATCAGGTATTAGATTGGGATGAGTATGCATCAAATACGTTTGCTTATTTAGGCAGTCATGTCATGGATGGCGTTGATCCTGTTGATCCACCAGAAGAACCGGGAGAGCCGGGGAATCCGGATGTTGATGAATATACGATTGATGAAGCTCGTCAACTTGCTGACGGGACAGTCGTCCGAGTGGAAGGAATTGTTACAGCAGATAGTCGCGCTTTAAGTAATGGTGCACAGTTTACAACTTATATTCAAGACGAGACAGCAGGCATTAATCTTTTTGCTTATAACCAAGATGCATTGCCTGATGTTAATAAAGGCGACAAAATTGTCGTTACAGGAGAACTCGCTACTTACAACGGGTTAAAAGAAGTAGTTCCTGCATCAATTGAAGTAGTGGCAGAAAATCAACCACTGCCAGAACCGAAGCAGATTACATTGGAAGATTTACAGAACCCGCAAATTGCAGAAAACTATGAAGGTCAACTTGTCGAGGTGCAAGGTTTCATAAACAACATCCCAGCTAGTCCGGCGGGTGGTGGGTATAATGTTTCCTTGATTGATGGAGACTTTAACGGTACAACTCTCCGTGTAATGGAAAATGCTCTGGATATTACACAAGTGGAGGAAGATTTCTGGTATGATATCACAGCAATTGTCAGCCAATATAATACATACCAGCTCATTCCTACAGAACAAGCTGACATTGTGAAAAGTGAAGTACAACCAGACCCGCCATCAGCTTCCGGGTATTATGAAGCAACTGTTGAAAGAATTACAGATGGAGATACAATCCGCATTCAAGATCCTGTATTTGGTGAAACTCGTATTCGATTCTTGAATATGGATACAGCAGAAACTTATGCAGCCAAAAACAAAGATCCAAAACGGACCGAAATTAACGCGAACCAAAAGTATTATGGAGATTTAGCGACAGAGCATATTTCAACACTTATTCAGCCAGGAGATAAAATCTATCTGAAAGTAGGCGATCAGCCAACTGATGATTACGGTAGAATTTTGGCTGAAGTAATCCGTGAAGACGGCTTAAACGTCAACTTGGAAATGGTCCGTGCTGGATTCGCTTCAACTTACTTCCTTGCCCCGATTGATGAAGAAGCTTATCCAGTATATCAGGAGGCAGTAAGAACTGCTGAGGAACAAGGATTGGGGATTTGGAATCCAGAGAACCCATTATTGGAACTTCCATTTGCTTTCCGGGCGAATGATGACCAAAAAGGATTCCTTCGCTATGTAGGTAATTCTGACACGATGGAATATGTCGAACCTGATTTATGGTCAACTGTTCCAGTAGATAAACGTATTTTCTTTGTTAGTGCAGAGGAAGCAGAATCTTATGGTTTCCACCCAGAAGGTTCTGAAGAAGAACCTGAAGAACCAGTAGATCCGGAAGAGCCGGTTGAACCTGAAGAACCGAACTATGTCGTGATTGAACCGAAGAAAAATAATGGTACTGCTACTATTCATAATAAAGAATTTGATAAGGTTCAAGATGGCGATCATGTATTAATCAACATTTATAACGAGAAAAAATCTCGCAGTCTCTTATTGAATAAGAAACAAGTTGACTTGTTGAAGGAAAAGAATGCTTATCTGACGGTCACAGATGGAACGAAGTCAGAGACGTTTAAAATGACAGATGTAAAAACATCCGTTTTAAAAGTAACTTTAAAGTAAAGATGGTAGCTGACTCAAGCATATTGCTTGAGTCTTTTTTATCTTAACGCTTCACGAATCATTTAGACTCGGATAGAATAAAGACATATATTTGGAAGTGTTCATTCCTAAGGGGGTAATTATATGGAGGAGAACAGAAAACAAATTGTTGAAAGAATCGCTAATCGTGAAGCTTTGATAGGTATTGGACTGGCATTATTTAATTTTATATGGTGGTTCGGATTTGCATATGGGCTAGGCAGTAAAGACCCATCAGAGTATACATATATTTTGGGTTTTCCAGCTTGGTTCTTTTACAGTTGCGTTTTGGGCTTTATCGTGATGGTGGTTATCTTAATCATCGTCATAAAGAAGTTTTTTGTTGATGTGCCATTAGATGAAGAGGAGAAGCGGGAATCATGAACTGGGAAGCGATTATACCATTATTACTATTTTTAATGATCATAAGCATCGTTGGGGTGTGGGCGAGTAAATATGTAAGAACGACGGATAGTTTTCTCCAAGAGTACTTTTTAGGCGGGAGAAGTCTTGGTGGTTTTGTTCTTGCAATGACGATGGTGACGACATATGGGAGTGCCAGCAGCTTCCTAAGTGGGCCTGGAGCAGCTTACAATGAAGGGTTAGGCTGGGTGTTGCTTTCTATGGCTCAACTCGTTACAGGATATTTCACACTAATGATTTTGGGTAAGAAGTTTGCCGTTGTCACACGACAGTATAAGGCTGTCACGATCGTTGACTACTTAAAAGAACGCTATCAGTCAAAATGGGTCGTCATTATTTCTGCCATCAGCATTTTATTATTCTTATTTTCTGCCATGTCAGCACAATGGATCGGTGGTGGCAGACTGATTCAGTCTTTAACGGGACTTTCTTATTTCTCATCTTTATTGATTTTCTCTATATCTATTCTTATTTACGTCATTATCGGCGGATATCGTTCGATTGCACTTACAGATGCGATTCAGGGAATCATTATGGTCTTTGGAACGTTGGTTTTACTGATAGGTGTTATTGTTGCAGGAGGCGGGGTTCCACAAATCATTTCAGATATGGCTGGTGAGAATCCGAATCTGATTACCCCATTTGGTGCGGAAGGGACACTTACTCCAGCGTTTGTATCGTCATTTTGGGTGCTCGTTGGGGTCGGAGTCGTAGCCTTACCACAAATCGCTATTCGTACGATGTCTTATAAAAATTCAAGAGCGATGCACCGGGGCATTATTATCAGCACAGTTGTTGTTGGATTCATTATGCTGAATATGCATTTAATTGGAGCACTTTCACGTCCTGTGTTACCTGGTATTGAAATAGGGGATACGGTAATGCCGCTTGTGGCACAAGAAGTATTGCCGAACTGGCTGACCGGAATTGTCCTTGCTGCACCGATGGCGGCGATTATGACGACAGTAAACTCCTTATTGCTCTTAGTTAGTTCAACCATTGTAAAGGATGTTTATTTAAATTATATTGAGCCGACCGCTGCGGAGAATAAAGTACGTAAAATTAGTATGGGAATAACCACGTTACTTGGAATCATTGTTATTTTATTATCTTTGCAGCCGCCGGATCTGATTATTTGGTTGAATCTTTTCTCTATGGGAGGTCTGGAAGCGACTTTCCTATGGCCAATCGTTCTAGGTCTTTACTGGAAAACAGGTAATAAATACGGAGCAATTGCTTCGATGGCAACGGGTGTAGGTAGTTATATTGTTTTTGAAAGTTTCTACCCACAACCATTCGGCATGCATTCCGTTGTCACATCAATTCTTATCTCTCTATTAGGTTATGTGCTGGTAAGTCTTGTAACAAAGGGGAAGATAAAAACTATTTGAAGATTGGACAGGGGGGAAACTCTCTGTCCATTTTTAGCATATCCATAAACCTAACTCCGTCTAGGGTCGGAGGATATTTCATACGATAGCATGTTGGAAAGAGAGCTTTTTTTTAATAAGCTAAGCTTAAGAATAAAGGGATGGGAGTGGTTTTAAATGGTGGGATTTTTTCATAAAATGGGGCATCCGATTGTACAAGAAAATACAGTAGAAGCTGAAGAAATTCGAGAGCTTGCTGTATATTCTGATGTGACGAATATATATTTTTCCGTTCATGATAAAAAACAAGTTCATTTGGTGCTTGAAACGTTTGAGAAGGGACCTGAACTTGGGGTACAGTTCATGGATCGAAGGTTGGAAATTAATCTGGAATTCCTTAAGAAAAGAAGTTTTATCCAAATGAAACAAAATACCAGTACACTTACGATATATTTACCTAGAGATTGTGCTGACTACTATCATATCCATTCTTCAGTTGGTAATATCCGGTTTACAGATTTATTTTTTATTGAAGGGAAGTTCAAGACAGGCGCTGGGAATATTAAAGTTGAGGATGTGGATGCGGAAAAAATTACAATAGAGTCCGGTGCAGGAAATATCAGATTGAATCGCGTTAATACAGAGGATTTACATGCCGTTTCAGGGGCAGGAAGTATAAAAGGGAGAGAATGCAGGGGGAAAATAAATATTAAATCAGGTGCAGGTAATGTTGATTTCCATGTGGATGGTGAGGATGATTTATCCATGAAATCTGGAGCGGGAAATATTAGCGTAGGATTCTCAGGTATTGCTAATCTGAATGCGGCTTTACAAGTAAGTGCAGGATTTGGTAACGTTCAAACAGATTTCCCACTGGAAGGAAAAAAGCCAAGTAACTTATCAGGAGTACTTGGTAATGGTGATAAACAATTTATCTTTAAAACAGGTGTCGGAAATATTAACCTATATTATCCCTGAAAAATATAAATGCTGAGAAAGAACACACGATAAAGGAATTCGTGTGTTTTTTTAATTGTCGTTAATTACGGAATGATAATTTTGCTTGGATATATGATAGAATGTATTTATTCTTTATAAGAAAAGTGCCAACTATTATACAACTTTAAAATCTAAGCAGTTCTGATTTCCTCTATAGACAAGAGGAAGCAATTGTTTTAGGGATTGCTTTGAGGAGGGTATCTATGCCTAACCAAAAAAGAATTAGAGATTATGGAATTAAGATAGGAAAATTGGAACCAGGTTTTTATAACTCGATCACGGATGTTGAGGGAGTGACTGTTGGCCATGTCACACTTGATGAACAAGATATTCAAACTGGAGTAACTGCGATTTTACCCCATCAAGGAAATGTCTTTAAAGAAAAGCTGGTCGCCTCCAGTCATGTCATTAATGGATTTGGGAAGTCGATAGGAACGATTCAAATCAATGAATTAGGCACATTGGAATCTCCTATATTATTAACTAATACATTAAGCATCGGAACAGCCACTGATGCATTAATCGGTTATATGCTAGAACAAAATCCTGAAATCGGCAGAACAACCGGTACAGTTAATCCAGTTGTATGTGAATGTAATGATATGGAACTCAATGACATTCGGAAGCGCTCCATTACGGAGGAACATGTTATTCAAGCATTGCGTCAAACATCAAAAGAGGTAATGGAAGGTTCTGTTGGTGCGGGAAGGGGAATGCTTTGTTATTCATTAAAAGGCGGTATAGGAACTTCCTCAAGGCTAATGGAATTGAACCATGGTACATATACAATGGGGGTTTTGGTTTTATCTAATTTTGGTACGTTAAGCGATTTAAAGGTGAATGGAAAAGCTGTCGGGGAAGAGCTGAAAAGAGCCCTGCCAAAAGCAAGGGAAGAGAAAGATAAAGGCTCCATCATCGTTATCGTCGCTACGGATTTACCTGTAACAGAAAGGCAGTTGAATCGGATAATCAAGAGGTCCGTGACGGGATTGTCCCGTACTGGATCCACCATCGCAAATGGTAGTGGGGAAGTGGTGATTGGATTTTCAACAGCTACGAAAATTCCTCATCAAAAGCCATCACATCTTCTCTCAATCCCCATGATACATGTGGAGGATATGGATATAGCCTTCCGAGCGGTTGGAGAGGCTATCGAAGAGGCGGTATTAAATTCACTTGTAACAGCAACGCGTGTTTCGGGACGAGATGGGAATGAAAGACTTGCTTTTAAGGATGTAGTAGAAGAGTATAATATAGAGTTAGGATAATAGGAAAAGGTGGTTTTCTGTGTGTCAGATGAACCACCATTATTTACTTCATTAGAAAGGAAGCACCATCTATTACTTCAATGTCATCCCTCTGCTTTACTTCCCCCATTAATTGAAAAAGTGCCTCATCTTTCCGCTTTGCTTCAATCATACAGTCGATTTGCGGGACACTTCCTTTAATTGCATGGAGGAATTGAAAGAACATATCGCTGTCTACATAGTCGGCATGGTGACGAAATGCTTTCTCGTTCTTTGGACTGGAAATATGCATTTTAATCGGGAGTGGAGAATGTTTCCAGGTGTCCACTACTCGATCCCAATGGGTTTCCCAATTTTGGTGTTGATGATGAGCGAGGTGATGGTGATAATCAAAGACTAAAGGGATGTCCAACTTTTCACATAAGTACAGCGTATCATCTAAGGTAAATGACGTATCGTCGTTCTCAAGCATAATCATGTTTTGGATAACCTTTGGGACGTCCATCCAATTATCGATGAACCGCTCGAGTGACTTATCCGTTTCTTTATAATTGCCGCCGACATGCATGACACAACGATGTGTCGGGTCAACCTTCATTGCTTTTAACAATAAATAATGCATCTTTAAAGTGCGGATGGAATTCTTCAAGACCTGTTTCTCTTTTGAGTTAATAAGAACAAAATGATCTGGATGGAAATCGATTCGTATTCCATGTTCTTCTGCAAAGTTTCCGAGCTCACGCAAGGCTTCCCTCAAAGGCTTCATATAATTCCAGTCTAAAAGTTCTTTATGGTTTGCTAATGGAATGAGGCGAGAGGTTAATCGATAAAAATGAATGTCTGAGGCGGCATTATGTTTTAAGAGCCTCAGGGTATTCTGGATATTCGAAAGTGTGATACGCTCCAATTTACGAATCGCGGCTTCCCGATCAGATATTTTATTGAATTGGGCAAATGTCATCGTTTGGGATGGGGATGCGTTCGTCAGTTCCATACTCATTGCAACATAGCCGAGCCGTACAATTGTCACGTTTAACCACCTCATTGATTTTACATTATTTAATCACCATTCTACAGCAGCGCCTGATATACGTTTAACACTACGTATTCGAGATATCTCCTCAACCAGTCTGTGCATGGCCAAGTTTTTTTGTTTTGCTTCAATCATGATGTCGAAATCCTGATTCAGTTCTTTAGCCAATTTTAAGAAAGGAAGGATAAATTCTAAAGATACATGATCAGCATGTGAACGATATGCCTTTTCAGACTTTGGTGAAGATATATGTACTTTAGGTATTAGGTGAAAGTCATTCCATGTAGCGAAAATACGCGGTAAGTAGTCAGCTAAGTCACTTTCCGTTGGATTCGCCATATGGTGATGATAATCCAAGAGCATAGGAATACGCTCTCGTTCACACGTTATCAGAGTCTCCGAGACGTTATATGTTTTATCATCATTTTCCAAAGTCATGACATTTTTTATTTGAATTGGCAATTGTTTAAGATTCTGATGAAATCTAGTTAATGTTTTTTTCTTATCGCCGTAAGCCCCACCTATATGAATATTGATCAAACCTTGTTCCTCTGCATTCATCGCCTGGAGCATATCATAATGATATTGCATATCCACAACGGCATTTCTCGTCACTTCTTCTCTGGCGCTTGTAAAAAGTGTAAATTGATTAGGATGAAAACTTACCCTTAATTTAAATTTTTGTATAAGATCTCCAATTTCCTTCCATTCACGTTTGAAAGGAGTGATGAAGTCCCATTTCACTTCGGGGTGAGTGGCTAAAGGAACGAGTGAACTTGAAAGACGATATAATTCAATTTGATGTGCGATATTATAATATAAAATTCTTTTTGTATGATGAAGGTTTTGTGCAGTGACTGATTTTAACTTTTCCATTCTTTCTTCTTTTGGAAGCGATGAGTAGCGTGCAAATGTTAAAGCCTTTGACGGGCTGGCATCCCATAAATCCAATGCATTAGCTACGTATCCAAATCTAATTTTCATTTCCTTCCCCCTAAAGCTTTTAATATTAATATCTGTAATTGTTAATGGATGTATGCAGAAATGAAGATGGAGAAAATTTATAGGGTGTAAGATGGTATAGAAAGGGAAATTGAAGTGTAAGTAAACTTTTATGATAACTAATTTAGGTTATTATAATGATTAATGTTACTATTGATAGAAGTCGTCACTAGGATAACACTCATGATAAATTTAAGGAGCAAACAGTATGTCTAATAAAAAGTCCAATTATCGAAAAGACGCCAAATCGATAAGTGTTGAAGTAAAAGAAGCTGATGAACTATTAGCATTTCTATTAAAGGTAATGTCTAACCGAAGCAGGAATTCCGTCAAATCAATCCTTGCTAGAGGTCAAGTGACGGTCGATGATCATATCGAAAAGCAGTTTAATTATAACTTAAAGCCAGGTCAAAGGGTTACTATTTTAAAGAATAAAGCTGCAGTGAAGCAAGATGTATTGATCGGAATGAAAATACTTTATGAAGATGAACATATTATCGTTATAAATAAAGAAGCTGGATTATTATCTATTGCGACAGAAAGTGAAAAACAGCAGACAGCATTACACCAATTAATGAAATATGTGAAAAGAGAAGACCCGGACAACCGGATATTCGTAGTGCATCGTTTGGATAAGGACACGTCGGGTGTCATGATGTTTGCAAAAAGTGAACAAGTAAAAAGGAAACTGCAGGATAATTGGAACCAGACTGTTAAAGAGCGGATATATGTAGCATTGGTTGAAGGTAAGGTATCCAAGCGGGAAGGCTATATTACTTCTTGGCTGCGAGAAACAAAAACACATCTCATGTATTCCAGTCAAACACCAAATGATGGCTTATTTGCGAAAACTAGATATAGGGTCATCCAAGGGAATAATGAATTTTCATTGTTGGAAGTGAGTCTGGAAACCGGCCGAAAAAATCAAATTCGTGTCCATATGCAGGATTTGGGCCATCCTGTTGTAGGTGATAAAAAATATGGATCAAAGAAGAGAAATGCGATTGGCAGGCTTGGGTTACATGCAAGGACCTTAACTTTCCTTCACCCGGTAACAAATAAACAATTATCTTTTAAAGCTGATATACCAGCATCATTTCTTAATAAATCCAAATAAACGATTGTTTTAAAAAATGCATCTTGGACGAATAAGCAACGAAAGTCTTTTAATGATAACTCATGGAATTTCAAAGATGTGAATAATAACGGTGTATTTTCAAACACTAATAAAAACTTCACACTAGGAGGAATGATCTTGAGTAATCAGAAAAGACAGTTCAAGGAAAACACACAAAGTGGGGAGCATCGCAACGGACGAAAAAGTCAATACAAAAATTATAATGCTGAAAAAGGTGAAGCCCCTAACGAATACTTGAGTAAAAGGGATTAACAATCTAGTTATTGACATAAAAATAAACATCATCGCTTTAAACAGCCATGATGTTTTTTCATTTGTATTCATTTGACCTACATTTTATCTTGTTTTTAAATGAAATGCTACCTGTTTAAAATCCCTTTTTGTAAATAGATCATTTCTTTAGCCAGTTTTTCCATTCTGTCATGGATTCTTTCATCAATAATTTCATTGCTTTCAATATCAAATGCATCATTATGAATAAAAACATTCCCTGTCGGGGTTAGCCCTTTGAAATAATTTAAAATGGATCCCAAGTGGTATTCCAAAACAAGAAAATGTCTATTTGTCCAACCTGTTGCGACCATCCCGGTCACTTTATTTTTAAAAGCATATTCAGGTAGATGATCCAGCAAGTTTTTTAATGCACCAGACAAGGATGCCTGATAGATAGGGGTCCCGAACACTAAGAAGTCAGCAGCTAATATTTTTTTGACGACGTTCCAGGTGTCTTCGTTATATCCTGATAAAGGAAGGCCTGAAGCGAATTCAATATCGTAATCCCTTAAGTCGATTAATTCCGTTTTTATCGAAGGGTCATGGCGTCTAGCTGCAGCAAGTACACCACCAACAGCAACGGATGTTTTTTCTCCGGCAAGTGCTCCTGATACACCAACAAGTTTCATTATCCATCCCTCTTTTCTTTAAAGAGTTTCATGAGACTCGAAGCTCCATATATTTAAAGGTTATATTATGGAAGATTATCTCATTTTGGACTAGTCAAGGTCAATATAATCGGATTGCCAATTCACCCTATATTTCTCCAGATCTACTCTACCTGAAGCATCCACTTCAACTCCCTCTGCCTGCAAGGACATCATTTGTTCGTAGTAAGTGGCCTCATCTTGTATAGCAATTTGTCCTTTTGCATTAATTACCCGATGCCATGGCAGATGATGTTTTTTACTCATACTATGGAGAATCCGTGCTACTTGGCGTGCAGCTTTCGGATGTCCTGAAAGCTTGGCAATTTGGCCATATGTCATGACTTTTCCTTCGGGGATTTTTTTGATAACTTGTATCACTTTTTCGGTAAATGGTAACATATTTGCACTTCCTTTTTAATAAAAGTGTAAATGAACTTTAGTAAACTGTCATATTCTCACTACCTTACTACAAGGGAGCGAGCTACCACTACAAAAATCCTTTGTATAATTATATATTATTAATATATATAAATAACATATATTATACTTATCGGACAAATCTTAGTAATATTTAATTAGTGGGAGAGTTAGTAAATCAAAAGGGGGAATCACTATGATTATTGGATTGCATCATGTTCAAATTACTATTCCCAAAAATACGGAAGAGCAAGCTAAAGACTTTTACTGTAATATTTTAGGATTGCCTGAAATCGAGAAACCTGAACCGCTAAAAGGACGAGGAGGATTCTGGTTGAGGGTAGGGGATAGGGATGTTCACGTGGGAACGGAAGATGATGTGGATAGGACGAAGACCAAAGCCCATATTGCATATCAAGTTGAAGATATAGCTTATTGGAAGGGTACATTAGAACAACATGATATTAAAGTAATTGAATCCGTTCCTATACCTGGTTTTGACCGGTTCGAATTCAGAGATCCATTCGGGAATAGGGTGGAAATGATACAAACGATTTAAATAAATACAAGGCTTAGGGATGCTGATATGCAATCCTAAGCCTTGTATTTTATTGCAAATGTACAGGATGTAAGACCCGCCTTCTAATATAAGGCCTGCTCGATAGAAAAGGTGGGGACCCTTGACTGAATGAATATTCACATTATAGTTTTTCTGCAAAATCCATGAAGTACTCAAGGGAGCGCTGATTACCGAGTGACCCTTTATTTACCACACGATCAACTGGCTGTCCCATAAGGATTTTTTTGACAGGTACTTCTAATTTTTTACCGTTCAACGTTTTTGGCAAATCCGGAGCAGCATAGATTTCAGTTGGTACATGTCTTGGTGAGCAGTACTCCCGAATATGTTTTTTGATTTCAGTTTTTAAATTATCAGTAAGTTCATAGCCTTCTTTTAATACGACGAACAATGGAGTAACCGAATCACCAGAAGGAGAAGGGATGTCGACAATTAAGCTGTCTTCAATCTCCGGAATTTTATCAACGGCCCGATAAATCTCAGCTGTACCAATCCGAATTCCACCTCGGTTAATTGTTGCATCAGAACGACCATAAATGATACAAGTTCCGCGATCCGTTACTTTGATGTAATCTCCATGACTCCAGATTCCATCATATAAGTCGAAATAACTTTCATAGAGACGTACTCCATTTTCATCGTTCCAGAAGAAAATTGGCATCGATGGAAATGGTTCGGTCAAGACGAGTTCACCGACTTGATTAATATGCGCTTCACCTAACTCGTCAAAGCTTTCGACTTTGGCTCCAAGTCCGCGACATTGCAATTCACCTGCATATACTGGTAAAGTTGGTGCTCCAATGACAAAAGCTGTACAAACATCGGTACCGCCACTTACTGAAGCAATCCACAGGTCATCTTTTACATTGTCATAGCACCACTGGAAGCCTTCTGGAGGAAGTGGAGAACCGGTTGAACTGATATTTTTCAGCGCACTTAGATCGAATTTATCCTTAGGCACCAGACCGTCTTTCATACATGCAGTGATATAGCTTGCGCTCGTGCCAAAAACAGTCATCTTTGTATCCTCAGCAAGCTTCCATAGTGTATCAGTAGAAGGGTAAGCCGGATTACCGTCATATAGAATAATCGTCGTGCCTGTAAGCAATCCACCTACAAGGAAGTTCCACATCATCCAGCCGGTCGTTGTGAACCAGAAAAATCGTTCGTTTTCATCCAAGTCACAGTGGAAAGAAATTGCTTTAAAATGCTCAATTAAAATACCGCCCTGACTATGTACAATTGGCTTTGGTTTCCCAGTTGTTCCAGAAGAGAATAAAATCCATAACGGATCGTTGAACTCCACATGCTCATAGGTTAAGGCAACATTTTCCGTAGATTGAGTAGCTTTCTCCCAAGTAGTTGGATTCTTTAAATCACTGAAGTCGGCATCTGCATCCAAATAAGGTATAACAATGGTAGCTTCCAGTGAAGAGAGCTCAGACTGAATATCTTTTACGGTTTGTAGTCTATTGAATTTTTTTCCGCCATAGCCGTATCCGTCTATGGTAAACATCACTTTAGGGTTGATTTGTTTGAATCGGTCAATTACGCTCTGTGTTCCGAAGTCTGGTGAAGCACTGGACCAAATGGCTCCTAAGCTGGCAGTAGCCAAGAATGCTACAATTGTTTCATAATTATTGGCACTATAGCTTACGACCCGATCACCTTTCTCCACGCCTAGTTGTTTCAATGTTTGTTGGACTGCTGCGGTGTCTTGATAAAGTTTTCCCCAGCTGACTTCATGAAGCCCAGGTCGTACTTCCGAAGTATGGATGATGGCCGTTTTCTCTAAATCTCTATTTCTGAAGATATGTTCTGTGTAGTTGATTGTTGCGCCTTCAAACCATTTAGCACCAGGCATTTTACGTTCTGATAAAACAGAATGGTATGGGGTTTCGGACTGGATATCAAAGTATCCCCAAAGTGATTCCCAGAAGTCTTCCACATCGGTCACCGACCAGTCCCAAAGTTTATCGTAACTGTCGAATGATAAGTTCTTCTCTTTTTTTAGCCAATTCATGTAGTGATTTAGATTGCTATTTTCTATTCTATCTTTCGTAGGTTCCCAAAGTAGGGTACCTTCTTTTAGACGCTCCATATGTACGACCTCCTTCAATTATGTGTGAATTAATATCATTATATGAAAACGCTTTCTAGTTGTAAAGATAACTACTAATCTAATTGAGTGTTAGGAGTATACTACTATCATATCAAACTTTTTACCCAACGTATCCCTTCTTCAACGAATTTTCGGGTAGGGTTGGAATGTGGCGTGTGCTCAAAAATAAAAAAGACATCTGAACTTTTTGCAAGGAGTTTTATTAAGTACCCAACATTATAATAGGAGGGTGCTGTCTCATGTGATGGATGAACTGGTACCCAGATGTACTTGTTTTGCTGAAATTCAACATTATGCAAATGGACTACTTTAATATGGTCTTTCCACTTTTCGATATAACTCGATGTCTCATCCTCCACGGCCAGTAAATAATCACAGATATCGATACAGATGTTTATTCCATACTTATCCCATATTTCTATTGGGAAAGAATGGAGGGCCTCAATTCCAAAGGTTGAACGATTATGCCCGAGTTTTGGTTCACACACGATGGGGATGGAGAATTTTTCTTGCAAGATACTTAATTTTTTTAAAGCATCTTCGATCACTAGATTCACGTCGTCCGTTATTTTATCTTTGAAATATGGGAAATGGACCAGAATATACTCTGCCCCAAATTTAGACATCAACTCGACTTCAGATTCAAATTGTATCCAAGCTTCCTCTGAATGGAATTGTACTTTTTCCAGTAAATCATATTTGCTTTGGTTTCTGTACAATGGGGAATGCAAGCCAAATGTTTTATTTTCTTCTTTTAAGAGTTTTAGAAACTGATGAAATGCAGCTTCATCAGGAAATTCTCCTATCTCGATATGATTAATGTGATCATAAGTAAATAATTGAGACAGCTTTGCAGGTTCAGACATGATGATACTTCCGGAAAGCCCGATAGAGCGTGGCAATTCATCCTCCTCCTTTACTTTTAATTTTTCTTTAAAAAATGGTTCAACATTGTTACGTTTGCCTCGAAAAAATGTTTGTTCTTTTCTATTCCTCGTCGTATCGACCAGCCAATGCTGTTGAAGGCATCTGTAAAACGATAAAAGGGAAGTACAGCTTCCAGGTCTATCAATGGTCTTACACTGCTATATCCTGTTTTGTAGTTCTCCAGCAAGCTGATATCATAGCTTAAAAAGTCCCGATACAATTTAGTGAAATCAATTTCGGTAGACCCGAAACGTACACTTTCAAAATCGATGATACCTGTAACTTTATCGTTATCCACAATTATATTTGCCGGACGGAAATCCATATGGACGAAACTCGGTCCATCCGGTTCAGGCAGTTGGCTTTTTATGTTCTCAAACTTTTCCAGGGCCAAATGGTACGTACTCTCATCTAAAACAGTCTTTACATCTTGGGCAAAACTGTGAAATTGCTTGTCTATAAATGAAGACCAATTGGGAAATTCATTCTGTATACCGGCTAACAAATGAGCTGGAGGTGGTATGTTGTGCATTTGAGCGTGGATGACTCCAACTTGGTATGCGATGGAACGTGAGTCTCTTGCTGATAAAGGCCGTCCTTCTAATTCAGATAATAAAAAAGCGCCTGGAATTTCCTCATCCCCAGGCCAATAATCCAGAAGCTTAGGAATAGGTATGTTGTCTTGTAGAATTTGATAGGCTTCTAATTCTCTTTGGTATTTCAAAGTTGTATAGGGGATTTTTATGTAAACATGATCACTTTCTGGTAATCTGCACTTATATACCATAGAACTATGTGAATCATCTACTTCATCAATGTTTGTAATCTGCAATCCGAATTGCTTAATGACTTGAGTTAACATATCAAACTCCTTTACATGTATTAAACACAGACTTACTTTCCCATATTAAGGTTTTATCGTAATATATCCGACTAAAGCCAGAAAGAACACAAATGTTTCTAGATTAACGAAAGTTTGGTTTGGCTTTACATTTGTAATACCCTTCATCTGCTTTACTACACTCTGCTCCAACACGATGAGTAAATAATAGAAGAAGAATAGACTAAAAAGAAACATGATAGCAGCCATCATCATCTCATCATTTTTCCAAAACGAAACACCTAAAAACCAGGCCCATATACACTTGAAAATATTAGCTAATCCTTCCATAGGGTTGGATATTACCGCCATCATGTAATCTCCATGCATTTCAGATATCTGATGATCATTATGCTTTACGATATATGAAATATGACCAGCTTGAAGTGCCATTGCAATAACAATCATGACTAGATAAATGAGTCCGAATATTGTCCCAACCAGCAGCAAATCTGTATTCAATAATCGATAAAAAGTTAAAGGTAAGGGCAGCCACATCGCATACATGAATGTCATTAGTACATGAAGGAAAGCGTACTCATTATCTTTCATCAACTTTCGAAGAGTGGAAGCGATCAGCACAAAAATTGAAATCCCGACCCATCCCATTATCATACTGGAGGCTATCATACGTTCACCCTAACTCATTAATTATCAAAGCATACCGAGTTGTATAGCAACAAAGAAAGCTGTAGTTAATAAACCGAGACAAACTAACCTGGTAAGGGTAAGTCTATATATTTTACGATTTGCAACGTGCTTCCATTGCATAAAGACTCGTAGACATTCAGTAGTGAATATCATGACAAACAGGAAATACCATGGTTGCCAGTACCACAGGGGTTCTTCAGGCAGCCTTGAAACATTGATAACATATCCGATGAACATTAAAACCATAAATACGACTCTAGTTGTTCGATCCAACTTCTTATGAAATGGATTCATGAACGTTGATGCATAATATTTGTCTTCTTCCCTCTCTATTCGAAACAATTTTCTAAGCAAAAAATAGATAAGGAAAATGAGCACTGCAAAAGTAGCTAGAAGGATAAACAGTTGCAACCAAAAGGTAGATTTTACTCCATAAGGTGCAGTTGACATTAAAAAATCCTTTCATTTAAAAATTCATTTATTTCCATATATTTAGTTTATACATATTAGTAATAGAAGTAAATCATTTAAAAACGAGTTCGCAAAATAAAAAACTCCTAAGCGCTGCTTAGGAGTTTAACTTAATCTTTTTTTATTACTGCTTGCGTCATTTGATGCCAGACGGACCCTTTTGCTTCTTTACCGCCTTTGATTCGTTCGAGTGCGAGTTTAACCTGCATACGCACTTCGAATTCCGGATCGTCCAATTTAGCTTCAAGTGCGGGAATTGCACTTTCATCGCCGACTTCGTATAAGAACATGGCACCTCTCCAACGTACGATTTGACTAGGATCATCAAGGGTTTTGATCATTTCGGGAATTGCTTCTTTAAATCCTAGGTCTGATAGACAATCGCCCGCCGTGCGTCTTACGTTTACTGCTTTATCTTGTAAAGCTTTATAAAGTAGTGGGAGCACTTCTGGCTCCTCAATCATTCCAAGATACGCAGTGGCTAAACGCCGAACGGAAGCTTTAGCATCATCCAATGCCTTGTCCAATAAGGGAAGATGCTTGAGAGTAGGCTCAATAATTCTATCAAGGGCAGCATATCGTACTTTCCAATCCGGATCATCCATGATTTCTAAAGGAATGTCTACATCTTTATCTTCAGTACGTTCGGATGCATCTTGATTTTCGAGTGCTAATTTCACCAATTCATTCAGCCGTTCTTCATTATAAGTGGCCATTATTTCTTCCACTATATCGTTACCAACTTCATTCCAGTTCCCGTAGCGGGGATCCTGCTCAACCCATTTCCGTTCAAAAATAAAAGTATCTGATGCTGCAGAAGCTTCCATAATCGCTTTTTGGAAAGGTTCTGGAAGACCAAATCTTTTTTCTTCATCGCCTTCCTCGAGCTTCACTTGGATTGGAATGCCGCGGTAAAATTGAATAAATACTTTTATCTCCCCGAAGTCTGTTGCTGGTGCACTAGTCTCTAAAAATTCCAACTCATCTAAATCTTCATCTGTACCCAGAACATCGCGTACCTGTGGTAATATTTCTTCCCAGGGGGTTTTAGGGGCTCTGGCTAATGCGATGAAGTCAACAACACGATATATATTTTTGACCCCTTGAATTTGGAAAAGTTTCTGTACATTGTGTGGAGCATCTGTTAGGTCGTCTGTATGTTTATAGTTGTAGTTTTCACCAGCTGGCAACTCCTCACTGACATTTATTTTCATGGAATGAGGACTTGGTGTAGGTTCAATTGAAACAATTCTCATGGTTTTACCTCCTCTAAACTTGTGGATCATCGGAACCATTTCTTTATTTTATCGAGGATGGTGCTTTCTGTTTCTTCCTGTTGCTCCTCTATTGGTTCTTCTTCCTTAATAAATATTTCTTCTTTATCAATAGCGTAGTCGTAAGTTAAGACAGCGCCGATGTCTGTTTTATTCTCTTCATCTGTTACGGTCGTGTATGGAATATTGTATTTTGCAGCGAGTGCCTTTTCCTCTTTTAAAAAGCGATAAGATACATGTCCATTCATGATCAGTCTCGCTTTAGGATGTTCTTTCATGGCGGCTTCCAATTTTTTAAGTCCAGAATCGCTCATAACTTGTCCAATCGTAAGTGCAATTACAATTCTCTCTCTTAATGTCCCTAGAAAGCGAATCCTTTCTCCTTCTTTTGGAAGGCGGACACCGTGAATTCCTTCTGTTAAATAGTCATCGACACTTTTTTTTGTCATTATGTTCAATCCTTTAGATGTGTTTTTCTTTAATGTACGTGATAAATAGCTAAAAATCAACCAGAGCGTAGGCTGTAAATAAAAATCAGGCCTCCATGGAAATGAAGGCCTGATCTGTCTATTTACCTTTCACTCTTCTTTCCGCAGCCTTGCTTCTCGCTTGAGCTTCGCGATCGTCGGTATCCGCCAGCTCAACGGAATACTCTACATCAATACCGTCACTTTCACGCAATTGTTGTTTTGGCGTCTGTGCGAAACGGGAATTCTTATTTTTATTATGCTCGTCTCTACCCATGGTAAGCCTCCTTTATATAAAGCTCTACATGGATAGTATGTGCATCTTGTCCATTTTTACGACTATCTTCTGTCGCCACCAAGTAAATCGAATAATCCGCCAGCGATGCTACCTTCTTCTTTAGAGCCACCACGTTGAGGTGCTGCAGCAAAGATTCTACTTGCTAAACGGGAGAATGGTAATGATTGCACCCATACTGTTCCTGGTCCTCTGAGTGTTGCAAAGAATAGTCCTTCACCACCGAATAGAGCAGTTTTGATGCCGCCGACATATTCGATGTTATAATCCACATCACCAGTCATGGCAACAAGACAACCTGTATCCACCCGTAAGGACTCTCCAACATCTAATACTTTTTTATGGACTGTTCCGCCTGCATGAACGAACGCCATTCCGTCTCCTTCAAGTTTTTGCATGATAAAGCCTTCTCCACCAAAGAAGCCAACACCTATTTTACGTTGGAATTCCACGCCTACACTAACTCCTTTAGCAGCTGCGAGAAATGCATCTTTTTGACAGATGATTTTTCCGTTTTTCTCGCTAAGGTCCATTGGTATGATTTTACCGGGGTAAGGGGAAGCAAAAGATACTTTTTTCTTGCCGATTCCTTCGTTCGTAAAAGTTGTCATGAATAAACTTTCTCCAGTGATCACTCGTTTACCAGCTCCGATAAGTTTACCCATAAGTCCTGGTTTTTCATCCTCTGAGCCATCTCCAAAAATAGTTTCCATTTGAATATGATCTTCCATCATCATTAAGCTTCCTGCTTCAGCTATTACTGTTTCTTGCGGATCTAATTCAACTTCTACAAATTGCATGTCATCTCCGTGAATAATGTAATCAATCTCATGGTTATTCATACATGCTATCCCCTTTTCATTTTAGTAATTCTATTACGGGAAAAAACGAAAAAGGATTCATTTTAAATTTTATTATAAGCAAAGAGGACACGAAAATAGGCAGGTCCTATTTTCGTGTCCCTAAAAGACCACGGTGCAACGATGTTAGTGTGGCATCTGGCCTTGTATTTTCGCAAAACTGTTCATATAAGCTTGCATATCTTCGTCTTTTAACTGAGGAACTTGATAATATTTATTTTTGTTTTGGTAAAGGTAAATTTCAAACGCCATTTCAATCAAGTTTGGAATACTGTCAGCAAACACACGACGCATGACAGGGTTGGTTGCTTCCAAAGCTGTCATAGTGAAATGAGAGGCACAAGCTTTCAAGTGTCCCATCATAAAGCTGGAAAAACAAGAGTCGTTAAGTTCATTCACAGATTGTGCAGGTGTTTTTGGTTGACTCGCTTCCATACCGTATACGGTGTTATTGTCAAAAGGCATATTATAAGTCTGAGTCTTGACTGCTGGTTCTTGACCTGTCTGTAAAGTTTCCACAATCGTATTATACAGCTGTGTCAAATATGATTTCTGTCTAGTCATCAGTTGTTTTAATTCAGGATCTTGAATATGTGGTTCGTATAACACACTATGCTCAAGGGCTGCAACTAAACCGCTGATTGCTTCATGGGAGTCAAATAATTCATGGCCACCGTGACTGTTTTGTGCAGACATCTGGGTAGAACTTTGGAAATCCTCATTTTGCTGTTGATTGAACAATCGAATAACCTCCTTCATATTTTCCGTATTATTTTCTTCCGATTGAGAGATGTTATACATGGGAAATAGAGGGAAGGCTTTATTTTCCCTAATTGGCTTGAAGTAAGTTAGTTCCGGAAGATAAAACCGCTTTACTTTCCCTAATTGATGTGAAGCGAGTTAGTTCTGAAGATATAACCGGTTTATTTTCCCTAATTTGCGTAAAGTGAGTTAGTTCCCTAAGATAAAGCATTTTTACTTTCCTAAAACAGCATGAAGCAAATTAATTCGGTAAGATAAAAGCTCTCCTACATTAAATTTCGCACCATGAAGCTTGTTTTGGTATGATGAGGTTAAGAAATTTAATGAAGGGGGAGGGCTTTTCATGAAGGAGAAAAATCCAATTCAATTGGACGACCGAATTTCGTTGATTGATGGGTTTGATATGGATATTCCGAACAGAACAGGTACATATGTCATTGATGAAGAGGAATTGACGCTTGTAGAAGTGGGGCCAAGTCCATCCGTGAGATATATTAAAAGAGGTTTGGAGGAACTGGGTCATACGTTTGCGGATGTGAAGTATATCATCGTGACCCATGTCCATTTAGATCATGCTGGGGGCGCTGGATTTCTATTGCAGCAATGTCCCAATGCAACATTAATTGTTCATCCAAGGGGAGGAAGACATTTAATTGACCCATCTAAATTAGCGGCAGGGGCAAGAGCTATTTATGGGGATAGTTTCTCGGAAATATATGACCCGATCGTGCCTGTACCTGCAGACAGGGTTGTGGAAAAGTCAGAAGGGGATACACTGAAAATAGGGGCGAACTGTACACTGGAGTTTTGGGATACGCCTGGTCATGCGAAACATCACTTCAGCATTTACGATCCGGTAAGTAATGGAATCTTTACGGGAGATACGACAGGTGTCCGTTATGAGTTGTTACTGCAGGAAGGGGTAGAGTTATACCTGCCAACTACTTCGCCGAATCATTTTAATCCAAATGATATGCATGCTTCCATCAAGCGGGTTCAAGAAAAAAATGTAGATCGGATCTACTTCGGGCATTTTAGTATGACAGAGAACCCGGATGCTGCTTTGAAACAAGTGGCAGACTGGTTGGATATCTACATGGATATATCTGAAGAGGTAATAGAGGAAGGCGGCGATTATAATGAAATTGCCAATCAGATTATGGCAAGAGTGAAATCGCATCTTCAAGGATTCGGTATTCATGACGATCATGAAGTCTATATCATTCTTAACCTTGATATTCAGATATGTGCTTTAGGTATCATGGATTATTTTAAAAAAATCAAGCAATAAAAATAAGGGTCAATCTGGAAATTCCGGATTGACCCAACTTCTTAGTTTGAAAGTACATCTTCGTCCAATTCAAGCATGATTGGACAATGATCGCTGCCCATTACTGATGGATGAGCCACTGATTCTACCAGTGCATTCTCCAGCCGCTGTGATACGATAAAATAATCTATCCTCCAGCCGATATTCCGCTCACGGACGGTTTTCATGTATGACCACCACGTATAAATGCCTTCCGTATCTGGGTGGAAGTAGCGTAATGTATCAATAAAACCATTCGATAACAAACGGGACATTTTTTCTCTTTCTTCTACTGTGAAACCAGAGTTCCCATAATTTGTTTTATAGTTGCGAATATCAACCTCTTGATGAGCTACGTTCAGATCTCCGCAGTAAATGACAGGTTTCTGTTTATCGAGTTCCAACAAGTAGGTGAAAATTTTATCTTCCCACTGTAGTCGTTCTTCAAGTCTTGTTAAGTCCCTTTTTGCATTCGGAGTATACACATTGACGAGATAAAAATCTTCATATTCCAATGTGATGATTCGACCTTCCTCTTCTGTTTCCTCTTCGCCGACACCGTAGTGTACATGGAGCGGCTTTTTCTTCGTAAAGACAGCTGTACCGGAGTAACCTTTTCTTTGTGCGTAATTCCAGTACTGATAGTACCCGTCTAAATTCAGATCGATTTGGCCTTCTTGAACCTTCGATTCCTGGATGCAAAAGATGTCAGCATCCACCTCAGAAAAGTAATCCAAGAACCCTTTACGGACACAGGCACGGATCCCGTTTACATTCCATGATACTAATTTCATATTATGTATGAACTCCCTTTGTCTCGCTTCAAAAAGCATGTTTTCCACAAACTCCATTGTAACATAAAGAGCTGTTTTCCTCGTGGAGAAGGGCTTCTTTGATAAGATTCGTATTGACAGTTTAGTGTACTAAGCATATAATACATCATGAAGAGTGTATCAACCATCTAATACGCTTAAATTCAAAATCAAGAACGACTTATTCTTTATATATTTTTTATCCTCTATGTATTAAGTATTTAATACAAGGGTGAACCAACAACAGGAAATGAGGAGGGGCATATTGAAAATTACGTTTAATAAACGAGATCCGGTTTACGTACAAGTAATGCAGCATTTCAAGGAACAAATTGCGAGTGGAAAATATGAACCGGGACAGGAAATCCCTTCCCGACGTGAACTGGCGAACCAGCTTAAAATTAATCCAAATACAGCACAACGAGCATACAAAGAAATGGAGGAAGCGGGCTTGATTTTTACAGAGGGGAATAATCCGAGTCGTATTACGAAAGATGAACAAGTTTTACGCAATCTGCGCACCGAATTGATTGGAGAAGCTGTGGACACATTTATAGCTGCAGTGAAACCGGTGAATATACCGATGGATGACTTGATCCGTTTAATAAAAGAGAAGTATGAAAAGCAAAAGGGGGAGCATAGTTGATTGAAGTTAAGAATGTTACAAAGAAATATGGCCGGAAAAAAGTGCTTCAAGGTGTCTCCTTTACAGCGAATAAAGGGGAAATAACTTGTCTGATTGGTGTGAATGGAGTAGGGAAAACGACCATTCTAAATGGGATTATGAATCTGACACCAATGACAAGTGGAGAAATATTAATCGATGGGGAAAAGCTGACAAAGGAATCTTATGAAAAAATAGCTTTTATTCCTGATGCAATTACGATGCTTCCGCACATGAAAATTGCTGAAGCGATTCAGTTTATGAAAGACTTTTATAACAGCTGGAATGATGAAAGGGCAGAAGAGCTATTGGGCTTTTTTAGACTGAAGAAAGAAGAGCGGATTTCAAGTTTATCGAAAGGGAATGTCGCAAAAGTAAATTTGCTGCTCGGTCTTGCGCTTGATGTTGACTATTTATTAATGGATGAACCTTTTTCAGGGATCGATATATTCAGCCGTGAACAAATCGCTGATGTATTTACGAGTCATTTGGTGGAAGATCGCGGTGTTGTCATTACGACCCATGAAATCAATGATATTGAGCATCTCATCGATAAAGTGGTCTTACTTGATGATGGAACAATCGTAAGGGAATTCCATACAGAGGAAATGCGTGAGATGGAAGGGAAGTCTGTAGTTGATGTAATGAGGGAGGTATATCGTGGATGAATTATATAAAATTGTTGAATTTTGAATTGAGTCGATTTATTAAAATTTATTTCGTGCTTATAATTATTACGATTATCTCTCAACTTATCAGTACTTACAGTGTGGCTAAAAATTATATGAACCAATTTAATCTCGCGGTATACAGAGATGGGATTTCGATTGAAAAGTATGTGGAACAATTCGGTCAGGTCAGTCTAATGGATTTACAACACTCAGGCTGGTTCAATTTGCCGATTGTTATTGCAGCGGTGACGTTGCTGTTATATTGTTTTTTCATCTGGTATCGGGATTGGCTTGGTAAAAATACGTTTATTTATCGGCTGCTTATGCTTCCGACAGCGAGGATTAATATTTATCTTTCAAAGGCAACGGCAATCTTCCTTATGGTACTTGGGCTCGTCGCTCTTCAGGTCATTTTATTGCTGATTGAAGGAAAAATATTTAAATGGATGGTCCCGGCTAATTTACGGCATGATTATTCGATAATGGAATACCTGGCTAATACGGTTGGAGACCTGTACCTTGGAGTACTTATCCCTATGAATTTCATTCAGTTTTTAATTCATTATGGAATTGGTTTTATGTTTGTCTTTGTACTGTTCACCTCCATTCTTTTTGAAAGATGTTTCAAATGGAAAGGTATTATCTTTGGAGTTGTTTATGCATTAGTTTCAATGAGTATCTTTTTCATCCCATTTATCCTGGAAATCATCTTTGCGAAGAGGTATTTATATCCTATGGAATTATTTGTTGTGGAAATTGTATTAGGATTAATCGTTACAGCAATGAGTATATGGATCGCTCATTATCTATTGAACAGAAAGATTACGGTATAGGGGGGAGTTTCATGAAGCGTTATTGGAAAGTCATCATCTTACCGATATTTATTATCATCACCTTTGGTGTACTTTATGTTCATCATGCGATTGCTAAGAACGGACTGCCGGAATTTGAATTGGTGACCGTAGAAGGGGATAAAAAGATTGGTGAACAATTAATGATATATGGCGATTATCACACGAATAATGATTCCATGTGGCATTCATTCAGACTGACAGCAGATGGTATTGTTTACCAACGGGACTTAAATTTCTTTGAGCAATATAATAATTTCTTCGAGTCAAATGTAATACAAAAGTTAATTGAGGAAGATTCGGGTTTTATGAGAGGGAAAACAGAAGAGTCCAACTTATTTGTGGATACAGATAAACAGCTAGCATATGTCGGCCCTGACTTCATACACAATCAAATGGAAGTGGATGTCCAGAATAAGGAAAGCGGAGATAGGACTTCTTTTCGTCTCGACATCCCGGAAAGATCAAAATATCATCAAATCTATGTCGAAGAAGTACAGATGATTGAAGATACACTTTATGCTGTGACGATAAATTATTTTGGAGAGAACAAAGATGTAATGATATATGAAATTTCCATCGATGAAGAAAAAATTATTGATCATTATCCTTTGATGGAATTACCATTCCTAGATTCGGTGAATGTATTGAGTAACGATACTGATATTGGTCAGAAAGAACAGATTGTTGTCAGCGTGGATCACATCGAGGTTACAAGTGATGGCCACCACTTAGCGGAGAGTGAGTATTTCACATATCATTTTGAAACGAAGGAGAGTAAGCCAATAACTTTCCCTGATGATTTTACAGATAAACCTGAAGATCCATTTGGAGCAGAGGATTATCTGTCGCAAGGCCATATCGTTACTGGAAAAGATAATTTGTATTTTATTAACTTTACACCAGATGGGCTTACTTATTATGTGTATGACCTTGTACAACATAAGTTTGAGGAAGAAGAGAGCATTACTCTCGGAACAAGCGTATTAGAGGGATTGTATGGCATTTATCCTGAGGGGGATTCCCTTTATTTATATAGCCAGGTCAATGAAAATGGTATTCAGTTCCGTAAGGTATTTATGGTTGACTTAGTGAATGCAGAGAATTTGTATGAAGGTGAAATTCGTATGGTAGATGGAGATGAAACAAACGTATACGGGTTGGAAATATTCCGGATTCAGGAGAGATAATATCATGAAAACGTGGTTGGCATCAGCTTTCAACCACGTTTTGATATATTTTATCAAGTTTTTCCTGTAGCAGATCCATATGGACGATCCTTGCTTCTCGTATATATTCCTTTCCTTCCACGAATAATAAAAGTACAGGCACCGTAAAAATGGAAAAATGACCAGCTACTGCTTCTACTTTATCCGCATGGAGATGTCCTAACTTAATTTTAGGATATGATTTCATCAACTCTTGGACTTTCGGCAAGAGGGCATGACAAACACTGCAATTATCCCGTGAAATATAAAGAAAGGCTAAGGAATGATCTTCAATAAAGGTATTAATCTCATCTATCGTTTCGAGTTCCTGGAAATCATTCATTACAATACCTCCAATAGAATTTGGTATTTATTCATTATACCCGTTTCCTTCAGCCTATCCAGAAATATGTTTACCAGAATCATTAGTTGGATAAAGGATAGAAAAGGATATGAGGTGAGTGTCATGAATGATAAACAGAAGAAGGAATTTGAAAAAATGGAGAATTCGAAGCGATCGACAGCACATGACGAAGACCGTACGAAACTTGATGAGTTTAAAAAGCAGCAACTTGTAGATGATATTCCTCTGGAAGATTTGAAGATTGAGCAGGAAGATGAACGTAAAAAACACAAAACAAAAGACGACTCTCAAAGTGAACGAAAATATAAATAGTATAATAAGTATTTGAGGCTAATCATTTTCTTACCGATAGGCTACTGGAGGTGAGTGGTATGCCGACAGAAATGATTATTCGACTTATTCTGGCTGCGATTTTGTTCGTTGTGATTGTTATTATATTGGTGCGTTTCCGCCGCGGAAAGTCAAATACAGATGCACGTGACTCTCTTGAAATAATGAAGGAAAGATATGAAAAAGGCGAGATTACCAAGGAAGATTATGAGGAGCAAAAAAGAAGAAGAGGTAAAGCTTGATAGCTAAATAAAAAGAGCATTTGCTTATTGGGCAAATGCTCTTTTTATTTTATTCGTTGTTATATTTTAAAGCGGGTAAATTTCTCATCAAGTGGGGTCCGTTCTTTCGGTGCAGGTTTTTCATCAAAGTATCCTAGGTGAATAAACCCGACAATCTTTTCATTCTTTTTCACATCTAATATTTCTTTTACCTTATCATCATAAATATGTGGGTTTGTTTTCCAAACCACACCAAGTTGTTTTTCCCAAGCAAGCAACCAGAAATTCTGAATCATGGTCGCAATCGCACCGAAGTTCTCATCCCATTGCTTCTCTAATTCGGGTACTTCCATTATTGCAACGAGAATAGCGTTTGGTTCATTTAAATAGTTTTCCCGATTTTCCCGCATATTTTCAGGATAAGTTTCAGCGACTCGTTTGGCGAACACTGGAAGCTCCTCTTTTCCAACAAAAACAAATCTCCATGGTTGACGCATACCATGGGTAGGTGCCCAGCGGGCATCATTCAACAATTCTCGAACTGTTTCCTCTTCGACTGGTTTGTCATTATACCCTTTTTTAATCGCCCGGCGTTCCCGGATTATTTTTGCTAAATTAGATTTTTCCATAGCACATTCCCCTAATCTATATGATATGTAAATTGTAGTGCAGCCGTAACCTTAAAGCAAATAAACACATTATTGTGAGATGAATCACTGACAAGATGAAGAAATAAAGTAAAATGGTAGTATAGATAAAATAGGAGGCTGCTTATGACTTTTTACAACACCCTTGTATTTATACATATTTTTTCAGCGATTCTCGGAATGGGACCTGGGCTTGTCATGACAGCGGTAGTGACGCTCTCTAAACCTGCTACAATGAGTGAGTTGAAGCATTCATTTAAAATTAGAAATACTTTACATATCTTTACGATGGTAGGTGGAATTTTATTACTCGTTACGGGACTATTGATGGGAGTTTTGCATCCATATTGGTTTTCTCAAGGCTGGTATATTACTAGTCTCATCTTGTATCTAGTTGCGCTTGCGATGGGCCCGTTTGTACTTAAACCACGGTCAACACCTATAAAGCAAATGTTTATTCATGTAGAAGGGGAAACCATTCCGAGTACATATGCTGATTTATCTAAGGAATTGTTCTTATATGAACGTATCATTAATATCTTGTTTATCATTATCATTTCACTTATGATATTAAAACCATTTTGATAAAGTTTGAGTTCCTGCATAATCGGTAATTATCCATTGTAAATCCTTTTGAAATATGTTAAAATCGTAAAAATTTACCCGAAAACTATTTGGGTGTAGGTGTTAATTAAAATTACGATCAAAGGAGGATTACGAATGGGACGAGTCACACTAGAGGAACTTTTCCTCCATCCGATTACACAAAAATATCTCAAGCGATCAGGCATAGCCCATGCAGTATCAGTGGCGGAATATGCTTATATCTTTGCAAAACGCTTTAATGTAAATGTTGATTATGCAACAAAAGCAGCTCTGCTTCATGATATAGGGCATTATACATGGTATCGTGATGGAGAATGGGATTACGACCTGTATAAAGAGAATGATATTCATGCAATCAAGGGTGCAAGCCGTGCCCATAAACTATTAATCTCGCTTGGTGAAGAGCGTCATGCAGCAAAGAAGATTGCTATTGCGATTTTGCTTCATACAGATTCTTATTTACCAGAAGGCCATTTAGAGCTGGATCCACTCCAACAGGTTGTAGCCATGGCAGATGAGGCGGACGAAGAAGGTGGCGGCAATCACCATTATAAGCGGATTGATAATGATACAGCACTGGAAAGAATTCGTGCGCTTGATGCCCAGATTGCGAATGGAAAAAATAAAACTCAGGGTGTCGGTTGATGACATAACATACCCCTGAGTTTTTGTGTACATTAATTTTCTGTAAAGTATTCTTCGAGCGTTAAATCATTTTCCCAAATCTCTGTCGCTGCTCGAACTCCGACATAGCGCAGGTGCCAAGGTTCGTATTGGTATTGGGTGATCTCTTCTTTACCTTCAGGGTAACGAATAATAAATCCGAATTCATGGGCATGTTCTGCAACCCATTTTCCTTCCGGAGTATTACCGAAGTCAGTAGTCAGTTGATAATTCACTGCTTCGCTCGTAATATCCATAGAAAGGCCGGTTTGGTGTTCCGATTCTCCAGGACGTGCACTGAATACATTCGCTTCCTCTTCACCATGTTCTTGTGAATAGGAATCAAACAAAGCGACTTGGCGATCATAGGAACGATAGCCGGATTGTGCGTATAGTTGATGACCCGCTTCCTCGGCTGCTGCAAATAACTCTTCTAATGCTTCAGCAGCAGGAGCACGTAACTGTTTTTTAGGAAGGTCTTCCTCAAAAGGAAATGCCACATCTGGTACTACGAGATCATGGGGTTCATAGTGATCAGGAAGAGCTTGATTTTTGTTGACGACAGCTAGCAAATCATAAGGATTTCCTGTGACTTCAGAACCCGAATCAGTAAATACAGGCTCTGCAAGCGGCGGTAATCCCACTCCGGCTTCAATTGTTATGCCTTCTTCTAATACTTTCTTTAAAGCTATACGTGTTTCTTCATCGTAAATACCTGTAACATCAAGTTCTTCTGTCTGTAACTGAAAGTCTGTAATTGCCCAGGATAGAATGTCTGAATAAATCCCATCTGTGGGGATGGTATATCCTATTTGTGTCAGTGCCTCTTGAAGTTGAAGCACAGGCTCGCCTTCATCTTTTTTCTGTAATTCTGCTTCTGGAAACTCAATATTCTCGGCGACCTCAGGAGCCGCGTCATTTGTTTGTTTCTCTTCTATAGTAGATTCCTCTTCAGATTTATCATCAACAGGCGCTTCATTGTTTGCACATGCAGTTAGAAGTAATGTAAGTATTGATAAAGTAACTAATTTCGATTTCATTTTAATCCCTACAATCTTTGAGAGTTTCTTGGTCCACGCTCCATTTTCTCACAGGAATTGGGGAAGGGCAAGATACATTTTGAGGAGGAAATAATGTTCATAAAGACGTCATGATAATAGTGGAAAATGAGTTGCAAATTACCGCATACTTGCATATAATCTAAATAGACTAACCAGTCAGTTTTATTAGGTGGGTGTAAACGTGCCAAAAATTTCAGATGAAGCAAAAGAACAAAGAAGAGATAAAATATTACAAGCAGCATTAGAATGTTTCTCCACAAAAGGTTATTATGCATCTACTGTGGATGATATCGTAAAGAGTTGTGGTTTAAGTAAAGGTGCGGTCTATAACTACTTTAAAGGCAAAGAGGAGATATTTTTAAGCCTCCTTGAGCAGCGCAGTGAAACAATTCTACATGATTTAAAAGAGCGTTTGGCCGAGATTTCAAGTCCATTAGAAAAATTGAAATACTGGATAAGAACCGATATACCTTATAACCTCGAAAAGAAAAAATTCATGCACGTTCATATTGAATCTTGGTTGTATGCCACTGACGCCCCACATGTACAGAAGGAGTTAAAAGCACGCTTTGACACCCTGTATCAATTAACTGAAGAAATAATCAAAGAAGGCCAAAGGATTGGTGAAATCAACCCCGAAATCGATTCCGATTCGGCTACAGCTATGTTTTGGTCCCTACATGACGGGATCTGGCTTCACGCATCTATTGGTTACGATGAAGAAAAGTTAGAAAAAAGAATAATAGAAATGGAAAAAACTATGCTTGCTTATTTAACAACTAGTTGAAAAGCAGGCAATCTATATAACCTTAAATAAACCGACTAGTCATTTTAATTAGAAGGAGGAAAAATGATGTTAATCTGGTTTAATCGATATAATAAGCTACGTAAATCTACGGTTAAAGATTATGCTCAGACGTATGAACAGAATGAAGCGCAATTAGTGCGTGAACGAGTAACCCTTGAATATGATGTTTTACGATCAGCTTTAAAATAATCGGCAAGAAAAGAGCATTCGTTTAAGTCGGACGAATGCTTTTTTTATTTTAATTAGACCCCTGCAGCAGCCATTCCTAACAATGTTCCCAGGATTCCACATGCAACGCCCATCACCATAATAATCGTCGCATGTGTGTCGTTGTGTACGCCGGTCTTTTTCAATAAATAGCCCATAATGAAAGCTCCTGCCCCAAAAAGTATTGGTATAAACACGAGAGAGGTCAGTACAAAAATCCAGCCAAATAACTTAAAGACAAAACCATTTTTTTTAGGTTCAATTGTATCGGAGGGATTCGAGTGATTGAGGTTTTCCTTGAAGCGGTAACCACATGAAAAGCAAAAGTTTACGTTTTGGTCAGTTTGTGTACCACAATGAGGGCAGAACATGGAAATTCCTCCCTTCCTAATTTAAATATATATGATTAAGAGGGAGGAATTATTCTATTGATTATCTTAGTTTATGCATTTGCTTCGCTATTTTCTGCAAATAGTTTTGCGATTTCAATGATGACTTTGCTTGCTTTTTCCATGTTGTCGACAGAAATATATTCGAACTTGCCGTGGAAGTTTTCGCCACCTGTAAAAATGTTAGGAGTCGGTAGTCCCATGTATGAAAGTTGGGAACCATCTGTACCACCGCGAATAGGTTCGATTACCGGTTCAATGTCTAAGTTTTTCATTGCTTGGCTTGCAATATCGACGACCTCTTTTACTGGCTCAATTTTTTCGCGCATGTTGTAGTATTGATCATTCATTTCAAGAATGACTTGATTCTCACCATATTTGGCTTTCATCTCTTCCACAAAACCTTTTAGCGTTGCTTTTCTGTCTTCGAACTTCTCTTTATCATGATCGCGGATAATATAGTAAACTTGCGTAGTTTCTACATCCCCTCGAATCGAGATAAGGTGGTAGAACCCTTCGTAGCCTTCTGTATATTCGGGTGCTTCCTTCTCAGGAAATTTACCAATAAATTCAGTTGCAAGCTTACCGGAGTTCACCATTTTATTCTTTGCAGTTCCTGGGTGCACATTATTACCTTTAAATGTCACCTTCGCAGCAGCTGCATTGAAGCTTTCATACTGTAATTCTCCAAGTGGTCCACCATCAACAGTGTAAGCAAATTTCGCATCAAAACGCTTCACATCAAAATGATGCGGTCCACGTCCGATTTCTTCATCAGGCGTAAAAGCAACTCGAATTCTTCCATGCTCAATTTCCGGATGTTGAATGAGATAATTCATAGCTGTCATAATTTCGGCTATACCAGCTTTATTATCAGCTCCGAGTAAGGTCGTTCCATCCGTCGTAACTAAAGTATGGCCCTTATAGCTTGGCAGCTCTGGGAACTCTTTTCGAGATAGAATTACTCCTAGATCTTCATTTAAAGTAATATCTTCTCCATCAAAGTTTTCAATGACTTGTGGATTGACATTCTTGCCTGTAAAATCAGTTGCTGTATCTAAGTGGGCAAGGAAGCCGATAGTAGGAACATCCTTATCTGTATTGGCAGGAAGGGTTGCCATTAAATAACCATTTTCATCCGCTTCTATATCTTCCATACCAATTTCTTTCAACTCTTTAATGAGGACTTCCACTAGTTCCAATTGTCCTTTTGTTGTAGGCACAGTGTCAGAATCTTCATTGGATTGCGTATCGATTTTTGCGTAGGTTGTCAATCTTTTTATTAATTCCTCTTTCATCGAAGTACACTCCTTATGTAATTTTAGTATTGAACGTGTTATTGTATAGAATAACAGTATTTTAACATAATTATATCGGAACTCGAAATAGTTTATAGTTCTTGCCATCACCATACCGTTATCGCAGTTTGAGGAAAAATCTTTCTAGTATGTTAGGAAACATATACAATTAAATTAGTAGAAAAACATGGAGGGGTTTTATGACGAACTTAATCAGTGTCGAACGCTTAAAAAGACGTCTGGAAAATGGGCAAAATAATACAGTAGTTGTAGACGTTAGATTTAAACTGGATGATGAAGATGCAGGCAGAAAAATGTACCTCGAAGGGCATCTGCCTGGAGCGGTTTATTTAGACTTGAATCGGGACTTGTCAGGGAAAGTGGAGAAGCATGGAGGTACCCATCCTTTGCCGGATTTCCCTACATTTATTAAAAAGTTGGAGAATATCGGAATCAATCATGAGACAACGGTTGTTATATATGATGAAGGAAATGACATGTTTGCTGCAAGGCTTTGGTGGCTGCTGGAAGCGATTGGCCATGAAAGAGTATATATATTGGAGGGCGGCTTCAAACAGTGGGTAGAAGATGGAAATGAAATCACCTCCGATATTCCAAAACTTGAACCCAAAAAATTCCATGCTCAATTCAACGAAGATAAAATCGTCGATATGAAAACGGTGAGAGAAAAACTGGAGACAAATGCTGTGCTGATTGACTCTCGAGCGGAAAACCGTTACTTAGGTGACTTTGAACCATTTTACAGTAAAGCAGGCCATATACCAGGTGCCAAAAATTTTCCTTGGCAAGCAGTTCTCACAGAAGATGGGAGATGGCTGAAAGGCGAAGAACTGCAAGAACATTTCTCGAGCTTGGATAAGGAAGAGGAAGTCATTGTTTCATGTGGATCTGGGGTATCTGCTTGTGTAAATATATTGGCACTGAAGGCTGCTGGATTTAAACAAGTTCGTCTTTACCCGGGAAGCTTTAGTGATTGGATCTCCTATGATGAAAATGAAATTGAGATTGGTGAGGGAGAGTTATGAGCCGCTCCCGTTGCAGTTGGGTGACAACAGACCCGGTTTATCTGGATTATCATGACAACGAATGGGGCAGGCCGGTGTATGATGATCGGAAGTTATTTGAGTTGCTGACGTTGGAAGGTGCTCAAGCCGGCTTAAGTTGGGTCACCATTTTAAAACGGAGAGAAAATTATCGTAAAGCTTTCGATAACTTCCAACCTGAAATTATTGCTGGATATAATGAGGAGAAGGTAGAAAGTCTTTTGCAGAATGAAGGAATCATCCGTAATCGTAGAAAGATATTATCCGTCATCCAAAATGCAAAAGCCTTCCTTGAATTACAAGCCGAGTTTGGTAGTTTCGCAGCTTATGTCTGGCAATTTGTAGATGGTAAATCACTGGTGAATCATTGGGAGCAGGTGGAGGATGTCCCAGCAAAAACGGAAATATCTGAGAAGCTTAGCAAGGACTTGAAGCGAAGAAATTTCTCCTTTGTCGGACCAACGATTTGTTATGCCTATATGCAAGCAGCTGGTTTAGTGAATGATCATGTGAAAAGTTGCTTTTTATATGGCGAGATAAATGACTAAAGATAAAGACAGGCCGAGTGATTATGGCCTGTCTTTATCTTTAGTCATTTATCTTAAGTAATATTTTTCGCTTCTATTACTTAAACACTCTTTTTACTGCAGCTTCAAATTCGCTGAAGAATTGAGGGCGATTTACCTCACTTAAGCCATGGTCCATATTCATAACAATGGCTTCATTGTACCACTGTTGTTCTTTGTAACCGGCATTAAAGATTTTCCAAATCTTCGGACCAACTTCTTCAAGGTCTTTTTCCAAGGATAAAAGATTGTCCAGACGATCGGCAACGATTAGCTGTTTTACTTCGAGGTCGGCTGTTTTTAATGTGTCAATTGTATGTTGTTTTCTTTCTTTCCATGTCTTTGATTTGTCCTCCGTATGTGCTTGGACAAGATTAGCCACATGTTTACCGAATTCAGCTCTTATTTCCTCAATCTCGATGGGAGTGTCTTCAACGACATCATGAAGAAAAGCTGCACATATTAGAGCTTCACTCGCTCCTGCACTTTCCAATATATTTGCGACGCGTATGGGATGTGTGATATAGGGGATGTTTCCTGCCTTTCGAAAGTGTCCTTTGTGGGCGTTTTCAGCGAAACGTTTCGCTTTTTCCTTCACTTTTCCTCATCCTTCCAACGATTTATAAATGATGGGATCCTATAATTGCCAATCTGCAGCTAGTGTCTTTTTAAGTTCATCATATGCCGCCTGACCAAGTGCATTTTTGATTCGTTCTTCCAATGCCTGTTTTAATGCTTTATTTTCTTCATAGCAATTCAGCCCCAACTGGGTCAATTGTACATACTTATTGCGTTTATTTTCATCTAAGTTAGTCAGTTTTACTAGGCCTTGTGCTTCCAGTTTTCTTATCAGTTTATGAGTTCCTTGACGAGTAATTTCCCCATTTTTACATACATCGGCAAGCATTTCCTGACCATAATTAATGCGATCCAATATAAACCACTCTGATTTTGTAAGCTGAATTTCATTTTTATTATTCCATCTATCTTCTATTGCTTTACGTATTTCTCTATTTTTTTTACTTAATAAATCAAATAAGTCTTTTTCGTTTAACTCCTCTTCCAAAGAAGAAACACCTCTACTTCTATTAAGATTGTCTTCTGTACTATACAAAGCGAAGTGAAGGGTTGTCAACTAGTTGACAAATTGTTGAAATTGTATTACAATTAGAACTGAAGCTCTACGGAATGAGCCTGAGAAAATGGAGGTTGGCAAATGTTTAAAGTCGGTGATTTGATTATCTATTCCACACATGGGGTATGTAAAATTGATGACATTTGCGAGAAAAGCTTTAAAGACGTGACACGTAATTATTATATTCTCCATCCACTGGATGATCCGAATTTAACAATCAGCGTGCCCGTAGATAATGATCAGGTCATCATGTTGGACATCATGGAGAAGAAAGAAGCAAGAAACATCCTGAAGTCTTTTGAAGAACCTGGTATTGAATGGATCGATGATGCGAAAGCACGTAATAAAAAGTATAATAGCATCATTAATAGTGGTGATCGTGACAAAATCATTAAGATTGCCAACACACTTATGCGCAAACAAAAAGAAGCTGAGCTTAATAAAGAGCGCATGTATGACCAAGATACAAAAATGCTTGAACACATTCAGCGGATTATGTTCCAAGAATTGGCAGCATCCCTAGAAACAACCGTTGAACAAATCGTTGACCGAATCAATTCAATGATACCGGCAAAGGTTTCATAATATAAAGAAGAAATTGACCTCGTTTCATTGGAAACGAGGTCAATTTTCTTTGTATTGGCTCCCGGAAAGGAGACCACAATATGAAGGTAGCTCGTATGGTGGCATCAAAGTTGCTTCTCCTTTCAATTCAGGTGTAAAACAAGTAGAATAGCTAATAGAATAAATTTTACTTTTCGGAGGTACCCATACATGGATAAAGGAATTAACCAAAGAAAGACAGAACATATCCGACTTTGTTTAACTGGAAACGTAGAAGGTGTCAACAAAACAACGGGCCTGGAAGGGATTCATTTCATACATAATGCATTACCAGAAATAAATTTTGATTCCATTACATTAGAAACGAGTTTTTTAGGAAAAGCATTAAAAGCCCCGTTTTTAGTCAGTTCTATGACTGGTGGTTCAGAGCTTGCCACAACCATCAATCAAAACTTGGCTATTGCTACTGAGGAAAAGGGCTGGGTCATGGCAATTGGCTCTACACGTGCATTTTTAGAAAGCGATCAATATAAAGAATCATTCCTTATCCGTGAGCAAGCTCCGACTGTACCGTTAATTGTAAATATTGGAGCGGTTCAATTTAATTATGGATATGGTGCAGAGGAATGTCAGCGGATAATTGATAAAACAGGTGCCGACTCTATTGTGCTGCATTTAAACAGCATGCAAGAAATTGTACAAGACGGGGGAGATGTGAATTTCGAAAACCTTCTTCCTAAAATTGAACAAGTATGTAAAACGCTTGAAGTCCCAGTTGGAGTAAAAGAGGTTGGATTCGGTATCGATGGGGAGGCTGCTCAAAGGTTATATAATGCAGGCATTTCCTATATTGATGTAGCAGGTGCTGGCGGTACTTCTTGGAGTCAAGTTGAAAAATTACGTTCCCGCAATAAATTGAAAAAGGCTGCAGCAGAAGCATTCAATAACTGGGGAATTCCTACGAAAGATTGTATCGTATCTGTACGAAGCAAGCTCCCGGAAGCACCTCTTGTAGCGAGTGGTGGTATGAGTACTGGTGTCGATGCGGCTAAAGCAATTACAATTGGTGCAGATATTATTGGATTTGCCCGTCATTTGCTGAAAGCAGCTACCGAATCACCGGAAGCAGTCCTTGAGACGATGGAGCAAATCGAATTAGAGCTCAAGATGACCATGTTTGGTATTGGTGTGAAAAACTTGGATGAATTGAGAAATACAAAACGTGTTAATATCATGGGTACTTCACTTATGGATGAAATGTAAAAAGTTTTATCCCTCCTTGCACTGGGTAAATGAATGATAGAGCTAGGAGGGATAACTATGGTATGGACACTTGAGGATTATCCTCCATCAATGAAGAACTTATCAGATATTGTTAGAAAAAAGGCAATTGATATCGCAAACGCGATGGTGGATGAAGGTTATAAAGAGGAAGATGCCATTCCAATTGCTATCAGTCAGGCGAAAGAATGGGAAGATAGCGCTGAGGATGAAGAGATTGAGCATTTTCGTAAATATGGGAAGGTGACGACCCGTTCTCCAGAAGGCCAAAAGTATGAAAGTAATCCGGAGAGAATGGAAGAAGGAGAGGTTGTCCGCCCGCATGAAGATGGCTGGGCAGTGGAATCGGAAGGCGCTCAAAAACCAAGTAACGTTTTTGATACAAAAAAAGAAGCGATTCAACGAGCAAAGGAAATAGCTGAAAACAAAGGTACATCTGTTACTGTCCATAAAAAGGACGGAACGATCCAAGAGAAATATTCATTTAAAGAAGAATAAAACAGTGAGGCTGAAATGCTTTGCTGTTTTTTTGTTTATAAAAGAGGAGATGGTACTACCCTGTGACTTTTAGAAATGTGCAAGGCCAACTCTTGAGATAAGCACATTATTTCATTCTAAAAAGCCCCTGTGCTACAATGAATGCAACTTAATGGAGTGATGAAAAATTTTCATTTCGGAAGACGGTTTCATACGTTATACTAGTTATCGTTATGTTAGTGAAAAAGGAGATTCAAAGTAAATGCTAATTGAAATATGGTCAGATTTTGTGTGCCCTTTTTGTTATATAGGAAAGAGACGGTTGGAAGCAGCCCTAGAAGGATTTCAACATAAAGAAGCGGTGACGATAGAATATAGGAGTTATCAGCTTGATCCAACTGCGAAGCATATACCGGGGAAAAATTTCTATGAAACATTCTCTGAGTTGAAGGGTATGCCGATCAAACAGGTGAAAACGATGAATCACCAAGTAGCAGAGCAGGCTCGAGCTGTTGGCTTGGACTTCCGGTTTGATACGATGCAATACACCAATACGTTTGATGCTCATCGATTATTTCACTATGCAAAACGTCAAGGTAAGGGAAATGCAATTACCGAACGATTCCTCCATGCTTATTTTACAGAATCCGCGTTGTTAAGTGATAAGGAAACGTTGGTGAAACTTTCCGTTGAGGTTGGGTTGGATGAAGAGAAAGTAAGGGAACTATTACAATCTGAAAAATATACTCAAAAAGTAAGTGAGGATATCGCCGTAGCACAACAAATCGGAGTACAAGGTGTACCGTTTTTCGTTTTTAATGAAAAATATGCTGTTTCAGGAGCGCAATCTAGTGATGTATTTTCTCAAGTACTTGAGAAGGTATGGGAAGAAGAGGAAAGCAATCCAGCAGCGAAAAAAGGGAAAGCGAAAACATCCTATTGTACGGATGAAGGCTGTGTTGAGCACGAATGAGGTATCGTGGTCAACCAGTGGACTTACATGAAGAACTTTACCGGTAAAAAACTACGTTTGTTTATTCAAAGAGATTTCTTTTGATAGATGTATCAAAAAGGGTTCTGCACAACTGTAGTTGTGCAGAACCCTTAGTTTACTTATTCTAAATTTTTTCTGTTATTAGTGAGAATTAAAGTATACACAAAAACGGCAACCATCTTGCATATGGACCGGGATATGCATATCATAAACTTCTTTCAATGCTTCTGAATTAATAATTTCATGTGTAGGGCCATTTTTTACGAGACGTCCATCTCTTAAAGCGACGATTTGATCGGAATAAACGGAAGCAAAGTTAATGTCATGTAATACAATCACAACTGTTTTTCCTAGTTCATCAACAAGTTTGCGTAGTATTTTCATGATTTGCACAGAGTGCTTCATATCTAAATTATTTAATGGCTCATCTAATAGAATATATTCGGTATCTTGTGCAATAATCATTGAAATAAAAGCACGCTGTCTTTGACCGCCAGAAAGTTCATCCAAGAATTTATGTTGGATATCTGAAAGGTTCAAATACTCTAATGCCTGATCAACGATTCTATTATCTTCAGCATTTAGTCGACCTTTTGAATATGGATATCGGCCAAACGAGACCAATTGTCGAATTGTAAGTTTTACATTTAGGTAATTTGATTGTCGTAAAATGGCAATTCGCTTCGCAAATTCATTAGATTTTATATTTTTTACATTATTTTTGTCAAGTAACACTTCACCTGTATCTGCATCCAGTAGTCGGCTTACCATTGAAAGTAACGTTGATTTTCCCGCGCCATTTGGACCGATAAACGAGGTGATCTGTCTAGGCTTGATTTCAACCGAGACATCATTAATGATTGATTTATTTCCAAATCTTTTTGATAACCCTTTTATTTCGATCATTCCTCAACCCTGCTTTCCCTATGTAATTATCTAGACGGAATAATTAAAGCCAGTAAAGCTAATAATAATTATGGATATATGTTTAAGGATAAATGTCCTCAAGTTCTTCTACAATTTCATATTAAAAATTTCTCCAGCTATAAAAGCTACTTTATAAGAAATATCAATAATGATAATCATTATCACTATATTCATTTTATATGATGTCGGTAGGAAAATCAATGCTTGTGCTTAAGAATAGTCTGTAAAATCTCCCTTATTAACTTCAAATTTTGAGATGGAAGGAAATTCTGATCTACTGTCAATGGATAGATATTGGAACATCGTAAGCGGATAGGAGTGGTTATAGGAGGAGTCTAGTACACAATAATAATATTTTATTATAAAAATAATTTCATTAAATTATAATTGACAACTTTTTTGGATTTGCTATACTTTGATTAGGTTATTGAGATTGATTCTCAATATCAATTGTTTGTATTTTTTAAGTGCACTATAGTATATTTATGCTTTAATTCTTCAAAATTGCGCATAAAAATAAAACAAAGTTATTATCAACTCAATAATCTAAAACACTTACAAGGGGAGAAATTAAAGAAATGGGAAAATCAAAATATATTAATTCATCATTCATAGTATTAATTTTTGCAATTTTAGTTTTGTTCTTAGCAGCTTGCTCTGGATCAAGTGATGATGCAGAGAATGCGGAAGATACAGCAAATAATTCAGCTGGAACAGAAGAGAAGGAAGACGAGTCTACTGAAGATGCAACTATTGAAATAACGGACGCACATGGTACGGTTGCTGTTCCAGTGAATCCACAGAATGTAGTGGCTCTTGATAACCGTACATTTGAAACTCTAGCTGATTGGGGTATTGAATTAGCGGCTGCTCCTGTGGATCTAATACCTGAAGACAATCCTTATAAAAATGATGATTCCATTCAAAATATTGGAAACCATCGTGAACCAAATTTAGAAATTATCGCTGCGGTAGATCCTGAACTTGTAATCGTCGGTCAAAGGTTTGCAAGCTATTACGAAGATATTAAAGCATTGGTACCAAATGCTGTCGTTATCGACTTGAATATCGACGTTTCTGAAGAGGCTGAAACACCAGGTGATAATTTGGTTAATGGATTTAAAGATATTACAACTTCCCTAGGCCAAATTTTTGATAAAAATGAAGAAGCTGAAGCGTTGATTGCTGAGTTTGATCAATCAATTGAAGAAGCTAAAGCCGCATATAACGGGACAGATAGAATTATGAGTGTTATAGTATCTGGTGGAGATATTAATTTTGCAGCTCCCCAAACTGGTCGTGTATGGGGGCCATTATATGATATATTTGGTTGGACTTCAGCTTTAGAAATTGATCAAGCTTCTGCAGACCACCAAGGTGATGATATTTCTGTTGAAGCAATCGCGGAAACTGATCCTGATTGGATTTTTGTAATGGACCGTGATGCTGCGGTATCTTCTGAAACGGATGCAGTTCCAGCTCGTGATGTAATCGATGGAGCACCTGCCCTTCAAAACACAACAGCAGTTAAAGAAGGACAAATCGTGTATGCACCGGCGGATACTTATACAAATGAATCAATTCAAACCTTTACTGAATTATTTAACGATCTTGCTGAAGCTCTAGCTGAGTAGATAGAGGAGTATAACTATAGTGCCGAAAAATACAATAGAAAAAACGTTCGGGGCTGGTAATTTACAGCCCCCGCGACGTTATAATAAGGAGAAAATATGGACGAAGCCTTTTATAATAGCAGTCATTATTGTTATTATTCTAGGTGTTATTTCTTTGTTTACTGGAGTTTATGATATTAGAGGGCGAGAAGACGGGATGGATATGTTTTTTATAACTCGTATCCCAAGGACAGCTGCGATTATGCTGACTGGAGCAGCTATGGCAATGTCAGGGCTTGTCATGCAGCTTATCACCCAAAACCGTTTCGTTGAACCGACAACAACTGGGACAATCGAATGGGCGGGCTTAGGTTTAATTCTAGCTTACTTATTATTTCCTGGACCAACATTAGTCCTTAGAATGACTTTCGCAATCATTTTTTCCTTTATTGGAACGATGATTTTCTTTTTGTTTTTAAGAAGAGTTAGACTACGTTCTTCATTAATCGTACCAATTATTGGAATTATGCTTGGAGCGGTCATTTCTGCATTTTCTACATTTGTTGGACTGGCTTTTAACATGTCGCAAAATATTGAATCCTGGTTTGTGGGTTCGTTCTCTTCTATTCAAGTTGGAAGATATGAATTTTTATGGTTAATTGTTGTCATTAGTGTTCTTATTTATATCTATGCGAACAAGCTCACTTTAGCAGGCTTAGGAGAAGATGTTTCAACAAGTCTTGGTGTGAACTATAACCGGATTGTTCTTATTGGTACTGGACTTATTGCTGTTGCAGTTGGAATTGTAGCATCTGTGATTGGTAATCTGCCATTTCTAGGTTTAATCGTGCCTAATATCGTTTCCATGTTTAGAGGTGATGATCTGAGAAGTAACTTGCCTTGGGTAAGTGTCATTGGTATGGGTGCTTTGCTTGCTTCAGATATAATCTCTCGAACTATTATTATGCCTTTTGAGGTACCTGTTTCTCTGATACTCGGAACAGTAGGTGCAATCGTATTCATTACTATTCTATTAAGAAGAAGGAGGCTAGGTTAACAAATTGGAAACTACAAACAACAAAGTCGTCAAAATTAATTCTAGCCTTCCTAATGAAGATAAACCGTCTAAAGCTTTTCGGTCCAAGAAAGAAGAAAGGCGTTATTGGATCCTTTTAATTACACTGATCGTTTTGGGTGGTCTTGCTGCGTTTGGACTATTAGTGTATAACAATCCGGTTCCAGTAGATTCCCCTTCCTTTATTCCAGTTGTTGAAAGAAGATTGGATGCCCTTACTGCAATGTTTATTGCTGTAATCTGCCAAAGCTTGGCGACTGTTGCTTTCCAATCAGTAACGAATAATAGGATTATAACTCCTTCACTATTAGGATTTGAAGCACTGTATTCAACAATTCAAACTAGTACAATGTTTTACTTTGGTGCCAGTGTATTTATCGGATTTAGCGGCACTGGACCATTTTTAACCCAAGTTATTATTATGATTGTGCTCTGTTTGGTACTTTATGGTTGGTTACTTTCAGGAAAGTATGGGAATCTCCAGTTAATGCTTCTAGTCGGAATTATTATTGGTACCGGACTTCGGTCATTATCATCTTTTATGCGAAAACTACTTGCACCGTCTGAGTTTGATGTTTTACAGGCGAGATTATTCGGTTCTGTCAATAATGCAGACCCTGAATACTTTCATATTGCAATACCAATTGTAATCATTGTGGCATTACTGCTCCTTGTTTATTCAAAACGATTAAATGTAATGTCACTTGGTAAAGATATCGCTAGTTCTTTAGGAGTAAACTATCGATTTAGTGTCATTTATGTTCTTGTTTTAGTTTCCATATTAATGTCAGTATCAACTGCTTTAGTTGGACCACTAACTTTCTTTGGGTTTTTAGTTGCGACTCTAAGTTATCAGTTGGCACAAACTTATGATCATCGATACATATTTCCGATGGCTCTTGCATCCGGTTTCTTAATTTTATCAGGTGCATATTTTATCATGTATCATGTATTTAATGCTCAAGGTGTCGTTTCTGTTATTATCGAAATGGTTGGTGGTATAACATTCTTAGTCATCATTTTAAGGAGAAAGACTTTGTAACAAAGAACAAATATTTATTGGAATCAGACTGTATTACATTTTCTAATTTGACCAGAGTATGGGACATAAAGGATCTTATCGAAAAAAGGCGTTTAATGAAATGAATAAAGCAAATACCCAAGTATTTTGTTAAAACTTCATGTTCATTAATAAAGATAAGAACTTTTGTCCCGGCTCTTCAGTTTTGAAGTGATTCTACCCTAGTATTCCCCTGTAACCAGCCCTCATAAACCTTCTTGCAGAAAGTGCCTCATCAATTCCCAGTGCTTCCAATTGCATGGTCAACAAGTTACCCTAAGGTCATTATAATTTATAGTGTTTTTCCCTTGTGTTTAAGAAAAGTGAAGGATGAACGAATCATTGTATATGACTTTAGCCTTAATCACACTTTCGTTATTGAATTATTAGGGTGTTTTATGTTTTACTGGAGTAAGACCAATTAGGAGGTAATAATTAAATGAAGAAAAGAATCCTGCTTATTACAGCATTATTTTTAACGTTGCTATTAGCTGCATGTAATAATGATGACACAGAGAAAGCGGATGACAATAAGGATACAGAAGAGCAAGCAACAGAAACTGTGGAGATTTCTGATGAGGAAAAGGTTGATAATGACTCCGTCGTCTTGAATATTAATGGTACTGAGATCAACGGAGCTAAATATAATAATGTTTATAAACAATACAAAACAATGCTTCATATGTATGGACAAGATGTAAGTGATTTGGACATGTTGAAGGATGAAACAGTTCTGATTCTAACTGAGCAGGAATTGATTCGTCAGGATGCACTCGATAGTGGAATTGAAGTGACGGAAGAAGATGCTCAAGAAGAGATTGACAATATCATTGAGACAAATGGAGAAGAAGCTATTCAAACCATGCTTGAAGAATATGATTTATCTGAAGAACAGTTCAGAGAACAATTGATGGATGACTTGTTGATGGTCCGTTATATTGAGTCTGAATTTACTGTTGAAGTGACCGATGAAGAAGTGGAAGAACAATATAACCAGATGAAAGAACAGAGTGAAGAAGTGGGCGAACTTCAGGAATATGAAGAACTGATCCGCCAAAGCGTCATGGAGCAGAAGCAAAGAGAAATGTTGGAAGCTCGTATCGAAGAATTAAAAGAAGAAGCTGAAATTGAGACGTTGATTTAAGACAACAGTAGGATGACGCACAGAAAGTTGTGCGTCATCCTATTTTTATTTTTTCAGAAGTTTATCGAGCACCTGGAAAAACGTGTCCATCTCTACTTCCGTACCAATTGTAATTCGTAAATATTCGTTAATGAGTGGTTTATTAAAGTATCTCACTAAGATCTTATTTTCTTTTAACTGTTCATACAGGCTGGAAGCTTCCTTGTCTGGATGAGTTGCAAATAGGAAGTTTGCTTGAGAGGGAAGCACGTTAAATCCACGTTTTCTCAATTCCTGAGTGGCCCAAATCCTTGTCCTTTTAATTTTCTCCCTTGTTGCTTCAAAGTAAACTTTATCTTTCATTGCTGCAATACCGCCAGCAATAGCTAGGCGATCAATTGTATAAGAATTAAAGGAATCTTTTATCCTGATGAGCCCCTCAATTAATTCAGGTGAGCCAAGAGCAAATCCTAAGCGAAGTCCAGCAAGAGAACGGGATTTGGACATCGTTTGAATAACGAGTAAGTTATCATATTTATGAAGCAGCTTGACTGCAGATTCCTCGGCAAAATCAATATATGCTTCATCAACAATAACAACCCGATCCCGATTATGCTGAAGAATATCTTCAATTGCCTCGAGCTGTAAATAGAGGCTAGTTGGTGCGTTCGGATTTGGGAAAATAACGCCGCCTTCTGAACTGTGAAAATCACTTGCCTGAATAGAGAAGTCCGCTTGTAAAGGAACTTCCTCTACTGGTATGTTAAAGAGTTTGGCATAAACCGGGTAAAAGCTATAAGAGACTTCTGGGTAACGGATTTTCCTCCCGGATTCAAAGAAAGCCATAAACGAAAAGGCAAGCACTTCATCTGAACCGTTTCCGATAAATACGCTGTCCTTACCCAATCCATAATAGTCAGCGATCTCATTTCTCAGCTCATCCACTGTTGGACTTGGATAGAGTCTGAGAGACTGATCTGCTTCCTTCTTTATCGCATCTAAAACCAGAGGGGAGGGAGGATATGGGTTCTCGTTCGTATTTAGCTTAATGATTTTCGGATCATTCAGCTGTTCCCCTGGAATATATGGATCACTACGTTTTACTGCACTGCTCCAAAATTTACTCACGGTTTTGACCTTCCTTTGTCAGATGGCGTTTTAATAATTCCGCTTTAATTTCATTTAGAGTTACTCCTGACGTCTCCATCACGACAAGAAGGTGATAGAACAAATCGGAGATTTCGGCTGTCAGCTCCTCTTTATCTTCATTTTTTGCAGCAATGATAACCTCGCTCGTTTCCTCGCCAACCTTCTTCAACATTTTGTCGATACCTTTTTCAAACAAATACGTCGTATATGCTCCTGGGACAGGGTTTTCCCGTCTGTCTTTAATTTTGTCAATTACTTGCGTTACGATATCCAGAGATGGTAACTCTTTTTGGTCGAGCGTTTCATTAAAGCAAGTCACTTCACCGGTATGGCAGGCAGGGCCAAGGGGCTCGACTTGGACAAGTAGAGCATCTTTATCACAGTCATAGTTGATACGCTTTACCAGCTGTTTATTACCTGACGTTTCCCCTTTGTTCCATAAGGACTGTCTGGAACGGGAATAAAACCAGGTTTCACCTGTTTCAATTGTTTTTTCCAATGACTCTTTATTCATATAAGCAAGGGTCAATACTGTACCGCTTGCTGCATCTTGGACGACAGCAGGCAGGAGCCCGTTTTCATCAAATGCTAAATCTTCTAGTTGGATTGTCATTCTTTTATCCCCCTGACCAAAACATTTTCATTTGCAAGATATTCTTTCAATGCAGGTATTTTAATTTCGCCAAAGTGGAATACAGATGCTGCAAGGGCCCCAGCTGCACTGCCCTCTGTCAGTGCTTCTTTAAAGTGTTCGGGTTTTCCAGCTCCACCGCTTGCGATTACCGGTACATCTACAGCTTCGGCGATTTTCTTGGTTAATGCTATATTATAACCCGACTTCGCACCGTCATCGTCTATGGCATTCACGACGACTTCACCTGCTCCAAGTGTTACTCCTTTGATTGCCCATTCAATTGCATCAATGCCGGTATCCACCTGTCCTCCTTTGGAAAAGACATTCCACTTCCCAGGTGCAACCTCTTTAGCATCTAATGCAAATACAATAGTTTCACTCCCGTATTTCTGTGAAGCTTCACTAATGAGATCTGGGTTTTCGATGGCGGCACTGTTGATTGAAACTTTGTCAGCACCGGCTTGTAATACTTTTTCAATATCTGCAATGGAACTAATTCCACCACCTACGGTAAAAGGTACTTGGATTACTTTTGCGATGTTCTCGACAAGGTCGATAAAAACATTTCTCTTCTCTACAGATGCTGTAATGTCATATAGAACAAGTTCATCTACTTGATCTTTATTATATTGCTTTGCAAGCTCTACTGGATCTGCGACCTCTTGAATGTTTTGAAACTGTTGTCCTTTCACGACTCGGCCATTTTTGACGTCGAGACAAGCGATGATATTCTTCTTTTCCATCTTCTCACCATCCATCAGGTTCTTGAAATTTAATGTGCCGTCGTATAGTGCTTTTCCAATAATTGCACCGTACATCTTTTGTTCCCTTAACCTCTTAACATCTTCTTCTGTTGTCACGCCGCCGGAAGCAATGACATCAATCGTTGTTGCTTGATTGACCGCTTGGAGCTCCTCAAAATTTGGTCCTTGCAGCATGCCATCTTTCAAAATATCGGTGTAAACAATTGTTTGAACACCGACTTCTTCCAAATCTTTCACGAGATCAAGTGCCTTGACTGTGCTTTCTTTAGTCCAGCCGTCTGTTGCAACAAAACCATTACGGGCATCAATTGAAACTGCAATTCTTTCGCCGAATTTTTCCACTGCTTCACGCAAAAATTCTGGGTTTTGAATGGCGGCTGTACCAATGATGACTCGGCTCACTTCCCGGTTCAAGTAATTTTCAATTACTTCTATCGAACGGATGCCACCACCAACCTGAATGGGGATGGATACAGTTTGCGCAATCTCTGCAATCAGACCTTGATTAATCGACTTTCCTGTTTTGGCACCATCCAAATCAACAATATGGATATACTCCGCACCTTGTCTCTCCCATTCTTTCGCGACTTCCACAGGGTTATCATTGTAAATCGTTTCTTTATTATAATCTCCTTGGGTTAGACGTACGCATTTACCTCCAAGAATATCAATTGCCGGGAATAAAATCATGAAATCATCTCCTGTAAATTTATAGGACGCCTTTTGTAGACGGAACACCTTTGATTCTTGAATTAATTATTGTTGCTTGGTCTAATGCTCTTCCGAAGCCTTTAAAAATTGCTTCAATCATATGATGGCTGTTTCTGCCATATGCGAGATTAATGTGAAGAGTGATTTTTGCATTGCTTGCAAACGCTTGGAAGAACTCTTCGACAAGCTCAGTATCGAAATCACCGACTTTGTCTTTTAATCCTTCCACATTATATACAAGGAAAGAGCGGCCGCTAATATCGAGGGATACGTTGACCAACGCCTCATCCATCGGAGAAGTGACCGATGCATATCTCGTAATGCCTTCTTTTGTTCCTAAAGCTTCCCGGAAAGCTTGACCGAGAGCAATTCCAATATCTTCGACAGAGTGATGTTGATCCACCTCGAGGTCGCCGTCACATTTCACCTTTAAGTCAAACAAGCCATGCTTTGTCATCAGTGTTAACATATGATCGAAAAAACCGATACCTGTATTAAAATCACCTTGTCCGGTACCATCTATATTAAGGTCTAACTTGATCTTTGTTTCCGCAGTATCTCTGGCAATTGAATAACTACGCATCCTGATCATCCTTTCTGATTTGAATAGCATTTGCGTGGGCAGTCAAGCCTTCTACGTTTGCTAGTGTAATAATTTGATCGCTGACATCTTCCAATGCTTGTCTCGGGTAACTGATGATCGTTGATTTCTTCAAGAAGTCATAGACACCAAGCCCTGAGGCGAACCTTGCTGTACCACTTGTTGGCAGCGTATGGTTTGGCCCGGCAAAGTAATCTCCCAACGGTTCAGGTGAATAGCTTCCTAGGAAAATTGCTCCAGCATGTTTAATCTGAGGTAAAAGCTCCGTTGGATGCTCGACCATCAATTCCAGATGCTCCGCTGCGATAATATAGGCCACTTGAGCTGCTGACTCCAGGCTGTCTACGATGATTATTCTGCCGTTTGCCTCGATGGAAGCATCAATGATTTCCTTTCGTTCCAGTCTACTAGTCTGTAAAACGATCTCTTCCTGGATAGAGTCTGCAAGTTGTTCGCTCGTAGTAATACAAATCGCTCGGGCAGATTCATCATGCTCCGCTTGAGATAAAAGGTCAGCAGCTACATATCGTGGGTTTGCTTTCTCGTCAGCAATAATACAAATCTCACTTGGACCAGCAATCATATCGATGCCGACTGTGCCATATACCCACTTTTTGGCTCGAGCAACATAAGCATTGCCGGGACCGACAATTTTATCTACCTTTTTTACCGTTTCTGTTCCGTAGGCAAGCGCTGCGATCGCTTGTGCTCCGCCTATCTTATAAATCTTTTTGATTCCTAAAAGCTCAGCGGCAAGCAGCACATAAGGGTTTACTTTTCCATCTTTACCAGGCGGGGTAGTAATTACAATCTCCTTTACTCCAGCCAGTTGCGCAGGGATCACTGTCATTAAAACGGTGGAAGGGTAGCCGGCTTTTCCGCCCGGAACATAGACACCAACACGATCAATAGGGGTAATCTTTTGGCCAAGCATTATTCCATTGTCTTGTTCAACTAGCCAAGATTTCTCCTTCTGTTCGTTATGATAGGCACGGATATTTTTTGCTGCTTGCTTCAAAGCGGTAAGGAATTCTGGAGTTGTGAATTGCTTTGCCTCACGAAATTCTTTTTCAGAAACAACTAAATCATCGAGGGTCACCCCGTCGAATTGTTTCGTATATTCATATAGTGCTTTATCCTGCTTTTCTCGTACTTTACGGATAATCCCGAGAACTGCATCGTCCAGGGCAGCGTCATTTTCTTCTGCGCTGGTAGAATTATTCCATTCTGCGATATATTCTTCTGCAGTAATTATTCTCATGCTGGTCACTCCAATGCATTTTTTAGTTGGTCAATGAAGTCTTTTACTTCCGTTGATTTAGTTGCAAAACTAGCTTTATTTACAATGAGGCGGGTACTAATGTACTCGATATCTTCCAAAACCACCAAGCCGTTTTCCTTCAATGTACTACCGGTTTCCACAATATCGACGATGACATCGGCAAGCCCGATGAGTGGCGCCAATTCAACAGAACCATTCAATTTGACGATTTCAATGGACTGGCCAACATTTGAAAAATACTTCTTCGCTACGTTAGGATACTTTGTGGCAACGGTTAACGTTTGGTTGGAATCTGCCGTGTAATCAGGAAATCCGGCAACAGAGAATTTACATTTACCAATTTTCAAATCGAGCAGCTCATAGACATCGGCTCGGGATTCAAGAATATTATCTTTTCCGACGATGCCTATGTCTGCTGCCCCTCTTTCTACATAAGTCGGAACGTCGACAGCTTTTACGAAGATTAATTTAATCGTTCGTTCTTCATTAAAGAAAACAAGTTTTCGGCTATCTGCGTGAAAGTCAATAAAATGCATGCCGGCTTTCTCCAACGTTTCAATGGTATGTTTAGCTGGTCGTCCTTTCGCTAATGCAATCGTAAGCTTCTCCATTTTAGGCCCCCCCTTTTTCAACTAATCGAATCAATTCTTCCGTTGTTTCGAAAGTCTGTTCCGTCTCATCTATTAGTACATTTTTATCTTCTAGAAAAAGGATTCCAGCTTCAGCAGTTCCAATTTCGAGTTGTTTTGTAATCACTCTATACTCTTGCTCTCTTAAAGATTGAGCTGCTTCCAATGCTTTACGCCTTTGTTTCGCTACATAGTAAAGTGTTAATGGAGCAGGTTCGTTTCTAACATCGGTAAGTTTATGTTGATTTATTGCTTCAAGTAAGTCATCAACTTCATAGGCAAACCCAATGGCAGGCATATCTTTACCGAATTGTTTGCCCAATTGATCATAACGTCCGCCCATTAGGACAGGTTTTCCGATATTTTCGACGAAGCCTTGGAAAATAACATCCGTGTAATAATCCATGTTATTGATTAGCCCAAGATTCAACGTAATAAAGTCCAGCACATCATAATCTTCAAGAACCTCTATGACAGCCAGCAAATTATCCAGGATATGTTGCATCCGTTCATTTTGGATAATAGACTTTGTCTCTTCCAATACTGCTGACGGACTGCCGTAAAGAAGTGGAATGGCATAAAGTGCTTCTTGTATTTCAGAAGGTAAATCAAGCTTAGTTAAAAAGGGCTCCATCTCAACCATATTTTTGGATTGAATCAGTTCCTGAAGTTGTTGCAGGTCTTGCGGTGATAAGTTTGCCTGTTCAATCAATTCCTTGAAAAACCCTGCGTGACCAATTTCGATTTTAAAATTGTTGAACCCAATCTCTTTCAACGTATGAACGGCGAGTGCGATAACTTCAGCATCGGCTTCCGGCTTTTTATTTCCGAACAATTCCACACCAGCCTGGGTACTTTCTTTTTCTGTGCTTTCACCATTCGGATGGCGGTATACATTAAAAACATAGAAGAGCCTTTGCTCACTTCCATTGATTTCCCGGTCAGTAACTGTCAAACGTGTCATCGGAATCGTTCCATCTGGCCGAAGCACGAGGACTTTCCCAGATCTATCAATTACTTTAATCATTTCATCTTTATTCACTGTTTGCTGGATGGAATTATACATATCATAATCTTCAAAAGTTGGGGTATGTACTTGTTCATAACCATATGTTGAAAAACGGCTTTTCAATTTATGGATGAGCTGGTTCTTAATTTTGTAATTCATGACCGCTCGATTACTGGATTTCTCGATACCGTTCCGCATTTCTTATTCTCCCTCCAAAAAACTTTATTGATTTATCACTTTATCACTTCATCTAATTAAAGTTATATAGTATTATAATAATTATGATAGATTATAAAGTCAAATGATTTCTTCACGAAATTTTATGAAAAGCTAGATTAATAGCCGAAAGATAAGACAAAGGAGAGAGCAGCATGTTTGATTACCATATGCACAGTAATTTCTCGGCCGATTGTGAAACGCCGATGGAGAAAACAGTTGAAAGAGCAATTGAATTGGGATTAAAGGAAATCTGTTTTACTGACCATATTGACTATGATTACCCGGATAAAGATTGGATATTTGAATTTGATCTAAAAGATTATGATAAAAAAATTAAAGAGGTCCAAGAGAGATACCGTAATCAAATCCGAATTAAAAAAGGAGTGGAGATTGGGCTTCAGCCACATATCCTCCAGAGATATGAAGATATGATGGAACAAGAACAGTTCGATTTTGTCATTTGTTCCTTACATGCGACGGAAAAAAAGGATTTGCATTTCGGTGAGTTCTTTGAAGGAAAAACAGTGGATGAGGCATACGAAATTTACTATACGGAGCTGTTGACATGTGTAAGGGATTTTAAGGAATTCAGTGTACTTGGCCATCTTGATTTAGTGAAACGCTATACGAAGGAAAAAAGCAAAAATAACTTCCATCATATTATTAAGGAAATATTTGCTGAAATCATCCCAGCAGGAAAGGGGATTGAAGTGAATACTTCTGGCTATCGTTATGGTTTGGAATCTGGTATGCCAAGTCTTGATATATTGAAGTTGTATAAAGATTGTGGGGGAGAGATCATCACATTAGGTTCAGATTCTCATGTGGTGGACACACTTGCAGTTGAATTTCCACTTGCCATCGCTCATTTGAAGGAAGCGGGTTTTAAATATATATGTACATTTACGGATGGTAAGCCAGAGTTTCATTACATTGATAATTTATAATAAAGGTGACTTTTTTACGAATTTCACATGAAGCAGGGATGAGTACCGTCTCGCTATGCTATAATAAAAAAGAAAATAGGCCACTGCTATTTGGCAGTGGCTAATATTCTTCCATTACATATTGGTTAACAAGCAAGGTGAGTGAATTTGAATGAATAAAGGAAATATCATCACAGGTCTTTTTGCATTATTACTTTTACTCGGACTGGGGGGTTATTCATTGATGCCGAAAAATACAAAGTCAGAAGGATATGTAGGAATACCGACTGTCTTTGTACATGGATATAAAGGAACCGTCAATTCTTTCGGCAATATGCTCCAACGTTTTGAAAATGAGTATAAATATGGGGTAGTAGGGATGACTTATTTTGTGAACGCTGATGGTTCCCTTCATACACAACATTTGGCCCGAAGTAATGGTAAACCGTTATTCATTCAAGTCGTTTTTGAAAATAATCGTACCAGTTTTGCAGAGACGACAAATTATCTTGCGAATGTGCTGCACAATCTTAAAAGTACGTATCAAATAGACACGGTGAATCTCGTAGGACATTCAATGGGTGGGATAGTGTCCTTAAAGTACATCATGGAATATGATGGTAAGGCATACCCCCGTGTAGAGAAACTTGTGACCATCGGCAGTCCGTTCGCTGGTATCTTTGATCCGAATTATTTTATTACACATACGGATAGAGGAGCAGAGGATTTGAAGATGGACTCGCTTGCATTAAGAATGCTCCATACGTCCACCTTCCCAGAACATGTGAAAGTACTTAGTATTGGAAGTACAGGCGACGCTGTTGCGGTTCCTGAAAGTGTAGCCCAACTCAGAAAAATTGTCCCATCAAGCCAACTGAAAGAAGTGATGTTGGAAGATGAGACTTTAGGACATAGCGCACTTCATGAACATGCAGGGGTAGATCAATTGATTTATCGTTTTTTGTGGCAAGATTTAGCACAATAACTTAAACTATAGAAGCAAGCTAAAATGAAATGATATTCCATGGTGAATAATGGATGGAATTTTTTATTAAAGGATGATATACGTTGACAATGAATGACCCAATTTATAATAAACTAACGCAGATTACTGCGGAGGAAAATGTATTGAAAGACGAACCTCTAAAAGAGCATACGTACACACGACTTGGCGGTAAAGCCGATTACTATGTGACTCCTTCAACTTATCAGGAAGTGCAGGAAATCGTTTTGCTGGCAAATCAGGAAGATGTAGAATTTACTTTGCTCGGCAATGGTTCGAATTTAATCGTCCGTGATGGCGGAATTCGCGGAATCGTAATGAATCTGCAAAAGTTGGCTGCGATAAAAGCAGATGGAGATAGTGTCATTGCGGAAAGTGGCGCAAGAATTATTGATGCATCCAGATTTGCATTGAATGAACGGCTTACCGGTTTAGAATTTGCTTGTGGTATTCCTGGTTCTGTAGGCGGGGCGTTGTATATGAATGCCGGTGCTTACGGCGGTGAAATTAAAGATGTTCTCAGAAGTACACTTGTCTGCACGAAAGATGGCGAGCTTATCACGCTGAGTGCAGATGAATTAGATCTTGATTACCGTACAAGCAACATTCCGGATAACGGTTATATTGTATTGGAAGCTACGTTTGATTTGAAGCAAGGTGAATATGAGGACATAAAGGCTGTCATGGATGATTTGACGGAAAAAAGGGAATCCAAACAACCATTGGAATATCCATCTTGCGGAAGTGTGTTCAAACGTCCACCGGGATATTTTGCAGGGAAGCTGATTCAGGACAGCAACTTGCAAGGAGTGCAAATTGGTGGTGCACAAGTTTCCAAGAAGCATGCTGGCTTTATCGTAAATATTGATGATGCAACGGCAACAGAGTATATCTCCCTGATCAAACATGTCCAAGCAACAGTGAAAGATAAATTTGGAGTCACTCTTGAACGTGAAGTACGGATTATTGGTGAAGATGTAGAGGTATAGTAAAATGGCGCTTTCTTAAGGAAGGCGCCATTTTTTGGTGTTTTTTGAGAATCCGTTCTTATGACTTGAATGGAACGAATTATTCTTTCTTCGAGTACTTAGATTGGTTCTAACGACATGAATGGGGTGAGTTTTTCTTCCTTCGTGTACTTAGAGTGACTCTAACGACATGAATGAGACGAATTATTCTTTCTTCGTGTACTTAGATTGGTTCTAACGACATGAATGGAGTGAGCTATTCTTCCTTCGTGTACTTAGAGTGGCTTTAACGACATGTATGGAACGAATTATTCTTTCTTCGTGTACTTAGAGTGGTTCTAACGACATGAATGGGGTGAGGTATTCTTCCTTCGTGTACTTAGAGTGGCTTTAACGACATGAATGAGAACGAATTATTCTTTCTTCGTGTACTTAGACTGGTTCTAACGACATGAATGAAGTGAGGTATTCTTCCTTCGTGTACTTAGAGTGGCTTTAACGACATGAATGTGACGAATTATTTTTTCTTCGTGTACTTAGATTGGTTCTAACGACATGATTGGAACTAATTATTCTCTGTTCGTGTTTCTAGATTGGTTTTAGCGACCTGAATGGAACGAATTATTCTTCCTTCGTGTTCCTACATTGGTTTAAATGACATGAATGAAACGAATTGTCTTTCTTCATGGCATAGAAGCATCCTAAGGACAAAAATAGAATAGAATTTTTCTTAGTACCTGTTCATGTTCTTATAATACTTTTAATATCTCTAATAAAATAACATTATTATGATAAGTGTATAAGTAGAAATAAAAATACCGGAAGCTTTTTATCGGCATCCGGTATATTTATATCGAACGATTATTAAGCACGGAATCTGCTTAAGAAACTCTGCAGCCGCTCATTTTGTGAATGCTCGATGACGTCGCGTGCTGAGCCTTGTTCCGCAATAACTCCTTCATCTAAAAAGAGAACTTTATCTGCAATATCCAAAGCAAAATCCATTTCATGAGTAACGAGAACCATTGCCATGTCTTCGTGTTGTGCAAGGTCGCGGATCACCTCAAGAACTTCCCCGACGAGTTCAGGGTCAAGGGCTGATGTCACCTCATCAAATAACATGATCTTCGGGCGCATAACGACAGCTCTTGCCATTGCCACACGCTGCTTTTGTCCACCTGAAAGTTGGCTTGGATAATTATCGATTTTGTCACCTAGTCCGACTCGTTCCAGCATCTGAATTGCTCTTTCACGGACCTCATGTTTATCTTCCTTTTTCACATGAATCGGTGCTGTCATACAGTTTTCTAAAATTGTCATATGGGGGAATAAATTAAAATGCTGAAACACCATGCCGATGTCCCCGCGTACTTTGCGTAAGTGCTTCTCATTGGCACGAACTTCTTTACCGTTTTTCTCCATTTTCCACAAATTCTCTCCGCTTACAATAATATCACCAGATGTAGGTTCCTCTAACGTCATCAACATCCGGATAATGGTCGTTTTACCGGAGCCACTTGGACCGATTACGGCAACCTTCTCTCCGGCATGAATATCCAAATTGATTCCCTTTAATACTTTTACATCTCCGAATGATTTATAGACATCCCGATATTGAACAATAGGTTCCGTCATTTTTCATACTCCTTTAATACGTTATATGGTTCGTAAAACTCCCACCAAATTGAGGGCACGGGAAAAAAGTAAATGCAATATGTTAAACACATATTATATTGTCAATTTTATGAGCTTTTAGCAAGCGCATTTTTATCAAATCTCTTATTCAGCCTCAATTCAAGTCTCTTAATGAGAAAAGCAGAAGCGTAACTTAAAACTAAGAAGATGATACCGACAATGGTAAGTGGTTCTAAATAAGCAAAATTTCTCGAACCGTACGTATTTGCTAAAAGTAATATTTCCGACACCGTAATGGTGGAAACTAGAGGGACTTCCTTAAATAAAATGATTAGATAGTTTCCTAGCATAGGTACGGTTGGCGGAATCGCTTGAGGAAGGATAATCTTTTTCCACTTATCCATTGTGCTGAAATTCAGTGCCTTGGCCGCTTCCCATTGTCCCTTGCCTACACTATCGATTCCTGAACGATAAATTTCAGAGATGTAAGTACTGTAGTGAAGACCAAGACCAAGTATTGCACTTTGTACTGGACTTAAAGTGATCCCAATAACAGGTATAACCGGCAATGCAAAGAAAATGAAAAATAACTGCACAAGCGGTGGTGTCGAACGGATAAATTCCATTGACCAAGTGACAATCCAATTGAATGGCTTAATGGGTATTCTTCTTAAAAGTGTCCAAATAAAACCAACGATAAGAGCAAAGGCAAAACTGGCAAATGTGAGGAATATTGTCATCCATAAGCCATCTAAGACAATAGGCAGGGCTTCGAAGAATCTCTCCCAACTCCAATATGTAGTGTTCATGAACTAGCCGCCCCTTTCTTTGCGATTGCTTCTCCTTTTCTTGTCATCCAAATTAATGGCAAGGCAAGAATAAAGTAGAACACGAGAATAACACCATATACAATTGGTGTCGCTGAAGCATTTGTACTGCGGATGATATCTCCGTAATAGAGAACATCATGCAGTCCGATTAAAGAAACGAGTGATGTACTCTTAAGGATTAAAATCGTATAATTACCAAATTCAGGAAGCATCATGCGTACGGCTTGTGGAAATATTATGAGCCTCATTCGTTGGAAACTCGACATATTCAAAGCAGTTGCAGCTTCAGACTGTCCTTTATCAACCGCAACAATCGATGAACGGACAACTTCAGATAGATAAGCACCATAGTTCAATCCGATTGCAATCACACCAATCCACCAGTTTGTTCCAAGCTGAATACCGAACAGCATGGGAATAGCATAGTAGAGCCAGAATAATTGTACGATTAGTGAGGTTCCGCGGAAGATTTCCACGTAAACACCAGTCGCTTTTCGGATGAGCACATTATTCGATAATTTAGAGAGCCCAGCCACAAATGCCAATAAATAAGCTAATAGTGCTGATGCAAGTAAGACGGTGATCGTCACTTGCAGACCTTTTGCAACTTGAGGAATAACCTCCATTATTGCATTAATGATAACCACTCCTTATAAAATTTTAATAAAGTCGGATAAGATACATAGGGAAGAAGTGCGAGGAGACAAGTTAACGGTATTTACCCGTTTTTTGAATATTCAAACCATGATATGCATGTTTATCCTGAGTCTACGAAAAAATAAAGGGTCCAGCCCTGGAAGAGGAACCGGACCCTTTAGCCACTTACTTCATTTCTAACAGAAACTTATGAATTAAATTTCACCATTACAAAGTTGTTCTGTTGTTACCTCGCCATCGCCGACAAAATTCATCTCTTCGCTGAATCCATTTTTTTCTAACAGTTCAGCAATGGTTCCATCTTCTTTTAATTTTGCTAAAACTTCATTATAAACATCTCTAAGTTCTTCATTTTCCAAGCTGAATGCAGCAGCACCATAACTAGGCACTCCTTCAATATCAGGCTGTTCAAATGTCTCCACAAATTCTAACTCATCGGAATTAAAGGATTCCAGCGCCATTTTTACCGTCATTTCTGTACCAGTAGTAGCATCTGCTCTACCTGCTTGAACTGCTGAGAAAGTAGCTGGAATGTCAGCTGCAGTCGTAATTTGATCTTCACTTACTCCTTCTTCAAGTAAGAAACCGATTTCCGTAGCACCTTCCATAACAACTACGGTTATGTCTGGGTTGGCTGCAATATCCTCATAGCTATGTATATCGTGAGGATTCCCAGCCTGAACAACCAATCCTTCTCCATATTGCATTTCTGGTTCACTGAAAAGCGCGTTTTCGCAGCGTGCTGGTTGAATCGCCATACCTGCTGTTACGACATCAAACTGTCCCGCTTGAACTCCAGGAATCAATTGACTGAAGTCTGCCAACTGAGATTCCATGTTTTCTACACCTAACTCCTGAAAAACTGCTTTTGCGATATCAACAGCAGCGCCCTTTAGTTCGCCATTTTCTTCATATGCATAAGGTGCCTCGTTGGCAAAACCAATCGTTACCGTACCGCTTTCACGCAGTTGTTCTAATTTGCTTTTACCCTCTGCGGCATCAGCATCTTCATCGTTCGAACCGCAGGCAGCAAGTAATAATAGTGCAAAACCTAGTAATAATATCCCTAATTTCTTCACAATAAATTGGACCTCCTATATTTTTATGAAACTTTTCTCCCCTTTTTATTCGTATTAAATATTGGGCGAGAAGGGTACCCATATTAGTCTTGTTTTAATGGTAACGATAATTCAACATTCACTCAAACTCTATTAAACTAGATAAAATGGGTTTATTCCTCAAATAGTTGGATGAAAGTCCTCAGAACGGACTATGCTAATATATCCTCCAAAATCATCCCGTTTCCTCTTAAATACCAAATATTCGTTATTATGAGAAGAAAAGATAGCTAGACATTGGTATGAAAAAACTTTAGTATTAAATTAAGAAAAAAGTTTCAAGAGAGGGATTAATATGGGGGCTTATGTAGCAGTTGTTGCTGCTTCAATTGTATTGATTATTATGGTTGTTGTCGGGTCGTTGATAACGATTAATAAAGGTTACGGGTATAAACATTCCGTTGATCCACTTCCAGAAGACGAAGAAGAGCGTAACAGCAAAAAGAATGAAAGCTAGTCTATAAGAATGGAGTGTCCATAGATGGAGATCATATTATGGATCATCATCATCGCATTATTTATAGGATGTTTTATAGGAATCGTGTTTCCTATTATTCCATCCGTCCTGTTTATTTGGCTCGGTTTCATCATCTATCACTTCGGAATAGATGGTGGAGAGTTAAATACATTATTTTGGATAGCAATGATACTATTGACTGTAGTTCTAGTCAGTTCGGATATCATTGCAAACAGTTATTTTGTTAAACGCTTTGGCGGAAGTAAAGAAGGAGAGCGGGCCGCAGCAATCGCTGTTATAATCGGTTCCTTTATTACACCGCCATTCGGGATTATTTATGTCCCATTTATTGCTGTCTTTCTTATTGAATTGATTATGAAACGGACTGTAAAACAAGCATTTCGCGCCTCGATTGGCTCGTTAATCGGTTTCTTAAGCGGTACGGCAGCAAAAGTTATTTTACAATTGTTGATGATTGCGTGGTTTTTTATTCTTGTTATTTTCTAGCATCATATCAACAGAAAATGTCCTGCTGGGCATATCACCTAGATTAAATCTTCTATAGTAGTAAAAGGAGTTTTGACATATGGAATATCCTGCAAGAGTAATCACTATCGCGGGTTCTGCTGCAGGTGGCAGTGCAGGGATACAAGCAGACTTAAAAACGTTTCAAGAGTTGGATGTCTATGGTATGAGTGTTGTGACAGCTATTGTCGGCAGACATCCGAAAACGAACAAGAATGTGCATCCACAAACAATAGAAGCGATTGAGGCACAATTTGAAACAGCAATGAAGCAAGTCGGTATGGATGCTTTAAAGACCGGGATGCTGTTTTCTAAAGAAGTAATTGAAGTAGTAGCGGGATTGATTAAAGAATCCACTATCGAATCGGTCGTCATCGATCCTGTCATGGTGGGGAAAATGGATTCCAAGTTATTGAAGGAAGATGCCATTGAGGCAATGAAAAAGCGGCTCATTCCATTAGCGACCATCATCACGCCAAATATACCGGAAGCTAGGTTCCTTCTGGATGATAGACCGATAACGAATGTAGAGGAATTGAAGCAGGCTGCAATTGATTTATACGAATTAGGCTCAAAATTTGTTCTTGTAAAAGGTGGCCGTCTGGAAGGACCAGCAATTGATGTGTTATACGACGGACAGAATCTGACCTTATTTGAAGCACCACGAATCGATACGGTTAATACAAGTGGAGCGGGTTGCACCTACTCTGCAGCTATCGCAGCTTATTTAGCAAAAGGAACAACTGTGGAAAAGGCTGTTGAGCAAGCGAAGCAGTTTGTTACGACAGCAATAAATCATGGATTTACTTATACCGAAATGGTCGGTCCTACTTATCACGCTTCTCAAAGGAAATATGGGGACGCCTTCCAAATTAAAGTGGAAAAGACGAATTAGGAGGATGAATCATGGTAAAACGAGCATTGATTAATGTTGATTATACGTTTGATTTTGTTGATGATGCAGGTTCATTGACTGCGGGTAAACCAGCTCAAGCGATTGAGGAGAAAATCGTTTCCCTGACAAAGGAATTTATTGATTCTGATGATTATGTAGTATTTGCAATCGATGCCCATAAAGAGGGGGATGAACTTCATCCTGAATCCAGACTTTTCCCGCCTCATAATATCATTGGGACTAGAGGCCGTGACTTATATGGGGAGCTTGCGGATGTATACGAAAAGAATAAGGATAAAGATAATGTGTATTACTTCGATAAAACACGTTACAGTGCTTTTGCAGGAACGGACTTGGAAATCAGATTGCGGGAACGTGGTATTGAAGAAGTCCATATTGTAGGTGTTTGTACAGATATTTGTGTGCTCCATACTGCTGTGGATGCTTATAATAAAGGTTTTGACATTGTTGTACATAAAGATGCTGTAGCGAGTTTCAATGCAGCAGGTCATGAATGGGCTCTTGGCCATTTTACCGATACGCTGGGCGGAAAGGTCATCTAAAGAGGTGTGCTTGACTTTGGGTACCTCTCCTTATATAGTAGAAACTAGAAATGAATAGTAACGTTGAAGCGGAATAGTATAATTCATGGTCTTCTAAAAGAGAGGAAATGGTCGGTGTGAATTTCCAGGAGATAGAATTAGAACCTGCCGTCTGAGTTCGCCATCGAAAGGATCATTCTGGTCTATAAGATGTGCGCGGTTCGAAAGCCGTTATCTAATGAAGTGTGCATGCTTTTTGAGTGCAAACAAGGGTGGTACCACCACGCAAAGGTCCCTTTTTCATATTTAGGGGTCTTTTTTTATTGTAAAAATAAATTTAACTATAAAGAGGTGTTTTACTTGGCTAAGAAAAATAAAAATTTCGTAGAAAAAGTTACAGCTATGGAAGACGATTTTGCCCAATGGTATACAGATGTCGTTAAGCAAGCAGAACTTGTAGATTATGGACAAGTAAAAGGTACGATGATCATTCGTCCTTACGGATATGCAATTTGGGAAAATATTAAAGATGAATTGAACAAAATGATTAAAGATACTGGTCACTCCAACGTCCAGTTTCCAATTTTCATACCTGAAAGCCTATTGCAAAAAGAGGCGGATCACGTGGAAGGCTTTGCTCCTGAAGTTGCTTGGGTAACACATGGTGGAGATAATGAACTTGAAGAGCGGATTGCGGTAAGACCTACATCTGAAGTGTTGTTCTGTGAGTACTATTCGAAACATATTCACTCCTACCGTGACCTGCCTAAGCTTTATAACCAATGGGCAAACGTTGTACGTTGGGAAAAGACAACTCGTCCATTCTTACGTTCATCCGAATTCCACTGGCAAGAAGGACATACAGCACACGCAACAGATGAGGAAGCTGCAGCTGAAACAGCTAAAATGCTTGATGTATATGCTGACTTAGCAGAAAACTATTTGGCAATTCCTGTATATAAAGGAAAGAAAACAGAAAAGGAAAAGTTTGCTGGTGCGAACTACACACTGACAATTGAAGCGTTGATGCATGACGGTAAAGCTTTACAATCGGGAACAAGTCACCATTTTGGTTCCGGATTTGCCGAAGCATTCGATATTACGTATTTAGATAAAGACGGAAAGAGTCAATTTGTCCACCAAACTTCTTGGGGATTGTCCACTAGAATCATGGGGGCATTGATCATGGTACATGGAGATAATCGTGGATTAGTAGTTCCACCGAGAATTGCACCAACACAAGCGATGATCATCCCGATTGCGCAACATAAAGAAGGGGTGCTCGATAAAGCTTATGAGCTGCGTGATCAACTGAAAAATATCGTTCGTGTAGATATTGACGCAAATGATAAAATGCCTGGTTGGAAATTTAATGAATACGAGATGAAAGGAATTCCAGTTCGTATTGAATTAGGGCCAAAAGATATCGAGAAGAACCAGGTGGTACTAGCTCGCCGCGATACAGGTGAAAAAGAATTTGTCGCCCTTGCAGATCTTGAAAAACGTTTGCCTGAGCTGCTTGAAGAAGTTCAACAAAATCTTTACAATAAAGCATTACAACATCGTAATGAGATGACGACATCTGTCACTACGATGGAAGAATTTACTGAAGTACTTGAAACTAAAGGTGGATTCTTAAAAGCAATGTGGTGTGGTGACTTGGAATGTGAAGAGAAAATCAAAGAAGACACAACGGCAACCTCCCGCTGTATCCCATTCGAACAAGAAAAACTATCCGACAGCTGCGTCTGCTGCGGCAAACCAGCTAAAGAACTAGTCCTTTGGGCAAAAGCTTATTAAAAGAAAAGTGAAAACGACCGTTTAGGGACGGTCAAACTGCGCCCCACAGGACGTGGGGTGGTTCGATGTTGCCCCGGGATGGGGCGTACTTAATCGAACTTCCCCTACTTCACAGATAAAGGAAACACAGCGAGGTACGAGCCGATGTTGACTTATCGATTGGAGGCGCAGGAAGTTTGAACAGTCCCTGGTCGTTTGAGCTAGACATAAGAAAAGCGAAAGGACGCGTTTAGGGACGTCTGAACTGGAATGCGATGCAGGAAGATAAAGGAAACATGCCCCTTTAGGGGTATCCGGCGTTGGGCTTTAGCCCGGTTTTAGTCGGGCAACCTTTAACTTGAGTCGATGTTGACTTATCGACCGGAAGCGCATGAAGTTCAGGCAGTCCCTGCGTGCTTTAGCAAGACATAGCAAAAGCGAAAACGACCGTTAAAGAGTGGTCCAATCAGAGTCTATTCTGTTTGGAGCACTCTTTTCATATTATCTTTGTAAGACACGCTACTCAGTGATAAAATATAAAAAGTATAATTATATTTTGCTATATGCACGTCTAACAAAGTTTTAGAATAAACATAGGCTAGTGGACTAATTTTTTGGAGGAAAGAATATGAAAAAAAGAGTTGGCCTGATATTTGGCGGGAAATCTGCTGAGCATGAAGTTTCATTACAATCTGCAAAAAACGTATTGGAAGCCATTGATAAAGACAAATATGAAGTGTTATTAATTGGGATTGATAAAGAAGGGAAATGGCATATGCATGACTCCTCACATTTCCTTCTAAATGCTGAAGATCCGAAACTTATTGCTCTTAATAAAACAAATGAAGGAGTTGCTTTTGTTCCAGGAGAGACCCAGAACAAGTTAGTGAAGACAGATGGAAAATCAGCACTTGGTGAATTGGATGTCATTTTTCCAATTCTACACGGAACGTTGGGTGAGGACGGAAGCATTCAAGGGATGTTAAGAGTAGCTGAGATTCCATTCGTTGGATCTAGCGTATTAGGATCAGCGGTGAGCATGGATAAAGATATTGCAAAACGCCTACTACGGGTAGCCGGATTGAAAGTTGCCGATTCTTATACATTCACAAGAGCTACAAGAGAAAATATTTCTTTTGAAGACATAGAAAAAAGCTTAGGTCTGCCTTTATTCATTAAACCTGCGAATCAAGGTTCTTCTGTTGGAGTGAGTAAAGTAGAGTCGAAGGAAGAATTTAATGCAGCAGTTACCGAAGCGTTTAAATATGACCACAAAATCCTTATTGAGGAAGCAATTCGTGGAAGAGAAATTGAATGTTCCATTTTAGGGAATGAGTATCCGAAAGCTTCTATACCTGGTGAAATTATTGCGGTAAATGACTTCTACTCTTATGAAGCGAAATATATTGACGAGCATGGGGCGACATTACAAATCCCAGCCGAATTAAATGAAAAACAAGTGAAGGAAATCCAAGATGTTGCAATTCAAGCCTTCCAAGCATTGAACTGTGAAGGTATGGCAAGAGTGGATGTTTTCTTAACGGAAGCCGATGAAATCATTATTAATGAAATTAATACGATACCTGGATTTACAAAAATCAGTATGTATCCGAAATTATGGGAACATAGCGGAATCTCCTACAGTGACCTTATTGACCAGTTGATTCAATTGGCAATCGAGCGACATGAACGGGATTCAGCTTTAGAAAGCTCGTTTGAAGCGGAATAAACTAAACTACCTCTCTGTTTTGCAGGGAGGTAGTTTTATTTGTTTTTACTTTTATAAATCAGTGGAGTTTGCTCACTTATCGCAAAACGATGCCTACGCGTTAATTAATAACTCAATATCCTTTTTCAACTTTGCAGGTTCTTTTTGTGGGGAAAAACGGTCCACTACTTTACCATTTTTGTCGACAAGGAATTTAGTGAAGTTCCATTTGATATCTTCGGTTAAAATCCCTTTTTGTTCCGATGTTAAATATTTGAATAAAGGATGGGCATTTTCTCCTTTTACATCGACTTTGCTGAACATCGGGAAGGAAACTCCATAGTTTGCCGAGCAAAACGAACTGATTTCTTCATCCGAACCAGGATCTTGTCCACCGAATTGGTTGCAAGGGAAACCTAATATTTCAAATTTTTCATTGACAATTTCCTTATATAGTTCTTGCAAGCCTTTGAATTGGGGTGTGAACCCACACTCACTCGCTGTATTAACAATCAATAATACTTTGCCTTCGAAATCGGCAAGGGATTTTTCTTCTCCATTAATTGTTTTCGCTTGATATTCATAGACGCTCATTGATATCAAACCTCCTTAAAAAAAGCATAGCAAGCCCATAATCCTCTGTCAAAACATAGAGCGACATAAATTTAAAATACCAGCTTGACAATTTACACAGAATATTTAGAATAAAGATTAAGTGTAATATGTAAGGGCTTACAAATTGCTTGAATTCATATTTTGAAAGGAGAAATGCGAAATGATGAATACCCAGTTAACTTTTCCTCTCATGATCCAGCACACTGAAAAGTTCTTCCCAAAGAAACAAATCATCTCCCGTACACAGAAGCGGACGCAAACACTTACTTATGATGAGTATGTGCGACGGACAAGGTCACTTGCCAGTGTTCTCGATCGCTTAGGTGTGGAGAAAGGGGACCGAGTAGGAACAATTGCTTGGAACCACCACCGTCATCTGGAAGCTTATTTTGCCATACCAAGTATCGGGGCGATTTTACACACCATTAATTTACGGCTTTCAAGGGAACATTTGATTCACATTATAAACCATGCTGAAGATAAGGTTTTATTGATCGATGTCGATTTGCTTCCATTGATTGAAGGAATAAAAGATGAAATCAAGACAGTGGAGGCATTTATTGTGATGACAGACGATGAAGAGCTTCCGGATTCTGGACTTGCGCCGCTGTACTCCTATGAGGAATTGCTTGCTAATGGTGATGAATCCTTTTCATTTCGTGAGGACCTTTCAGAAGATGATCCAGCAGGTTTATGCTACACCTCTGCGACAACTGGGAAACCTAAAGGGGTTTTATATTCACATCGTGGCCTCTATCTCCATAGTATAGCACTTGCCCTTGCTGATACTGCTGGCCTTTCCGAGCAGGATGTTACAATGCCTGTTGTGCCAATGTTTCATGCGAATGCTTGGGGTATACCTTTCGCAGCTACATGGCTTGGGTCCACACAAGTTTTACCTGGACCAGCACCGACACCTCAAATACTTGCAGAATTGATTGAAGAACATAAAGTAACCATTACAGCTGGTGTACCTACTATTTGGTTAGGACTACTAAAAGAATTGGAATCCGGTAAATACAATCTTAACAGTCTTCGGGCTGTTTTATGCGGTGGATCAGCGGCTCCGAAAGGCATGATTCGGACTTTTGAAGAAACACACGGAATTCCATTCATCCATGCGTATGGGATGACAGAGACTTCCCCGATTGTTACAGCTGCCAATCTGAAGAGTTATCAAGGAGATCTTCCGTACGAAGAAAAATTGGAATTGCGCTCCACACAGGGTAGAGTAGTTCCAGGTCTGGAGATTAAAGTGATTAACGATCAAGGGGAAGCAAAAGCCGATGGAAAAGACATGGGTGAACTACTTGTCCGTGGACCGTGGATTGCGGATTCCTATTATAAAGATGAACGCAGTAAAGATGTTTTTGTAGATGGTTGGCTCCATACCGGTGATGTTGTGACAATAGATGAAGAAGGTTATGTGAAAATAGTTGACCGGACAAAAGATTTGATTAAAAGCGGTGGAGAGTGGATTTCCTCTGTTGATTTGGAAAACGCATTGATGGCACATCCATCTGTATTTGAAGCGGCAGTAGTTTCTGTCCCGCATCCAAAATGGCAAGAGCGTCCGGTGGCTTGTGTAGTATTAAAAGATGCGGATAAAGGTAGAGTTACAAAAGATGATTTACTGGAGTTTTTAGAACCTCAATTTGCCAAATGGTGGTTGCCGGACGAAGTGATATTTATGGAAGAAATCCCTAAAACATCCGTAGGGAAATTTTTAAAAATGGCTTTAAGAGAGCAGGTTAGGAAAGAGTTGGCTTTATAATGGAGGTAAGGACCGGTACTTTGTAAGAGTACTGGTTCTTTTAATTGAAAAGAGTGACTTTTTTTGTCCACTTTATAATTTGTACGATTTTTGTTATAATACTCGTTATGCAAGAGATAAATTAATAAAAACCCCAACATTTGTATCTTGCAAATATAAATGATAGGTGGTAAATCACTATGGAGAATGAAAAGTACCAAGTTTTATTGTACTACAATTATGTACACATCGAAGACCCGGAAACTTTCGCAGCTGATCATTTGAAGTTTTGTAAGGAGCTTGGCTTGAAAGGCCGGATTTTAGTCGCTGAAGAAGGTATCAACGGAACGGTATCCGGTACTGTTGAACAAACACAAAAATATATGGATACAATGCATGCGGACGAAAGATTCGCAGACATGGTGTTCAAGATTGATGAACATGATGGTCATGCCTTTAAGAAAATGCATGTTCGTCCACGTAAAGAATTGGTTACACTTCGCCTTGAGGACGATATTAACCCGCATGAAATTACTGGGAAATACCTCGAGCCTAAGGAATGGTATGAAGCGATGCAACGGGATGATGTTGTCATTCTAGATGCTCGTAATGATTATGAATATGATCTTGGCCATTTCCGTGGAGCAATCCGTCCAGATATTGAAACATTCCGTGAGCTGCCAGACTGGGTACGCGAAAACCGTGAAATGTTTGAAGGTAAGAAGATTTTAACTTACTGTACTGGCGGAATCCGTTGTGAAAAATTCTCTGGCTGGTTAGTTAGAGAAGGATTTGAAGATGTAGCACAACTTCATGGTGGTATTGCCGTCTATGGAAAAGACCCTGAAGTCCAAGGTGATCTTTGGGACGGAAAAATGTATGTGTTTGATGAAAGAATCTCTGTTCCAGTAAATCAGAAAGAACATGTCATTGTTGGTAAAGACTACTTTGATGGAGAGCCTTGTGAACGATATGTCAACTGTGCAAATCCAGAATGTAACCGTCAAATGCTTTGTTCTGAGGAAAATGAACATAAATATCTCCGTGGATGCTCTCATGAATGTCGAGTGACTCCACGTAATCTATATGTAAAAGAGCATAATCTAACCGAAGAAGAAGTTGCTGAACGTCTTCGTGCACTTGAAGCAGAAGAACAGCATGCTTAATGATTAAAATGGGAAGCCGTACTTGAATTAGTGCGGCTTCTTTTTGTTTGGGAAATAACCATATTACCTTAAGTTTATTAGCTCTAAACACCCGAACAACTGCTTACTATTCTTATTTAGTCGCTCATTGGCGCTCTAAGCGCCCAAACTCCTGCTTACTTCTCGGATTCGGTCACTGATAGGTACTCTAACTGCCCGAACTCCTGCTTATTTCTCGCATTCGGTCGCTCATCGGTGCTATTACCTCCCGAGCAACTGATTACAGCTCGCGTTCGGTCGCTTATCGGCTCTCAAACCCGCCCGAATTACTGCTTACTCCTCGCATTCGGTCTATAGTATCGTACTCGTCCCCATTCTCTGACAGCGATTACAAAAATAGCCTCCAAATAAATTTAAGTTTTTATGTATATTCACATTTGAAAGTGGTTAAGAATAAAATACTTAGAAAAAGTTGAGAAAAAAATTAAGAAAAGCTTGCATTTTTTCTCACTTCAAGGTAAAGTTTAAGGTGCAAATGGGAATTGGAATTAGAATAATACTTTACGACTCTTTTTCAAGATGTGTAAAAGTATTAAAGATTCAATCACTTTGCACGATATTGAAAAAGGAGGTCATTTAAATGACTGGTAAAGTAAAATGGTTTAATGCAGAAAAAGGTTTTGGTTTCATCGAGCGTGAAGACGGAGATGACGTATTCGTACACTTCTCAGCAATTCAAGCTGACGGATTCAAAACTTTAGAAGAAGGTCAAGAAGTTGAATTCGAAATCGTCGAAGGAAACCGTGGACCACAAGCTGCTAACGTAGTTCGTCTATAATTAAAAAATTCTTAAGCTTACTTCCATTGGAGGTAAGCTTTTTTAAATTCGGAAGCAGGTGAAATTATGGATAAAAAGGAAGTAGAAAAGAGAATCATTGAAAATTATCAAAATGATGAAAGAATGATGATTCTCATATTTTGCCAATGGTGTGTAAATCATGATCTTGATCCACAAGAACTGTACGGTAGAGCTTACCCTGAACAACCTTCTAATGCGCTAATAGAAGAGATGAAAGAAAGTACGGTGTCGAAGGAAGAATCGGATGTCATTTCTGATGCAACTCTTCTCCAAGTTCTTCAACTATTTGGAAATAATGACTTGGCATTTATTGTCCAAGAGGAAGTCGAAAAGCGGGATAAAAGTTAATTTACTCGAAATGGGATAAAAAAGTGGTCAACCTGAATTACTGATTGACCACGTAAATCCTATTGAAATAATTTGATTAATGCTTGTGTTCCGCTGTCCGCTTCTCCGTTTTCGGCCAATTCTTTGTAAAGTTTCAATGACAGAGCAAGTCCAGGTGTGGACATTCCCATTTCTTCTGCTGATTCTAATGCAATGGTCATATCTTTGATAAAATGCTTCACATAAAATCCTGGTGCGAAATCACCTTTCAACATACGTGGTCCTAGTTGGGACAAGGAAAAGCTTGCCGCAGCACCTCTACTTATACTGTCTAGAACTCGTTCGGGATCTAAACCTGCTTTTTTAGCATACACAATTGCTTCGACTACCCCGATCATGTTAGATGCGATAGTGATTTGGTTGGCGAGTTTCGTGTGTTGTCCCGCTCCTGCATTCCCTTGATGGATGATATTTTCTCCCATCGATTGAAAAATCGGTAAAACTTCCTCAAATGCACTGCCATCACCACCAACCATAATAGCAAGTTTGCCTGTCTTCGCTCCGATATCTCCACCTGAAACTGGAGCGTCTAAAGCATGGATATTTCTTGCTTTAGCTTGTTCATAAATCTTAACTGCTAAAGAGGGTTTGGATGTGGTCATATCAATGACGTATGAGCCCTCTTTTGCATTTTCTAAAATGCCATTTTCTCCAAAATAAACTTCTTCGACGTCACTTGGATACCCAACCATCGTAATAACAACATCAACATGCTGAGAAAGCTCTTTTACCGTTTCAATCCAAGTTGCCCCTTGTGTCAGCAGGTCTTCTGCTTTTTCTTTCGTCCGGGTATAAACGTAAACTGGATAACCCGCATTCATTAAATTTAAAGCCATACTTTTCCCCATGACTCCAGTGCCAACAAAACCAATTTTTGCCGATGTACTTAATCCCATTATTCTTCCCCTTTCCATCATTTGGTCACCTGAACTCCCGCATCATTCTTCTGTTTTTACACAAAGTATATGTAGCTTTATTATAGCAAAAAACATTCCTCTTCCAATCATTAAGGTATAAGAACATGTCAACCTTCAACAAGATTATCCCGCGTCGATCATCTTATTCATTCACAATAAAAAGACCCTGGCTTTCATGATTCACCATCGAATACAGTTCCTTTATATCTTCATAAAGATGGGAGTTTTCCGTATGCTGACTAAAAAGCAATTATCACGTATGAAAGACCAATTGGAAAGTAGAGAAAAAGAACTTATCCACCAGTTAAAGGACCAATTTGGTATGAAGTTTGAATTTGCGCAAGAAGTAAGTGGAGAGCTTTCTAACTATGATAATCACCCGGGGGATCAAGGGACGGAATTATTTGAGCGTAGTAAGGACTTCGCATTAAATGAACACGCTGAAAAAGAATTGGAAGACATTAATGAAGCGCTTCACTCCATTGAGGAAGGCTCTTATGGAATTTGTGTCACTTGTGGAGAAGATATCCCTTATGAAAGGCTACTTGCAGTTCCAACCGCGGATCGCTGTATCGAACACGCAAGTAAGCAAACATTCACTAGGGAGCGGCCGGTTGAAGAAGAAGTGATGGCTGCCAATTTCCATCCAGAGGAAGACCAAAATGACGAAAATGTAGCTTATGACAGGGAGGATGCATGGCAAGATGTGAGCCGCTATGGATCTTCAGATGGTCCGTCTGATTTATATGATGATCATGAAAGCTACAATGAAATGTATCCAAATAGTGATGAAAATACGACAGGGCCTGAAGATATTGAGAATTACATTGCTGCAGATGAAAGTGGTAATTACGATGAAAATACATTAAATCTATATCGTAATCAAAAACCTGAATAAACAAAAAGACCGCCCAAATAATAGGCGGTCTCATTTTATGCTGCATCATCTTGATTAATCTCTTCAAGAATCAGTTTAGTCGTCTCCACTTTTCCATCTCGAATATATTCTACTTCGATTTCATCACCAACAGTTGTTTCCGAATATAGATACTTCCGTAGTTCTAAAATCGATGTTACTGGTTGACCATTTATTTTCGTAATGACGTCAAACTGTTGCAGTCCTGCCCGATCAGCTGGAGTGCGAGGCTCAACATGAGCGATGACCATTCCGCCTTCCACATCTTCTGGAAGATTGATTTCATAGCGGTATTGCGGCGGTACTTGGTATAAAGCAGCAGTACTGATGCCGATTAATGGTCGGGTGACTTCACCTTCTGTTTCTAGTTGCTCCATAATTGGCAGTGCTGTGTCAACAGGAATCGCGAAACCAATTCCTTCTACAGAGTTTTTGGCGATTTTCATGGAATTGATACCGATGACTTCACCTTCTGCATTGACTAAAGCCCCGCCACTATTACCTGGGTTAATCGCAGCATCTGTTTGCAACACTTCGGTCACCCAATCAGGTTGACCATCTTGGTTCGTATCAACAGGCACAGAACGGTTCAATCCACTGATGATTCCCTTTGTAATCGTGTTGGCAAATTCAAGTCCAAGCGGATTTCCAATAGCTAGTACCGTTTCGCCAACAACAAGGTCTGATGAGGAGCCGATTTGAGCAACTGTATCGATGGTTTCTCCATCAATTTCGAGAACTGCCAAGTCGGTTAATGCGTCTTGCCCTAGCACAGTCGCTGGTAGTCTCTCTTCGTCATCAAGAACGACTTCGACATGCTCAGCCCCGTTTACAACATGCTGGTTTGTTACAACATATGCTTTTCCATTTTCCTTTTTATAAATGATACCTGATCCGGTACCTGCTTCTTCATTTCCTTCCCAAATACTTCTTTGCTGCATATTGACCACACCAACAACAGCACTTGATACTTCCTCTATGTTCGTAGAAACCTCGGCATCTTCAGTGGCTAATGTTTCCACGATTTCTGGAGCGACATTAGTATCTTCTTTAGAAGATGTTTGATCCTGTCCATCAGCTCCTCCGACATTTACAAAAATCAGAGCAACGATAATGGCTGCGACCACTCCGCCAATTAATCCACCGACGACAGCGCTAATTCCATGCCATTTTTTCCGTTTTTCTCGTGTTTCTTGACCAGTTTCATTAGGAGATGATGTAGTGGAAGGTTCCGAAGAATGAGGTTGGAAGGTATCAAACTCTTCTTGGTCATCTGGTGCATTTGAGGAAGATGGTTCGTCCTCGCGTTCATATGATTGCTCTTGCTCTTTTTTCTTATCATCAAAATCCATGTCATTCACCCTTTCACTTCATTATTATATCGATAGAATTCAAAAAGTATAAGAAAAAAACAGAGGAGCTGCTGAAAAGAAATTTTTACAGCAGCAACTCCTAGAAGGTAAAAACAAATGGGATGAAATTTGCATCTTACCTTCCTGAATAACTAATTAAGGGGGAAGTTATAAGGAAGAAGGTATCAACTAATTGAGAGTCACTTCCTTACATTTCTTATTCTACCCATGAGAAAAGGAATAGGTTTGGAGTAAATGTGGAAAAAATGTGGAGAATCGTCTTTTTGAAACTTTTTAGTGTAATCTTCGTACTTTCTATGTAAAAATGGAATTAAGTATCATGAAGAAAAAGGTGACAGGCATGGGCTACAAAATTGGATTAGTTGAAGATGATAAAAATATCCAAAATATCGTACGGGCTTATTTAGAAAAAGAAGGTTATGAAGTGACGGTTGTTGCTTCAGGTGAAGAAGGCTGGGAAGTTTGGGAAAACAACCCGCCGGATATGTGGATTCTTGATATTATGTTGCCGGGTATGGATGGATATGAATTCTGTAAACGGATTCGGGCGGAAAGTGAAGTGCCAATTATCATTATCTCAGCAAAAGATGATGAAATCGATAAAATCCTCGGTCTTGAATTAGGTGGAGATGATTATTTAACAAAACCTTTTAGTCCTAGAGAACTTGTCGCTCGGGTAAAGAGATTGTTTAAAAGGACGGTACCACAAAGACAAACTAAGCAGCAAAACCTCGAACGGATGAAGGTTGGAGAACTTCTGATTTATCTCGATGAACGGCGTATTTTCTGGAAAGGTGAAGAATTTGAAGTGACTACGAAAGAATACGATATGCTTCTGTTGCTTGCCCAAAACCCAAATCGGGCATTTTCCCGAGAGGAGTTGCTTTTAAATATTTGGGGCAACGATTATTTTGGAAGTGATCGGGCAGTCGATGATCTAGTGAAGCGTATCCGGAAGAAATTGCCCGATATCCCTCTTGAAACGGTATGGGGATTTGGTTATCGTTTACGAAAAGATGAGGAGTAAAGATGAAACTAAGATCACAACTAACATTGGCATTTACTGGCCTTCTGCTCGTTGTTTTAACAGTGACAGGTTACTTAATTTATTCATTGATTTTAGAAATACTTGTACAGGATGAGCGAAGGCAATTGGAGGAAACGGGTGAACTTCTTGTCAGTTTCTTGACCGAACAATATGGAACTTCAAGAGATATCCAGGATTTCAACCAATTTTTGAATGAACAAGAGCTCCAATTGATCCTTTATGATCGTCACCAAGATAAGGTATTATTCTCGACTATGTCGAATGCGGTGGTTGCAGGGTTTATTAAAGAGAATAACTTTGCAAATCCAAAAGAAACGATGTGGCAGTTAGGGAGTGATCGTTTCGTAACCTCCCGGATTCTCTTCAGCCCAGATATACTCGGTATTGAGTTGGTTCTGCTTACTCCAATGACTGACTTACATGCGGTACAGCAAAACTTCTTCTCCAGGCTCTTTTTGATATTCCTTATCGGTGCATTACTTGCCATTTGGCTCAGTTATTATTTAACGAACAAACTAGTTACGCCACTGACATTATTGCAACACCAATTGAAAAAGATCGAAAAGCGTCAATTTGATGATATGGAGAGGATAAAAGCAACTGGGGAAATAAAAGAAGTGGAACAAAGCGTTTATGAAATGGCGAAGGAATTACAGCGTTATATGAAGTCACAGCAAGTATTTTTCCAAAATGCGAGTCACGAGCTGAAAACACCCCTCATGTCGATCCAGGGTTATGCCGAGGGGATTAAAGATGGAATCTTTGAAGGAGAAGATAGGGATAAAGGTCTCGAGACGATGGTGGAAGAAGTAAAGCGGTTGAAGGTCATCATCAATGAAATGATCTTATTGGCCAAGCTTGATACTGAGAAAGCATACGAACCTGTAAAACTCTCGGGGAATGTCATGATTGATTCAGTCATTGATCGAGTCATCCCTTTGTTGAATGAAAGTAATATAACACTCGAGAAAAAAGTAGAGGATAACATCACTTTGTATGCGGATGAAGAGAAATTGTTGCGTGCCCTTTCTAATATTGTATTAAATGGAATCCGCCATGCAGAAAGTCAGATATTTGTCCATGCATACACAGAGGCTAAAAAGACGATCATCACCATTGAAGATGATGGGGAAGGGGTAGATGAGGAGCTCATCCCACATATTTTCCATCGCTTCATTAAAGGTAAAAGCGGTGAAACAGGTCTCGGCTTAGCCATTGCTAGAGCAATTATCGAGCAGTCGAATGGTAAAATTTCTGTCGACCGTTCTGCCCGTTTGGGGGGGGCAAGATTCACCATCACTTTTTATGAAAATAAAAATAAGAAATTAAAGGAAAAATTGTAATATAATACCGGGATTGTTTCTTATCCCGGTTTTTTGTGTTTTAAAAAGAGGGAAAGGGATAGATTATATACGAGGGGAAAATATTATGGTATAATTATGGCTTGACTTATCCCTAATAATGAGGAGCGTAAAATTTATGCGAAGAGAAGACATACGTAATATTGCGATTATTGCACACGTTGATCATGGGAAAACGACAATGGTTGATCAGCTGTTAAAATACTCAGGGACTTTCCGAGAGAACGAAAATGTGCACGACCGTGCGATGGACTCTGGTGATATTGAGCGTGAACGTGGTATTACTATTTTAGCCAAGAATACAGCGGTAAAATATAAAGATGCAACAATTAATATACTTGATACACCGGGGCACGCGGACTTCGGTGGTGAAGTGGAACGGATTATGAAAATGGTGGACGGTGTAGCACTTGTTGTCGATGCTTATGAAGGAACAATGCCTCAGACAAGATTCGTATTGAAGAAGGCTTTGGAACAAAAATTACGTCCTATCGTTGTATTGAATAAAGTCGATCGACCGAATGCAAGGCCGGAAGAAGTGGTCGATGAAGTACTTGATTTATTTATCGAGTTAGGTGCGGATGATGACCAATTAGAGTTTCCGGTAGTATATGCCTCTGCCCTCAACGGTACTTCAGGTTTAACACCGGATGACCAACAGGAGACAATGGATCCTATTTTTGAAATGATTATGAAGCATATCCCTGCTCCAATAGATAATCGTGATGAACCTCTTCAATTCCAAGTGACATTGCTTGATTATAATGACTATGTTGGAAGAATTGGTGTAGGTCGGGTTGCGAGAGGAAAAATTCATGTCGGTCAGCAAGTGGTTGTAATAAAGAAAGATGGGACTCAAAAGAATTTCCGTATTACGAAGCTATTTGGCTTCCTCGGATTAAAACGAATTGAAATTGATGAGGCTCATGCTGGAGAGATTGTTGCTGTATCTGGCTTAGAGGACCTTAATATTGGGGAAACGGTTTGTCCAAAAGAACATCCAGAAGCACTTCCTTGGCTGCGAATTGATGAACCAACACTTCGAATGACATTTCTTGTAAACAATAGCCCATTTGCAGGTAAAGAAGGAAAGTATATCACTTCAAGGAAAATTGAAGAGCGTCTTATGAAGGAATTGGAAACGGACGTCAGTCTGCGAGTAGATCCAACTGACTCTCCGGATGCGTGGGTCGTCTCTGGACGTGGTGAGCTACACTTATCGATTTTAATTGAAAATATGCGCAGAGAAGGTTATGAATTACAGCTTTCGAAGCCAGAAGTCATCATTAAAGAAATCGATGGAGTAAAATGTGAGCCGATAGAAAGAGTACAGGTTGATATTCCAGAAGAGTATACCGGAGCGATAATGGAGTCACTTGGGGCAAGAAAAGGTGAAATGCTCGATATGGTGAACTTTGGGAATGGACAAGTTCGGATTGAGTTTAAAGTTCCATCCCGTGGGCTACTTGGTTATACGACTGAATTTATGTCACAAACAAGCGGCTATGGAATCCTGAACCACACATTTGAAGCTTACGAGCCGATCGTGAAAGGACAAGTTGGCGGCAGACGTCAAGGAGTTCTCGTTGCGTTGGAAAAAGGTAAAGTATCTACCTATAGTATTCTGCACCTTGAAGATCGAGGAACTATTTTTGTTGATCCAGGTCTGGAAGTATACGCTGGTATGATTATTGGGGAACATAACCGGGATAACGATCTGACGGTTAATATTACGAAAGAGAAACATTTGACCAACATTCGTTCAGCGAACAAGGACAATACAACAACAATCCGTAAATCGAGAAGAATGTCTCTTGAAGAAGCTCTCCAATACTTGAACGATGATGAGTATTGTGAAGTGACTCCTGAATCAGTCCGTTTACGGAAGAAAATCTTGAACAAGAACGAAAGAGAAAAAGCAGCAAAAAAATAAATAAATGCTATCCAATACGTTAAAAAAACCATATGGGAGACTCATATGGTTTTTTTTGATATATTATATTAGGCGCCAAGTGTTTATTTCAGGTGTCTGAAGGAAAATGCTATAGGGAATATAACTTCACACACACCAAAGATACTACATAGTCTTACAGACTGAATTATTGAAGGAGGTTTATCCTATGGGAGATAAAATTTTTGCACCCTTAACAGGAAGGGTTGTCCCCTTAGAAGAGGTACCAGATCCTACGTTTTCTGGAAAAATGATGGGGGATGGTATTGCGGTTGACCCAACCATTGGTGAAGTAAGGGCTCCATTTCATGCTACTGTTATTTTGGCATTCCCAACCAAGCATGCCATTGGTTTGAAAACAGACTCAGGCTTGGAAATCTTAATTCATGTTGGACTGGAGACCGTGAATTTAAATGGAGAAGGATTTGAAGTTCATGTTTCACAAGGTGACGAGGTCAAGCAAGGTGACAAATTAATCAGCTTCGACTTGGATTTCATTGCCGAAAAAGCGGCAAGTACGATTACGCCTATCATTATCACAAATGGTGATATGGTCTCTAAGTTGGAAAAAACGTCTGAAGCGGAAGTGACAGCTGGAGAATCCCTGTTATTGACAGCGACATTGAATCAAGGAGAATCAGATCAAAATTCGAATTCTGCTTCAGAAGAAAAGAGTACAAGTGATCAGCCTTATAGTAAGGAAGCGAAGGCAATTGTACAAGCGGTTGGTGGCGAGGATAACATTCGAGCGGCTACCCACTGTGTGACCCGTCTGCGGTTCGCTTTGGCTGACGATGATAAGGTAGATAAAGAGGCGCTGGAAAAGATGGATATTGTAAAAGGTGTCTTTTCAGCGAATGGTCAATATCAAGTTGTTATCGGGCAAGGTACTGTCGATAAAGTATATCAGTCCATGGTTAATGAAACCGATATCAGCGAAGCGACAAAAGAGGATGTAAAAGCTGCGAGTGGCCAAAAGCAAAATGCATTGCAGCGCGGAATTAAAGTCTTGGCAGATATCTTTATCCCGATATTGCCAGCGATTATCACTGCCGGTCTATTGATGGGGATCAACAATATCTTAGCGAACCCTGGCATTTTTGGTAAGGACTCGCTTCCGGTTATCGAGATGTATCCACAATGGGCAGGCCTTGCTGATATGATCCATATCATTGCCAATACTGCGTTCACCTTCTTGCCTGCTTTAATCGGTTGGTCTGCAGTAAAACGCTTTGGCGGAAATCCGTTATTTGGTGTCGTCATTGGACTTGTCATGGTTCATCCGGACCTGTTGAATGCATGGGCATATGGGGAAGCGCTTGAAAAAGGTGAAGTACCGACATGGAATCTATTCGGATTGGAAATCAATAAAATCGGTTATCAAGGCCAAGTTCTGCCTGTTTTATTCGCTTCTTGGATATTAGCCAAGTTGGAACTAGCCTTGAGGAAAAGAGTGCCGGACTCACTTCAATTACTGATTGTTGCTCCAGTAGCTATCTTGGTCACAGGATTCCTGACATTCCTGTTCATTGGCCCGATCACATTTACAATTGGAAACTGGATTACAGATGCGCTTGTTGCAACCTTCAATGCTGTACCACTTATCGGTGGACTAATTTATGGGGCGATTTATGCACCGCTCGTTATTACAGGAATGCATCATACTTTCCTGGCAGTAGACTTACAATTGATTGGTTCGACGGGATCTACATTCCTATGGCCGATATTGGCATTATCCAATATCGCACAGGGGGCAGCAGCCTTTGCAATGATGGTCGTTGCAAAAGAGGAAAAATTAAAAGGATTATCAGGAACTTCGGGAGTTTCTGCTTGGCTGGGAATCACTGAACCGGCAATGTTCGGGGTAAACTTACCATATCGTTATCCATTCTTTGCAGCAATTATTGGTTCTGCAATTGCCGGGGCATTCATCACCCTCCAAAGTGTACAGGCAACTTCAATTGGAATCGGTGGTCTGCCAGGTATTCTTTCAATCATTCCAGGAGGATGGATAAGCTTCTTGATCGGTATGGCAATTGTAATTGTAGTACCGTTTGTATTGACTTACTTAATCGCTAAACGGAAAATGAATACGAATTAAGATTGGAGTAGTGATACGATGCACGAACCTTGGTGGAAAAAATCGGTCGTTTATCAAATTTACCCGAAAAGCTTTATGGATACCACGGGAAAAGGTACAGGTGATTTACAAGGAATCCGCAAAAAATTGGATTACTTGCAAAAGCTTGGGGTCGATGTCTTATGGTTAACACCAGTATACCAATCTCCTCAAAAAGATAATGGATATGACATCAGTGATTATTATTCCATTGATCCTTTATATGGAACGATGGATGATTTTGATGAACTGCTGCATGATACACATCAGCGGGGGATGAAATTGATTATGGATTTGGTTGTGAATCACACCTCGACCGACCATGAATGGTTTAAGAAATCCCGGACTTCAAAGGACAATCCATACCGTGATTTCTATATTTGGAAAGACCCGATTGACGGGAGAGAGCCGAATCAATGGCAATCGAAGTTTGGTGGTAATGCATGGGAATGGGATGAAGCAACTGGACAGTACTATTTGCATCTATTCGATAAGACTCAGGCGGATTTGAACTGGGAAAATCCAGAGGTAAGGGAAAAAGTATTTGAATTGATGCGTTTCTGGGCGGAAAAAGGGATTGATGGTTTCCGATTGGATGTAATCAACCTCATTTCCAAAAAGCAAGACTTCCAGGATGATCCAGATCCTAAAGGGGATGGACGCAGTCAATATACAGATGGTCCACGTATTCATGAGTATTTGCATATGATGAACCAAGAGGTATTTTCAGAATACGATATGCTTACAGTAGGAGAAATGTCGTCTACAACTTTAGATAATTGTGTCCGTTATACCCAACCTGAGCGTCAGGAGCTGTCTATGACGTTCAACTTCCATCATATGAAAGTCGATTATCCGAACGGAGAGAAATGGACGTATGCTCCTTTTGATTTCCTTGAATTGAAGCAAATTCTGTCTGATTGGCAAATCGGTATGCATGAAGGTGGAGGTTGGAATGCATTATTCTGGTGTAACCATGATCAACCACGAGTCGTATCACGCTTCGGTTCAGAAGGAGAATATCGGGAATTATCAGCGAAAATGCTGGCTACAACCTTGCATTTTCTAAAAGGAACTCCGTACATTTACCAAGGTGAAGAGATTGGGATGACGAACCCTAATTTCTCATCTATCGAAGATTATCGTGATGTGGAATCACTGAATGCGTATCATATCTTGCAGGAAAAAGGCTTGTCTGAACCTGAAATTATGAAGATTTTAATGCAAAAGTCTAGAGATAATGCAAGAACTCCGATGCAATGGTCAGCTGATGAGCATGCAGGATTTACAGCTGGGAATCCGTGGATAAATGTAGCGGATAATTATAAAAAGATTAATGTGGAAGAGGCTCTTGCTGATGAGGATTCTGTATTCTATCATTATAAAAAATTGATTGAGCTACGGAAGCAGTATGACATCATCACATACGGCGACTACGAGCCGCTGTTCCTTGAACATCCACAGGTCTTTGCGTATTCCCGTAATTGGCAGGATGAACGAATCCTTGTCGTAAGTAACTTTTTTGAAGAAGAGGTAACAGTCGATCTTCAAGTTGATAAACAATTTGCCAATCCTAAACTGTTACTATCGAATTATAATGATTCTAGTGAGAGATTGGAGCAATTAAAACTTCGTCCCTATGAATCAGTTGTTTATTATATTAAGTAATAAATAAACCCGAGAGAAGCACATGCCTTCGCTCGGGTTTTTCGTCCTGATCCATTAACGCTGATTGGTTTTCGTTTTCTTTTTTTCTTCATTAGGAATATATTTTGTGAAATAAGCAGCGAGTATCAATAATATAAATGCAATCCCCCATGCTGCAATTCCACCCCAGTAAATATCCATCATGTTTCCAACGATGATAATGACTGCGCTTATTCCAATTAAAATGCCGGACAAATAACGTTTCACAACGATTCCTCCATCACCTCTAACACGTTTTGTGGGCTTCATTTAAGTCTTTCCAAAAAAACAAGGGTATAAACTTCAGTAAAACATACATGGAATGAAGTTTCGTTTTATCTCTATCTGTTATTATACTATAACCAGTTTTGTCCAGTGTACCATTATGCGTGTAAAGTTTCTTTAAAGTTTGTTAATTTTAAGAATCTATTGAGCGAATGATTTATTAGCAGTAAAATAATATTAGTCGTGCAGAGAACAAAAGGGAAGAGATGGGGAAGAAGACATGAAAAAGCTCACTGTATTTCACGTTTCGCTTGTTTTTTGTTTCATTAGTTTGCTGACTTCTTGCGGGACGTCAACTACAGAATTGATAGGTACCGATGAATCAGTCGTAATAAAGGAAAATCGTATAGTCGAAAAAGCATCAATCCCCGTGCGGTCAGTGAAAGAAATCACTATATCTTCCATAGGCGATGTTTTGATTCATCAACCAGTATATATTGATGCGTGGACAGGAAGTGGTTATAACTTTACCCCTATGCTGGAGAAGGTAAAACCTTATTTAAGTGCGGCAACAATTACGATTGCAAATCAAGAGTCGATGATTGGGGGAGAGGAGTTTGGCTTATCTTCTTATCCGACATTCAATAGCCCAGTGGAAATAGGAGCTGCTTTGAAAGAGGTTGGTGTGAACGCAGTTAACTTGGCAAACAACCATACGTTAGATCGTGGGGAAGCTGTTATCCAGCAAGCCATTCGCCATTGGGAGCAACTTGGTATAACATACGTCGGTGCTTACAAAGATGAAGAGGATTGCCAAGACTTACGTATCATTGAAACAGATGAAGGCATTTCAGTAGCTTTACTAGCTTATACATACGGAACAAATGGCATACCAGTGCCTAAAGGTAAGGATTATTTGGTGAACATAATCGATAAAGCAAATATGGAAGAAGAGATTGCCAGAGCAAAGGAAGCAGCCGATGTTATTATAATGAGTCTACATTTCGGTAATGAATATGAGCGGTTACCGAATGACTTTCAAAAATCCCTTGTACAATTCGCAGCAGATCAGGGTGTACATGCAGTGATTGGGCATCACCCTCATGTATTACAGCCTGCTGACTGGATAGAAGGTGAGGAAGGAAATGAGACTCTTGTCATTTATAGTCTAGGAAATTTTCTATCTAATCAACAAACTCTTTATCAGCGTATTGGAGGAATCTTTACTTTCACCGTAAAGAAAACAACATTTGGTGATAAGGAAGAGATTGAAATCCATTCACCTACTCTGTTGCCAACATATGTAAAATTTCGTTCAAATTGGTCCGATTATGAAGTCGTACCGATGTATACGTTAAGTAATGAAGAGTTGGCTGGAGCTTCTAATCATTACAGTGAAATCAAGAAGCATATGTCACAATGGATGCCGGAACTGCAGTTTTTAGAAGGGGAATAAATGAAGCGATCAGTAGTGATGCTGGTCGCTTCATTTAGTTTCCTGTATGCATGTCCCACTTTTTTTGATATGATGTAAAATGGACTTTGAAATAAACATACATAAGGAGATTAATCTAATGGAATGGAAGAATTTATATCGGGGAATGATAATGGGTGCAGTAGATGTAATCCCCGGCATTAGTGGAGGCACTATAGCTTTATTACTTGGAATTTACGAACGTTTAATCGAAGCAATCAATGGTTTCTTTAGTAAAAATTGGAAAAAACAGTTAGGCTTTCTAGTGCCGCTAGGTGTTGGAATGGTCACAGCCATTTTTTTATTGGCTAGTTTGATAGAATGGTTGTTTATTAATTATCCTACTCCAACCTTATTCTTTTTTCTTGGGTTAATTCTTGGGGTTTTACCTTATTTATTATATAAAGCAAATGCAAAAAATACTTTTGGTATAAAACATATCTTCTTTATGATTGCAGGAATAATTCTAATTGTTGCAATTGGTTTTCTAAGTACAGGAGATGGCGAGATTATCACCAACATTACCCCTTCTACTTATCTTCTTTTATTCGTGGCTGGGTTTATTGGCAGTAGTGCAATGATTATTCCTGGAATCAGTGGTTCATTTATGATGCTTGTTCTTGGTGTATATCCAACTGTTATTGCCGCAATAAGTAATTTTCAATTTGATATTATTATTGTTACAGGTCTTGGTATAGCAATCGGATTTGTCATTATGAGCCGGGTTATTGGGTATTGCTTGAAAAATTATTTTTCATTGACGTTTGCCGCTACAATCGGTCTTGTATTAGGTTCTGTATTCGTTATATTTCCTGGAATACCAGGGTCTGCTGGATTAATTGTATTAAGTATCGTGACTTTCTTGGCTGGATTACTAACAGCCTATATTCTTGGACGAATTGAATACAAATAGTATAATATAGAGAAAATTATACTATTGTTCTATAAAAGGAGAATTTACATGGAGCTAATCGAAACACAAGCGGAATTTGACAAAGTAATCCAAAGTGAAAATCCAGTGATCATTAAATTCTTTGCTAACTGGTGTCCAGACTGCAGAGTGTTTGATATGTTCTCTGACCAAGTCATCCCAAAGTTTAAGAATTATAATTGGTATGAAGTAAATGTAGATCAAATTGAAGGGATTGCCCAGAAGTACGATGTCATGGGAATTCCAAGTGTATTGATTTTCCAAAACGGCGAAAAGCTCGCCCATCAACATAGTGCTTATACAAAATCACCAGAAGAAGTAACGGAATTCTTAGAGCAGCAATTAGGTTAATAGTGAAATTAGTGGGTAAGGTCATCGGAGGGTGACTTTACCCACTATTTTTTTACATTTCCATGCACAATAATAAGTTTAGACTCTATAAAGATACAAATGAAACAACAATGATTCTGTTCATGTCCTTAGAAGTAGTGTAGGAACACGAATGACATAAAATTGGTGCTGTTTCATGTCCTTAGAAGTAGTGTAGGGACACGAATGACATAAAATTGGTGCTGTTTCATGTCCTTAGAAGTAGTCTAGGAACACGAATGACACAGAATTAATGCTGTTCGTGTCCTTAGAAGTAGTATAAGGACACGAATGAAACAAGTTGGTACTGTTTCGTGTCCTTAGAAGATGCATAGGCATCAAATCAAATTGGATCAAGCTTGTTTCCTTTAAATGTTCTTATCCTATTTAAATTAACGTCAAAAGCTTCTATGAAATACATTATCTCACTTACTACGTGCTGGAGGTTCAGTAATTTTTCCGGTAAACAGAATAGCATCAGTCTGTTCGTCTATAATGACAAGAAAGAACGGCCGGTTGATTTCCATTACAGAAGGGCCATTACCAGGCATGGATGTAGTACTCATTTCCACGGAGGTAGCCCCCGCAGCTTCTGTTCCTTCTTCATCAACGAGGAGGAATGTTTTTTGCTTGATTTCACTTATATAGACTTCATCCGTTTCTTTCACGAGTTTGGAGAAATTTGCATGTTCATTAAAAGCAGTCGTCATTCCTAAGTCCTCAAGTGCTTCGTTTAGTGTTGCTTCAAACTCCACTTCGAAGGCTGGAAGCATCACTTGCACATCTTCTTTTTGAAAGTCGTGTTGCCAGCTTTCCCATTTTTCTAATGTGAATTTTTCATCAAAGTCATCGATCCCCTCTTTAGGCAGGAAAATTTGCATACTCATTTGCCCATCTCCGTAAGGCAAGACAATACCCTGAAAATCCGATTGTTCTAGATAGTCGAATTGTTCTACCTGCATCATCATTTCCACTTCTTTTGTGGAATTATCTAGAAGATGAAACTCACTTGTATGAGTCGAATTTGAATCAAACGCATGCTGCCAAGCTGCATCGAGGTAAATGGCATTAATCAAAAACGTAACAATCTCTGGATCCAATGGGCCTTCGACGATTTCCTCAATCCGTCCTTCTGTATTCTCCTTCACCCAATTATTGATCAAGTCAGTTGTAGAGGGATCAGCTATATCGACTTCACTTATTTCAGCTTCATAGAATTCATTCATACTATCCTGAAAATCTCTTTGAAATTGGAACTCATCATTTAGCCAAATTGAATTGGCTATTTGAAGTGTAATTCCGGATTTTTCGTTCATCAACTGTTGATAAAAGCTCTGATTGGACTGGTTCAGTTGATTTACTTCCTTGAATCCAAGTAGTTCATCCATTTCACTTTTAGTTTCTCCATCCGCCCCATTATAAACGAGTGATAATGCGATATAGAGACTGGCAGGGGAGAGGAAGACATTATCCGCTGTATCATTGGATATCTCGGCTAAAAGATCAAATGCCAACTGATTGTTTGCATGTACTAATGTGTTGACTTCGCCCTCTACATGATCCCTTTCATCCTCTTCGTTCTCAACATTGGATGTAGCGCATGCAGCAAGTATGCTAACTAATAGAATGACCATTACTATTTTCTGCATCCTATCCCATCCTTTCCATCTTTGACTGATTTCTTCATTAGACGTCAAAAGATGAAAATGGTTTCAACTTATCTTATTTCAAAATCAAGCTGTGAGCTTGTAGTAAATTGTAAATGTCCATTTTCCAGTTCAATCTGATTCTCTTCACTCTTTAAACGGAATACTTCAAGATAAATTGTCGGACTGCCAGGAAGTTCGATGTTGCTTAAGCTCTTAGTATTAATATTCGTCTTATCTTCCGGAAGATTGATTCCCGAACCCCATTCAATAAGGAAAGGGAGTGGTTCCTTTCCATCGGGAAATAACATCCGCCAGGTTAAGAGCTGACCTTCAGCTGTTTTTCTTGAACCGGGGAAGGGTCCATGAAAATGGATACTCTTTTCAGCAAATAAATTTAGGTAGTTATCCATGTCATTTGTCCGTAACGCATAGGTAACTAAGCCGGTATTTCCTTTCTCTAAAAAAGATATCGTTTGTTGAATGAGCGGATTGTCACTTTTACTTGCCAAATCTCGATCAAACACTCCAAGCCATTCGATGTAACTATTATTCTCAAAGAAAGCCAGATAATTATATGTACCCCATTTTTCATGCTTCCCTCCCTGAAGAACAGTTACGCCATGTTTATCAGCAAACTGTTGGGCATCTTCTTCCGGATTCTGTGATGCAATGACAAGATGGTCTATCGCTAACATATACTTCTCTCCCTTTCTAAAATGAAGATTTTTCCTTATCGTCATCATAAGCTTTTACTAGTATAATAGAAAGTGAATTGTGCTTAAAATATATTGGCAGGTGTAAATAAACATGACAAGCCCAAAAATTTTAATTGTAGAAGATGAACAGAAGCTTAGCCGGGTACTCCAGCTAGAGCTAGAATATGAAAATTATGAAACAGAAGTAGCGGATAATGGAAAGGATGCTCTTCGTATGATGGAAGAGCAGGAATGGGACCTCGTCCTTTTGGATATTATGATTCCAGAATTAAGCGGGCTTGAAGTACTTCGCCGAGTCCGACGTATCGATGAGGATACACCGATTGTATTACTGACTGCAAGAGATGAAGTGCATGATAAAGTAAGTGGACTGGATTTGGGAGCGAATGATTATATTACAAAACCGTTCCAGATTGAAGAATTATTAGCGAGGATCCGTGTACATTTACGGAGGCCAAAACCGAAGAAAGAAAGTGATAACGGTCTTCAGGTCGGTGACCTTGCAGTTAATATCAGTTCCAGGGAAGTAACTAGGGGTGACCAGCAAATCGAGCTCACTCCTCGTGAATTTGACTTGCTCGTATGTCTATTAAAAAATAAAAATATCGTGTTGACTCGTGAACAGTTGATTGAACAAGTTTGGGGATACGATTATTATGGCGATACGAATGTCGTCGATGTATATATTCGTTATTTACGCCAAAAGATAGATAAAGGTTTTGACGTGCCTTATATTCAAACGGTGCGTGGAGTAGGTTATACAATAAAGGATTTGGAACAATGAAACTTAAAACGAAGATTCAGCTTTTTTCCAGCATTTTCATACTTATTATGCTCGTCTTGGTAAATACCTCAATTTACTTTCTTTTTTATCAAAATGCCACAAAAAGCCAATTGGTGGAGTTATCTTTGCAAACAGAAGTACTGGTGGGACGCCTATCTAACGCTACGACAGCTGAAGAGGCTGGAGAAGTAATTAAAGCATTCCTTCCAGCAAATGGGATGGCAAAGGTATTTTCGAACGAAGGCAAGGCACTTGAATTTAAACTTACTGGAGAAGCTTATAAAACCTTGGAAGGTGCATTTCAAGCCGAGGAATCACGGGAAATCATCAGACCTGAACGTGGAGTTCATGTTGCGGTCATTACAAAACCGATTATTTGGTATGACGGCAGTATCGTTACATTGCAAATATCGGATAACTTAGTGGAATTGGCTGATACGATGACTATTTTATTTTACGTGTTAGTTATTGCTTCTATCATATTCCTAATTCCAACTTTAATTGGCAGTACTGTGTTAAGTCGATTTTTACTCAATCCGATTGAAAAGCTGACGAATACAATGAAAGAAAATATTAGAGATAGAAAATGGAATAAAATTGAACATCGGAATCATTCCAGAGATGAATTATATGAAATGGAAGTCACCTTTAATGAAATGATTGATCAACTGAAAACCAATTATGAAAAACAAGAGGACTTTGTATCGAATGCTTCCCATGAATTGAAAACGCCGATCCAAATTGTAAAAAGTTATGCACAGCTTATGGAAAGACGCGGCATGGATAATCCAGAACTTCTGCAAGAATCAATTCAAGCGATTGATTCAGAGGCTGACCGCATGAAGAAATTGGTGGAACAGCTTCTCGCTTTGGCGAAAAATAAAAAAAATGTTGTCCATAAAGAGGTAGAGTTTCATCAATTGGTCGAACATTCCATTGTAACTTTCAAACAAGCATATGGTAGAGAAATTGAATTCCATAAGAATATAGAATCAATCTATGTAATGGGAAGTGCGGAGCAGCTGGAGCAGATCATCTATATACTTATTGATAATGCCCTCAAATATAGTAAGGAAAAAATCGTCGTCAGCCTGTTTACCTATAACGGTGAAGTGATCTTCTCTGTCCAGGATTTTGGTAATGGAATCTCAGAGGAGGAACAGGAACGGATATTTGAGCGATTTTATCGTGTGGACAAGGCAAGAAGCAGAGAGACAGGTGGTACGGGATTAGGTCTTTCCATTGCCCTTACAATTGCTGAGGAACACAACGGAAAACTTACAGTTGAAAGTACCGAGGGTGAAGGCTCCACATTTACTTTAGTTTTGCCGATTTTAAAAAAGAAAAGTCAACCAACTGAATAATCAAAGGCTGTATTATAGAACCCCCGAATCATTCGGGGGTTGTTTTACTTCATGCTGTTTTTAACTTTTTCAGGGATCATTACAACTTCAGTTATAAGATCAACTGGCTCATATGTTTCATCTATACATTCTCTCCAAAACTCGAGATGCTTTTTATCAATCCAGTGATCAGACTCTTCCACTTCTTGTCCGCCTTCCCCTTTAATGGAATACCAGTACAAAAACTCTTCGCCATTTATAAGTTCTCTAAAAATAGTTTCTACATACATTTTTTCACCATCTAAAGTGACCAGAACATCCTCCATATTATCATTCAAAAACTTCAGCCAGGCATCCACACGTGCCGATTTCCCCTCTTTTACTTTAAACCTTGTCAATTCTACATTCATCTTTCTTTACCTCCCCTGTAAATGAAAGCTGTATTTTAATCGTATCACACCTTATCTTTCAATACTTTAACTGGTTTCTCATTGTTTTCTAATCTGACTCACAGCCTCTTTTCATGAAACGTGGTTATGATAAATATAGAAGTTGACGAGGAGGAAATAAAAATGAAAAAGAAAACAGGTTTAATAATAGCTGCCCTAGCTCTGGCATTGATTCTTGGATTTTCTGCTTTTCAATCGAATGCGGATTCAGTAGGATCCATTATACCTACAGGTGAAGTAAAAGGAACAAAACAAGAGAAGACGAACCAATATGAAGATGCACTTTCGGTGGAGGAGGTAAAACAAATAGCACTTCAAAAGTTCGACGGGAAAGTCACCGATATTGAATTGGATGAAGATGATGGTAGACTTATTTATGAGATGGAATTGAAAAATGAGAAGCAAGAAGCAGATATTGATATTGATGCTGTAACTGGTGAAATTGTTGAGTTCGATATCGATGAAGATGACGATCATTGGGACGATTAATGAGATTTCTCATCAAATTCTAATCTAATTCACATGTTACTTTCATTCAACTAAGGTAAATTAAAAGTATAGAGAAGCAAAATTACTTTTTTAAAATAGATAATATGACATAGGAGGAGTAAAGATGAACAAAAAAATAATGATGGCATTAGGTGCAATGGCGATTGCAGCATTTTTAGGCTTAATCTTTAGTCAAAACTTATCCGTTTCCGCAGGTCCAGATTTAACTCGTGATGAGATAGAACAAAAAGTAAAGGCTCAATATCCAGGAAAAATCACCGAATTAGAGTTAGATAATAAAGGAAAAGATCCCGTCTATGAAGTGGAAATTGAAATTGAAGGAAAAGAGTATGAGTTAGCAATTGATGGCAATACTGGCGAAGTATTAAAACTTGATGAGAAATTAACTGCAAAAACAGAAGAAAATAAAGCGAAAGAAAAGCAAGAAAAAGAAGTAGCTAAAAAAGACGAAGAGAAATCATTAGATATTAAAGAAAAAACCGACGGTCAAGCAGATGACAAAAAAGAAACGAAAAAGGTAGAAGAGAAAAATACTGAAACGAAGCCAGCAGAAAATAAAACTGCAACAGCTCCTAAACAAGAGGTAAACAAGAAAGAAAACCAAACAAACGAAGCTACAAATAAACAAACTGCAAAGGCATCTGAATCAAAAGCTCAAGCTCCTAAAACGGAGAAAAAGCAAGAGACAAAAGCGCCAGCTAAAGAAACGAAAAAAGAATCAAAGAAGTCAACCATCAGTAAAGAAGAAGCAATTCAAATTGCTCTCAAACAATTCTCTGGTACAGTGGAAGACGTAGAACTCGATAAAGACGATGGCCGTCTCATCTACGAAATTGAAATTGAGAGCTCCCGTGGGGAAGCTGACATTGAAATTGATGCATATACTGGAAAAGTCTTGGTCGTGGATATTGATTTAGAAGATGATGACGACGATGACGATTGATTAAAATAAGATCAAATCAAAGTACGATTTAGGGAGTGTAAAATAAACTGTGTAAGTGAGAGAGCGTACGGCTCTTGCTTCGCAGTTTATTTTTTTATTGTTAGAATAAACATATAAGATTGGGAGGTTATTCTATTGACTAAGTCAAAGCGAGATCA
>NZ_JAMBON010000129.1 GCF_023715655.1 Oceanobacillus luteolus | reverse complement strand
CCTTTACGTGGGTTGTTTTCGCCGATTCAGGAAGAGCCTGAAGGGCTTCCGTGAATTTGCGTCTGGCATGCGCCAAACAACCAACCAAGGTAACTCCAGCTATACCATTGTAACCTGCATAGCCATCCACATGGATATATCCCTGGAAATCCTTCAGAAATCGGGAAGGATGTTTGGCTGCACGAGTACGCTGGTAATCATACAAGATGATTGCAGGACTCATCCGACCTGTACGATAAAGCCACATATAAGATTTGGAAGTGGCTGGCCGATCGGGTTCCGAAAGGACCTGAAGGCTCGTCTCATCCGCATGCAAAATATCCTGTTTCAGGAGATGTTCTCGCATCTGATCATAGATGGGACTTAACCAGGTATTGGCTCCATAGAGTATCCAATTGGATAAGGTTTGCCGGGATAAGGAAATGCCAAATCGCTCCATATGTTTCTCTTGGCGGTGTAAAGGCATACTTTCCACGTATTTTTGTGTCATCGTGTATGCCATCGCAGATGGGGATGCCAAACTTCTAGGGAAAACAGGAGCGGGCATTTTCGCTGTGACAATTGGAGTCTCCAATTCATTCCGTTCACAATGACGGCAACCATATACATACTGTACATGTTCCTTCAGTTTCACTTGTGCCGGGATGACTTCTATTTCCCTGCGTACTTGCGTACTCATTTCATGTAGAGGACCAGCGCAACACGAACAGACCTGTTCCTCAGCTGATAGACGATATTCAATCGTTTCTGTAGGCAGGTTTTCAAACTTATCATCTCGACGATCTCGCTTTTTTCGTGTAATCGTAATGGTTTCGAGCGTTGGTTCTTCGATTTCTGGATTCGCAGTATCTTCAGCTTCATTGAAAAGGGAAAGTTGATCTGGATTGGTCTTCT
>NZ_JAMBON010000128.1 GCF_023715655.1 Oceanobacillus luteolus | reverse complement strand
CAGTTTAGCTGACGGGATCAAGTCCCACGGGTGCGTCCGTCCTGCCCCGGCTACAATGTAATAATAAGACCATAAAAAATAAGGTCAACCAGAAATATTTAACATCTGGTTAACCTTATAATACGAACGGGTGCGTTAATCCAAGAAGATCCAAGAAGGATTAACGCTCTTTTTGTCTAATTTATTGTATTATGCAGGCAGCATATCTGTAATCAATGAAAATATATTGGGGGGAGAAAATTGAAGTTATTAAAAGTATTTTTATGGTTAGTGTTTGTTCTATACATCGCTGTATTGATTAAAGTAATATTGATTAAATATATGCCGATATCTTATCTTGTGCAAAATTTGGAATTAGGATTAAACCATTTCCAAATGAACTTCGTTCCTTTTGCGACAATTATAAATTACATTGTTTCCGATACTTTCACAGTTAGTGTTCAAAATATCTTAGGGAATATTGTAATCTTTATGCCATTTGGCTTTCTTTTACCTATTTTAATTAGTAGATTTCAAAAGTTTATAACAATATTATTGGTTTCTTTTTGCTTCAGTTTAACATTTGAAATCATTCAATTGCTCTTCCCTATCTTAGGTAGCTTTGATGTTGATGATTTAATTTTAAATACTCTTGGAGCGTTATTAGGGTTTATGTTTTTTACTCTGATTAAGAGGCTAACCCAACGAAATTCAAGATGATATGCTTCTTCACTAACGGGTGCAATCCTTAAAGAAGGATATGCACCCTCTCTTGTTGAATTATACAAATAAACCAGCTAATAGTTGTCAATATATTTCTCTAAAAAACTCAAATTAATTATGATATACTTAATTTTATTCATGCTAAATAACCTTCCGTTATCACCAATCTGGAAGGTTTTGGATTTTTTAGTTA
>NZ_JAMBON010000127.1 GCF_023715655.1 Oceanobacillus luteolus | reverse complement strand
ACAGTTTAGCTGACGGGATCAAGTCCCACGGGTGCGTCCGTCCTGCCCCGGCTACAATGTAATAATAAGACCATAAAAAATAAGGTCAACCAGAAATATTTAACATCTGGTTAACCTTATAATACGAATGGGTGCGTTAATCCAAGAAGGATAATGCTCTATTTGTCGGATTTATTGCAGTATGAGGACAGAAAACTTCAAATATTGATAGCTGTATTAGGATGAGGGTTAAATTAAATAGGGGAGCGTTAAAATGGGAAATGACAAAGAAAATCCGAAGCAATTAACATTTCGTGAGTTACAGAGTTACCTAGCACTAAAATACAAAGAAGGACGTACTTCATCTGCTTTGTTTATGAAATTAGTAGAAGAAATTGGCGAGGTAGCAGAGGTACTAAACCAGTTAGAAGGGCGAAAGGCAAATACGGGGAATACTTCTTTAGAAAAAGAACTAGTTGATGTTATCCATTACGCTGTTGCCATTGCGAGCATAAATCATATTGACCTAACAAAGGCCATTATTGAGAAGGATAAGCAAGCTGCAATTAAATATAATCAATCTCCAAATTTAGAAGATTTTTTAGAAGAAGAAATTAAAGTACATTAACATAAAAAATAAGAAATACTATAAAAAAAGAGGAGCATTTCTTATTGTACTAACGGGTGCGTTGATCAAAGAAGGGTTAACCGCCCTTGTTGTGTAAGTGGGGCAGATTACGTGGTAGAAGGGGCTAAAACTTCTACTAATAGATAGAAATTTGAAGAGATTACTTTAGTAGATCAGTAATTGTTCAATGAGAACAATTGATTCTAGTGCTAAACCAGCTAATAGTTGTCAATATTTTTCTCTAAAAAAATTAATTCTCTCATGATATACTAAAATTACGTATGCCAAATAACCCTCCACTACATAGTGATTGGAAGGTTTTGTTATATTTAG
>NZ_JAMBON010000126.1 GCF_023715655.1 Oceanobacillus luteolus | reverse complement strand
TTCCTTTGATAAAACCGACGACATTTTCAACTTTCCCTTTGCTTTCAGGGTCTTGTTTTCGACAAATCGCTATATTTAATTTTCTTTCTTCGCGGTAAGATTGAAACTCTGCGGTTAAGATAACGTCTCCTGCATTTTCGTTTACAACGAGTAAAGCGTCTTGATCGTATACGAGTTCGTACGGAATTCCGCCGAAGTATTCAAATGCATTCTCATGAGCTTGAATCATATCCCTCGTTGTAAAAGGGCGGTCTAACCACTCCACATACTTATAACGAGAGTGCGAAAGCACAAAGCTAATAAAGTTCAGCGTTACTTTCTTTCCATCCCGCTTTTTCTGTTGTGTTTGTCCAAAATCTACTTGTGCTTGCTGTCCCATTGGAAGTTCTGGAACTGCTTGGTATACCCGTTTTTCTTTTGTTTTTGGAATGGAATACTTTTCACGTAATTCCTTTACATAATTACGAACGGTACTTTCAGCGACTTGTAGATCTTCATATCTTTCGAGTAGCCAATCATGAACTTGAGCTGCAGATAAATCTGGATGTTCTGTTAACCATGTATGGATAACCATTTCATACGGATCTAGCTTCTTCATTCGAGACTTTGTTGAAGCCATCCATACACTCATTTCCTCCGGTGATTTTCGAAGATATTTATATACTGTTGTTCGTGAAATACCTAGTTTTCTAGCTATACCCCTTACTTTAAATCCTTGTTTTTTTAATTGATGAATTTCCATGTACATTTCCCACTTTTCCACCTTCCACGTACCCCCACTAACGTATAATATAATTAAATATTATACAGGAGAAGGAGCGTTTGATAATGAGGGGACTGACATAATTCGCCGAGCATGTAAAAGGCTGTCGCCCCTACGGGGCAACATCCTTTTACATGCCTATCCCCATAGAAAGTGTTCATTCTTATTTAGCAATAACTGTCTATTATAGTTTAGCAGTTACA
>NZ_JAMBON010000125.1 GCF_023715655.1 Oceanobacillus luteolus | reverse complement strand
TGTAAGCGTCAAGTAAAAATGAACACTTTTCGCTAATTAATTTTGGACACTATCGTCATTAAAAATAGTCTTACGATTTTTCATTCTGTAACTATCATCGTCTTTAAAATTTAGAACTTCTGCTCGATGAATTATTCGGTCTAAGATTGCTGTAGTAATTCCTGGATCACCCAATAATTCACCCCATTCAGAAGGGGCCTTATTAGATGTTAGGATAATGGATGATTTATCATATAAATCATTAATCAAATGAAAGAATAAATTAGCTTCACGATTATCCATAGCCATAAACATCAAATCATCAATAATAACTAGATTGGAATCTCTAATTCTTTTCATGCGTGTTTGAGATTTTCTAGTAAACTCTTCCGTTTTAAGCAAATGAACCAGTTCCCCCATGGAGATAAAAGATACTTTGTAGCCTTTATATATAGCTTCTATCCCTAATCCTGTCGCCAAGTGAGTTTTACCTACACCTGGCGGCCCTAAAAGGATGAGGTTATAAAGTTGGTCTAACCATGTCAGTTCTTTCAATTGATTCATTTGCTTTTTTGTAAGCGCTTGTTGTTCATGCAATCGATAATCATCCAATGTTTTGTAGACAGGAAAGGCTGCCCATTTTAAACGTCTTTCAATTAATTTTTCTTCTCTGCGTTTCAGTTCGTACGAACTGAACTCATATAAAAAGTTATGGTAGCTCCACTCTTCTATTTCCGCCTTTCTCATTAATTCTGGTAAATACTGGGCGGACTCTACCATTCGCAATGCTCGTAATTGCTGCTGTAACTGCTCAAGAGAGGAAGTCATTTAGCTACACCACCCAACACTTCAAGATAACTATCTAATTCACGCGTATGTGTTTTGGCATGCAAGACGGATGAGTCTGAATCCGATAGAAGTTTCATCGGTGGTTCTTCTGGTATACATACTTTGTTGTTCACTTGGCGCTGGCGTTTGAGGTATTGAACGATATCGCTAAATTCATTTGCACTATAAAGTGCTTTGGTTTCACAGATTGCTAATGCTTCATC
>NZ_JAMBON010000124.1 GCF_023715655.1 Oceanobacillus luteolus | reverse complement strand
ACACCCGAAGTCGGTGAGGTAACCTTTTGGAGCCAGCCGCCGAAGGTGGGACTAATGATTGGGGTGAAGTCGTAACAAGGTAGCCGTATCGGAAGGTGCGGCTGGATCACCTCCTTTCTAAGGATATATAAGAAGGCGTAGGCGACCGTTTAGCAACATACAAACTGGAACACTCTGGAATGAGATAAAGGAAACACAGCGACCATAGGGAGCTGATGTTGACTTATCGATTGGAAGGGTGTGAAGTTTGCTAGTTGCTGGTCGCCGGAGCTAGACTATTTTCGGAACATCTAACTTCGTTAGATGAAACATACTGTGTTGTTTGTTCAGTTTTGAGGGAGCAAATCTCTCTGCTTGTACCTTGAAAACTAAATAAGAGTAACAACGACATCAAATAAAAGGCTGAAGCGACTGTTCAGAAACGGACGCATAAGCAAGGGTATGGAAAACGCGTCAGCGTTTGGAAGACCATTGCTTATGACGGGAGTTTCTTGGAGCTGAAGCTAGATTAAACTTGGTTATTAAGACCAATAGGCAAAAATGTAAGCTTTATTTACTGTAACTTAGTTAAGTGAATAAGGGCGCACGGTGGATGCCTTGGCACTAGGAGCCGATGAAGGACGGGACTAACTCCGATATGCCTCGGGTAGTTGTAAGTAAACGTTGATCCGAGGATTTCCGAATGGGGAAACCCACTGTCCGTAATGGGACAGTACGTATATCTGAATACATAGGATATACGAGGCAGACCTGGGGAACTGAAACATCTCAGTACCCAGAGGAACAGAAAGCAAATGCGATTTCCCAAGTAGCGGCGAGCGAAACGGAAACAGCCCAAACCAGTAAGCTTGCTTACTGGGGTTGTAGGACACTCCACACGGAGTTACAAAGAAACTCTTTAGATGAATCGATCTGGAAAGATCAGCCATAGAAGGTAACAGCCCTGTAATCGAAAAGGAGTTTCCTCCGGAGTGTATCCTGAGTACGGCGGAACACGTGAAATTCCGTCGGAATCCGGGAGGACCATCTCCCAAGGCTAAATACTACCTAGTGACCGATAGTGAACCAGTACCGTGAGGGAAAG
>NZ_JAMBON010000123.1 GCF_023715655.1 Oceanobacillus luteolus | reverse complement strand
CTTAAAGATATATTTGGACCGATGTTTGAAACGATGTTAAAGGGTGAAATGAACCATCATTTAGGCTACGAAACGAACGATAAAGATGAAAAAGAAACAGAAAACAGACGGAATGGTTACAGTAAGAAAACCATCAAAACAAGCTCAGGTGAAGTGGATATTAAGGTGCCACGAGATCGTGACGGTTCCTTTAGTCCTGAACTGATTCCAAAGCGAAAAAAGGACGTCTCTGCAATTGAGAATAAAGTAATTTCCATGTATGCACGCGGGATGTCGCAGCGAGATATTTCGTCAACCATTGAGGATATTTATGGATTTTCTGTATCTCATGAAATGGTGTCAGATATTACCGATCAAGTCCTTCCAGACCTTGAAGAATGGCAGGCTCGGCCTTTAAGTAACTGTTATGCGTTTGTTTTTGTGGATTGTATGTATACAACGATTCGTAATCAATATGAGACAAGAAAATATGCTGTCTACACCATTTTAGGTTATACCATAGAGGGCAATAAGGAAATACTTGGTTTATGGCTCAACGAAACGGAAAGTAAGCATAAATGGATGCAGATCTTTGATGAGATAAAAGCTAGAGGTGTCGAAGACATTTTCTTTATATCAATGGATGGCGTGAGTGGTTTAGAGGAAGGCGCACGGGCTATTTTTCCCGATGTCATTGTACAACGCTGTATCGTCCATTTGATTCGCAATTCGATTAAATACGTTCCAAGTAAAGATTATAAAGCTTTCACTCAAGCGTTAAAGAAAGTTTACAGCGCACCAAGTTTAAAGGCTTGCATAAGTGCCTTTGAATCCTTTAAACAACAATGGGCTACCTATTCAGGAGCCGTTGACGTATGGACAAGGAACTTTAGCCATGTTGAACAACTTTATGATTACGGAAGCGCCATTCGAAAGGTTATGTACACCACCAATGCCGTAGAAAGTATACACTCCAGCTTTCGGAAAGTAACTAAAAAGGGGGCATTCCCGAATGAGAACGCCCTTTTGAAAGTATTATATCTACGTGTGAAAGAACTTGAAAACAAATGGGATGGTGGCCGTATTCAAAACTGGGCCATGGTGATGAACCAGCTTCTTCTTCATGATGAACTGAAAGATAGGGTGTTAAA
>NZ_JAMBON010000122.1 GCF_023715655.1 Oceanobacillus luteolus | reverse complement strand
TGAAATGAACCATCATTTAGGCTACGAAACGAACGATAAAGATGAAAAAGAAACAGAAAACAGACGGAATGGTTACAGTAAGAAAACCATCAAAACAAGCTCAGGTGAAGTGGATATTAAGGTGCCAAGAGATCGTGACGGTTCCTTTAGTCCTGAACTGATTCCAAAGCGAAAAAAGGACGTCTCTGCAATTGAGAATAAAGTAATTTCCATGTATGCACGTGGGATGTCACAGCGAGATATTTCGTCAACCATTGAGGATATTTATGGCTTTTCTGTATCTCATGAAATGGTTTCAGATATTACCGACCAAGTCCTTCCGGACCTTGAGGAATGGCAGGCTCGACCTTTGAGTAGCTGTTATGCGTTTGTTTTTGTGGATTGTATGTATACAACGATTCGTAATCAATATGAGACAAGAAAATATGCTGTCTACACCATTTTAGGATATACCATAGAGGGCAATAAAGAAATTCTTGGTTTATGGCTTAACGAAACGGAAAGTAAGCATAAATGGATGCAGATCTTTGATGAGATAAAAGCTAGAGGTGTCGAAGACATTTTCTTTATATCAATGGATGGCGTGAGTGGTTTAGAGGAAGGAGCACGAGCAATTTTCCCCGAAGTCATTGTTCAACGCTGCATCGTCCATTTGATTCGCAATTCGATTAAATACGTTCCAAGTAAAGATTATAAAGCTTTCACTCAAGCGTTAAAGAAAGTGTATAGTGCACCTAGTCTAAAAGCCTGTATAAGCGCCTTTGAATCCTTTAAACAACAATGGGCTACCTATTCAGGAGCCATTGACGTATGGACGAGGAACTTTAGCCATGTTGAACAGCTTTATGATTACGGAAGTGCCATACGAAAGATTATGTACACTACAAATGCCGTAGAAAGTATCCACTCCAGCTTTCGAAAAGTGATTAAAAAGGGGGCATTCCCGAATGAGAACGCCCTTTTGAAAGTATTATATCTACGTGTGAAGGAACTTGAAACCAAATGGGAGGGTGGTCGCATTCAAAACTGGGCCATGGTTATGAACCAGCTTCTTCTTCATGATGAACTGAAAGATAGGGTGTTAAAGTACCTTGAATAAATGGGAACTTACACACTTTATTTGACAAGCCC
>NZ_JAMBON010000121.1 GCF_023715655.1 Oceanobacillus luteolus | reverse complement strand
GTTGGTGCATTGTATGATTTGAATAAAATGGGTGCTTCAGGGTATCTTCATGTATTTAATGATTTTGTATACTCTGAGAAATATAAAAAAAAGATCATCCAACCTGTAGAATTTGAGGATTTTGAAAGAGGGATGGAAAAATACGATTTAGGTGGAATGTTAAGGAATATACAATTGTATATTGAATACGTGGAAGGTAGAATAGGTCTTAAAGAATATCGTTTTCAACGTGATTTATTTTCAAAAACAATAGGTGAAATGGAAGCTGAACTAAGAGCACAAGAGGAAAAAGAAAAACATGAAAAACTAAAAAAAGAAGCATTTGTATTTTGCAAGCAAAAAGTTTAGAAGAATGCAATGAAAAGTTTAGAACTTTGCCAGCCCTTATTTTCTTTATAATTAACTATTCGATAAAGCGTATTTCACGCGGTAACTATCACCAGTGAAACTTAATATATGAGCGTGATGAATGACTCGATCCACCAAGGCAGCTGTGAGACGTGCGTCCACAAATATTTTATTCCACTGACTAAATTCCAGGTTGGACGTAATGATAAGGCTTTTCTGTTCATACCAGTCGGAAATCAACTGAAATAGTAACTCAGCCCCATCCTTACTAAATGGCACATATCCCATTTCATCAAGAATGATCATATCAACTTTAGTAAACCGATTGCGTAGAGCTTGATATCGACCTTCCTCCCACGACTTTTCCAACAACTCTATTAAATCAGCTACTCTGTAGAAACGGACCTCATATCCGTTTCTACAAGCTTTTCTACCTAATGCTGTCGCTAGATGCGACTTTCCTGTTCCTGGTGCCCCTGATAAAATCACATTCTCTTTTCTCTTGATAAAGGAAAGGGATTCAAGGCCATCTCTGTCGAGATTAGATGGGAAGTGAATATGGTCGCCCCATTGATAATCCTCTAATTCCTTTTCATTCATAAACTTTGCTTTTTTAATTAAACGTTCTCCTTTTGCGATTTCCCTTAACTCTATTTCCTGTTGTAATAGATCCATTAAATATTGTTCCGGATTCTCGAAAGGAACTTTTTCATACAGGTCTGCAATATATGCTAAACGGAGTAATTTACATTTCTCTCTAATCACATCAGACACGTTAAACACCTGCCTTCACAGTA
>NZ_JAMBON010000120.1 GCF_023715655.1 Oceanobacillus luteolus | reverse complement strand
TGATTGTACGTAATAAGTGGAATTCTATTTCGATTTTCGATAATATCTTCATAATTCTGTTCGCTACCGTATCCTGCGTCCGCCACAATATGATCCGGCAGTTCAAAAAAGTGTTCTTCAATGGTATCGAGAAAAGGGATCAACGTGCGTGTATCCGTTGGGTTCGGGAAAACATCGTAAGCAAGTGCGTATTGACCTTCCGTCGCTATCTGTACATTATAACCAGCTTTCAATTGACCGTTCTTCATGTAGTCGTCCTTCATGCGCATAAATGTCGCATCCGGATCCGTCTTGGAGTAGCTATTGCGGTCACCGAAAACTTCCATATCTTCTTCATATTTTTGTTTACGCACGATGAAATCTGAAAACTGCTTCCGAGCTTGTTTTGGAATTTTGCGTTCCGAACGGATTTTTTTACGCTCGCTGCCAACTTCACAAGCGTCTATTCTTTCATCGTATTCCTCGATTTTTTCGCCTAACTTTTCTACTACTTTTTCCATCTCTTGAACGGATAATTCTTCATTGTTTTCTCGCTCGATTGCTGGAATAATTTCTTTTTCTAACAACTCCTCGTAAAGCTGATTCGACTTTTCCGTCAGCTTGTCACTATATTTTTCGGTGGACTTCCTCCAAACAAAGGTAAACTTATTGGCGTTGGCTTCAATCTTCGTTCCATCAATAAAAATTGCTTCTTCCTCTATCAATTCCTTCTCCACTAATTGATTTCTAAACTGTACGAAGCATTCACGGAGGATGTCTTCGATGAGGGGATTGTAACGAAAGCGATTAATGGTGCGGTAGGTTGGTTCGTAACCCTGCGCTAGCCACATCATACGAACACTGTCCTGTAATAAGGCTTCTATTTTACGACCGGAAAAGACGGACTGCGTATACCCGCACAATATAACTTTTAACATCATCCGTGGATGATAGGCTGGTCGACCGGTTTGACGTACAAATTCTTGGAATACTTCATCAGGAATACTTTCTACTAAATCATGTATCGCAAAAGCAATATCATTTTCTTGTAATTTAATCTCCAAATCCAGCGGCAAAACAACTTGATTCATGGTATAATGTTTAAACATAAGGACACCTCTTTTGTGATTAATTATTGTCTGGTAACTTTAATTTTATCAAAAGGTGTCCTTTTTGTTTACTAAAATTATGATAAATAGAAAATAGCTTCGCGCAAAAAGCGCGAAGCTATTTTCTATTTACTGGGGTTTTGTCCCAGCCTC
>NZ_JAMBON010000011.1 GCF_023715655.1 Oceanobacillus luteolus | reverse complement strand
CAAGTCTAATTGTATATTGTAAAAAAAATGAATGGAGCCACCTTTAGTTGGGTATTTACTTTTTTGGCTCTAATAGAAAAAAGATTAAAACTGAAAATTCTGGTATTATTTATGCAACGCTAGTGAAACAAAATAATTATATGAGGTGAAGATATGTTATACACAATCATTAAGAAAAACTCATACCAAGATTCCATCAACTTGATGCTTCTAACAAACGAAGTATCTACGATTGAAGGAGTTAATAAAATCCAAGTAATGATGGCTACGCCTTCCAATAAAGACTTATTCAAAGGCGCTGGTCTTCATACTGAAGAATTAGAAGCTGCTGAATCAAGTGATATGGCAATTGTTTTAGATACAGATGATGAATCAAAACTTGCAGAAGTAGAAGCGAAAGTAGAACAATACTTGAAAGACCAATCAATCAGTGGTGCTAAAGAGACATTTGAAACAGTTCGTACATGGAGCAAAGCGAAAGATGCACTACCAAATGCAAACGTAGCATTAATCTCTGTACCTGGTGAATATGCGGCAGAAGAAGGAGAAAATGCTTTAGATAACGATCTTCACGTATTCATGTTCAGTGATAACGTTGCAATCGAAGACGAAGTACGTTTGAAAAAGAAAGCACATGAAAAAGGATTGATTTTCATGGGGCCTGACTGTGGTACTGGTATTCTAGACGGTGTTCCAATGGCGTTTGCTAACGTTGTAAATAAAGGCCGTATCGGTATTGTAGGTGCTTCTGGTACAGGTATCCAAGAAGTCTCTGCGATTATTGACCGTCTTGGTGAAGGTGTAAGCCATGCGATCGGTACGGGTGGTCGTGACTTGAAAGATGAAGTTGGCGCCATCACTATGATGAACGGAATTAAAGCATTAGAAAACCATGCTCAAACAGAAGTTATCGCTATCGTTTCTAAGCCACCGGCAAAAGAGGTTAGAGACGAAGTTGTTGAATTACTTCACAGCTTATCTAAACCAGTAGTAGCAATCTTCCTTGGTGAAAAACCTGAAAAACATGAAGGTAACGTTTACCATGCTTATACGTTAGCTGAAACTGCCCATATTGCAGTTGACTTAGTTCGTGGAAATGAAGTGCGTAATGATGGCTATGTAGGAGACTACAAATTCGAAGGTGCTTCGTTGACAGATAACCAAAATGCAATTAAAGGACTTTATTCTGGTGGTACACTTGCTTCAGAAGCGGCGGTTATGCTTTCCGATGCTCTTGGACTTGGTTCTGAAATCACGAACGAAGAAGGTTATGTGTTCCGTAAAGATGGTCATATGATCGTGGACTTAGGTGATGATAAATATACTCAAGGTAAACCACACCCGATGATCGATCCGGAAACTCGTGCCAACTTTATTAAAGAAGCTGCTAAAGATGAGCAAACAGCAGTTATTCTACTTGATTTCGTACTTGGTTACGGTTCTCATAACGATATGGCGAGCGCATTACTTCCAGCAATCCAAGAAGGTATGGAACATGCGAAATCAGAAGGAAGAGACCTATACTTCGTAGCTTCTGTATGTGGTACGAAGAGTGATCCACAAGACTACCAAGGTCATATCAACCGACTTCGTGAAGCTGGCATCATCGTGAAAGACAACAACGATGAAGCAATCCGTACAGCTTTGGACATCATCGGCCTAGCTATGAATGATGTAACGAAGGAACATGTTGAAGCTGAGAAGACAAATATTGACCTAACTATTTCTGAACAAATCTCTGAGCTTGTTAATGACCGTCCACGTATTATCAACGTAGGATTGAAGAGCTTTACTGACGCAATTGTTGCAAATAATGTTCCGGTGGTTCAATACGATTGGAGACCAATTGCTGGTGGTAACGCAAGAATGAGAAAAATCCTTAGCTTATTGAAATAATTAAACCAAAAACGGAAGCGCTCGGTTACGTAAAGTTTCTGAGCGTGGAAGTTTTGAAAATGAGTAGCGAAAATCCAAGGAGGAATTATCATGAAATTTAACTCAATCGATGAAGCAAACAGAGCCGTTATTGACAAAATCGCTGGTGGCGCTCCATTTCTAGTTGATGTTGTTCCAGCTAAATCAAAAATCAAGGAATTCGAAGACCGTAAGCTTCTACTACATGCTGGCCCACCAATCAAATGGGAAAACATGACGGGTCCAATGCAAGGTTCATGTATCGGTGCAGCTCTATTCGAAGGATGGGCTGATAACGAGAAAGACGCGGAAGAAATGCTTGCAAATGGTGAAGTTGAATTCATGCCATGTCACCATGTTCGTGCTGTAGGCCCAATGGGTGGTATCACTTCTGCGAACATGCCGGTATTAGTTGTTGAAAACCGTTCAGAAGGTAACGAAGCTTACTGCACAATGAACGAAGGTATCGGTGCGGTACTACGTTTCGGTGCTTACTCTGATGAAGTTATCAACCGTCTACAATGGATGCGTGACGTGTTAGGACCAACAATCGCAAAAGCTTTAAAACTTACTGCAGATGGACTAAACGTTAACGTAATGATTGCTAAAGCAATTACAATGGGTGACGAATTCCACCAACGTAATATTGCAGCATCCCTTATTTTCTTAAAAGAGATCACTCCATATATCGTTCAATTAGATATGGATGAAAAAGAGCGTCAAGAAGTTGTTCAATTCTTAGCTGATACAGATCAATTCTTCCTGAACATCATGATGGCTTCTGCAAAAGCTGTTATGGATGGTGCAAGAACTATTGAAGCTGGTACAGTTGTTACAGCAATTTGCCGTAACGGTGAGAACGTTGGAGTACGTATTAGTGGTATGGGTGATGAGTGGTTTACTGCTCCTGTTAACACACCACAAGGATTATACTTCACAGGATATTCTCAAGAAGATGCTAACCCAGACCTTGGTGACAGTGCGATCACGGAAGTATTCGGGGTAGGTGCGATGGCAATGATCGCTGCTCCTGGTGTTACTCGTTTCGTAGGTGCTGGTGGATTTGATGATGCACTAAAAACAAGTAATGAAATGGCGGAAATTTGTATCGACCATAACAGTAACTTTACAATTCCTACTTGGGATTTCAAAGGTACACTACTTGGAATTGACGCACGTAAAGTTGTTGAGACAGGCATCGAGCCAGTAATCAACACAGGTATCGCGCATAAGAAAGCTGGAGTAGGACAAATCGGTGCAGGTACAGTTCGTGCACCAAGAGCATGTTTCGAAAAAGCAATCGAAGCGTACGCAATCAAATTAGGCTTGATCTAAATGACACAACGGTTCGTATATAAAGTAGAGGAATATAATCGACATATTCCTCTTCTTTTTTCGAAATACAAAGAAGGTCATATCCATAGTAAATTCAATAACGGCTTCAATATAAAAATGGGTGATTCGCTTGTTTTTATTGGTGGAAAACAAAGTGGCCGACTTCCTTTTTCATTTATTCTGCCCATCCCTGATGTGCATGACCTCTTGACGAAGATCAGTAATAATGACCCGGTGATTTGGCATAATGATACAGAGATACTAAGCATAAACGAAAGTTGTGATATTGTGTATCTTGAAGGAAAGCCTTATGAAAACAAGTTGGAACTTATCCCTGGTAGTGTACATTCTCTATCACGGCATTTAGAAACATTATTGCTTGCTTTGGCGGGTAATGACGAACCAACAGGGTTAGGTCTGGATATTAATGAATTTATGGAGCATTATGTCGAACATGAGAGTGGGTCGGGAAGTTCTTTTGATGTATACTATGACTTAATGGCTATATTGTATTCGGAAGATGAACAAGAAGTGGAACGTGTCCTTCGCTATTTTCTGGGAAGAGGGAAGGGAGGCACTCCAACAGGAGATGACCATATTATCGGTTTGATGGCCATCTATGCTGTTTCAAAAGAGTGGTCTCCATTGTTCACCGAAACACTTTCCAGGATAATAAGCAGTGAAAAAATCACAACCGACGTCAGCATGGAATATTTGAAATATGCTTTAAACAATCAATTTGGTTCGCCAGTGATTGAATTGATTCATGCTATGACTGAGGAGAGCAAGGCAGAAGTGCAAGTGAAAATTAATAATCTATTGTCAATGGGCCATAGTTCAGGTCTCGATACTACATTTGGAATCTTACTAGGTCTTTTGGCGATGAGGAGGAAAAGTAATGGGTGAAAGAGTAGTTATCGCTTTAGGTGGAAATGCAATTCTACAACCAGGTCAAGAAGCAACATATGAAATTCAATTGGAAAACGTACGTAAGAGTGCAGAAGTTATTGCACGTATCATCAATAACGGACATACAGTTGTTGTTACACACGGTAATGGTCCGCAAGTTGGTAATATCTTAAGACAAAACGAGGAAGCAAAACATGTTGTACCAGCAATGCCGTTGGACGTATGTAGTGCTGAATCCCAAGGATTCATTGGTTATATGATGGAACAGTCACTCAGAAATGAACTGCTCAAATTAAATAACCAAGCTCCTGTTGCTGTTACGTTAACACAAACAGAAGTTTCTGCAGATGATCCGGACTTCCAAGATCCTTCTAAACCAATCGGTGTTTTCTATTCTGAAGAAGAAGCGAATAAGTTAGCAGAAGAAAAAGGCTGGATCGTGAAAGAAGATGCTGGTAGAGGTTACAGACGTGTTGTTGCTTCACCAGAACCAAAGTCTATTCTAGGCTCTAAAGTCATCCAACAACTATCTGAAGCTGGTACAATTATTGTAGCTGGCGGCGGCGGTGGTGTTCCTGTTGTTAAGCAAGCTGACGGAACATACAAAGGAATCGAAGCGGTAATCGATAAAGACCGTAGCGGTTTCAAATTGGCTGAAGAAATTAAAGCTGACACATTCATGATCTTGACTGATGTAGAGAACGTATATGTAAACTACGGTAAACCAGATCAAAAAGCACTTACTGAAATTTCCCTTGAAGAAGCTCAAGGCTATGTAGATGAAGGACAATTCTCTGCAGGAAGCATGGGGCCGAAAATGGAAGCTGCAATGAACTTTGCAAGAACAGGCGGAAGAGCAATCATCTGTTCTCTAGACAAAGCTGACTTAGCAATGGAAGGTAAATCTGGCACGCACATTGTTGGATAATATCAAAGGTGACAATGACCGTTTAGGGACGTCCGAACTGGAATGCGGTTCGACCGGAAGCGCATGAAGTTCAGGTAGTCCCTGCCCTCTGGAGCTAGCCGTAACAAAAGCGGAAGCGACCTTGCAAGTAATTATGATATAAAAAAGATGAGGTCTATGGCCTCATCTTTTAATTATATCTCTTTAAGAAAATCAAAAATTTCTTCAAAAGATGACTTAACTACATCATCATTCATATTTTCATCAAATTGGTGTTTTCCATTGGGAATCGTAATTAGATTACTTTTTACTTTATTGTGCTTAAGTGCTTCTAGCATCTGTACAGACTCTTCATAAGGCACATCTTCGTCCGCATCACCGTGGAGAAGCAGTGTTGGTGGATAGTCTGCGTCAACTTGATTAACTGGGCAAAAGGCAAGAAGGTCTTCTTTTGTCGTCTCTGTAGGATCTGTTACATAGTCCAGCCAGACGCCTTGCTGACGGCAATATAAGTAAATGGCATAGCGAGCGGTAATAGGAGCTTCAGCGACTTGATTAGGTCGGATCAATTGTTTGGCTAAAGCTTCATTCACTTTTGGCATCTTATTGAAATGTGTACTAGGTGTGCTGTACCAGTCGCCAAGTATATTTCCGTAGCCATAGAATGATATGATGGCAGTAGGTTTTAAAGCAAATGTCCCTGTCATGAGAGCCAAATACCCACCTGCTGAGTTGCCGACGACAATAACTTTATTTGTATTATAATCCAGATGTTTTGGCAGTTCTTCTTTAACCCAGCTGAGCGCATCTTGAATATCACTAATAATTTCAGGTAGCTTTGTTTCTGGTGCTAAGCGATAAGCGATGGAGAGCACGTGATATCCATGGTCATTATAAAGTTTTACTTGCTCTTGGTTAATATCGTTTCTTGTTCCCCAGATTAGACCGCCGCCATGTATATAAACAATAATCGGCGCATTCTCTTGTTCAACGGGGAATAACTCTGCTTGAATATCAGTATTATTAATTTCTTTATAAACAAATGTGTTGTTCATGATTGACCTCCAAAATATTGTACTCACTATAAAATAAAGGAGTTTTTAAATATGCGTAAAGTTTATACTGCTAAAGATGTTTCTGCTTCTGGTCCTTATTCCCATGCGGTGGATGCGGGAGAATACATTTATTTCTCCGGCCAGACAGCAAAAAATCGTTTAAATCCAGAAGATTCTCCAGCAAACGAAAGTATTACATCTCAAACGGAACAATGCTTCAAGCATTTGACTTCTGTTCTAGAAGAAGTAGGACTCACAGAAGATAATGTTGTCAAGGTGAATGTATATCTAACGAGCATGAAGCACTTCGATGAGATGAACCGTGTTTACGAAACATTCTTCCAAGCACCTTATCCTGCTAGAACTTGTGTGGCTGTCTATGAATTGCCACTTGGTGCTGATGTAGAGATTGAACTTGTAGCTAAAAGATAAAGTGGAAAATCAGCCCTTGATAAAGGGCTGATTTTTTGTTTTTAGCTATTTATGATCTCGCCGTGATGAAAGACAGTTTTTCCATTTACAATGGTTGTCTTCACATTTCCCTTGAATGTTTTACCAACATATGGGGAGTGTTGGTGGCGATAGAATAGATTTTCTTCTTGCAATTCGAACGTCTCATTTAAATCAACTAGAATAATATCTGCGTCATAACCTGTTTCTAATGCACCTTTGCCTTCTAGGCCAAATCGCTTTGCAGGGTTCGTCGCTGTAACTTGAACAATCTTTTCAAGTGGGAAGTTACGCTTATGATAACCTTCAGTCAGAAGTACGTTAAGCGTAGACTGTGCACCTGAGATTCCTCCCCAGCCTTCAAAGTAGTTATCGGTTACTGTTTTCATTTCTTTTGGTGCAGGTGAATGGTCAGAAGCGATGATATCAATCTCGTCATTAGCTAATGCATCCCATAAGCCATCGACTTCTTCTTGGTCGCGCAGTGGTGGAGCGCATTTTGCCAATCCGCCTTTTTCTTCTAGATCTTTTACTGTTAAGGATAAATAATGGGCACAAGTTTCCACACTGGCATCAACACCACGTTTTTTCGCATCGTTGATTAAATCAGTTACTTTCTTGCTGCTGGCATGAACGACATGTAGTTTACATCCCGTAGCTTCCGCGTATGAAATGACTCTTCTGACGGCTTCAATTTCTGAAATAATTGGTCGGGATTCCACGAAGTCACGGGCACTCGTTTTGCCGGCCTGAATTTTTTCTTCTTGTAATTGAGCACAGATTACTGTGCTTTCTGCGTGTACAGCGAGAATAGATCCAAATGAAGCAATCTCTGTCATTCCTTTATATAATGTTTCATCATCGGCATTGTCAAAATCCTCAATGCCACTTGGGGACATGAAAGCTTTAAAACCAATTACACCATTTTCGTGTAAATCTTTCAGGTCATTAATATTCTGGGGAACGAGGCCACCCCAATAATAAGGGTTCACAATTGCCTTTTCCTCCCCAAGTTTACTTTTTGCCTCGAGAGTTTCTTTATTGATGACAGGAGGCGTACTATTCAAAGGCATATCAAAGAAAGCAGTTGCTCCTCCAGCAGCTAAACTTCTGCTTCCTGTTTCCAGTCCCTCCCAATGATCTCTTCCGGGTTCGTTGAAATGGACATGCGTATCGATAACACCAGGCATGATGTGCAATCCATTTGCATCAATTTCCTCTTTCGTATTGCCTGAAATTGTATTGGTAGACACCTCTACTATTTTGCCATCTTTAACAGCGATTTCTCCTTGAAAAATGGAGTCTTTCGTTACGATTTGGCCATTTCGAATAATAAGGTCGTAATTCTGCATATTTACTCCTCCTAGGGGATTTCTGTATAGTTACTATAACTCGTTCTTGAGTGTAATATATAATCCTCTCCAATTATATTGTAGAAGTTATTCGTCCTTTATTCATTAGTACGTTTGGATAAAGTTTTGACAAATTTTTATATATTTACAGTTATTTCCTGTTGATTTTAGCCGCTTAGAGGTGCATCTTCTGAATTTAGAATGTTATAATGTAACGTAATGAATCAGTAAAGTTATTCATTCCCTATTAAGGTTAAAATAAACGATTCTGACATTGGTTCGATTTATTGATTTGTAGATTGCTTTGTAGAGAAGAGGTGAAATCCATGGACTTTCAAATAAAAGATCTCTTAAACTTGGAAGCATTCAAAGATGCAGACTATATAGGAGATAAATTAGAGTTAAGTTATAAAGTTACAGGAATTACAGTAGTTGATTCTCCTGACATCTCCTCATGGATTAGGGGAGGGGAAGTGATTGTCACTAGTTTTTATCCGATAAAAAGTATGACGGAAAAAGAGATGCGTTGTTGGATGAGTGAACTTGCCGATAAAAAGATCAGTGCTTTGATTGTTAAAATCCCGAAAGTGTTTGAAGAGATTCCGAAAGCTGTCTTGGATATTTGTCATAAACGATCTATTCCCATCATTAAAATTCCTAAGGATATTCCGTTTACTGAGATTACTTATCCAGTCATGGGGCAGTTGTTCAATAAAGAAGCAGAGAAACTAAAATATTTTAAAGAAATCCATAGTAGATTTACCGAGCTTTCGCTTCAAAACGTAGGAAGTGACGTCATTATTAAGACGTTGGACGAACTGATCGGTAATCCGGTTACAATTTATAATGAATCCTTTCAGAAAATAGCCAGTACGAATTCAGATGTAGAACTGTTCTATGAATTTAGCGAGAGTGACGAAAAGGAAAGTGGGTTCGATACAAAGTTTCCTTTTTATAGACGTACGGTAATTTTCCCAAAATTGTATGAAAGGAAATTGGAACAAATCCTTGTCCCTATAACTACCGTTAACCAGACAAAGATTAACCTTGTTGTCCATGCCGTCAATAAGGAAGTAAATGAATATGATTTTATTGCGATAGAAAATGCTGCGACTGCTTTGTCTCTGGAACTTGTTAAACAGTTGGCGATTTCAGAAGTGGAGAAGAAATTTAAAAATGACCTGATTGATGATCTTGTTTCAGGGAAAATAAAATCAGTCAACAGTATTTATGACCGTGCTGCAATAACAAAGTTTGATACTGAAGGTAAATATGCGGTTGTAATTTTTAACCTTAAGCCACTTCAGTCTAAACTAACAAAAGAGAAGTTTGCCGATAAGCATCAAATCCTCCAAAAGCATTATGAATTTTTGGAGAATACGATTGATTTCTACTTGACGAATGCGATTATAAGGGACAGAGTCGACGAAATCCTTGTCTTGTGGAAAGTGAGTGCTAGAGGCGATAACGATAAAAAGGAAATTAATAAAATTAAACAAACTGTAAAACATATCCGCGATAAGTTCAAAGCTTCGATTAAAGATTATGCTGTTCAGGTTGGTATCGGGAACATCTCAGAAACGATTACGGATCTTTATAAGAGTTATAACGAAGCTCGTGATACGTTGACAATTGGCCAATCTTCACAGCAAGAAGATTTTATTATCTCCTTCAATGACTTAGGAATTTACCGATTGCTTTATAAGTTTGACGATGTTAATCAACTGAAGGACTTTATTCCAGCAAGCCTACAGAGATTATTGGAATACCAGAAGTCTAATAAAGATGCGTTACTTGAGACATTAAATATATTTTTACAGTGCCAACAAAATATAGCAAAGTCTGCTCAGCTACTTTTTGTGCATTATAAAACGGTGACGTACCGACTGGAACGTATAAAAGAAATTACAGGCATGAATTATGATGATCCGGAAGAAATGCTTTCTGTCCAAGTTGGACTGCGGATCATAGATGTCATCGAAAGACAGGAATAATTTTAACCATTCACGGACTTTAAATGATTGAAACCAACCATAAATAGTGGTTGGTTTTTTCATATATGGGAAATAATAAATGAAGGACAAGATGATATAGAACAGATTAGCTTTAATGGATAAAAAAGAGCATCTTATTTATCTATTACGTATATAGGAAGGTGAACTTGAAAGGATTACAATTAAATAAGATGAAATCTTTTTAGTCTCTTTAATGAAAGGAAGATTACTTTGGAGCTTACAGAAAAAGTAATTGTAGATATGCTTTATAAACTCGGCTCATATGGGGGAGACCCTCAAGATGGGATTACCCGTTTTTTATATTCTGAAGCTTGGGTTGATGCCCAACAATATTTAAAAGAAGAAATGGAAAGTGCAGGGTTTATTGCGGAATTTGATGAAATTGGAAACCTATTTGGAAGGGTAGAAGGGTCCAAATATCCTGATGAAACTATCCTATCAGGTTCTCATGTTGATACAGTAGCTAATGCTGGTCATTATGATGGACAGTTAGGGATTGTTACAGCTTTCTTGGCAATTAAATATTTAAAAGAGAAGTATGGTCAACCTCTTCGCAATTTAGAAGTAGTGTCGATGGCAGAAGAAGAAGGCAGCCGCTTCCCATATGCATTCTGGGGCTCTAAAAACATTGTTGGAACTGCCAAGAAGGAAGAAGTTCTTGGTATAAAAGCATTTGATGATGGAGTTGCCTTTGAAGAAGCAATGCGTGGAGCAGGCTTTGATTTCCGAGATGAATCAAAGGGCCCGCGTAAAGATATCAAGGCATTTGTAGAAATGCATAATGAGCAAGGAAACGTGTTGGAACAAGAGAAGAAATCAGTCGGAGTTGTCCACAGCATCGTTGGACAAAGAAGATTTACCATTGAGTTGACTGGACAAGCAAACCACGCTGGTACAACACCAATGGGTCTGCGTAAAGATGCAGTATTTACAGCTAGCAAGATTATTGCTGAGGTGATTGCTGAATCTAAGCGAATTGGCGATCCTTTAGTTTGTACATTCGGAAAGATTGAAGTTACTCCGAACGTCGTTAACGTTGTACCTGGAAAAGTATTATTGACATTGGATACACGTCACACGGATAAAGCAGCACTAGTTTCATTTACCGAATATGTAGAAAAAACAATGAACCGTATCGCTGAAGAAGATGGTATTGGAATCTCCATTGATATGTGGATGGACGAAGATCCTGTTCCAATGGACGAAAACATTGTTGCATTAATTGAAAAAAGCTGTAAGGAACATGGCTTAAATTATAAAATGATGCACAGCGGTGCGGGTCATGACTCACAAGTACTTGCACCTTACTATCCAACAGCTATGTTATTTGTGCCTAGTATAGATGGTATCTCTCATAACCCTAAAGAATATACCGAACCGGCAGATCTACTTGAAGGTGCAAAAGCACTTGCTGCTGCTCTATACGAATTGGCTTACAAAGAATAGATATTACAAATTAATGAAGGAGCGATTTTTAATGAAAAACGGATTTCCAGACAAATTACTAGAATCAAGATCAATCATTAAACAAGGACTTTACGCATTGATTGCACCAGAAGGACTAGTGAATAACAGTGTCCCTGGTTTTGAAAATTGTTACGTATCTATCTTGAGCTCACCAAGACTAGGAGCAAGCTTTGTTGATTACATCGTTACCTTGTATGAAGGTGGCCATAATAAAGAAAGAGGTTTCGCAGGCGATGCTGATGTTGAAAGCTTCTTGTATGTAGTTGAAGGTGAAGTAAAAGTAACAGCAGAAGATAAAGAACATACATTCACTGAAGGTGGCTATATCTACTGCCCACCTGGTACAAAAATGTTCATTGAAAACGTAAATAAAGGGGATTCTAAAGTCTTCTTATATAAACAAAAATACAAAGAACTTGAAGGTCAAAGTAAACCTTGGTTAGTTACAGGAAATGCAAATGATATTGAAGAAATTGAATATGAAGGCACAAAAGAAATGCGCATTAAAGATTTATTGCCAACTGACTTTGCTTTCGATATGAACTTCCATATCTTAACCTTTGATCCAGGCGCAGGTCATCCATTTATTGAGACACATGTCCAAGAACATGGGGCTTACCTACTTTCAGGTGAAGGAGTATACAACCTTGATAACGAATGGGTTCCTGTTAAGAAAGGTGATTACATCTTTATGGGGCCATACGTACAGCAGGCTTGCTATGCAGTAGGTAGAGATAAATTATCTTACGTTTATTCAAAAGACTGTAATCGTGACGCCGACCTTTAATTTATAAAAGTAAAAAGCAGAGGTGTAGCAATGAGAGTAGATAAAGTTAAATTAAAAGAGTTGATCAAAAATAAAATCAACCGTGCGGGTCTCAATGAGGAACATGCGGAAGTAGTGGCGGATGTATTAACGCATGCTGACCTACGAGGAATTCATTCTCATGGAGCTATGCGTGTAGAATATTATGCAGAACGGATCGCTAAGGGTGGAATCAATCCGAACCCGAACATCAAGTTTGAAAAAACCGGACCTGCTTCAGGTGTCTTTGAAGCGGACGGTGGTGTTGGACACTACATGGCTAAGAAAGCAATGGAAGAAGCAATTAAAATGGCTAAAGAAGTCGGTGTAGCTGTTGTAGGTGTTAAGAATATGAGTCACAGTGGTGCTCTATCTTACTTTGTTCAGCAAGCGGCGAATGAGCAAATGGTTGCTCTATCCATGTGCCAGTCTGACCCTATGGTTGTTCCTTTCGGTGGAGCGGAGCCTTATTACGGAACGAACCCGATCGCATTTGCAGCTCCTAGCAGCAGCGGGGACAATATCATTATCGATATGGCGACTACCGTCCAAGCTTGGGGTAAAGTGTTGCATGCTCGTTCGAAAAATGAATCGATTCCAGATACATGGGCGGTTGATGAAAATGGTGAGCCGACAACAGATCCATTCAAAGTTAAAGCCCTAGTGCCGATTGCTGGTCCAAAAGGCTACGGTTTGATGATGATGGTTGATGTACTATCAGGAATTCTGCTAGGCCTACCATTCGGTAAACATGTTTCATCCATGTATGAAGATCTTACAGCGTACCGGAAATTAGGTCAGCTTCATATCGTAATCAACCCGGAATTCTTTGGAGATAAGCAAGTATTCCTCGATAAAGTAACTCAAACGATTGAAGAATTACATGAAATTAAACCCGCAAAAGGTTTCGATCGCGTAATGTATCCGGGTGAGCCAGAGATTCTGCGCTCCAAGGCTTACGAAAAAGATGGTATCGAAATTGTCGATGACATCTACGAGTACCTTGAATCTGATGTAATCCACAATAACAATTACGATAACAAAGATCCATTTGCGAAATAAATTTAGTACAAATGGGACGATACTTTAAGAAAAGTAGTCGTCCCATTTTATACATAATTAAGAAGGGGTTGAGTTTGCGACTTGAAAGTAACAGCTAAAGAATTAGAAACGTTAATTGTTAACAAATTAATGAAAGCGGGACTCAAAGAAGAACATGCACAAGTTGTAGCAGATGTGCTTGTCCACGCTGATGCAAGAGGCTATCATTCACATGGAGCAATGCGTGTCGAGTATTATGCGGAACGAATTGCTAAAGGCGGAATCAATACCGACCCTGAAATTCAATTTGAAAAAAATGGCCCAGCCGCTGCTATCTTCGAAGGTGATAATGGAGTCGGGCATTTCATGGCGAAAAAAGCAATGGAAGAAGCAATCGCTATTGCGAAAGAAAATGGTATAGCAGTAGTAGGTGTGCGGAATATAAGCCATAGCGGGGCACTCTCTTACTTCGTTGAGCAAGCTGCTGATGAAGGATTGATTGGTATTTCGGTATGCCAGTCGGATCCGATGGTCGTTCCTTTCGGTGGGGCTGAACCTTATTACGGAACGAACCCGATTGCATTTGCTGCACCTAGCAGTAATGGGGAGAAAATTATCTTTGATATGGCCACTACGGTACAAGCTTGGGGAAAAATTCTTCATCATCGTTCAAAAAATGAACCTATTCCTGATTCTTGGGCAGTGGATGAAAATGGAGAATCAACGACAGATCCATTTAAAGTAAAAGCATTATTACCAATCGCTGGTCCAAAAGGATATGGCTTAATGATGATGGTTGATATCCTTTCTGGTGTATTATTAGGTTTACCACATGGAAAGCATGTCACTTCCATGTATGAAGATTTAACGGAATACCGTAAACTTGGTCAATTGCATATTGTCATCAATCCAGCATTTTTCACTTCTGCAGATTTGTTCAAGGAGAAAATCACTACTTCAATGGAAGAACTGAATCAAGTGAAACCTAAAGAAGGTTACGACCGTGTATCCTATCCAGGTCAGCGCAGTGAAGAAAGAGCGAAAAAAGCGTATGAAGATGGTATTGAGATTGTAGATGAAATCTATGAATATCTTGTGTCAGATGTAGTTCATAATAATCAGTATGACAATAAAGATCCTTTTGCCAAATAGGTTTATCTAAACATCCTAACTTATAGTCTTTTTCTATAGATTGGGATGTTTTTTTCTGTTTATGATTGCCCATACTAAATAATGATCTGGTTTAGAGGGGAAAGTGAAGGGGATAATTTCCAAGATAGTTTTGGATAAACGTTAATCATAAAGGACTATATCCGTAAATTAGAAAATGATTGGGATTTACTTTTTTGAAACTATCCAATATGGATAAAGACATTAGCATGTTAAGCAATTATAATGAACTTTGACTCTTGAAACCGTATACTTCGAAGTTTATTCATATGAACAAGATAAAAAAGTCTTATTTCAATTTGAGTATACTCCAATATAACCTATTGATTAAGGAGGAATCACAATCAATGTTGGATTTGATCATAAAAAATGGTGAAGTCGTGTTAAGTAACGGACACAAGCGTGTAGAAATTGGTATAAAAGATGGAAAGATTTCTATCATTGCAGAGAAAATAACTGAAGAATCTAAAGAAGTTATCGATGCTGCAGGACAATATGTACTACCTGGTATGGTGGACACGCATGTGCATATTAGTGAACCAGGAAGAACAGAATGGGAAGGTTTCGAAACTGGATCAAAAGCATTGGCTGCAGGTGGAACAACAAGTTATGTTGAAATGCCATTAAACGCCCTTCCTGCTACAACTAATAAAAAAGCATTAGACTTAAAGTTGGAAGCTGCCAAAACTCAGAACTATGTTGACTATGCTTTTTATGGTGGACTAGTTCCAGGCAACCTTGATGATCTAGAAGACTTGCACCATGCTGGTGTCCCTGCATTTAAAGCATTTCTTTCCAATGTAAGCAGCGACATTCCGGATGACTTCGAGAATGTAGATGATTTCACTCTATATAAAGGGATGAAGAAGCTGGCTGAGTTGGATCAAATTCTTTGTCTGCATGCAGAAAACCCTGTCATCACGACAGAGCTTGAAAAGGAATTTATCCGTGAAGGGAAAGTTTCTGCTTTGGATTATGCAGACGCTAGACCAGTTTTCACTGAAGTCGAGGCGGTTCAAAAAGCATTACTCTTAGCTAAGGAAACTGGTTGCAAACTTCATATCGTTCATATCAGTACTCAGGAAGCGGTGCGTGCTATTCTAAAAGCCCGAAAAGAGGGCGTAGATGTAACGGTTGAGTCTTGTCCTCATTACTTTGCAATGTCTGCGGAGGACGTGGAGGAAATTGGTGCATATGCAAAATGTCAGCCGCCAATCAGGAAAAAAGAGGAACATGACAAACTATGGGATGAATTGCTGAATGGCAATATTGACTGGTTAACCTCTGACCACTCACCGTGTACAGAAGATCTTAAAACAGATGCGGATAACCTCTTTGAAGCGTGGGGAGGCATCAGTGGTGCCCAAAATAACGTGGATTTAATGTTTGATCTTGCTGTAAAACAACGTGGTTTACCGATTGAACGTTTTGTGGAATTGATTGCAACTACACCTGCAAAGCGCTTTAATTTGAAGAACAAAGGTGAAATTGCTGTAACTAAAGATGCAGACATCATCTTCGTAGATCCGAACCAATCCTATACAGTAAAACGAGAAGAGCTTTATTATAAAAATAAACATAGTGCTTACGAAGGTCGAACAATCAATTGCCGTGTAACGAAAACCATTGTACGTGGTAATGTCGTGTTCGACTTGGAAAATGGTATCGTTGGTGAACCAATAGGTAGATTAATGACCAACAAATAATAAGCCTTATGCAAAGATATGACAGTAAAGTTGGGAAGAGGTATCCCTCTTCCCTCAAAAAATCAAAGTAGTTATTCTCTCAACTGAAAAAAGGTATATGACTTATATTAATGAGGAACAATATCATCATGTTGAACTTAATTTTTTGATAGGTATTATAAACCAATTAAGACATTGCATTAATTAAACCTTTACGATGGAGAGAAGACTATGGAATAATCAGGAGTTGAAAAAAATGGGCGATAACATAAATAATCAGACATCACAAGTAGACGCAGCGGCACAAACAGACTCGCTTCGACCATTAGGAGAGAAGGATAGAAAGCTTGGGGCTTTTGGTTACATGTCTCTATGGGTTGGAGATGGAGTGAATATGGGGAACATGACACTTGGAGCGAGTGTTATTGTTGCCGGTGCAGCGTTGCTTAACATTTGGCAAACATTGGCAGCAGCTTTACTTGCAATTGGTATCATTTCAACATTGTTTGCATTAAATGATCGTGTTGGGTATCGTACGGGTATTCCGTATGTGACGCATTTAAAAATGTCCTTTGGAGAAAAAGGTTCGTTAATTTCTTCTCTTCTGCGTGCGGTACCAGCAGTTATTTGGTATGGGATCCAAAGTTGGATAGGTGGTACTGCGTTAAATGAAGTATTTAGAATCTTATCCAATGGTGCAATAGATAATGTAGTAGTAGCATTTATTATCTTATTAGTCATTCAAATTCTTCTATCAATGAAAGGATTTGAGAGTATTAAGTGGGTAGAAACAGTTGCTTCAGTTGTACTTATGGGTATTGTAATAACCGTATTCGTAATTTTAATGAAAGATCACCGTGAAGCGGTCGTAGACACATGGGTGAATACAAGTGGATCATGGGGAGTTCCTTTCTTCGGTATGGTAATGGTATTCCTTGGTAACTATGCAGCGATTTTCTTAAGTGCATCTGACTATTCCCGTGAACTGAAAACAGGCTATAGCGATACGAAGCGAGCGATGTTATACTTTGTCCCAATTGTTATTTCATATGGTTCTGTTATTGCCGTGGGAGCGATGCTTGCGAGTGCAACAGGATATACAAACCCGGCATTAGGACTTCCTGCATTATTTGATAATGTTTATATGCAATTGTTCATCTCAGCATTTATTGTATTTGGTGCTATTGCTGTAAATATGGTGGCAAATATTGTTACCCCAACATACGTGATTCAGTTATTTACAAAATTAAACTACAAGATTGCAGTGACAATCACTGGTCTACTTGCTATGGTTTCATTCCCATGGTTGCTCGTTCAAGATGATAACGCTAAAGGGTTAGATTTATTTGTATTAATCTACTCAGCTTTCTTAGGGCCAATGGTAGCTATCTTGATTGTGGAGTACTACATCTTAAGAAAGCAAAAAATTGATGTAGAAGAATTGTATAAGAAAGATGGTAATTTCTCAGGAACAAATATGGCAGCTATCCTTGCCATGCTTATTTCTGCAGGACTCGCCTTCCTCTTTGTAGATTTAGCTTGGATCATCGGATTTGTTTCCGCTGGTATCTTATATCCGCTAATCTCTAAATACTTCTTTAAAGGCTCTAGATTTAAAAAAGATACGATCTTAGAGGATAGATAAATAATGGAACGGACACATTCTTTTCAAGAATGTGTTCGTGTTTTATATCAATTATTGCTATGAATATCAGCTTATTGATACAAGAGGAGACTTATTATGGAGGCTAATGATACAGCGAAGGAAAAATTTCAAATGCCGCATATTTATGTAATTTATCTGGATTCATGCAATATACTGGTAAAATCTTGAATTGAGTTGGCTTGCTAACAGCAATTCCTAATAGAATAGGAAATACTTGTCATTTGTTAGCAGATAATCTCGATTTTTGGGATAATTTAAAGATTATACTTTATTTTTTAAGTGAATTAGGTTAAACTATGTATAAATGAATAGCACTACCAAGGAGGAGTCTGCCACCAAGGGATTACTATACCCTTTTTCAGACTCTTTTTTTTGTATTTATTCTTATCTGTATGTGAATAAGGGGGGGTTGAATCACAGATGCTATAGGATATCGGGATGTTTATGTAGTTGTTAAATACGGTGATTGTGCGATACATATAGCTAAAATGGAGTAGAGGGAGATTTATGCGTTATTATGATTGTAAACGGGATAAATAATAAAGGTTCAAGTTGTCCTTTATGATTCTCTAATGTGTTAAAATTATTTAAAAATATTAGAACTGGAAAAGGAGTGTACAAATGATTACAGGATTAATTATTATTTTACTATTAGTTCTATTTTTACCTTTTACAAAACTTGTAGAAAAGAATCTGGAAATCTTTTTGTTTATTATGGGGGTTGCGGCTGTTACCATAAGCCAAGTCTGGAGTGGTCCGCTTGTTAAAGAAGCATTGATTCACCCGATAAACATTACGATTGCTGTTTTAGTTGCTGGTCTTTTATTCCGTTGGTTCAAGGATCCGATTGAGAAAGGGACTTTATCAATTGGAAATATAGTACCGTTTCGTGTATTTATTGCGCTATTCGTCATTATCTTATCATTAATCTCGAGCATAATTACAGCGATCGTAGCCGCTATCATTTTGGCTTCCATTGTCCCTATATTGCGCTTGGATCGTCAATCTGAAATTCGCTTGGTTATCTTAGCTTGTTTTGGTATTGGACTTGGTGCTGCTTTAACTCCAATCGGTGAGCCGCTATCTACTATTACTGTAGGTAAACTGAATGAAGACTTCTTTTACCTGTTACAACTGGTTGGTTCATCGGTTATACCATTCGTAATACTTTTTGGTATAGCTTCTGCACTTGCTATTAAAGTTCCTGGTGAACATAGTGGAGCAAAATCGTCAAATGATACACCGGTTGAATCTTACTCAGAAATTATCATTCGTAGTGGTAAGATCTACTTATTCGTTATGGCTTTAACATTCTTAGGTGCTGGATTTGAACCGTTTATTGAAAAATATTTACTTGGTTTAAGCCCGTTAATCCTTTATTGGATTAATATTCTATCTGCAATATTGGATAATGCTACATTAGCAGCTGCAGAGATCAGTCCAGCAATGGATGAACCTACTATTCGTGCTATCCTGATGGGACTTATGATTAGTGGTGGTATGCTTATCCCGGGTAATATCCCAAATATCATTGCGGCAGGTAAGTTGAAAATCACCAGTCTAGAGTATGCTAAGTTCGCATTTCCTGTTGGACTAGTAGCGATGGTTGGTTACTTCATTATTATGTTATTCACAATGTAAATTAAAAAGCTGTTCTCTATCTAGAGAACAGCTTTTTGTTTAACTTATTTTTTCATTTCTTTCAACTTAGCCAGTTGTTCAGCTAAAGCGTTATTTTTAAATCCATCATCTTGATTTTTAAGGTATTTATGGACGTCTCGTTTGGAAACGTTATGTTTCTTCTCTTTTTGTTTTCGTTTATTGAACGTGGATAATTTTTCACGATGACCACAAGAACAAACGAAAATCTGGCCTTCTCCTTCACCACGTAACTCTAACCGTTTATGACAATTTGGACAGCGGGCATTTGTGCGTTTGAGGATATTCTTCTTATGTCCACAGGAACGATCCTGACAGACAAGCATGCGTCCGTGTTTATTGTTTACTTCAAGCATCAACTTTCCGCAATCCGGACACTTTGTTCCTGTAATATTATCATGCTTAAACTTCGTGTCTTTAGCCTTGATTTCTTGAACAATTTCTTTTGTGTAATCTTTAATCTCTGAAATGAATTTATTTTTATTGAGTTTCCCTTTTTCAATAAGGGTAAGCTTTTGTTCCCATTCTGCCGTTAAAGCAGGAGAGCGTAAATCCTCTGGTGCTAAATCTAGAAGCTGCTTCCCTTTTTGAGTAAGGTAGATATATTTACCTTTCAGCTCCATGTATTGACTGTTGAAGAGTTTATCAATAATATCTGCGCGGGTTGCTACTGTTCCAATACCACCTGATTTTTGTAACGTACCAGCAAGGTGTTTCTCATCAGGGTTCATATAGCGGACAGGATTTTCCATTGCCTGTAATAGAGCACCTTCCGTTAAGCGCTCAGGAGGTTTTGTTTCCCCATTCGTTAAGTTTAGCGTAACGTTGGAGAATTCATCCCCTAGTTTCACAGTAGGCAGAGATTGATCATCTGAATCTCCTTCGTCAAAACTTCGGTCGTAAAGTGCTTTCCAGCCCTGACTCTTAATAATTTTACCTTTGGCAGTAAAAGTCTCACCACCAATTTTTGCGTAAATTGTTGTTTGTTCGTATTCATGCGGGTCCATGAGTACAGCTAAGAAACGTTTTACAACCAGGTCATAGATTCGTCGTTCCTTTGGATCTAAATTCGCTAAATAGATCGGCTCTTCCGTCGGGATAATGGCATGGTGGTCACTTACTTTAGAATCATCCACTACGGATTTGGGCAACTTTTTAATCCCTTTTCTTAGGATTGATTGTGCTGTACTTGCGTATTGATCGATACCGCAGGCTTCCAGACGCTCCTTTAAGGTTGGAATAATATCCGTTGAGATCACCCGGGAGTCTGTTCTGGGGTAGGTCAACACTTTATGACGTTCATAAAGACCTTGCATAATCGATAATGTTTGTTTGCCTGAAAAGCCGAATAGACGGTTGGCGTCTCGTTGCAATTCAGTTAAATCATAGAGTTGTGGGGCGAATTTTTTCTTTGCTGTTTTATTTACTTTTTCAATCGTTAAAGATTTACCTTTTAAATTTTGCAGTAATTTATCTGCTTTTTCGTTGGAAAAGATTCGAGTATTATTTCTTTCATCTTGCCATGTGTAAGTCACATTTCCGGCAACCTTTGCACGTATTCCGTAGTATGTTTGAGGCTTGAATTCTCTAATCTCTTTTTCCCTTGCTGCAACGATGCCTAAAGTTGGTGTTTGCACACGTCCACTAGAAAGCTGCGCATTGAACTTCGTAGTTAAGGCACGTGTCGCGTTCAGGCCAACGTACCAATCTGCTTCGGAGCGAGCAACGGCAGAGGCGTATAGATTATTGTATTTCTCACCAGGTTGTAGTCGGTTAAAACCATCACGGATAGCCTTATCGGTGACAGATGAAATCCAGAGCCTCTTTATCGGTTTATTAACGCGTGCTTTCTCAATAATCCAGCGGGCAACAAGCTCACCTTCACGTCCAGCATCTGTCGCAATCACAATGTCTTTTACATCTTTGCGGTTGAGCTGTGATTTTACTGCTTGAAATTGCTTTCCGGTTTTCTTGATGACGACTGCTTTTAATTTTGGTGGAAGCATCGGCAGGTCTTCGAGTCTCCATGTTTTATATTTATCATCGTAAACTTCGGGATCGGCAAGTGTAACCAAGTGGCCAAGAGCCCAAGTCACAATGTATTTGGATCCCTCGAGATAGCCATTTCCTTTCTTATTACAATTCAGGACTCTGGCGATATCGCGTCCGACCGATGGCTTTTCAGTCAGTACTACTGTTTTACTCATTTATATAAAATCCTTTCTGTTCTTAAAGTGAATAAATTAGATATTAGGTGTTACTTGGGATTAATTTCTCTTAAAATCTGTTGTGATAACTGTCCCTTTCTACTTTAACATAGTTGGCAGGTGCTGGATATGGGAGTCTGGTGATCATTTGTTTGCTTTTCTTACTCTATATAGTCCGTCTATGACATCCCAGACTAAACCGACTGCAAATAGGATTGGGACCCATTTCGTCAATTGTTCCCAAATGTTTTGGATTATGGTGAATGCTTCACTGTCTGCTTGCACCAGGTTATGCTCGACGAGTTGTTCCATGAAGTTTGGATTCCAGAAGTCTGGCTGATTGATAACATATATTACTAGAAGCAGGGAAAGGGTATTTAATATTAAGGTGAATAGAACAATTTTTAAATTCCATCTTCCGTATATGAGCTTCAGGCTTTCCTTCAAAATACCGAATCCAAGTGTGATGATGATAAATAAGATGAAAAGATTATCCGCATTTACATTGATAAAAGGTATCGCCCCACTAAATCCATCTCTAAATGTCCATATACCAAAATAGTTCATCGAGGACAAAAAGAAGAGTAGTAAGACGGTATAGAAGATAATTCCAACAATAGGTTCACTCCGCTTGATAGTACCGGTTTGGGGGATGGTAGGTAAATCTTTTGGTGTCCATTTTTTTTCGATTTGAAGATCTTTCGCTTTTAATTCACTTGCACGCTCAGCGATGGCAAAGCCAAGAGTCGTCCAGCCAAAAGCAGAAGGTAGACCTGTAACGGCAGAGACAATACACTCTATAAAATAATCTAAAATAGATATGGGATTCAACATAGTCTTAATGACAAACACAGATGCGATAATTGCACCGACACTAATTAAAACGATTCTTAACACTAACAAATAGGAATCGAACAGCTCGGGACCAATTAAGAAGCGTTTTGTTCCGCGATATTGTAAAGCTAACTCTCTAGGATTGCCTAGTTCTAACAAAACTTCTTCAATTTCTTTTTCTGTTGCTTGTTTTCCTTGAGTTCGTTCCTCAAGCATATCCTCAATCAGACCCCGTAATTCCTTCTCGATATCTTTCCTTTGTGACGTTGGAATTTTTTGTGTAACGGCATAAATATACCGATCGATTAATTCCATATCAGTTCGCTCCTTTATTATTTATTACTTTTTCAAGACTTTCAGCGATCTCATTCCATTCTTTTACTAGCAATTGATACACTTCATTTCCAGTTTCACTCAATAAATAGTATTTACGTGGACGTGATTCATTGGTATCCCATTTGCTGTCTAAAAGTCCCTGTTTCTCCAGTCGTCTTAATAGGGGGTATAACGTTCCTGGCTCAACTGGAACGCCAATATCATCAAGCATCGTAACGAGAGAGTAACCGTATTGTGGTTCGTTTAATTGGCTAAGAACAGCAATAGTGAGTGTTCCTCTTCTCAACTCCTGCATTAACTTCTCTAAATGCTCATTCACTTCACTCATATTGATCAACTCCTGTTTTTAATATACTGTGTATCGCACACTATTGTCAATGGCTTAATATTATTGTTTTTGAAATATGGGCGTACGATGATATATAGAGAGTTTGGAACTTATTTGTTGTGATTACGTATATACAACAAATAAGTAAGCGGAAGGAGCGAGAAATTTGAGAGATGAAAAGCAAATGATGCAGACTCTATTAGAAGTTGCATCTACTGATGATAGAATCCGTCTTGTAACTCTAGAAGGGTCACGTACGAATGTTAATATAGCCCGTGATTATTATCAGGATTATGATGTTTCTTATTTTGTGACGGATATGGACAGTTTTATGAAAAGTGATATGTGGTTGGATGTTTTTGGGAAGAGGATCTTCATGCAGAAGCCGGAAGATATGGAGCTTTTCTCGCCTGAGTTAGGTAATTGGTTTTCTTATCTGATGTTGTTTGAAGATGGAAATCGAATTGATTTGACATTAATCCCAACAGAGGAGGTAGAGACTTATTTTGAGAATAGCGATGGATTAGTTGAGGTTTTACTGGATAAGGATTATCGCGTGAGGAAGGAAGTTGTACCAAGTGACCGGGGGTATTGGATTCAAATGCCTACTCCTCGGATGTTCGATGATTGCTGTAACGAGTTTTGGTGGGTGGCAACGTATGTGGCAAAAGGGTTGGCAAGAGGAGAGATCTTATTTGCTATAGATCATTTGCATGGACATGTCCGTTCGAATCTATTGCGGATGATGAGTTGGAAGATTGGAATTGAAAAAGGGTTCACATTCAGTTTAGGTAAGAACTACAAGTTTATAGATAAACATCTGCCGATGGATGATTGGAATTTATTACTTCAAACTTATATACAGAACGATGAAGAAGCTGTTTTGAAAGCGTTATATACATGCTTTGACTTGTTTAGGACTTACTCAAAGTCAGTTGCAAGAGAATTTGAGTTTACCTATCCAGACTATGATTCTGCAATCACAACATACATTGGATCTATTCGGGATAATGTCTAATCATCTGAAAATGTTCCTCCTCATGTGAAACCTTTCTGATTCTAAAGCGACAATAATAATGGAGAGTTAAAAAGATTAATATATTTAGGAGGAGCGGAATGCGGAATTTTATAGTAGTTCTCACTTTCGTAATACTCGTGGGTTGTGGCACTTCAAATACCGTTACAAATGAAGATGTAGCGAGTTATGAAGTCAAACAAACGTTTGATGAACAGGTGGAAGATGAATTCATCTTTCGGTTAGTAACCGGAAAGGAAGAGTATCAAGAAGGGGAAGAGGTGGAGTTGTATGGTGAAATAATTTACACAGGTGCAGAGGAAATTATTATCGCTCATGCAGCGTCTGCTGTCATATTTAATATCGAAGAGCAGATTCGAGGTTTTGAGGTCACGCATGCCGTACCAGAAATAGGGTTACAAACTACTTTGGTTCCGGATACATCTTATCGGGAGGATTATAGTAAGCAAGGTATTTCCTACACGGAACAGGAATCTGAAGATTATACCAAGTTTATCGAGGATTTCTCCAGTCGGAATGATTTTCCACCTGGTTATTATACAGTGGAAGCAACAACAGACTTTTTCGATGGGACAGATCACCGAAAGCTAAAGGCAGCGGTAGATTTTAAAGTATGGACTGGATCGAAGGAGGACTGACCAATTCATATTATTCTACTAACATGGCATTTTTTTGTATAATTAAGAAAACAAGGTGGTGATGAGGTGTTACGTAGAAATCCAATCAAAATAAGGGAAGCGATTTCAAGAGTCATGGAATTTGCTGAACCAACCGATATTCAATACCTATCACTTCTGGAAGCGAACGGATATTATCTTGCAGAAGATTTAATCTCAGATCATCCGGTACCTCCATTTGATCGATCTCCCTATGATGGATTTGCTGTCCGTTCAAGAGATACATTGAACGCATCATCCAAATCTCCAAAGCTATTAAAAGTAGTTGGGTCAATTGGAGCCGGACAGATTTTCTCTGGTGTTGTAGGTGCAGATGAAACCGTCCGGATTATGACTGGTGCCAAAATACCCGAGGGTTGCGATGCGGTAATCATGATAGAGGCTGTGAAGGAAGTTGATGTAGATGGGGAAGCCTCTATTCATGTTCGCAGACCAATCGAGTCAAATAAGAATATTTCTTTTACTGGCGAGGATATTGAGCAGGGAACAACGCTGGTGGAGTCTGGCGCGTATATAAGTCCAGGAATTATTGCCTTACTTGCTACATTCGGTTACAACCGTGTTCCGGTTAGAAAGAAGCCGAAAGTAGGTGTCATTGTCACTGGCAGTGAATTGTTGGATGTAGACAAACCGTTAGAGCCTGGGAAGATTCGGAATAGTAATGGTTATATGGTTTATGCACAGACAATGCGTGCAGGTGGTGATGCTGTTTACCTTGGAAAATTGAGTGATGATTTCAATGAAAGTTTTAACTTTATAGCTTCAAGTTTTAGTGAAGTGGATGTACTCATAACGACTGGTGGGGTTTCAGTTGGTGACTTTGATTTTATGCCTGGTATTTTAGACAAATTAGGTGCTAATGTACTTTTTAATAAAATTGGCATGCGCCCAGGAAGTGTGACAACAGTAGCGGAAAAGGATGGAAAACTCATTTTTGCGCTTTCAGGTAATCCATCCGCATGTTATGTGGGCTTTGAATTGTTAGCAAGACCATTTCTTACAGCATTGTCAGGTGCAAAACAGCCTTATTTAGAGAAAACAACTGCATACCTTGGAGCAGATTTCCTAAAGCGAAACCCCTTTGATCGCTTTGTGCGAGGAAATCTTTCTTACAATAAAGGAAAATTCATCGTGACGCCTTTAGGTCTTGATAAATCCAGTGTCGTTTCTTCGCTTGCCGAGGCGAATGCTCTTATTGTATTTCCAGCGGGGACGAAAGGTTATAGGAAAGGCATGGAAGTAGAGATAATTTTACTTGAGTCAAAGGGGATTTCCACTGATCTTTTTGGGATGGAAGAAAAGGGTGAGGGAGATTAAAGTCATTCAAGTAGTTGGATATCGCAATAGTGGTAAAACAACGACGGTTATAAAAATGTTGGAATACTTCCAAGAACATGGGATAAAAGCAGCTTCTTTAAAACATCATGGTCATGGCGGAGTTCCACTCGGTTTTGAGGATAAAGATAATAAACTGCATCAAAAGGCTGGCGCTATGGTCGCGGGTGTAGAGGGCGATGGTGTATTTCAGCTTGTGAAGTCTGTTCCATGGGAACTGAATGAACTCGTGGATATATATAAAATTTGGGATATAGATCTATTAATTATCGAAGGTTTTAAACAGGCGGGTTTTGAAAAAATAGTAATGATAAAAGATGAGAAAGATTTCGATTTGCTTCAGGAATTAACCAATATTGTTGCTGTAGTGACAGAGATTCCACTAGAAAATATCGAATTAACCTATCCGGTATTTCGCCAAAATGAGATTTCAAGTTTAGCCAGGTGGGTGATTAACGACTAGTATAGGAGTGCGAAAAAAGCCAGTACATCCGTTATCACAGGTGTATGATTGAAAGAGATACATAGAGAAAGGTTGATTGTATGTGGAGAAGGATACAAAAGCATTATCCACCGGGGCTGGATATATTAACGTTTAGTGTGATGTTTGGTATATTCATTTATGTTTTCTTCATGTACGGTAAGCTTCCGGACGAGATTCCGATTCATTTTAATACGGCTGGAGAAGCGGATGATTGGGGAAATAAAGCAACATTGTTTGGTTTGATGCTTATCCATTTTCATGCAGTTGTACTTATGTTTGTTTTGAATTACTTCCTTATTATTCGTTCCGCAGACACGGTGGATAGTTTGCAGTTGATCAATATTCCTTTCGTTAATAAAGAAGAATTGACGGAAGAGCAAATTGGAATGGTGAAAACGAATATCGCAAGGATGTTCGCCATTACTAATCTTATACTTAGTTTCATGTTTAGTGCGATCTACTATGACATCATCCAACATGCTTTGGGTGAGCCAGACGGATTGGGATTTGGTTTCGAAGTGTTGCTTGTACTTTTATTCATTCCAATTTTTTATTACATAAAAAAAACTTATCGCGATGTGAAAACCCGGTGACTTGGAGACTTTCTCTAAGTCACCGGGTTTTTGTGGACTTTAGTACGAAGAACTGCTTTTACTTCGGTTACAATCCATAGACAAAAGGATGTATTTGGTATATAGTTATCTAGGTAACTATTTTCGGGAATGAGGGATATAATGAGGGAAACATTGTTTCATCAGCAGCTCCAATTTACTCGGTCGTTTAAAAAGAAGTTGAATGAAAAACTATCTACCGTCGGATTATTCCATTCTCAATGGCTTCTTATATACTGTATGAAAAAGCAGCAACCCGTAACGCTTGTTGAAATCAGCAATTATCTTGATGTGGAGAAGCCGACGATCAGTCGGACTGTTAAAAGGCTGGAAGAGCAAGGATTGATTGAAGAGGTGCCTAGTTTAGATAAACGGGAAAAACGAATGCATTTGACTCGTAAGGGAGAAGAGAGCTATGAAGAGGCTCAAAGGATTGTCACCCATTTTGAAACAGGACTGATGAAAGAGATTTCTGATCAGGACATAGAAACTACGCTAAGAACAATTCAAAGTTTAAGAGAGAAATTATATGAGGAGGAGATTAATTGAGTAAAACCAAACTATGGACGAAAGATTTTATTATGGTATCCACATCAAATTTCCTTCTATTTGTATCCTTCTATATTTTAATGGTAACACTTGCCATTTACTCCATCGAACAATTCAATGTTTCAGGAAGTATTGCAGGATTAGCATCAAGTATATTCGTACTGGGAGCTGTTGTAGTTAGACCAATGGCGGGAAACCTCATCGCATCTGTCGGAAGAAAAAAATTACTTGTATTCGGATTGGCTCTATTTTTAGTTGTAACACTACTCTATTTTCCGATTGATAGTATTGGGTGGATGTTAACCATTCGATTTGTTCATGGATTTGCATTCGGCATTTCCTCTACTGCTACAGGAACCATCGCTGTGGATGTGATACCCCCAAGCAGAAGAGGGGAGGGGATGGGTTATTTCGCTACAAGTAATAATTTAGCCATGTCGATTGGACCCTTTGTTGGTTTAATGACCATACAATATATGAGTAACGATATGATTTTTGTCATCACTACCATTATTTCAGTTATTGCATTAGTAACAGCATTATCTATGAAAGTGCCGGAATTAGAAGAGGAGTACAAAGATAACCAAGTGAAACGGAAATTTCGAATTGATGACTACTTTGAAAGCAGTGCTTTACCCATCTCTGTATTAATGTTGATTCTCGGTATAGCAAACTCTAGTATTCTGTCCTTTATCAGTGCGTACTCCGTAGAGATCAACCTCGTAAGTGCTGCGAGCTTTTTCTTTGTTATGTATGCTGTTTTCCTACTCATGTCGCGTCCTTTCACAGGAAGGTTATATGATAACAAAGGGGAAAACAGTGTGATGTACCCGTCAATTGCTTTATTTGGTATCGGGTTGGTTGTCTTAAGTCAAGCAGGTAATGGCTTTACATTACTTGTAGCTGGAGCAATTATTGGTGTTGGATTTGGAACGTTGCAATCTAGTGCCCAGACTATTGCTGTAAGTGGAATTCCCCACCGTAGAGTTGGTCTTGCAACCGCAACGTTCTTTACATTCTATGACCTTGGAATGGGACTTGGACCTTTCTTGCTAGGTTACTTCATACCGGTGACAGGATTCCGTGGATTATATCTTGCGATGAGTGTAATTGCCTTCCTCGCCCTTCCGCTTTATTATCTCCTTCACGGGAAAAAATCGGGTAGAGAAAAACAAACAGGGCTAGCAGGTAACAATAGGGCCAGTTGAGGAAATTACTTAATTGTTTACCATATATAAAGTAGGAGTATGACAAATGTCATATAAATGTCGTGACATTTAGGACTTACAAATATACGCTCATTTACCCTAAGATAAAGAAAAATGAATTTTTATTTTAGGAGGATATTATGAGCAGGGAAAAGCAAGCGCAGTTAAGAAAAAGTGTGGCACCCTATGCAAGTTCAAATACGAAGGCCAGTATCATACAAATGATAAATACCATTATTCCATTTATTATCCTTTGGTTCTTGGCGTACCAAGCTTTATCGGTTTCCATATTTCTATCCATTCTTCTATCGATTGTAGCTGCTGGATTTGTTATCCGTACTTTCATTATCTTCCACGATTGTACACATATGTCGTTCTTTAAAAATGGAAAGGCAAATCGAATTGTTGGTACCATTACTGGTATCATCACGCATTTTGCATTTGAAAAGTGGAAAAGAGATCATTCCATCCATCACGCAACGAGCGGTAATTTAGATAAACGCGGGACAGGAGATATATGGGTGATGACAGTGGATGAGTACATGGAATCGTCCTTCTGGGGTAAATTAGGATATCGGCTATACCGTAATCCTATAGTCTTGTTTGGCCTAGGGCCATTCTATCTTTTCTTGATATCCAATCGATTTAACCGGAAAGGTGCAAAGAGTAAAGAAAGATTCAATACGTATATAATTAATGTTTCTATTTTAGTTATTTATGCATTGTTAATTTGGGCAATTGGCTGGCAAGCATTCTTAACGGTGCAATTGCCAATCCTATTTATTGCAGGAGCGGCGGGTATCTGGCTATTTTATGTCCAACATCAGTTCGAAGATTCTTATTTTGAGAATGAAGACGAATGGGATTATGTTAAAGCTGCTGTTGATGGCAGTTCGTATTACAAGTTGCCGAAAGTCTTGGAATGGTTGACTGGCAGTATAGGTTATCATCATGTGCATCATTTGAGTCCTAGAGTACCGAACTACAACTTGGAAAAAGCACATGAAACAACGCCACCGCTGCATAAGGCGACAACCATTACGTTGAAAACCAGCCTTCAATCCATTCGTTTCAGACTTTATGATCAAGCTAGCAGAAGCTTTGTGAGCTTTAAGGAATATAAAGTTTTGGCTGCAGAAAGAAAAACAAAAACAGCTTTAAAAATGAAAAATCCGAGCTTTCAAGAAAAATAATATGCTAAAGCCCTTCAACTCGAAAGGTTGAAGGGCTTTTCATACTTACATTTGTTATACTTATGACTAAACTATTTTATCTTAGAAGGGATGGGCAACAGATGCAACAATGGTATCAGCTGTTCCCGAAAAACACATATTTGAGTATTTTTGGGTGGATTGCGTTTTGTTTGTTGCCATTTTACTTTATTTTTCGTACATCCTCCACTTCTCAGATTGTCTATGGCATCTTATTAGTTGCCCTATTTTTCACGGCATATCGTCTATCATTTATAAAAAAAGGTTGGACGGTTTATGTGACTGTTGGAATAGAAATGGCAATCAGTATTTTTATGACGATTTACTTTGGATATATTTATTTTTCACTTTTTTTAGCATTTTTTATTGGAAATATAAAAAATAAAATCGGATTTATTACAATATATATTGTTCATCTTGTAACGACCATCGTTGCTGCGGTGATATCCTTCTTTAGCCAAGAGGAATTATTCATATCTCAGTTACCTTTTATTATAATTGCCATTATCGGTGTCATACTTTTACCTTTTAATATGTATAATCGAAACAAACATGAAAAATTAGAAAATCAGTTGGAAGATGCCAATGAAATAATTTCCCAATTGATTGTTGTAGAAGAAAGACAGAGAATAGCACGTGACTTACATGATACCCTGGGACAAAAACTTTCCTTAATTGGTTTGAAAAGTGACCTGGCTCGTAAGTTAATTGATATCAAGCCAGATTCAGCTAAAGCCGAATTGGAGGATATTCAGCAGACTGCAAGAAGGGCGTTAAAGGAAGTTCGTGATTTGGTAGCTGATATGAAGGGCATAAAACTAAACGAAGAAATTATCCGTGTGCAACAACTACTGGAGGCCGCTAAAATAGATTTCCACATAGAGAAGACTGAAAAGGTAGAAAACATACCTTTGTTTATTGAACATGTACTAAGTATGTGTTTGAAGGAAGCAATCACAAATGTTGTAAAGCATAGTAAGGCAACTACATGCACTGTCAAAATTGAGAAGCTTGCAGACGAATGGAAAATTACTGTGGAAGATAATGGAGTGGGGATGAAGGATAAACTTCATGCAAGCAAAGGAATTGGATTGCAGGGAATGAGGGAGCGATTGGAATTTGTGAATGGTAGTTTAAAAATTACTAATGGAAATGGGACCACCATTACAATTAAAGTTCCACAGGTGACGCGGCAAAATGAACAGGGGGAGAATTCATGATTCGAATCGTTATAGCAGAAGATCAACGTTTATTACTTGGTGCACTTGGCTCGCTACTCGATTTGGAAGAGGATTTGGAAGTTGTCGGAAAGGCACGCAATGGGGAGGAAGCATTGCAATTAGTGAAGCAACTTGAGCCGGATGTTTGTATCATGGATATTGAAATGCCTGTGAAGAGCGGACTTGATGCCGCTGAGGAATTGAAGACAAATCCTTGTAAAGTGATTATATTAACTACATTTGCACGACCAGGTTATTTTGAAAGGGCAAGAAAAGCCAATGTCAGTGGTTATTTGTTAAAGGATAGTCCAAGTGAAGAATTGGCAAGTTCCATTAGAGCGGTAATGGATGGTCGCAAGATATATTCCCCGGAGTTGGTCGACATGGCTCTGGATGAGGAAAAAAATCCGCTGACAGATAGAGAAATTGAAGTAATTAGGATGATTGCGGAAGGGAAGAATACAAAAGAAATTGCCGAACAGCTCTATTTATCAAATGGAACCGTCCGTAATTATGTGTCCATGATTTTAGATAAATTAGACGTAAGCAACCGAATCGAAGCCATTTCGAGATTTAAAGAAAAAGGTTGGTTTAAATAAAGTTCTGATTAACTGGGTTCAAACTACTTGCATTCGTCCATGGCTCCGCAGCCCCCGGTACACCTTCGCTTTCCGTGGGCGGCTGGTGAGCCTCCTCGTGGGCAAGCCCACTGCGGGGTCTCACCTATGCCTCTGCTCCCACAGGAGTCTCCGGTGTATCGGGGGCTGCTTTGAGGAAAACTGTTAGTTGGGTGCAATGAATTATATTACTTACACTTACATTTAATCATAAATATAATTTATGGCTTGAATACTAATCTAGTTTGAGATAATTCATAACTCCTTCTCGAACTATTACCCATAAAACCTACAACCAGGTAAATATTCATATTTCCTGGGAGCAGTCCAAATACCTCGAGGCTCCTGCAGTAGGATAGACCGGAGTGAGATCCCCGCAGCACAGCGAGGCAGACTAAGAACACCACTTCCTGTGTCTGCACTAGCACGTCCTATGCGTTGGAGGCTCACGGGCCGCCTGCGGAAGGCGGAGGTATTTGGATTGCGGGCACTAGGTAGGAGTGTTTCTATTCTAGGTTAATTATCAGCATCATAAATCAAGCATTCTAAAGCCATTCTTCTAACTTGTGAAGAAGAGGGTAAGCGATTATACTAAGCATAAGAAAAGGAATCTTTTATTTAAAGGGTGTGGAGAATGGGAAAGCGGATTTTTTACTTCTTATTGACGAACGCATTGGTATTATTAACGATCAGCATTGTAGTTTCCTTGATACCAGGGGGACTTAATTACGTTAATGATGGCGGAATCAACTTTGGCCAGCTATTGATCTTAAGTGCAATTATTGGTTTTACTGGCTCGTTCATTTCTTTAGCGATGTCCCGCTGGATGGCGAAGCAGATGATGGGTGTTCAAGTCATTCATCCGGATCAACCTGCCACAGAATATGAAAGAGATCTTGTGGAACGGGTACACCGCCTTTCAAGAGCAGCAGGGCTAACACATATGCCTGAGGTAGGAATCTATCAATCTCCGGAAGTCAATGCTTTTGCGACCGGTCCAACAAAGAAGCGCTCCTTAGTTGCTGTTTCAACAGGTTTATTGGAAGAGATGGATGATGACGCAATCGAGGGTGTGCTTGCGCATGAAGTTGCCCATATTGCAAATGGTGACATGGTTACCATGACTTTGCTTCAAGGAGTAGTGAACACATTTGTTGTCTTCCTTGCTCGAATTGCGGCGTTCATTGTTTCACGCTTTGTAAGGGAAGAGATGGCTCCGATTGTACATTTTATCGCTATTATAGTTTTCCAGATTGCGTTTTCCATTTTAGGAAGTCTTGTTGTTTTTGCTTACTCAAGACATAGAGAATTCCATGCCGATCGAGGTGGCGCGGATTTAGCTGGTAAGGATAAAATGAAACATGCGCTTGAGTCCCTGAAAGCATATACGAACCGTATCAAGGCGGATGAAGATACATCGATTGCTGCGTTAAAGATTAATGGACGAAGGAAAACAAGTATTTTTTCCACACATCCAGATTTAGACGACAGAATTCAAAGACTTTCATAAATCAAAACTGGTTCATTTAGGTATTAATCCTAAATGAACCAGTTTTTTTGATGATTTCTTGTAAAAGAATATTTTTCCATACATCTTTTGTCTATTGTATAACTAAGATGGTTATGATGTATTAATAGCGAATATTATACATTGATTAGTAATATATATAATATAGTACTGTATAATAAATAATACTTAAAGACAACAGGGAGTGAACTAATTTGAACGTGCAATTTAAGAAGGGGGTACTTGAGCTATGTGTTCTCGTTCTTCTAGATCAAAAAGCACAATATGGTTACGAACTTGCACAGAATATCTCCAATCAAATTGAGATTTCAGAAGGAGCGGTATATCCTTTGCTTCGTCGTTTGACGAAGGATGGTCTTGCGACAACTTATTTACAAGAGTCATCGGAAGGCCCCCCGCGAAAATATTATAAGTTAACACCATCTGGCAGCGGGCACCTTCAAGAATTATTGAAGGAATGGCAAATGTTCACGAACGGAGTAAATCAATTAATTGAAGGAAAGGAGTTATAGTTGTGGGGAAAGATCAGTTTTTATTTAGATTGAAAAAAGCATTAAAAAGTTTTCCGGTAGAAGAGCAGAATGATATTTTAAATGATTACGAGGAGTATTTCTCCAATGGTGTTAAAGATGGGAAGACAGAGGAAGAGATTGCAGCTTCTCTCGGCTCACCTGAGCAACTTGGTAAAGAGCTCACGGCAATGCATCATGTGGAGAACGTCGAAGGTAGAAATACGACCAGCAATTTCTTTCGGGCGCTGTGGGCAGTAATTGGGTTAGGTTTCTTTAATTTAGTGATTGTATTGGGACCTTTTCTTGCATTAGCTTCTATTATTATCGCGGGATGGATTGTTTCAATTACTTTTGTTCTCGCACCTGTTGGAGTATTGATTAATACCGTCCTATATCCAGAAATTTTTGCAGCGTATAATATGTTCTTTTCGATTGGGCTTACAGGACTAGGGTTATTGATTGGAATCAGTATGTATTATGTAACTATTTGGATAAAGAATAAATTTATTCAGTACTTTAAATTTAATGTCAGAATGGTGAAGGGCGGTATGAATCATGTTTAATGTAAAGCGCATGGTTGGCCTTGCAGTACTCTTGGTGATTATAGGTTTTGCAGGTGCATTGTTTACTTATCAATCATTTGCTGATACTAAAAAAATTGATGAAGAAAAGACGTTTGATGAGAATATAACGGATATCATTATAGAAACGGATAATAGCCGAATTGAAGTAATACCTACAGAAGATAGCATGACAAAAGTAGAGTTCGCAGGTGAAACGAATACCGGCTCTCGTCAACGGTTTGAGGCTGAGGTTGAAAATGGTGTACTTCAAGTGAAAGTGAAAGAGAAAATGATTCGCTTCTTCAATTTTGATTTCTCGATAAAGTCACCGGTGACAAAAGTATACTTGCCAGAAGCTGAATATTCTTCACTTAGAGCAGAAACCGGAAATGGTAAAATCAGAATTGAAAATATTTCAGCGGAGGACCTTGAAGCAAAATCGACCAATGGAGAGGTTACACTCGTGAATCTCAAAACAAAAGCAATAACCATGAAATCGGTTAATGGTAAAATAAATGCGAATAATATAGAGGGCGAGCTCGAAGCAAAAGTTACAAACGGAAAAATCAATCTTGAGGAAATAAGCTTAGATCAGCCTATCCACTTAGAATCTGTTAATGGTAAAATTGATGTTCGAGTGGATGAAGAGCCGAAAAATGCTGAGATTAACGTGGAGGTAGTAAACGGACGTATTGAAATATTTGGGAATAATAATCAACACACCGTATTTGGTGATGGTGAAAATCAGGTGAGATTAAAAACAGTAAATGGCAGCATTAGAGTAGGGCATTAAATAATATGAAATTGGAACTGTTCTTTTAGGAGGAACGTTGCGTCGAACGTGTATGAGGATACACTCGATTTATTAAAGGAGAACTAAAATGAAAGAAAAACAACCAGGAATTAAACCTTTTATCGATCTAATCATCTCAACAAAGATATCAAAATGGGCATTGGCTGCCGGACTTGTTGGAAGTATTCTAACCATGCTTGTTAATCTTGCCATTCCTTTGCTAACCCGCGAACTTGTTGATGGCTTTTCAGTGGAAGCACTTAGTACCACACTCATTATCACCATTGTCGTCGTCTTTATTTTACAGGCTGTCATTGACGGTTTATCGACATTCATATTATCGGCAGTAGGTCAAAAAATTGTCGCACGACTTCGTGAAATAATGTGGTTTAAATTACTGCGGCTTCCTGTAAGTTATTTTGATAAAACACCGAGTGGAGAGTCGGTCAGTCGGGTGGTGAATGATACCGGGATTGTAAAAGACCTGATTTCTAATCATTTTCCCCAGTTTATAACCGGTATCATTACTATAATCGGAGCGATTGTCATTTTACTTATCATGGATTGGAAAATGACGTTGCTCATGCTCCTAGCCGTTCCTGCGACTTTTCTCATTATGATGCCACTTGGCTCAAGGATGGCAAAAATTTCAAAAGGCTTGCAAGATGAAACAGCAGCTTTTACTGGAGACATTCAGCAGACATTAAGTGAAATTCGATTGATGAAATCCTCGACGGCTGAGGCAGTAGAAGAAGTCCACGGAAAGGCCGGCATCCATAAACTTTATCGTTTCGGTTTGCGGGAGGCAAAGGTCTTTGCATTAATTGGTCCTCTGATTTATACCGTAATGATGTTTGTAATTGTCGTCATTATAGGGTATGGAGGTATCCGAGTTGCTGAAGGTACCATGTCCACAGGTTCACTTGTCGCTTTCTTACTTTATCTGTTCCAAATCATCTATCCAATCACTTCTTTCGCAATGTTTTTCACCGAACTGCAAAAAGCAAAAGGAGCGACAGAGCGAATTATTGATATTCTAGATATTGAGGAAGAGAACGGTCAACATGGATTAGAGAAGGATATAGCTAATGAATCCATCTATATAGAGCATATATCATTCGGTTATGAAGATGGTGAAAATGTTTTAGAGGATATTACATTCGAAGCACATCCAGGTGAAATGATTGCTTTTGCTGGCCCAAGTGGTGGCGGAAAAACGACGTTATTTGGTTTACTTGAGCGTTACTATGAACCGACAAAAGGGGATATTCGTATTGGTGAAACCCCTATATCTGAACTGTCATTATCATCTTGGCGAAGTCAAATTGGTTACGTCTCACAAGAGAGTGCTATGATGGCTGGAACCATTCGGGATAATTTGACATATGGACTTGCTAACGGAAAAGATATACCAGATGAACAATTATGGCATGTTGCTGAAATGGCTTATGCAGATACATTTATCCGTAACTTTAAAGAAGGTTTGGATACAGAAGTCGGCGAGCGTGGTGTGAAGCTTTCGGGTGGCCAAAGGCAGAGGATAAATATTGCGCGGGCATTCCTGCGTGACCCTAAAATATTAATGCTTGATGAAGCTACCGCAAGCTTGGACAGTCAGTCTGAACATGCTGTTCAAGAGGCGCTTACACGTCTTATGGAAGGGCGGACTACATTCGTCATCGCACACCGGCTATCGACTATTGTAGACGCCGATAAGATCATTTTTATTGAAAAGGGAAAAATAACAGGAGCAGGCACACACCGGGAGTTAATTGAATCACATGTCCTTTACCGTAAATTTGCTGAACAGCAATTAAGTTAATGAAGGAGTCAATCAGGGTATCATTCTGATTGACTCTTTTTTACATTCATAAGCTGGTGATGAAGGATATTTTCAGGATGGAGCTTACCTTGTTCAGGAATATAGGTATCTCCATGCATTAAAGTATATTATTTCTTTATATTTCCATATATTTAAAGTATTATGAAATAAAGCGGAAAAAAGAGGGGGATATGACGATTGATTACGATTAGCGAAAACGTTAAGGATGCAATATTTGAAGTGGTGTTTGAACATTCTTATCACTGCATTGTCGTTGTCGATCGAGACGGCATAATCACCCACTTGAATAATAGTTACTGCCAATTCCTCGAGGTGAAAAAGGAAGATGCGATTGGGAAGCATGTGACTGACGTTATTGAGAACTCAAGAATGCATATTGTCGCAGAAACGGGGAAAGAGGAGATTGCCCAGCTCCAATATATCCGCGGTAATCACATGGTAGCAAATAGGATACCAGTGCGCGCGAACGGCAAGGTGATTGGTGCTGTTGGAACAGTACTATTCAGGGATACCAAAGAATGGGTCGAAATGAATAGTCACATCAAAAACCTTTTATTGGAAATTGAACAATACCGTAAACAGTTAAAAGAACAACATGGCTTAACCTATTCACTTCATGATATTGTTGGAAGTTCTGAAAAGATAAACTCCATAAAGAACACAATTAAAAAAGTGTCACCTGGTGATGTATCTGTTCTCATCCGTGGTGAGAGCGGGACAGGTAAAGAGTTGTTCGCCCATAGTATCCATCATTTAAGTGAACGGCATAATAAACCTTTCGTAAAAGTAAATTGTGGAGCGATCCCGGAGAACCTAATTGAATCAGAGTTATTCGGATACAAAGAAGGAGCGTTCACCGATGCGAAAAAAGGAGGAAAACCAGGTAAATTTCAGCTTGCTGATGGGGGAACCATATTTTTGGATGAAATTGGGGACATGCCATTAAATGCTCAAGTAAAATTACTTAGGGTTTTACAGGAAGGGGAAGTTGAACCAATCGGCGCACTTCGGCCGGAAAAGGTAGATGTGCGAGTCATCACTGCAACGAACCAACCATTGGAACAGTTGATCAAAGAAAACCGCTTCCGTGAAGATCTGTTTTACCGGATTAATGTTATTCAAGTGGTTATCCCTCCCTTAAGGGAAAGGGTTGAAGATATTAGGGTATTGGCCAATTATATATTGAATAAGGTAACGAAACGTACGGGAAAGCGGGTTTCTGAAATTGACCCACAGGTCATGGAGTTATTTATGCAATATCGTTGGCCGGGTAACGTGCGGGAACTTGAAAATACGATTGAATCTGCTGTCCATCTAGCGAATTCAACTACCATTACCATTGATGACTTGCCGAATCATCTACAACAGGAATCTTTTTATGATATAGAAAATCATACGTTGAAGGAAATAATCCAAAGAACAGAAAAACAAGTCATCGAACGGGTACTTCATAAGGTAGATGGTGACAAAACAAAGGCAGCTACTTTATTAGGTATAGGAAAATCAAGTTTATATGAAAAATTAAAGAAGTACGATTTATAAATCCGAAATCCCGGAAAAAATTCCGGTTTTTCGGATTTTCATTGTAACCACATTCTACTATATATCTAATGATTTGATTTTTTTCTCTGGAAGAGAAAGAGTCCGTAAAACTGGAATGTTGATGATTTTTCAAGGGTGATCATTCCTTGCTAGGATAGACTTTCTTCATATTTATGATAGTTGGCATAAATATTGCATGTAAATTAGTGGAACGGAAATTAAATTTTCAACAATACACACAAATGTAAGCGTTTACTCTGTGGGCGGATAGAGTCAAGAGCTAGGAAGACTTTATATTTCCGTTTCTAAAAATAGAGTTAAGGGAGAGGAAGTTTTATGTTAAAAGGAAAGGTTGCATATATTACAGGTGCTGCAAGTGGTCTTGGTTATGAGATAGGAGTAACATTTGCAAAAAATGGTGCAAAAGTGGCGTTAACAGATATTAACGAAGAAAAGGTTATAGAGGTTGCTGAAAAGTTAGTTTCCGAGGGCTATGACGTTGTTGGATTTAAATGTGATGTGACGAAGGAGAATGAACTGCAGGAAACAATTGATCAAACAGTAGAAATGTATGGCAGGTTAGATATTTTGGTCAATAATGCGGGACTGCAGCATGTAGCTTCGATTGAAGAATTCCCAACAGAAAAATTTGAATTTATGACTAAGGTGATGTTGATTGCCCCGTTCATGGCGACCAAGCATGTCCTTCCTATTATGAAACAACAAGAGTCAGGAAGAATTATCAATATGGCATCCATCAATGGCTTGATTGGCTTTGCTGGTAAATCTGCTTATAACAGTGCGAAACATGGGCTTATCGGCTTAACGAAAGTTGCTGCATTGGAATCTGCAAAGTATGGAATTACGGTCAATGCAATTTGCCCGGGTTATGTGGATACTCCACTTGTCCGTGGTCAGTTCGAAGACCTTGCAAAAAACAGAAATGTGCCATTAGAAAATGTGCTTGAAGAAGTTCTTTATCCGTTGGTTCCACAACAGCGTTTACTTGATGTTCAAGAAATTGCGGATTATGCTACTTTCCTTGCCAGTGATAAAGCAAAAGGAGTTACCGGTCAAGCGGTTGTGCTTGATGCTGGATATACGGCACAATAAAGATTTAGAAATAGAATCGGGAGGGGTTTTATGTTAGGTATTATACTCGGTTTAATTGTTTTAATGGTACTTGCTTATCGAGGCTGGTCGATTATCTGGGTGGCGCCGATAGCGGCAGGGGTTGTTGCACTAACGGGGGGACTTGATCTTCTCGACGCTTATAAAGATACCTACATGGAAGGTTTTGTAGGATTCGCTAAACAATGGTTCCCTGTTTTTATGCTTGGTGCTGTCTTTGGTAAGTTAATGGAAGATACGGGGATGGCGAGCTCGGTTGCTGCCTCTCTAACTAAATTAATTGGAAAAGAACGAGCAATTCTAAGTGTTTTGGTTGCGTCTGCTGTATTAACTTACGGTGGAGTCAGTTTGTTTGTTGTTGTGTTTGCTGTCTATCCATTAGCGTTATCCTTATTTAAGGAAGCGAACATTTCGAGAAGGCTCATTCCTGGGACCGTTGCTCTTGGTGCATTTACTTTCACGATGACGGCTATCCCTGGTACACCACAAATCCAAAACCTGATACCGATGCAATATTTTAATACCGGACCTACCGCAGCACCAATTATGGGGATCACTGCTGCGCTAATTATGGGTGTTGGTGGCTATTTGTACTTAAGATGGAGAGAGAAAAAATTAACTGCAAATGGCGAGAGATATACTGAACCAGATGATAAGAATAATGTAAAAAATGATCAAGAAACCCCAAATGTCATATTATCTATTTTACCGTTGGTCACAGTACTAGTTACATTGAACTTTTTTAAATGGGATATTGTCTTAGCTCTGATTTCTGGAATCTTGCTTATCTTGATATTAAATATTCCACAATATAAAAAATTTATCAAATCAATGAACGGTGGTGCTGTGGGTTCTGTTACAGCGATTATCAATACGAGTGCTGCTGTAGGATTTGGTACAGTTGTTCGAGCTGTTCCTGGTTTTGATCGACTCACCGAGCTGTTACTCGGAATCAAAGGAAATCCGCTTATTTCTGAAGCGATTGCTGTCAATATTTTGGCGGGAGCTACTGGTTCGGCATCTGGTGGTATGGGTATTGCTCTTGAAGCGCTTGGTTCCAAGTATTATGAACTTGCACTGGAGACAGGCATTTCCCCGGAAGCTTTCCACCGGATTGCATCACTAGCTTCAGGCGGTCTTGACTCGTTACCGCATAATGGTGCAGTTTTGACGTTACTTACAATAACGGCTATGTCACATAAGGACAGCTACAAAGACATCTTTGTTGTTTCTGTTGCAATTCCAATCCTCTCCGTTGTCGTTGCGATTATTTTAGCTTCCTTGGGGATTTACTAAAATAATTATCTTAGATTTATTTCACACTGGGTTCGTCCTAACCATACAGGTTTGTTTACATAAGAGATAAAGATGGTAAAATGGTATCATTAAAAGGAAAAGCCGGTTTAGAAATACACCATCGTGGTAAGAAGAAAGGTTGTCAAAATTGAATCAAAAGAAATCGAATCTAGTTGTAATTGCTGTGGTTGGTCTTATTTTTGCCTTACTGTTGGATATTAAATATAAAGGATTGGTTTATCAAATATTACAACCGAAAAAGGTACAGTCCTGACAAAGGGAATACGGATTCAGAGAATGCGGCAAAATAGATGCATACTCTGCTACCGTATTCTTTTTTTTCTAGATATTGGTTTTGTTGGTTTTCAAATTATCTTTACAATGTTCCTACTTTGGATAAAATATTGAATGTTGTTCTTTTTTTAGGCAACAGCGTTGTCAGTTAAATAGTCACAACTTTACAACTTAGAGGAGGCTTACATCAATGGACTCGAAAGAGCGGGATGCCATACTGAAAACTGTGCCACAAAAAGGTTTCTTTGGACATCCTAAAGGTTTATCTACACTGTTTTTTACAGAGTTTTGGGAGCGATTCTCTTATTACGGGATGCGCGCCATATTACTCTACTATATGTATTATGAAATTTATCAAGGAGGACTAGGAATCGAGCTAACTACAGCTAACTCGATTATGGCGATATACGGTTCCTTAGTATATATGTCAGGTATTATTGGCGGATGGATTGCCGACCGAGTACTTGGAATGAACCAGACGGTATTTTATGGCGGCGTATTGATCATGATTGGTCATATTATTTTAGCGTTGCCAGGTGGTTTCACTGCATTATTAATTTCCATGCTTTTCATCATCATTGGGACAGGCTTACTAAAGCCGAATGTTGGTGGAATGGTTGGAGAACTATATACGAAGACAGATCCACGTCGTGATTCCGGATTCAGCATCTATTACATGGGTATCAACATGGGTGGTTTTCTTGCACCTTTAATTGTTGGTACGATTGGTGAGAAGTATAGCTTCCATCTTGGTTTCGGTATTGCGGCAGTAGGTATGTTTGCTGGGTTAGTTGTATACTTATTCACTCGTAAAAAATTTATGGGTCTTGCAGGGATGCAGGTGCCGAACCCACTCTCTGCGCGAGATAAGGGCTTATACGGTAGAATCTTTATTTTTGGTGCTTTAATAATTGGTCTACTTGGATGGGTAGGTTTTTCTATTGGCATACTAACTATTGAGCGTGTCATCTTCTCTATCAGTATTCTAGGAATTATTATTCCAGCTGCTTACTTCATTGTAATGTATCGCAGTAAAAAGACTACAGATGATGAGCGTTCACGTTTAATAGCCTATATACCTTTGTTTATTGCTGCAATGATGTTCTGGGCGATTGCGGAACAAGGTTCAAACATCCTTGCAACATATGCGAATACACGGGTAGAACTTAGTTTTCTAGGCTTTGAAATACAATCTTCATGGTTCCAATCGTTGAATCCATTGTTTATTATTACGCTTGCACCGGTATTCGCTTGGCTATGGGTTAAATTAGGAGATCGTCAGCCTAGTACTCCACAGAAGTTCTCGTTAGCTTTGATTTTCGCGGGTCTTTCATTTATTATTATGATCTTCCCGGCGGTATTTGCTGGAGCGGAAGCCTTGGTTAGCCCTCTATGGCTTGTAATGAGCTTCTTCTTGGTTGTTCTTGGTGAGTTACTATTATCTCCTGTTGGATTATCCGCTTCAACTAAACTTGCTCCCGCTGCGTTTGCGGCTCAAATGATGAGTCTTTGGAATCTATCCAACGCATCTGCGCAAGCGATCAACGCACAAGTGGTACGTTTCTATTCTGCTGAAACGGAAGCTGTTTATTTTGGTGCCATTGGTGGATTTGCAATCCTGTTAGGGATTGGATTAATGCTTCTTGCACCGAAGTTGAAGAAATATATGCGTGGTATCAACTAATATAATAAAAAGCCAACCAGTTCAAATTGGTTGGCTTTTTATTTATATTTAAGGCTTTTATTGTAATAAAAAAAAGGAATATGTTTGAGAGCCGTTCGATTGTAGAAGGCTATCTCCAGATGAACAACTTCCTATATTTAGCCCGGTATCAGTCTTTTACAGGGGAATCACTTGTGTTTAAAGCGATGATGCCACCGATGATAAGCGCGATACCAAGTAACTTCACAAGGTCTAGTGCTTCATTCCAAAACATAAAACCGACTAATGCAGTTAATGCCGTCCCAGCTCCCGACCAAATGGCGTATACGAGGCTTAGAGGAAGGGTACGGAGGCACAGGGATAATAAGTAAAATGAAACACCATAGCCGACAGCAACCCCGATAGACGGAGCGAGTACTGTAAAACCATCGGATAACTTCAACATGGAGGTGCCGAAAACTTCTGCTATAATTGAAATGATGAGTAAAGCAAAACCTTTCATGACAAAAGATCAACCTCTTTTCATCCTGTCTATACTTTAAATGTTTAGTAAAACAACCCCTGCGATAATAAGAAAGATTCCAGTTAATTTTTTCATATTAAAAATCTCTTTATAGACTAAAACACCTACTAATGAGGTTAGTGCTGTCCCTACTCCTGCCCAGATAGCATAAACCATACCTATCGGCAATTCTGTGAGTGTCAAGGATAGACTATAAAAAGCGATTGAATACCCAATGATGACTCCTAGAGTCGGGATTATTCGCTTAAAACCATTTGTTAGTTTCAGTAAAGAACTGCCAAATACTTCACCTAAGATGGAAATGATAAGCAGTACGTATGCATTCAACTGTATACACCTTCCAATACTTGCTGTTCTAAACAATTATAGCTTTTTCATATGCATTCTGCAGTGTTGACGCTCCTCTTTGGCTCTATGATTTTTACAACAATTAGAAAAAATCTTATAATGAAAGTATATAAATAATGAAGCGACGATGGTGATGGAGTTGAAGAGACTAAATATATGGTTGCTGTTCTTTGCAATTTTTTTAACAAGTTGCTCCCAAGCGGGGGAGGGGAAGGTGCAGACAACATTGAATGTTGCGGCTGCCGTTAGTTTACAAGATGCATTAATGGAATTAAAGGAGATTTATGAAAAGGAAAGCGATGTCGAAGTTCTTTTTCAGTTGGGTGGGTCGGGCACACTTGCCCGTCAGTTGGAACAAGGGATGGATGCAGATGTTTTTTTATCGAGTAATATCACCTGGATGGATAACTTAGAAGAAAAAGACCTCATTATAAAAGAAACCCGAAAAGACATCCTACAAAATCGTTTAGTACTGGTGACGAATAAGGATGATGTTCCTTCTATTGATAATCTAATATATTTTAATTGGGAAGATGTAAATCGAATTGCGATAGGAAACCCGGAAAGTGTCCCTGCCGGAGAATATGCTAAGGAAGCGTTGATGGAACTGGAGATATGGGATGAGTGGGAGAACCAATTTGTATTTGCAAAGGATGTCCGACAGGTAATGGCATATGTTGAATCGGGAAATGCAGACTATGGGCTTGTATACGGTAGTGATATAGTAGTGTCAGAACAATTACACGTGGTGGCCACAATAGATTCTAGCCTACATACACAAATTATTTATCCTGGAGCAGTAATAAAGAATTCGGAACATGTAGAAGAAGCTACAGGTTTTTTACAGTTTCTGCAAACTGATGTGGCACAGGAAGTGTTCAAACATTATGGCTTTGGAGGTAATCCCTAATGGATATGGATCTTTTTCCTTTATGGATATCTCTGAAAACAGCAAGTGTTGCCACGATAATTGTATTTTTGCTCGGTGTTTTCCTTGCTTGGACTTTTTCTAGGCGGAATTTTTTGGGGAAGACGGTTGTAGAAGCATTGTTTTTATTACCTATGGTCTTACCGCCAACGGTTGTTGGATTTGGTTTATTATATCTTTTTGGCAGAAATGCTTTTTTAGGGAACATCTTGAGTGAATTCTTTGGCATACAAATTGTATTCACTTGGTATGCTGTCGTCTTGGCAGCCATTGTTGTATCCTTTCCGTTGATGTTTCAGAGCGCAAAAGCGGCATTTCAACAATATGACTCCAATTTAGAAAGGGTTGCTTATACAATGGGGGCTTCTCGTATCCGTGTATTTTGGACGATATCTTTACCGCTTGCTTGGCCAGGTTTATTGGCGGGTCTTGTTTTGACATTTGCGCGTGCCCTAGGTGAGTTCGGTGCAACGTTGATGGTGGCTGGTTTTGTTCCCGGAGTGACCGAAACCATACCTTTAGCCATTTACTTTGCAGTTGAGAGCGGGGACATGGCAACCGCGGGAATTTGGGTTACAATCATTAGTATGGTAGGATTTGTTGCACTACTCTGGCTGAATTGGTGGAATAAACGGAGCATGCAGCGATTTCATAAGTGATGGGTGGAAATAATATGTTGCAAGTTGATATAAATAAACGTTTGTTTCATTTTGAATTGGAAGCTAAATTCGTTCTCCAGAGTCAAATCATGGTACTTGTCGGGAAATCGGGCTCTGGAAAAACAAGTCTTTTAAATTGTATTGCAGGAATTATACAACCGGATTCAGGAAATATTTTATTAAATGAACAAACATTCTTTTCCTCTGCCGGTTCCCTCCCGATTCAAAGGCGGAAAATCGGTTATCTTTTTCAAGATTATGCTTTATTTCCTCATATGACTGTAGGAAAAAATATCATATATGGAATGAAAGACGAAAAGCTCACCCGCAGACTTATGAAGGAGCTGCAAATAGAGCATTTGGAAGAATATTATCCCCATGAGATTTCAGGAGGGGAAAAACAACGGGTTGCATTAGTGCGGGCGCTCGCAACGGAACCGAGGTTGCTTATGTTGGACGAGCCGTTTGCTGCACTTGATGATGACACGAGAGATCTTGCTCATCAACAACTTCTCGAGCTCCATACTCAATGGAAGATACCTATAATTCTCGTAACGCATAGTAAACGTGAAGCTGAAAAGTTAGGAGATGTGATATATACAATGGAGGATGGGAAGTTGGTGATTTGAACCGGATTGCTTCTATTGAATAGTATTAGAGGCATGTTTGAAATTTAGGTGTAATGATTCGGTCAGGAACTGGTTTTCTGTAAACGCACAGTTTTACACTACTCTCAGGAATGGAGGGAATATATTGGGAGCAAGGAAGCAAAAGAGGAAACGAAAAATAGAGGACCGTATCGAAAGGTTTGATTGGATTCTTACAATTGGGGAAATCATTTTATATCTGCCCCGGATATTTGGCCGTTCGATTCGGAAGCTATTTGATTGGTTTTAGGAGGTATTGTGATGACGGTGTTAAACAATGATTGGGCTCCGTTACTGGAAGAGGAGTTTTCAAAAGAGTATTATCAGAATTTGAGACAATTTCTGAAGGAGGAATACTGCAGCAGGACAATTTATCCTGGAATGGACGACATATTCAATGCGTTACATTATACAGGCTATAAAGAGACGAAGGTTGTGATTCTTGGGCAAGATCCTTATCATGGTCCTAATCAAGCCCATGGCTTAAGTTTCTCCGTTCAAAAGGGTGTGGCGGTTCCTCCTTCTTTAAGGAATATTTATAAAGAAATTCAAGATGATTTAGGTATCGAACCCCCTGACCATGGTTATCTAAAGAAATGGGCTGATGAGGGTGTACTCTTATTAAATACTGTTCTGACCGTCAGGGAGAAGCAACCCGCTTCCCATCGGGGGAAAGGTTGGGAGAACTTCACAAATAAAGTGATAGGACTTGTAAATGAAAAATCGGATCCGGTTGTCTTTATTCTTTGGGGCCGTCACGCTCAGGAAAAAGAGACCTTACTGACAAATCCGCAGCATCTTATTATTAAATCTCCACACCCAAGCCCGTTCTCTGCAAATCGGGGCTTTTTTGGAAGCAAGCCTTTTTCAAGAGCGAATGATTTTCTGAAAGCGAATGGTCGTCATCCGGTTAATTGGAATTTGACATAGACATGGTGTACATTTTGTAATGTAGGCGAAGGATGTATAGAAATAATGGATATTAAGCTGCATTGCAACTAGTCTTTATATTACTTATAATAGTTGATAATTATCATAATTTAATCATATTACTTCATCTAAAGGGGCGAGAATGAATGGACCGTGTCTACAACTTTTCAGCAGGGCCTTCTGTTTTACCACAGTCTGTGCTGGCAAAGGCGCAAGCGGAACTATTGAATTATGCAGATTCTGGAATGTCAGTAATGGAGCTTAGTCATCGATCTAGTCTATTTAACGACATTATTGAAAAAGCAGAGAAGGACTTACGTGATTTGATGGATATTCCTGATAATTATCAAATCCTATTTCTACAAGGTGGAGCAACACTTCAATTTTCCATGATACCATTGAATTTGATGGTAAAGGGGAAGGCTGGATATATCCATACGGGCTCTTGGTCGAAAAAAGCGATACAAGAAGCAAAGAAATATGGAGAAATTGATGTTATTGCCTCTAGTGAGGATAAAGGATTCACATACATACCAAAGCTGGATCAAGTACAATTCGACCAAGTTTACGATTATATCCATATAACAACAAATAATACGATTGAAGGTACTGCTTATTCCGATATACCTGACACAGGTGATATTCCACTTGTTGCAGACATGTCCTCGAATATTCTTTCAGAGGTTATTGATGTGAAGAAATTTGGAGTCATTTATGCAGGTGCTCAGAAAAATATAGGACCTGCAGGACTGACCCTTGTTATTATCCGGGAAGATTTGATTGGGAAAGCTAAAAAAAATTGCCCGGTCATGTTGGATTATAAGACTCACAGTGATAGCAATTCTCTATACAATACTCCGCCAACCTTTGCTATTTATATGGCTTCCCTTGTTTTCGAATGGTTAAAGGAGCTTGGCGGTGTGAAGAAAATGGAAGAACTCAATCGTGAGAAAGCGGCTATATTGTATGGTTATCTTGAACAGTCGAAGCTATTCTCAAGTCCGGTAGAAAAAGAAAGCCGTTCGCTCATGAATATTCCTTTTGCAACTTCGACTGCAGCACTTGATGCGGAGTTTTTAGCAAAAGCACAAGCTGCAGGACTTGTGACGTTGAAAGGGCACCGTTCGGTTGGTGGAATGCGTGCGAGCATTTATAATGCGATGCCGGTTGAAGGTGTGAAAAGACTCGTTGAAGTAATGGAAATTTTCGAGAACAGCCATAAAGTAAATGTGTAATGAGGATTATGTGATGGGACTTGCGGTAACAGTGACTGCGAATTTAAGGTATTTTCTACCCATGTATCTTCACCGATGAATACCGAGTTGTTGATGACTGGGATAAAGATTCTTTGACTTTATGATAATTAGTGTTCCGCTTCGAATACGATTGTTTGTTGTCTTGAATCTCTGTATTTCCCATTATAGATTGATGAAAAGAGACGATGTAATGAAGCAATATAAATATGATAAGTTACTAGGGATACGGACGGGGGAGGACCGTTTCGTCTCCCCATCGTTCAATACCCATTATAATCCGTATGAACCAACATCCTATGAAACATTGGAAACGTTAATAGAACACTACCCTATTGATAAAAACGATCATATCGTTGATTTTGGGTGTGGCAAAGGTAGAGTTAATTTCTTTCTCCATCATTTCACTGGAGCATCGGTAAAAGGTATTGAGATGAAGGATGAATTTTTTGAAGGCGCTCAGATCAATTTAGAGAAATATAAAAAAAATTTCCCTGACAGTACCAGCACCATAGAGTTTCTAGTTTGTTTAGCGGAAGAATATCGAATTACGGAAAGAGACAATCGATTTTATTTCTTCAATCCGTTTTCTGTACAAATCTTTCAAAAGGTCGTAAATAATATACTTCATTCTGTTGAGGAATACCCACGTTCCGTAGATATTATTCTTTATTATCCACATGAAGATTATATCTATTACCTTGAGAAAAACACTGCCTTTGAATTGATACAAGAAATTAAGATTGATTGTTTTTATAAAAATGATTCTGATGAGCGGATATTAATCTATCGAAAATAGAAGTACCCGTGTCATATTTACATGACACGGGTACTTGATTTTGTTCTATAGAAGATCTCTTCTTAAATCACTTGCTGAACGTGGAGATAAGTAACCTGGTGCAATGTCAAAAACGGTCTTGGCACCAACTGCCCCTTCTTTACTTAAACGATGTGCCGCTCGAGCATACGCGACGAGCACGCTGGAAGTGAATTCTGGATTACTTTCCAATTTGAGGGAGAACTCAATGAGCTGTTTATTATCCTCACCTGTTTTTCCAGAGCGAATCACAAATCCTCCATGAGGTGCTTTAGAATGCTCTTTTTTCAGTTCTTCTTCCGTAATGAAATGAACTTCTGTCTGATAGTCGGCAAAGTAGTTAGGCATTGTTTTAATCGTATTTTCAATTTCGTTTGTATCCGCGCCTTCTTCAGGAACGATATAACAAACACGGCGATGCTTTTCTGCTGTTTCTAATGTTGGGTTTTCTCCGCTGCGAACCCGTTCCATCGCTTCATCTGATGGAATCGTATATTGGACTCCGGCTTTAACACCTTCAACACGACGGACTGCATCAGAGTGTCCTTGGCTTAATCCTTTACCCCAGAATGTGTATGTTTCTCCGTTAGGGATAATCGCTTCACTGACTAAGCGGTTAATGGAAAACAACCCCGGATCCCAACCGACAGCAATAATGGAAATATTTCCACCTTGCTTGGCAGCTTCATCGACTGCTTCAAAGTATTCTGGAATCTTTGCATGTGTATCATAGCTGTCAATGGTATTAAAGAGTTTAGTATATTTCGGTCCTTGTCCTGGTAAATCTGTTGCCGAACCACCACATAGAATCATAACGTCGATCTTATCTTTATAACTTTCAACTTCATCGATATGTACTGCTTTAATAGATGGATCCTCCAGTTCAAGAGAAGCAGGATCTCTTCTGGTGAAGACGGCAACGATCTCCATATCGGAGGTTTGTTTCACAGCCTTTACCGTACCTTTTCCTAAGTTACCATATCCTAAAATACCTACTTTTATTGGATTGCTCATGAAAAATCCTCCTTGTTATTTTATGGGTTCATTCTACAGAAAAATAAACGATTCCTCAAATGTTAACACTAGAAGCTTTTACGTCCAGGGCATTCATTTTTTCCATGATTGTGATCATGCGAAGCAGCTGTTCATTAATTGGAGTTGGAACATGATACTTCTTTCCCAGCTCAACTACCGTACCAGCAAAATATTCCACCTCGGTCTTCCTGTTTCCTTCTATATCTTGGAGCATTGAAGTTTTCCCCTTAGGAGATAGCGCGTGCAGTATTGGACGAAAGTTTTTAACATCCTCATCCGTAAGACCGACACCAGCCTTTTTCGAAATTTCCACGACTTCATACATCGCGTCCTCCATCCAGCTGTATAGGGAAGGGACTTTATGAAAGTATTCATATGGTGCGCGCATTACTGCAGAAACCTGATTCACACCAACGTTAAGCATGAATTTGGCCCAAATTGCATGCCAAATGTCTTGAGGAATTTCATAAGGTATCGCAGCTGCATCAAATAGTGTTTTGACTGCCTGCGCATCTTCTTCTGTCCCAAAATCCTCTCGGTAACCGAAACATATCTTACCTAAGCTGGAGAATCGGATCTGTTGATTTTCACGTACAGCATCGATTCCTACACACATACTATGAAGGATATGTGCATTTTCAGTTGCTTCGTATATCTCCTCTTCGCTGGAAATCCCATTCAGTAGCGATAATATTATTGTGTCAGGGCCGATATGGTGCTTTATTTCTTGAATAGCTTGCTTTAATTCTGCATTTTTCACTGAAAAAATTACTAAGTCGCGTGGTCCACTGTCTGTTTCAGGTGTTTCGTAACGAAAATTATATGTTTCCTCCAATACTTTTATTCCGCTTTGTTGATAGCGGGAAATTCTTTCCTCGTTCGCAACAACAGTAAAATCATCACCAAGATATTGATGTAACTTGCTTCCGTATGCAGCTCCAATTGCACCTAAGCCAATTAAAGAGACGGTACGAATTTTTTTCATTTTTAGAATCCCCCCAAATCTTATAAAGAAGAGCCATGATAAGATGTACTCAAAAAAACTAATGAATATATTAAAGTATTATATCAAAAAAGAGACGCATTCTAAAATATTCAGAAATATGAATAGGTAATGATAGAGTGATAATTATACTAATAGAATGAAATAACAACGATGAGCCGATAGTTGCTTACATCGGCCCATCGTTGTTATTGATTCTATCTTAGCGATTTTTTTCAAACACTACTGCTTCATAACCTAATACAGTAATAAATTCTCCGCTAATTTCCGAGTGATTGGTTCTTTCTTTTGAAAGGTTTGATACGGAAATTTTCCAATTCCCTGGTGCTGGTAATTTGACCCGTTTTTCAAGAGCTGTAGGGTTGATGAATATGGCAAAGTCCTTCTTATCCCCTAGAAGAGTGAAGTTGAATAGGGGCTCATTCTCATTGGATGGATGAAAACGTCTAGAAATTTCTTCCTTCGTGCGCAAACGGAATTCAGGATTCTCTTTTCTTAATAGAATCAGCTTTTTAACAAACTGAACATTATCATCTTCCAGCTCACGACGGCTCCAATCCAACTGATTAATCGCATCTCCTGAAATATAACTGTTTTCAACTCCGTATTTTGTCCGGAAAAATTCCTGTCCGGCGTGTAGGAATGGAACTCCTTGGCTTAAAATAGTAAGAGCAGTTGCGAGTTGGTGCATCTTTTTTCGGGTATCAGAATCTTCCTTATTTGTAAGTGCCAAGCGATCCCATAGGGTGTGGTTGTCATGGCATTCTACATAATTAATCGTCTGACCAATGTCATGCTGGTCCATTCCTTCCACTAAAGTTCCACCGCTTAGCAGTGCTGGAAGTCGTTCATAATTATGACCGTTCCCATTTACATAACCGGTATCGTGGGCATCAAATAACTTCCCCTTTAACGTGTCCCGGAAATAATCGTTAAAGAAACCAATTCCTTTTACTCGGTCCGCATGAGCGGAAATTGCTTTATCATTTCGAGGAATAGCAGTAGCTAGATCCCAGCCTTCACCGAACAGCAGAATTGTACGCTTCTCTTTGAGGCAACGTTTTTTTATTTGCTGCATAGTCTCTATATCCATATTTCCCATTAAATCAAAACGAAAGCCATCTACTTTATATTCTCTTAACCAAAAATCAATTGTATCGAGAATAAATTTACGGACCATTTTGCGTTCCGTTGCCAAATCATTTCCTACACCAGTGCCATTACTGAGAGTTCCATTTTCATGATAGCGGAAAAAGTATCCTGGGACGAGCTTCTCAAAAACTGATTCCTCCATAATAAATACATGATTAAGGACGACATCTTGAATTATCCCCAATTCTTCGTCATGAAATGCCTGAATCACTTTCTTCAGCTCATTTATTCTTGCGGTTGCCCTATCAGGGAGAACAGAGTAACTTCCTTCAGGAACTTGAAAAAATAGTGGGTCATATCCCCAGTTATAGTCGGATTCGGACTCTAAATCGGATACTCGAGCAAAATCATTGATGGGAAGCAGTTGGATGTGTGTGACACTTAGCTCTTTTATATAAGTTAAACCAGTCGAATAGCCGTTTTTAGTAGTCGTATTTTTCTCAGTCAAACCTAAATATTTTCCTTTGTTGACTATTCCACTGTTTGGATGGATAGTAGCATCACGTACATGAAGTTCATAAATAACGGCATCCACTGGATGTTCGATCGGAGTTTGAAATTCATCAAGCTGCATGGTACGCGAAAAGTCAACAAGTATGGAAGTTTCACTATTGGCCGACAAGCCTTTTGCATAGGGGTCATGAACGTTTATCTTTTTACCATGAATGATGGCCTCAAAATGATAACTGCAGCCATGCCAGTCCCCCGCTAGAGAAAGCGTCCATACTCCCTTTTCAGAACGATTCATTGGATAGAGGTTTCCTTCGACATTGACTTCAACACTGGTCGCAATTGGGGTCCATACGCGAAAGACCGCTTCTTGCTCCGTGCATAATGGACCTAATTCAACATCCAGTACTGCAAACCTTTCGTCGAACTCCTTCGTACGGACGATATTTCTTGGATGGATCGGTATTTGTTTTTCACCCCAAAGCAATACCAAATCTTCCCCGATTGGGAGCTCTTCATGATGTTTTACTTGCACTGCGTGGCTGTATGTCTCCTCGATAAACTCTGTTTGAAAATAGGTTTGCTTTTTCTCCCAATAGATAATGGGAGGATTATTGGTTTGTTTCCTCAAAGGGTCCAATTCATCAATTGGAATGGTGATGAGATGATAATCATCCATCCATGCCGTGTATTCGCTCATGAAACTATCTCCTTTTATGACTATAATTACCGAATTGTCATCTAAACAAAGTAATAGCCCTCTTTGTTCACATTTAAACCAATTGCTTCCTAATCATATTTACCTGTTCTTAATAGTATAGACGCTACGTTCTGATTGGTTTCTTACAAGGTTGTTAAGTTTTCTATAAGATTAGAGAAATAAACAGAAATGACAATTTATTTGTAATATATTTATAATATAGTTCTTTACGTCTGGATTATAGGTTCATCACAATGTTCAAAACTTAAGGAAAGACTAGGTTTAACCTCAAATTTGGCTACTTCTTGAACTTTCCTATGCAATCGACAAAAAGCTACAATAAAGTATAAAAAATATTCAAAATTCACCTTGCATTTATCTTGAAATGGTGATAATGTTTTTTGGTATATAAGGGAGGGAATCTAGTTGTACCGCATCGCTGAAGAAGATATTTTTTTATTTCATCAAGGAACAAATTACCAGAGTTATCAGCTGCTTGGCTGTCATTTTATTGATTGGGAAGAGGAGCAGGGTTACCGATTCGTTGTATGGGCTCCTCATGCCAAGCATGTCGCTATTGCGAGTGAATTAAATGGTTGGCAAGGGAATACACATGAACTAAAACGATGGAATGAGGAAGGATTATGGGTTGGTTTTTTCACTGATATACCTCCTTGTACCGCTTATAAATATCAAATTACTACAGTTGATAACGAAAGGATTTTAAAAGCAGATCCATATGCGACTCAAGCTGAAATTCGTCCACAAACCGCCTCTATGACCCCTTCACTTCAATCTTATGAGTGGAACGATGATGCTTGGCAAGAGCAAATGAAAATATATAATCCTTATACTTCTCCGATAACCATCTATGAAGTCCACCTCGGTTCCTGGAGAATCAAGGATAATGGAGATTTTTACACTTACACAGAGCTTGCACAAATACTAATCCCCTATGTAAAAGATTTAGGTTATACCCATATTGAGCTATTGCCGATTGCAGAGCATCCCCTTGATTTATCTTGGGGCTATCAAATCACTGGGTATTATGCCGTTACATCAAGATATGGCACACCAGAAGAATTTAAATATTTTATTGATTGCTGTCATCAGGCAGGAATTGGCGTCATTATGGATTGGGTTCCTGGTCACTTCTGTAAAGACGATTTTGGTCTGCGTGAGTTTGATGGAAGGCCGCTCTATGAATATCAAGATCCGAAAAAAGCCGAAAAAAGAAACTGGGGAACGCTGGCCTTCGATTTTGGTCGCCCGGAAGTCCAAAGTTTCCTAGTGTCAAATGCTATTTATTGGCTTAAAGAATTCCATATTGACGGTCTTCGTGTAGATGCTGTTGCCAGCATGTTGTATTTGAATTTTGATCGTCCTGATGATGAAGAAAAGATTTTCAATTCCTACGGTGGAGAAGAGAATCTAGAAGCCAGTGCGTTTTTGCAGAAGTTGAATGAAACGGTTTTTCGCTATCGACCCAATGCATTAGTAATGGCTGAAGATAGTTCTGATCTTCCGATGATCACGTCGCCAACTTATCTTGGTGGGTTAGGTTTCAATTTCAAATGGAATATGGGATGGATGAACGACATGCTGGAATTCATGAAGTTGGATCCAATTCATCGGAAATGGCATCACAATTTAGTAACCTTTTCATTTATGTATACGTTCGCGGAGAATTTTTTGTTACCACTGTCCCATGATGAAGTGGTACATGGAAAAAAATCATTACTCGATAAGATGCCGGGAGATCAATGGCAGCAATTTGCGAGTCTACGTTTATTAATCGGCTATATGTACACACATCCCGGAAAAAAGTTGTTATTCATGGGAACGGAGCTCGCACTTTATTCCGAGTGGAAAGACCAGGAACAATTAGACTGGCATCTATTGGATTACCCACTACATAAAGGAATTTTTCATTATGTTAAAAAGTTAAATCACTTTTTAAAGGACCAACCAGCTTTATATGAATTGGATCATGAATCATCTGGTTTTGAATGGATTGATCCACATAATATCGATCAAAGCATTATTGCATTTAGAAGACGAGCAAGAAACAAACAGGAGGAGTTGATTATTGTTTGTAACTTCACGCCAAAGGTTTATTACGACTATAAAGTCGGGGTACCAGAACCCGGAGTACATGAAGAAATCTTCAATTCGGATCACGAATCGTTTGGAGGTTCCGGCCAATTGAATGGGATGCATTTTAGCTTCCCTGATAAATGGCATGGAATGAAACAACACATCAAAGTAAAAATTGCTCCATTAGCTGTAATGATTTTTAAAAGAAGAGTTGAGGAGGATGCGAAGTGAAAGAATGTCTTGGAATGTTACTGGCTGGAGGAGAAGGAAAGCGATTAGGTCCATTGACGAGTGAAAATGCTAAGCCTGCTGTCCCTTTTGGCGGGAAATATCGAATCATCGATTTTACATTAAGTAATTGTGCAAATTCTTCCATTCCGACACTCGGTGTTTTGACGCAGTATTCACCAATCATGCTAAATCGTCACATAGGAACTGGAAAACCATGGGATATGGATCGACGGGATGGTGGTGTAACGACACTTTCTCCAGCGATTGGGAAGCATGGGGGAGATTGGTATTCTGGAACGGCTGATGCGATTTATCAAAATATACATTTTATCGATCAATATAATCCGAAATACGTCCTCGTAATCTCTGGTGATCATATTTATCAAATGAACTATCAATCCATTCTTAGACAGCATAAGGAAACAGCAGCTGATGCAACGATTTCAGTAATTGAAGTTCCCTGGGATGAGGCATCCCGCTTTGGAATTTTAAATACAGAAGATGGTTTAAGAATCTATGAATTTGATGAAAAGCCGGCTGAACCGAAAAATAATCTGGCATCAATGGGGATTTATATGTTTACCTGGTCTACACTACGCAAATATTTAATCGAGGATGCTGAGAATAAGAATTCGAGTCATGACTTCGGTAAAGATATTATACCGGCAATGCTTGAAGATAATAAGCCGCTATTTGGTTATCAGTTCGATGGTTACTGGAAGGATGTCGGGACCATCCGAAGTTATTGGGAAGCGACAATGGATTTGCTGGATGAGAATTCCGGTTCTCCGATTTCCGTTGCAAGAGAGGATATGAGTAAGCAAATTTATACAAATGAAGCTAATTTGCCACCTCATTTCATAGGAACTTCAGGGACAGTAATAAATTCATTAATCAATTCAGGTTGCTTTATCTATGGGCATATTTTGAATTCTGTGATCTTCCAAAAAGTGCTTGTAAAGAAAAACGCATATATAAATGAATCGATTTTACATCCAGGTGTATGTGTTGGCGAGGATGTCCACCTTGAACGGGTGATTGTGATGGAAAATACGGAGATTGCTGACGGGGTAAGAATACATGCATTAGAGGAAGAAGAGCCGATTGTGATTAATCAGGAAAATCTCTCAGAGTATGTTGCTGTAAGGGAGGAGATTGTGTAATGGAGCGAATGATGGGACTGATTAATTTGGAACATGAACACCATGTGTTTAATGAGTTGACCTATTTTCGGAACAATGCATCGCTTCCATTTGCCGGACGTTATCGTCTGATTGATTTTGCTTTATCGAATATGACGAATTCAGGTATTGAAGAAGTTGCTGTATTTGTACGGAATAAGTACCGCTCGTTACTTGATCATCTGGGAACAGGTGATAGTTGGGATTTGGACCGAAGACATGGGGGGTTGTTCATTTTACCTCCTGACTGGAATGATCCCACTGATCGATCTCTAGGTGATTTAAGCTTCTTCCATAATAATCGGGATTATTTTTATAGAGGAAAGGCAAATCATGTTTTGGTGAGTGGTAGTCAGTTTATCGCTAATACAGATTATAAAGATGCTTTCAAACGGCATCTCATCCACGATGCAGATGTGACAGTCATCTACACTGATGTTGATACCATCGGACCTGAACATCAAGCATACTATCGAGTCGAGACGGATCAGGATGGTTGGGTAACCCAGATGACGAATGACCACCGGAACCCGAATGTATTTACTGGGGTTTATATTATTAAAAAGGAACTTCTACTAGATATTGTGGATTATTGTATTGCCTATAACTATGACAATTTGTTTATGAATGGAATTAAGGAGCGGCTTCAGGAATTAAAAGTATATTCGTACCGTTTTGAGGGATACCACGCGTTTATCAATACAACTGAAAGTTATTATCGGGAAAATATGAAACTCTTGCAAGAACAGAATTTTTTAAGGTTATTTCAAAAACCATTTATCCGGACCAAGGTTTCGAGCAACCCGCCGGTGAAATATCAGGCACAAGCGGTGGTGAATAATTCAATTATAGCGAATGGTTGCATAATCAACGGTGACGTGGAGAACAGTATTCTTTTCCGTGGAGTGGAGGTAAGTGAACACTCACAAATAAGGAACTCCATTATTATGCAGCGCTGCAAAATTGAGGAAGATGTGTATTTGGAAAATGTCATTTTAGATAAAGATGTGCATGTAAAAAGTGGCCAGCGGATCATCGGCACAAAAGAGAAACCATATATCGTGGCAAAACGTCAGGTCGTATAGTTGTGAATAAGATTGTGGCAACTGGTAAACAACACACTATGTAAAATCAAGTTGAGGAGAGGTAGTAATGGAAAAAGTATTATTCGTCGCTTCGGAGGGAACACCATTCATTAAAACAGGAGGTCTTGCCGACGTCATCGGGTCCCTTCCGCAAGCTCTAAAGACATTTGAAGATCTGGACGTACGTGTCATGCTTCCATACTACGATGAAATCAGTGAGGAATGGAAAGATAACATGACCTATCTTACTTCCCTGGATGTGCAAGTAGGCTGGAGAAATCAAGAAGCAACGATTTATACGCTCAACTATCAAGATTGTATCTATTACTTTATTGAAAATGACTATTATTTTACAAGGAAAGGGATTTATGGTTATTACGATGATGGAGAAAGATTTGTTTTCTTTTGTCATGCCGTCATCGAAGCGTTGAAGCATCTTGATTTTCAACCGGATATTCTCCATGCGCATGATTGGCAAGCGGCACTTTCTGTGATGCTGGCGAAGATTACACAGCCGGTACCTAATTTAAAAACGGTGTTGACTATCCATAATTTGAAATATCAAGGACTCATGCCTGTCGATATTTACGATGATTTTTTCCAATTAGGGCGTGAACACATAGCTGGTATGGAGTGGAACGGGATGTTGAATAGTTTGAAAGGCGGGCTTTTCCATGCAGATAAAATTACAACAGTGAGTCCGACTTATGCGGTGGAAATTAAGGATCCTTATTATGGAGAAAATTTGGATCGCATTATTAAAGACCGTGAGAAAGATTTGATTGGTATCCTGAATGGAATTGACACAAAGGAATACAATCCAATGACAGACACACATCTACCCGTCAATTATCGTACCGCCCGAAGTAAAAAGCAGGAGAATCGTCTGCTTTTGCATGAAGAACTTAATTTTACGTATCAACCAGAAGCTCCGTTATATATTATGGTAACGAGATTAGTCGAGCAAAAAGGGCTTCATCTTGTGCAGCATATTTTGGAGGATTTTTTGCAGGAGGATATTCAATTCATCGTTCTTGGAACAGGTGAGCAAGAATTTGAAGACTACTTCCGTTATTTGGAGGACAAATATCCGGAAAAGGTGAAATCATTGCTGACATTTAGCGAAGCATTAGCTCGTCGTCTCTATGCAAGTGCAGACTTTTTAGTCATGCCGTCCCAATTTGAACCATGTGGTCTCTCGCAATTAATTGCCCTGCAATATAAAACAGTTCCAATTGTAAGGGAAACTGGCGGACTTAAGGATACAGTCACCGCTTTTAATGAGGAAACCGGTGAGGGGAATGGTTTTAGTTTCACTAATTATAATGCACATGAATTATTACATGTATTACACTATTCCTTATCCACTTACAAGGACGAGGAGAAGTGGAAGCAGCTCATAAAAAATGTGAATAAAGGTGCGTTTACTTGGAAACAATCAGCAAAGCAATATAGCAAACTATATCAAGAACTTACCGGTTCAGTGAAACAATTAGTAAGTGCAGGGAGCGATTCTTTTTGAAACGATTAACGGCCAAAGAGCTGGCAGCGCAAATAACCCAATTTATAAATACTAGCTATAACGTCGAGGTCCAAGAAGCAACGAATGAAGAAATATTCTATTCATTAGCTGCGGTTGTAAATGAACAAATAAAGCCTCTTTGGTTTGATACGAAAAATCGGTATAAATCTGAGCAGGCAAAGCAGGTTTACTATCTCTCTATGGAGTTTTTAATTGGCCGGTTAATAAAAAGCAATTTATTGAATACCGGAATGTTGGACGTTGCGAACCAAGCATTAGCGGAGCTTGGGTTTGATGCTGAAGAAGTTTACGCAGTGGAACATGACGCAGGACTGGGGAATGGGGGACTTGGCCGGCTTGCTGCTTGTTTTCTTGATTCTCTCGCATCGCTTGGTCTTCCAGGTCATGGCTATGGTATCCGCTATCGCTACGGATTATTTGAACAGCGGATCATTCATGGCAATCAAGTGGAGCTGCCGGACTATTGGCTGAAAAAACCGTATGCTTGGGAAGTGCGCAGAGAAGATGAAATCTGTGTTGTCCAATTTCAAGGTAACGTATTGATGCATCAACGGAACGATGGATCACTTGAGTTCAAATATGAACATACGGATAAAGTTTTAGCTGTACCCTATGATATCCCTATCATTGGATATGAAAATGAGACGGTAAATACATTGCGATTGTGGAGTGCAGAACCTATAACAGAAGAGCCGAATCATTCGACAGATCAGGATGAATTTTACCGTCATCTTGATTTTGAACACTCAATTGAACAACTATCGGGATTTCTCTATCCAGATGACTCAAGCTACGAGGGTAAAGAATTACGGTTGAAACAACAATACTTCCTTGTTTCAGCAAGTATACAAAACATTATGAAGCAGTTTAAGAAAAATTATCGTTTATCCCTGAAACATTTACCGGAAAAGGTTGTCATTCAGATTAACGATACGCATCCGAGTCTAAGCATCCCGGAACTGATGCGGATTCTAATGGATGAAGAGAGACTGGGTTGGGATGAAGCTTGGGACATAACGACGAAGGTGTTTGCGTATACCAATCATACGACGTTGAGTGAAGCCCTCGAAACATGGCCAAAACAAATGATGCAAAGTCTGCTTCCGAGGATTTACATGATCATTGAGGAAATAAATGAAAGGTTCTGTCAGGGGATTTGGTTTGAACACAAGGAACTGCGCGATAAGATTCCCGAGCTTGCGGTAATCGCCGATGATCAGGTCCATATGGCCCGCCTTGCAATCGTCGGCAGTTTCAGTGTTAATGGCGTAGCGAATATCCATACAGAAATTCTAAAGAAAAAAGAAATGAAAAATTTTTATTCACTTTATCCGGAACGATTTAATAATAAAACAAATGGCATTACCCACCGCCGCTGGTTAATGCAGGTAAACCCAAAGCTCACAACATTAATTAATGAGATGATTGGTGACTAATGGGTGAAAAGGCCGAAACAGTTGATCAATTTATTGCGATTTCAAAATGATAGGAACGTACTTGAAGAATTTGCCAAAGTGAAGCGTGAAAATAAAATTCTACTTGCTAATTTTATCCATGATCAAATGGGGATTACTATCGATGACCAATCCATTTTTGACGTGCAGATCAAGCGGCTGCATGAATATAAAAGGCAACTGTTAAATGTCTTTCATATCATTTATCTATATAATGAGCTGAAAGAAAATCCGAATTTAGATATGACTCCACGCACTTTCATTTTTGGTGCAAAAGCAGCACCAAGCTATCATTTAGCAAAAGAGACGATTAAGCTTATTAATACCGTTGCATCCATCATTAATTATGATAAAAGTATCCATGGTAAATTAAAAGTAATATTTATGGAGAATTATAATGTAAGCTTGGCAGAGAAGATTATTCCTGCCACAGATATAAGCGAGCAAATCTCAACTGCCAGTAAAGAAGCTTCTGGAACTGGAAATATGAAGCTTATGATGAATGGTGCCCTTACGATGGGGACAATGGATGGCGCTAATGTAGAAATTCATGATTTGGTTGGTCCACAAAATATGTTCATATTTGGCTTGCGTGCAGATGAAGTGTTGCATTATTATCAACATGGTGGATACAATGCTCGTGAAATCTATAATAACGATGATCGAGTGAAAAGAATCTTGGACCAGCTGCAAAAAGGTGAATTTGGTACACAAGATATAGAGTTTAAGGATATCTATTATAACATCCTGTATCATAATGACCCGTATTTCGTATTAAAGGATTTTGAGCCGTATATCGAAGCTCATGAATATGCAGAAAGTGTCTATCGTGACGAATATAAATGGCAGCAAATGAGTTTGATCAACATTGCCCACTCCGGTAAATTTTCAAGTGATCGTACGATAAGAGAGTACGTCAGTGATATATGGCAGATTAAACCGATATAATATATAGCGAAAGAAGCATTATTCGAATGCTTCTTTTTTTTGGCGAAAATAGTAGGCGTATCATGTCGAAATGAAAACGCTTTATGGAAAAAATCAAAAAATTTGTAGTTTAGCTATTGTTTTTTAATTTAAAAGATAGTATAGTAGGTCTCAGCTAATATATTGCATATGACATATTAGATTAAATTATTTGATAATTCAATAAAAAACACGAAGAAATCTCATCTGGGGGTAATGACAATGAAAGAAAAAGTATCGAAGTCGGCATATGTAGCAATAGGCTTTATGTTATTTGCACTATTTTTTGGAGCAGGGAACCTAATCTTCCCAGCACAGCTTGGCCAGTACGCAGGAGAAAATCTATGGCCGGCAATCATTGGATTTCTAGTAACAGGAGTAGGACTTCCATTATTAGGGGTTATTGCTATCGCGTTCTCTGGAAGTTCAAACTTACAGGAGTTGGCCAGTAGGGTTCATCCCGCATACGGCGTGTTTTTCACAGCTTTACTTTACTTAACAATAGGACCGTTCTTTGCAGCACCAAGAACAGGTACCGTTGCATACGAAGTAGGAATTTTGACGTTCGTTCCTGAAGGATCAGAGCAACTTGGCTTATTAATTTTTACTATTCTTTTCTTTGCTGTTGCGTTACTATTTTCGCTCTATCCTACAAAGATCGTAGATACTGTCGGTAAACTCTTGGCACCAGCTCTAGTATTGTTAATTGTTGTTCTACTAGCTGCTGCGTTTATCAACCCAATGAGTTCAGCTGGGGAAGCTCAGGAAGGCTATTCAAGCGGTGCATTTGTAACAGGATTCTTGGAAGGCTATAATACGATGGATGCACTGGCATCACTTGTGTTCGCAATTATTGTTATTAATGCAATTAAAGCATTGGGCATTAAAGACAAAGGTAGTATTCTATCTGCTGCCTCAAAATCAGGTATTATTGCTATTACACTACTTGGAGTTATTTATATCGGAATTGCATATTTGGGGTCTACATCAGTTGGAGCGTTAGGGCTGTTTGACAACGGTGGCCCTGTTCTAAGTGGAGCAGCAGCTCATTACTTTGGAAATGTAGGTTCTATTTTGTTGGCTGTTATGATCATCTTAGCTTGTTTGACAACAGCAATTGGATTGATTACAGCAAACGCAGAGTATTTCCATACTCTATTCCCTAAAATCAGCTATAAGAAATTGGTTGTATTCTTTGCAACGATTACGTTTATTATCGCTAATTTCGGACTAACAAATATTATCTCGTTCTCTATTCCAGTATTAATGTTCTTATATCCATTAGCAATCGTGTTAATGCTATTGACGTTTGCATCACCGTTATTTAATAACGCACGCCTCGTCTATGTAGCAACCATTGGAGTTACATTCTTGATTGCTATCGTTGATGGAATAACAACACTTTCTGGAACAATTGGAGTTGAATTTGGATTCATTGCACCAGTAGTTGATTTCTATGATGCAGCTTTACCTCTTTATAATCAAGGTTTAGGCTGGCTCGTACCGGCACTTGTAGTAATGATCATCACTGGTATAATCTCTAGAGTTTCAGGTGGCTCAACAGCTGCAGAAACAAACTGATTAGTATAAAGAAACCCCGTATGAAATAGTTTCATACGGGGTTTTTATAATTGCTGATGACTAGGATACTAGTGCATCCAGCGTACGAATCCAGTTTTTCTCCATAACTTCAGCAGCAGATTCTGCTTTACCTTCTTTTAAAAACTGAATGATTGCGTGATGTTCCGAGATTGATTCTTCTGTAAGGTCGATTGCATTGTGAAAGAAATGCCTTCTTACATGGGCTTGCAGCATGCGAAGAATCTGTTTAATATATGCGTTTTCCGCAGCGTCTACAATAAGTTGGTGAAAGGACTCATCAATTTTTAAAGCAGAATAATAGCTCTTTGAATTAATTGCTTGCTCAAATTTCTGATTCACTTCTTCCAACTCTTCTATAACGGATGAATCTATTTGCTCAGTTGCTATTTTTGTAGCAAGTGCTTGTAAAACGGCAAGAGGTGGTAGTAAGTCATTAATGGATTCACGTTCTATTTCTGTGACTTGTGTAGCTTTTCCAGGATACATTCTTACAAACCCTTCCATCTGAAGGAGCTGCAATGCTTCTCTGACAGGAGTACGACTGACTCCGAGCGATTCTGCAAGTTCGGAATCATTTAGTTTTTCGCCAGGAAGGAGGGTGCCGTCTATAATCCATTGTTGGATTTGGTTGTAGGCATGATCCTTGGCAGTCAATCTTGTAGTTGTGGAATGATTCTCAGGAATCGGCATCCTTTAACCCCCTTATTTTCCTAATACTTCTAGTATATACTAAGTGAAATGGAAAAGAAATATGTAGTATATCGCAAACTGAAAATGAACGGTATGACCCAAACCAAGTTTACTATATGGAAAAAATAGGAAGTATAATTACCTAAATATGTAAAATACATATCGGCTGTTTCTCAAAAAACGCAGAATTACTTTGCCTAAGCTTCTATTGTTTGTTTCTTTGGTTTGGATAATTTAGAATGATAGTAATATAGGTAAGGAAGGCATTGGGGAAGTAGTCGTAATATAATGACAGGCAATGTTGAGAATTGGAGGAACTAACTTTGACACAGACATATAAAGTTGGAAATGTATCTATCGGGGAAGGGATGCCTAAAATTTGTGCTCCATTGACGGGTACCAATGTGGATGAAATATTGGAAGAATGCAAGATGATTCGTGCATCAGCTGTTGATCTTGTAGAATGGCGTGTAGATTTCTTCGATGATGCTCTTCTTACGGACCGTGTACTGGCTACGTTACCAAAGATAAAAGAAGTTCTGGAAGATTTACCGCTTATCTTCAGCTTCCGCACTGCGGAGGAAGGTGGAGAAAAGAAGATTACTGATAAGCAATATGTTTCGCTTAATAAAGCCGTTGCAGTATCTGGTCATGTTCATATCATCGATATCGAATTGTTCCGTGGAAAGAATGTAGTGGAAGAACTAGTGACAGCTGCTAAGGAGAGCCAAATATACACGATCATTTCGAATCATGATTTTAATAGAACGCCTGAAATGGAAGAACTCATACGAAGGGTAACAAGCGCGATAGAGTTAGGAGGAGACTTCCCTAAATTAGCCGTTATGCCGCAGAGAGAAGAAGATCTTCTCACTGTGCTTAAGGCGAGCTTACAAATGAAACGTACATATCCAGAACAAGCTATTATTATGATTGCTATGGGGTCTTTAGGAATGATTTCACGGTTGAGTGGGGAAATATTTGGCTCAGCTATTACCTTTGCTTCTGTGAGAAATGCTTCAGCACCAGGTCAAATTTCCGTGACGGATATGAAATCAATTTTACAGCTCATTCATGATGCAAAGTAGATAAAAGTCGACTACATATTGTAGAGTGATTATCTGTTTAGAACATTAGTTATAAAAGTTCTTTATAAATGGAGTCTCACTTTACAATTGAAAAAATCAGTTGTAAAATGACCTACATTGCTTCATGTAGCTTTAATGGAGTTGGAGGTTTTATCATGTTTACAAGAAAAACGTTAGAATTTCTTATATCATCGGAACACTTGCAGAACTTAGGAATCGCCATCGGGATCTTTTTGTTATTTTTGCTTTTTCGCGGGCTGTTTACAAAGTATGTTTTTCGCCTCATCATGCGAATGATCAATAAGACAAAAATTAATTTTCTAGCGAACATATTCAAATCTTTTCAAAAGCCGATGGAATGGCTGTTCACAATTGTTGGATTGTATTTAGCCGTTCGTTTTTATCCTTACATCGATATTGCTGCTGATGGACTGTTCATGCGATTGATTAGAGTATCGTTCATTGTATTATTCACTTGGGGAATGTTAAATCTATCTTCATCTTCTTCCAATCTATTTCATAAAATTAATGAACGCACGAATTTGAGGATTGACGAAATTCTTATTCCGTTATTATCTAGGACCGTTCAAGTAGTTATTGTTGCCATCAGTTTGACGATTATTTTACAAGCGTTCGGGTACAATATTGAAGGTTTAATTGCTGGTTTAGGACTGGGTGGACTTGCAATTTCCCTTGCTGCTAGAGATGCGCTCGCTAATATTTTAGGTGGAATAGTAATTATTTCGGAAAAACCATTTGATCTTGGAGATTGGATTTTAACACCGTCTGTTGAAGGAACTGTAGAGGATATCAGTTTCCGAAGTACTAGAGTCCGAACTTTTGCCCATGCACTTGTCACCGTTCCTAACAATACGTTGGCGAATGAAAATATAACAAACTGGAGTAAAATGGGTAAACGAAGGATTAATTTCACCATACGTATTATTTATGGTACCCCTCCAGAGAAAATCAAACGTGTTATTGAACGGATCAAAACGTTGCTTCAAGAACATAAAGAGGTCCATCCGGAAACGATTATGGTGAATTGGGAACAATATAGAGAAGATGGTTTGGAAATTATGCTATATTTCTTTACCAATACAACGGTTTGGGCAGAACATTTAGATGTTCGTGAAGAGATCAATTTCAAAATCCTTGAGATTCTTGAAGAAGAGAACGTAGAGATTGCTATACCATCGCGACGCCTTATGATGGAAGGGGAAGCGGGGGAAATTATACAAAAAGAGAAACAAAGAGGTACAGAGTAAATCCTTCCGGAGACGGAGAAGCCCTACTACAATGGTAGGGCATTTTTTTGTTCAAAAATCAATCGCTTATCCGATTTCAATCATTAACATTTCCTTTATGATTAACTTAACAGCAATCGAAAGGGGAAATGAATGATGCAGTTGATCGATCGCTCGTTATATCGTTGTCTTATGGAAGAGCGCTTAGAGAACATAAGAACTTCTACGGTGAAAGCCAGCAGGAGAAGAAAAAGGAAGTAATTTATAAATATGGGGAAGTAGTTGATAGCCCAGTGAACCTCCCGCATTGCTGCAAATAAACAATTCCAGTTCTAAAAGCTTTATGATAAAATAAAGTAGATTGCAGGAGTGTAGGAGGAAGAACGATGTATAATTTTGCGGCAAATGTAGTAAAAATTATTTTAAGCATATTTGGCAGAATTAAAGTTTATCAAAAAGATAAGTTACCAGAAAAGGGTGGGTATATTATTGCCTGTACTCATACTGGTTGGGTAGATATTTTATGGCTCGGAGTAGCTTTGTTGCCAAATCAAATTCATTATATGGCGAAAAAGGAATTGTTCCAAACTAAATTTACAAAATGGTTGATGACCGTTCTTAATGCATTTCCGGTTGATCGGGAAAACCCGGGGCCAAGTACAATAAAAATACCTCGTAAACTATTGAAGGAAAAGAAAATCATCGGTATATTCCCTAGTGGAACGAGAACGACAGAAGAAGTTCCATTGAAACGTGGTGCGGTCACTATCGCAGCTTATGGAAAAGCGCCGATTGTGCCAGCGGCGTATGTCGGACCGAATAATTTTAAAGACTTGCTAAAATTTCAGAAGCCGAAATTGATTTTTGGTGATCCAATATACTTGCCTGAAGGGCAAGACAGAAGAGAAGCCATGGATATCATGATGAACGAATTAAATGATACAATGTATGGTTTGCAGAAACAATTGGCGGATAAATAAATGAGTGGAGAGACCTTATGAAAAACATGGAAGATGTTTATCATAAGGTCTTTTATATATGTATAGTCAGGGTATATGAAGCTTTCACGAGGGGAAACTAGAAGAAATGATTGACAATTATTATAATATGTATTAAACTTACATAAAGTAACTTAGTTTATAATTGTAATATATCCAGAAGGGATGAATATAAATGGAAAAGAAATTCTTTCAAGATCCGACGATTTATGTGGGAGAAGTAAATATCAATGTCACAAATATAGAAAGATCATTGGATTTCTATCGTGATTTTCTTGGATTTAAAGTTCTTGAACAAACAGAAACAAAAGCAAAATTAACAGCTGATGGCAAAAATACATTGCTGACTATCGTTCAACCAGAAGGTGTACAGCCAAAAGCTCCAAGAACATCTGGTTTGTATCACTTTGCAATTCTGCTTCCAAACCGCAGTGACCTTGCTTCACTACTTCAACACATTGCAGAGAAGTCAGGAGGAAATATGCGTTTAGGAGCTTCTGATCACTTTGTAAGTGAGGCACTATACTTTGACGATCCAGACGGAAATGGAATTGAAGTGGCTGTGGACCGCGATTCTTCTATCTGGAAGTGGCAGGGAGACAAGGTGGACATGGGTACGGTCGCTCTGGATGCTCAAGGACTAATGGCTGAATTGAAAGGGCCATGGCAAGGGATGCCAGAGGATACCATTATGGGTCATATTCATCTACATGTAGCAGATATTGAAGAATCCCGTAACTTTTACGTGAATGGTATTGGCTATGATATTGTAACAGAGATGCCGAGTGCCCTATTTGCTTCTCATAATGGATACCACCACCATATCGGGATGAACGTTTGGAACGGTGTGGGTGCTCCTCAGCCCCCGGAAAACAGTGTTGGATTAAATTGGTTCTCACTCGTATTCCCTAATGAATCAGTTCGTGAATCAACGGTGGAAAAGGTCCGCAACTTGGATGCACCTGTTCGGGAAGCAGATGGAGATTACTTTGTAGATGACCCTGCAGGAAATACCATCCGTTTTGTAATTGGATAAGAAATAACATTAAACAAAGTAAAAGCAGATCAACCAGATGAAAATCTGACTGATCTGCTTTATTATTTATACCAAGCAGTGGCAGCTTGCACTTCGCTCATGGTTAATTGGTGACCACGATTTTCCCAGTGTAATTCCACATCCGCACCAGCATTGGCTAATAGTTCATTTAATTCCTCAGATTCCTGTGGAGCACAAATTGGATCGTTCGTTCCTGCAGCGATAAACACACGTTTACCTGACAAGTCTGGAAGCTCAATACCTCTTCTAGGAACCATCGGATGGTGGAGGATTGCTGTTTTGAGAGCATCTTCATAATGGAACATCAAACTTGCAGCAATATTTGCGCCATTGGAGTACCCGACTGCAGTAATATTATTTCGGTCAAAACCGTATTTTTCAGCAGCTTCATCAAGGAATTCATTTAATTCCTTAGTGCGAAAAACTAAATCCTCTTCATCGAATACACCCTCAGCTAATCTCTTGAAAAAGCGTGGCATTCCGTTTTCAGATACATTTCCGCGTACGCTCAGCACATTTGCTTCTTTATCGATAATTTCCGCAAGTGGCAGCAAATCTTGTTCGTTGCCACCAGTTCCGTGGAGTAAAAGTATAGTAGGTCTTGATTCATCTGTGCCTTTCTGGAAAATATGCTTCATAAAATTCTTCCTCTCTATTTTGGTCTCTTGATGGTGAATATGTCTCCGATGTTTGCATAGTCATGTCCAGCAAGACGGCTTACCGCTCGGAGGTTTTCATAATTTATTTTTCCAGCTTCATAGATTTCTTCCGCAATATGAAACCTTTCTATTTTGCCGATAATCAAATCTGTTGTGATATGTTGTCCGTTACCGAGTTCAACTGTCTTTTCTAAAGAGCATTCATATCTTGCTTTTGCTTGTTTAATGGCAGGAGTCTGAACGATCTGACTGGCCACTACATCCAGGTCGGTCAAATCAATTTCACTTTCATCTGGTGGCAAAGTAGCAGCTGTTTTGTTGATTTCGGCCACATTATCAGCATCTACAATATGAATGACAAATTCACCAGTATCGAGGATATTTTTTGCTGTATCCTTTTGCTCGCCATTCTTGCGTTGAATCGAAACAGAAAGCATAGGTGGGTCTATGGCGGCGATATTAAAATAGCTGAAAGGAGCTGCGTTTACAATCCCGTCTTTAGACTTACTAGTTATAAAAGCAATTGGGCGCGGAATGACCGTACCGATCATCAACTTATAATTTTCTCTTTCTGTATTATCTTTTGGATCAAAGGAAAGCATAAAGCACCTCCATTTCGTCATAGAACTAGATAATTCTTCCAGCTTTCTTCCCGATTGTTTTTACTGTTTCAATGAGGATGCGTTTATGCTCATCGGGGACATCGGAGAAGATTTCCTCGATTCTAGCTTGGTGTTTTGGAAAAATTTCATTCATTACCTGATTCCCTTTTTCCGTGATTTCAATATAAATGACACGGCGGTCGTCTTTACAATTAGAACGGCGTAATAAATCATTTTTTTCTAACTTGTCAATTACATAAGTTATCGATCCAGTATTAATGAGAACGGCTTCAGATATTTGCTTGATTGTTTGTCTACCTTTGTGGTATAGTGCTTCCAGAATAGCAAAATCAGATGTTTTCATCCCATGATCGGCAATGTCTTGTTTTACTAATTCTTCTAACGTTTTAGATGCCTTCATGACAACGACAAAAGCTTTCAACGATAAGTTTTCACTCATGACTCTTTCTCCTTCATTACATATACTGAATTAAGATATATTTAATTAATTGTATTATAGATGTAAAAGTTCATACTGTCAAGGAATCTATTGGGTTTCCTGAGAAACAAGTTCCCCACCTAGATCATGTTTTAGGTGGGGAAACTGCATAATTGGCTCACTTCAGCAATTGCATTCTGGTATTAAACAGTGTCGGGTAAGATAGAAAGCCGAGCATGATACTTGTTACAGCTGCAGTTGTCAAAAGAAGAAAGAGAATGAGCAACTGGAACTGCACAGCTTGAATCGGGTCAGCTCCGGCGATGATTTGACCGCTCATCATTCCTGGCAATTGTACAAGTCCTATCGTCTTTTGACTTTCCACTATAGGAATTAAACTTGCCTTAATTGCTGTAATAAGTGAATAGTGGATAGCTTGTTTTGGTGTACCTCCCAAAGAAAGAATGAGCTCCGTTTCGTCTCGTCTTGATTCGATTTCAGCTGTGAAGCGATTTAGAAACAAAATGGATAAAACCATGGAATTTCCAATAACCATCCCACTGATTGGGATGATATATTGTGCCTCAGCCGGTGTGATTTTAAATCCAATAAGTATTCCTTGAGTCAAAGCTTCAACAAATACAAAGGTAATTACAAGCTTCCAAGTGATTCCTCGGATGGTAGCCCCCTTTTTCCTCGCGTTATGGGTTGCAGCGGTAATCATAAGAATAATCATAAGCAGGATATAGATAAAATGATCAGCAGCGAAAACAAATGTTAAAACATAACCAACAGCAAGCAGCTGAATAATGGAACGAATGGTTGCGATTATGGTGTCCTTTTCCAAGCCGAGCTTTAAAGTCTTAGATAGAAAAAGGGGGATGAGGACGAATACGAGTGCCAAAGATAAAGTCAGGAAACTCATTTAATTTCCCCCTCTACAAATTGTTTTACCCTCTGATCTTTCGGTTCCAGCAGCAGACTGCTTGGTCCGTATTCCACAAGTTCACCTTTCATCATAACCCACGTATCATCTCCAATTTGAATAGCTTGATTTAAATTATGGGTGATCCAAATGATTGTTACGCCAAACTCTTTATTTATTCTTTCTATTAATTTCTCTATATCATCTCTAGAAACTCGATCAAGAGAAGAGGTGATTTCATCCAATAGCAAGATTTCCGGTCGGTTGACAAGTGTTCTGGCAATGGATACCTTTTGCCTTTGGCCACCGGAAAGGTCGGTGACTTTTCTCTTTAACATGTCTTTATCAAGGCCCACTTTAGTGAGCAATATTTCAGCCTCCTCTTCGGTTAACATTTCTCCAGCTAGAGTGCGTGGCAACTTTAAATTGTCATAAACCGTGCCGGATAACATAGTCGCACTTTGCAATGCCAAACCTACATTTCTTCTTAATTCTGTAGGATCATATTGATTGATATCTTTCGCATTGACGGTAATGTTACCCTGTGTTGGTGAAATTAATCCGTTACACAGCCGGAAAAGTGTTGTTTTCCCCGCACCAGAAGGACCGACAAGTGTGGTAATCTTACCTTTTCTGAAAAAGCCGGTAATATTTTTTAATATTTGAAGTGAGCCGTCGTAATAAGACACTTGACTAAATTCAATTGCTTTATCTATTTGCTGATTCACAGTTCTACCTCTTTTCACAAGGGGAAGAATAGATTAACATCCCCATTTCCTGTTAATAGTTTACCCCAAATTACAGTTCTGCAATGATAATTCGCTTACTTATGTTTATTGCCGTATCATAAGTGGAATCGTTTGAATCGGAAAGATGCCGTTGCCTATAATAAAAGTAGTCGGCTGTTAACACATGGAAAGGGATGATTGAAATGATATTTCCTGTATTGGAAGGTAAAGTAGCAATCGTAACCGGAGCAGCAATGGGGATGGGGAAGGCAACTGCAGAACTGTTTTCGAAAGCAGGAGCTAAAGTAGTTGTAGCAGATTTTAACGAAGAAAAAGGTGCTGAAACTGTTGAAGAGATTAAAGCAGCAGGTGGAGAAGCAGCCTTTGTAAAAGTGGATATTTCTAATTCTGAGCAAGTACAAAGCATGGTGAAGTTCACGGTGGATACGTATGGAAAGCTGGATGTTGCTGTAAACAACGCCGCATTGACGCCAGATGATAAACCCGCAGATGAATTTGATGAAGATTATTGGGACCGTTTAATGGCTGTTGACCTTAAGGGTACAGCATTATGTCAAAAATATGAATTGCAACAAATGAAAAAACAAGGACATGGTGGGTCGATTATTAACATTTCTTCTGTAAGTGGCTTCCGTCCACAGCCGAATAATATTGCCTATGTAGCTGCCAAGCATGGGGTGGTTGGGATGACAAAAGTTGCCGCCTTAGAAAATGGTCCATACAATATTAGAGTCAACTCGGTTGCACCAGGAGCAATTGACACACCGATGCTACGTGGAGCCTTAGAGCAGTTTGGTTTAGATGAAGAAAGCTATGCACCACAACTGAGTTTATTAAACCGCTTCGGACAAGCTGAAGAAATCGCTGAAGCAAGTCTATGGTTGGCATCTGATGCATCTTCTTATGTAACAGGAACAACTATTCATGCCGATGCGGGATATGTAAATCGTTAATGATTAATCATTCCAAAGCCTTGGCGTTTGCCGGGGCTTTTTTGTTGCCTTCTTATCGATAGGGTTGAAATTGAAACAGAGATTTTGTAATGAAGTAGATTCTTGCTCCATCATTTTTTAACATGATTATGCATAGTTATTACAAAGCTTATAGAAGGGTGGAGGGGGAAGGATGTACTACCCGTATGTTCCTCAACAAGTATACAGGCAACCTGAGCGACGGCGTATGACTGTAACAGGTGAAGGAAGTGTATCAGCACAGCCGGATACAGTCTCCATACAGTTAGGGGTCCGGACGGAAAGTGAATCTGTCTTACAGGCTGAACAGGAGAATGCATCGGTAATGAATCAGGTGATCGATGCATTAATCGGAACCGGTATACCGAGAGAGAACATAAAGACCGCAAGTTTTACGATTTCCCCATTGTATGACTTTGTTGAAGGGGAGCAGGTCTTTAGAGGCTATCAAGTAATCAACAGTATAACAGTGGAATTGAATGATGTTTCCAAAGCAGGACTTGTTATTGACACTGCTGTTCAGAATGGGGTGAATCAGGTGTCGTCTCTTCAATTTTCGCTACAGAATCCAGAGATTTATTACAATGATGCTTTGGATAAAGCTTTGAAAAATGCAATTAGTAAAGCAACTTCCATTGCCCAAAGTCTACAGGTGAATCTTGATCCTACCCCTGTAAAAATTACAGAACAAGTAGCTGAACTGCAACCGCGTTTCCAGACGTTTGCAGCGCTCGAAAGCACCACTCCTATAGAGCCAGGACAATTGAAGATACGGGCCACGGTTAAAGCTATATTTCAATATTAAAACAGGAAGCGTAAAATTTACGCTTCCTGTTCTTTATTTTTCCCTTAATAGTTTATTTTTCGTTTTCAACAGATCTTGAAACTCCTGCTCCAGTTCATTGGTTGGTTCGATACTAAGTTTGCTCAAGACTTCAGAAATTTTTGTGTCTAATAAGAGCAACTCTTGTTCCAACGTATCAACTTCCATTTCAACATCGCGATTATTAAATTGTGCATAGCTTCCTTGGAAATCAATTAAAGTTTGATTTTCAATGGCTAGAATCCGTTCGGCCACATGATCGATGAACATTCGGTCATGAGAGATGAATAGAATTGTTCCCTCATACTCCTTCAGTAGTTCTTCCAATGCTTCCATTGCATATATATCAAGGAAGTTCGTCGGTTCGTCTAGAATCAGTGTATTACAGTCGTTCACCAACAGCTTTGCTAAAGCGACTTTAACCCGTTCACCGCCGCTCAGTACGTCGATTGGTTTGTAAACAGTATCTCCAAAAAAGTGTAATCGTGCCAGAATGGTTCGGGCCATGGATTCATCTTGGATAGAAGTGCTCATCACGTTATCAAGTATTGTTTTCTCCGTCTCCAAGACGTCCAAGTTTTGGCTGAAGTAACCGATTCGTACAGCTGGTGAAATGGTGATACCGGAATTATTCTTGATCAGTTGTCGAACTAAAGTTGTTTTGCCGGACCCGTTTTTCCCGATGATGGCAACCTTTTCACCGCCTTTAATTTGAAAGCTGGTCTTTTGCCAGAGTATACGGTTGCCTATTTTACCTTGAACATCTTCTGCACGAAGGATAATCCTTCCATGTAAGTTTTCCTGGTTTGGTAATTCCATTTTAATTTTTGGCAGTTCTTTAATTTTCTCTACTTTCTCAAGCTTTTCCAGTCGAGTTTCAATTGATTTCGCAACTTGTTGCAGCTTTTTTTGTTTTTTAGCGAAGTAAGGTTTGGCTCCAGTAATTTTGGCTTCTGATCTGCTGAGTTGTTTAGGCTTTTTCGTTGCCTTGTTCGCTTTCTGTTGTTTGAGAACGATAGCTTCTTCAAGCTGCTGCTTTTTTTGCACGTAGTTTTCGTAGGCTTTTTCCTGTTCTTTCAGTTTTATTTCCTTTTGCACCGTATAGTCTGAGTAATTTCCTTTATAAACAGTTATCTTGCCCTCTTCAATTTCCCAGATGGTTCCACAAATCGCATCTAGAAAAGCACGATCATGTGAGACGAGGACAATAGCCCCTTGATAACGCTCAAAAGCCTTTTCCAATTTTATTATTCTTTCTGTATCTAAATTGGTTGTAGGTTCATCAGCAAGAAGCAATTCAGCTTTTTCTCCAAGTGCGCGGTCGATGTATTGTTGAGTTACTTCACCACCGCTTTTTACGGTGTCAGTATTTTTTAATTGAGGAAGCAAGGTACAGTCGGCTTTTCCAGTAATATTTCCACTATGTGCAGTTCTATTACCTGCGATGATTTCCAGCAATGTCGTCTTTCCAGAACCATTTCTACCGACAAGTCCTATCCTTTCCTTCGCGCGTATTTGTAAATGATCGATGTCAAAAAGCATCCGATCACCAATATCATAAGTCAAATTCGTAATTTCTTTGATGACCAAGTATATCAACTCCATTCCAGGCATGAAAAAAGCCCCTATAGTTAATCAGAATAGGAGTCAGGAAAAAAGGGTCAATCGAACCCTAATAACGTACATTTTAATCCAATCCTATTCCGAAACAAAATTGCATGAGAAATAAGCAGGTAGTTTCTGCTTCTCAACCAAAATTGATACGTTTCGTGTGTAATAGGATTAGTTTTTCATGTTCTCTTGGTTCACCCTTTCCATATTGGTTATTTTTATTATACTATAATGTTCAATAATTGGAACTGATTCCATAAAAAAAAGACAGCCTCCACCCCGGAGGCTGCCTTTTCCCAAACCGTAAAGGCTTAGGAATGCGGAAAATTCATTTCCTTTCATGAGGACGGACTTGTTCAACCCCGTCTTACTCTTTTCATCTTACCGTTAAAACCAAAACAGCAGTTGTTTTCAGTTGCACTTTTCACAAAAAATCACTTTGCTCAAACACTTTAGAGAATTTGACTCTTAAATTGTTGCCGACGGGATGGTTCCGTCTTGAAGTAAATTTTCCGCCAAGGCGTGCATTTCCCTATTAGAATTTGCTTTTTGATAAGTTGCTAGTTACACATACAAGTTACCAATTTGCTAAATTCCAATAGTAGTTCGCCTTGTCATTTACTATACCCGTTTCCAAAGGAATAAAACGTATCTTTTGTAAATTTTACAGTATGAAATGAAAAAAACACCTTTACAAGAAAAACAGATTCACTTATAGTAAAAGTACCTAATTATTCTAGGTAGGTGAAATTATGTTTAATCGAGAACTTGTTAAAGGGAGTACATCCTTACTTGTGCTTCAGCTTCTTAATGAACGCGATATGTATGGCTATGAGTTAGTCAAGGAAATGGCTAAACGAAGTGATGACCGTCTGCAAATGAAGGAAGGGACGTTATATCCTGCTCTTCATAAAATGGAAAGGCAAGCTTATATCCAACATTATTGGAAGCATCAAGAAAAGGGGCCAGCCCGCAAATACTACCGAATTACAGAAGAAGGAAAAGAAATTCTTGCAGAACGTACATCTGAATGGAAATTGTATGTTCAGGTAATGAATAACCTTATTGGAAGAAATGAAGCATGAATGCAGAGGCACAACGGTTTCTCGATGACCTGGAGAAAGCACTTGGGAATGATCCGAAATGTGCAGAAATCATGGCGGAATATCGCCTGCATGTTGAAGAGGTACTGTATGAACTGTCAGAGGAAGGAACTTACGATGCGCTTGTAAGTAGACTTGGCTCCCCAAAAGAATTAGCGGAACTTTGGAAAACAGAGAAATCGGTAACCCCTAGGAAAATGCAGCAACTGTTCGTTTTCTTGAATATTGCATTGTTTATCCTTGGTGCCATACTTACGGTTGGATACAATGTGTTCGGATGGCAGTGGCTAGGAATCCTTTGGGGAAATCTAACAGAATCAACAACCATTATCATCTTTATTTATATGTTCTTCTGGGGATTATTGGGCTATGAAATTGGGAAAGCGTTCGGCGCCCGTGGAAAAAAGATACTGAGGCGCACGTTTATCATTTGTATCATACCTAATCTAATTCTCATGTACTTAATCGTATTCCGTCTCATCCCTTATGAATGGTTTGACCCACTTTTGGATGGGAAGTTTATTTTACTATGTATTTTCTGTACGTTTGCTTTATATCCGATCAGCTGGTTAGGTTACCGTTGGGGAAGAAAAGCATCAGTTTAATGGACTGGATCACTTGCATTATTCAGTCCGATTTATGTTCATGATTTTTTACCTATGTACATAGAATATCTATATACATAGGAATTCTATGTAATAGAATGAGGCGTTGAATTATGAAAACGAAACAAAGAGAGTGGATGTTCTTATTCGTCTGTATATTTTTAGGGATACTTGCAGAACTAAGCTTCCTTCATGGCGAGATTGGAATATCTTATATCATTTTTATCGCAGTCTTTTATTCGGTCGTGTTTATCCGTTTTCGTTTTTCTTTTGAACACCGAAGAATTGGTTTATTGCTGATGGCTGGGATTTGGATATTGGCGGGAAGCTATGTGCTTTATGACAGTACGGTGTTTTATTTGTTGAATACCCTTGTCATTCCTGCTGTAGTGTTTTTCCATATCGTGTTAATTACTAGTCCAGGCAGCTTAAACTGGAGTAAACTTTCTTTTATTAAACTTGTTTCTGGAAAATTGCTGGACACCTTTAATTTCCTCACGAACTATTTAAGTTACGTTGGTCGGACATTATCGAGGAATGGAAAGCAAGGGAAGAATGATACACCTCGCCATATCCTTTTAGGATTCATTATTGCGATACCTTTATTATTTATTGTTATTCATTTATTGATGTCTGCTGATGTGGCCTTCAAGGAATTTGTTCAACGATTGTTCTTTTTTGAATTGCGGATGAATATAGTGGAGATTGGTTTTAGAATTGGTTTTATACTGATTATGAGTCTCTTTTTCTTTTGTGTATTTAAAGTGCTTGGCAAACGAACAAACCGCGAGATTGAAATGAATCAAACTAACAATATAAAAATTTGGCCGGGGACGATGGCTGTAACGATTCTAGTATTATTGAATGCTGTATATGTCTTGTTTCTAGTTATACAATTCCAGTATTTATTTAGCGGTGGACTACATGAAGGTTTTACGTATGCGGATTATGCAAGACAAGGTTTTTTTGAACTGTTGCTGGTAACCTTGATCAATTGGACGGTATTGCTTGTATGTATGAAGCACGTAAAGCGGGAAAGCAGAAGTTTGAATCGAACCTTGCAAATTTTATATTCCATCTTAATTGGTGTCAGTGGTGCACTGTTACTTTCTGCTTGGCAGCGGCTCATGCTTTATGAAGAAATGTATGGGTATACAATGGAACGGTTGCTTGCTCAATCTTTTATGATGTTTTTAATGGTGATTTTCGCCTATACGCTCATTCGAGTATGGTTGGAAAATCTGCCTATTTTACATTTTTACTTAATTAGTTCGTTTATATTTTATGCACTTCTGAATGTCGTCAATTTAGAAGAAACCATAGTAGAAAATAATATAGAGCGTTATGAGGAAACAGGTAAAATTGACTTGTATTACTTAAATCGTCTTGGTGGAGAAGGGTTAAAAGGACTGATTTATTTATATGAACAAGACCCGGACATTCCTGAATTGAAAGAAATATTAGCGGAAAACCAGGAACGGTTCACAAGGGATGAAACACCATCCTGGCAATCATTTAATTTTACAAGAAATGAAGCAAGAAGTTTATTGAAGGAGCTTGAGCTCTAACCAAACTGGAGGTGGGACCATGACGGTCAATATACCGAGACATGTTGGTATTATTATGGACGGTAACGGAAGATGGGGGAAATCACGCGGACTCACAAGAAGTGAAGGCCATTATGCCGGAGTTCAAGCAATGGAAAAAGTAATCGATGCGAGTATTGAAGTAGGAATTCAAGCATTGACTTTATACGCCTTTTCGTCTGAAAACTGGTCACGATCCAAAGAAGAAGTTAATTATTTAATGCGTCTGCCTATCCGATTTTTTAAACAAAAGCTTCCAGATTTTATGAGGCGTAATGTGAGAATCCTTGTATCGGGGGATATGGATGGGCTACCGAAGGCGACAAAGAAAGTGCTTGCTCAATCGATGGAAAAAACGAAAAATAATAGCGGATTGATTGTCAACTTTGCATTTAATTATGGCGGCAGAGGCGAAATTGTGCAAGCCGCCCGACGGATGATTCAAGAGCTGCAAGAGAGCGGTCAAGGTTTGAATGAAGATGCACTCCAGAAATACTTATACACGAGTGAATTGCCGCAATTGGATTTAGTAATCCGTACCGGCGGAGAACAACGCTTAAGTAATTTCTTGCTGTGGCAATGTGCGGATGCGGAATTATACTTTACGGATGTATATTTCCCGGACTTTGATGAAAAACATCTAAAAGAAGCGGTATACGATTTCCAAGAACGTACATCAGAATATAGCTTTGCGGAAATTTATAGTAAAGCAAAATAAATAATGATACTGAGCATATTAATTTATGTTCAGTACCATTATTTTTTTTCAAGAAGGCGTATGAACCGTTCACGAAAAATATTTTTATCTTCTTGCGTAAATGGTTTCGGACCTTTCGTCCGTTTTCCAGCTTTTCGGGCTTGAGCACTCAAGTAGCGTGCCTGGAGCAAGTCATCGATATTCTTATTTGTATACATAAACCCCTTATGGTGCATCACTAAACACCCTTTTGCTAAAGCGAGAGATGCAAGACCATAATCTTGTGTAATGACGAGATCACCTTTAGACGCAAGTTTCATGATCCGATAATCCGCTTCATCTCTTCCGTGGTCCACGTAAACCGTACCCACTCCAAGAGGATACTCTTGCATGGAAAAGTGCGAAATGCTCGTTACAAGAGTCACTTCATAGTTTCTCTTCGTTGCTTCATCAATAATAATATCTTTCACTGGACAAGCATCTGCATCTATATATATCTGCATAAAATCACCTCGTTTATTGTCTTTCTCTAGCATACCAAAGTTTTGTGAAAATAGTCCTTTATATATGATGAATGGTTTAGAAATTGTTATGAAAATTGGCTTCGATCCTTTTAGTAAAGAAGTTTTTTTATATCCCACCGGATATGGATGTATATCAAATAAATTGAAAAAAGTCGGCTCAATTAGCCGACTTTTTTGAGTAGATCATTATTAAAGTATTGGAGGTATTTTTTACGACCTAGGAAGCGTAGTTTGTACTTCGCTATACGGTTGCTTCCGCTTCTGTTGCTGATTTAAAATAATGACCGCTAGAATGACTGCACTGATTCCGCCGAATAATTTACTGACAATCATCGGGAACACCATTCCTGGTTCGATTCCCGCGACAAATCCTAAATGGCCACCGAATACGAATCCAGCGCTCACGCTGAAGGCAATATTAATTACTTTGCCACGTGTGTCCATTTCTTTTAACAGTGCCAGCATGGGAATAATATGGGCAAGGGTTGCAATTAATCCTGCAGTTGCCGTTTGATTGATGCCAAGCATGGAACCGAGTATCCTCAAAGGCTTTTTAAAAGTCTTTGAAATAAAGAGTACCATTGGGAAGGCTCCGGCTAAAAAGATTGCAATCGTACCGACAATTTGAATACCTTCAGATAACGGGGCGAGGCCGGGTATAATAACAATCCCTGTCAATGTTTCCATCACTATTGCAATTAGTCCTATAATCGCGAGGGCCTCGATGAATTTTCCGAAGATGGAAAAGCCCCGAACCATCATAACTGGTATTTTCCATAGCCCAACCACAATCAATAGAGAAATAAGAATAGTCGGTATTAGATTCCTAATCAACATCTCCATTTCGAAGCCAGCTACTAGTCCACCAATGAACGTACTAAGTGGTATGGTTACGATACCAATAAGAATTCCTTGCGCTAAGAAATGACGATCTTCTTTTTCAATGATGCCTAATGAAACTGGTAGAATAAAAACGATTGTAACTCCAATCGATGTTCCGAGGAATACCCATGCAAAGAGTCCGGCTTCAGGATTGAGAGCCATCGTTTCGGCCAGTGCATAACCCCCCATGTCAATTGCAAGTATAGTATTGGCAAATATTGCAGGATCTGCTCCCACCAGACCGTAAATTGGTGTAATGATTGGTAGTAGTATTTCAGCAATGACCGGTGCTAAAGAAATGATTCCAATCATGACAACGGCAAGCGAACCCATAGTCATCAATCCATCCATAAAACGCTCACCAAAACCAAAACGATTGCCTATGATTTTATCAATTGCACCGATGATAAAGAAGAAAACAACAATATATATGATTATTTCATTCATTCGACGTTCTCCGTTTCAAAGTATGTATTTCCGTTATGAACCTATTATGCGACTTGTTTGCTTGGCGTGCAAGTACTGTATGTATGGAAAGGAAACAGAAACAAAGACAGTGCAGCTTGGATTATTCAGCTGCACTGTCTTCTAAGAAATTTTAGCATCAATCTTCTTGAATAAATCATTCAGTCCCTCACTCATCGTCGGATGGGTGAAAATATTATCTCGTAAAGCTGTATATGATAGCTTTGCTTCCATTGCTAGACGGACAGTATTAATGATTTCACTAGATTCTGCACAAAATAGAGTGCAGCCAAGGATTTCTTTCGTTTCGGGATCAACTAATGCTTTTAATAAACCTGTTGATTGTTTATTGATTTTTGTATAAGGAATGTTTGCAGCTGGCATGCTAGCCACTACATAATCTATATTTTTTTCCTTTGCTTTCTTTTCATTTAAACCAACATGAGACAGCACTGGATCAAGGAATACACTGTAAGGGACATTTTTTCGGTAGGCTAACGAGTAGGTCCCTTCGCTTATTAGTTGGTCCCTGATAATCCGATAATCATCAAGTGAAATATAAGTGAATTGTGGTCCGCCGTTTACATCTCCGATTGCCCAAATATGTTTCTGTGAGGTTCTAAGGTAATCATCAACAATGACAGCTCCTTTATTATCAATCTCTACACCTGCTTTGTTTAAATTGAGACCTTCTGTATTCGGCTTTCTACCGGTTGCAAGAAGGAGGGCAGATGCTGTCTCTTCTGCTTTTTCACCTGCTTCATTCTCAACAATGGCTTTAATTCCATCTGAATGATTTGATACAGCGGTCAATTTACAACCTTGTAGGAAAGAGATATTTTTCGCTTGTAGTGTCTTTTTAATTTCTTCTGCAATATCTCTATCTTCCTGTGGCATGAATTCCGTGGAGCTATCGATTACAGTCACATTTGAACCGAAATTGGCATACATCGATGCAAATTCAAGGCCAATATAGCCGCCACCAGCAATAAGCAACTCTTCCGGAAGCTCGGATACTTGTTGTAATTCGGTTGAGGTATAGACGTGATTTGTTTCATTTAATCCTGTAATGGGTGGAATATTTGGTTGGGAACCAGTATTGATGATAAAGTAATCTGCGGTGAGGTCAAGGGATTCTGTTTCAGATTCCAAATGAACTTGCTTGTCAGAAATAAAGCTAGCTTTGGCAGTATAGACCATCACCGTTTCTTGGTCAGCCAGATTGTTGTAGTTTTTCTCTCTTAATGCAGCTGTCACTTTATTTTTATCCTCAATAGAACTTCTATAGAAATTTTGTTTATCTTCCTTCAGGTCTTCTTCTTTCTTTCCATGATGAATAAGTATTTTTGTTGGAATACAAGCGATATTAATACAAGTTCCTCCATACATTTCGGCTGATTGCTCCACCATAGCTACGTTTTTTCCTTTTGCTGCAAGATCAGCGGCAAGTGTTTTTCCCCCTTTGCCGAAGCCGATGATGATATAGTCATAATGTTTCATACGATCGTCTCCTTTCATAAAAACTATTACCTGTTTTTGACTTTTTAAACGGACAGCATATTTCTGCAATATTAGGGTAAATCATTAAATAGTCTTTACCTTTATTCTTTAGGTGTAAATTTATTTTAAATGTTTGAAGAAAAATATTGCATGTTTATAAAATTTATTGCATAATAATACAAAACAAAGATTACTGGGAGGAATTTAATTTATGCTATCTGTGGCGAAGGATATGAAAATTAACAACGATGGTTTCTTTGGAAGAGATTTATTAAGCCTTGAAGATTATACTCCAGACGAAATTAATTATTTACTGGAACTTGCTTATTATATAAAAGAACAACGTAAAAAGGGAATTGCATTTGAACCGCTGAAAGGAAAGATCCTTGGAATGATTTTCGAGAAATCTTCCACAAGAACCCGTGTCTCGTTTGAAGCGGGGATGATGCAATTAGGCGGCCAGGCAATCTTTTTGAGCTCAAGGGATATCCAACTTGGACGTGGTGAAACCATAGCAGATACCGCACGTGTATTATCCGGATATTTGGACGGCATCATGATTCGGACATTTTCACATGATAGCGTGGAAGAACTTGCGAAATATGCTTCCATCCCAGTCATTAATGGACTAACGGATCTTCATCACCCATGTCAGGTACTAGCAGACTTACAAACGATTCTTGAAATCAAAGGTACATTAAAAGGGCAAAAGCTTGTCTATATCGGAGACGGAAACAATATGGCCCATTCATTAATGATTGGTGCTGCGAAGACAGGTATGGAAATGGTAGTGGCAGCTCCTGAGAAATATTTACCAGATGAAAAAGTCACTAACAAGGCGCAAGACATTGCCAAAGAAACAGGTGCGATAATTTCTGTCACGACGGATGCAGCGGAAGCAGTACAGAATGCTGATTTCATCTATACGGATGTATGGGCGAGCATGGGGCAAGAAGAGGAGCAGGAAGTACGGAAAGCAATTTTTGCTGAATATCAAGTGAATGACGAACTATTGGCTAAGGCGAAATCTGACGTCACTTTCCTACACTGTCTCCCCGCACACCGTGGAGAAGAAGTGACAGAAAGTGTCTTGGAAGGAAAACATTCTGTCGTATTCCAACAAGCGGAGAATCGTCTGCATGCACAGAAGGCGCTTTTGACAGCGTTGATGAGTTAACGATAGCAAAACACCCTACATGAAAATGTTCATGTAGGGTGTTTTTTACTGTCCAAAATTCATGATGAGTTCCGAATGAACTATATCTGCTCAACCTTTAATCCGTCAGCGTCCATCTTTAAAGGGATTACTTGATAATCTGGTAAAACATCTTTGAACTGCTGGACTAGATGTTCACTTTTTCCATTGGGGACGAACGATACCATCGTTGGTCCGGCTCCGCTGATAACCGACCCATATGCACCATGTTCTTTTGCCTGACGTTTAATCAAATCATAATTTGGAATAAGAGATTTTCTATATGGTTCATGGAATAGATCCTTTTCCATCATCTTACCGGCTAGTCCATAATTGCCTTGTAAAAGTGCTGCGATGGTTAAATTGCTGATTCCACTTGCCAGGGCTGCATCATGGTTAAGGTATTGTTCAGGCAAGACATTCCTTGCAGCCTCTGTTTTCAACTCAACTTTCGGAATATAAGCGACAAGTTCCAAATCTAAATCCGAGATTTTTAACCAATCCACTTCATTATCTACATAAGTCGAAACGATAAGTCCTCCTAGCAAAGCAGGGGCGACATTATCTGGATGGCCTTCTATTGCTGTAGCGTATCCTAATTTCTCTTCAGATGTTAATTTTAACTCTCCTAATTGGTCGGCAATTTCTATTCCAGCAATAATCGCAGCCGCACTGCTGCCCAGCCCCCTGGCAAGTGGTACACTTGTTGTTTCCTTAACGAGACAGGGGGAGAGGGTTTTCCCATGCTGATCAGCCACTTGTTTCGCAATTTTGTATATGAAATGCTCTTCAAAGGGAGTACCAGGAGCAAAACTTGGGGAGATAAACTCCCATTTGTCCTGCTTCGTAACTTCCAATGTCAAGTATAAATTGACCGCCAAACCTAGAGAGTCAAAACCAGGTCCAATATTGGCGGAACTGGCTGGGACACGAATCATAAAACTAGTCATTGTTAGTCAACTCTTCGATATAGTTTTTAATTGCTGTTGCATCATTAGGCAGGGAAACAGTCTCAATCTCTTGATTATCCTGGACGGTTTGCGGGTCCTTCAATCCGTTGCCGGTCAGAACCGCAACGACCTTACTTCCTTGTGGAATATTCCCTGCTTTACATTGTTGAATAACGCCAGCAATGGAAGCGTTGGAACCTGGTTCTGCGAAAACACCCTCTGACTTAGGGAGATGTTTGAACGCAGATAAAATCTCTTCGTCACTAACAGATGTTATCATCCCATTGGACTCATCGCGGGCTGCTGTAGCCAGTGCCCAACTAGCTGGGTTACCAATCCGAATTGCTGTTGCAATTGTTTCTGGTTGTGTAATGATTTCATCCTTTGTAATAGCCGCAGCGCCTTCAGCCTCAAAACCAAACATTTTCGGCAGGCCTGTTTGTTTTTCTTCATTGTACTCTTTAAAGCCTTTCCAATAGGCACTGATATTTCCGGCGTTACCGACTGGAATAGCTAGAATATCAGGTGCACTTCCTAAAGCATCGCAAATTTCAAAAGCAGCTGTTTTTTGACCTTCTATACGGTAAGGGTTTACTGAGTTTACAAGGGTAACCGGTGTTGTTTCACTGATTTCCCGAACCATACTTAATGCCTCATCAAAATTTCCATCAATTTCAATGATTTCTGCACCATATATAACGGCTTGAGCTAATTTTCCGAGTGCCACTTTACCCTTAGGAATAACAATGATTGCACGCATCCCTGCACGAGCTGCATAAGCTGCAGCAGCTGCTGATGTATTACCAGTAGATGCGCAAATCACGGACCTGCTGCCTGCTTCTTTTGCTTTTGCTACAGCCATAACCATTCCGCGATCTTTAAAGGAACCAGTTGGATTCGCTCCTTCAATCTTTCCATACAATTCAATTCCTAACTCCTTAGACAAAGTTGGGAAATGAAGGAGAGGTGTATTTCCCTCGTTTAATGAAATATTAGGTGTGTTCTCTGTGACTGGTAAATAGTCACTGTATTGTTTGAGCAATCCTTGCCAAGTCATTCGACTCCATCTCCTTCAACGCGATAATAACTCGAAATTTCCTTTAAGACAGGTAAATTCTGAACCTTATCTAGTAATTTTGTAAAGTTTTCTTCTGATGTCTGATGTGTGATGACAATAATCTCTGCTGATTTTTCCTTTTTATTAGGTCGCTGGATAATCCGTTTTAAACTAATTTCTTGCTCATGGAAAATTTTAGATAATTGCGAGAAAACTCCAGCCTCATCTTTTACGTTTAAGCGTAAGTAATATTGCGAAAAACGTTCACTCGGTGTTTTTAAAGCTTTGTTATGATAGTTTTTGACAACCTGTTCGCCGGTTACTCCAAGACGGATATTTTTAACGACATTTACCAAGTCGGAAACGATAGCTGTAGCCGTTGGGAGACTCCCTGCTCCTGGTCCATAGAACATAGTTTCACCGACGGCTTTACCATATACATATACCGCATTGTATTCATTTTTTACGGAAGCTAGCGGGTGATCATTGGATAAAAATGTCGGCATGACATGAACCTCCAATTGCCCATCTTCAAAATCGGCATATCCAATGAGTTTCATCGTATAGCCGAGTTCACTGCCATTTTTAATATCCTCGGTAGAAACTTGAGAGATTCCAGTAACAGTAACATCTTTAAGGTCAACCGGAGTAGAAAAAGCGAGACGTCCCAGGATTGCCATTTTCCGTGCCGCATCCAATCCTTCCACATCCGCAGTCGGATCAGCTTCTGCAAAGCCTAATTCCTGTGCCTGTTTTAAAGCATCCCCATAACTTGTACCTTCTTCTGCCATCTTTGTTAATATGTAATTTGTCGTTCCATTGACAATTCCCATGACTCTTTCAATACGATCAGAGGCTAAGCCGTCCGTAATCCCTCTTAAAATAGGAATACCTCCTGCAACACTAGCTTCATAGTAAAAGTCGCATTTATTCTTTTCAGCTGCTGCATGAAGTTCAGGTCCATGTAACGCGACTAAATCTTTATTTGCAGAAACCACATGTTTCCCTGCGGAGAATGCTTGTAAAATATATTCCTTAGTAATATCCACTCCACCCATTACTTCGATGACAACATTAATGTCAGGATCATTCAATACATCATCAGGATTTGAAGTTAACAAAGCAGGATTTACATCCACTTCGCGGGCTTTTTCCAAGTTACGGACGAGAACGCGTTTTACTTCGATTGGTACTCCAAGTTGGTGTTTTAGCTTCTCTTGGTGGTTATTAATGATATGGACCACACCTGATCCGACTACTCCTAGGCCTAATAAACCGATTGATACTTTTTTTACCATCTCATCACCTCATCACTGCAGAGTATTGCAGTATTATTTTATATATTTAATCAATTTAAACATGAAAAGCAAATGATATCAATATCCTAATGACTAGTATTATTATGTTAAGCGCTTACTTTTTTTAAAAATGAATAACATATTTAAATTTCTATTAATATCATATAGTAGCCCGTACGGTAAAGGGGGAGTTTTATGCGAAATGAGATTATCGGCAGCATTTTTTTCATTTTATTAATTCTTGGTTTGCTCATCGGCATGTTATTTGATCGGGTAGAATTATTTGGGTTTCTTGGTTTAATGTTAGGGTTGGGTGTAGTCCTCTTATTCAGGAAAAAATATTTTTGAAAAAAAGCAGGCCCAACCTCGGTATGGGAACCTGCTTTCGTTTGTTGTATTAAAGGGGAATTTTGGTTTGGGATTTTTCACTCTCCAATTGGAGAAGAAATTCTTTTAATGAAAGACCTGCCCGGAAGCCTCCAAGCGCACCATTCTTCTGGATGACTCGATGGCATGGAATAGCGATGAGCACTGGATTTCTTCCAATTGCTGTTCCAACAGCTCTAACGCTTTGCGGATTACCGATGTCATTGGCGATGTCCGAGTAGGTTCTTGTTTCACCGTAAGGTATATGCTGTAAAACTTTCCATACCGCAAGTTGAAAGGGTGTCCCTCTGAGGTCAAGAGGGATGTCGAACGTACGGAGATCTCCTGAAAAGTATCTTTCCATAGCTTCTATATATATCCGAAGTTTTTGTTCATCTTTTTGAAATGTGCGATGCGGTTCCTGCTTTAGCAGCCAAGATTGCATCTGCTGTTCGTCTTCATTGAATCCGCCGGCCCAGCATAAGCCCTTTTCCGTAGCAGCTAAAATCATCCTTTTATCATCCCGCTCAAAACTGTCATAATAGACAATTCTTCCGTTTCCCATATCAAAACAACTCCTATTTGTTTTCTGTTTCATCTTCAACGGCTGGATAAAAACCATGGGATTCACCAAAATATTTATTGTACCTTTGTTTAAACTTATAGAATAAATATTGCACCAGCACTTTCAAAATCGCATAACCAGGAATACCTAAAATTACTCCGATGATACCAAATAGATTTCCTGCTACAAGTAAGACAATGATAATCGTGAGTGGATGAACCTGCATTGTGCGTCCCATGACATTTGGTGAAACAAAGTTACCCTCAAGGAATTGCACAGCCATCCAAACAATTGCCAATTTGAGTAGCATGATCGGCGAATCTACAATAGAAATGATGATCGCCGGCAGAATGGCTATCATTGGTCCGAGGTATGGTACAACGGAAGTGACTGCGGCGATAATCGCTAGAGTCAACGCATATGGCATCCCGATAATTAAATATCCGATATATAGGAGGAGCCCAATACATGACGCAACAATAATCTGTCCTTGGATATAAGAACCGACTTGCGTATCCATATTATCCAGAATTTGATTTGCATCTTTACGAAATGCAGGTGGTAAAAGAGTAAGGAAGTATTCTTTAAATCTTGTACCGTCCTTTAATAGGAAAAAGAGAATAATAGGAAATGTTACGATGGCTACCACGATATTCGTAACTGTAGATGCGATATTTTGCACACTTTCAAATGCATTTAATAAGTAGCCGCCAATGATTCCAGGCAAATCACTGAAATTATCGACAATCCAATTATATCCCTCCTCGTAATAAGGAGCGAGAAAGGAGTTTTGAACCCATTCGGTAATACCAGCTCCAAGCTGAGCTAAGTAGTTAGGGAAGTTTTTAATTAAATCTTGGATTTGAGTTTCAATCAACGGTGCTGTAAGAAGAACAACACCCGTTAATATCCCGGCAATGGCAAGGATGAGAATGATGATTCCCCAAATTCGTTTGATCCGGATCTTTTCTAAAAGATTTACGACTGGATTTAACAAATAAAAAGCAATGAACGCCAGAATTATCGGTGGAGTTATCGTTGAAACAATGACGATAACCGGATAAAACACAAATGATACACGGTCGTAGATAAAAATGGTGATACCAATTAAAGACAGTAATGCAAATAGAAAAAATAGATTTTTTCCACCAAGAAATTTAATAAATCGACTTGTCTGATTCATACGTAACCCCTTTTTCCTATAGTTTTCTATTTTACTTACAGTATAAGGTAAGATATGAACAAAAAACAATTACAATAGTTAACATCTAGTAGCTGTTAATTTCTTTTTGTTTCTCTTTCTGCATCAAAGATATGGACATCGTAGCGAGGGCGATTACAACAAATAACCCGCCGATAAAGGGGTTGATTTCAACTCCAGACCGGTCTATCGTTACCCCGCCTATAAAGGAACCGAAAGCGATGCCGAAGTGTAAAGCAGAATTGCTGATGCTGATCTGCATATCTGCTGTTTCTGGATCAATAGCCATCAGGTAAGTTTGCATGGCTGGAGTAACTGACCAGCTCATCAACCCCCATAATGCTAGAACAATCATGAATAACGGCAGATAAGCAGTACTATAGGATGTTGCAAAAATCATCGCTGCATAGATAATGATGAAAATTGGGATAATGCGGGTACTGCCAAATTTATCTGACATGGTACCACCAAATGCTCCCCCACAAACTGCGGCTATCCCGAAAATGAGATAAACGATACTGATCATATGCTCTTCCAGCCCCATAGTCGTTTGACTAAATGGAGTTAAATATGCATACAATACAGCATGTCCCGACATCATCATAAAGATGGTCAAATGCGCAAATAGAATTTTGTTGTTTTTGAGTGACTGGACTTGTGATTTAATGGAACTTACAGGTCTTGGAGGTACACGTTCCATAAAGAAGTGAACACCGAGCATACTGATGACAGTTAGAATCACAATCAATATAAAGGGGGCTCTCCAACCGAAGAGGTTTCCTAAGCTTAGGCCAATCGGTACGCCTAATACGAGGGAGGCACTTACTCCCATACTTACAACGCCAATTGCCCGACCACGATATTTTGGTTCGACAATATTGGCTGCTAAAACGATACAAAGAATGATTAAAATGGAGCCGCTGATTGCAGAGATGATTCTTCCCACAAATAGCACACTATAAACCGGGCTTATAGCCGCGATAATATTACCGACCAGAAAGACGGATAAGGAAATTAATGTCAAACGTTTCCTTTCCATTTTAGCAGTAAGGACGAGCAGGACCGGAGCGGCTATCCCAAATGTAAGGGAAAAGACAGTGATCAACATGCCGGCTAGTCCGAGGCTGACATTCAAATCTTCAGCAATGAGGTCTAATATTCCTCCAATAAGCAGTTCAACCATTCCGACAACAAAAGAGACGGTCATTAGAAAATATACACGTTTATTCATGGTGTGACACCTTTCTATTATGAGTACAATTACCATCTTACGTGGTATGGCTTAAAATCACAAGAACAAGCATGCCAGATAGGCTAAGTAAGTTGGGAAAACTAGGGAAATGAGCACAAAGAGGAAAAAACTCAGTTGTTTTGTTATAATTGAACTACCTCAATGTGCAAAGGGAGGACTTAGTGTTGAGCGCAAAAGCAAACTTGCAAAAAGAAGCAATGCATATGTTAAAGCTGACAAGCAGAACATTTTACATACCGATTAAACTGTTGAAACCGAAGCTGCAAAAAACAGTGGGTGCAGCTTATTTATGTATGCGGGCAATTGATGAAATTGAAGATCATGAAACGTTGGCTAAAGAGATTAAAACACAACTGTTGCGGGATACGAGTAAACTTTTACAGTCCAAGACAGGATTTGATCGGGAAGCATATGAAGCATTGACAAAACCATATGATGAGCTCCCTGAAGTGACTCACCGCCTTGCAGATTGGATTGAATTTTGTCCAGAAGACATTCGCGATAAAGTGTTGGAGTCAACAAGCGAAATGGCTGATGGAATGGCGAAATGGGTTGAGAAAGACTTTGATGTCCGAACGAAAGAAGAACTGGATGAGTATACGTACTATGTAGCAGGTCTTGTTGGTGTCATGTTATCCGATATTTGGAGATGGTATGATGGCACAGAAACTGACTACGACTTGGCGGTAGGCTATGGACGTGGATTACAAGCTGTCAACATGCTCCGTAATCAAGATGAGGACGCGGAGCGGGGAGTAGGCTTTTTGCCAGATGGTTGGACACGTGCCGATATGTTTGAATATGCTTGGGGAAATTTAGCCAAAGCAGACGAGTATATGAAGGATCTTAAAACAAGAAATATTGTTTTATTCTGTAAGATTCCTTTAGCCTTAGCGAAAAAGACACTCAAGGCGATGGATGAAGGGCATGAAAAAATGACTCGTGCAGAAGTAGAAGCAACGGTTAATGAGATTATAGATGAGAAAGCATAACAAAGCTGCCTGTCAAATTGGATAGGCAGCTTTTATATTTATTTTGCTTCCGATTGCAGATAGGATAAAGAAACTTTCAAATTCGCATTCTTTTCCCGGATACGATCGAGCAGTACCTTGTCTTTTGTTTCAATTTTTGTCCGAATCGCATAAGTGTATAGTATCATTGTTCCAAGGTTCGTAGTCTCCACTTGACGCAATTGATGGGAGAGTGTGAATTCGTCGAACACATCATCGAGCAGATTTTCATGATTTAAATTTTCAGGCACAGTCACTTTAAGGATTTGTGTATCTTTACCTTTTCCATAGTTGACTTTGTATAGAACATAAAATAGGATACTAGCAAAAAACGTCAAGATGATTGCTAATGTAAACTCATACAAACCGCATGTCATACCAACAGAAAGACCGAAGAATATATACGCAATATCTTTAGCATCCGTTACAGCACTACGGAATCGAATAAGTGAGAACACCGCAAATAAACCAAATGCCACTCCAGCATTACCACTGACTACATTCATAATGACCGAGACCACTACACTCATGATGATAATCGTATGTACAAAGTTTTGTGAGTACCGTTCTCCTGTGAAGGTGAGCTGGTAGACCAAAGTAATAATTATACTCAACACCGTAGAGAGTGTCATTGCCGCTAAACTTAGCATTAAGGTAGATTCCTCCCCATTCACTGAAAAAAATTGTTGAATTGCTTCCATTTTAAAATCCTCCTATACTTACTAATTCTTTATTTGTTCCAACTGGCGGGTGCATGTCATAGAGTAACTCCATGCTCGTGCAAAACTTTGAGGCACTCCGCTGTTCACAGTTCAATTCTTGCAGGATACGTGCGAGCCATAACGGAACACTATCGTCCACTTTCACCTCAAGAACGACTAAATTTGGATCAATGAACAGTTCACCGTATGATCCGTTTTCCAACTGTAAATCATGGTTTCTGCATCGCAAGTTAAAATCAAATGTCATTCTTAAGTTCGCGTCCTCCCGATGGTGAAGGGCATGTCGATCGTAACTGACGACCATTTCGGGCTTTAAATTATAGAGCTTCTTGAAATAATCAATTTCACGTAAAACTTGCTGGTTAGAGGTCTCGATATTGTTCAAGTCCTCATCCAATGCATGGATATAGCGGTATGCTTCCGACAATGGCAGCAGCATTCTGCGTTTGTTCACTACTTTTTTATGTTTTTGTTTTACTTCAAAAAATGCTGTGCTGTCTAAATTTGCATCGTTATATACTCGCAATCTGAGTTTTTGCCGATACATTAGTTTGTTTTTTGTTTCATAGTAGATTTTTTTATCCGTGCTTTCAAAATATAGACTAGTAACGGTGTATTTACCGTCTTCACCAAATTTATCCGGTCTCATAAATGGATAAATTTTTTCAATTAATGATTCGTATTGATTCATGGTGATTAAATATTTTTGTTCTTTTCTTCTAAAAATCTCAATAGCCATGACTCATCCTCCTTGCAAACTAATATTAGCCGGCCGGAGTAAGACCTCCATGTGAGAAAGATGAGAAATTGATTAGAAATCAATGAAGAAATATTAATTTAATGTAAATCCGAGATTAAAGTTATGTAAAAAAGGTGTATCTAGGCTTTGTACCTAAATACACCTTTGTTTGTCGATGTTCTTTAAAAGCACTGGAATGACTGGATTTGGTTAAGGTCGATTCCGAAGTATACCCAGCGATTACCTCTCCAGCGGTAGCCAGCGATGGAGTTTCTTCCGACGAAGACTGGATAGAACCAGAATTGATCTCTTCTTAGCCAAATATAAGTGAAACGGAATAAACAACGGCGGATTCCGCCTGGATCAATTGCAAAGGTTTGGAATTGGCTTTCCTGTGGTGTAAAGCTTGGTGGTGGAGAAGTTGGTGGTCCCCCTTGCTGTTGTCCAGGGAATCCTCCAGGCCCACCTGGTCCTCCAGGGAACCCTCCCGGTCCGCCAGGTCCTCCAGGAAATCCGCCTCCTCCAGGAAATCCCCCTCCGCCTGGGAATCCTCCGGGACCACCGGGGAATCCTGGTGGTCCAAATGGAGGTGGTCCTTGTTGTTGTCCTCCTCCAAAGAATTGACCTAAACCAGGGAAATTAAATAGTCTTTCCTCCTCATCCTGGTAATCATAAGGGTTATATGATTCATAGTTTTCATATGGATTATGTGGATAATGATTCATCACTTTTCTAGCCTCCTAAACTTCTTTTCTCTCCAATATATGGTGAAAACGTCTAGGTGGGATTAAATTGCCCAAGAATGGGCTATAGCTGAGATGTAAAATTAGTGTTGACTCTAACGTTACGTCATAGTTTATATTGAGATGGAAGGAGGGTTTTGGATGAAAATAAAAGAAGTTGCTGATCTAGTCGGAATCAGTGTGCGCACACTCCACCATTACGACGAAATTGGTTTACTCACGCCTGAGAAAACAACGGAAGCTGGTTATCGGATTTATTCGAAGGAGAATCTTGAGTTGCTTCAGCAAATCCTATTTTTTCGAGAACTTGGCTTTCCATTGAAAAAGATAAAAGAAATCATCCATGCTCCGACCTTCGATAAGGAAGAGGCTTTAAAGATGCATCGAAGCAGGTTGTTGAATAAGAAAGATCAGATTGATCAACTGATCAGTACGATTGATAAGACATTATTAACCATGAAAGGAGAGATGGATATGTCGGATAAAGAGAAGTTTTCCGGCTTTGATTTTAGCAATAACCCATACGAAGAGGAAGCGAGGCAGCGTTGGGGAGACAAAGCTCTAGATGATGCCAACGAAAAGCTAAAGAGCAAATCTACCGAGGAATTAAAAGAGTTTCAGGATAAATTCAATGATATATATCGTAAATTAGCTGAAATCCGTCATGAAGCTCCAGATTCAGACATTGCCCAAGCGAGGATTCATGATTGGTTTGTTTTTCTTAACGCTTTTGGAAATTATTCTAAAGAAGCGTTTAAGGGACTCGGCGAGATGTATGTTTACGATGAACGGTTCACCAAGAATATTGACCAATTTGGGGAAGGGCTGGCAGTGTTTATGCGCGATGCCATGGCTATTTATGCAGATCGTTTAGGCGAAGAGGAATAAACAATTCTGCCAGGTAGTTTATTAAAATTCTATTATTGCTTCATTGGACTCTTGTACGGAAATCAATCCGACTAGGGTCCATTTTTTATGATGAATAACTCTTAATTGGTACTTTTACTGTATGGAAATTTTGGTAAAATCAAGATATTTGCACAAAATACTTTATTAATTTTTAGGAAAGATGATATGATACAGAGAAATAAACTTAAGGAGGCTGACATAATGACTGTACAAACAACTTATAAAACTTCATTGCAACAGGATGTCAACATGCTTGGAAACATCTTAGGTGAGATACTTGTCCTCCATGGCGGTAAAGAGTTACTTGATAAGGTCGAAACCATTCGGAAAATGACGAAAAGTATTCGAACTGAGTTTGATAGAGTGACATACAACAAACTTAAAGAAGAAATCAGCAGCTTAAAGCCACCAATGAGAAAACAAGTGATCCGTGCTTTTTCTATTTATTTTCATTTAGTGAATGTCGCTGAACAAAATCACCGTATCCGACGCAGGCGCCAATACTTGCTGGAAGAAGGTACAAGTCAGCCGTTCTCACTGGAACAAACGGTCCGTAAAGTGAAAAGTTATTCACTTAATGATGAAGAAATCCAGAATGTATTAAATGATTTATCCATTGAGCTGATTATGACAGCGCACCCGACAGAAGCAACGAAACGAACTGTTCTGGAAACGCAGAAGCGGATATCAGAGAACCTTCGTAAATTGGATAATCCACTAATAACGAAAAGAGAGAGGGCAGCGGTAAAGGATAGCTTGTTCAATGAAGTGATCACATTATGGCATACCGATGAACTCAGACATAGAAAACCTGAGGTATTGGATGAAGTGAAAAACGGACTTTATTACTTTAATCAAGTCTTATTCGATACATTGCCTGATGTTTTCTGGGAATTGGAAATGCAACTTCAAGAACAAATCTCGGAAAAGGAATGGCAAGTGCCGAACTTCATCCGTTTTGGATCTTGGATTGGAGGTGACAGGGATGGGAATCCGAATGTCACACCAGAAATCACGTGGACAACATTAGAAATGCAGCAAAAGCTAATCTTGAAAAAGTATGAAGCTTCCCTTATTGAATTGATGAAAAGGTTTAGCCAATCTACTGAACGTCAATCTATTAATCAAGAATTAATAGATAAGGTGGAAAAAGAGGAAGAACTTTACTTAAAAGATTCGGAAAAGTGGCGCATAAAATCTGAAATATACAGACGGAAATTTGCAGTGATCTTGAAACGTTTGCGTGAAAAGGGAAAATCATCCCATGGTTATCAGTATGCAGAAGAATTGGCTGCTGATTTGAAAGAAATTCAAACAAATGCAGAGAAAAACTTACCGGAAAATAAAAAGCTTAAATCGATTCGAAAATTAATCCGACAAGTGGAGCTATTCGGTTTCCACCTGGCAACACTTGATATAAGAAATCATAGTGGGGAACATGAAGCAGCGATCACTGAGATTTTGAAAACGGTGCATCTCGCAGATGATTATTCAGCTCTTCCAGAATCTGAAAAACAAAAATTATTATTCGACATTCTGGCAAATCCAAGACCATTATTGCTTACAGATGATCGATATACCGAAGCGACTCAAGAAATGTTGAGCGTTTTCCGGTTGATTAAGCGAGCACATGAGGAGTTTGGAAAACGAGCCATCGAAGTTTATATCATCAGTATGACAGAAGCTCCGAGTGATTTGTTGGAAGTCCTTGTTCTTGCTAAAGAGACAGGACTATACCGGATTAATCAAGATGGATCAGTTGAAAGTGATCTGAATGTTGCACCGCTGCTCGAAACGATTGACGATTTAAAAGCAGGTCCTGAAATTATGAAGACATTATTTGAAACAGATATTTATCGTAACCAGCTGCGGGCACGTAATGATCACCAAGAAATCATGCTTGGCTATTCCGATGGAAGTAAAGATGGCGGTACATTGAGTGCAAACTGGGAGCTATTCAAAGCGCAGAAAGATATTCATCGGATGGCGAGGGAATATAATATTCGATTGAAATACTTCCATGGAAGAGGGGGATCCTTGGGACGTGGAGGCGGTTCATTGCACACCAGTATTCTTTCGCAACCAGTAGAGACACTTGGAGATGGTGTGAAAATTACGGAGCAGGGAGAAGTGCTTTCGTCCCGATATTTATTAGAAGATATCGCCTATCGAAACTTGGAGCAGGCTGCTTCCGCATTATTTGAATCAAGTGCCCGAGTCGCCAGTGCTCCTGACCGAATGCAGTTGCGGAAAGAAGAATGGGAAAGAGCAATGGAAGTCATGTCCGAGAAATCATTGGAAAAATACCAGTCACTCGTTTTCGGAGACCCAGACTTTCTGACGTATTTCAACGAGGCAACTCCTTTAACAGAATTGGATGCGTTAAACATCGGTTCTCGTCCAATGAGCAGAAAGAACAGCAAGCGTTTTGAGAACCTACGTGCAATTCCATGGGTGTTTGCTTGGACACAGTCGAGACACTTGCTGCCGGCATGGTATGCGGCAGGTACAGGATTACAAGCATTCATCGAGCAGGACGATCGTAATGTGGAAATCTTGCAGACTATGTATAACGAGTGGTCATTCTTCCATGCAACAATTAATAACCTGCAAAAGGCACTATTGACAGCAGATATGGGAAGTGCAAAAGAATACTTGGACTTGGTGGAAGATCCAGAAATAGCAGAGAGGATCTTTAATAATATTCTCGACGAATATAAACGAACAAAAGCGGCATTATTGCAGATTACAGGCAATGAAGCATTACTTAGCCATTCACCGAATATCCGCGAATCTATTCATTTGCGGAATCCATATGTTGATCCACTCAATATCATGCAAGTGGACTTGATTAAAAAACTAAGAGATACAACAAACCCTTCAGTAGAATTGGAGATTGATGTATTGCTGACAATCAATGGAGTTGCAGCAGGCTTAGTTAATACAGGCTGATTATAAAAAGAGCGAACTCGTTTCGCTCTTTTTTTCTGTATATAGAATTACCTTCTAAATCGAACGTGAGGGCTTCTTAAGTGCTGTATGTTGCTAAAATTACAGTCTAATCGTACGCGAGAGGTTCTTACGTGCTGCAAGTACATAAAACACCTTTCCTAATCGGACATGAGAGGTTCTAACGTGTTACGAGCACATAAAAAACTTACCTAATCAAACGTGAGAGCTTCTTGCGTGCTACGAGTGCATAAAATACCTTTCCTAATCGGACGTGAGAGGCTCTAACGTTCTACGAGTGCATAAAACACCTTCCCTAATCGAACGTGAGAGGTTCTCACGTGCTACGAGCACATAAAAAACTTACCTAATCAAACGTGAGAGGTTCTAGCGTGCTACGAGTGCATAAAACACTCTTCCTAATCGAACGTGAGAGGCTCTAACGTGCTACGAGTGCATAAAACACCTTCCCTAATCGAACGTGAGAGGTTCTCACGTGCTACGAGCACATAAAAAACTTACCTAATCAAACGTGAGAGCTTCTTGCATGCTACAAGTGCATAAAATACTCTTCCTAATCGAACGTGAGAGGCTCTAACGTTCTACGAGTACATAAAACACCTTCCCTAATCGAACGTGAGAGGCTCTAACGTGCTACGAGTACATAAAACACCTTCCCTAATCAAACATGAGAGGTTCTCACGTGCTACGAGTTCATGATGATACCTTCTAATCGACAATTACTCCAAATATTAGAATGTGGTTTAGTCAAGTCCATAATTCTGTGTAAAAGCATATTTTCGACCAGTAGTAATATTATTTGAAACCATAGTGTGAGAGCAGCCACAGCTTTGCTGCTTGCCATTGACTGTAGTGCCCGATTCTTAGTATTTGCTGGAAGGGGTCGGGGCCCCACCGGCAAATGCTTAGAATCGGTTTATCCGTGTTACAATT
>NZ_JAMBON010000119.1 GCF_023715655.1 Oceanobacillus luteolus | reverse complement strand
TAGACTAACACAATAAAATGAGACAATAAAAAACACCTTCGAAATGGTATAATCAAACCAATACTAATTCGGAGGTGTTTTTGCGTGGGCAAAAACGTTTATTCTAGTGAAGTTAAATGGGCGGTTGTAAAAGATAAAATGAGTGGTGAACTAACAAATAAAGAGATTATGGAAAAGTACGGCATTAAAAATGTTTCACAAATTAAAACATGGATGAAATGGTATAGAGAGAACCAAATTCACCGATTTGATCAACCAATAGGTAAACAGTATTCCTATGGTCATGGCCCTGAATGGAAAAGTGAAGAGGAAAAGAAAAATGCACAAATAGAACATTTACAGATGGAGAATGAGATTTTAAAAAAGTATTTAGAAGTGAAAAAGGAGTTGAGAAAGAAGTAGTTTTACGACTGGTGGATAAATTCCGAGAAAGATATACAGTAACGGCTATTTTATCTGCATTAGGAGTGGCGAGATCAACGTTTTATCGATGGACGAAAGAACCATTAAAGCCTATGACAGAAGCCGAGTTAGCCATTAAATCTCTTTGCCAAGAGAATAAATATCGTTATGGACATCGGAAAATAACTAAATTACTTAAAAAGAATTATAATATAAAATTACACCGAAATACTGTACAACGTATTATGCAAAAATTAAATTTGCAGTGTCGAGTTAAACCGAAACGAAGATGGAAATCACAAGGTGAGACGGTTATAATCGCACCCAACTTGCTTGAAAGAGACTTCACTGCATCGAAGCCAAACGAGAAGTGGGTTACAGATATTACTTATATACAATACGGTACCAGTACATTATATCTATCAACTATTCTGGATTTATATAATAACGAAATAGTTGCATATAAACTTTATGATCATCAGCAGACACCATTAGTCATTGACACACTAAAAGATGCTTTAGAATCAAGAGGAAATCCAAATGGAGTTATCATTCATTCTGATCAAGGAAGCGTGTATACATCTTATGCATATCAACATCTAGTCAAAGAAATGAATTTAGTTAGTAGCATGTCTAGGCGAGGAAACTGCTGGGATAATGCGGTTATTGAATCATTCCACTCTAATATTAAGTCTGAAGAGTTTCAGTATGTAAAACATAATTCATTATCACTTTACGAAGTTAGAAGTCGTGTAGATATATTTATGAAGCATTATAATGAAGAGCGTATTCAAGAAAAATTAGGCTACCAATCTCCAATAGAATTTCGTGGAATGGCAGCCTAAGAAGGTGTTTTATTATTGTCTCAAATTGCTATGTCAGTCTA
>NZ_JAMBON010000118.1 GCF_023715655.1 Oceanobacillus luteolus | reverse complement strand
TCCCCCTCGTATATTATGTTTAGGCCTACATTTTCCGCCTATTATTTCCTTGTAATTCACCCTGTTGATATGTCAAATGACTTGGACGCTCTGGGATATTCCTAGATAATGGTCTTAGGATCATTTGGGACAATTCTTTCTCCCCCTGCGGGCTTAACCGCATTAATAAGACTGAATCCCAGTGTGCGTTTTGGCCTTCAAACACGCAGGCTGTACCCCTTGATGTTCAAACCTGGATGTTAGTAGCTCCAGGGCGGCTTTCGATGCAAGGAGAGTACTCATACACGAGGCTGCTGATCGGCGCCCACACTAGGGATATCCCAGAGCGTCCAAGAATAAGTTCCAATGATTCTAAATCGAAAGGAGTGTTAATCCCATGAAATTATTTGTTGGTTTAGACGTTAGTTCTTTTGATATCAAGGTTTGCTTTTTAAATGGTGAGGGCGAACAGTTAGCTTCCTTCACCGTGTCCAATGATTTGCCAGGTGCTACACAGCTTAGAAACAAGATTTTAAAGACAGCTAAGGATCAAGATGTCACTATCCTACGAATTGGGCTGGAATCTACCAGTGTTTATAGTTTTCATCCATCCATGTTTTTACATAATGATGAGTCGATTCAAGCTCTTGGTGGGCAAGTGTTGGTCATGAATCCCAAACAGATAGCGAATTTCAAGAAGAGCTACAGCGATATGGACAAGACGGATGAAATTGATGCCTTCGTCATCGCTGACTATCTCCGTTTTGGTCGCTTGCCGATGTCGGTTGTGAAAGAAGAACAGTATGTGGCTCTTCAACAGTTGACACGGGCACGTTACCAGATTGTCCGCCAAATCACGCAGGAAAAGCAGCGTTTCCTTCAGTATCTAAGCTACAAATGTAATACATTCACGGAGGAAGTAGAATCCTCTGTATTTGGTAAAGCGATGATGGATCTTTTCCTTGAAAACTACAGTCTGGATGAGTTATCGAACATGTCTTTGGAAGACTTGGCTGACTATCTACAGAAACAGGGAAAAAATAGATTCCCTGATCCAGATTGTGTGGCCAAGTCCATTCAGAAGGCCGTTCGCTCTTCCTATCGTTTAGACAAAGTGGTGGAAGACTCCATCGACACCATACTAGGCACCTCGATTACATTGATTCGGACGTTTGAAAAACAGATCAAAGAACTGGATAAATCCATCGAGCGAATCATGAAAGGTTTGCCGCAAACGCTACAGTCTATCCCTGGCATCGGACCAGTATTAGCTGCCGGTATTCAAGCTGAAATTGGACAGATTGAACGCTTCG
>NZ_JAMBON010000117.1 GCF_023715655.1 Oceanobacillus luteolus | reverse complement strand
GAGGTTGATAGGTTTGAGGTAGAAGCATGGTGACATGTGGAGCTGACAAATACTAATCGATCGAGGACTTAACTAAATTCTATTTTGATGTCGTTCCATTACTCTTATTTAGTTTTTAAGGTATAAGTTTAAAAAAACACTTGCATTTTCCAAATGAAATGCATATAATATAACTTGTCCTTAATTTTATATCAAATGATTTTGTCTGGTAATGATGGCGGAAAGGTCACACCTGTTCCCATACCGAACACAGTAGTTAAGCTTTCCAGCGCCGATGGTAGTTGAGACTTTGTCTCTGCAAGAGTAGGACGTTGCCAGGCATAATGAATGGAGGATTAGCTCAGCTGGGAGAGCACCTGCCTTACAAGCAGGGGGTCGCAGGTTCGAGCCCTGCATCCTCCACCATTAACGCCGGCCTAGCTCAATTGGTAGAGCAACTGACTTGTAATCAGTAGGTTGGGGGTTCAAGTCCTCTGGCCGGCACCATTTTATCTTAGAGAGCCATTAGCTCAGTTGGTAGAGCATCTGACTTTTAATCAGAGGGTCACAGGTTCGAATCCTGTATGGCTCACCATTTGAATGCGCGGGTGTGGCGGAATTGGCAGACGCGCTAGACTTAGGATCTAGTGTCTTCGGACGTGGGGGTTCAAGTCCCTTCACCCGCATTTATATGAATTTCGAGCGGAAGTAGTTCAGTGGTAGAACACCACCTTGCCAAGGTGGGGGTCGCGGGTTCGAATCCCGTCTTCCGCTCCAACCCTTGCCGGGGTGGCGGAACTGGCAGACGCACAGGACTTAAAATCCTGCGGTAGGTGACTACCGTACCGGTTCGATTCCGGTCCTCGGCACCATATTTAGCGCCCGTAGCTCAATTGGATAGAGCGTTTGACTACGGATCAAAAGGTTAGGGGTTCGACTCCTCTCGGGCGCGCCATATTTTACGGGAAGTAGCTCAGCTTGGTAGAGCACTTGGTTTGGGACCAAGGGGCCGCAGGTTCAAATCCTGTCTTCCCGACCATTTAATGAAATGGGGCCTTAGCTCAGCTGGGAGAGCGCCTGCCTTGCACGCAGGAGGTCAGCGGTTCGATCCCGCTAGGCTCCACCATTTAAAAAAAAGAAATAGTTGACATGTTTAAAACGATATGGTAAACTAATTCAGTCGCTAAATTTTGAGTGCGACTTTTAATTTGCTCTTTGAAAACTGAACAAAACAACCAGTATGTCAAGCAAGGTCACGTGAGTGGCCAAGCATAAACTTAATAAGAAAACCCCGTTTTCTTATTAAACAACAGCTAAGTTTTTTCAAACACT
>NZ_JAMBON010000116.1 GCF_023715655.1 Oceanobacillus luteolus | reverse complement strand
CACTAGGGATATCCCAGAGCGTCCAAGAGTTAGGTTCCAATGATTCTAAATCGAAAGGAGTGTTAATTCTATGAAATTATTTGTTGGTTTAGATGTTAGTTCTTTTGATATCAAGGTTTGCTTTTTAAATGGTGAGGGGGAACAGTTAGCTTCCTTCACCGTGTCTAATGATTTGCCAGGTGCCACACAGCTGAGAGACGAGATTTTAAAAACAGCTAAGGATCTAGATGTCCATACGTTGTATATCGGGCTTGAATCTACCAGTGTCTATAGTTTTCATCCATCCATGTTTTTACATAACGATGAGTCGATTCAAGCACTTGGTGGACAAGTATTGGTCATGAATCCAAAGCAGATAGCTAACTTTAAGAAGAGCTATAGCGACATGGACAAAACGGATGAAATCGATGCCTTCGTCATCGCCGATTATTTACGCTTTGGACGTTTACCAATGTCCGTTGTGAAAGAAGAACAATATGTGGCGCTTCAACAATTGACAAGGGCGCGCTATCAAATTATTCGTCAAATCACACAGGAGAAACAACGTTTCCTTCAGTATCTAAGTTATAAATGTAATACATTCACGGAAGAAGTAGAGTCTTCTGTGTTTGGCAAAGCGATGATGGACCTTTTCCTTGAAAACTATAGTCTGGATGAATTATCGAGTATGCCTTTAGAAGACTTGGCTGACTATCTTCGGAAGCAAGGCAGAAATAGATTCCCTGATGCGGAATATGTCGCCAAATCAATCCAAAAGGCCGTTCGCTCTTCCTATCGTTTAGACAAAGTGATGGAAGACTCCATCGATACGATACTAGGCACTTCAATCACATTGATCCGAACGTTTGAAAGGCAAATCAAGGAATTGGATAAATCCATTGAGCGAATCATGAAAGGATTGCCACAAACGCTGCAGTCAATCCCTGGCATAGGACCAGTGTTAGCTGCCGGTATTCAAGCCGAAATTGGGCAGATTGAACGCTTCGAAGACGAAACAAAGATCGCAAAGTATGCAGGTCTTTATTGGCGAAAGCACCAATCTGGTCGCTTTACGGCAGATGATACATCGTTATCGCGTAATGGAAATCAATACCTCCGTTATTACCTAGTTGAAGCCGCCAACTCGGTAAGAAGGCATGTTCCTGAGTACAAAGAATATTACGCGAAAAAGTACGATGAAGTACCAAAGCATCAACACAAAAGAGCCCTCGTCTTAACTGCAAGAAAACTAGTGCGTTTGGTGGATGCGCTACTACGTAAAAACCAAATTTACACGCCGGAAAGGAGCGTACATACATGAAGCATGATTAGCTTCTAAATCCTTCCAATAATTT
>NZ_JAMBON010000114.1 GCF_023715655.1 Oceanobacillus luteolus | reverse complement strand
TGATGCTAGTATAGTTTCATAGACACATCTAAGTTAAATTTATACAATGAATTTCAAGGAGGATGTGTCCGATGAATACAAGAAATAACGGTAAACGATATAATGATGATTTCCGTAAAATGATTGTCGATCTTTATCATTCTGGAAGTTCTGTAAAAGATTTAAGTAGCGAGTATGGCGTATCTGATGTAACCATTTATAAATGGATTAAAGACTTAACCCCGATTGAAGGGACGGAGGGTAAGGAGATTAACCCAAAAGATGTAGACGCCATTCAAAAAGAGAACCTTCGCTTGAAACAGGAGCTTGAAATCCTAAAAAAGGCTATGGCCATATTCGCTCGAAAGTAAATGACACAGAACTAACTGAATTTATTACAGAACATAAAGATGATTATCCCATTCGCACAATGTGTGAAACCCTTGATATACCTAAAAGTACGTACTACCAATCGCTGCATAAAACAGAATCAGACCGTGATCGTGAGCGTCGTGAATTCACAGAAAAGATCATACAGATTCATGAAGATAGTAAGAAACGATATGGTGCACCTAAGATTCATGAAATCCTTGTAAAACAGGGCCACAAGATCAGTATAAATCGGGTTCAACGCTTGATGAAAAAAGCTGGAATCCAATCGATCATCGTTAAGAAGTTTCGGCCGACACCTAGTAAAGAGAAAGTGGAAGAGCGAGAAAACATTCTTAAAAGAGACTTTACAACGACAGCGATTAACCAAAAATGGGTTGGCGATATCACGTATATTCATACGCTTCGTGATGGCTGGTGTTACCTTGCATCTGTATTAGACTTGCATTCAAGAAAGGTTATTGGGTATTCATTTGGACGTTCGATGACGACTGAATTGGTAGAAAAAGCTTTAGAAAACGCTTATGTCACACAGAAACCTAATGATGGCGTTATCTTCCATTCTGATTTGGGTTCACAATATACAAGTGATGCCTTCACAGAAAAGATTCAGGACTACAAGATGACACATTCCTTCAGTCATAAAGGCAGTCCCTATGACAATGCTTGTATCGAGTCTTTTCATGCGATCTTAAAGAAAGAAGAAGTAAACCACGTACAATACTTAGATTTTAACGCTGCGCGAGTAGAGTTATTTAAATATATTGAAGGCTGGTATAACCGCAAAAGAATACACGGCAGTATCAACTATCTAACGCCACAAGAGATGGAAGATTTAGCGCTCCATCAAGCAGCATAATTGCACCAATTAACATAAGAGCACGGCTTTACTTGGAGAGGTGGGCGTGGTAGGCTTTCACCTTGCGAAAGGTCTATTTACTAACCTTTCGTCTTTCGCAAATCACCACGCACACAGAGGCTCCATGTCAAGCCTTCACATATCTATTCAAATAAGCTTCAAAGCACAACCAAAAAACTAACTTAAATGTGTCCTAAATATTGACGTAGATCCA
>NZ_JAMBON010000113.1 GCF_023715655.1 Oceanobacillus luteolus | reverse complement strand
GTTAAGTTAACTAGTTACGCAATATCTTGGAAGGTAGAGTTGCTTTTCAATATGGCGTAAATCCAATGTAATAGTTTATTGGCACACGCAATTATCGCTACTTTATAAGGCTTTCCTTCTTCTCGTTTTTTATCATAAAATGCTCGTAATTTCTTGTTACGAGGAATGATTTCTTCCGTTGTCTTTTGCTTGCGAGCATCACGGATTGCGGAGCGAACCGCCATAAATAAGGCATGTCTCAGTCGGCTAGATCCTCTTTTAGTAATACGATTGACTGTCCCCTTGAATCGTCCGGATTCAAAGACACTGGGATCTATACCGGCAAAAGCTACTAGTTTTTTAGGATTATCAAATAAATCAATCTCCCCAATTTCTGAAATAATCGTTGCAGCGATTTTTTCACCAATACCAGGGATGGATTGGATAATCTTAAATTCTTCAATTTCTTTTGCCAAGGCACCTATTTGATCCTCAAGTTTAGATAGGTGCTTCTGGTATTCTAAAAGCATCTTGATATACATTTCTATGCTTAGGATATGACTTTGATAAAGGGTTTCCTGAAATGGATTACGATGTGCCGCAGCTATTAACTTTTCAGCCTTAGCTTCTGCCCATTCAATTGAACGTCTTGGGCAATATTCATGAATCTTTTCATCTAAAGTCTCTTTATCTATTTTTAAAACATCTTTGGATGTTGGATATTCCATGAGAGTAAGTAAAGAGACACTGGAATATAAGTCCCCAAAAACCCCACGATACTCAGGGAAAACCTGATCCAACACCGAATGAAATTGTAATTTAGTTTGTACATATATACTTGTGATGTTGTCATGTTGTCTTGTAAGATTACGCAAGTTTAAAAGGTGTATCCCACGTCTCTTTTGTGGCTCCAATTCTTCTTTGTAATACAGCTCGCAGAGATGTCTAGCGTCAATAATATCAGTTTTGACTTTACGTAAACTGGAACTCTTCGCCCTATAAGAAATCAAGGGATTTACAATGATAACCAAGTAATTATGCTTATCTAAATATTGAACAACTGGCGTGTGATAATGGCCTGTTGATTCAAGTACAACTGGAGGTTGTACACCAGATTCATTCTCGATCTCAATTAAAAAGTGAAGCAAAATTTCAAGACCTTCCAAGGTATGAGAAACTTTAAAACTACTTTTATAAGGTTTCTTTCTATCCAGATAACCCTGAATCTGACTCTCTCCTTTGGCTACATCCAGACCAACTACTGGATTCATTCGTTATCTCCTCCAAAAATATATTTGCCGGTACCCCTAATCCTTCTTGTAGTATCATAGCTTCGCTTGTTATACGGGATCATTGTCCCAACCAGCCTCAATCATGTTTCTACAAGTAGGGGGCGAACAGTTTAGCTGACGGGATCAAGTCCCACGGGTGCGTCCGTCCTGCCCCGGCTACAATGTAATAATAAGACCATAAAAAATAAGGTCAACCAGAAATATTTAACATCTGGTTAACCTTATAATACGA
>NZ_JAMBON010000112.1 GCF_023715655.1 Oceanobacillus luteolus | reverse complement strand
GATAACGTCCTTATAATTGTGTAAAAAGGTATAAAAAAATAGGTCATCTTCCAGACCCATGTTAAAATATTTTCGACCAAGAAAACAACACATGGAGGTAGGAAAAGATGACCCAAATAAATATTACTATAAATTTAGAAGAACTAAAAGAGAAAGTCGAAAATAGTTCGTTAGAATCGCCTGTTAAATCGTCGCTGTCCTTGATTCTAAATTCTCTTATGGAAAAAGAAAGAGACGAGTATATCAATGCTCTTTCTCATGAGCGTACGGACAACCGTAGAGGTTATCGGAATGGTTATTATGAACGTGAACTAGTTACTGGAGTAGGTTCCCTGAAGTTAAAAGTGCCCCGTACGAGAGATGGGGAGTTTTCTCCCACGGCCTTTAAAAGATATGAGCGTTACGACCAAGCCCTTGTCATTTCTATGATGGAGATGGTTATCAATGGAGTATCCACTAGAAAAGTCTCCAATATTGTTGAAGAATTATGTGGTAAGAAAGTTTCTAAATCCTTTGTTTCTGACATTACGAAATCGTTAGATCCAATTGTTAACGATTGGAGAAATCGTCCTTTAAACGCATACTACTTTCCTTATATTTACGTTGATGCGATGTATATCAAAGTACGCGAAGGGGGCCGTGTCGTCTCTAAAGGAGTTTATATCGCATGCGGCGTCAATGAAAAAGGATACCGAGAGATTATTGGTTTAAAGGTAGACCATAAAGAATCTGAAGCCAGCTGGACAAGCTTTTTTGAACATCTAAAATCCCGTGGTATTCAATCACCAAACATGGTTATCTCCGATGCCCATGCTGGATTAGTTAAAGCCATTAAAGAGTCTTTCTTAGGTACCTCTTGGCAAAGATGTACGTTTCATTTAATACAAAACATTATAAATGTAATGCCTAAAAAGAATATGGAAGAAGTGAAAGAGGATCTTAAAGCTATTTTCAAAACCTCTAAACGCAAACATGCTAATGAGCTAAAAGAGCGTTTTATGGATAAATACCAAGATATAAAAGGCCTTCAAAAAGCAATAGAAATACTAGATAATGGCTTCGAAGATGCCATGCAGTTTCATTCACAGCCATCCAGATATCATCAACACTTTAGGACGACGAATATGGTTGAACGATTGAATAAGGAAGTGCGTAGAAGGGAAAAAGTGATTTCTATATTTCCGAATGAACAATCGGCTATTCGAATCATTGGATCGGTGCTGATGGACATCAATGAGAGTTGGGAAGATAAACAGTATCTAAAGAATTATGATACATTCAACGAATAAGAGGATTGCCTCGTGTTAATGCCACCATTGACTTTGTTTTTATCCGTGTCATTGGGGCTTCGAAGGATGGGTGAAATAAACCCTAACGGTACCATCCTACACGAAATTGTAACACGGATAAACCGATTCTAAGCATTTGCCGGTGGGGCCCCGACCCCTTCCAGCAAATACTAAGAATCGGGCACTACAGTCAATGGCAAGCAGCAAAGCTGTGGCTGCTCTCACACTATG
>NZ_JAMBON010000111.1 GCF_023715655.1 Oceanobacillus luteolus | reverse complement strand
GATTGAGTCAAGTACTTGTGGGAGTTTTTTAAGTCCCTTATTTTATACTGTTTTCGTCCAGTGTTTTGTTAGCGTTATCAACCCTATATTGCTCTAAAATGTTTGGGTTCTTCTATTTTTTAAATTCCGCGCAAGCCTTTCAATGCTGCGGTAATTGGCTTCCCAATCGCTTGTTTGAGGTAACCTAAGTTATTGCGCGTTGCTTCCGCGGAGCTGTCTTTGAGCTTCTCAACGAAGTGTTTTGGCGGTTTTTCCGCCTTAGGTTCCTGCTTCAGTTCTTGTGTCTGTTCCAGGATGCCGTGCAGTGTTTTAATTTCCAAGTTGTCTTTCAGAGCGACCATCACATCAATGAATTTATCAAGCCCTTCCTTACTCCAACTGCGACCATTCTTCAGTCTTCTGGCAAACACACTCATGGTTCCCTCTGCACTTCCCATTGGACGGAAGCCCGTTGTATCTATGCCTTTTTTCTCCAGCTTTTTGCGATAATCTCCTAATGCCTCTGGATACTGGGAAAGTTGTGCGATTAACTCTTCCAACCGTTCTTCTTTCTTTTCATTTTCAAGCGTACCTACCGCACTATTTAATTCCGCCATAAAACCCTCCGAATCGTATGCTGCCAACTTTTTTCGAACCGAACGGTATCTGGGGTGTTCACGGAAAATGCGCTGCACATCACGCGCCACATGAAAACGATCAATGACAAATATTGCGTTATGCCGAAAGTAGTCTCTACAGGAGGTAATCCACTTTGCTCCATCCCCGTTGATCACGAGGTGATGCTTCGTGGGTTCGTAGTGGTAAGTCGTCATGAGATACTGCTCAAATTCCTCCCAGAACGGTAAGTTTCCTTCGTGAATAAAGTGCCGTTTCTCCACAAGCTTTGCCCGTTTTCCATTCCTTTCCCAGCCTTGATGAATACTGGCTATTTTTACTTCTCTCCCTTTTCTCCCTTTCTTCTGGCTTTTGGTGTATAGACCATCCACCTCGACAAATAACACCTCTTGTTCCAGTGGTACGGACTCTTCTGGAATAACTTCTGTATTCAAAAGCTGTTGGCGGATGCCTTCGTGACTGATAACTGGATAGCCCAAAAGCTTCTCCATTGCCTTCCCCGCTTGTCGGTAAGAGACTCCCGTTACAGCCAGTTCGATAGCCAAGTCTTGTACGACTGGACTCATTCCTTTGGTACCGTCAAAAGCTAAGTATTGATCCAATAAGTAGACATACTTTCCAGTTTCCTTATCTTGATAATAATTCCGTTTCAATTCCACCTGCCCAAAGACAGATTCAAACTTTAGCGTTCGTTTATCTTTTAGGTAAAACCTTTTTTTATCTCTTCCGGAAGCAATAGCTTCATCTAATTCCCGGAGGGTTTCCGCCATCACTTGGGAAAAACTTTCTTGTAGTGCGCGATAAGTAATTTGTTCTAACTCTTTCATTGTCAGCGTAGATATGATATCTTTCATTGGAGGACCTCTTTCTATAGTTGTTGTTTTGGTAGACTCTAACTATATAAAATTGGGTCCTCTTTTTCACGTAAAACGCCCTTTATACTACCGCGCTTCGCTTGCTTGCCCTGTCTTTGGTGTTGAAGTCTTGCGACTTCAA
>NZ_JAMBON010000110.1 GCF_023715655.1 Oceanobacillus luteolus | reverse complement strand
AACTAAACCAGCTAATAGTTGTCAATATTTTTCTCTAAAAAACTTAAAATAATTATGATATACTTATTTTGCACATGCCAAATAACCCTCCTTAATTCTTTAATTGGAAGGCCTTGGAGTATTTGGTTAAGTTAACTAGTTACGCAATATCTTGGAAAGTTGTATTGCTTTTTAACATGGCATAAATCCAATGTAATAGTTTATTTGCACAAGCAATTATCGCTACTTTATAAGGCTTGCCTTCTTCGCGCTTTTTATCATAGAAGGCACGTAACTTCTTGTTACGAGGGATGATTTCATCTGTTGTCTTTTGCTTACGGGCATCACGGATTGCGGAGCGAACCGCCATAAATAAGGCATGTCTGAGTCGGCTAGATCCTCTTTTAGTAATTCGATTCTCAGTACCCTTGAATCGACCAGATTCATAGACTCTTGGATCCATGCCCGCGAATGCTACTAGTTTTTTAGGATTATCAAATAAATCTATCTCCCCAATTTCAGAAATAATCGTTGCCGCGATTTTTTCACCGATTCCAGGGATGGATTGGATAATCCTACATTCTTCAATTTCGTGTGCCAAAGCATCTATTTGATCTTCAAGTTTGGATAGATGCTTTTGGTACTCAAGCAACATTTTGATATACATTTCGATGCTTATAATATGACTCTGATATAGTGTTTCCTGAAAAGGATCCCGAAGTGCTGCTTCAACTAGCTTATCAGCCTTCAGAGCCGCCCATTCAACTGAACGTCTTGGACAATATTCATGAATGCTTTTATCTAAGACCTCTTTATCTACATCCAAAACGTCTTTGGATGTGGGATAGTTTAATAGGATAAGTAAAGACACAGTAGAATATAAGTCCCCAAAAACCCCACGATACTCAGGGAATACCTGATCCAACACAGAATGAAATTGTAATTTAGTTTGTACATATAGATTTGTAATGTTTTCATGTTGTCTTGTGAGATTACGTAAATTTAGTAATTGTATTCCACGTTTCTTTTGTGGCTCTAGCTCTTCCTTGTAATACAGCTCGCAGAGGTGTCTAGCGTCTACTACGTCTGTTTTCACCTTTCGTAAGCTTGAACTCTTTGCCTTATATGGGATAAGTGGATTAACAATTATGGTTAAGTAGCCTTTTTTATCTAAATATTGAACAACTGGTGCTTGATAATGTCCAGTTGATTCAAGTATGACGTGAGGTCGTACACCGGTATTATTTTCAATCTCGATTAAAAAGTGAAGTAATTTTTCTAGACCATCCAAGGTATGCGATACTTTAAAACTAGTTTTGTAAGGTTTCTTCTTATCTAAAAAACCTTGAATCTGACTTTCTCCTTTAGCTACATCCAGACCTACTACTGGATTCATTAACTATCTCCTCCTAAGAAATATTTGCCGGTACCCCTAACCTTCTTGTAGTGTCACAGCTTCGCTTGTTATACGGGATCGAGTCCCAACCAGCCTCAATCATGTTTCTACAAGTAGAGGGCGAACAGTTTAGTTGACGGGATCTATCTCCCACGGGCAGGGTCGTTCTACCCCGGCTACAATGTAATAATAAGACCATAAGAAATAAGGTCAACCAGTAAATTCTGGTTAACCTTATAATACGAA
>NZ_JAMBON010000010.1 GCF_023715655.1 Oceanobacillus luteolus | reverse complement strand
AAGCAACATGTGCAAAAAAATAAAATAACCGTAAATCTGTTTAAAACATCTCAGATTCACGGTTATTTGGCGTTTCTGTTTTTAATTTTAGTTGCTTCTATTATAAAATTTCTTAGTTCGGGCTTACAAATAACTTATCTGGTAAAGGATATTCAGACTATCCCGTTGTCTACTTTTTAAATAATAATTCAACGGTATATATTGGGGAGACGGTAGCGATTAGAAATCGATTGAGAAATCACTTGAAAAACTCCGAAAGAAAATCATTAAAAAAGATGACTATAATTATCCATGAGAAATTTAATCGGTCTGCTACCTATAATATTGAAACTAAATTAATTAACTATTTCTTAGCAGATGAGCGGTATAAAATGCAGAATAAAAGTCAAACAGTTAATAGCATCAGTCATAATTACTACGACAAACCATTTTATAATGAGAAAATATTTAACGAAATATGGGACCGATTAAGACAGCAGAAAATAGTCAACAACTCTAGAGATGTTATCGAAAACAAAGATATATATAAGCTGTCTCCTTTTAAAGAGTTATCAACGGATCAAATAGAATTAAAACAAAAGATTATTGAAGTTTGTGAAAAACAAATGGATAGCGATGAACCGTTTGTTTTTCTTGTAAAAGGTGAAGCAGGAACAGGTAAGAGTGTGGTGTTGAGTGCAGTCTTTAATCGAATTCAAGAATTAGCAAAGGAAAAGTCCTCAGTACTTTATAATAGTAACAACTACTTATTAGTGAATCACACAGAAATGTTAAAAACATATCAAAAAATTGCGGGAAAAATAAAGACGCTTAAAAAGAATAACTTTGATAAACCTACTTCCTTTATTAACAGACAAAAAAAGTCTAATGAAAAAGCAGATATTGTATTTGTGGACGAAGCACATTTACTCCTAACAAAACCTGACCGATTCAATAATTTTAATGAGAATAATCATTTGGAAGAGATAATAAAAAACAGCAAGATCGCTATTATAGTATTCGATGATAAACAAGTATTAAAAATGAAAAGTTACTGGGATGAAAATAAGTTACGACAGATTGTAAAAGGTGTTAAGTCACAAGAATATATTTTGAAAAATCAATTTCGTATGAATGCAAGTGAAGAGATGATAAATTGGATTGACCAATTTGTCGAGAAAAAAATTACCCCTATTCCTCGAGAAAATAATTTTGATTTTCGAATATTTGAATCAGCAGATGATATGTATAAACAAATACGTGAGAAAAATAATCAAGTTGGCTTGGCGAGGATGGTTTCAACTTTTGATTATGTACATAAAAAAGATGGGGGCACTTACTATATAACTGAAGGCAAGTTTAAATTACCATGGAATACTACTATGGGAGATACAACCTGGGCAGAAAGAAAAGAAACGATAGATGAAGTTGGTTCTATTTATACAATCCAAGGTTTTGACTTGAATTATGTAGGCGTGATATTAGGGCCTTCAGTTTCTTATGACGAGGACAAAAACGAGCTGAAAATTATTACCGAAAATTATAAGGATACTGAGGCATTCAGAGGAAAAGATGAATTCAAAGATCCAGATGCTGTTAAAGAAAAAATCATACTAAATTCTATAAATGTTCTACTAAAGAGAGGAATAAAGGGTTTATATATTTATGCCAGTGATTTAAAACTAGGAAACCATTTATTAAAATTTTACCAAAACCGTGGTCAAAAATATGGCAATATGAAGGTCGCTGAAGCAAACGGGGACTATCATTAGGGATAGAGATTATTGAATCATTAAAGAAAGGAGTAAATTATGAAACAATTGGACTCATTTAATAGTAAGAATGCTAGTAGAGTGTATGCCATGAAAGAAGCACTTGAAAATAAATACCCTCATATAGATTGGCGGACGGAGCAGAGTAACCCAGATTCTTCTGGAGAATTGAACGTTTCATTATTTGTTCCATTCCCTCAATACAAAGAAGCAGAACTAATCTACCAAGATTTTAAAAGTAATAAGTTTAATTGTGGATCCTCTGTTTTCGATTCATTGATCGAGGAGGTTATAGCATTCAGGGACGAGAGAAATTGGAAGCAATTCCACAATCCTAAGGATCTGGCGTTATCGCTCTCTTTAGAAGCAAGTGAGTTATTGGAGAACTTTCAATGGAAAACAAGTGAGCAAGCTATAAAAGAAAATATGGATAACTTGAAGGATGAGTTAGCGGACGTGGTTATATATGCATTATTGTTGTCTGATGCCTTAGATATAAATATGGAAACTGCTATTAAAGAAAAAATTAGAAAGAATAGAAGTAAATATCCAGTGGAAAAGTCTTTTGGGATTAGTAAGAAGTATACAGATTTATGATACTTCAGTTAATTTGTATCTGTATATCCATGATTCAATTCATTTTGATCCCCCTATAACTGTTTTCGGGCTATACATATCGTTGGGAATGGAACACAGTGAAATTCGAGTTAAAGGTCTCGCTCCCATTAAATGCTGGAGTTTTTATTAAGATAATTTAGTTAAAAGGAGGTATTTTTCATTGCCATCACTAAAAGACCAACTACTAATTTTTATGAATAACTACAAACAAGCAAAAACAGAAACCTTTAAAGAACATGAGTTGGGGACGCTTATAAGGCGAGAAATCCCAAAAAAATTTTATCGTAAAAGCCAACTAAATAGAAAAAAATATCTTATTAAAGGTTCAGTAGGCCAAGGCAATTGGGCCCATGTTCCTTGGATTGCAGTAATGAACAGGGAAATTACAACTTCTACACAAAGAGGATTTTATCTTGTTTACTTATTTGCTGAAGACATGTCTCATGTTTATTTAGCGTTGGCCCAAGGCGTAACAGAAACGCCTCCAGCAGAAATGGACCGGATTAATAAAGAAATTAGAGAAGAACTAGATATTAAAGAACCACAAATTCATAGAGATAACAACTTTTATTTAGGTGAAAGTAGATTTGCCGTAGATTACAAAAAATCAACAGCAATCTATATTCCCTATTTAATTGATGGTTTTCCATCTGATGAGCAATTATTAGAAGACCTTAGAATCATGGTGAAATATTACGAGGAATATATTAAGAAATCTATTCAATTTGATTTACCTAAAACCCTTGATAAATTCTTATCAGAGCTTATTTCTTTGCATTCAAGTGAAACATATTCCACCGAGATATATGGTGAGATAAAAGCTTCTTTGGTTGAGATATTAAATAAGCAAGAGATAGATCGTACGAAAATTACGTTTAACAGTAGGGAGATTTTAGACAGGATACCCTTTGTGAGCGTAAAAGAAACTACATATGAATTGACAGAGTATACAACATTAGATTTACCTAATGCAAGTTACCAGCATACGATCCAAATGCTAGAAGATTTATTAGGTGGCGATCAAACAAGTTCTATAAGTAGGAGTGTTAGCTGGCGAGCACTGAATGCGTTGAATATATTAAATTATATTGATCGTAATGAAAATTTATTTGTAACGGAGGTTCCAAACGCATTAGAACAAAGTAAACGAGTTAGTTCGATACCTATTATTAAAATGATAATACAATTACTTGAATCAGCCTCAGAATGGACAGAAATAGAAACGAAGCAACTAATAAAAGATGTGCTACGTTCTACTATTGTTAGTTCTAAAGATGGGACCCAAATAAAAGAGAGTGTATTGGATAAGAGATATAATTATGTAATCGATTGGTTAAAAACCGTAGGTATAGTAGACGAGGACTTACAAGTTATCGACCAAGAAATAGTAGATGCCTATCAAAAGGATGAATCAATAGAAGCTGTAAAAGAAGCGAATGAATTGGCAAGTGAAAAAGAACTTATTGAACACATCTATACATACGTCCGATCTAAAGGCTTCAACTACACCATAGAAGAAATAACCAACCTCTACCTTTCCCTAAGGGCGAAACCCTTTGTCATTCTCTCCGGAATTTCTGGTACGGGTAAAACAAAAATGGTTCAATGGTTTGCCGAAAGTGTTGGTGCAGACGAGGACAATGGACAATTTACATTGATACCAATTCGACCAGACTGGAATGATGGCTCTGATTTATTGGGCTATGTAGATATTAAAGGTGATTTTAAAGAAGGCTCATTAACAAAAGTGATTAAAATTGCAACAAACAATCCAGATTACCCATATTTTGTATTGCTGGATGAAATGAACTTAGCACGAGTGGAGCATTATTTTAGTGACATCCTTTCCGTTATGGAAAGTCGCACATGGAAAGATGGACAAGTTGTATCATCGAATCTGTTAACAAAAGAAACAGTAGGTTTTGATCTTTCCCTTCCTAATAACTTGTATGTGATTGGTACCGTTAATATGGACGAAACAACGTATCCATTCAGTAAAAAGGTGCTTGACCGTGCGAATACAATCGAGTTCAATCGGGTGGAACTTGATAATCTTGCATTCCTACATGAAACAAATACGGCTGCACCACTTCGAATCGATAATGAAAAACTGAAGCCAAAGTATCTCCACTTAAAGGATGCTTACGCTGAACATGAAGATTTAATCAAAGAAGTGACAAATGAACTTGTACAAATAAACACCATTTTAGAGAAGAACAATGCTCATGTCGGATATCGTGTCCGGGATGAAATCTGTTTTTATATGATCTATAACGATGAAGCAAATCTATTAAGTTTTGAAACAGCCTTCGATCATTGTGTGCTACAAAAGATTCTTCCACGGATCTCAGGTAGTGATTCCTTAGTAGAACAATTGCTACGTGAATTATATGAGATGTTTACAAATACAAGATTGGATGAGGGAGTAGAGATAGAAGAAGTAGATATTGCTACAGCAAAATATCCTCAGAGTGCGAAAAAAGTGGCGGAGATGCTTAGGAGGTTACGTGATGGCTACACTTCCTTCTGGATCTCGTGAGGACATTGAATTAGTTCACGTTGAAACAGATGACCTTTCCTTAATCATTAAAGGGAGGCCCTATCACGAAAGGTACGAAAGTTTAAAACAATATCGTTCGATGGATTTTCATGACACAATGGGCTTTGTTGTTAACGGAAGGGATATAGAAGAAATCAAAGTATATGATATTGACCAAAACACTCTTGTTGAACCTTCAACTTTACGGCCGATATTCTTTGAAAATAGCGTATATCAAGTAATTATTGCACCAAAGCAGAATCAGGAATTGTCATTTCATCATGAACATCCTGGGATTCGGAACGCTATCTCCTCTACTACAATCGGAGACCAAAACATTTTAATGGGTAATCTCCAATTCCAAAATGAAGTAGGGTTGACTACTTTCAGAGTCTTTCACCATACAACAAAATTGCTGGAAGTGACACTAGAAATATTTCCTTCTAAATTGGATTATCGTAATGATTATAAGAAGTTATTGGAAGAGGTAAATGATGAGATTTATAATCTAGCTTTCCATTTTATCCGAAAAACATATCATGGAGCGAAAGTGAAGTTGGATGGAAAACCTTCACGAGCTGAATTCTATCGATTGATTGAACATTACTTTGAACGATTCATACGAGCAATCTCGAATATAGAAAAACAGCCGAATCACAATCTCCAAAAAACTCATGTGAAGGCAAGAGGCGATCAGATTGGAAAACTCGATTCTAAAGGGAGAAGTTTTTTAAGAAAGCGTCCTGAGTTGTTTGTGGAGGTGGAAAGAGGTATCCCGCTTGGAAATAAACATTTCCTACCTACTTCAGGATTGAGAATCAAGAAAGAGGTCACTTATGATACGAATGAAAATCGATATATCAAATGGATGATGGAGAGATTGGTTCATAAGCTCGAAGACTTGCACACCTCCATCCAAGAACAGAACCGAAGATTTAGGCAGGATGACGACCAATATATCATCGGAAAAGTGAAGCGAATGATTACTCTCATCGATTCGAGATTGAAGCAACCTTTTTGGAAAAGGATTGGAAAACTCGACCGTTCCATTATGAGTTTAGTTCTACAAATGGCACCGAATTATCGGGATGCCAATCAAATCTATTTAACGATTTCAAGAGGCCTTGTACTTGATGGTAAAGTATTTCAAATGTCTGTAAAAGATGTGGCTACGTTATATGAGTATTGGACGTTTTTAAAGCTTGGTCAAATTCTTGGTAAGAACTATCAATTGGTAAGTCAAGATATTGTAAAAGTGAATCGGAATGGTTTGTTTGTAGTTTTAGATGCGAATCAATCAGCCAAACGCATTTATCGCCATCCGGTCACAGAGGAAAAAATCATTTTAACTTACCAGAAATATGAAAATAAATTGCCTACCGTCAACCAGAAACCTGATACGATGTTAAGTCTCGAAAAGAAAGGTAAAGATTATCATTACAACTTTATCTTTGATGCTAAATATCGGGTGGATTATGCACAAACAGAAAGTTATTACAAAAGACGCTATGGAACCCCTGGACCCCTAGAGGAAGATATTAATACAATGCATCGTTACCGGGATTCAATTGTAGCGGGAATTAATGGGCCATATGAACGGACATCATTTGGTGCTTACGTATTATTTCCATGGTTTGATGAACAATCTTATCAACATCATCATTTTTATAAAAGTATTGATCGGGTCAATATTGGTGGATTGCCTTTTCTTCCAGATGCAACGAACTTAGTCGAGCAGTTTGTCCATAGATTAGTTGATAAAAGTCCGGAAGAACTCCAAAAAGAAGGAATCCTTCCAAGAGGTACGGTGGAAGAGTGGCAATCATCTCTGCAGGAAATTGTACTTGTAGGATTAGTAGATTCTCACGCTGCATATCGCAAGTATCTGAAGGGGAGATACTACTCCAGACCAATTAATAAGTTAAAGAATGGATGGCAGAAAGCTAATTATATTGCATTATATGTGAAAAAGAGTATAACAGAAAAACATGGAGTATTTGTCTACGGAAAAATTAAGGATGTTCAAATTCAAAAGAAAAATGTCATTTTTGAAGTGGAGATTTGGGAAAACTTGCTCGATGTTATCAAACCAGTTCAGTATGGTATTGCAAATTATATGTTGACCACACTCGATATGTTGAAAGATTCTACGGAACTTCCGGAGTTATTTATGAAGTCGAAGGAAGAAGTGACTCTCTGGAAAATGCTGCGGAGAGTTTCAGATCGTATTCAGTTAGAGTTGGATGATAATACAATTGATTATGCAACGGGTGTTACGGAGTTTAGGATAAAAGATATTAATATCCAACTAAAGAAGGATACACAGGAATTGGCTATAGATAATGGAAACGAGATGGAAATTGTACCCTATGACAAATTGAAGAGGAATCCTTCGGCTGTTTTTCGGATGTTGGTGGGGATGTTGGAGAGTTGAGTGAATTAAATATTAAATATAAAATTGTATTTTACATCAAGGCATGACAACTCATATTAGGAGCTGTCATGCTATTTTTATGATGGATTTTCTCATCGACATCCGTTCATACATATCGTTAATAAACAGAGTAGTTGATTCATAGATACAAACGAAACCTGATAGAATAATTGAAAAGCCCCAATAGACGTTGAATTTGTATATTGGGGCTTCATCAAACTAAAAGACTTTTAATCTAAGTCAATCCAAACTGTCTTTGTTTCCAAATAGAGATCTAATGATTCCTCTCCATTTTCTCGACCAAGTCCGCTTTGTTTATATCCACCAAATGGAACTGCAGGATCCATTGCATTGTAAGTATTCACCCAGACTGTTCCTGTTCGCAGACCATCTGCAACGAGATGGGCTTTCCGGATGTCTGTCGTATTTACTCCTCCACCTAATCCATACTCGGTTTGATTTGCTAATTCAATCACTTCATCGATATCTGTGAATGGAATACCTGAAACGACAGGACCAAAAATTTCCTCTTGGGCAATTCTCATATTATTGTTTGTATTTGCCACGACGGTCGGTTTTACAAAGTATCCATTCGCTAATTCCTCTTCCGTTGCATTACCGCCAACTAGAATTTCTGCTCCTTCTTGTTGACCGATGTCTAAATAGCCAAGAACTCTTTCTTTTTGTCTTTCAGAAATAAGTGGTCCTAAAACAGTTGAAGGATCAAATCCATTTCCAACTTTATAATTTTTCGTGTAATCTGCTAAATCACTCATGAAATTATCATAAATATTTTTCTCAACAAATAAACGGGAACCTGCAATACAAGCTTGTCCTGAATTGTAAAATACAGAATTTGCAGCGTTTTGAATGGCTTTCTCATAGTCCGCATCGGCAAACACAATATGAGCGGACTTTCCACCCAGTTCAAGGGAAACTTTTTTCACACTTGCAGCTGCTGAACTCATAATCTTCTTACCAACAGCTGTTGAACCAGTGAAAGCAATCTTATCGACCAGTGGATGGTCAACTAGAGCTTGCCCAGCTGTTCCGCCAAATCCTGGCACAATATTGACAACGCCATCAGGAAACCCAGCTTCTTGAACAAGTTCTCCAAGTCGCAATGCAGTTAAAGGAGTATTTTCAGCTGGTTTTAAAACAATCGTATTTCCAGTAGCTAAGGCAACTGATAATTTCCAGACAGCCATCATTAATGGACCGTTCCAAGGAATGATTTGACCACAAACCCCTACTGGTTCTTTCCTTGTATAAGTAAACGTCTTTCCTGGAACAGAAGTAGGAATCGAACTTCCGGTAATCTTCGTGGTCCATCCAGCAAAGTAACGAATATTTTCTGCCGCAGATGCCGAGAAGAATTTTGTCATATTGAGTGGAGCCCCATTATCCAGTGTTTCTAAATGGGCAAGTTCCTCTCCATGTTCTTCCAACAAATCTGCAAACTTCAACATAAGTTTACTACGGTCATATGGCTTCATTGTTCGCCAAGGACCTTTGTCAAATGCATCACGTGCAGCACGAACTGCTAATTCAATATCTTCTTTACCGCCTTCAGCAACAGTAGTAAGGAGTTCTCCGGTTGCAGGGTTTCTCGTTTCGAATGTTCTTCCAGATACCGATTCTACCCATTTGCCACCGATAAATAATTTCTTTGGCTTGGAAATAAATTTGGCAGCATTTTCATTCAATTGGACTAATGTATTGGTTGTCATATCCATACCTCCTATTTTTGAATGCGCTTACAAATAGAGTGATTATTACTCTTTAATTTATTATAATAGGATGTAAGGCAAACTAAAAGGGATGTTTACAGACTATTGAACATATTAGTATTATTTGTACAATAAAATAACATATTTGAACAAAGGGGGACTCTATGTATAACAATGAGGAATCTTACATTGATAAACGGATTGTAAGGACAAAGAGCAAGATAAAGAAGACATTCTTATTGCTGTTACAACAGAAACCGTACAACAAACTAACGATTACAGAAATTGTTAATCAATCAAAAATTAGTCGTGTTACTTTTTATAATCATTTTGATAGTAAAGAGGAGCTACTTATTGAAATTATTGACGATGTAATGAAAGACTTAGTCATTAGTTATCGGAAACCATACGAAAATCTTAATTTATTTACGGTTAATGATATAAAACCTTCCATGTTAATGTTATTTGAGCATGTTTACAAGTATTCAGACTTTTATTCTACAGTTACCAATTCTGATATTTTAATAGAACTCCAAAACCGTATGATTGATGAGTTGAAAAATTTAGCTTTAAAAGACTTTAGTATGATTAATTCAAATATTGATAGAGTGATCTATGCGGAGTGGTACGCATATGCGATTTACGGAATAATACTAGAGTGGATCAAGAAGGGATACTCACATTCACCGAAGTATATGGCTGAGCAATTATTAGACCTTGTAAAAAGCATTCCAAAAAAGAGGGTAGAAAGAAAGGGAATGGTTAGATATTCTTGATGGTAGAATTTGAACAGATATTAGTGGTGAAATAACAAAATTTATACCTTTTAATGGGGGGCCTGATAAATATAAGGCGGAAGGTTTCTATCCAAACTATTAAATATCAACTCTAATATTGACATGGATAAAAAACTACTACCAAAAGACCATTAAAAAAACAGCCTTATACATTAATGTACAAGGCTGTTCTTAATTCACTAAAAATCTATTCTGCAATATATGCTTGTTCTAATTGATAAAGTCCGTGAGCATTGATATGTAAATCTTGGACGTTATCATTTACACCAAGTAGATATTCTGAGTGATTTAAGTAAAGCATTGGAGCAAGCTCCACAAGCATTTCTTGTGCTTCAGAATAAAGTTCCTGTCTAACTTCTGGATCTGTTTCTCTTCTAGCTTCGTCTAGAACTGCATCAAGTTCTTCATCTACAGTAAATGTACGGTTACCCGTCGCGCCTAGAGCTGAAGAGTGGAACAGTGGGTACATTCCATAGTCAGCATCGGAAGTTACCGTAGTCCAGCCAAGGATAAACATATCATGTTCTCCATTTGCTGTTTTTTCTAGGTAAGCACCCCATTCTAGTTCTTCAACTTCAACATCGATTCCAATTTCAGCTAACTGAGATTGAACATTAACTGCAGTATCTACAAGTTGTTCACTATCACGTGTCCAAATCGTTGTAGAGAAGCCATCTGAGAAACCTGCTTCTTCTAATAATTCTTGAGCAGCCTCTGGATCATATTCAAGTCCGCTTACGCTTTCATCATATCCGAATACCGGAGGAGCCAAAGGACCAACTGCTTCAAGTCCAACTCCGTTCAATACACCATCGATAATTTGTTGCTTATCAATTGCCATTGAGATTGCTTGACGAACCCTTACATCATCAAATGGTTCTTTTTGTGCGTTAAATCCTACATAATCTAATCTTACACTTGGTTCCTGTAAAACATGGACTCCATCAGCACCCTCTACTCGAGAAATGTTATTTGGTCCAATGTTATCAGCAACGTGACTTACACCTGTTTCAAGTTCAGCGATTCGAGCACTTTGCTCCGATACAACTTTGAAAGTAACAGAGTCTAGCTTAGCTGGTTCTCCCCAATACTCATCGTTACGAGTCAATACAACACTTTCACCAGGTGTCCAGCTTTCAAATACAAATGGTCCTGTACCAACTGGATTTTGGTTTATGTATGAATCAGCATCTCCACCATCTTCAAACTGTGCATAGTCCTCTTGAATAATATTAGGACTCATAATTGCTGCACCACTATGAGCTAAATTAGCTAGTAACGGAGCATATGGATACTCTAAGTTAATACGAATTGTTAACTCATCAACTACTTCCACGCTTTCTACTGCTTCAACTAGGAATGCACGTGGTGAAGCAATTTCTTCGTCAACTAAACGGTCGTAGTTCATTTTTACAACTTCAGCTGTCAGTTCTGCACCATCATGGAAAGTTACTCCTTCTTGAAGTGTAAGTTCCCAAGTTGTTTCATCTACTACTTCCCAAGATGCTGCAAGGCCTGGTTGAACTTCTTGGTTCTCATCAAGAACAGTGAGTGTTTCATATATATTTTCAGCTACGTTACTTGATGCTGTGTCGTTAGAACCTTGCGTGGAAAGAGAAACAACATCATCTCCGATGGCAATAACTAAATCTCCACCTTCTGTTTTACCTTCAGTTTCGCCTTCTGTCTCTGCACTATCTTCAGGCTCTGCTGTTGTTGGTTCACCGTCTCCCGCACAAGCTGCTAACACTAGTACTAGTGCTAGAATGAGAGAGGCGAGAAGCGATAATCTTTTTAACCTCATGCTGTTAATACCCCCTAAAAATAATTTATATTTCCTAAATTGTGAAAATCGTACAATTTCTATTCAATATAGAGTATATTTTATGAAAAATTAAGTTTTAGACGATTTTTATCGTTTGTTGTTTACTTGAAATAATTTCGTCCTTATACTTTAAGGTGTATGGCTTTAAGTTTAAAAGTATAATGGAAAAACTATTCTGATCAAACTCATCCTAAATTTAATTTGCAGGTCTTTGATTTAACGAGAAATTTTTACTGAGCAGAATGGAATGGGCATTGAAGGGGACGTATAATATTTAATGATGAATAAAATAGAGTAAAGTGACACATCAGGCTGAACCAAAGGATTATACTCTAGGTTCAGCCTTTAATATACGAAAAAATAAATCTATCATATCCACCAACCATTCCATTCCCCACGTTCCCCAATTTAGTTTATAATAAAGGAAGACGATACGAGTTAGATATTGTCATTTCGGCAGAAAACAAAGCAGGTGATCACAATCAACATTACAGACATCCGACATCCAAAACAAAAAAAGAAAATCAATATCAATGATCTAGAACTCCAACTCAGAAGGATAATAGATAATTATTTTGAAATGAATGGCTACGGGCTTTTCAACGAAGCGATTGAAGCCTTACAGGAGGAAGGTGTGCTTTCTCCGATACATAATAAACAATATAACGGGAAGTCACCAGCTCTTCCGCTGTATTACTGGGTAAATATGAAAGCTAAAGAATCGAAGTGGGACCGGCTTAAGATGATGCGGTTAAGTGGCACGTTTGATTTTTCCTATTATGAAGCTCATCCGGAATATCAAACGGAAGAAGAATGGGAACGTATTGAGAAGTTATATACCTTCTTACAAACCGCAGACGTTCGAGAAGTCGTGTCTATAGAAGAAAGAAGTTTGGAACTGTTTGGTCATGAAAAGTTTTTGCAAGATGTGAAGGAATTTCCAGAGGGGAAAGGGTTTTTATCTCGAATCGGTATTTCAGAAGAAGAGTTAAAAATGGTAAAATACGGGGAGCCTTTTGTATTTTGGTTGAAACAAGGAAATTATTGGTGCCAGTCACTTCCCGAACAATGTCGAAGTGCCAGGCACTTATATTAATAAGGAAAGGTAGACAGCAAACTTGTCCCTGCGTCTATGATCTTACTGCATGACGGAATGCATAATAAAGGAGATATGGCGATGGCAACAAAAAAGAGTTCAGATGCTTGGAAAGAAGCTAAAATAAAATGTCGTTTAAATCAAGCTGATATTCAGATGGCCAAGGAGTTGGGGATGACGCCAAAGAGTTTGATTAAAAATATCCCTTCATCAAAGCAGCAATGGAAAGCACCTGTAAAAATATGGGTCCGTGATTTGTATCGGGAGAAGTTCGGTAAAGTCTTAAAACCTAATCCTGCATCCAGTACAAAATTAATGAAAACAGACGGAAAGCATGAAAAACCAATTACTTCTGAATCAAGAATAGATGATGAAGACTTGCCATTTTGAGATAAATGAAGAGAAAAGTGGCTTGTTTACGAAAAGAAGTAAAAAAAGTAGTTACGACGAGGTATACAGTTATCTTAATAATAGAGAAACTTCCGAAAGACTAATCAAGAAAGAGAAGGTGTGAAAAATGTCTAACACAAAAGAAAAGAAAGAAAGAAGGAAAGTTGAATTACTGAAATTAACAATGACATTCAGTAAGGAATTTTTGAATGAGGAATATGAAAATGTGATTGAAAAATTAATAAACAAAATGGCCAGAAAAAGAGAGGTCCCGTTTTTGACAGGCCGTATTGAAATCTGGGCTGCTGCAGTGATCCATGCAGTGGGGACGGTCAATTTTTTGTTTGATAAATCTACTCAGCCTTATGTGGCAGCAACAGATATTTATTCGTATTTTGATACAAAGCAAAGTACAACTTCACAAAGATCGAAGCAGATTAGAGACATGTTTAAAATGACTTATTTTGACAGTGATTTTTCGATAGAGTCCGTTAAACAATCAAGCCCTTTTAATAATCTTACACAAAGTAATGGATTTATTGTTCCTCAGTATATGGAGAAGGAAAAGTATGTTTATGTCGGAGAAAGAGAAATTCAAATGGCACAAGTTTTGGGAATTAAGAGTTTAGAGTTGGGTGAAACATATAAAGAGAGTGATATACATAAATTATTTCAAGTGGAAGAGGCAAGTCTAATGAAGTTCTATGAATACCTTTCGAAGTATTTAACATTTCCTTTTACCGCTATATATGAAGAGGAAGTAGGTCCATTTGAAGTTGCGGGATTTGAAGTAGATTGCCTTGGTTTAGAACAAAAAATGAAAATAGACGAAACTTATGGGATTCTTATGGAATGTATGTTTGAGGAAAAGCATGTCGTACTCCCATTAGGCAGCATTATTTTGGATGAAAAACATAATAATTATAAATGGATAGATTTATATCTGGATTGGTTCTGGTCATACAGATAAAGGAGTCTTTTTCTTTTTAGGGCGGGGACTGTTCCCTCATCCACATTTCCCATCATGTTGGATATAGAAAACATATACTCCTTGTAGTATAATAATCATATAATATGGTGATTATAAAGTTACTTGAAAGGAGTTATTCATATTGGATATAAAACCATCGACAACAATACGGAGAGATTACAATGCATTCTCGAAATATTGTCATGAAATTGATGAACCAGTAATTTTAACACGAAATGGTGAAGCTGACTTGGTTGTTATGAGTCACGAGACATTCCGTCGCAGGGAAGCTCGGTTAAAATTACAAACCAAACTCCTTGTAGCAGAAAAGCAAATAGCTGAAGGTGCAAAGTTAATGGATCACGAAGAAGTAATGGAAAAAATGCGGAGGAAAATAAATGCCGCAAAAGAAGATTAAATATGCACCTGTTGCTATTGACGATATGGATGAGATTTTTTCATATATATCAGAGGATGATTTTATTGCTGCGGAAAAGTTTTTAGATAAACTAAACGAACGAATAGCCTCATTAGGGGATTTTCCCGAAGCAGGAACGGTCTTATCAGATGATGAATATACGCTTGTTCAGCAGGGATATAGATTTATCGTTGTCCATCCATATTTAATATTTTATCGGATAATGGAAGACTCTGTTGTCATTCACCGGATAATACATGGGCGGAGAGATTATCTGCGAGAATTATTTGAATTCTAAATGATAAACAGAATTTTACCAATCGTCCGTGGCTTGCACTCTTGAATTAAAGCAATTTAGGATGTTAACTGATTTTTGTTGAAACGTATTTCCCCCTCAGATCGTCTTTATTTACAAGACAACAAGAGGGGGATTTTTATATTAATCCAATCAAACATTGTTCATAGGAAATTTTGCCATCCACTTCCACCAACCATTCCATTCCCCGCCGTTCCCTAATTTAGTTTATAATAGAGGAAGACGATACAAGATAGATATTATCTTTTAGGCAGAAAACAAAGCAGGTGATCACAATCAATATCATAGAAACACGGGTTCGTGGATTTATTACGGACATCCAACACCCTAAACAAAAAAAGAAAATCAATATCAATGATCTAGAACTCCAACTCAGAAGGATAATAGATAATTATTTTGAAATGAATGGCTACGGGTTTTTCTACGAAGCGATTGAAGCCTTACAGGAGGAAGGTGTGCTTTCTCCGATACATAATAAACAATTTAACGGGAAGTCACCAGCTCTTCCGTTGTATTACTGGGTAAATATGAAAGCTAAAGAATCGAAGTGGGACCGCCTTAAGATGATGCGGTTAAGTGACACGTTTGATTTTTCCTATTATGAAGCTCATCCGGAATATCAAACGGAAGAAGAATGGAAACGGATTGAGACGTTATATACCTTCTTACAAACTGCAGACGAACGAGAAGTTGTGTCCATAGAAGAAAGAAGTTTGGAACTGTTTGGTCATGAAAAGTTTTTAACAGATCCGGAGTTGTTTCCCGAGGGACGTAGATTTTTATCCCGAATTGGTATATCAGAAGAAGAGTTGAATATGGTAAAATACGGAGAGCCTTTTGTATTTTGGTTGAAACAAGGAAAGGGATATAACGATGTTCAGCGGGTGCTCATTGTGGAAAATCTAGCTTTCTTCCATACTGCGGTCAAGCTGTTGGAAGAAAACGTCCTAGATTATGAGCCAGAGCTGATTATTTATGGGGAAGGGACGAAAATTGAACGAAGTTTTTCTTTCTTCTTCGAGATGTTCCCGCCGAAAAACTATCTCTTCTATTACGCCGGTGACATTGATGCGGCAGGCTATGGAATTCTCATCCGCTTAATCGAGAAGTTCCCTGATATGACGATTCAGCCCGCGTTGAAAATATACCGGAAAATGCTGGAGTGTATCGAGCAACGAAACGACCAGAAGAGTGGCCAATCAGCGAATATAGTATATCGTGATGCATTTTTTCAGTGGTTTACAGAGGAGGAACAGAACATTTTACTTAAGCTTTGGGAAGAGAAAAAACGAATTCCCCAAGAAGTATTAACAATCGAAACATGGAGGCGTTGGTTGTGAACGAATCATGGGAAGGCTTTGCAGAACGAATGCAACGTCTCAATCCACTGTTTGAATTAGGCAGAGGAATGGAAGTGGGCGAGTTAAAACCGTATCTTCAAACGATCCTCATGCAAGTGCTGCTCGCGATCTTTTATCGTGAATTAAACGATGATGAGCATCGGCGGAAATCCGATATTAAATATATCGTGGAAGATACAATTAAACAAATGAAGCTGCTCGCAGATGAGAAGCAAATTGAACGAATTACGAGTGGGCTATTATATTCCGGGAAAGAAGAATACAGTCAACCATTTGAAGCTCATTATTATGATGAAGTGAGACAATCTTGGGAGACTCAAGTTTTTCGTTATGTAACGATGGATGACTTGTATACGAATTTGGAAATGGGCCAGTCCATCGTCTATAAGCTGACAGATGTTGCGCAAGAAATGATTTTTATGAGCAGGGAAATGGCAGAAGAATTCTCGATTACGATCGAACAACTCTATAGTATCCAGTTGATTAAAAACGGTAACTTTCAGAAAGCCACAAGAAACCTCGATCACCTCATTTCAAGGGTTAACCGCTTAATGGCCAAGGAATATTCCTTCGGGCAAGAAATGATCAATAATCCCAAAATCCTAATCATCGAAGCTGAAAAGCAACGAGCTGATAATCGAATCGAAATTGAAAAGCAATTTGAAGAAGAGAAGAATCACTTCCGGACGATTACAAGTATGATTGAACGAACGAAACGTCAAAATGCCGAGGATGATCATATTCACCGAGAACTCGTTCTGCTGCAAGAAAAGATTGGCCATTCCCGCGGGCTGCATGATCGCTTTGCCAAACTCGTCATCCAGAATATCTCGTATGAAATGAAATTAAAGGTGGAAAATCCATCTCTATTTTGGGAAAACAGTCTGGTATCCTTCAAAGAGCATATTTATGAGGACTGGCTAATGAAAGAGGGAGTAGCGTCGTTTTCCACCGTTGAAACGATCCTGTCTCCGTTATTTTCCCCTAAAAATGAATTCATCTTGCCATTGGATTGGATTTGGGGCGAGCAAGAATTCGATGGAAAAGAGGAAATCGAAGTAGTGGAAGACGAGGAGGAGACAGAGAGGATTGTTCAAGCGCGCATCACGTACTGGGATTCTGTCGTGAAGGCATGGAGCTATGTGTTCCAATATCTCCAAACGTATAAGCAGTTCTCCTTAGTCGACTTAAAGAAGCTGCCGCTGGAAGTACAGGATGTATGGTTTGAGGAATATGAAAGCATCGACTTATGGATGATGTTTGATAGAAAGCCGCTTAAGGTGCAAGTTCTCCACCGGAAAGAAGAGACATTAAATGATGAACGGGAGATCCTGCTTTATAAACTGATGCAGGAATATCCGCAATTTCAAGTATTTGAAGGCAGCAAAATTTATACGGAGTTTGATCATCGCGCCGAGCCGATTAATTGGTATGACATGAAAATAACTCCGTTTAAAATCTGTATCGAGGAGGAGAACCGATGAACGCAGAAAGTATTAAAAAAGCATCCGCCATTTATTTTTCCCTGTTAAAGGAAAGAGTCATCGATGAAACGAGCGAGCATTTTGAAGCGTATTTTGAACCGGAAGTGCGGCAAACGGTTCTACTCATGGCGGATGAATCAGGGACGTATATTATTGAAGCGCCGAAACGGATTCATTTAGTCGTTCAACCAACAGGTTCCGTTTTTGCGACGAATTTTACCCATATGCGGGACAAGCATAATCAGGTCGAAACGAAGAAACAGTTTCACCTCATGAGTGTGATTTTGATGTCTTTTTTAGCAAGTGTCGATCAAAATCAGGCTGCTAAAATAAGGACGAAACGGGAAGGGATCAGCTTTTATTCCCTTGAACGTAAAGTAAATGAACTCATCATCAATTGGGATCGTATCCTAAAGAGTAATCCGAACTTTGGTGATGAGGAACGGATTGACATGAGGGAAGTCGTCACCATGTGGAAGTATATGGAAGTTGATCGAGATGATGCATCACTCCGAAAGGTTAATAAACGGACAAGGATCGGTCTCATTGCTAGCAGCATGAGGCTTCTCGAGACAGAAGGTCTTGTCGTCATCCTCGACTGGGACGATATTCCAAAGGTCATACCGAAGCAGGAATTATTTGAGCGGATTGAATACTTATATCATGACTATGAACGCTATGAATTTATGAAAAAATTAGTGAGCGAAGAGGAGGGCGAGCATGCCGAAGATACACAAGATTAGAATTGTAGGCCTTAAATACGATGGCATGCAGAAACAGTATAAAGATACGACGTTCCAGTTTCATAATGAAGAGACCTCCGTGAACGGTCTAATTTCGATGATGAACGGGGGAGGAAAAGGCGTATTCTTACAAGCCATTTTCCAAATCGTAAAACCAGGTACGGCCTGGGGCAAACAAAACAATCGGTATTATCAGCAGTTTTTCTTTAATCATAAAGAGCAGTTTATTCCGTATACGTTCCATGTTTCCATTCAATGGGAATTGGATGGTGCGGACCGTCATCTCATCACCGGTGGGATGTTTTCGGCAGACCAGCGGATTTCCGTGAATGAGGAAACGGGAACGGAAAGCAAAACACTGGAACAAGAAGCGAAAATCATTCCCAACATTACATTTTACACACGAGAGTTTGAGACAAAGGAAGAAGCAGACCTCGAGCATATTCCGCTTTATGAAGATGGCGAGGTAGCGGATAATGAGAATTTGAAAGATTATTTGAGATGGAATGGTTTTGATGTCTATAAGGATACGAAGAAGCATTATCGCATTCTCGATACATACGCAATCAACCGTAAAGACTGGGATATTTTAAAAGAGATCAACAAAGACGAAGGTGGCGTAGGAAAATATTTCGAGGGAGCGGAAGACGATCATTCCCTTTTTCAAAAGCGGATTATTCCTACGATTAGCCAAGTATTACATAAAACCGAACATCAAAAGAACGACTTAGTTGAAATTTTTAAAAGTCAGGCGAGTATCGCAAAAGATTTGCCCGTCCTCTTAAAACGGGAACAAGCCCACAAAGAATTTCTCGAAGATATTGTTCCGTTTGAAGAACATTTGGCTACCGGTATCGAGCACAAGGAGATTGTCGAGGATAGTGTGAAAGAAGGGAAGCAGCTCCTCGGTGCATTGGAGCATTTGAAAAGATTAGAAGAAGAAAACCTCATTAACCTGGAACGTGAAATGGAAAAATTACAGGAGAAAGAAGAGGACCTGCGCTATCAAAAAGACAATCTAATTTTTGCAGAGGCCCATCGTGAGGTATTGGAATGGGAAAAGAAATTAGACGAAGAACAGAAGAAAAATAAGGATATGCAAGAGGTCGTCAAAGAAAAGCAAGACCGGAAAGACCAGTTAAGCTTTGATCTTTTATTGAAAGAGTGGAACGAGGTCGAACAAACGATTCACTCCCTGTCTCAGGCGATTGCACGCTTGGAAGAAAGTAGTGGGCTTGAGGAAGTCAATCAAAAAATGGATGAAATCAAAGCAGAGGCAAGCAAACATTGGGAGGTTTCCTCTGAAGCCATCCAAGCCAATGTGAAGCAGTATTTCGGTTACCTCAAGTATTTGAATAAGCGAGCCACAGAACTGGCGAGACAAGATAAACAAAAGACGAAGGATATTGCGAGAGTAAGTACAGAAATCGATCGTCTTTATCTCGATATGAGTTCCTTCGAGAAGAAGGAAGCGGATGTAACGAAGGAATTCGGTAACCGGATGACCTATGATTTGCCGGGATTGATTGAAAGTTTAACGAAACAAGTGGAAGATCGAAATCAACGAGTAGAAGAAATCGAGAATCAACGTCAAGCAGCAAGCGAGCGACAAAATCAACTTGCAGCATCACACGGGACGCTAACCCAATCGATAACGTATTCGGAAGAGAAGTATGAAGAGTTGGTGCGTACTTATGAAGTACAAAAAGAGAAAGAAGGGAAACTCGCGTCGAAGCTTCATGGACTACTGGATTCCGTAACCGAACCGTTCACACACTCATCTTTATCCAAATATGCCCTCGAGTTGGAGGAACTATTAAAGCAAAATCTAGATCAAGCGGAAAACACCAAAAAAGAATTATGGGAAACGCAGCTCGATGCATCCTTAAATGATCAACAATTTTGGATTGCCAATAAAGATGTCAAAGAATTAAAGGAATGGATTGATGAGAAGACAGGAATTGATGTTTTCTACGGCAGTCAATTTCTTCAATCGTTAAGCCCGGAAGAACTGGCAAATCATTTAGTGAACTACCCGCTTCTTCCCTATGGTTTAGTCGTCTATGGACAACAATGGGAAAAGATCAATCAACAATTGCTTACGAATCGCTTATTCCATAGTCCGGTTCCGATTTTCTTAAGAGAGGAAATGAAAGGCACCTCGGAACAAGCTGCGTTAGTTGTCTTAAATGGAACGGAAAAAGAACTTTTAATCGATAAAAACCAATTTTCAAACTGGAAAATTCAAATAGAGAAAGCCATTGAAGAGAAAATCAATACACTCCGAGAATTGGAAAAAACGGAAACGGCCTACAGGCGGATGTTGAAGGAAATCGATCGCTTTGTATCAGGCGAGCTTTCCGTTGATATTGAAAAAGCATTAGCCGCTGAAAAGAGTGCACTTCAACTTAAGCAAACTGAATTACAAGAGATTATTACGAAGCAAGAAAATGAAAAAGAAATCCAATTGCAATTAAAAGAGGAGTTGGAAAAGACCGAGCAAAAAATAGAGGAGCTTACTTCAAATATCGCCCGACTGCAAGAATTTGAAAAAGAGAAGCAGCTCTATGAAGAAAATAAGCGGGTCAAACTCGAAAAGGAAAAACAAAAAGAAGCATTGATCAAAGAGCAAGAAGAAGTAAGCGAAACTCATGAAGAATTCGTTAACGCAGCGAGTAAATGGAATCAGACGTACTTGGAGTGGAAACTGCAGATCGAGCACTCGATCAAAGAGGTTGCCTTCTTTATCGAAGAAGCCGGGTTTCCTAAGGAGGAAAAGGGAGAGCTCACCGAAGAAGCACCTTCCCTATCCGATCATATTTTAGAAGATCTTTTAGGAAGCATCGAAGCGTTACGTAACCTGCAAAAGTCGAAAGAAGAGCAAGCCCAAGAGTTACTCGTCAATCAAGCGAAAAAAGAAAGTGAACAGAAGCAACAGAAGAAAATAGAGAAAAAATTACATGCGCAAAACGAGGATTGGAAAGATGCGACCGTAGCCGATGAACCACTCTCTATACTCGAAAATATGCTGCAGAGCGCAAGCAAGGATCTTAGAGCTGCAGAAAAAGAAGAGCGCGCAATCGAAAAAGCAGTTACCGTTGCAGAAACATCGTTGGAGCATGCTGTAAAAGAGCGAACTAAGCATGAGAAAAAGGTAGCCAAGCATGAGAAAGAAGTGGCGGCTTGGGAAGAGCTGGATTTAGAAGTAAAAGCGGTTGAGATTAAGGATCAAACGAAAAATACAAAAGACGCAATCAAGCAAACAGAAAAACGTCAAAAAGAAGCGGAAGCAAATATAACAAGTTATGACGGTGATATGCTGACACTCTCGGTTATTTTGAAAGAAGAATCGTCCGCCTTTACGGAAGAAGATATCGAAAAAATTAAGAGTCAAGGAAAATCATGTATCATCGCCTGGTGTGATCAGCATCAAGCTTTACAAGATAAAGGCCAAGAGAAGCATGCGAAGATTGATCAATCCCTAAGGAATTTAAAACTGACGATCGAAGGTAAAGATTGGGAGATTCGCTTTAAAAATGAAGTATTGACGACATTGGATCATCTGGATACGAGACATTACGACCATGTTCAAAGTGTCGTAAAAAACATGAAACGTTTCTCCCAAAGCGGATTGGAACAATTGGAACGGGATAAGGAAAGAGCGGAAAAAGCTCAGCACTTCTGGGCGAGTCGTGCCAGCATGAAAGTGATGAGTATTTCCGAAGCGATCCGCTCGATGATTGCGAAAATGAGACTGAAAAATGAACGAGGCACTTTCCCGCTTGTTCAGCTGAAAGAGGATATTTTACCGAAGAAGGCGGAAGAAATTGAACCGCTGTTAAGTCAACATTTTGTCTCGGCGATTCAGCAAATCACGAAGCAATTTGACTTTATCGACGATCAAAACCGAACATTGGATCAAGAAATTAGAAGCCTTGTCAGTGATGAGAAAATCTTATTTGTGGCGCTTCGGAATCGCTATCCAGAGTTGCTTGTCTACAACATGCGTACCGATAATGCCTTTATGTATGGCAAACCACAACGAGAGCATTACTCCACATGGCAAACGATCAATCAAGGTTCCAAAACCAAATCAGATGGAAGCGGCGGACAAAAACTATCTGCCCGTATGGTCATGATGATGATGTTATTATCCGTGAAAAGTGAAACCGATCAAAGCTGGGTTCCATTAGTCGTCGATAATCCATTCGGCCAAGCGGCATCTGCCCATGTTTTAGATCCGATATTCGCTGTAGCGGATAAACTAAGATTCCAATTCATTATCGTCACACCACCTGAATTGGTCAAAACGGAAATTAGTCAACGATTTGAAGCCTACTATAAACTGGACTTTATTCGTGAAAATGGTAAAGAGATTATCTCGGATACGATTGTGCCGGCTATGCGGATACTTCAGGGGCAGGGAGTGTAAGGGTAACTGCCGCTTCCTGAAATTTGTCGAAAAGTTTGGCAGAAGAAATTACGTGTTTTAATATAACATAAAATTCCCCCTCTGGTCTTAAACTTGTTTTGACGATCATAGGGGGATTATTTTTCTTTTTAAGAGATATAAGAATCATAACATTGAACCTCTATACATACCTCTGTTTACAAGTAACTACATTATGCTATAATAAACATAAATAACAAAATATTGAATACACTATAAAAACCGCTCCATGCTGGTAACATGGAACGGTTCCAATAGACCAACCCCAACAAGAGGGGAAGGCACACTGGGTAAAATAATCCCTCCATGCGCGGCTAAACGACATGAGGGATTATTTTCTTTGTTGGACATAATTAAAACAATCAGGGTCCCAAAAGCAATCATGAGACTTAATGTTTCAACAATCTCCATCGGCATCACCTCCTTCCTGGAAAATTCCAGAAAGAAAAGTGCGCCGTCATCCCTCATGCGAAGCCAGTCTATTGTATCTGTATTTTATCATATAAGAACGTATATTCCTATATGTGTTTTGGAAAGAATAGATGCCTGCGACTTCCCGTTTACTATTGAATATACCGAGAGTAGAAAATCCGGTGCATAAGATCTAAGGCTAAAATTGTGGTAGGCCTTACTGAATGCTGCTCTTATAACAGGTTTATACTCATTTTATATGTGGTATAATATCCATAGAAAAACATAGAATAATAAAAACCGTCCACTATTGGGAACGGTTGCAACATACCAACCCCATCAAGTGGGGTGGACACACGAAGTTAGAAATAATCCCTCAGCGCCGGGCTAGAGCACATGAGGGGTTATTTTTTGTTTTGATTGGTAATGATGAACGTAAGTGAAGTGGAGCAGATGGAGTTGTTATAGAAAAGTGTCTATAACTCGTTGAATAGCAGAATGAATAACAATAAAGGAGGCAAATCCTCTTATCCTATTAAACAGCAGGATAAAGAACTTGCCTCCTTTTGATTTTTGGTATCGCTGATTTGAAAAAAATATTGTCCTGACTTAACTTTCCGTTGCATCGTTCGAATAAGTTTCAAACGACTTATATCAACTCGGGTTTATATACAATTGATAGACATTCGGATTGTCTAATTGATCCCACTTAATTTCACCCAGCAATATTTGGAACCCATGATTGAAATAATGTTTTCGATCAAAAGCAAGGACATCTTGATTGGTTATCTTCAATTTTTTCAAGATATCCTTTTTTCTGAACCGTCATCTAAAAGTTGCGCATAGTAAACTTCTGCAAATGGACGGTAAGCTGGTGCTTTTTCAAAAATCAATTCCTGATCCATAAGAGCATGAGAAAGATGTCTCATTGTATCTCTTTCACTAGTAAGTAGTGCGCCGATGGGCTCTGGAAATTTCTCTAAGAGGTCCTTCGGAAAATTTTCTAAGGCATTTTTAATTGCCTCATCACCTTGTTTGTAACTTTCTTGATAGACATGCAATGAAAGATGGGCAGCAGCTAAATTAAAAGCAACCGCATGGTCGTTTACTCCTTTTAAGTAGAAGATATTCGCCACTTCTTGCAATAGATTAACAGAAATTCCTTTGTCATTAATAATCTGTTGATAATAGTCGAGCGCCAAATCAAATTTCTTTTCCCGCTTTGCTTTTTCTGCCAATTCAAACGTACTCATTTTCTCAGCCCCTAAAAGGATTATTTGCTTCATATAAAATAAAAAACTTAGCTGCGAGTCGAGCTAAGTGTATCGTAAAATTTATTATGAAACTTGTATACATATTATAGCATATAGCCTACGCAAGTATGAAGTACTTGGTTTTGTAAATTAGTGCAGTGACTGTTATTTGTCCATGCTGTTATCCGTCGAAATCACGCTAAGATATATATCAGCTAAAATATGTTTTTGCTGATATATTTTCGAAATGTAAAGTGATATTAAAAAAATCCCCTGAAGCAGAACTTCAGGAGAGCACACTTCAAATTATTTAATTACTTGCATTAATCAGCCTGCATTCCACCATCCACATTATATAGTGAACCTGTTACGAAGGATGAGTTATCAGATGCAAGGAATAGGACAACTTGTGCAACTTCTTTCGGTGCACCAAATCTACCCAATGGTATACCTTGTTTAATCGCTTCTCCAGATACCTTTGGATCTTCTGGAGTAATGTTGTTTTGAATGTCAGCGAGCATTTGTGTATCAATTGCTGCTGGTGCAACAGCATTTACACGAATTCCACTTTTCGCAACTTCAAGTGCCGCTGTCTTAGTTAGTCCAGCCACAGCATGTTTGGATGCAATATAACCAGGCATACCAGCGGAACCAATATAAGCTGCATTGGAAGCAGTGTTGATAATACTTCCATAACCTTGTTTTTCCATCTGAAGGATGACATGCTTCATACCGAGGAAGACACCGGTTACGTTAATGCTCAGGATTTGTTCGAAGGTTTTCTTATCGAGATCTTTAATTTCTTTAAATGGTCCGTTGATACCTGCGTTATTAAAGAAGACATCAATTTTTCCAAATTCATCCACTGTCTGTTTTACATAATTTTTCACATCTTCTTCATTTGTTACATCTGCTTGTACAACTAAAATATTTTCTTTATCCCCATTTAATCCTGCTTTGGCATTTTCTAAAGCTTCTTCATTAATATCTACTAATGCCACTTTTGCCCCATTATCCAGGAAAAGCTGCGCAGTCTCTCTACCAATTCCACCTGCGCCTCCAGTGATTAATACTACTTTGTTCTCCATCTCTCATCCTCCTCGTTGTGTATAATCTGTATCTAATTTAATGGTATAGCAAACGCTTACAACATTCAATTTATCTGCTTCAGAAGACCTATAGATACATAAAGAAGAAGGCCCAGTGAAAAAAACATAATCCCTCCATGCTCTACTAAGCAGCATGAGGGATTAGTTATTTTTTTTATTGTACTAGTTCAGGATTCCCACCATAATCCAATATGATCGGCTCATTATCCTCCATCGTAGCCTTATACAACGTAATATTTCCTTCAGTAGGCAGTGAGTAATCAGAAGGAACTTCAAAGTTGTCATTTAGTGCAACCGTCCAAACGGCTTCGTTATTTTTATTCAAAACGATAGCAAGGGTGCCAAACTGTTCAATCTCATCCCATTCAAATAACTTTTGTATACCTTTCTCAGTCACTGTCAGACCTTCTGTACCGGTGATTAGTTCGATATTTTCACCTTGCCATTTGCCATGAATCACAGATCCAACTTCGTAATAGGAAAGCCCGTCTCCACGGTAACCGTAAGTGGCTACAAATTGTTGGATAGTGTTGTCTTCCGTTTCAAATGTTACGGCTGCTACATCATCCGCTAGCCATTCGATTTTAAGTTCCCCTTTTATCTCGTGGGGGAGGACTTCTTTCGGCCGAGCTAGAATGCGATAATAATCTCGATAATAGGCGACATCTCCATTTTCCATGTTCTCTTTAATTGACAAGACATGTTTCCAATCAGGGGAGACACTTACAGTATTTTTCACTATTTGATTACTGGAGATCAACATATAAATCTGACCTACAATAAAAATGAATAGGATACTTGCTCCAACTAGCTTTAATTTCTTCGTAGGTTTTATCAAAAGTAATAGTGCTAAGAAAAGAAAGATGAAACAAATGATATTAATCAAGTAAAATAAACGGTCATCCACGTACTCCACTTGATGTTTTCTAGAGATGACCAAGTAGCCGATCTGTAAGAAGAAAAAGCCGAGGGAGATCATCAATGAGAGCCAACCAATTATATTCTTTGTACGCAATTTATTCATTAGGCTCGACCTCCATTTCGAATTCCCAAGTTTCTCCATTATCTTCTGATATGAATTTTCCTTCCACTAGTCCACCTTGATAATCTCCATACGGTCCCTGGTTCACGAGTAAAGATAAATGGTCTTCTTCCTGTACTGGAAGTCCCGCTTGTATGAAAATCTCGTTGTACTCTTCTGGAATTTGAAGGGATGCTTGCTTCCATGTTTGGCCTGCATCTTGTGTCACATAAAGCTCGGGTTTACCAGAATTGATTGTTTCAAAAGTTATAAATCCTGTGGACTCATCAACAAATCCACCATTGGAAATTAATCTTGTCACCCCTAAATTGGTCGTTTCCTGCCAACTCTCCCCGCTGTCGTGAGTAAGAAAGACGAAGGAACCTTCTTCAGACATGGTGCGACCACCAGAAATAATGATATATCCAAAGTCTTCATTTAGAAAGTCTACTTTTCTAAATCGCATGCCGGGGAAGGGTTCTTTGACCGTGGTTTCTTCCCATGTTTCCCCTTGATCCGTGGAATAGAGCAACACAACTCTTTGACTTTCCAAATTCTGTCCTTCTGGATAAAGGAAGCCTACGAGATTTTCAGTCAGGAAATAACTATCCTCAATCAGTTCTTGCCTGTTCCCGTTATATTCGCCACTGAATAATTCGTCCAACGTCACTGGGACAGTAGTCCAATCTTTTCCTTGATTAAACGAGATGTTCAATTCATCGTCTTGTAAGGAATAGAATACTGGATCATCTGGATTAACGATATGTAATTCTTTACTTTCTGTAGATGGAGGTTCTGAGGTGTGCGGTGGGGCCAAGGAAGATAAATCCATTTCTTTGGTGTTTTGATAATAAAAAATCGATACGACTGATAATACAATTAAGATGATGCCTGATAAAGTAAATAAGAAATATTTCATGAGAAAGTGCCCTTTCTAAATTTATTTATGGGATCATGTTTTGTGGACGGTTACAGCAAGAGTCTTGTGAAGATAAAGTGCCGCTAAATCTTTTAAATTTAAAAAATCTCAAGGTACATGGGAATTAAAGGAAATGCCATATTCTTATAATATCAGGAAAGCGCTTAACATTGTATAGAAAATCTCGAATTTTTATCTTAAAAGCACTAATTGCATGGTTAACTTTATATCAATCTATATATCTATACATTACGTTTTGTGTTAACTTTGAATTATAAGTTAAATACTTCCATATACATAGAGAAAAATATACTTGCGCTGATCTATCCTTCATATGAGAAGAACCAGGAGGAGGTATAACATCGCATGGTCGTTTTACTTCGATCGCCAAGTCAAATTTCTTTTTCCGCTTTCCTCTTTCTACTAATTTAAACGTACTCATTTTCTCAACCCCTAAGAGGATTTATTTCCTTCATAAGTATAAAGTATTTGGTTTTGTCATTAACAGAGTGTTTATGGTAAATAAAAATCTGGAGGTAATCCACAAATGAAAAATCAATCTTATAACTATGACGAACAAGGGCAGAACTATTCTGGGTACAGACGAACGGATCCTAGAATTGAAGAATATGTTTACAATGCGCTTGGTTCCGCAAAATCAGTATTGAATGTAGGAGCTGGCACAGGGTCATATGAACCGAAAGACAGATACGTCGTTGCAGTGGAGCCGTCAAGTGTGATGCGCTCCCAACGTCAACATGCGGAAAGGGTGCCGGCTGTTATTGCAACAGCAGAGTCGTTACCTTTTGATGATGATTCTTTTGACGCGTCCATGGCGATGGTTACGGTGCATCACTGGTCGGATTTAAGAAAAGGTTTACAGGAATTACGAAGAGTTACCAAGGATCAGGTGTTGATTTTGACCTTTGATCCCGAGGCGATTGACGGCTATTGGAATACGGATTACTTTCCGGAATTGATTGAAGTCGAGCGGGCACGTTTTCCGACCATTGACTTTATCAGAAAATCGCTCGGAGGAAAAAGTGAGGTACAGGAAATTCCTTTACCTTTTGACTGTGTAGATGGTTTCCAAGAGGCTTTTTATGGCAGGCCGGAATCATTTTTGAAAAAAGAAGTACGATTGTCACAGTCAGTCTGGGGAGTCTTGCCGGAAGGGATGGGGGAAAAACTAATACAGAGACTGGCAGATGATTTGAAATCAGGAGCATGGGATGAAAAACACGGGCACTATAGACAGAAACCAACCTTTATAGGATCACTAAGGCTAATTATCGCAAGGCCATAGGAACTTTTTTGAAAAAAGTAAATATCTAATAATTCGGAGTGAAAATGAATACGGGATGAATCAAATGTTTTATATCTAACATTGATTCATCCCATATTATTTAAAGGGATTCTTCTCTCTATTCATCCTAATTGGATATCAATTAATGAAATACCATTAGCCTGTCCTAAGCCGTTTATTAATGCTTGTTCAAAATCATTCTTTTGTTGGGGTCTAACTCCAGTTACTCCAAAACTTTTAGCCAACTGCACAAAGTCCGGATTCCCGAATCCCGTACCAAAACTACTATTGAATTTATCCTGCATCATTTGTTCCTCTAATTTTAACTTTGAATTATTCAATACGATGACGATAAACGATAGGTTCATCCGCTTGGCCGTCTCTAGTTCCGATATGTTCATCAAAGCTCCACCGTCCCCAGTAATACAAATCACCGGATCGTTCCGGCAAGCTAACTTGGCACCAATCGCTCCGGGCAAAGCAATTCCCATCGAAGCATAACCGTTGGAGATGATTAGCCTACCAGCCTGTTTCGATTGGTAGGTTCGGGCAATAGAGAGTTTGTGGGAACCCACATCAGAAATGACAATTGTATTTTCCGGAACAATATTTTCAATGCTCTCTAAGATATTTTCTATCGTGAGTGATTGGTTTACATTTGGATTTGAATCAATATGATAAGCCGATTTAATACGTTCTTTTAGATTACCAGCTGGCATCCATGGTTTAGACGGTATATTCCGTGCAGTAAGTTGCTGAAAAATCTCCTTCAAATCACCGACAAGTTCTTCTTTTACAGGGTAATGTTCATCCATCTCTGCAGGAAGTGTATCAATATGTAAAATAGGGTTCATCTTTGGATTCCAATTCTTTGGTGGACTTTCTACAAGATCAAATCCAACTGCAATGATCAAATCAGCCTGCTCAATTACTGGTAATGCTTCATCTTGTTTACTGAATCCGAACGTAAAATAATTTAAGGCATGATCTTTTGGTAATATCCCTTTTGCCATGAAACTGTGTATCACAGGTGCTTGCAATTTCTCCACAAAATGCAGAATGCCCTGTACAGCTTTTTGTCTGATTACTCCGTTTCCGAGCAGTACAACTGGTTTTTGACTCTGACTGATTGTTGTAAGAGCATTTTCTAAAGCTTGTGGAATTGGGATGCTTTTTGGTATGGGCAAAGCTGTTAATGGTTGATTTGGTACCATTTGTGGTGCGATATTCTCTTGTAATTCAATTAGAACAGCACCGGGCTTTTCCATTTGGGCTACTCTAAAAGCTTTACGAATGATTTTCGGTATTGTTTGAGCATCTTTAATTTGCACGCTCCACTTTGTAGCAGGTTCAAATATTTTAACGATATCGATGTACTGATGTGATTCTTCGTGTTGCTTGTCAAAGCCCGCTTGTCCTGTAATGGCGATAACGGGGGAGTGGTCTAAATTTGCACTTGCTATTCCAGTCAACAGATTAGTTGCGCCAGGTCCTAAAGTTGCCAAGCAAATCCCAGGCTTATTTGTAAGCCGTGCGTAAACATCTGCCATAAAAGCAGCACCTTGCTCATGACGGACGTTGATGAATTGTATGTTTGACTTGGACAAGGAGTCCATCAAGTCCAAGGTTTCCTTACCCATTATGCCAAATACATACTCAACCCCTTCATTTTCCAAACATTGAACTAGTAAATCTGTTGCTTTCCGCATCGTACGCACCTCTTTTTTTTCATATTTTCTCCTTAATGTTATTTAAAATACCTTTTAGGAATAGGCGAAAAGCTATCAAGGCGAGATTTATGTTTTTACCCGAATATAGTGAAGCGAGATACGATTGGAGGCATGGCTATTAGAGGAAGAAATAAAGAAATTTGGGACGTAAGAAAGGAGTGCTCACGTGTCATGAGCACTCCAACTGTCGGCAGGTATTTTATTAATACTAATTTAGTTTCTCGAACTGTCCGAAGAATCCCCAACAAACCTCACCGTAGCCATATGTGTTCGAGCCAACTGAATAACCTCTTCAATAAATTCCTCTTGTGAAGCTTCAAATCCAGTGCTGATCCAATAAGATAGTAATCCATAGAAACCATATGCGGTGTAACGAGTGAAATAATTCATGTCTACAGGCAAATTGTTAATCGTTTCGAACTGGAATTTTTCTTGATATATTTTCAGAATCGTTTTAGGAAATCTGGTGTGCAACTCGGGAATCGTGTCCTCATAGTTTATCAGTTCAAAAAAGTCACGATGATCATAAATATAGGAAACGATATGAAAGGATTCGGCTGTTAACTGTTTCGTATTCACTTTGCGTCTGGATTGATAAGCTTTACCGACGGCATGCTCTAGTCCTTCCAGCATCGTAAAAAGCAAGTCCTCCGCCAGTTTATATTTATCTTGATAATGGGTGTAAAATGTACTTCGATTATATTTTGCAGTAGTAACAATGTCTTTGACGGTAGTGTCCTGGAAGCCCTTCTCTTTAATAAGAGAAATAAGAGCCAACTGGAAGTGTTCCTTTGTCCGATTTGTTCGTGGTGTGGAAACTGGTTCGCTCATTTTACTACCTCCTGATGTGAGTAGATTAGACAAAAGTGTACAGAATGTCTATTTAATAGACATTTAGAGAAATATTGATGGTTGGATTGCCTATTTTCAGCTCGTATAATAAGGTTGTAAGCGTTGTTATAAAAGATTTAACTATATTTATTATAACAGGGGGTAATCGAATATGGGTAAATTACAAGATAAAGTAGCTGTTATTACTGGTGGGGTTTCCGGAATCGGAGCTGCAACAGCACGTCTATTTGCTTCTGAAGGCGCAAAACTAGTTTTAGTTGACTTCAATGAGGAAAAGGGCAGAGCATTTGAAGAGGAATTAAAAGCGGAAGGCATTGAAGCTGTTTTCGTTAAAGCGGACGTAACAAGTGAAGAGGATGTAAAGAATATTTATTCTACAACTCTATCAACTTTCGGTAAAGTAGATATTTTATTCAACAATGCTGGAATTGGTGCGGTGAAACCGACAGAAGAATTATCCTATGCCGAGTGGAGAAAAACAGTCGAGGTTGACCTTGATGGGGTATTCTTAGTTGCACAAGGTGCCATCCAAGAGTTCTTGAAAACAGGCGGTGGAGTAATCGTTAATACCGCTTCTATGTACGGGTTGGTAGGATCACCTGGAAGTGCTGCGTACAATGCGGCTAAAGCTGGGGTTGTGAACTTGACTCGTTCTCTAGGATTAGAGTACGCAGAGCGAAATATCCGCGTAAACGCACTTTGCCCAGGGTTTATCGAAACACCAATCCTAGGTGAAACAGACCGTGAATTCTTATCCAATGCAACACCGATGAAACGTCTAGGTAAACCAGAGGAAATGGCGAAAGCTGTACTGTTCATGGCAAGTGACGATTCCAGCTTCATGACTGGAAACGCCTTAGTCGTTGACGGTGGTTATACTGCACAATAATTAATACAAGTACAATAAAGGCTGGGCCTATGAGGGTTCAGCCTTTATTTTTTCTACTTCTTAAACTTATTTCCCGTATTCATATAAATCAGCATAAACACAGTCAAACCAATAAATATAGCAATACCCACATACAGTAACCAATCGATACTATATACTTCACTAATTAACCAAAATACCATTATGAAAGCAAAAGCAAACATCATTTTCCCCATGAATTTGCAAAGGGCAACGGTGTCGTATTTAGCTTTTTCCTCTTCAGACATGGTATTGTAACCCGCAATTAAGAACGAACCTTTTCCATTGATTAGAAAAATACCCATTACGATGAAGAGTATAATTATAATAATCAGACCAATCATTTTTATCCCCCTGAAATAAAGTCTCTTTTTCTTATTGAAGTAGTCACTTAACCTAAGCGTACCATAGGTTTCGATAGTACCTCTAGTGATAACTTCTTATCTCTGGGACTGGTTGGAGTGGTTTCTTATTCTGACTGATTATCTTCATTTATTGCATAGGACAAGATATCTTCTTCCTTATTCCAATCGACGAAAACTTCCACTTCATCACCTTTGCTGTTCTTTACGACGAAGCTAGGATCGCCATTCTCACCAGCTTGATCTGCCTGCTCGTTAAAACTGCTACTGAGATCTTCCTTAAATAAATCATTTACGAATTGTATGGCTTGTTCACGTGTTAAATTTTTCATTTGTAATTCTCCTATTTTTAACTATAGGATTTTCCAACTCATGTGTTTTCATTCATGAAAAAAGTGAATCAATTTGCATGTGCAAGCTAAAAGCAGCTATTGGAAAACTTAAAGTCTCCAAAACACCAAAATTATAGCACACCACCAAATTTCGGCAGTGTGCTTATTTTTAATATCGATATTTTCTTCTATTATTTCTAGGATTCTTATCTCGTACATTGTGCAGCCATGCTTGGTCCTCATCCATCATTTTCTTGGCTGCATAGATCGTCAGGAATTGTAGAACGATAATCGGGATACCCATGATTCCCGATAACACTTCCAGTGGAGCTAGCCCGCCAATTCTCATTAATACGAGTGCTAGCAATGTGATGATTGCTGCAACAATCAAGCGCAGGTGCTTGGAAGGTTCGACCCTGCTCATATTTTCCGTTCCTGCATAGGAAGCAATCGTATACGTCGTTGAGTCCAGGGTTGTAATCATAAAAATCATCGCAATCACAATGAAGGCAACAAGAACAATTGTTGATAACGGCAATGTTGAAAGGATCTCTGGAATCAATGCCATCGCGTCTTCCTGTACAATAGCAAGCGCATCAACTTGTCCTGTTATATGACGGTGAATTCCTAAGCCACCGAGAACCGCAGTCGCTATCCAAGATACGGCAAGTGGAGCAAGCATATAGGTGATAATCATCTCCCGAATTGTTCTGCCTCTGGAGACTTTTGCGGCGAATACACTGTGCAGCATGGCCCATGTGGCGCTATATGCGAACCAAAATACCGTATTGCTTTCGATTCGGTTTTCCCCGCCAATATTCAATGAATTGGTATGGAAAGACATATCCATATAATGAGAGAATAGAAAGCCGACCGTATCGGTAAAGAAGTTTAAGATGAAAATACCAGGTCCGATGAGAAGTACAAATATAGCAAACGCCCCAGCAAGATACATATTCAGCGTGCTTAGTCTTTTAATCCCTCTTTCTATTCCTAAATAAGCACTCATGGTAAAGAACAACACCCAAATGATGGTAACCATCAGTGTCAGGCCAAACGTGATTTCTATATTAAATAATTCGGACAGGTTATAAGTAACAATTGGAGTTCCCAATCCTAATGTAACTGCCGCTCCTGCAAGAATACTAATTAAGAAAATAATATCCAAGATTTTACCGCCGATGCCATCGGTAAATTTATCCCCAAAGAGTACACGGAGCGCCTCGGAAATTCGCATAACAGGCCGCTTCCTAACATGTAAGATATATCCCATTGCAGGTGCTGCCATGACAAAAATCGCAAAGACTTGCACACTCCACATGAACATCCCATACGCATTTCCCCAAAGCAAGGCTTCAGGTGAACCAACTTCTACGCCAAAAGGAGGACTTACTGCCACTTCAGCCCATTCTGTCATCCCTGTCCGCATGATGGTGGAGCCTAATCCCATCGCAACTAAGATCGATGCGTATTCAAATAATGTAAAACGTGGTTTTTCCCCAGGTTCTCCAAGCACGACATTTCCATATTTAGAAAAGGATAACCAGATCCCGGCACCAACTAAAATAACAGCATACCAAATATAGCCCCATGAAAACATATCAACAATCATGGCAAAGATTCCGTTCAGTAATGCTGTGGATTCGTCCTCATAAAAGGCGAACGGAATCGAAATTGCGATAATAATTAAGATAGCAGGAAGAAAAATCTTATAATCTACTAATCGCTTTTTTCTTTTTCCTTGATATTCACTACCCAAAAGATAACCCCCAAAAATGATATTTTCGTAAAACGAATTTGACTAATTTCTCTTTTTTAGTCACCCATATCTGTATTACCACTTTTTATGATTTTTAAGCATGTAGGTTTATGGGGAACTGAATGGAGTACGTACTTATTTTTTCATATCGCAATTTTAGACTCTACCCAATCTATAAACCTAGTAGGAAGCACCCATTCTATATTCAAAATAAGGTGTAGGACTGATTGTTTAATGGAGGCTTGATTATTATACTTATAGTCAACATGTTGGAAGCGTATACAAAGGTGAGGAGGTGGGATATTTTTTGTAAGGTAATCAATCTCTTATGTCTATCAAACTATGAAAGGCAGCATATTTAAGGAGGAGATTTTATTGAAGAAACATATCGTTGTTTTAGCTATAATCGCACTATTATTCTCCATGTTTCAAGTGCCAACGGTTGCCGCAAAACCACAGAGTGATACGATTCATACCGGATCCCCTTTCGATAACAAAATTATCAAGAGATTTGATTCAAAAAGAGCGATGCAGCATATCAGTTATTTAAGTGAAGACATCGGACCAAGAGTTACAGGAACTGATCAGGAAAAGGAGGCAGCGCGCTATATCCAACAACAAATGGAACGTTATGGGTATGACGTCAGTACACAGGAGTTCGATATCGCCAATCGGATGCAGGGGCAGTTAGTGACATCCATGGACGATAATGAACTTGCTATTCGTATCGCGACTGGCTCTTCTTCTACGACTGAAGAGGGTGTATCTGGAGCTATATACCATGCTGGCTTAGGCGAACCAGGTGATTTTTCAGAAGAGGTAGTAGGGAACATTGCCCTTATTCAAAGGGGAGGTTTCTCTTTCTGGGAAAAGGTTGAACATGCTACAGAAGCTGGTGCTGCAGGGGTAATTATTTATGATAATGCCGATGGACTCGTACCTCCAACACCAAGCTTAGGTGACAACACAGCTTCTATCCCAGTAGTGGCGATTACTCAAGCAGATGGGGCAGCACTTTTAGAAGAAATTGAAGGATCAGAGATTACGGCTACAATCAAAATTAGTGAGATTACGAATCAGAAATCCCAAAATGTTATCGCAGTCAAAAAGCCGAAAGGAAAGCCTTCAGAAAATCATGATATCGTGTATGTGACCGCACACTACGATAGTGTACCATATGCACCTGGAGCAAATGATAATGCTTCCGGAACATCTGTTGTTTTAGAATTGGCGAGAATTATGAAAGGATATCCAACTGACAAAGAAGTCCGGTTTGTTTTCTTTGGAGCGGAAGAAATTGGACTCGTTGGATCCAGATATTATGTGAGTCAGCTTTCCGACAATGAGTTGGCCAGAAGTACGGCAAACTTCAATTTAGACATGGTCGGAACGAATTGGGAAGAAGCGACAGCCATGTTTGTCAATGTGGTGGACGGTGCACCAAACCTTGTTTGGCAATCTGCGAGTGATGCTGCAGAGAGATTAGGAAATGATTCACTCATTCTTTTTGAACGAGGTGCCTCTGACCACGTAGCTTTTTATGAAGCAGGAATCGATGCCGCCAACTTTATTAGAAGAGAACCAGAAACGGCAGCATTAGAACCGTGGTATCATACTCCATTCGATACGATTGATAAAATCAGTCAAGATCGTATCCAAGAAGCAGGTGAACTGATCGGTTCCGCCATATACGATTTCGTACGTAAAGAAACACCTAGAGGTAAAAAAGGACAAGGTGTGAACAAGATGATAGGTAATTATTTATTGAATGAAGAACCTGTGAGGAATAGATAGAAAGTGTTATAAAATTAATCCCTCATGCTAAGCTGCATGAGGGATTAATTGCTTATTTCGCATTGTTTTAGCCGACCCTGAAATCATCAAAATTTAAAATACGTCAATCCTCCAACAGCGATGAGAGCAATAAAACTAACAATAAATCCTACTACTAAAAACCATAATAAAGTATTTAGAAATTTGTTCTTGTTCATTTTGCTCACCCCCATTTCATAGCTGAAACCGACATGTGCAATCCATCAATGGCAAATTGTTGAATTCCCTTTCGGCTACAGTTCACGGAAGGCAATGACTTATATGATTGTTAGTAAAGAGAGGTGCTGAATGTTCTTCTACGTCTAGTCGAATTTCAGCTTAATCTTTTCAAGTACTCTATTAAACGTGCTGTATCTACTAAAGAAAATAGGTTGAATGAAGTGTATAGACAACATACTAGGCATTTTCCCCTCTAAAAAAGCCTGGGAATAAACTGTTAAGCAGTTTCTCCAAGGCTGTTATCCTTCCGTAGTACAGCAAATGCTGTTGATTTCCCATGGTCAAACTCACAGAACCTTAGAAAATCCTTCTCTAATAAAATTTATTTCAATCTACATACAATTATACATTTAATTCAAAATAATTCAAAGAATCCGGCTTGAAAGTTGCTCGGTTTAGTCTTGTAGAATCTTGATATGCGGGAGGGAATATGAACAAAAAATCCCTCCATGCGCAGCTTGCACGACATGAGGGATTTTTTATCTTGAGGATGGTTCTCTTTTTTTGAGTGTTTGTCAATTCTTGGAGCGTCAGACCTCCGAAATTCTAGTAAACAAACTCTTCTTGGATTTCATTCCTAAAAATTGAAATAGGTAAGACCTCCAACAGCAATGAGAGCAATAAAACCAACTATTCCTCCAACGATTAATACCCATAATAAAGAATCTAGAATCTTGTTCACTTTGCTCACCCCCATTTCATATCTAAAACCGAAATGTGAATGCAGAACGGATAAACTAGTAGAATTGATATGTATATCCCTTTGGAAAAGGGTTTTTGCATCACGCTCTTCTTTATGTAACATAAAGATCCTAGTATCGTGCTCACTCTCGGTTCCAGTTCACACGGAAGGTCAATGACTCTATTAGAATCATTTTGATAAAAAGGAAAGTCGATGTTTTGCTGAATCCAAGCTTAATCCTTCTAAATCAATCACCAACATGGTTAAATGGAGAAAATAGCGACATCGTGTTTCCTTACTCAGCATTGTTTTCCCCTCTAAAAACAGCCTAGGAATAAACTGTTAACAGTTTTTCCAAGGCTGTTATCCTTCCGTGGCTACAACAATGCTGCTTACCAATAATAACTATATTTAATAGAATTTACATATAATTATACATGGATTCCATATTAGTTCAAAGAATACGGCTCGTGTCCTCTTCGTTTACTCTCTTCTACTATTAAAATGCACACTCCGTATACTTTCTATCAATCATGTTAATAAATATTAATAACGTAATAGGTAGGGAGGGGCACAAGATGTTAGTTTTAGAGATAATCATCGGTTTAGGATTACTTGCAGCATACTTTCATTTTCATTATACAAAAAGGAAACATCAACGGATAAACATACTCATTGATTGTCATAACGAATCAAACGAAGAATGGAAGAGGACGCTTGCGATGGGGCTGTATTTAAGATTCAAAGATGAATCAGCAGAGAATCCAGTTAATTATTCTAGTATTTACCTCAAAGGTGATTCCATTTCCTTTGAATATTTCGTTGCGGATATTTTTCAAATAACTAGGGGCGGGTTTACTTGGGTTTCTCCTCATAGTAATGATTACGGCGTGGATTTTGAACATACAACAGATGATGGTTTATATTTAGGTCAGGTAAAATGCTATCAAGGAGATTTGTCTTTTGACCCGATTGCACTTATCCATTCGAATATGGTGAAGCGAGAGGCAGTCGGTGGTTATGTTATAACTACCGGATCCTTTACAGAAAATGCAAGAAGCTATGCACAAGGATTGAATATTGAACTGATTGATGGTGTGAAGCTTGTGGAAGAATGGTTGAAGAGTTTAAAGAAATCGGAGGAAGAAATTGAGAAATTTGATGGTTAGGTAGAGTGTATTCATTGTATCAATCAGATATAAAGTAGTAACTAAATATGAATACTCGACTACATCATATTAGAGAATAATTTTATTAGGTAGTTGATGGTTTACTATTTCAGTTAGCCTGAAGTTCCCTCATATCAGAACTAATTTTGCATATTATAGGAAAGTAAATTGAGAAACTTTTGTTTACAGTATACGGTTCTTTTTTGTAGTTTTGTAAGAAAAGAAACACTCCCTCAAGTTAAAATTGAGGGAGTAAAATATGGTACAGACTAAGCCTTCTACAGCTTAAACCCTTTCACTAATCCATTCAGTTCTTCGGCAAGGTGAGCCAAATCTTCTGCACTCCCGGTGATTTCATCCATAGAACTGCTGGCCTGTTGTGCCGAAGCAGAAGTTTGTTCAATTCCGGCAGATGACTCTTCGGAAATGGAAGCCATCTCTTGGATGGAGGTGTTCATTTCCTGACTTTGTTCTGTAATTTCATCCATATTCTCAGTTATAGATTGGAGACTTTGTACCATTGTTGTGACGGAATTTTGTATACTATCAAACTTTTCAACGGTAAGTTTGATTTGATTAGTTCCTTGTTCGACTTCTTGATAGCCTTCGGATAATGAATTGGTAACAAGGTCGAATTCCTGCTGGATAGAATCGACGATAGAAGAGATGTCGGTTACAGAATGGCTTACTTGTTCGGCAAGTTTTCTCACTTCGTCTGCAACGACTGCGAATCCACTTCCATAATCACCGGCACGGGCAGCTTCAATCGCTGCATTTAATGCGAGTAGATTCGTTTGCTCTGCAACTCCCTGAATGATAACGACGAGTTTGGATATCTCTTGGGATCTCTCATTCAATCCTTGTACCTTCTGTACAGTATCCTGAACGATTCCATCTATATTTTCCATTTGATGCATGGAAGTCTCCATTAGTTCTGAGCCTTCCTCAGTCATTTTAATAACGGTAGTGGATTCTTGTTCTAGTCGATTTCCATCTTCATTTGTAGCTTCGACTTTTTGTGTAAAGGCTGAGACAGTTTCTGAAAGTTTATTAGTAAAATCAGCTTGTGACTCGGCTCCAGTTGCAAGTTCCTCCATAGTTAAAGAAATTTGCTCGGTACCTGTTCTGATTTCACTTGCTGATTGAGTAAGCTCTTCACTATGGGCTGATACGGTAGAAGAGACAGTTTGGATTTTACCCAACACGTTGTACATACTGTCGTTCATTTCATTTGTGGCAGTTACCAGTTGACCGATTTCATCTTTGGAAGTTGACTCTAAAGGTACGTTATTTAAACTGCCGCCCGCAATCAGTTTCATACGATCCATAAGTCTTCTTACCGGCTTCACAATAGAACTGGATGTGACCATTGCAATCGCAACACCTAACAAAATGGCTGATAAGGAAATGATAATACCGATGTACATGGTGGTTTGACCGTTTTTCTCAATTGTCTCACCGACGTTCTGAATTTCTCTTTCTCTATTCATCGCTAATTGATTAAATCCTTGAATCAATTCATTGCCGAGTACTTGTACTTGTGAATCCATGATTTCTCTAGCGGCAGCTTCATTTCCTTGCTCATATTCTATGAAAATTTCATCTGTCAGCATGCCCCATTCGATTTTTTTCTCAATCAGATTTTGCAAGTCTTGAGAGTTGCTTAATTCAAGGGCGCTGTTCTCCAACTCAATGCTTTCCTCTATTCCACTCTCGAACTCTACTTTATAATCCTCATTTTCTAATAATAAATAACTCTGCAGCAAGCTCATACGATGGGCCATATTGATGGCTAATTGTTCATCTATGATTAAGAGGGACAGTTCGGTGTCCAGCAAATCTTCTAAATCTTGGTTTGTCTTTGTGATGGAATAAATCGTAAATGAACTTAACAAAATAACGAGAAGGATCACAAAGAGGAATCCTGCTAATATCTTTGTCCGGATACTTTTGAAGTTAAATATTTTTTTCATTGTTACACCTCGTATTTTATACTATGTTATATCGCTGTGTGTACTTTAAGTAAAGTGATTCTCCTTTCAGTTATAAATTATGATTGCTGTGCTTCTACTTTATTTCTAGTTCAATTGTTATATGTATTTTCTAGTGAATATTGTTTATGTAGTGAAAGCACAAGTATAATTGTATTACTTTCAGTAACCTATTTCAATGGGTGATTAAGAGAAAAGTCCTGAATTTAATTAAAACCGTCTCCAACAAACTTTTGTGGGGAAAAAGATTTATAAGTTAATGGGGAGGGGATTAGAGGAGATTATCTGTAGAGCCCTGAGGGTCAAGGGGGTGAAAGGAATATTAGTCTGAGAGAGAACCCGCATGTCGTCGTAGTCGGTTAATTAAGTAAAAGGCCTCCAAACTGCTCCTGTACCACTGTGCTTATAAGGATGAGTTTCAACTGACTATAAGATCGGGTGAGAATATCAAGAAAATTGTTAGATATCCGGTGTCTATCATCGTATATCAAGTCCTAGTCACTAATAGGGGTGTCCTTTATTCCGGGGACTAACATGCTAAATAGGTACTTATATATTTCATAAGAAGGAAGCCGACTAATTCAGCTTGGAATTAGTCGGCTTTATTAAGTTCTTCTCAAACGGACAAGGTAGTGAAATAACTTCTCCTGCTAAACGGTTGTTAGCAAAGTGCCTAAGGACGAGCATCATCTCAACCTTGTCTCATCCTAATGTGACATCAATGTCTCAACCTATTTTGAGTCAATTTGTAGATGATGGGGCCACAGTCAACTGTAAATCATCAAAATCCAGCATATGCTCAACCAAAGCCTCCACAAAATCCACACTGTCATTTAAAAACTCGCTTTGCACCGCATGCATTCCAAGTTTTTGCGCCTTTCCGACAGCTTCAATTGTAACTTCTTGAATTGCTTCCAGGTTTTCTATTACAGATAAAGCTTCCACAAAAATAACAGATGGTACGCCTTGGGCATGAAGATCGCGGACGACATCCAAAACATCTGGACCGAGCCATCTTTCCGGAAGAGGTTTACCGCTTCGGTAGGCAAGATGATATTTCTTGACACCTGCATTTTCTGCAACTTTTCTAGCCAAGGCTTGGTATTGGGAAATCATTTTTTGATGTGCTTTTGGTACTCCAGGCATACTGTGGACTGTAAATATGATTTCTGCTTTGTTCTGAGTGGATTCCGGCAGCCAATGATAGGCTGTTTTTACCCGGTCTGATAACGCGTTAATAAATGATTCATTTTCAGAGAATGGCGGAATATGTATGATTTCTGTTTTCGTATTATGTTTACGGAAAATATTAGTGAATTTCTTCTCATAGGCAGTACTTCCCGTCAGTGTATCAAAAGGGGTCAGGCTGTAAGTTACAATACGTTTAGGGTTTAATGTAATACATTCCTCGGCAACATCTTCCAGCGAAGGATCGGTATGCTTGTTAGCGATATACATTTTCCACTCTTCGCCAGTCACTCTCTGTAATCGTGTGGCTAAAGTTTTTCCAATCCGCGTCATGTTTGCCCCTAGAGGATCAGCTTTGCCAAACGAATCATACAATTTAAAACCTCTGGCTACATCGGCTTCCGTTGCAGTTCCATGATAAATATCTTGGTAAAATCCGGCAACATCATCGATCGATGTCAAACTTCCATAACTGAATAGAACTAGTACATTCATTTCTTTACTCCTTTAAAACCTAGTCAACTCATATTCTACATCATTTACAGAGGTATTTTCATCCATCAAGCTTACGTCTCCTATCCATCAAAAAAATGACCAAGCTATTGATTTGAGTTTTTCCTGCTATTAGCTGTTTTCTATCAAAACTGGATGTTGATTATCCTGGCAGCATAACTTTAGTGAATTCCTGTATGAACTTGTCATAATGGAGATGCACCGCAATTCTCGTTTTTCCTGCTTCGGAGGTAGGGCGAATATCGATATAAGACATCCCTTCAGCACCTATATCCTCAATCACATTTGCATCATAGTAAATATAGTCACAGATTGCAGGGTTAGTAACGAGCATAACGGTAAGCAAATCATGAATTGGAGCACCGGGGATACCTGGCACTGACTTTTTATAAAATTCGTAGTAATATTCAAAGACAGGAATCATCATGGAAGCATAGAAATTATTCGCGTTATTGGAAATTGCGTCCACGAGTTCAGGAGTAAGAATGGCGAATTGAGTGGCGTTTAATGGAGTTATGGTCAGATTATGAGCAAAGTTTAACACAAAATTGGATGATTTTGGATCACCATAAAAATTTGCTTCTGCCAATGCTGTGGCGTTACCTGGTACAAAGAATGCTCCCCCCATCACATAATAGGAATGAATCATATTGATACAGTCATGAAACAGTACCATTACATATGCAAGGGTGGTAGATCGACCTGTGTCTACAATGATTAACTCATCTCTATATTTTTCAATAATAGAACGGATTGTATCAAAAGGATAAATCTGATATTGCAAATGACTTGGAGGTCGTATCGGGCCAATACCTTTACCGTGTATTTCTGGATAAAACGCTATCCCTTCTTGCTGTACCGGCTGAGAAGCACCGGGAATAATCGGTATGTCATTTCTACCTGCTAATTGCAGTAAATATGCTGCATTTGCTGTAGCCTGTTCTTTTGTTACATTTCCGTAGCTAGTGACAATACCGACTAGTTCAATTTCAGGTTCCAGCATGGCATACATAATTGCTAAAGAATCATCAATTCCGGGATCACAAAATAACAGTATTTTTTTCGCTATAACAAGCCCCCCTTTGCCTCGATTTATAATCTATATATTCCAATCCTGAGAAATTATTCAATCCATAGCTCAATTCTATCATCGTTAGATTATTGGTTGCTTCATTGAAAAATTAACAATAGAGCGGTCCTCTTGTCATGAACGCCGGCCACATGCCATCGATAAAAAATAACAATAAAGCGCTCTCATTTCATGGGACACATTTTCATGACTATATTCCACACTTTAAGCAAACGCTAATACCATACCTAAGCCTTCACTCACTCACAGGAGGGAAGTTTCTCAAAATACCGATTATTTTCGTTTTCCCACAGTGCATTTTGCTAGTGCGTTTATACATTTGCCGTTACAATATAGTAATGATGTTTTACGACAATATTCGACATTGAGGTGATTGCTTGGCCTTTTTAAAACGTTCGGTGCTGCAAATTGTACCGACGCTATTTATATTAACGTTAATTGTTTTTGGTCTTGTTTATGTGGCCGGTGATCCGGTTTCGATGATGCTGCCTGAAAATGCGACAGCGGAAGACCGTGCTTTACTGGAAGAGGCGTTAGGATTGAACGACCCTTTCTTTGTGCAGTATTTGAATTATATTAAGGATTTAATCACGGGAGATTTCGGTAATTCACTACAATACCGGGAACCTGCCCTTCAACTTGTGATGGAGCGGCTTCCGGCGACGCTCACCCTCTCGCTGATGGCGATGGGGATTGCGATTATCATATCGATTCCACTCGGAATTTATGCTGCATTGAAACGGAATTCATTTCTTGATTTTATTATTTCTGGAGTTTCCATCCTTGGAAAGGCGATGCCGAACTATTGGATTGGGATCATGTTGATTCTATTTTTCGCAGTTATGCTTCCCATATTCCCGGTCTCAGGTGCCGAGACACCAATCCACTTTGTCTTGCCGTCCGTGACACTTGGCGTGGCACTTGCTGCGGAGATGACACGTCTTATACGTGGAAGTGTCTTGGAAGTTCTCGAACAGGAATTTGTCCAAACGGCAAGGAGTAAAGGGCAAAAAGAATTCATTGTAGTTTTACGACATGTGTTTTTAAATTCGCTTATTCCCGTTGTTACGATTGTTGGGATCCAATTCCCACAATTGATTGGTGGAGCGATTGTCGTGGAAACTGTTTTCTCTTGGCCAGGTGTAGGTAGATTATTGCTATTTTCCATTGGGGCAAGTGATATGGCGGTAGTGCAAGCAATCGTATTTGTCATCGCACTGATTACGATTGTCGCCAATTTAATAACAGATGCTGTTTATCGAATCCTCGATCCACAGATTAAATACAAGTAGTTTGGAGTGAGGTGTATTGAATACGAATAATCCATTAGCACGGATGGTTGCTAAAATACGTAATAATTCTTCGCCACTGGGGATGATTGGATTGGTCATTTTTGCCATCATCGTCCTATTGGCCATTTTTGCTCCGTGGATTGTCCCGCATAATCCATTTGCAATTGATGCAACAAAACGTCTGATTCCTCCGTTCTGGGTGGAAGGTGGGTCGACTACCTATATTCTAGGAACGGACCATGTCGGGAGAGACATTTTAAGCAGGCTTATCTATGGTGGCCGTGTGTCCCTGCTCGTCGGATTGTTTGCTGTCATCATTTCAGGAGCGATTGGACTTTTACTAGGTTTACTATCAGGATATCTAGGCGGAACTTGGGTGGACCACGTGTTGATGCGGATTGTCGATGCGATTTTGGCGATTCCTACATTGCTGCTCGTTCTTGTTGCCGTCGTTGTGTTTGAACCTGGGCTGATGACGCTGATTCTTGTGATTGGTCTAACAAGCTGGCCGCAATATACACGGCTCGTCCGCGGGGAAGTATTAAGTGTCAAAGAACGGGAATATGTCCAACTGGCACAGACGCTCGGGACATCACATACATACTTGTTATCCCGTCATATTTTGCCCAACGTCGTGTCATCCTTTATTGTCGTTGCGACTATTGGAATTGCCTCGGCTATTTTAACGGAATCGTCTCTGAGCTTTCTCGGGCTCGGTGTCCAGCCACCGGATATTACTTGGGGTGGCATGTTGAATGATGGCCGGAATTATATTGCGACAAGTTGGTGGATCGCCACATTCCCTGGACTTGCTATCACCATCACGGTATTAGCGATTACGTTTGTTGGGGATTGGCTCCGGGATGCACTCGATCCTAGACTAAAAACGAGGAGGGGATGGAAATGACTGAACCACTATTAGCCGTGGATCATCTCCAAGTTCAATTTCCTTCACGGGATAAAAGAGAAATCACGGTAGTCGATGATGTGTCTTTCCACGTCAACAAAGGTGAAATCCTTGCGATTGTCGGGGAAAGCGGAAGTGGAAAAAGCATGACATCCCTTGCGATTATGGGGCTGTTAAAAGGTGGTGGACAAGTTACTGATGGTACGATCGAATATCAGGGAAGGAACTTGCTCACCTTATCCAAAAAAGAACGACGAAAAGTGAACGGCAGGGAAATGGCGATGATTTTCCAAGAACCGATGTCGTCCTTGAATCCGATGCTGCGAATCAAGACACAGATTGCCGAGACGTTAAGAATTCACCACCCTGAGCTTTCCAAAAAAGCAATCCAGGAAAAGGTCGTGGATTTATTACGCCAAGTGGAGATTGCAGATGCCGAATCCGTCGCTAACCGTTTCCCTCACCAATTATCCGGGGGCATGCGCCAACGCGTCATGATTGCGATTGCCATCGCAAATGAACCGCAACTATTAATTGCCGATGAACCGACAACTGCCTTGGATGTGACGATTCAAAAACAAATCCTATCTTTATTGAAAGACTTGAACCGTAAAAACGGCATGGGGATTGTGTTCATTACGCATGATTTAAGTGTAGTGGCTGATATTGCGGATCGGGTCCTCGTCATGCGTAAAGGGAAAATCGTCGAGGAAGCGACTGTTTTTGAACTGTTTGACAATCCGCAACATCCGTACACGATCCGGTTATTGAAAGCCATGCCGACGCTGGATATGAAGACTGATACGAAAGATTTACTTCCAGAAGAGACTCATGAGCTGGATGAATTCGAGGATGCCCCTTTTGAACAACTAAGTGAAACCCATTTTGTACGTAGGAAGGAGGCTGCCCGGGATGAAAGCTGAAGAGAAACTGTTGGAAGTAAGTAATTTGAAAAAACATTACGCCAACCAGAAGAATGGTTCGGTCGTAAAAGCTGTAGATGGCGTGAACTTTCATGTGAATCGAGGAGAGACACTCGGTATCGTCGGTGAATCCGGTTCGGGAAAATCAACAGTTGCGAAAATGATTATGCAACTGGAAAAACCGACGAAAGGGGACATCCTTTTTCACGGAAAACCGATAACTAGCTTATCCCGTCCGGAGAAAAGGAAGCTGCAAATTATTTTCCAAGATCCTTATGGCTCGCTTAATCCAAGGATGAGGGCAAAAGATATCGTCACCGAACCGCTTTTCATTCATGAAAGGATGCCGAAAAGGGAACGATACGAGAAGGCGCTCGAACTTCTAGAGGAAGTCGGATTAGGGAAAGAGCATCTCAACCGTTTTCCGCATCAATTCAGTGGAGGACAAAGGCAACGACTCAGTATTGCCCGGGCAATAGCTTTAAAACCAGACCTAATTGTCTGTGATGAAGCTGTTTCCGCATTGGACGTATCGACGCAGGCGCAAATTTTACATTTACTTGATACGTTACAGAAGACATATGGGATTGCCTATATTTTCATCGCGCATGGATTGCCGGCTGTCCGGCTCATCAGCGACCGGATTGCCATCATGTACAAAGGGAAGATTGTTGAAACCGGCAGTCGCGATGAAATATTTGAAAATCCACAACATGATTACACGAAAACATTACTTAACGCAGTTCCACCATCTCACCCAAAGTTTAGGGAAGAGATGAAATAATTGAAGGAGGAAATGACAACATGAAAAAGTTTAAAGCACTCAGCATGATGCTCATCATTACGATGTTGCTTGCCGCTTGTGGTTTTACTGATCCAGATGAAGAACCTAAAAATACAGAAGGAAGCGAAACAACAGATGGCTACTCTTTACTGACCATTGCCAATCCTGCAGATATTACGACGCTTGACCCGCAAAACAATAATGTCATCACAACGTCAGCAGTCCTTGTGAATATCTACAATAAATTGGTGAAGCGTGATGCTTCAGGGGAAATCGTTCCAGATCTTGCGACAGGTTGGGAACAAATGGATGATACAACTTGGGAGTTTACATTGACAGAAGGAGTAACTTTCCATAATGGTGATGATTTCACTGCAGAAGATGTGAAATTCTCATTAGAACGGGTTGCGAATGACAACACACTACAGCAATACTCTGTATTCAACAAAATTGCCGAAGTGAAAGTGGTGGACGATCATACGGTACATATCGTTACAGAAGAAGCTGATCCACAATTATTAAGCAGACTATCAACCGTTGCAGCAAGCATTTTCCCTGCTGCTCATTTTGAAGAAGTGGGGGCGGAAGAATTTTTCCAACATCCTGTAGGAACAGGAGCTTATCAATTCTCTGATTGGAAAAAAGATAATTATGTAGAGCTGACGAGATTTGAAGATTATTTCGAAGGTGAGCCAAATTGGGAAAAAGTTCACTTCACTGTCGTTCCAGAAGACTCAACGAGAGTGGCGGAGCTATTGACGAATGAAGTGGATATCGCCTTTAATATTCCAACAGCAGATATTGATAGAATCAATGACAATGACGGAACGCACGTGAAATTAGAACCGATTCAACGTGTGATTCAGCTTTGGTTATCAACAGAAGAGGATGCACCTACTGCTGACCCACGAGTTCGTGAAGCAATTGATCTTGCCATCGATAACCAAGTGATTATTGATGAAATTTTATTAGGTGCAGCTACACCGACAAGAACGCATGTTACTCCAGGAAACTTCGGTGCAAATGAGTCCCTTTATGATACGTATGAGTATGACCCAGAGCGTGCCAAGGAATTATTGGCAGAAGCTGGATACGAAGACGGAATTACAGTTGATATCTCAGTAAACAACTATTACACAGAAATGGCTGAAGTAGTTGGTGGAATGCTTCAGGAAGTTGGAATTACTGCTAACCTTGAGTTATTGGAGCAAAGCCAATTTGCAAAACGTTTATTCGCTGAAGATTTAGCGGAAGGTGTTTTCGTCGGTTGGGGTAATGATATGTTTGACGGAAGTGTCCTCGAGCTATTTAGAGAAGACAACGTGACGAGTTATGCAAATGAAGAAGTGGATGAATTACTGAATGAAGCAGCCTATAATATGAATGAAGAAGAGCGTAGCGAACAGTACCAGAAAGTACAAGAAATCTTAGCGGAAGACAGAGGTGTTGTTTATCTGTTCCAATTGGAAGGCCGCTATGGTGTGAGTGACCGGATTGATTATACACCAAGACTGGATGAATTATACGTAGTGGATGAAATTACATTAAGTGAATAAGGGGGAGAAATAATGGCAGCATCACTGACATTAATGGAAGCCTACATGGTTGAAACTTTGCTTGCCGCTGGCATGACAAAGTCGGAATTAGTTCATGCGATCAAAACTGCTGACATCGATGCCATTTTGGAGAAAGATGATAGCTTCGATTATCTGAAGTTTGTCCACGAAGTAAAAGATGATCCAGAACGTATCGAACAAGCTATCCTTTCCGGCTATAGCATCAAATTTATGTCTGTTTACGGAATCGAACGTATCTTGAATATTAAATTCAATCTGGAATCAGGGAAAGATTATACATTAGAAGAACATCGATTTTTAGGAATCGAATTGAGTTCAGATGGATTTGCTTCTTTTGAAAACATGCTTTCTCCGAACTGGGTAATCACGAATAAAAAAGAAAATGATTCCAACATCACATTTGATATTGTCCATAAGACACAGTCTTAGACGCCAATAATCCCTCAGCGTAGTATTAGCTGAGGGATTATTTTTTTACTCACTAACCTTAACTTCAATCGGTTCAGAAACTAAGTTCCAATCTTCATCCAACATATGGAAGGTATGCATAGCAAAAACATCCGCTGTCCCTGGTGCGACTGCTGTGATGACATTTTCAGCGACATCGACATAACTTTGACCATCGTACACATAAAGTGAAGTTTCTGCGTTTTCTTTATGTTTTGTGCGATAGTTGACGAAGGTTTTCGCATTAATAGTTGCTGATTTTCCTACTTTTAGATTACGTTTTTTAATTGGTGTTTCAATATAGGTTGGCCCATCCGTCAACCATTGGGTATAGTCTGTAATTGGTCCGATTAAGCCGCTTTTCAGTAAGTTTTTAAATGGCTCTTGATCACGGAATGTCCAGTGCATATTAATTAATCCGCGTTGTCTCATATAGGTGATCGATTCTTTGGAAAGGCTGCCATAGCTTGCGTTCAAACGAGCGCCAATGCTGGTTGCATAGTTTAACATTTGTTCAGCATCTTTAATCCGTTGTTCCGGTGAACCAGGCACCGATGCGGAATAAAGGAAACCGACACTAATATGTGGGGAGATTTCCCTGAATTTCTTAACGCTTTCGATATTAAAGCTCTGCAGGACGACTTTTTCTTCTACGCCGACTTCCATAATTTCTTGAAGTACTTGCTCTTCAATATCTGTTGCCTTTAGCTCAACGAGCAACACTACATCTTTATCCTTGAAGCCTTCTAGAAACTCGCGGAAGGTAGGAACTTTTTCACCGGCAAATTCTTCACCAAAATAGCTCCCGGCATCCAACTCGCGAATTTCTTCCAACGTTAAGTCCGCAACAGCCCCCGTGCCATCTGTTGTCCGATCGACTGTTGCATCATGCATGATAACGATATGTCCATCTTTTGTTTGTTGAATATCGGTTTCAATCAAATCTGCACCTAGTTCATAGGATAGATGGTAGCCTGCCATCGTATTTTCCGGTGCAAGTGAAGGGACGCCTCGGTGAGCGACGACGATTGGACGCTGGATGATCGTGTTTTCAGGGTACTCTCCAAATACTTCCACTGCTTCTTGTGGGTGATTGGTGACAATTCCATCGACCCCGGCATGGATTAAAGCATGAGCGTCATCGCTAATTCCCCAAACAGATATCGCCCGGTTATGGAAATAATAAACCGTATCAATCGAAACATGTCGCTCAGGTAAAACGACCGTGAAGGAGCGACTAATATTAGCATCCTCAACCAACTTTTTCATATCGTGTTTATTGAAATGATTTTTCTCATATAAGATGGCTCCTCGAGCTGTTGGGTACGCAGCTTTAATTTTTTCTAAAACATCAATTTGAGGAGATAAAATATGAACATCCCTTGTTGATGTGGACTCTAAAACTTCAATTACCCCGTCCGTTGCCTGCATATCATTCACTTGAATAATCGGGATGACTTCTCCTCTTATAGCGAGCAACCTATCCGCTAAAGTAGTATCCCCAACCATAACCTCGCCATCTTCATTTACTTCGACAGGAAGGATGACGGATGACACTCCTTCATACGCAGCGATATCATCAAATACTTCACTTGAAATGACCGTTGGTGCATTTACCATATTCGTTTCAGGTTCCACCGGCAAAAAGGCGTTGGAATCTTCAAGTGGTGGCAGGTCTTCTGTTCTTGTAGTGACTTTAACATTATCAAAAGCTACCGTTGCACCAGATACTTGGAATCCAAGATCTCCTTCCAAATACTGATCTGCCATATCCGTATCGATGACGAGCTGTCCATTGACAAATTGTTGGACACGTTCGCCTTTAGCGATGATTTTCATCCGATACGTTTCATCGTATCCAAAATCCTCAGGATAAAATGTCTTCATTGGAACGTTCCAACTGTTCGATTCCGTACGAATGGCGAATTCTAAGCCATTTAATGCAGATGTTCCTTTTCTGGCGGCAAATTGATAATATGGGTAGTCCTCATTTTGGATGCGAAACATTAAAGAAGCCCAGCGTGCATCATTTACTGCTGATTGGAACGTCACATCCGCTTCAAATACGAAATCTCCTATTCCATCTGCAACCGAAAAGATGACACGAGAGGGGGAGGAGATATCCGTTGATGTGAGTTCTAATGCTCCGTCCTTTACCGTTGCAGTACCTTCGATGACTTCAAAACCGTCTGGTAACACATCTGCTTCAAAGTCTTCTTCCAGTAATACATTTTCACTCGCTGAGATAGTCTGCTGACCTAGGAAGCTAGCACATAGAAAGGTGATTGCGAGAATTGGTAGAAACAATAATTTCTTCTTGTCCATGTTTATTCCTCCTTCAGATTAGTTTGTCTATGCTAAATCTATAGAGGTCCGGTTCTTCGTTTTTTTTGATCCCTCCTTTAATAGAAAAAATAATAAAAAAAGACACCAAAGTGTTCCCTGAATAAATCAGGGGTCCTTTAAGGCATCTTCTCTTAGACTCCTACCAAAATATTGTTAAATTTACCATTATTATGATGTGAAAATGCGGAATCGTCTATAGGAAGAATAGCTTATTATGAATAAATGGATAGGAACAATGTCCGAATTTTCTATCTAAACTATATTATTTAATAATTTAGTATTTACAATCAACCAATAATTTGCTAATATGGAATTCAATCGAATATTTCTCAGAGAGCGGAAGAGAAGAGATGAAATGGTACTCCTTTGGAGGAGTATATTTTTCAATCTCTTCTTTTATCATTTCTGAAGAATGTTCGTAAGTTCAAAGGGGGATTAAAATGAAAAGGTTTACAACTTTACTATTTTTATTTGTTTTAGCCTTTGGAATGCTTGCTGCTTGTGCGGAGGATACGGATGGACAAGCTGGAAGTGGCGATGGTTCTTCCGGAGGTGCAATTACGTTATATTCACCTGAAACACCTGATTTAACAAAAGAGCTCGCAGAAAAATATGAAGAATTGTATGGAGAGAAAGTGAATGTCCACTATGCAGGAACAAACGTATTAGTGAACCAGATGATGGCAGAAAAAGAAAATCCACAAGCGGATGTGTGGTATGGTGGTGGCGGTATTCTTCCATTTGAATCTGCAGTTGATAGAGGTATCATCACTCAGTATATTCCAGAGAGTGCAGAGGATTGGGAAGTCGTCGAAAACGGAATCAAGATGAAGCATGAAGATGGATATTATGTCGGTACAGAATTATTCGTGCTTGGCTTTTCTTATAATACAGAACTTGTTTCGGAAGAGGAAGCGCCGAAAACATGGGAAGACTTACTCGACCCGAAATGGGAAGGGAAAATTCAGTTCCCTAATCCAGCAGCGTCAGGTACAGCTACATTAATGGTGCTTAGCTATATGATGCAGCATGGCGAAGAAGAGGGATGGGAGTATTTCAAACAGCTTGCTTCTCATGCAAACTCCGTTCCTGACTCGGGATCTGCCCCGACAAAAGCAGTGGCGATGGGTGAAGCTCATATTGCTGTTGGGTTTGACTTTATGGCATATGAACTTCAAGCAAACGGTGAAACAGTAGATTTCATCGTACCTGATAAAACTCCTATTCTTGTAAATCCAGCTACTCTAGTAGAAGGAGGCCCTAATCCAGAGGGAGGCAAGAAGTTCATGGACTTCTTGTTGGAAGAGGAAGCACAGCAGATTTTAGCAGATTGGTACCATATCCCAATCAACCCAGAAGTAGAATCGAAAACACCATTAAATGTGGAGAGTTTAAAAGAAAATGCAGTCGACTTGGACATTGATTGGGTGAATGAAAACTATGATCGTATCCGTAATGAATGGAACAGTAAAACTAATTAAAGGAAGTTGATAAGTATGGGATCAGTTGTTGTTGAACAACTTAGGAAAGAATTTTCAGGAGTAACAGTACTTCAAGATATAAATTTGGACATAAAAGAGGGCGAATTCTTTGCCCTCCTCGGTCCATCAGGATGTGGAAAAACAACAACGATGAGATGTATCGCAGGTTTTGAAGCGCCAACGAAAGGATCCATCATGATTGGTGGGAAAGATATAGCCAACTTGGCGCCCAATGAGCGTAACTGTGGAATGGTTTTTCAAAGTTATGCACTTTTTCCTCACATGAATGTGTTTGACAATGTTGCGTATAGCCTAAATATAAAGGAACTGAAGAAAAATAATCTGTTTAAAAAGATTGGCGTCTACACTCGGATGCTCAATAGCAAAATCGTAAAATATCCAAAGCATATTACGGAAAAGGTAATGGACATCTTGGAATACGTAGAATTAACGGATCATGCCAATAAGCTTACGAGTGAACTTTCCGGTGGTCAGCAACAGCGGGTTGCACTTGCGAGAGCACTTGTGATGGAGCCTGAAGTGTTGTTGATGGATGAACCATTGTCTAATCTAGATTTAAAGCTTCGGCATACGATGCGTAATACAATCCGGCGCATTCAGCAGGATTTGAAAATCACTACGATATTCGTTACTCATGACCAGGAAGAAGCGATGAGCATGGCCGATCGTATCGCTGTCATGAAGGATGGGAAGATCTTGCAGATAGGAACACCTACAGATCTCTATAGTAAACCGAACACACCATTCATTGCTGACTTTGTCGGTACATCCAACATCCTGCCAGGTGAAGTAGTAGGGACTGAAAACGGGCTTACAACCGTAAAGATTGGCAATCAGCGCATCAAGTCTGCATCACCAACAGATAAAAAGCATGTAGATGTTGTCGTCAGGCCAGAAAATATACAAGTATTAAACGGTGCGAAAGATCAGACAGGAAACACGTTTGAAGGGGAAATATTATTGGCCACATATCTTGGATCGATTGTTCGTTATGATGTGAAAGTCGGAGAACATAACTTACTGGTTGATACAACATACGAGTCCGGCGATAGTATCAAAACGAATGGTTCTACGATTCGATTAAGTGTATCACCTGAAAGGGTGCTGCTCATATGAATAAATTCAAAAAACATTTTGTAGGAATTGGTCTAATCAAGCTATTAATCTATGGATTCTTTCTGTTATTTTTAATCATTCCGCTATTATCTGTATTTCTAGTTGCATTTACAAATCAGCCGATCAATGTATTTGGTTTGCTTATTAGTATGGAACGGATGCAACAGACGATTGACCAGTTTAGAAATGCTTCATTAGATAACTTTAAAGCTTTATTCACGTATGGTGGATACCTTACCGGATTGATAAACAGTCTAAAGTTATCCCTTATCGTTTCATTATGGGTGCTCGTGATTTGTATTCCGATTGCTTATGGAATCGCACGGACGAAGATGCCATTTAAAAAGACGATAGGTGCCCTATGTACGATTCCATTGGTCATCCCGACATTTATTTCTGCATATGCCTTTATCATTATGTTTGGGCGCTCAGGATGGGTCACCTATATTTACGAAAAATTCGGTGGCGAAGGAATGTTGCTCGATCCGTACACGATGACAGGGATTGCGATTGTACAGATTTTCTTCTTTTTCCCTTATGCGCTTTGGCCGATGGTAGCAGCCTTTAAAGTGACGGATGCTTCTTTGGAGGAGGCTTCACGGAATATGGGGGCAAAAGGCTGGCTGACGTTTATTACTGTCACGTTTCCAATTGCATTGCCAGGCATGCTTTCAACGATGCTCGTCATATTTGCTGTAAGTTTTTCCGATTTTGGGACACCGATTATTTTGGCACCGAACGATTTGAACTTAATTGTCGTGGATGCATATCGTGAAATATCTGGATTCTTTAACTGGGGTGGAGCTGCCATCTTGACGGTTATTATGATTGCGGTTGCGGGAGTGGTGTATTGGCTGCAAAACTATCTCTTAAAAGGGAAGAACTATGACATTCTCTCCGGCAAGCCTAAAGAGATTAAATTAAATGATAATAAAGCATTAACGATACCCTTGGCGATATTTTCAAGTCTCGTAGTACTATTACCAATTCTTGCTTTGGCTACAATCATTTTACAGTCGCTGGCTACAACTTGGGGGAAAGATCCGTTACCGAGTGGATATACATTAGAACATTATCGCACCATCTTTACATCATCTTTGGGCAATATCCAAAACAGCTTAATTTTAGCTGGTGGAGCTTTGATTCTTAGCGTCATTATATCCGTGTTTGTTTCCTACTTTGTTGTACGCCATCGTTCCACTACGCTGGATTTTATGACAACTATCCCTTTAATCGTGCCGGGAATCGCATTTGGTATAGCATTAATTCAAACGTTCAATACTGCTCCACTACAACTGACAGGTACTGCGCTGATTTTAATCATCGCTTATAGTATCCGCAGATTGCCATATATGGTTCGTTCTACGGTTGGTACGATGCGGGCAATCAAGCAAGATATTGAAGAGGCGGCAGTCAGTCTTGGAGCGTCGACTTTAACCGCAGCAACTACAGTCGTTGGTCCCTTAATGCTTCCGGGTATTGCGGCTGGCTCGATTTTAGTGTTTGTTACGGTTATTAAAGAAACAAGTATTTCCATCTTGATGGCGCCGGCTAGTTGGGCACCGATGAGTTTAGCTATTTTCCAAAACGTATTAAGGGCAGAGTATTATTCTGCGGCAGCGATGTCTGTCATTCTCGTTGTGATGGTCCTTGTGTTACAAGCTCTCGCTAATAGACTATCAGGAGGAAATAAATCATAGTGCTCCTAAGGAGGGTTAGTTTGAAAAGAGGGTATATCTTTGATTTAGATGGAACGATTTATGTTGATGACCTGTTGATTGATGGCGCAATAGAGGCGATACAGGAATTAAGAAATGATGGTCATAAAATTGTGTTTTTGACGAATAAATCAATTGATACGATCGATAGCTATGTAAAAAAGTTACAAAGGCTTGGGATTGATGTTAGTCATGAACACGTAGTGAACTCGAACTATCTTACTGCCCGATATCTTAGCTCTAGAATGGGTCCAGATGAAAAAGTGATGGTCATCGGGGAACAGCCTTTATTGGATGAACTCGCCGATATGGGGATAGAGGTATCAGATAATGAAACGGAAGTCAGCTACGTTGTATTAGGCTGGGATAGGGACTTCACTTATGAAAAACTGAATCGTGCATTCCAAGCATGGAAAAACGGAGCGGTTGTCGTGGCAACGAATCCTGATCGTACCTGTCCTATTAAAGGAGGACAAATACCGGATTGTGGGGCAATGATCGGAGCGATGGAGGGGGCGACCGGAGAAAAAGTCGATATCATTCTAGGTAAGCCTTCTCCGCTTGCTGCTAGATTTATTGTCGATGACATATTGAAACTGCCGCCTGGTAATTGTTACATGGTGGGAGACCGGTTAGAGACTGATATTCGGATGGGAAATGACTATGGTGTAAACTCTGTTCTCGTGCTAACCGGTATTACAGAAAAAAGTATGGTAAGGCATGCAAAAGACCAACCAGATTTTATTATTGATAGTATTAAAGAATTGCCGAACTTAACTAGAGATTTAGATTCCAAAGCTGCGGATCACCTGCAGACATAGCTAGTGCACCTGCTTCCAGTCCGTCAATAATTTGCTGTTTTTCGCTGATTAACCCTCCTGCAATAATTGGTAGGCGAGTTAGTTTTGTTAAATTGTCAATGATGGATGGCATGATTCCGGGAAGGACTTCTATGGCATCAGGTCTGCTTGCATGGGAGATTTCGATGCCTTTTCTCATAGCGCTTCCATCGATGAGGAAAATACGCTGAATCGTCATGAGACCTTCTTCCTTTGCGAATTTGATTAGGTTGCTTTTCGTTGTAATGATTCCTTTTGGTTGCCAAACATTGGCTATGTATTCGATAGCACTTCTTGTATTGGATAAGCCATCAATAAAATCAACATGGATGAACGTTGTCTTATTATACTTTTTTAATTGATCGAGATATTTTTTAGTAGTTATGAGGTTTCCGGTTAATAGAAATACAATGTTAGCATTGGATTTAGCAGCTAATTCTAAATGATTTTTTTCATTTACAGATGCAATGACTTGAGATTCGACTAGATCGACAATATTATCCAAAAGAATGACCCCCTCATGGTGATTTCTACTATTATATCATAATAGTGATTATTTTAAGAATTTAAAATTCTTCAGTTCGAAGCATAGCATACAGCTATAAAATGGTAGTAACTCGAAAAAATTACTCTCCCTTAAATTGTCCATCTCATAGAGGCGGCAAGAGGGGAGTATTATTTTTATGTTCTATATTCTGTAAACCTGTAAACCTGTTCCTATCTTCCTGCCATGCATACTTCCAACTTTGCCCAAATATAATGAATCTGAACGTTTTTTTATATGAAGTATAAGGCCATACTTTTATATCAACAAAGAATGGGTGGGAAGGAAATGAACAATATGGTTCCAGACCCTTATGTGAATCAGCCGATGATTAGTGACTTTGATTATGAGCCGAATCGTGATCAACTAAGTGTAGTTGTAAAATATATGGGAAAGCCACGAATAGAGAAGTGGATTCTCGGTCAAAGAGGACCACAGCATCCGGCTTTAGAGTTAGATAGAATTACGTTCGCCAGATATGTTACGGGTACTTCGGATTTAATTATCGGCATGGATTTGACGGGGGATGAAAGGGAGCAATTATATCTACTGAAGGAAAATAAAAATCTTATCCCACTGACTGATTCTCCAGAACATGTTCATCGCTATGGGGGCTGCTCCCCTGATGGGAAATGGATTGCCTGGTCCAGCAATCGAAGGAATCAAGCCTTTTTAGATATTTATCTCCAGTGTCTAGAAACATTTGAGATTCATTTATTATTTGCTGAAGATGGAATATTTTCAGTGGCGAAATGGTTTCCGGATGGAAATGCATTATTAGTCAGAAGAGCGAACTCCCCAATGGACCATGATTTAGGAGTTTTATCGCTTGTAACTGGGGAAATCGACTGGATTACAAATCATTCAGATGGAGCAAGTTACCGTGATGTCCATTTCAGTCCATGTGGGGAAATGGTATATTTATTATCCAACAAAGATAGTGAATTCTACGGACTGGCATGTGTTCATCTATCTACGAAAAAGCTGACTTGGCTGCTGCGGGGAAATTGGGATTTCGAAGGATTGGCCTATCATAAGGAGACTAGCTTGTTTGCTTTTACCGAAAATCAAGGTGGAATCTCTAAAGGATATTTATTTGATTTGAAACAAGGGGCTCTTTATACATGGGACACCCCAATGGGTGTAATCACTAATCTCACTTTTTTACCTCGACGAAAAATGCTGCTCTTTCAATTGAATGGGCCGGAACACCCTCAAGAATTATGGGTTCTTCATCTTCCAACCCTACAGACCCAACCGTTAATGAAGTTAAGCAAATCTTTTATAGAAAGAAAACCAATCAAGCCTAGCTTACTATCCTATCGTTCATTTGACGGTCTTAACATCCCATTTTTTTACTATAAGCCAAAGAAAACTTCCAAGAAACTTCCTGTTGTCATCTATCTTCATGGAGGACCGGAAAGTCAAAGCCGAGCTTCCTACCATCCACTCTTGCAATTTTTACTAAGCAAAGGCTATGCTGTCGCAGTTCCTAATTTCCGCGGAAGTACAGGATACGGAAAGACATATACTCATTTGGATGATGGACGGAAACGGATGGATGCAGTAAAAGATGTCATATCCATGGTGGATTGGCTTAAACAAGATTCAAGCATTGATGAAGAGAAAATTGTTATTATCGGGGGAAGTTATGGCGGCTTTTTAACGCTGGCGGCGATTAGTCACTATCCCCAATTATGGGTGGCCGCGGTTGATATTGTAGGAATGTCGAGTCTGCGAACGTTCATCGAAACAACTAGTCCATGGAGGAAGTGGCAAAGAGAAATGGAATACGGTACGGTTGAAGAAGATGGGGATTTTTTTAATCAGATAGATCCTCTACATCATGCTGATGAAATTATAGCGCCCTTGCTAGTCATCCACGGTGTGAATGATCCCCGTGTCCCCATTGGCGAGTCGGAACAAATCGTCCATAAACTGAAGCAACGAGGGCACTCGGTTACATATCATCGGATGGAAGGGGAAGGGCATAAACTAGTGAATCCAGAGAATGAAATTACTGTTTACTCGATGATAGCTGCTTTTTTGAAGCAGTGTATAGGAAAACTATAAAATATTTATCCAAGGCTCTCCATTGTAATGGGGGCTTTTTTTATGGAGAAAGAGTGATTGGTAAGAAAATTTATTGTTAGTATTTGGTGTTTTGTTGCGAGAGGAGGATTCATGATGAATTCCTTCGTGTTGATCGTCGGGGAAGGGGTGCTTGCTGGTTTTGTAAGTGAAGAACTGGCAGCACATCATCTCGTTTTCCGTAAGTCGAATCTCGGGGAAAGTATTCCAAGTAATACAGATTTGGTGCTTATGTTAGATGATGGTTGGAAACCTTCGATACATCAAAAAGCGGAAAAGTTATTACAACAAACGGATACTCCTTGGCTCAGAGGCTTCATTTCATTTGGGGAAGGGGTAGTTGGTCCGTTTGTCCAACCTGGCAAGGCAGGCTGTTCTCAATGTGCGGATATGAGGCGTTTTATGGGCGGGCGTGATCGCACGGAAATGGTGGAAGTACAGCAAAAGCTGGCTGCAGGTGGAGGTATTGGAAGTGACCCGTGGGCTTCAAGAAACGGACTTTTGCAAATGGCTCACCTGATAAACGTGGAGGTACAGAAAGTATTACGGGGTGACCAGGTAGATGCAGACGGAAAGGTTCTTCTCATTGATCTGAAAACACTGAGGACCTCGTCACATTATTTTCTGCCCAATCCGTTGTGTCCAGTCTGCGGTGGATTACCTGACGATACAGAGGAATTAGCCCGAATTCCACTAGAACCAAGTCCGAAAGTCAGTTCCGGCAGTTTCCGCAGCCGTTCATTGGATGAGATGAAAGAAGTTATTGTCACAGACTATTTGGATAACCGTACGGGAGTTTTGAACAGTAAAATCTATGATCTCGTGACTCCATTTGCTGATGTGAGTGTTAATCTGCCGATGTTAGCCGGGGACGAGAGAACCGGTGGCCGAACCCATGTCTATGAAGAAAGTGTATTGACGGCAATCTTAGAAGGGTTGGAGCGATATTGTGGTTTAAAGCCACGTGGCAAACGGACGGTAACCCGTGATAGTTATCGTAATCTGGAAAATCAAGCACTCAATCCTTTGAGTGTCGGCGTGCACGCGAAGGAAAACTATGCGCAACCTGTTTTTCCATTTAAACCGTTTGATCCCGATCGTTCCATCGATTGGGTTTGGGGTTATTCATTGTTGGAGGAGCGTTCCATCCTAGTTCCTGAGCTCCTTGCTTATTACAGTATCGGACACGGAACAGAAGGTTTTGTCTATGAAACTTCTAACGGATGTGCACTTGGGGGAAGTTTAGAGGAAGCCATTTTCTATGGAATGATGGAAGTCATCGAACGTGATTCCTTCCTGATGACTTGGTATGCAAAGCTGAATCTTTCACGGCTCGATCCTTTATCAGCTGATGACGAAGAGTTGGAATTTATGGTCGAACGTATGCGGGCGGTTGCTGGCTATGATTTGTATTTGTATGATGCTACGATGGAACACGGTGTACCTAGTATTTTTGCAATAGCTAAAAACAGAAAGGAAAAGGGATTGAATCTCATCTGCGCAGCCGGCTCCCATCTCGATCCAGTACGGGCAGTGAAAGGCGCGATTCATGAGCTCGCAGGTATGATGCTGAACCTGGATGAAAAATTGGAAGCGAATAAAGAGGAATATGAAAAAATGCTGCATGACTCTTCTTTGGTGAGACAAATGGAAGACCATGGCATGCTTTATGGTTTACCGCAAGCAGAAGAGCGTTTAAGTTTTTTGCTTAACAATGATGAACCAATGAGGACATTCAAAGAGTTCAAGTGGAAGTCGAATCATGCAGACCTTACCGAGGATTTGCAAGATATCCTTCAGGCGTTTCAAAAGTCTAACCTTGATGTTATTGTAGTGGACCAGTCGACACCGGAAACGTTACGAAACGGATTGTATTGTGTAAAAGTACTGATTCCAGGGATGCTGCCAATGACATTTGGGCAGCACCTTACTCGCCTCACAGGACTGGAGAGGGTACTCCGCGTCCCAATGGAGCTTGGGTATACGGAACAACCGTTGACACCAGAGCAACTGAATCCCTATCCGCACCCGTTTCCCTAAGGCTGATGAGGAGGTAGAAGATGAATCTGGAAGAGTTTTTACACAATCTGCAGTTTGATATTGATAAGGCAAATCAGCCAAATGTGGAAGTGGATTGGGACGATGCACCACTAGCATATAAAATCTACCGTGGATTACCGGCTGTTCCATTGTCTTTGGAAGTGCCGTTGATGCTAACTGGAGGAGAACCTCCTGCCAAACCAAATCTTCATCGAGTCGGTCATTTTCTCTGGTATGTATTCGGTACGACGCAATGGAGCCAATCGGTCTTCCCAGCAGATTCCAAGGAGCAAGATTCCTATCCTTTACACTCTTATCGGCGGTTTGCTCCATCTGGTGGGGCGCTGTACCCTAACGAATTGTACGTGTATCTGAAAGTGGAGGAACTCCCTGATGGAGTCTACCATTATGATGCAGCACACCATCGGCTCGTATTATTGCGCGAAGGAGATTTTGATTCTTATTTATCCAAAGCCCTCGGCAATCGCTGCGACATCTCCTCGTGTTTTGGTACAGTTTTTGTCTCGACCATGTTCTGGAAAAATTTCTTTAAATACAATAACTTTGCCTATCGACTTCAAGGCTTGGATGCTGGTGTGCTTATGGGACAATTATTGGAGGTAACGAAAAGGTTTGGCTATGCCTCAGGTGTGTACTTTCAATTTCTTGATTCCGCGATCAATCATCTGTTGGGACTATCTGAAATGGAGGAGAGTGTATATAGTGTCATCCCGTTATCGGTAGAAGTAACAAACTGGTCTGCTGATGGAAGGAAGCATAATAAAAATATTACATCGGAACAATTAATCCAGGAGCTGTCAGCAATTCAAACCGAACATTTGGAGCGGTCACAACGGGTCAAAGAATATCCGATGATCACTGCGATGAACGAAGCTTCCAAACTGGCTTCGACAGGCTCATTTCCAGTGTACAGAGGGAAGAAAGACATTGAAATTGAACGGGCTGAGCGTCAAGTGGCATTGCCTCCTGTAAACCCCTTGTCGTATGATTTCGCCGAGGTTTGTGAAGAGCGATTTTCTCCAGACGTGGCTTTTGTTTTAGGAAAAGTGAGCCAAGAACAGTTAGCAACTCTTCTCGTAGAGGCAACGACTGCCTTTTCATACAGAAATGATTTGGATGAAGCGTATAGAAGGGAACCCCGTGTATCTATTTACTGTTGTTTATATAATGTTGAGGGGCATCGGCCCTCGGGATGGGAGGCCACCCGCTTCTTGGATTCGACTCGAATTTGACTGATGAACTATATAAACTAGATGAACAAGGTAAGACCAGTCTAATCCAAATCCCAATTGGTCCCTATCGCCCCAGACCTTGGTTAAAGGGGAGTTTGCGCAGCTGAGGGCATAGGGTCAGACGCTTTATTTCCTCCTAGTTGTAGAACCTACATCTTAGGAGGTTTTTTATTTTTCTGATAGGATAATTATTAAATGACTAGAATTTATTCCCAACCAAAATCATTTACAGATACAATGATTTATACTAATTTAAAGATGGAAGAACAATAATGAAGATTTTTTTCGGATTAATAAGGAGCAATCATAATGAACATCGACGATATAATTACTGCTAGAGAAAAGATGATGGGAACTGTCCATCAAACGAATCTTGAGTACTCCAGTACGTTCAGCAAACTGACAAATAATGAAATTTATTTAAAACTAGAAAACCTGCAAAAAACGGGTTCTTTTAAAGTTAGAGGTGCTTTCAATAAAGTCCATTCCCTAACGGAGGAGGAACTGAAACGAGGGGTGATTGCGGCTTCTGCTGGTAACCATGCCCAGGGAGTTGCGTTTTCTGCAAGTGCATGGAACATTCCATGCACAATCGTCATGCCAAAAGGAGCGCCAATCAGTAAAATTCAAGCGACCGAAAACTATGGCGCAAAAGTCGTTTTAGAAGGTGAAACATTTGATGACGCCAACAACTACGCACGTCATCTGCAACAGGAAACAGGTGCAACGTTTATCCACGCGTTCGATGATGAAGGTGTGATTGTTGGACAAGGCACGATCGGTTTGGAAATCCTCGAGCAGCTACCAGATGTGGACGCTGTCGTTTGTCCGATTGGTGGCGGTGGTTTGATTGCAGGAATAGCCACGGCGATAAAAGAAATCAATCCGAATGTCAAAATATACGGAGTCCAAACAAGCGCAGTTCCAAGCATGAAGCGGTCTGTAGCTGAAAGGAATCCGATCATGGTGAATGCATTACCAACGATGGCTGACGGAATCGCGGTTAAAAAACCGGGTGATAAGACATTTGAAATCGTGCAAAACTACGTTGATGATATCGTTCTTGTCGATGAAATGGAAATTGCGCGTACCATGCTTTTATTGTTGGAAAGAAATAAACTGTTGGTGGAAGGATCCGGTGCAGCAGCACTAGCTTCCCTTATCTACGGAAAACTTCCGTTGGAAAATAAAAATGTCGTATGTCTGGTCAGCGGTGGAAATGTGGATGTCAATTTCATTTCCAAGATTATCGAAAGAGGATTAGTGGAGTCGGGAAGATACACCACATTCAAAGTCATCTTAAACGATAAACCAGGTGAACTCGAACAATTACTGCATGAACTTGCCGTAACGGATGCGAATATCCGCCGAGTTATTCATCATCATGCTGGCAAAGATGTCCTTCCAGGCTACGTCCAAGTGGAAATATCCGTTGAAACGAGAAACAAAGCACATATCGAACAAATTGATTGGATGTTGAAAGAAAAATATATGCATGTAGAGTTTATTTAAAGCTTGACGGAGGAAAGGGGCGGCTTCTGAAGAGGTACGCCCTCTAAATATAAAGGGGTGTAATCAATGGAGCTGCAATTTTCTATTGTTGATTCTCATGAAGAATGCACACATTTCTTAATTGAAGATGAAGATGCCGAGAGATTAAATGCCATTGGAGTAAAAAACGGAAAGCTTTATAATTTGTTTTATGACAAAAAGGCGGACGAACATTTTATCGTAAATGATGATGGAGTGAGCTGTGTAGATATTGAAATCTTGGTCCAAGTTAAAATGCTGCGTCAACATATTTAAGGTGATTTTGAAAAAGCTTCAATCATAATTCCTAGAGTTCCATATAAAAATAACAGACCCTGTACCAAAATTTCATTATCCTCCCTGTTGTAAGAGAATACAGCAGGGAGGTTTTCTATTATTCTACCTTACTCATATAATTTCAGAAATTTACATTTAATATTTGTAGAAAAATGGTATAATTTTCATGTAAATCTCACAAATGGAAATGAACTTGGAAATTACGATACTCTCGGGGGGAATGAAATGAATAAAAAATTGTTTCTTGTCCTTGCTATTATTCTTTTTATCGTCGGAGCCAATTATTTTATAGACCCAGTAGAAATGGAAGAGTCTATTCCAGAAGAATCAGAGGAAATGAAAAAGCTGCAGAAGGAGTTCAATCAATTAAGTTTAGATTACATCAATTTGAAAGCGGAGAAGGAGGATCTGCAAAATCAAATGGAATCCATTCATGCAGATTATTTTGATAGGTATATTCACACATTTGGTTATCAGGATGAATCTCTGGGTGAATCGAGTGAACCTCTTCATGAGGAATTTGGGGAGGATAAGTATGTATCCTTAATAGAGGATGATTTTGGATTTCAATTATTTGTATGGGTAAGAGGTCAGGAATATCCATTTTACATAGATTTCAGTACTTTAAATCAGGAAAACGAATTTGATGTTGGCCCCTTTGTAAGTGGTGAAGATGTGGCTGTTCTGGGTGGTATAGCAACAAATGATCAATTTGAAGATGTTTTTGTATTGCAAGATGATATGAAGCATGGAGCGGATATAATTCAGATTGAAGATGACCTATTTGTCTGGTATAGCATCTTAGATTTTGAGGAAGATGGATCGACTGATAGATTAGCAGGAGTGAGGGTTGAAGTTCATGATTCGAATGGAAAGGTTCTTTGGGAAAAAGCATTGAATGACCCCAGTTGATTTTATGATACAGAACTAACCTAGCTAGAATAAATATCTTTGTATCGGGTCCGATCCTTCAAGGTGATATGCATCCTCTTTTGTTGACAGTCGATAAATGAATAATAAGGGAGAAAAAAATGAAACGATCACTAATCTTTGACATGGATGGAAGACTTTTTCAAACAGATAAGATACTGGAATTATCACTGAATGATGCTTTTCGTTCCATTACCAGAAGTATGGGAGACATTGCTGCCAGATCATTCCGTGGAGGATCGGGAAGAAACGGATGCCTATTTTCTTGAAAGACTCATTGAAAATATAAAAAGTGGAAAAGGTGCCTTATATCCGAACGTTAAAGAAGTCTTCCGTTATTTAAAGGAGAAGGACTGTTCCATTTACATAGCAAGTAATGGGCTGGTGGACTATTTACAAGCGATTGTCGGTTATTATGGTTTGGATGAATGGGTGACAGAAACATTCAGTATCCAGCAAATAGAATCATTAAATAAATCGGATTTGGTTCAAAGTATTATCGAAAAATACAACATAACGAATGGCGCAGTGGTTGGTGACAGACTTTCAGATATAAACGCCGCGAAAGATAATGGTTTAGTCTCCGTTGGTTGCAATTTTGACTTTGCGCGAGAAGAAGAACTAGCTCAAGCGGATTTTGTAATAGATGATTTGAAAGAGCTGCAGAACCTATTACCTAACCTGCGCAAATAGCTGATTGCAACTATAGGAAACGCTAGTCATTCAAACGAAATATGAGGTGAAAAACCGTGGAGATAGAAGAGATCCGACAATCCATTAATGAACTAAGTGAAAGTGACGCAAAGAGTTTTTTATTAAATCTCATGCTTCAAGTAAAAATGATGCAGAAAGCAAAAGATCCCCCTGAGAAAATACTAGAAAACTTGAATTCTGTATTCGATAGATTGAATGAGGTGTCTGAAAGTAAAGGACAGCTTGAGAAAAATTATTCAACCGTTCACCTTGTCTGCGGAGAATCTCCAGCTGGTTCATTACGAGTCGGGCTGGGGCGTGAAAACAAAATCATCGCATTCCCTGATTTCTTTGCGGTAGGACCAATTTGGCAACTTCATAAAGAGGTTGGTCGCAAGAATAGGCTTGAATGGTTGAAGGATCATCTGAATGATTCCGATGACATTTTGGATTGGGAATACAAAATCAAATTTTCCAAAACACTCGCAGAAATAGAGGCCATAGGTGAAGATACACCTATTGTTATTTGGACGGCAGAAAATGCAAACGAACAGGTGGGATTATTGTATTTCCTATACTTGTTAAAGGAAAAAGCGAATGAGATTTTCGTGATCAATACTACACATGCCTATCAAAAACTATTTAAAACGTCTCATTTAGAAGTATTAGATATTCATACAGGCGAAATTAATGGGGAGCAATTAAAAAAGATATATGAAGAAAAATTATCAGCTCCATTAACGGCATCAGATAGGAAACGCTATGAGAGGGAATGGCTTGCATTGTCAGAATCAAGAGCTATCGTCTGGTTGTGGGAAGATAATAAGATCAACATGGTTACAGAAGACTACTTTGATGAGTTTATTGTGGCTACTGCCCGAGATATACATAGAAAGCAAACGGAGAAAGACTTTATTAAATCTGCAAGGCTAATCGGAGAAGTATACGGTACATTTAATCATATTGGTGATGCGTTTCTAGAATATAGAGTGAGAAGTCTGATCTATAAAGGTGTATTTGAAATAAAGGGGATTCCAAAAGCGATGAGATATTACAGTGTAAAGCTGAAGTAATGTCCGGATTCATTCATGTTTCTTAAACAAGAATGACAGGAGAGTAAGTTGATGTTATTGGTTTTAGTTTTTAAAGGGGTTATGACTTTATTATCCATAGATGGAAACTTGAGAAAAGGATAAAAGCAGCGACAAGAAATGCTCGAGTTATTGAAGGAATTAAAAGAAAAGCGGTGATCTTTTTTAATGGAAGTGTGCAAAAGAAATTCCAAATAAAAAAACTCAACTTCTCTACAAAACAAAATAGAGAAAGTGAGCTTTTCAGTTACTTCATTATTTATATTTGAACTAATATAAAACTCCTAAGTTGATTTTAGCTATTTATTGAGTTCATTAACTGGAAGAAGTATTCAGGTTTATGAGTCTTATTTAGGTTATACCATGAATGTAATGTATCTGGTGCAAATACATCTAACTTTTTCAGTACTTCCATCGCGAATTCCAGAGGAGCTATTCCTGAGGCAGTAACTAAATTCGCATCCGATACAGCAGATCCCGCCTCATAGAGCTTTTCTCCTTTATAGTTAGGACATGCCATTTGAGTATATTCTAAATTATTAGTTGTATGCTTTATGGTATCCAAGTATCCCATATTCGCAAGGGCATCAGTTGCGCCACAAATTGCAGCAACAATAGTTCCAAGCTCTAAAGCTTGGCCAATTCTTTCCAAGATAGGTTGATGAATTTCTTCATTCCAAGTAGTCCCTCCTGGTAAAATTAAAAGATCTTTACTCTCAAGAATACATTCATCAAGGGAAATATCTGGTTTTATGCTCAGTCCTCCCATGGTAGTAATCATTTCTTTATTAACTCCTACAGTAATTACTTTTAAAGGTGCTAAACCTTGTTTGAAATATCTACCTGAGTTTAGTTCAGAAATTAAATACCCATATTCCCAATCCGACATGGTATCAAATACATAAAGAAAAGCTTTTTGTGTTTGCATCCAATAACACTCCAATCGCAATTAATTTAGCCAAATATAACATAACTTCCCTGACACCTAGCGTCAGGGAAGTTATCAAATTTGATGAAATTCTATTAATTCCGATAGAACTTCAATTATTCTTTTCTTAAGACGGATTGGCTCAATAACCTTAATAGATGTATTGTACGGTAAAAGTAAATAAGGTACATATGTATGTAGTATATCTTCTTCAAGAAGAAATACTGCTTGATTTGAAGTCCGCTCTTTTAAATAATGTCCTAAAAACCAATGTTGGCAAATATCATCCAATGCACTTGTATTTCCATTAATAACTAAAGAAGTAATCCCCTCTTTTTCTTCTATAGGTGGAAGGAGGTTTTTCATAAAAAAGTCACGCGCTGAAAAATTTTCTGGCTGGTTAAACTTATTTTCGGTTAGCACTAGACTCTCCATTCGATCTACTCTAAAACTACGGATATCATTCCTAAGATGACAAAATCCAATCATATACCACTTATTATTCCAATAAATAATCCTGTACGGATCGACCAATCTATCATTTAATTGCTTTTCACCACTTTTATGGTAAAGAGTTTTTACCGAGTACCCGTCAGCTACAGCCTGCTCCAACTCCTTCAAAAAAGGTTCCAAAGCTAGGGAGCTTAATCGACGTATCACTTCTAGACTAGTTAAATGTTGATTTATCTTTGTTTCCTGCTCTTGATTCGAATAGTTTCTTAGCTTTGAAATAGCCCTATTTAATGCTTCACCTCCATAATACCCGGCTTCTTCTGCAAAAACAGCAGCGTGAAATAGCGAGGTTTGCTCCTCAATATCAAAAAAAAGAGGGGCCTCAATAAAATTGTTTATTAAAGTGTATCCACCGTTATGTCCTGGTTCTGAAATTATAGGTACGCCACTCATTGAAAGTGTATCAATGTAACGATATACAGTTCTTATATTCATTTCTAGCTTTTCTGAAATTTGTTTTGCAGTAATTTTTTCATCTGAACGAAGCATCCATAGAATTGCTAGTACATTGTCAATTTTAGCCACAGAATCCACCTTTATTTAGAAATAAATTTATTTGAAAATACTAGTAAATAAAATACCTATTCATTGAATTGCTATTTAATTGTGTTGGGGCATTACGAAAGGACACCCGTTTGTTGAATAAAAATCATTCGACTTCTATAACAAAATTATAAAAAGCGTCACCATTGGATACGTTCTCTTCCTGTTCATCCATCCACCATACTCCATAAGAATAGTAATAAATCCCATTTTGTAAAGGAGCTGAGAAACTATTATCTTTAACACTCACTTCAGCTTCATCACTTTCACTGACCTGTAATACGTGGAACTCATTTGGCTTCGGTTCATAGTTCATCACAAAAGTTATTTTGTCTCCAGGCTTAACTTTAAACCCTTTAGTTAAAGACTTTATTCTGTTAGGTTAATTGATAAGTAATCTGTTGAACAAATCAAAACAACCTTTTTACCATTTTTCTCATACATTGTTGCAGAACCTTCACGCCATTCAACCTCCCAGCCTTCCTTTTTCAATTCTTTCTGGTATCTTTTAGGAATGCCTTGTTCTTCGGAAGCCTTCGACCAATTATACTCAAAAACATTTTCTTCTTCTTTAATGATTTCAGCATCTTTTGGAATAGGAAATCCACCATATCCTTGTATTTGAACAAACGAAATGTTAGCTATAACGAAATACCCAATTATAATAACTGTGATGATTCCAAGCAGTGCAATTAGTGGCTTTTTGACCATAGATACATTCTCCCATCCAACTTTAAATTCTTAAATTATCTAAAGTTTCTACACTCAAATAATTAAGTGTTTGAGTGCCTTTCTTTACTTTCCACATTTAAAATAATCCTCTCATTTAGTAAATTAGACAGAAGAGAATATTTATCCTTTTTTGAAAAAGGATTCGTCTTTTTCACTTCTGATAGTTCTACAATGAAATGGAAAAAGAAGGTAAAGTCAACCTCTATGTCGAATTTATTCTATTGGTGTATTTTCTATCTATATAAAGGAGGGCTTTTGTGGTTGGATGGTTTAATCTTGTTAGCCTTGTGTTGGGAGGGATGGCTTGGATCCTTCCGGTTATCAGTATGTTGAAGTATGAAGACCATTTTAAAAGATGGGCTGCTTTTTCAATGATTAGTCTCATGGCTTGTTCTGCGGCTCTGTTTTTCCAGATTTTCAGTTTATATGAAAGAGTGAAAGCGGAGGATTGGGCTGCCCTGTTAGATACTATGAGCTTTATCGTATCTGTATCAGTAATACTTCTTATCGGGACCATTTTATTGAATGTAATTACGATTAATATGTACCGGAAAAAGCAGTTTCTTCCTAGTTATAACTCTAAAAATGAAAGAGGATAGATAAAATGATAAAACGAAATATGTTGTATTCCACACTAATATTATTTTTATTGCTAGTTGGTTGTGCATCTGAAACGAGTGATGCAGATGGTCTAAATTCTGCTGTTGAAAATAATGAAACACGAGAAAGTAATTTAGAAGAAAAAGCAGATGAACCTAAATTCGAAACCAAGTCAGAACAACCGGTAGTTGATAAATCGACAGACGTTTCATCGGAAAATGAAGAAAATGAAGAGTCAAGTATAACGGAGGGAAAAGCATTATCTGCATACTCTTCTGCAGAAATTGAATATGCTCGTGTCTGGTTGGCACTCGGTCCAAATCAAGAAATTGACCAATTAAATGTTGTCCATATTCCTGCTGGTGAACCTATCAATCCCGATGATGAAACTAGTCTAAGTTATCCAGAAGATGTGATTCAGTTATCAGGTTCACGATTAGTCGATGGATCTATCGTATATAGCGGGAATGGAGATGGGACGGTAAACGTTTATCGTGTTCCGTTGCGCTGGGATGGTGAATACCCGGCAGGTGAGGAATTTTATCAAGAGATTATTGATACTACAGAGTTAGCATACATAGATCCAGGTAATGATGTAGAAATTCTCGAATTAATAGAACGGTTAAATATCCAATCTTAAAGCGAGGTGATTGGGATAACCAAGCTGGAAAAGGGATGATTGAATGTTTGTAACGGAGAGGTGTTATCTGAGGACCTTTAATCATGCGGATATAACCGATGTGAAAAATTTGTTTGTCAACCCGGACGTAAGAAAATACCTTGGTGGTATACGAGATGAAGCATCCATTGGCGAAGTAATGCAAAGTATGCTAGCTCCGTCTGATACTGATTTCTATTGGGCGGTTAGAGAGAGGCACACAGATAGTTTTATAGGGTTAATTTCTCTGAATCCTCACCATGATGGGCTTTTTCTTGAAGTTTCTTATCAATTACACCCTACTTGGTGGGGGAAATGTTATGGAACAGAGGTTGTTCAACCAATCATAGGTTACGCTTTTAATGAATTGAATCAAGAAAAGTTAATTGCTGAAACACAAACTGCCAATAAGGCTTCTCGTAGACTCCTGGAAAAGGTAGGGATGCAGTTGGAAAGCAAGGTTATCCGATTTGGTGCGGAACAAGCTATTTATTCTATGGAACGTTACTAGAATCTGGTATGGTGATTAAATTGGTGAGGAGTGACCTTAGATGCAAATACAGCCAAATGGTCAATTAAATACTAGAACGATAGAGGTTCGAGGTCTAACCAAGTCGCAGCTTATTGATATTATGCATCAACAATCTATAGCAATGAATGAGTATGCAAAGAAATTATTTTCTGATGATAGATTCATTACTTCTCACGCAAAATATAGACTAAAGATTTTTGACGTAACTGTTGAGGACCTTGGCTTTACTAATGGAGCAACTTTGCCGCAAATCTTCAAAAAGGCGATTAAACTTGGATTGGAATTGTGTCCACTAGAGCTGGGTCCTCATCTCAGGTTAGAGTATGTGGATCAGCCTGAAGGTTATTTAGGTACCCCCTCAAAAAATCAAGCTCCATCTGGCTCGATTACAATCGCCCCCGAAATTATAAGCGAAGACGATGATTTCCCGAAAGGCTTCTATCTAAGAAAAATTGAGGGCGTGTTATGGCTACGTGGGTACATCGCAGATCATTTGCATGTCTGGAATCCGGATGATCACTTTGTTTTTTGCCAAAGATTATAACTGAAAGAAAGGTGTACAAGAATCTAAGCTGAATAAACCAATTAGTGAAGGTAAATGGACCATTCGAGAAATTGTAGGACATTTATATTATTGGGATAAATATAATCTTGAGATAATGGTTCCCAAAATGGCTAACTGAGTAAACCTCCCGCCGTTTCCAGACCATGACCAACATAATAAGGAAGCTATATCATACTTGAGAGACAATACTGTAGAATCCATTATTGATGCATTCATAGAAACACGGAAGGAACTTATTAAGCGTATTTCAGAAATAGAAGAAGATGCTAGATTTACAATAGGAGAAGGAAAAAGGCAGTTCTCATGTGAAAGTTTTATAAATATATTTGTAAAACACGACATTCATCATTTGCAACGAATACATGCAAAATTAAATAATTAGATTACTATGTTTTAATAAATTCTTACAACAATAGGGCAATGTACGTATTAAAATATAGGGGAGGGAAGGTAAAGCATGAAATATATCATTCAATACTTATCAGCGCTGATCCTATTTATTTTTTCAACATTTGCTGCATGGTATGAGGGAAGCGCGATCAGAGAAAACCCATGGGAGTGGAAATACACCGCATTTTTCTCCAATATAAATAATGCATGGATTATAGATGGTTCAGATATATCCCAATTAGACCATTTCATATACGCTGTGTTTTGCAAAATATAAGTTAAGAGTATTGCAATGGCATACCTCGTTGCAACTTTACATGGAGAAGTGGGCATGATAGCCTTGTTAACTTAGCCAAGCCCTTATACGGCTGGCTTCTTGGCTAAATATTCATGCTCACAGAGGCTCCATGTCAAGTTGCAACATTCTAAACTGTTGCTTGCAAAGTTCTAAAGTTTTGCTTTGCAAAACACATACGCTGCTAAATTATATCCGGTCTACCCTATACTGATGGTACTAAGCCTTTCCTATCTAGTAATTTTAAGTGGATACCTACTATTAAAAAATGACACTAAAAAGCTTAACATTTTCTTGTTTTCTTTCGGCTTCATTCAGTTTCTACTCGGATTAATGGTTTCCGACTCGCCGACTGTAGGTGGAAAAACTTTTACGGTTACTTTACTAACGATCGGTATGATCAGTTCAGTTATACCGTTTTTAATAATGAAGAAGAGATATCGCAAAAAAAGAAATCTAAACCTGTTGCACTAAAGATGCTTTAACGCAAATATGGTCTGTTTTCTCTAACGAGAGATCTGAACAAGGAATATTTGACAGGAGAGTCAATCGGTAATATAATATTTAGAAAATTCTATATTAAAAGCAATGATGAGAAGAGTAATTAAGAAGTGTGTATTTACAGAGAGCTCCTACTTGGTGGAAGGGAGTAATACTTATCTTAATGAATAAAGTCTCGGAGCTGCGCACGGATCTAAGAATCTCTTAGTGATACTGCGACGGGATATCTCGTTATAGAGATAGGGTATGAATGTACCTGAAGAGGTTGATATGGTGACGTATCAACAAACTGAGGTGGTACCACGGAGTTACAACTCTCGTCCTTAAGAATTAGTTCTTGGGGGGTGAGAGTTATTTATTGCACTAATTTATATTATTCATATCAATTTCAAAGAAAGGAGTATTATTTAACCATGAATCCTTTATTGTTAGAAGTTCCTATGCAATTCGAAACAGAAAGACTCATCCTCCGAGCACCGTATAAAATCGGAGATGGAGAAATTGTTAATAAAGCTATTAAGGATTCTCTTTATGAGTTAAAGCCATGGTTGCTATTTGCTCAAGAGCTTCCTGCTGTTGAAGAAACAGAAATCAATTTAAGAGAAGCATATATTAACTTCTTAAAAAGAGAAAGTTTCCGTTTCCTTATTTTCCATAAAGATAGCAGTGATTTTATTGGGGTAACGAGCTTTGACAATATTGACTGGGACATTCCAAAATCTGAAATTGGATACTGGATTAATACAAGTTATAGCGGAAAAGGTTATATGACAGAAGCAGTAAAAGAGTTGGTTGATTTTGGATTAGATAGCCTAAACTTTAGAAGAATTGAAATACGATGCGAATCGACAAACTATAAAAGTCGTGCCATCCCAGAAAGGCTAGGGTTTGTATTAGAAGGTACATTAAGAAATGAGGATTTATCCGTAGATCGCAGAGAGCTGACGGATACTTGTATTTATTCTATAGTAAGTTGACATTGTGTACAGATATATGGAAAAATTTCTTATAGGAATGGAATAGATCTAATCCACCCTTGGAAGTTTAATCTGGATGTAGTTAAATAAATAATCTCTACAATAAAAGTTTCCTATCAATTTATTGCCTTGGAAATAATTTCACCAAATTGAACCATTGGTAAAATGTAGTGATATGAGGAAACAGAACTTGGAAGGCGATGCTGCTACTCTTATATGTACTGATCAATCGCAAGCGAGTATTATAACGTAGGCTATGAGTGAGATGCAGTTAAGTATAATAGTTTTTATTATCATAGAGAAATGGAGGATAAAAGTGTACCAACAGACCTTGTGCTTTATTCGCAGAATCGATGAACTTCTTATGTTAAATAGAGAATATAAGCCTACATTAGGATTGTGGAATGGTGTCGGCGGTAAGATTGAAGGTAATGAATCACCATTAGAGTGTGTCATTCGAGAAGTAAAAGAAGAGACTGATATTGACATTACTAGGTATCCAATCACAGATAAAGGAGTTGTTACGTGGAAAGTGGATGACTCCACTACTGGTGGGATGTACGTTTATTTAGTGAACGTTGATGAAGATTTTGACTATAAAACTCCAAGAAAAGTTGATGAAGGAATCCTTGATTGGAAGAAGATTTCTTGGTTGCTTGAAGATAATAACTTTGGTGTCGGAGAAATGATACCCCATTACTTGCCAAACATTTTAAACGGTGAAGGTAGATATAATCACATTTGTGTAATTAAGGATGCGAAATTAACTAACTATAAATTTAAAGAACTGCTAAACTAAGTGAAAGAAGAAGGGAATAAAAATACAGTTCTTTGAGTTGAGCTGTAACATATCTCCCCTAATAACCTGTTGATTATAAATAAGAGAATCTCTGAGTTGCATAAGTTGAAGAGCTGCCAAGGCAGCTCATAATGTAGTGCATATATTTACTGATATTTTTTAGCAACTAAAAATTCAACCAGCGGTAATATAATCATGCCCAAACCTAACGCAGCTAACAAAAATATGTTGTTCGTTTCGTTTACTATTTGATCAGCATCTACTGCAATCAATAAAACAACTAATAAAATATAGTAACTAATCTTTGAGCTTTTCTCCGTAATTTTTTGCCCAAGTTCATCTCCGACAAATACTCCGTCGTTCTCTTCTTTATCTCCCCAGGTAATTGCAGAAAAAAACATTGCTAATAAGATTGAGATTGTTGTAATTTCATTAAAACCGAAATCTCCGCCATTAATAATCTTTACAATAGAATAACCTATAACAATTAGAGCTGCAGTGGCGATTATAATTCCACCTATTTTCCGGGAACTCATGAGTTTTCCTCCTCCTCATCCAAAAATAAATTATCAACTTTAGTACCCAAAGTCATAGCAAGGTCAAAGGCTAATTGTAAACTTGGATCATATTTGTTATTCTCAATCGCATTTATTGTTTGCCTACTAACATTACATAACTTAGCTAACTCTCCTTGGGAAATACCTTTGTTTTCTCGGTATTCTTTTATTTTATTTCGCATAAAAACAGCACCTTCAAATTCAAATTAGTGTAAAACTTATTTTACACCTAGATTGCAATATAATTGGATTGGGTTGTCAAATATGTTTTACAGATTGCTGTCAGGTAAAGTTCCACACCATTATCCGAGTTCCACAAAACATTCACTACTCTAACGAGGCATTAGCTCAAGAAGGTTTTTCAAAATTTTTGACGAATATATTTAGGTGTGAGGTAGAATTTGGAATTATCGTTAAGGCCTTAAAATGGTCGTGCAGCATTCAATAAATTATTAAAAGTAATTAAAAAAAATCTTCCATAAAAAAATCTACCATAGGAGGCTACTATGAAAAGCAATCCCATATCTGAGAAGTTCATTAACTTTGCAATTACGGAATGCAAAGGATCCAGTCATTTATATGAATATCTTTCATTGAAAATTGCTCAAGATGAAGAGATCCTCGAATTAGCATCACACGCTAGGAAAGGGCAGCCCGTACCGAATTTATTATTTGGTGCAGTGCATTACTTATTATTGAAAGGAAAGAATCATAACCTTAAAGATTTTTTTCCGAGTATCGTGGATATGCCCAGAGAGGATAAAGAGGAGTCATTTACTTACTTCAAAGATTTTTGTGAACGGAACAAGGATGAAATAATTCCTATTTTAAAAAGTAAGTTAGTACAGACAAATGAGGTAAGACGCTGTGCTTATCTTTTTCCGATCTTTCAATATATATTCGATATCGTAAAAAAGCCATTGGCCCTGATAGAAATAGGAACAAGTGCTGGAATGCAACTTCTATGGGATAAATATAGTTATTCATATGGTAAAAATGAAATATATGGAGACAAGGATTCAAAGGTCCATATATCCTCCAAGATTAAAAGTGATAAATCTCCTTCTTTACAAGGAAGCAATCCACCAGTAGCTTCAAGAATTGGAATAGATCTAAATACGATTGATTTATCCAACGATGAAGAATATCTTTGGTTGAATGCATTGATCTGGCCTGAACATAACGAAAGAAGAGAGCTATTTGAAAAGGCAGCAGAATACGTAAAGGTAAATCCTTTAATTCTTATTGAAGGAGATGGGATTGAGTTACTTCCAGGATTATCGAAGGGGATCCCAAAAGAATACTGTGTATGCGTCTTCCACACACACGTAGCTAATCAGATGTCTAAGGAAGTGAGAAACAGCTTACTTGAGCAAGTAAAATGGATAGGCAGAGATCGAGAAATCTTCCATGTTTACAATAACATTCAAGATAGATACTTACATCTAGATTACTACATTGACGGAAAAGAATTCGTCAATACAGTTGGAGAGACGGATGGACATGGAAGATGGTTTACTTGGAATTTATGAAGGAGATTGACGTGAAGAATTATGAAAAAAGATTAGTGGATATAGTTAGTCAGGATACTTACATCATGTCTATTCTAAATGCGGTTGAAAAACTATCCTTAAATGATGCTTGGGTATGTGCGGGACTCATTCGAAACAAAATTTGGGACCACTTACATAACATCACAACACCTATTAACGATATTGATGTTATCTATTTTGATACTTCAGATACTACATTGGAATTGGAGAAACAATTAGAAAACGAACTAAGATTTTTGTTACCTAACCAACCTTGGTCGGTAAAAAACCAAGCTCGCATGCATATGAAAAGTGATTTTAATCCTTTTTCTTCATCACTTGATGGCGTTGCACATTTTCCTGAAACCCCAACCGCAATCGCAGTAAGACTCTATAATAAAGAACTTGAAGTTATGGCCCCCTATGGATTACAGGACTTGTTTGAAATGAAGGTGAAACCCACACCATTTTATCAAATGAATAGTAGATATTATCCTATATACATTGAGCGAATGATGAAGAAAAAATGGGACCTAATATGGGAAAAGTTATCTATAGAAATCTAATTTGTATACTCTTTTTAATTACAGAAAATGTAATATGAATTATCCTACTCTTTTGATATAATTATAGATAAGCATTAACATATCTAAATTATAAGGAGGTGAGCAACTTGTTTCTAGAACTGCTGAATAATGCCGTGATCGATTCTTCTTTATTTTATTTCTATTTCGGTATCCTTTTGGTCTCCTTTGGGTTTATGTATCTCATTAACCATCATAATGTTGATTCTTTCGTGAGTGGTTACTTTTGGGAAAATAAACACCAAAATATCAAGGTCAATCTTAGCCAGCTGAAAAAGCCATTCATCATTAATGAACCTTTTATAGTTTGGCTTATCATCACATTTAAAAGAATCGATGAAAAAGATGATAAAGAAGAAAATATTGCCTCTTATTTTAACAATGAGTTTAAAATAAGAGGAGGACAAATATGGAAAGAAACATCTTGCTCACGTCCATTCATAAATATCGTCTAGTAATTTTAGTCTTATTATCTTTGCTCGTACTTGGTGGGTGTGGAAATAATTTCACGCCTATTGATAGCTCAACGGTAGGCTTCTTTGATCATTACTTCGTTTATCCTTTCTCTCTTTTGATTAAAAAAGTCGCTTTTTGGCTTGAGGGTAACTACGGGGTAGCGATCATTCTTATTACGATAGGTATTCGTTTTCTGCTCATGCCTTTTTTTATTCGTCAGTCAAAGAATAGTAAGGTTTCACAAGAAAAAATGGCAATGATAAAGCCGGAGATGGAAAGAATCCAAAAGAAATATAAAGCGAAGAAAAGTACAGAAGATCAGTTGAGTATGCAAAGGGAATTGGGTGAGCTTTATAGAAAACACGATTTCAATCCTGTTGCAATGGCCACAGGATGCTTGCCAATGATTATCCAAATGCCGATTCTCATAGGGTTTTATTACGCGATTATGCGAACGCCGGAAATAGCCCAACATTCATTCCTATGGTTTAACTTAGGGGAAACAGATATCTTATTTGTTATCCTGGCTGTCATGGTTTACTACATCCAATCAAGAGTAACTCTTATGGGATTGGAAGAGACACAACGTAAACAAATGGCTATCATGAGCTGGATTTCTCCGATAATGATCGGAATCATCTCTCTGAACGTACCAGCAGTATTGCCTTTGTATTGGGTTATCGGTGGAATCTTTATGATTGCACAGACACTAATTATAAAAAATTACGTGTTGAAAGAAAGTTACTAAATCCAAGAAGACGTGGAAAAACCCCCAATCATATATAGAAATATGATTGGGGGTTCTTATTTGATGAACTTATGGTATTATTTGTAAAAAAAGGTGTGTTTCAGATGATCAAGGAAGTACATAAATGAATAGGGGAAGAGATTCCAAGCGAGAAATAGAACTGGTTAAAGCACGAACAAAATTTGGTTGCCTAATTTGGTCCATAATTTTAGTGATCTTACCAATTATACTTTTCATTGGTGTGTTTTCCTACGAGATGTATTTCAAAGAAAAAACACTTCTTGTCAGTCATTCTCCAAACGAAATCCATACGATTAAGATTGTTGAGAAAGGAGAACCCGCTTTTTTCGGTCCTTCCACCGTGAGAATTAAATACGGTAGACAATATATGGAACGAAGCGTGGCTAATGATGGGAAAATGCTTCAAGATACCAATTTTGTAATTCACTGGGAGAATGAAAATGAAGCAACAATCACCATAGATGGGGAAGAACAACCAACAGAAATGATTCAATTCCATGCTGAAGATCCTAAACCCTTTAAAGAAAATGTAGAAATTAATTTAGGCTCTTTTACGTTCAAGACAAGTGAATCACCAAATCTTAAAAATATCATTGAACTCAGAGAGGTAAGTAAAACTAAAGGCAAATCTCAATACTCCACAGTTCAAATATTTTATGGAGAACAGGGGAGTGTTTTAGAAAGATATAAAGAATATGTACCAAGCGATATGTATACGCCAGACAATTTTAAAATTCATTGGCAAAACGACGAACAAGTAAAAATAGAGGTAGTCCGAGAAAATGATGAGGGAGAAACCTATATAGAAGATGTCATAGATATTGATTTATCAAGGTGAAACAATAGGGCAGCAGAGAAATATTGACGTTAAAATGGGGGATTTCGTGATTATAATATTGGGGTTTTTACTATCTATTATCACCGTGATATTATTTTTGGTTTTATGTGCAAGAATCATCGTTTCTTTTATTAAAAAGAAACCTTTTCCCAAGAGGCTACTGATTGTAACGTTGTTTGGGATGGTTCTGATTTCATCTCTTTACATATATGAAACTTACTTTTTTACATTCAATGATATTGATCGAGATTCTATTCAAATGGGACCTGGACCTATAACATCACCTAATGGAACATATACAGCTCATGCTTATTATGAACTGTATGGAGGAGCGGCAGGCGGTGTTAATATGTGGGTTGAAATTACAAACAACAAAGAGAAGGATAAAACGCAAACGGTTTATTATAGTAGTGCAATGAATAATACTTCTTTGCATTGGCTGAGCGAGGATAAACTTTTCATTCAAAATAAGAGTCCGCAATATCCTAATTCAAATAGAAGCATCCAATTGGAAATCGGGAAAGAAATTTATCATGAAAATGGTTTAGCTTGTAAAAGTCTGTTAATGAAAGATGAATATGAGACATGTTATCAAAACTAATCTTGGATTGAGAATTAATTAAGGAATCGCTATGTTAGGGGGAGATACATCAAATGACGAAGAATAAAATAAAGTATTTTGTAATCGAGTTTATCATTCTCTTTGTTTTTTTAATGATATTTTACTGGATATTTCATGAAGAAATGAACTGGCTGCTTATTATCATTATACCTATTGTTTTCCCTTTATCTAAAATCTTTTTGGGATGGGTAACTGCTCCTATTAAGAAAGAAAAACAAAGATAGAAGTCTGAGAAAGAAATTACTATTATAAGCGGATGGTTTATTACAGAGTAAAAAAGTCGAATCCAAAACATAAGGAATTCGACTTTTTTAGGTTAATATATCACTCTCTCTTTGGTTATTCCTATTATTTTTCTATCACAATTTTATAGATCAAAAATAATACCCATAAGAGAATATATAATTACAGTTGAGAAAAGAGTTGTCATATGGATCAAGGAATAAATAAACATTGATTTTGCCCACCTCTCCGAATCCATCCTCCTGTAACCGAAAATACTTAAACCTAGCCATATAACGCTTAAAAGAAGTGATACTAACATAAGCCCAATGCTTAAGGAACTAAAAAGAAAACTTGTTGCAATTAATAAAATTAAATAAAAGTTAGTTTGTAAGTAGGTTCTCCTAATTCCTTTTACAACTGGCAACATAGGCACCTTCGCAGCCCTATATTCCTTGTGTTTTCTGATAGCTATGGAATAGAAATGTGGCATTTGCCAAATAACTGTGATGACAAACAACCCCAAAATAGCAGGATGTGTGATGTCTGGATAAATAGATGACCAACCGATCAAGGGCGGCATTGCCCCCGATACGCTACCAATCTCTGTATTATAGATTGTTCTTCTTTTACTCCACATGGTATATGGAACGATATAGAAGAACAATCCAAGAAATCCTAATAAACCAGCTAATAGAGTGGTTAGTGAAAGAGCTAAAACGCCAAGAACCGCCATGGATACAGCAATTACTAGAACCTTACCTGTTTTTATTTCTCCTGTAACTGTGGGTCTATTTTTTGTTCTTTCCATTAATGAATCAATATCACGATCGTATAAGTTGTTAAATGCTCCAGCAGCACCAATTACTAAAAAGGTACCTATCAATGCTAAAACAATATTATCTAATCTATCAAGTGGATTTATCTCATAGGTATAGAGTGATAATGTTAATCCGGCAAGCATGGGAATCAGATTTGATTTGATAATGCCGGTTTTGATTGTTTTACTTAAAATCGATGAATGTTTAGCTATGTATTCATTAATATGCATTTTTTCACACCTTAGCTATTGTCATTTATATACCTAGTGCTATATAAATACTATATAGTATATTTGTGGAGAAAGGAAACACGCAACTTATTAATAGAGTCGGCGATAGATGCTTTTTCGATATTTGGATACCAAGGGACTTCGATTGATAAAATAGCTGAACAGGCGGGATTCAGTAAAGGTGCATTTTACGCTCACTTCACTTCTAAAGAAGAGATATTTTTGACGATATTAGAAGAACAGATGAGAATACACGCTTCCGTCATCCAAGGGAAAATTACACAACAAAAAAGTCTTGCTGAACTTATTGAACAAATGGAGAAGTATTTCTTAACTGTTAGAAATGAGAGTAAAACAGTAAGTATGCTAAACTTAGAATTCTTGCTTTATTCCATGAGAGACGAATCTGTACGACTCAAGTGGAGAAATCTAATAAACAACACAGTTAAGGAGATCTCAACCACAATTGACCAAATGCTAATAAGAGAAAATATAGACTCACTTCTGAGTGCAGAAGAAATAACATGGACAATCCTCTCATTAGAAAATGGACTAATGATCTTTTCACATTTGGGCGAAGATTTTCCAAATAAATTATATGGCAAAGCTGTAAGGCAATTGTTTTATAACTAATGTAAATTTAATTTACTCAGTAACAAGGTAATAGAAGCTTGATTCTTATTAGCGGGGGTGTTGGTCCAGATAGGGATTAACGCCTTTTTTGTTGAGGAAATTGTACCAAGATAGAATAAAAAGTTATGCCTGCTTATTCGGTGTAGCGCTTTATTATTGTTGAAAAACTTCTTATAAAACTCTTGCTGAAGAAAATTATTACTTAAAGTATTTACAGATATTTAATTAATATAATTTTTTTAATAATTAGGATGAATGGAATGGTAATTATTGTTAAAATTAATCTAAGCTATTGTGTTTAAGGTGAAATATCGAGTATGAAAATCCAATCATTCATGGAAAGATAAAAATTAGAAAGAGGTTAAAACCTTGAGAAAAACATATAAACATAGATTCCGGACGCACCTTTTTAGACTACTGTTACTGTTATTCATAGGGGTAGCACTCACTGCTTGTGGGAATAAAGAAACATCAACGAATTCTCCATCCAAAGAAGAAATTGAAACGAAACCAAAAGTAAATACAGATGAAGATTTTGCTCAACTTGAGGAGGAATTTGATGCTCTGGTCGGTGTATATGCGATTGATACAGGAACAAATGAGACGATTGAATATCGATCAGATGAGAGATTTGCTTTTGCCTCAACTTATAAAGCTTTAGCGGCAGCTATCTTGTTACAACAGAACTCACCGGAAGACCTTGAGGAAGTTATCACTTATACAGAAGATGACTTGGTTCCTTACTCTCCGGTTACAGAAAACTACATAGATAGTGGGATGACTCTTTTAGAAATTGGTGAAGCGGCAGTTCGACAGAGTGACAATACCGCTGGGAATCTTTTATTTGAGGCAATAGGTGGTCCTAACGGTTTTGAACAGGCCTTACGTCATATTGGTGATAATGTTACGCAAGCGGAACGATTAGAACCTGATTTAAATGTATTCACTCCAGGTGATACGCAAGACACCAGCACACCGAAAGCCCTTGCGACTAGTCTTCAGGCTTTTGCATTAAGTGACATACTTTCCGAAGATAAAAAAGAATTGTTCAATGATTGGCTAAAAGGAAATGCTACAGGAGATCCACTGATTCGTGCGGGTGTACCTGAAGATTGGATAGTTGGTGACAAGAGCGGAGCTGCAAGTTACGGAACAAGAAATGATATCGCAGTCGTTTGGCCACCAAACAGAGAGCCAATTGTTGTTGCGATTATGTCCCGCCATCAGAATGAAGATGCCAAATATGATGATGTGCTAATTGCTGAAGCTGCGAAGATTACAATAAACGCTCTTAAGTAAATGCTAGAGGGGGATAATTTAGATAATTTAAAAGGGCCATTTCCTAGAAGAGTGGATGGAAGAACTATTGCTTGTCGAAAGCGAATTATGCCCAGCTAATTAAAAAATTCTAATTATATGATTGCTTTGTATCAATAAAAGAAAAACGACAGTCTAACGTTTTAATCGCGTTAGACTGTTTTTTAATAGTTCGTCTGGGGTAAGGATTAGGGAAAGATATCAACGAAAGGAAGAATAAGATAGTCGAGAAATGAGGATTGTTTAATTCTCGATGTATAAAAGGAGTGAGGACGTGACAGCACACAGAAAATGGGTCATTGGATATTTTTTAGCTTTTATTGTCATGATAACGATGAATTATACAGTAGGGATGAGCGGAACAGATGTAAGTGATGCAGCGAATAACAACGAGGCCATCATCCAGCCTGCTGGATTTTCGTTTTCCATATGGGGATTGATTTATATACTATTGTTCATCTGGATGATATATCTCTTCTTTTCAAAAAAAGATAAAAGCTATATTACAGCACGCTTGAAGTTCTGGCCGATTCTTAACTTTTTATTAAATGGCGTATGGATTATCGTTTTCACTCAAGAGTGGGTGCTTGCTTCTGTCATTATAATCGCAGCACTGCTTTATACACTCGCTATGATATTTACCTCAATTAGTGAAACGAATTATCATTGGTTTGACAGACTTCCATTTTCCATATACTTTGCTTGGGTAACCGTAGCAACTATCGTAAATATATTTACACTGACAACAGCAAACAATGTGGATACGATATTAGGCATGGGTGAACTGACATGGACAATTATCGTTTTAATTGTTGCCGCATTGATTGGCTTGGCAATCGGTTTAATTTTCAAAGACTGGCTGTACCCTCTCGTGTTAATTTGGCCGTTTATAGGAATTTATGTGAATAGTGGAGGTGTTTCCACTGGTCTTGATGTTACACTGGCGGTAATCAGTATAGCCCTTGTCGTTGTTGCCGCTGTCGTTATCGTCAATAAAGTGCAGTCCCTTCAGACGAGGACACAGTAAAATCAAAAATTATTCTCGCCATCCTAATTTGGATAGCCTTTAAGGTAAAAACTAACACAAAAATAGTTCCCAGCATTAATAATTGTTTGGGTCTATTTTTGTGTCATTTGATCTTATCGTTTACTAACAAAGGATAATTGTTCTTAGGGACGGTATACTTATTGAAAGTGATATGGGGTTTTAGGGAGTAATTATTCCGATATTATCTCTATTATTCACCATTTCTTTAATTGCGGTGATTACCTTGTCGAAGCCACTTAACCCATCCTCAATCTACACTCCAATATTTGTAATGATTAAATCAAAAAGTGATGAAATATATTTAAGTTAAGGCTTCCCTTCTTTCAGAAGGAGTTTGCACATTTGTTGTAGAAGTATAGTTAAATGAGCGGCACCTATATCACGTGATCTCAATTGAAGTAATTACTAATTGAGTCAAGGGAGGATTCTCGGAATGGCAGACGTAAAGAAGCAAAATGAAGTTTGGGAGTGGGGCAAGGCCCTTTTTATAGCAATAGCTATAGCTTTTATTATTCGTATTTTTTTATTTACACCAGTTGTAGTTGATGGTTCTTCGATGGAACCTACACTACACGAAAATGAGCGTTTGATCGTAACAAAAATAGGTGAGCCAGATAGATTTGATATTATTGTTTTTCATGCACCGAATAATGAGGATTATATTAAGCGGGTAATTGGATTACCAGGAGACCATATTGAGTACAAGGATGATGTTTTATATATAAATGGAGAACCATTCGATGAACCTTATTTAAATGAATATAAACAAAAGGTAAATGATGGACCTTTAACTGATTCATTTACATTACAAGAGACTCCAGTAGGAAGTGATCTAGTGCCAGAGGGGCATCTATTCGTAATGGGGGATAATAGAAAATACAGTAAGGATAGTCGACATATTGGCGCTATCCCAATGGAAGAGGTTGTAGGTAAAACAAATATTGTTTATTTTCCTATTCAAGATATAAAAGTGATTGGCAAATGAATTTCATTTAAAAATAGTATCCTATACTGGCGCTGTACCTGAAAATCGTTGAGCCGCATTGTCGGCTCTTTTTTTGTTCAATAAATGAGGGTTCCAACTACTAATTAGTAATTTAAATTATGCTTGACATGCAACCTTTGGGTTGTTTATACTTGACGTGCAACTTGTTGGTTGTTTATACTCGATTTATGAATACGGACAAAGATATTATTTTCAAAGCACTTGCAGACTCGACTCGGCGACTAATACTAGACGAACTTTCCGATCGTGACGAGATGACGTTGTATGAGCTCAATGCACGTCTAATTATGAATCACGAACTTTCTATTTCACGCCAAGCGATTACAAAACATTTAAACGCATTGGAAGATGCAGGGCTTGTCATATCAAAACGCAAGGGGAAATATCGAGTAGTCATTTTCAACAAGGACCCACTTAAAGATTTGCTGAAGGGATGGATAGAATAAAGGAGCAAGGAATTTATTTTTCCACTTGTAGTTGGTTACTAGCCCAACATCACGATTCAAAATTTAAAGGAGACGAAAATAAAATGAAAATTGTTGTTACAAGTATATTCGTAGAAGATCAAGATAAAGCATTGGAATTTTATACAGAAACGCTTGGCTTTATTAAAAAACAAGACGTTCCAGCAGGAGAATTTAGATGGATCACAGTTGTATCTCCCGATAACCAAAATGGTACGGAGCTTGTACTTGAACCAAATGACAACCAGGCGGCGAAAGATTATCAAAATAGTTTATTTGAACAAGGCATACCAGTAACCATGTTTGGTGTTGATGATATCCAAAAAGAGTACGAAAGATTATTGGAACATGGTGTTAAGTTTACGATGGAACCGACGAAAATGGGAGAAATTACATTGGCTGTCTTTGACGACACATGCGGCAACCTTATTCAAATCGCTCAACTGTAATTTTTTATTAAATAAAAGGGTGTGTTAATTCGAGAAGGATTAACCGCCTTTTTTTGTTGAGTTGTATGGATGGGCAGAATAGTTTAAGGATTAAAATGTTAGAACTTTTGCAGGAGAAACGTTTCACGGAAGAGAACTGTATATTATCAAATATTCAGGGGGAGATTTCATATGGATAAGAAATTGTTAAGGATTGGAACTACCTATATCCCAGTAAATAATATAGAACGTTCAACGGAATGGTATAAAAATAAATTAGGTGCAGAGGTAAGTTATCAAGATGAAGACAAAGGAATTATTAATTTAGCAAACCAGAGTATTTTTCTGGTGAAATCCGATGAACATCAAAGTTCCAATTTCATTGATATCTACGGAGAAGAACGTTTTTCAATAACATTTGAAGTAGATGGTTTAGATGCATTGAAAACAATACATAAGGATTTTATTGATAAGGGCGTTAAAGTTGGAGAAATTGAAAACAGAGGTCACTCTGGCAGGAATTTTGTCTTTTATGATATAGATGGCAATAAATTCGATGTATGGAGCGAGCTTAGTCCAAGTTTTAAAGAGAGATTCTATAAATAATTAGAGGGTGGTAAGTTGCTTCATATTGCTATTTTATTAATTTCAGTGTTAGTGATTAAAATGGCATTGATAAAATTTCTGAAGAAAAAATATAGTATTGTACCTGACCCTGGAGAATACATACATATGAATAATACACATAAATGGGGAGAACGGGGATTGATTCAATGCGCAATCATTTTCTTGATTATATCCTTTTTTTCTCACCGTATCCTGTTTTTATATTTCTTTGTAATAACTCTTTGTATTGGTCTAGGATTTCGTACTTTTATGGAATATAAGTACGAACGGGAACAAGGAGTGTATATTATTACCTTTATAGAAACTATCGGTGTCTGCATAATGATCATTGGAGCATCCATTTTGTACTATGTTTGATGTAAATTCGAAATACATTTTTCCGCTATGGGTGGCAAAGAAGAGCAACGCGAAATGTCTGCGTTGCTCTTTTACATTTTATAATTACTCTACATACCACTCTTAACTTACCGTAAGTTAAATAAATTTTACAACAATTCCGATGCAAAAATGTTAGAGTTGTATTATATACATTTTAAGAGCATGGTAACCATCTAAGATAGGAAAGGGAGATACATATGTTTGAATACAAATTTGAAAAAGTTTTATTAGGGGAGCCACGTTTCGGTTTTAAGGATAGTCGGCCTTTAGACGATTATCATGAAATCATCCATGAACACGCGAGAGAAGGATGGAGGCTAGTACAAATTTTTTCTCCGAGCATAGATAATCATAAGGGAACGGCGACTTACTTTGAATTAATTTTTGAAAGAAAAGTAGACTAAATACATATTGAAATGTACTAACGGGTGCGATCTTTAAGAAGGATTGGCACCCGTTTTGTTGAATGTATAAAGGACGAGATTTGAATAATTAGGGGTATGGAGGATAGTAAAATGCCAGAAATAGACCATAAAACTTACATTAAAGTGCCAGTTGAAAAAGTGTACAAAACGATTTCAACTTCTCAGGGATGGAATGCTTGGTTTACAGATGAAACATCTCTAGTGATAAACCCAGATGGAACGGGAGATTTGCGATTAAGATGGACAAATTTCGGCAGTGAAAATCAAATTATTGAAGATGGCGGGAAAGTCCTTGAAGCAATCCCAAACAAAAGATTTGTTTTTCAATGGTCACCAGGAGAACAAAGTTCAACAGTAACTTTCAATTTTGAACCTTATAAAGAAGGAACGTTGGTAATCCTACATGAAACTGGATATACAAATTCAGAAAGAGACTTAAAAGCCTGCATTGATTGTGCAACAGGTTGGGGAGAAGCATTAACACTACTAAAGATATACTTAGAGCATGGAATTGTGTATAAACAGGATTTATAAGTATAGATTCTGATGATCTGCCTAGTAATTTTCCAGTGTTACAGGTTGATAAAAGGTTCTATAAGTATGTGCTTGAGTAAAAGATACATCCTAATCCAACTCCGGAAATGTTCTAATCTGGAAATAAGGTTAAGGACAAGCTATTATAAGTTTATCCATACTTTATCATAAGCTATCGGTATTTAATATTAGGGAGTGAAAATTTGTGAAAACAATAGATGAAGTCTCAAAAGAGCTCGGAATTGACGAGAACATCTTGCAAAACTGGGAAAAGAAAGGATTTCTTGGTGAGGTGGCTCAAGTCAACGGCAAAAAAACGTACAATGAAGATCAAATCGTACGTATCAAGTTTATCCAACAGCAGGTAAAGGAGCAACTTAAAAAGGGATGAAGTTTCATCTCGAAAGTATTTAATCTATAAAAATGGCTGCTTGTATATAAAAGGATTGTTTCTTCAGAAAGAAACGATCCTTTCTTTATTATGGTCTTCGAAAACCCTCGGCTACGCCGGGGGTTCCGTAGAGCTTCTAGCGTGGGGTCAAAAAAGGCCTCCTTCATGGTAAAATATGGTTGGTTTCCCGACCACCAGATCTCACCAAAGAAGGAGGCGCGTCCCATGCAGGACAAGAATAGTTTAGCACATACGCAGTGGAGATGTAAGTATCACATTGTTTTTGCACCAAAATACAGGAGACAAATTATCTACGGTAAGTATAAAAGAAGTATCGGACAAATTATAAGAGAGCTCTGCGAAAGGAAGGGGGTTGAGATACACGAGGCAAATGCATGTAAAGACCATATTCATATGCTGGTAAGTATTCCACCTAAATTAAGTGTGTCTCAATTCATGGGTTATCTAAAAGGAAAAAGTAGTTTAATGATTTTTGATCGTCACGCGAATTTAAAGTATAGATATGGTAACCGCAAATTCTGGTGTCGAGGTTACTTTGTAGATACAGTGGGCCGAAATAAAAATCAAATTCAAGAATATATAAGGAATCAGCTTAAAGATGACTATATGAGTGATCAATTAACGTTATTTGAGGAATTTGATCCATTTACAGGAGAGAAAAATCAAAAAAGATAAGAGATTCTTTAGAATCAGTGAGTAAGTGTGGTGCAGAAGGGAAACCCATTCAGTGGGCCTTTTAGGCCGAGGCCGGTAATAGAGGCTTTCAGCCGCAGAGCAAACCACCAGTTCACACTGGTGGTTTTGATTTGGTCTGTTTACCTACGTATATTGAAGGACATTGATTTTATAGACAAAATTGATAAAGAATATTGTAAGAAAACCTAGCAAGATTAGTAAAGAAATCACCTCAAATAATAAGTACACTCAAATTGAGGTGATTTAATATGTATTTACAAGTGATAAAACATAATAAAAATGTACTGTTTTACTTATTAGGTGCCGGGTTTTCTAGTTTGGGGAATGTTATATCTGGCTTAGCTTTCTTATTTTTAGCTTATGAGATGACCGAATCAAGTTTACATACGACTGGTATCGCGATCTCACAAGTGGTACCATATCTTTTATTTGGATTAATTGGGGGAGTTATTGCTGATTGGGTGGATAAAAAAAAGATGTTAGTAATGATCGACCTTATCAGAGTGCCTCTAACATTATCACTAGTGCTGTTTCACCAATTTGATGTTCTAAATTATTGGCATTTAATAACAGTTAGTTTTTTTATTCAGTGTTTAGGCTGTGTTTTTAATCCTACTCATAGGGCTGTCTTACCCATAATAACAAAGGAATCTATGAGATCTTCTGTTAACAGTTTACTCGACACAGTTACAAGGGGGATTACGGTATTAGGGCCTATTGTTAGTATAGGTTTAATAAATACTATGAACGTAATACATTTTTTTACATTCGATGCGCTAACCTATCTTATTAGTGCGCTGCTTATCTATAAAATCCAATTCACAGAAAATAATTTAACAAGAGAAGGTCCAAACCAAAGAAAAATAAAAGATATTTTTATCTCCATAAAGGACTTTTCAATTTGGGCAAAAAAGCAATCGATAATCCGAACTTTGTTTATAGTTACAGTTATTATTGTGTTTTTCAATACGTGGGTCTGGCAAGTCGGTTTATTACTGCAGCTAATAGAAACAACCCCAAATGGAAAGGAGCTTTATAGCTTACTTTTAGGATGGTATGGTGCTGCTGTAATCGCAGTTAACTTGCTTATGCCATTAATATGGAAAAAATATAGTTTGAAAATTTATTTGTTTGGTTCGTTGATTTGGGGAATAGGCATTCTCCTTTTAGGATTTGCGTATATCCTTCCATTTTATTTCATTGGAATATTAGTTGCGGCAATAGGATTACCTATATCCGGCTTATCTCGAGTTTATTTGTTACAGAAATATCTTCCCACAGAAAAACTAGGCAGGGGCTTTAGCTTTAATGCATTTCTTTTGTACTTATCAAATGCTGTTTCTCTTGGTGTATTCGGATTTGCTTCTTCCTTCTTGTCTACAAGAATCCTTTTTGTAGTATGTGGAATGATGATGGTTATTTGTTCAGCTGTTTATTTATTAACCATTTCTCGAAAAGCACCAGGAGTCATCCCGTATAATCGTTTAAATAATTGATTGTAGACTGTAACAGAAGAAAACCCACAGTCCATTGCAATATTTAGCACCGTTTTATTGGTTGTTTTAAGCATTTCCTGACTTTTGATAACTCGGTAAATTTGTAACCAAGAGTAAGGTGAAATCCCTAAAATATCCTTAAAGTAATGGGCAAATTGAAATTTACTTAAATTTGCTATTTTTGCCATCTCATCTAATGACCATGAATGCTGATAATCCTCTTTTAAAGCTTGGATTGTTTTGTGAATTTGTGGATCTATTGTTTCATAGTTATTTAAATTAATATCCTGCGTATGTGTTCCGATGGCACTTTTCAGTATTAGTATTGCCAACTGAGTGAAACTGTGTTCCAAAAAAATTTCCATTGATCTAATATCATCTTTTTCAAGTCGTACGAAATCTAGTACAAAATTAACCCAGCTTGATATTTGAGTGTTCTTCTGGGTGCTGGTAGCAAACTGAATATCATGGTGAACAGGATATAGAGATTGAGAGATTTCATTAATGAAAGAAGAGTTCAATTCAATTAAAAATTTGCTGTCGTCTATTGCTAGTTGTTTATGTTCATCTTCGGGATTGAATAAAATGAATTGTTTGTCAATAAGGGTAATCTGGTTTCTATTCGTTTGGTAATCTATATTTCCTTGTAAAGAATAAATGAATTTATAACAATCATCTGTACGCCAGTTGCTTTCTTGGTTGAAATCTTTTTTATATAAAAGAACTCCATGATTGTTTTCCAGTAGTAATTTTGTTGAGCTCAAATAATCACCTTCTTATATCTTATAAAAATTGTATCACAGTGAGAAGGAAAATAAATGCAGCAAGCATTTATAGGCGCTGGATCTAGTCTAATCTAAGGTTTACCCCTAAAGGAAGGAAAACTGCAAGTTTTTGTTGAATATAGATAATAGGGCTAGTATCTCAAAGCCAAATAATAAGACCTGAATTAATTGTAGGTATATCTGGAGTAGAGCATGTATGGATAACCCTTTAGTGCCGGCCGAAAGCCTTAATTATTCCTTCAATATTTAACTGAATATATAGAAGAAATCCTAGAAATGAAACGAAGACAGTCATGGTCATGGGCATTGTCTACTTTTTTCAGGGAAAGGAGATTAAAATAAATGGATCTTCATTACGAAATTAAAGGAAACGGAAAGCCGGTTATACTACTTCATAGTGGAGCTATGGATTCACGTGACTGGGAATTCATCACACCACATCTATCAAAGTCGTTCAAAGTGATCACTCCTGATGTCCGAGGTGCAGGGAAATCACCCGTTCCGAATGAACCCATTGATTATGTTGAGGATCTAAGAAAACTCTTGGATCATCTTAAAATTAAGAAAGCAGCCCTCGTTGGACATTCCCTAGGTGGACAAATTGCGACTGATTTTACTTTGACCTATCCAAAAAAGGTATCTCAACTGGTGTTGGTTGCTCCTGGCCTCTCAGGGTTTAAATTTTCTTCCGAACATGCGGAATTAGAGAGCCGAGTTTCTAAAGCTGCACCTGATGTCGAGAAAATGGCTAGTATAATATTAAGCGAGCCTTCCTGGAGCGTTTCTTTCGGAAAAGTATACGATTTATTGCGCGAGATGATGGTGCATAATATTCAAAAGACTTTTGATTGGAAAACATTCAAAACTTCCTCCAATTCAGCGATGGAAAGATTGGGAGAAATTAAAACGAAGACACTTTTTATCATAGGTGAGAAGGACTCAGAAGACCTCTTTAAAATCGCAAAATTATATAAGGAAATTCCCAATATTGACTTTGTGCGTATACCCGATGCTAATCATATCATCACTTTGACCCATCCTAAGGATGTTTCCGACCACATCAATCATTTTTTGAGCTTACTAGAATGGTAATATCGGGAAAAAGCTGATATGGGGTCTGTTCCAGTTCGGTAAAGTTGCAAGTGGAAGAAATAAACCCACCATAACGTTGTCCTAAATGTGTTTTTGACAAGTAACGAGAATGAACAACAAATAGCAGTTACAATCCTTTAAATTGAAGGGAGGTATAAAAAATGGATATATACCTTTGGATAACTATTGGTTTTATAATAGTTGGATTTGTTATTCTTACCTCTATGAAAAAGAGTATGGAAAGTAAGCTTGCTTTTATTAAAGCAAATCATGTAGATGAGGGAAGTTCAAAGCAAGCTAAATCTATCATTTGGTGGATAGTGGGCACCACAGCTTGGGGAATATTAAGTATGCTTCTTATCTTATCGTGGTTTCATTATCACTTTGGATAAGTATTTTACTTTAGCAGAAAATAATAACTTGGAGTGAAGAAAATGGAACACCATATGGGACTTTATGAAACTCCTTTTCATTCAATGAAGTCAGGAAAAAAGAAAGTGGAAGTGAGATTGAATGATCAGAAAAGGAGAAAAGTAAAAGTAGGGGATACGATAAGATTTACAAAAACCCCTGATAGAAATGAAACATTAATAGTTCAAGTCATTGAGTTAAGGGAGTTTCCAACATTCAAGGAAATGTATGAAAGCATTCCTGCAGATGAATTTGATGCTGTAGGTGATTCCATTGAAGAAATGGTGGAACGCACTTATAGAATATATACTCCAGAGCGTGAAAAGGAATGGGGTACTTTGGCGATTACCATTCAATTATTAGATTAAGAATTAAACCTGTGGGTCTAGGTAAGAAATAATTGCTGATTTTCTTTTAAAAGAGTTGTCAAACCGACAACTCTTTATATATATGCCTGACTACTTACCGAAGGATCGCTCCTTAAATGGGATAATCAAAGATAGAGGGGGAGAGCTGGTTGAAAAGAGTTGATGTTGCTTATGTACTTTTGTTAGATGAGCATAATGAAAAAGTATTGATGGTAAAAAATAAAGGAGAAAATTCTTCTTACTATACACTTCCTGGTGGCGCAGTAGAATATGGAGAAACATTAGAGGCGGCCGCTATTCGCGAGGTTAAGGAAGAAACTGGATTGGATGTTGAAATAGATGGTATGTTTACAGTAAGTGAAGCATTTTTTGAAGAACGAGGACATCACGCAGTTTTCTTTACTTTTACCGGAAAAATTGTAGGAGGAGAAATAGAAATCTCAATTCCTGAAGAGATTGAGGAAGTTACTTGGATGGAAGCTGATTTGGCAGAAATATACGCACATATTCCATGTGAATTGAAAGGGTTGATAAAGAAAAAGTCTACAATTCCCTATATCAATAGAGGACGGGTAGTTCATAGTTAAGAATAATTTACTATCATGCAGTAGAATTGTTTAAAAAGACAATGGGTTTATAATCAAAAAATCTATTATGAGGTGTTTCCAATGAAACAGGGAGTTTGGGAGAACGAATACAAAAGCGTTGAAAATTTATGGGGATCTACTCCAAACCATGTATTATCCACCTACATAGATATTATTCCTAGGAGCGGAAAGATATTAGATATTGGAATAGGGGAAGGAAGAAATGCCTTCTTTTTTGCTAAGGAGGGGTATGAGGTGGAAGGGGTAGATATTTCAGAGACTGCTATAAATAGGTGCGTGGAACTGGCGGAAAAATACAACCTTCCGATAGATGCTAAAGTTGGTGACATTAGAGAATACGAGGTTAAGAAAGATAATTACTCTTTAATCATTCTATCCAATGTATTGAACTTTTTCTCAGTTGAAGATATTGTTACCATCATCAGCAAATTAAAGACTGGATTAAAAGAAAACGGTTTAATATATATAAATGTATTTGATAACGAAGAGCCTAGTATATTAAAAGCAAAAGAAAGATGTAAGCAGGTAGCTGAATTTACATATTACGATGAGAAAAATAAAATGTACCATCATTATTTCACTCAAAACGAGCTTGAGGATCTGTTGGCAGACTATGAAACAATCAGCTTAGTGAGGTCGAAGTTTTTAGATCTTACCCACGGACATCCGCACTATCACAGTACATTAGAAATTTTATCTAAGAAAAATGAAACTAACTTAATCATTGGAGGTGACAGTGGTGGAAAAAGAGTTAAATAATGCAATTGATTTACGTAAGAATGGAAATTACAGAGAATCTAACGAGATACTTCTAAAATTGGTACAGGAATTTCCAGACCATGCATCGATTAACTATCAGTGTGCTTGGAGTTTTGACTTACTAGGAGAAGAAGCGAAAGCAGTACCTTTTTACGAAAAAGGAATCAGGTTAGGGTTGCCTTCAGAGGAATTGGAAGGAGCTCTATTGGGATTGGGCAGTACATATAGAACACTAGGGGAATATGAAAAATCAAAAAGCACCTTATTAAAAGGAATTGAACTATTCCCCAATAATAAAGTAATCCAAACGTTCTATTCGATGACCTTATATAATTTGAACGAACATAGTGAAGCAATGGAACTATTATTGAAATGCTTAATAGAAACGACAAGTGACACTGAGATTCTAGGTTATAAAAAAGCAATTGAGTTCTATTCGGAAAAATTCGATGAGGTTTGGATGTAGTTTATGAAAAGATGTACTTAAAGTAACGGGTGCGATTCTCCATGAAGGAGGTCGCACCCGTTTATCAGTAGGCGATACCCACACGAGATTTAATATAATCTCTCGAAGTGATCTGGCTATAGGTAAACTCCGCTGTATCTGGTACTGAAATTTTAGCCCCATTCTCCGGCAAAAAATCACGTTCTATACGATATTCACCAATTTTTTCTCCGTCAGGTAAATAGGTGGGACAAACAATTGTCCAGTCGAGTGTTGACTCTTTCAGGATATCATAAGCTTTATGATGATCTTCCGCAGCACGAGTTGATTTTCGTTTTGATTCACTGGACTGATACCGCAGTATCTCTGGTGAAGTTCTACTTTGTAAGATACCTGCCGTCCCGACAGTTATAATTCGCTGTATCCCTTCATTTTCCATAGCTTCAATAATTAGTGGCATACTCTCAGACAGGGTGGTTGTCCCATCCGTATTCAGTGCACTTATAACTATATCCATTCCATGCATGGCTTGAGCGATATCAGCTTTATTTAAAACATTCCCTTGAGTAATAGTTAAATTTTCATCATTTATTTCTATTTTCTTCGGATTTCGAGCGAACGCAGTGACTTGATGGTTGTCACGTAGAGCATTGCTGACTACTGCACTTCCAACTCTTCCAGTTGATCCTAAAACTAATATATTCATAGTAATGCGCCTCCTCACAATCACTTTACTATAAAAGTTATCTATTGTCCTTTGAATAACTTTATTGGTGAAGCGGATGGATTGTTTTCATGATGGAATGTGTACCTTAAAAATTTCATCATCATATATGTGTTTTTGTGTGTTTTTTGAAAATAGTCTTGTAAGGGGATTTAAATGTATATATAATATATACTGTGTATATTATGTATATACGGTTTGTTTTATAAGAAATCATCTTTGTACATAAAAACAGACCAGAGTGATTGTCTACGCATCATACGTCTTCCTAATGATTTTTCTTTACATTTATTGTTATCTGATATAGAAAGGAGGGCTTATCGCATGTTTGATAATCAAGATGATAATCACCCTATTAGAACACGAACTTGGATTCTTCCCCTGGGGATATTTTTAGGTTTGCTATTTATTATGTTTTTCATTGATAGTTCGTCATGGACAATAAATTTTCGAGAGGGGACTTTCGTTGAAAGGAAGGTTCTCCATTCCAGATTCTTTACTGACTGGTTTACTCCATATAGTAAATCAGAGTTAAACTTCCTTACTTTATTAATTTCAATTATTTTTCTCCCTGAAGTTATTATCAATGCCATTAAACAGATGAAAATGAATAAACAAAAATAATTTGTTTTACCAGCTCTATGAAGTTGAGGAAGAGTAGGTTTTAACTTAGCTTATTATAAATCTCTATACCTTTTAAAAATAATAGTAAGGGAATGATGCTCAGTTGAGAAAATGGTTGAACAATCTTGGCTTTTTTATAATTATGACGGTTCTTTTATTCATTGTAGATGGCACGTTTTTATTGAATAATTTTGAGTTGGGGGATTTCGGTGAAAGGATGTTACGTACAAAACTTTTTACTGAATGGTATAACGTCTATGATAACCAACTATTTAATGTAGTTTCCTTCATTGCATTGCTCCAACTTTTGATTACTGGGTTATATGTTTTTTCATCTAAGCTATGGAGTAAAAAATAAAACTTCATATGCAATCTTATATATTACGTTTGTAAGCATGGTAGAAATGGCAAACAGCTCGATCGCAAATTTATGTAAAAAAACTGACGTATTGGGATCATACGTCAGTTTTTTCATAAACAAAATTAGCTTATTAGTTTTAAAGGGTAATTAAATAATATTAACTTAGTCTTGTTAAAGTGATTGACGCATTAACAATTGTTGCCCCATCCGCCGTAGTAGCCAAGGGATCAGCGGTGGCTCCAATGTTTCGGAGTGCTATTGTAGATCCGTTCGGAATGGTTAGAAGTACAGAACCTGGAGCTATTCTTGTTGTATTAGTTGTACCACCTACCTGACCATGAACAGTTGAAGGTTGGGGCGTTCCGTTAAGGGCTATTGCGTAAGCTAGTGATGTGTTTCCTCCGGCGATTAACACGTTCACTTCAAACGAAACCCAGTAAACGCCACCATTTGCTACAGTAACAGTTGCAGACCCAGGTGTATGAGTAACTCCACCGAATAAAGGGCCGTTTGCGTTAAATGTAACATTACCATTTGCAGCCACGGTTTGAGCTCCGGTATTGTAAACATAACCATAGGCTGAAGCTAAAGTACCAGTCGCGCCAGTCGGTCCTCTAGCACCTGTGGCTCCCGTTTGTCCTGGTGCTCCCGTAGCTCCGGTCGCGCCAGTCGGTCCTGTAGGCCCGATTGCTCCAGTAGCCCCAGTCGATCCGGTACCTCCCGTTGGTCCTGTAGCTCCAGTTACGCCTGTTGCACCTGTTGGTCCTGTAGCCCCAGTCACTCCAGTTGCACCCGTTGGACCTGTAGCTCCTGTTGCTCCAGTAGCCCCAGTCGGTCCGGTACCTCCCGTAGCTCCGGTCACTCCGGTGACACCTGTTGGTCCTGTAGCTCCGGTTGCCCCAGTCACACCTGTAAGCCCTGTAGCTCCGGTTACTCCCGTTGCTCCTGTTGGTCCAGTAGCTCCGGTTGCCCCAGTCACACCTGTAAGCCCTGTAGCTCCGGTTACTCCCGTTGCTCCTGTTGGTCCAGTAGCTCCAGTTACTCCGGTTGCCCCCGTTGGCCCAGTAGCTCCGGTCACTCCGGTGACACCTGTAGGTCCTGTAGTTCCCGTAGCTCCAGTTACTCCGGTTGCACCCGTAGGCCCTGTAGCTCCGGTGGCTCCAGTTGCACCCGTCGATCCTGTAGCTCCCGTAGCTCCGGTTGCCCCGGTCGCACCTGTAGGCCCTGTAGCTCCGGTTACTCCCGTAGCTCCGGTTGGTCCAGTAGCTCCGGTTACTCCCGTAGCTCCTGTTGGTCCAGTAGCTCCAGTTACTCCGGTTGCACCCGTTGGTCCTGTAGCTCCGGTGGCTCCGGTAGCTCCGGTTGGCCCTGTAGCTCCAGTAGCCCCAGTCGCTCCGGTGACACCCGTAGGTCCTGTAGCTCCAGTTGTCCCGGTCGCACCTGTAGCCCCAGTCACTCCCGTAGCTCCCGTAGGTCCAGTAGCTCCGGTGGCTCCAGTTGCACCGGTCAATCCTGTCACTCCAGTGACTCCTGTTACACCCATCGGTCCAGTAGCTCCCGTCACTCCCGTAGCTCCGGTTGGCCCTGTCGCTCCGGTAGCGCCAGTCACTCCCGTAGCTCCCGTGGCTCCCGTAGTCCCCGTAGCTCCAGTAGGTCCTGTCGCGCCAGTTGCTCCAGTTATCCCTGTAGCTTCAATATCTACTACGGCTGATCCTTCACTTATAGTTATATCTAATGTATCAGATTCGAATATTAGATTTTCTCCATAACCAAGAGCTACACTACCACCTTCACCACCAGTACCGCTTAGTATATTAAACAGTGATTCGCCGGGAATTAGTACTCCAGTAGCCCCAGTTGGCCCCGTGGCGCCAGGGGGTCCCGTCGGCCCGGTAGGCCCAGTAGGTCCGATTGTTCCAGTAGGAGAGTCGGGTACATTTACTATCCAATTAGGAACCCTCCTTGGAAAGGAATCAGTTCCTGGTTTTTCAATCCTTGGTTTACAGGGGTCTGAACAATGTTTATTGTCTTTTTTGGTCATATAAGACACCTCCAATCTTTTACATTTAATATTTAACGAACAGATAGTAGTAAGGATTAATACATTAATCTAATATCTGACGATTTTGACGAGGCTAGTTTTATTGAAAGCTAGATTTTATGAACAATCCTTTCTGATTAATCCTCAAGCCCTAGAATTCATTACGATAAAACCGCTCCTCCTTTACGAGAAGTTAGATATACTCGTCGTGGATTTTTTGGAAATATTTCTTCATCAGATGAGTTAATGGAAGCGGTATATGCAGGAGTGTAGTTCGTCAATTTAGTCTGTCCGGTTAACTATTTCAGTTGGAGTTATAAAATCTAAGAGAATTCTTTTTAATAATCGGTCATCTGTATATCTGGTTGTTGACTATTCTTGCCACTAAAAATTACACTCCTCTGAGTGCTCCGTTAAATACTAGATTATTCATATTGCGAGTCGATTGTATGGACATTCATAGTTAGACCGTAAGCCCGAACTAAGAAATTTTATAATAGAAGCAACTAAAATTAAAAACAGAAACGCCAAATAACCGTGAATCTGAGATGTTTTAAACAGATTTACGGTTATTTTATTTTTTTGCACATGTTGCTT
>NZ_JAMBON010000109.1 GCF_023715655.1 Oceanobacillus luteolus | reverse complement strand
TAAACCAGCTAATAGTTGTCAATATATTTCTCTAAAAAACTCAAATTAATTATGATATACTTAATTTTATTCATGCTAAATAACCTTCCGTTATCACCAATCTGGAAGGTTTTGGATTTTTTAGTTAGATATAGTTTTTAGGCTATATCTTGGAAAACTGTTTTGTTTTTTAATAAAGCGTATATCCAGTGTAATAACTTATTCACGCAAGCAATGATCGCTACTCGAAATGGTTTACCTTCGTTGCGTTTTTTATCGTAAAACTCTCTCATTTTCTTATTTCGAGGGAGTATTTCATCAGTAGTTTTCTTCTTGCGTTTGTCTCGAATTGCACAACATACAGCCAAGTATAAAGCGTGTCTAAGCCTACTGGAACCTCTTTTAGTGATGCGGTTAATACTTGCTTTGAATCTACCAGATTCGAAAACGCTAGGGTCAACACCGGCAAATGCTACAAGTTTTTTAGGGTGATTAAATCGATCTATTTCCCCAATTTCTGAGATGATCGTGGCAGCGATTTTTTCTCCGATACCGGGGATAGATTTGATAATCTCATATTCTTCAATTTCTTTAGCTAGAGTATCTATCTCAGCCTCCAACTTTGATAGATGCTCTTTAAATTGAAGAAGCATATCAATGTACATTCCCATGCTCAAAAGGTGACTCTGATACAACGTCTTTTTAAATGGATTACGAGCCGCAGCCGCTTTGAGTTTCTGAGCCTTTTCATACGCCCACTTTTCAGAACGACTTCTACATAACTCATGTATACGATTTGCTAGCTTGTCCTCGCTTGTCATCAAGATATCCTCTGACGCTTTATATTCTTGGAGAATCCGTAAAGAAACAAAAGAATATAGCTCCCCAAAAACTCCTCGGTATTCAGGGAATACTTGCTCGAATACAGCTTGAAACTGTAACTTTGTTTGAATAAAATTACCTGTAATGTTCTCATGTTGGCGAGTTAAATTGCGAAGGTTTAAGAGTTGAACACCTCGCTTTTTATAAGGTTCTAAATCCTCTTTATAATATAGTTCGCACAGAAGATAAGCATCAACGGCGTCTGTCTTAACCTTACGCAAACTAGAACTCTTTGCCCTATATGAAATCAGTGGATTGACGATAATTAACAAATAATTATGCTCCTCCAAAAACTGAACAACCGAAGCATGATAGTGTCCGGTAGCTTCCAAAACAACTGCTGGCTTCTGCCCCGTAATTTCCTTTAAGTGCTTCAAAAAATCATGAAGTGCTGTTAAGCCCTCACGAGTATGCTCCACTTTAAAACTTTTACGATATGGCTTTTTCTTGTCCAAAAATGCTTGAACCTGACTTTCCCCTTTAGAAACATCCAGACCAACGACTGGATTCATACAAAAATCTCCTCCTCAAAAAAATATTTGCCGGTACCCCTAATCCTCCTTGTAATGTCATAGCTTCGCATGTTAAACGGGATCGGGTCCCAACCAGCTCAATCATGTTTTTACAAGTAGGGGGCGAACGGTTTAGTTGACGGGATCAAATGTCCCACGGGCAGAGACGTTCTACCCCGGCTACTGTTATAATAAAACCATATAAAAAATGGTCAACCAGAAATATCTGGTTAACCTTATATTACGAAA
>NZ_JAMBON010000108.1 GCF_023715655.1 Oceanobacillus luteolus | reverse complement strand
TTATAGCATTGTGGAGACGGCGAAGGAAAACGGATTAAACCCATTTAATTACCTGAAATATTTATTTGAACAGCTGCCAAATATGGACATGACTGACAAACCGAAATTGGATCAACTACTACCTTGGACACCGTCCATTCAGCGGAATGTCGTGTACCAAATAAAACTAAATAAATCATAACAATAGTCCACATCTAAAACTAGGTGTGGATTATTTGACGTTTACTTTGTAGTGGCAGGTTCCAGTGCCATCTTATCTAATAATGCATTTAATTTCTCTTCCTCTAAATGGGCCAAGATAACTTTACCCAATGCGGATAGATGGACTTTGGAACGATTCCCTACTTCCTCATCCGCCGAGTCAAGGAATGGTTCGTGTAGTACTTGCATCATCACAAGGTCCGTACCATCCAATTTTCCCAGATACGTACTCATTTGAATTGTTTGTGCAACTTGATAAATCGAACGTAAATCTGCTAAAGTGATTCCCTGCCTTTGCCTTACTAGATCTAAAACAAGTAATCCTTTCTTCAGAGTGGATACTTGGTTCTTTGCCATTTCCTCACCTCACGTCTTGTAAGTATACGTATTTTCTCCTTTTTTAACAAAATAGTTTTGGTCAGTTTCATTTAATGAAACTGAATGATGGAGAGATAAACACCAAAAACAATGTATTTAACAACAACATAATTAACATCTATTTCAACAGTTAATCTGCAATATAAATGGCAAATTAAAACGCTCAGAAATCTGAGCGTTTTTTGATGCGATATTTCCGTTACTTGAACAAACAATATATTCATATGTAATGTTCATTTCCATTTCGTTCTAAGATTCAATATAAACTGGAATCCAAAAGTTACTATTAGTCCAGCCCAAAATATGATAAAAGAAGAAAGGAGATTACTTTCAAATAATAAAATATAAGTTTGATCTATGAATAAAAGTAACATATATGTATAAAAGCCGAGAACGGCACTTTTGTTCCAGTTTTTTGATTCTATTTCAGACATACTTTTAAAGAACTTCATTTTTACACCCTTTCAACTCCATCTAAATTTACTAAAAAAGATGCTTCGCCTTCTTTAAGAATACCCGTTAGTTCAATAGGAACTTATTACTTAATTGTTTTTTTGCTAAGTCTACAATAATGGTTATTATGAAATCCTTAGTAAGATTTTTTATATTATCGCCATAACGATAGTCATCTATCATTTCACTTATTTCAAACCATTTATCTAATTCCTCGTTAGTAAAGTGTTCACGAATCACTTCATATATTTCATATGCAAGGTTCATTGCTTTATTATTATCATCTACTATTTGTATTAATAAATAACGTATATAGCATTTTGCACATTCTTCATACAATGGCTCCTCTATATCTAATTCATCTAAAGCTCTATTAAAATAGTCTTCTACTTCAAAAATATTTAATGGCTCTCGCAAGGAAGCAAGGATATTTAAGGATGTTGTTGAAACTTCATTTTCCAACATATTATAAGCCCAATTAACATAGTCGATAGCCTTTTGTAAGCGTCAAGTAAAAATGAACACTTTTCGCTAATTAATTTTGGACACTATCGTCATTAAAAATAGTCTTACGATTTTTCATTCTGTAACTATCATCGTCTTTAAAATTTAGAACTTCTGCTCGA
>NZ_JAMBON010000107.1 GCF_023715655.1 Oceanobacillus luteolus | reverse complement strand
AACGAGAAGAAGGAAAGCCTTATAAAGTAGCGATAATTGCGTGTGCCAATAAACTATTACATTGGATTTACGCCATATTGAAAAGCAACTCTACCTTCCAAGATATTGCGTAACTAGTTAACTTAACCAAATACTCCAAAGCCTTCCAATTAAAGAATTCAGGAGGGTTATTTGGCATGTGCAAAATAAGTATATCACAATTAATTTAAGTTTTTTAGAGAAAAATATTGACAACTATTAGCTGGTTTAGCTTAAAAATAAACATACTTATACATATAAAATAAATTAATTGAAATACTAATTAAAAAAGGTGGTGATTCAAATGAAAAAAATAACTATACTGTTTTTTCTAGTAACATTCTTATCTTTAAATACACAGTTTGCTTCAGCCGAGTCTATAAATGATAAAGAGTTTTGGAGCAAGTACCCTGATAATTCTGCAAATAATTTCCAAGACGTTAATTCATTTTATGATTCCCTTGATAAGAACGAGTATGTTGAATTTGAAAATGCAAAATTAAATATTCGTGAAAAAACTTATTTTAAAGATATTAACAAGGTTCTGTCTAAATCTGACGAGTATGGTGAATCAAGATCTGGTGGAAAAGGATACCATCCTGAAAGACAAGTATATGTATTTGTAACGGTAAGTGAGGATGGTAAAGAAATGATTACTGCGGTTTTTGACGCTGAGACTAAGAAACCCATTTCAGGAAGTTCAACCCCTTAAAAAAAGATCCATACAACTCCTAAGATGGGAGTTGTATGGATCTCTAATCAAAGAGTTCCTCATCCGGCCAGAGTTTGGAATAATGTTACGGAATTCTTTGTATTCATCTTCACCCAAAACATCTTGTAAACTATATCTATTATTTGTGCTATCAGCCTTTTTAAGACGGATTCCTAATTCAAGTTCCAGGTTCATTTCTCTTAGTCCCTCAAGTTCAGTATACATTTGTTCGTAAACTTTGTAATCGAGTACCACGGTATCAACACAATTATTTTCAAAGATAAATTGTGGTTGTTCTTTAGCTTTTTCTCGAATTTCTCTAAAACGGTTTGAAGCATAGGTAGCAGAACTTACTTGTTCCACATTAAAGTGTGGTTTGTCCATTACATTCCCCACCTTCCATCATAATTTATGATTTGTTGAACTTTCCTGCTCCAATAGTTAAGAAACCGTCTTACTCACGATCCCTTGTTGCATTAAAGCACCCGTTATTTGAACAACCCCTGTAAAGATTTCAAGTAATTATTAGTATCAAATAAAGATAATATCCATCAATAAACCAGTCAGTATTAGTAAAATTCCAAATGTTTAATGTTGAATGACTCTTTTAAATAATTCAGGTAGATGATGCGTTATTACTTTCTCACAACTGAGTGTAATTTTTCCAGGAGTTCATCCATACTATATGATTTCATTGCTGATTGAAATTGAATAAAATTAGAATATTTATCGCTATATTTAAATAATAGTGCATTCACTTCTTGACGATTCACGTCATACTTTATACATGTTTTTTCAAACTTTGGATATGTTGAGTAAAATGCTTCTTTTTTTAGTTTTTCATGTTTTTCTTTTTCCTCTTGTGCTCTTAGTTCAGCTTCCATTTCACCTATTGTTTTTGAAAATAAATCACGTTGAAAACGATATTCTTTAAGACCTATTCTA
>NZ_JAMBON010000106.1 GCF_023715655.1 Oceanobacillus luteolus | reverse complement strand
TCCATTAAATATTGTTCCGGATTCTCGAAAGGAACTTTTTCATACAGGTCTGCAATATATGCTAAACGGAGTAATTTACATTTCTCTCTAATCACATCAGACACGTTAAACACCTGCCTTCACAGTAGGCTGGAGGGAATCGTAAATACTCCAATCCACATCATAAGGATGGTTCGTAGAATCATCTGAACTTGAATCAAATTGCTTTTCGTCTGGTAGTAACTCATAGAATTTTTCATCTATTTCTTGCATATCATGATTTATAATCAAGCTCAATAACCACTCCACACGCTCTTTTCTTAATTTCATTGAATTGATATTCAAGTAATAAGCAATTCTGCCAGGTAAGTATGGGAAATAGCGAGAATATACAATTGATCGCGGCTTCTGTTTCCAATTTTTTAGGATGGATTGCCACGGAATTTCCCTAGTTTGATTCATATACAGTCTGGGACCAGTGGAAAGCACCTCTCCGTTATGTGAGACGACCTTGTAGTGATCCCAATATAAAATCAAATGTAGCTTACCGTAATGATAACTTTTAGGCACATGGACCAATGCTCCATCAATTCTTACTTCACCATATTTATTAGCGGTTACCATGGACTGTTTAAATACCGGATAATCAGACTCAGGTAAAGCTAATCCATATTTCTTTTCCTCTTCAAACAAATCTGCAATAACGATATCCTTCTTATAATGAAGTCGTTGATGATCTTTTTTACATTGTTCAAATAATAAAGCACGTAAGTGTGTGATATCTCTGATGACTGGAGAAGGAGTAAAGAAATTATAACGAACATATCCGACTTTGTTTTCTACATGTCCTTTTTCATTTCCTTTTCTTGCATTACAGGCTTGCGCCTCAAACCCATAATGGTTTGCGAAACGTAGAAATTCTTCATTGAAAACAGTTTCCTGACCACGCCCCCTTGCCTTTACTACTGCTGCAGAAAGGTTATCCAGGCGAAGGTTTCTTGGAACAAACCCCGTTTGGTTAAAGAGCATTTTAAGACCTTCTAAAAAGCATTCCTGATTTTCTGCAGGCAAAGGAACTGCAAATCCTGCGTTACTATACGGAAAACTCATTACTAATGCATGGATATCTTTTGCTTTACCATCTTCAATTGCTTCGGTAATGCCAAAGTCAATTTGAGCTTCGGCAGGAGGATGAGTCAATCTCTCATATTCCTCTTTCATTTCATCCGATTGATCTAACATTTTTTCTTTCCATTCATTCTTAATGAAATCACAAACGGTTCGATAAGAACCGGGGAATCCTAATTTCTGTAATCCTTCGAAGATATTTTTGTTGTTCCGTCTGGCTTTCTTTTTTAGCGCATAATCTTCGACAAGCCAGTCAATTACAATTTCTCCCCATCCTTCTTGATACATCATTCCCTTTTTCTCAACGATTTTTTCTGTAGGTAATTGATCGCCGTCTGCGTATTTTTTAACAGTTACCCAACTAAAACCAGTACGCTTTGAAATTTCATTGATTGATAGGGATTTTATATTCCTTAATTTTTTGATATGATTGATTTCAGGCATTGCTAGCATCCTTTCACTCTCCCACCATTAGTTGATTCGACACCAATAACGGTAGGGTATTTTGAGAGGGCTGGCAAGCCTTTTCTTTTTGTGCAACCTTCTAACATTTTGGTTGCAATTCTCTTAACTTTTATTTTGCACTAAACA
>NZ_JAMBON010000105.1 GCF_023715655.1 Oceanobacillus luteolus | reverse complement strand
TTTTTGGATTTGGATGGGTTACCACCTGAATAAATCCATTATAAAGGACTTTTTATTTGCATTAAAGTAAATTAGCGAAAATTCGGGGTCTTGTTAATATTTAATCTTAATTAATGCAACGCTAGTGTCCTTTCTTCTAATTATTTTTTGTTGCAATATATAAGAGAATTAGGATGATTAAAGTCAAACGATTATATTTTTTATATATTTGGGGGAATCAGTCCTACTGTGATGATGGATTAAAAAACAAACCCTGATAGAACAAGGTTTCCTTGATATTGAGAGAGTAGTTGATGGGTAATTATGGTATGATGAATATAGATATTCATTTGAAATTCATCTTTTGATGTCAGATAGGGTGGTTGGCGTTATCCCCGAAAGGGGGTGATTCCATGACAACATTCCAAGCATTGACGCTCATGATTTCGTTTTCCACGATGGTCATCGCGCTGATTGCAGTCGTTGTCGCTATTTTAAACGCAAAAAAATAGCCCCCCTGTCTCAGCAAACGGGTGAGGGCTATTTTTTCTTTTAATGACTAAATAATGCCAATCCCCTATCAGAATGGGTATCGACGTGACCACCGTTCCAGCGGTGGTCATTTTTTATTGTATGTTTATCTACTAATATGATACCACATTTTCTTGAAAAATACACTTGAACAAGAATAAAGATACAATAAAATAATTTAGAAGTTTGCTTTAAGAAAAGGAAATTTATTTAAAATCTCCAAAGTTCTGGGTTCGAAGTAGTGACGGCTTTCGCACCAGTTTCCAGCGCTTGGATCACATCTTGTTCGGTACGGATTAATCCACCCGCGATGATCGGTACACCCGTTGCTTCATGCACCTCCGTAATCACTTGAGGAACAACTCCAGGTAAGACTTCAATATAGTCCGGCTTCACTCTACTCGTTATATTATGATCAAGTGCATGACTGTCCAAAGCAAATAAACGCAGGATTCCTGTCACATTGTTTTTCTTGGCAAAGGAAATAGCGCTTGTCCTTGTAGAAATGATCCCATCCGCCTTCACATTGCGAATCAGAAATTCAATTCCGTAATCATCTGATTTCAGTCCTTGTACAAGATCAGCATGTACATACACTGTTTTAGCATGTTTTTTAGCATAAGCTACCAAATCAGCCAGCTGTGAAACACGGGTTTCCAAAAAGATAACTGTTTCATGTTTGCTTTTCAGCATTTTTTCAAAGTGTTTGATATCCCGAAGTGCTGGTATAATTCCACTTTCTAAATGAGTCAAAACGACACCCCATTTTTGATATTTTATTTCTAGTAAAATACTTTCTTCCATTAATTGTTACCTACTTAAATTGTATGACAGAAAGTAAAATAATTCGAGTTCGGTGCCTAGCCGCATCCTTTATATATTCCTTCTGTGATTATAAGTAAAACACTCCTGTTGTATGAGTGATATGTACAGAGAAAATGTAGACAGATGTTATTCATGCATCACTAAAATTAGTAGTAATTAGATATATTTGAAACCACTTACATTTTATTGTATATTTTAGAAGTAATATACTAAATAGATAAAATATTTTATATATATAAAAAAGACCTGCGGTGATATGTCAAGAGGTAAATAAATAATTGTTCAGTTATCAAGGTGCATTATCCTTAAAAAAGGCAACACTAAACTAACCCAGTAAAGTTATGCGAATTTACTGGAAATTATTG
>NZ_JAMBON010000104.1 GCF_023715655.1 Oceanobacillus luteolus | reverse complement strand
CGCCAACAACCCCAATCTAAAGACCGATAATGATAAATTTGACTCAAAAAAGGATCCTAGCAAAGTTTTGATTGCTTGGATCCTTTTTAATTACTGTTTTCGGCTAGTTATGTCCCAGCCTCTTTTTTATAATCTACTATTACTTGCACCGTACAATTTCAATCTATAAATCTTCCTGATCAACATTCAGTTCAATCAAATTGCCATCTGGGTCGGCACAAAAAATTTGAGCGAATCCACTTGCACTATTCGGACTTTCAATAATTTCTACTTCATTCTTCTTAAGCCAACTAAGAGTATCGTAATAGTTTTCCACTCTAAGAGCAAAGTGGCCTTCCCTGCTGGATAAACTTTTGTCATTACGGATTGTCTGTGAAGAAGAATCGACGATCAAATGAAGTTGTTGCCCCTCTATTTCATACCAGGCACCTGGAAAATCAAAATCTGGGCGCTGAATCTCTTTTAAACATAAGATTTTACTATAGAACTCTTTGGCTTTTTCTAAATCTGTCACATTAAGACTAACATGGTGGAGACTTTTGTATTTAATCAATTTTCCCCCTCTCTCCTTTACCCTTTATGATTCATTTGAAGGTTTAGATAACGTACTAAAAGCGAAGCCATAAGAAATATAACTCCTCTAATAACATATCTTACTTTTACTATAGCAGTTCAGCAGGATATTATTATGTTTTTTGCTCTTTACTCATTCCAAAACTACTTTATGGAAGTTTAGTAGCTTGGTAAGTATCGGACGGATTATTTTTGGAATGAAAGAATAGAAAGATCCTGTTTAAAATGATTAACAAAAACCCTAAAATTAATATAAGAATCGAAAAGGCAGTCATAAATAAGAAGACATTTAAATAACTACCAACACCAAAGGGAATCTCTCCATTAGGGTTTAGAAAGAAGTAAGGATAAAATCCATCAAACCACCCTCTTACCAACGAAACTATCGTATAAAGTAAAGGGTAAAACATCCAATAAAAGATATAGATGAATCTGTACTTTTTCTTGGTTTCGAAAAAGATCCAGTTTATAAACACTAATATTGGTATGAGATAATGAAGAGTGAAGTTAGTAATAATCCGAATTCCTTCATAATCTCCACCGCTAGAGAGAAGAAAATGGTAAGTAAGAATATTAACGGACATAAAAATTACGGAACAATTTTTCAAAAAGTCCAGGAAAGGAGTATCTTTCCTTTTTAGACTATTGAATAAACATGTCAGGAAAACGATAAGATTCGAATGGATCGTGAACTTTGTTATAGATACAAAAGGTGCTGGAGAATAGATAACATGCAACACGATACTACTGAAAGCTATTATTGTAATTAAAAGATGGAAAACTAGCTTTACATTCGTTAACATCATTCTTCCACTAGATTTCTCCATTAATAGTACTCCCTTTATCAAATGTGATTCAAATCAGCTTTTCCCCAATGAGAATGAAATATCTATATATGAAACATCATTTTCTATCCTATATCTCATACCATTCAAAATACCTTTTACTCTTGGTTCACTTTTCTGTTCTTCACTAAGATAATGGACAAAGTATATATAAGAATATATTTGCTGTATTTTGCAAGCAAAAAGTTTAGAAGAATGCAATGAAAAGTTTAGAACTTTGCCAGCCCTTATTTTCTTTATAATTAACTATTCGATAAAGCGTATTTCACGCGGTAACTATCACCAGTGAAACT
>NZ_JAMBON010000103.1 GCF_023715655.1 Oceanobacillus luteolus | reverse complement strand
TATTTATGAAGCATTATAATGAAGAGCGTATTCAAGAAAAATTAGGCTACCAATCTCCAATAGAATTTCGTGGAATGGCAGCCTAAGAAGGTGTTTTATTATTGTCTCAAATTGCTATGTCAGTCTATTACAATGGCTTGTTTTTCTTTCTGCCTTAAATAAAGGTAAGTTAATCAAGTGTGCATGCTGTACACCTTAAGACAGTCGCATTATCCGAATGATTTACATTTAGGTCTGGACTAGGTATTCTATACAACATTCTCTTCTTTATTTAGCTTTCTATTCAATCTTAAATTTCATCAATTGCATTATAACCGTAACCTTTTCTATTCCAGAAAGGTAGGGTTGGTTGAGTTCTATCATAAGAATCAGTAGCTTTTGTCATAATCTTATATTCACCTTTGTCCAGTACAGTCCACTCATAAGACCAAGATTGCCACCCATAACCAGCATTTTTAGCTGACTCTAACATTGCATTTAGCCAAGTAATCCACCGTCGATACTTATCTCCAACTTTGTAATAAAGCCTTTACCTTCCAAGGAATCCCTTTAATCAAATGCTTACCATTATTTAAATTCTCCTTATCTAAAGGCTTTTGAATCGTCGAGTTTACATTTATTGTAGTAACAGGGTAGGCATCTTTATTATTTTCTTTATCAGGATAATACACATAATCGATTGTTTGAAATGGTCCTTTAAAATTAGAATCAATAACACTAATCTGCTTTATCCATTTAACAGACGCCATTGCATACCACTGTGGAACAATTAATCTTAGTGGATAACCATGTTTAAACGGAATTGGCTGGTTATTATATTCATAGGCAATAATGGTATCAGGATGGATAGCCTTCTCTATAGGCTGACTTCTAGCGTAGGTAAAAACCTCATTTAGATCGGTTCTTTCTCCAAAATCATATCCTTCTACGACAATTTCTTTTGATCCTTCCCTTATCCCGGAAAGTTCCAGCAGGGTTCGTAACGGTACACCCTTCCAATAGCCTTGGCTTATAGCACCTTTTCCCATTGTTCTCCAAATACTTTAGGTTCGAAAAGGTTACGTTTATCCCCTGAACATTCAAGGACAGCTAGTATTGTTTTTGAAGGTAATTGAAGAATGTCCTCCATGGAAAGCAATATTGGTGTTGACATGATCCCATTAATTGGGAGCCAATAGTTTGAGTAAGAAAGAGCTGGATAATTAAAGTGGTTTCTCTTATAAAATAAGTTATTATTTACAATCTCATTTTCTATAAATGAAATAGGTGTTTCCTGATTTTTACTGCCCCTTAACCTGCGATAAATTAAGGTTATTAGAACGTATTGAGGATAAGATCCAGACACTTGGTACAAGTACAAGAGCAGATACTAGAATGGAAAGGCAGTCATAAAATCCTCGTAGATAGGTTCATTGTTTACCACTCCTTTTCTAAGGATAAACAAACATGTTATATTGAATATTTTAAACACTCTAGTTAACATTATTAAACTATCCTATAAACTTATTATGGGGATAGTTTTTGGTTAAAAACGTTACAAGTCAAATGTAATCGGGGTTAATGAATTTGTGAAATGTTGTATTTAAACTAAACCAGCTAATAGTTGTCAATATTTTTCTCTAAAAAAATTAATTCTCTCATGATATACTAAAATTACGTATGCCAAATAACCCTCCACTACATAGTGATTGGAAGGTTTTGTTATATTTAGTTA
>NZ_JAMBON010000102.1 GCF_023715655.1 Oceanobacillus luteolus | reverse complement strand
AATTTCAGTGTATATTCGGCTGCTTTTCCAAGTGCGTTATTGCCGTAAAAAGGGGATTCCTCAATCCATTTCAGGAATTCTTCTACGATTGGTTTCGAAAGCTTTTGACGTCTTTTTCTTCGCTTACTCGGGGATAATTTTTTAAAATCCCTTTCTAGGCGATAAAGCTCGTCGCAAAATTTCACTCCAATCTGCCCGTTTTTACTGTTCACTTTCAACCAATATCGGCGAACGTGTGCCCAACAATTTGCGAAGGTTACGCCTGGGAGTTTATCGTATGCAGAATAGCCGTCACAGATAATGGTCCCTGTAAAGTTCTCTACAAATCCTTGGAGAACGGATCTCGCACGTGACAACGCACTTTGAAAGAGAATGATAACGGGGCCTTGGCTAGGAGCGCTACGGTACACCCAATTATAGGCATTGGCATTTCCTGGTTTCCCGTCGGAACGATGAATAATTTTTCCGTAGGTTTCATCCACGTGTAAAATAGATTTGTTCATCATCATTTCCTTCATCCGTTGGTACACGGGAAGTAACCAATCCTGAGCTGTTCGTATAACCCAGTTAGACAAATTCTTATCGTTCGTATGTAGGCCACAACGCTCCCATTCTTTTACCTGACGGTAAAGCGGAAGATACTGGATAAATTTATCATAGATTACTTTCGCTAGAATGCTAGGACTTGTCAGACTACGTTGAATAGGAGCCTGTGGTGCTTGGCCTCTTTTTATTTGTGCGTTCTGAAAGGAATGTCCCTTACAATTCTTGCATTCATAAGCATGTTCTACATGCTGTATTTTCTTCATCGTTGCTGGAATAAACATCGCTTCTTCTCGGACAACGGTGCTGCCCATTTCTGTCATTGCTTGCTGGCAACAATCGCATGTCGTATCTTCTGGGTGATGATGAATGACTTCTGTTTCGAGGTCATCTGCCAGAAAATCATTGCGTTTTCTATTTTTTGCTTTACGTTCAACAGTATATGCAATCTTCTGTTCGCTTTGTTCTTCTGTGTGCTCAGAATAGTTAAAAGAATCGTCATCATCCTCATCATCGAATAACGACGTTTGCCCATCGGGTAGATTGTATTTCGATTGCTCCGTTTTCGAACCATATAGTAGCTTCGTTAAGTGGCGAACTTGCTCGGTCAAAGCTTCGATCTGTCGATTCGATTGTTTTAATTGTTCCTCTAAAAGTTTAATTAATTTATCGTTCTGATCAGGAGAAGATTGAACCATGCAATTTCACCGCCTTTCGTTCTGTTAAGATAGCTATAGTATACGCTATCGAACGAAAAATGAATAGTTAAAAAACACCTTTTGGAGATTTTTGTATTGCTTTTGGTTGTTGAATAGCTAACCCTTCCAAGAGCCAACGAAGTTCTTGTTGCGATAAATTGCGAACTTCATTTTCGTTTTTAGGCCACTGAAGTTTACCATTATCTAAACGTTTATAAAGCATGGCGAATCCATCCCCATCAAAATATAAACATTTATAACGGTCTTTGCTCCAACCAGAAAATAAGAAGATGGAATCGCCATAGGGATCTAGCTCGAAGTTATCTTGAACTAGTGTAGCTAGTCCGTCAATTCCCTTTCTCATATCCGTCTTTCCACAAACAATATAAATGTTCTTGACGTCTGTATAATCTTGCCTCATTCATTTCTCAACTCCCTTATGACGGTTTGAATGATATGCTCATCCACACCGTTAAAGAAG
>NZ_JAMBON010000101.1 GCF_023715655.1 Oceanobacillus luteolus | reverse complement strand
TTCGTCTTTCGCAAATCACCACGCACACAGAGGCTCCATGTCAAGCCTTCACATATCTATTCAAATAAGCTTCAAAGCACAACCAAAAAACTAACTTAAATGTGTCCTAAATATTGACGTAGATCCAGATACTTAATGTTAGAATTAAGCTAAGTTATTGTGCTAAAGGGGCAGGTTTCTTTAACAAGAGTGAAACCAAACTACAGTTACATTCGTAATACATATAGACTTCTAAACAGAAAGCACTATGAAGGGAAAGGGAGCTTAAAATTAAATTGAAGTATGATTTTTGCTATGATGTGCCAACAAGAATAACATCAAACATTGAAATTGGTGTTACAAACAATGAAGGGAAAGTAGTTTATTCTCTACAAAAATATCATAAGAATATTTGGCAAAAACTTTTAGCCCTACATTTTACGACTTGGTTTATCAATGTGTCTATTAAGAATATGGCAGGTAAAGAGCTTGTAAAAGTTGAAGATATTGGGGTTGCGAAACGGAAGTGGTCTTTAAAGGATTCAGCAAATAAAGAGAACTTCATACTGACTGATGTGAGTAAGTTCAAAATGACTGAACGAATATTAGAATTTCATTTAGATGAAAGAAAATACATAATCTCAAAAAAAACTCATACGAAACAAACAACGTTATATGAGGATTCCGAGCCGATTGTCATAATGGAGGAAAGTGGAAAACTACCACCGAGAAAAAACTATATCACTTTAGTGAAAGAGAGTAGTCTATCAGAATCAGAAATAATATGTATACTTCATTTGTTTGAAATTGGAGTTTAATCTTGCTAGTATCTTTAGCTACTATACCTGTTATTGGGTGATTGTTTATTATTTCGCTATAGGGGGCTTTTCTTGAATAAGGATTAGTCCTCTTTCTTTTGAATTTATAAAAGGGGCAGTTTAGATATGAGTAGGAGTAACAAGGATATTCAGTTAAAATAAAAGGGTGTGGGAACATAAATACTCGTAGAATTGTTCAGGTAATCGCATTTGCAATGGCAATATTAACCTCGCTGTTTAGATTAATCATCTTTTCTACGGGGTGGGCTACTTTATTAACAATGGATACAATTGATTTGATAACCTATCTAGGACTTGGGATAAGTATTCTACTATTAATTATTTCACTATTTCTACCAAAAAATAAGAATTGATTTCAGAGTGGGAAAAATGGTGAAAAACAAATTGCCTAAGTGATATTTAATAAATAAGGGATAAGATATTTTCTTTAGCGTTTAAATTCTTAGAGGTTGTGAAGGAATATACTTAAACTAAACTATTGGGTGCAATAGTTAATCAAGGCGATTATCAAAAATCGTATTTTTTCAGAAGAATAGAAAACACCACTTCCATATTACGGTGAAATTGCAGTAGGAATTATCAAATTTATATAAGTGAAAGGTGGAAATACTTATGTTTTTTTTAACAACAGTTGGCGGAGTATTAGTAGGAGATATAATTGTTCAATTGTTTTTTTTACTGATTCTTATTGCTTTGGTTGCAGTAGTTATTACATTGATTGTAAAATCTAAGGATAGAAATAAAAAATTAAATAGAATAGAAGAAAAAATAGATAAGTTGCTTTCAGATAAAAATGGGTGAATACTCAATGATTTTTAAGCTAAACCAGCTAATAGTTGTCAATATTTTTCTCTAAAAAACTTAAATTAATTGTGATATACTTATTTTGCACATGCCAAATAACCCTCCTGAATTCTTTAATTGGAAGGCTTTGGAGT
>NZ_JAMBON010000100.1 GCF_023715655.1 Oceanobacillus luteolus | reverse complement strand
AAGAGGCTGGGACAAAACCCCAGTAAATAAAAAATAAGGCGTAGGAGTTCACACAAAAAATGTGTAGGCCCTACGCTTTTTGCTATCGTTATTTTAGTAAACAAAAAGGACACCTTTTGATAAAATTAAAGTTACCACACAATAATTAATCACAAAAGAGGTGTCCTTATGTTTAAACATTATACCATGAATCAAGTTGTTTTGCCGCTGGATTTAGAAATCAAATTACAAGAAAATGATATAGCTTTTGCGATTCACGATTTAGTAGAGAGTATTCCTGATGAGGTCTTTGAAAAATTCTTACGCCAGACCGGTCGACCATCCTATCATCCGCGGATGATGTTAAAAATTATATTGTGTGGGTATACGCAGTCTGTCTTTTCTGGTCGTAAAATAGAAGCCTTACTACAGGACAGTGTTCGGATGATGTGGCTAGCGCAGGGTTACGAACCAAGCTACCGCACCATTAATCGATTTCGTTCTAATCCCCTCATTGAAGAGATTCTTCGTGAATGTTTTGTACAGTTTAGAAATCAATTAGTGGAGAAGGAACTGATAGAGGAAGATGCGATTTTTATTGATGGAACGAAGATTGAAGCAAACGCCAATAAGTTCACCTTTGTTTGGCGGAAGTCCACCGAAAAATATAGTGACAACCTGATTGAAAAATCGAATCAACTGTATGATGAGTTATTAGAGAAGGAAATTATTCCGGCGATTGAGCGAGAAAATCAAGAAGAGTTATCCGTTCAAGAGATGGAAAAAGTAGTTGAAAAGTTAGATGAAAAAATGGAAGAATACAACGAAAAAATTGAAGCTTGTGAAGTTGGCAGCGAGCGAAAGAAAATCCGTTCGGAACGTAAATTTCCAAAACGAGCTCGTAAGCAGTTTGAGGATTTCATCATTCGTAAACAAAAGTATCAAAACGATATGGAGATCTTCGGTAACCGCAATAGTTACTCGAAGACAGATCCAGATGCGACGTTTATGCGCATGAAAGATGACTACATGAAGAACGGTCAGTTGAAAGCTGGTTATAATGTACAGATTGCGACGGAAGGTCAATACGCACTAGCTTACGATGTTTTCCCGAATCCAACGGATACACGTACGTTGATTCCTTTTCTCAACACAATTGAAGATCACTTCTTTGAGCTTCCAGAACACATTGTCGCAGATGCGGGGTACGGCAGTGAACAGAATTATGAAGATATCCTAGAGAATCGAAATCGAATACCACTCATTACATACAATCAGTATCGAAAGGAGAAGAAAAAGAAACACAGAGAGAATGCTTTTCATGTAGACAACTGGGAATATAATGAAGAAGAAGATGCGTATCTATGTCCAAATGGAAGAAAAGTGCGGTTTAGCTATCACTCCAAACGAAAGGACAGGTACGGATTTACACGTGAGTTTAAAGTGTATGAATGTGAGGACTGTTCAGCCTGTCCACTGCGCGATCTGTGCACCAAAGCAAAGCCGGGTAACAACCGGAAAGTCTACATCAATGAAAAGTGGGAATCTCAAAAAGAATATGTACGCACGAAGCTTTCAGACGAGAAAACCGGTGAAATTTACGGGAAACGTAAAATTGATGTGGAGCCAGTTTTCGGATTTCTGAAGGCTAATTTGGGTTTCACTCGTTTTTCCGTTAGAGGAAAACAAAAGGTGACCAAGGAATTAGCCTTTGCATTAATGGCGGTGAACTTGAGAAAGTACACCGCCAACAACCCAGGTATAGTGACCGATGATGATAAATTTTACTCAAAAAAGGATCCAAGCAAAATTTTTTGCTTG